>NZ_JADWPD010000009.1:53092-284308 GCF_017308975.1 Amycolatopsis sp. MtRt-6 | reverse complement strand
GGTGGCCTTCGGTGCGTTAAACGCACCGAAGGCCACCTTGGGGCGCTTGGGAAACCGGGGTCAGCGGGTCAGGAGCGCGTCCGCCGTGCGGGTGTTGATGATGCGCTCCGGCCCGATCCCCGCCTTGATCGCGCGCTCGCACCCGTACCCCAGCCAGTCGAGCTGGCCCGGTGCGTGCGCGTCGCTGTCGATCGCGAACTCGCAGCCGATCTCCGCCGCCAGCCGCAGCAACCGCATCGGCGGGTCCAGCCGCTCCGGGCGGGAGTTGATCTCCACCGCCACCCCGTTGTCCCGGCACGCCGTGAACACCTTCTCCGCGTCGAACTCCGACTCCGGACGCCCACGGCCCACCACCAGCCGGCCCGTGCAGTGCCCCAGCACCCGGACGTGCGGGTTCCGGACCGCCGCCAGCATCCGGCGGGTCATGTCCCGGGCCGGCATGCGCAGCTTCGAGTGCACGCTCGCCACCACGAAGTCCAGCTGCCCCAGCAGCTCCTCCTCCTGGTCGAGCGCGCCGTCGTCGAGGATGTCCACCTCGATGCCGTGCAGCAACCGGAACGGCGCCATCAGCTCGTTGGCCTTCGCGACGATCTGCATCTGCGTCCGCAGCCGGTCCGGGGACAGCCCGTTCGCGACCGTCAGCCGCGGCGAATGGTCGGTCAGGACCATCCACTCGTGACCGACGTCGCGGCCCGCCACCGCCATCTCGCCGATCGAGCTCCCGCCGTCCGACCAGTCCGAATGGGTGTGGCAGTCGCCGCGCAGCGCCGAACGCAGCGGCTCGCCGTCCGGCAGCTTCTTCTCGACGAGCTTGCCCCGGTACGCCGGGTCGCGGCCGGCCAGCGCGTCCTCGATCACCCCCGCGGTGGCCTTGCCGATGCCGGGCAGCGACGTCAGCGTGCCGTTCTCCGCCATTTGTTTCAGTTGCTCGGCGCCGGTCTTGTCGACCGTCGCCGCGGCGTTGCGGAACGCCCGGACGCGGTACGTCGGCTCCCCCGCGCGTTCGAGCTGGAACGCGATCTCCCGCAACGCCCATGCCGGATCCATGGGACCTGTCTACCCCCTCCGGGGCAGTTGATGCACCTCGACGTCCACCAGCGCGCCGCCGTCGACGCGGCATGTCTGGTACGTGCAGTACGGCTGACGGCGGCGGTCGGTCGGCGAACCCGGGTTGAGCAGCCGCATCCCGGCCGGCGTCACCGTGTCCCACGGGATGTGGCTGTGCCCGAAGACCAGTACGTCGGTGTCCGGGAACTGCGCGTCGCACCGCTGCTCGCGGCCCTGCTTGGCGCCCGTCTCGTGGATGACAGCCAGGCGCACGCCGGCCAGCTCGGCCCGGGCGATCTCCGGCAGCCGGGCCCGCAGGTCCGGGCCGTCGTTGTTGCCGTACACGCCGATCAGCCGCTCGCTGCGCTCTTCCAGCTCGTCGAGCAGGGCGACGTCGACCCAGTCGCCCGCGTGCACGACGACGTCGGCCGCCGCCACCTCGGCCCACACCTGCGCCGGCAGCTCGCGGGCGCGGGCCGGCAGGTGGGTGTCCGAGATGAGCAGCAGCCTCATCCGATGGCCTTCAGCACCCGTTCGAGGAACCCGCCGATGTGGTCGCGCAGCAGCGCGGCCGCGCCGTCGGCGTCGCCCTTCTTCGCCGCCGCGAGGACCGCCTTGTGCTCGGCCTGCTCCTTCTTCCAGCTGGGGTTGGCCTCCCAGCCGACGATGCTGATCAGCGCCGCGCGGTCCTTGAGGTCGTCGAGGATGCTGACCATCAGCGGGTTGCCGCAGCCGCGGTAGAGGGCGCGGTGGAACCGGCGGTTGAGCAGGCTCAGCGCGGCCTGGTCCTTGTCCGCGATCGCCGTCGACGCCTCCTTGAGCGCCTCCGCCGCGTCTTCCAGCAGCTCGGGGTCGCGCTGCTCGACCGTCCGCCGGACGGCCTCGGGTTCGAGCACCATCCGCACGTCGTAGACGGACTTCGCGAGTTCGGCGTCGACCGTGATCACCGACGCGCCCTTGTACGGGCTGAACGTGACCAGGCCCGAGTTCGACAGCACCTTGAGCGCCTCGCGCACCGGGGTCTTCGACACGCCCAGCCGCGCGGCCAGCTCCGCCTCGACGAGCGGCTGGCCGGACACCAGCTCCCGGGTCAGGATGCCCCGGCGGATCTCCTCCAGGACCACTTCGGTCCGGGAGGCGGGCAGGCTGAACGTCCCGGTCATGGCGTGCTCCCTCAATCCGTGAACCCCAATTCAACCAGGTCCGCCGATCGTATATCAGATGCCATACTGGATCGCATGAAGCGACCCGAGGAACTCCGCAGCCACCGGTGGTTCGGCGGCGACGAACTGCGCAACTTCAGCCACCGCGCCCGCGGCCGCCAGCTCGGCTACAACCCGGAAGAGCACCTCGGCAAACCCGTCATCGGCATCCTCAACACCTGGTCGGACATCAACCCGTGCCACATGCACCTGCGCGAACGCGCCGAGCAGGTCAAGCGCGGTGTCTGGCAGGCGGGCGGCTTCCCGCTGGAGTTCCCGGTCGCGACGCTGTCGGAGACCTACCAGAAGCCGACCCCGATGCTCTACCGCAACCTGCTGGCCATGGAGACCGAGGAGATCCTCCGGTCCTACCCGCTCGACGGCGCCGTCCTCATGGGCGGCTGCGACAAGACCACGCCGGCGCTGCTGATGGGCGCGGCCAGCGCGGGACTGCCGGCGATCTTCGTCCCGGCCGGGCCGATGCTGCGCGGACACTGGCGCGACGAGGTGCTCGGCAGCGGCACCGACATGTGGAAGTACTGGGACGACAAGCGCGCCGGGCTGATCGGCGACGCCGAAATGTCCGAACTGGAGCGCGGGCTCGCCCGCTCACCGGGGCACTGCATGACCATGGGGACGGCGTCGACCATGACGTCGGCCGCCGAGGTCCTCGGCGTGACGCTGCCGGGGGCCGCGTCGATCCCCGCCGTCGACTCGGCACACCACCGGATGGCCGCCGCCAGCGGCGCGCGGATCGTCGAGATGGTCTGGGAAGACCTCACCATCACGCAGGTGCTGGACAAGCGCGCCTACGCCGACGCGATCACCACCGTGCTCGCGCTCGGCGGCTCGACCAACGCCGTGATCCACCTGATCGCGATGGCCGGCCGCAGCGGGATCGGAGTTTCGCTGGCCGACTTCGACGCGATCGCGCGGCGCGTGCCCGTACTGGCGAACATCCGCCCCGGCGGCGACTGGCTGATGGAGGACTTCTACTACGCCGGCGGCCTGCCCGGGCTGCTCTCGCGGCTCACCGACCTGCTGCACCCCGAGCGGCCCACCGTCACCGGTCGCACCCTCGGCGAGAACCTCGCGCAGGCGCAGGTCCACAACGACGACGTCATCCGCACGCGGGACAACCCGGTCGCCGCCGAGGGCGGGGTCGCGGTGCTGCACGGCAACCTGGCGCCCTCGGGCGCGGTCATCAAGCACATCGCCGCCGAGAAGCACCTGCTGACGCACACCGGCCCGGCCGTGGTGTTCGAGAACCACGCCGACCTCAAGAAGCGGATCGACGACCCGGCGATCACCGCGGACTCGGTGCTGGTGCTGCGCGGCTCCGGCCCGCTCGGCGGCCCCGGCATGCCCGAGTACGGGATGCTGCCGATCCCCGCGCACCTGCTCGAACAGGGGGTGCGGGACATGGTCCGGATCTCCGACGCGCGGATGAGCGGCACCAGCTACGGCGCCTGTGTCCTGCACGTGGCACCCGAGTCGCACGTCGGCGGCCCGCTGGCCCTGGTCCGCGACGGCGATCCGATCACGTTGGACGTTCCGGCGCGGACACTGCGGCTCGAGGTGTCCGATGCGGAACTGGCACGGCGGCGTGCCGAGTGGACGGCGCCGGCGTCCCGGTTCGAACGCGGTTACGGGGCGCTCTACAGCGAACACATCACGCAGGCCGACGAGGGGTGTGATTTCGACTTCCTGGCGCGGGCCGGGCGGAATCCCGAACCTGACGCGCGGTGAGGTTGCCCCAGTTCACCGATCTGTGACCGGTTGATCCCCCGTTAGGGCGAGTCGTTCGGCTTGTCCGGGTGCCCCGTACGCTGTTCCTGTCACCGACGCAACCCGGTGCCGCGTTGAAGGGGTGGAGAGTTGCAACACGAACCGCACTGGCCCGGCTCGCACGGCGAGCAGACCGATGTCCTCCCGGCCGTCCGGCCGCAGCCGGCACCGGGACAAGCCCCCGCGAAGCGCTCCTACCGCAAGGCCGGGTTCATCGCGGGCGGTGTGTTCGGCGCACTCGTCGCGATCTACGGGATCGACCTCCTGGTCAGCCAGGGCAGCGTCCCGCGCGGGGTGACCGTGGCCGGCGTCGACGTCGGCGGGATGGGCCGCGAGGCCGCCGAGCAGGAGCTGCGCGGGAAGATCGAGCCGCGGCTGACGCGCCCGCTCGCCGTCACCGCGGGCGAGTACCAGGGCACGCTGTCGCCGACGCTCGCCGGGCTGAAGCTCGACTGGCCGCAGACCCTCGACCAGGCCGGCGAGCAGCCGCTGAACCCCTTCACGCGCCTGTCGTCGCTGTTCTCCAGCCGCGAAGTCGGCGTCGTCAGCCACTCCGACCAGGCCAAGCTCGCCGCCGCGCTGGAGACGCTGCGCGGCCAGGTCGACCGCGACCCGGTCGAGGGCACCGTGAAGTTCGAGGGTGCCGAGCCGGTCGCCGTGCCGCCGAAGACCGGGCAGAAGCTCGACGTGGCGGCCGCGACCGCCGCCGTCGTCGAGAAGTGGGCGAGCGGGGAAACCCTGGCGCTGCCGGTGACCAGCACGCCGGTCCGCACCACGCCCGAAGGCATCCAGGCGGCGCTCGACGGGTTCGCCCGGCCCGCCGTCTCCGGCCCGCTGGTGGTCAAGGGCGAGGGCAAGAACGCCACCGTGAAGCCGGAGGCGATCGCCGCGGCCATCACCTTCGAACCCGCCGACGGCGGCGGGCTGACGCCGAAGATCGACAACGCGAAGATCGCCGAAGCCGCCGGGCCGCAGCTGAAGTCCACCGAGAAGGAGGGCAAGGACGCCACCGTCGTCTTCGAGGGCGGCAAGCCCACGGTCGACCCCTCCACCGACGGCCGGACCATCGACTGGGACCCCAGCCTCAAGCCGCTGCCCGACGTGCTGAAGAAGACCGACGGCCGCGAGGTCCCGGCCATCTACAAGGACAGCCCCGCGAAGGTGACCACCGAGCAGGCGAACCAGCTGGGCATCAAGGAGGTCGTCGGCGAGTTCACGACCGAGAAGTTCGCCTCCGACTCCGGGGTGAACATCCGGACCGTCGCCCAGAAGGTGAACGGCGCCATCGTCAAGCCCGGGGAAACCTTCAGCCTCAACGGTTTCACCGGCCCGCGCGGCACCGCGCAGGGCTACGTCGAGGCCGGCGTGATCAAGGACGGCGCGCCCGGCCGCGAGGTCGGCGGCGGCATCTCGCAGTTCGCGACCACGCTGTACAACGCGTCGTACTTCGCGGGCCTGAAGGACGCGGGGCACAAGGAGCACAGCTACTACATCAGCCGCTACCCCGCCGCGCGCGAGGCGACGGTGTTCCAGAACCCCAACGGGTCCAGCGTCATCGACCTCAAGTTCACCAACGACGCGCCGACCGGCATCGCGATCCAGACGATCTGGACGCCGTCGTCGATCACCGTGAAGCTGTGGGGCACCAAGCGCTACACGGTGGAGTCGATCCCGGGCGGCCAGAGCAACCAGAGCGACCCGCCGACCAAGCCGGGGCCGGCGGAGAACTGCCACGCGTCGAACGGCGCCAAGGGGTTCACCACGAGCGACACCCGCGTGCTCAAGGACGTCAACACCGGCCGCGAAGTGAGCCGCTCGACCCGGACCGTCCACTACAACCCGCAGCCGAAAATCGTCTGCGGCGGGGGTCAGTGACCTCCTAACGGACGTTCACCCTGGGCGTCCGCGGCGGTACCGTGGGTGCCCATGACGGCACGGGCGGCGGGGTTCCGGGACGTCCTCGCCGTGACCGAGTTCCGGGCGCTGTTCTCGGCCCAGCTGGTCTCGGTCACCGGTGACCAGCTGGCCAGGGTCGCGCTGTCGATCCTGGTCTACGACCGCACGAACTCGCCGGGCTGGGCCGCGCTGACCTACGCGCTGACGTTCCTGCCCGACCTCGTCGGCGGGCCCCTGCTGTCCGGGCTGGCCGACCGGCACCCGCCGCGGACGGTGATGGTCCTGGCGGACGTCCTGCGGGCGGGCGCGGTGGCCGCGATGGCGCTGCCCGGCCTGCCGCTGACGGCGGTGGCGGCGCTGCTGGTCGGCGTCCAGCTGTTCAACCCGGTCTGGAACTCGGCGCGGGCCGCGCTGCTGCCGCAGGTGCTGCCGGGCGAGCGGTTCGTGCCGGGTATGGGCCTGCTGATGATGCTGGTGCAGGCGGGCCAGGTGGCGGGGTTCGCGCTCGGCGGGCTCCTCGTGGCGACCATCGGCACCGGCGGCGCCCTCATGGCGGACGCGGCCAGCTTCGCGGTGTCGGCGGTGTTCTTGACCGCCGGTGTGCGGCCCCGGCCCCCGCGGGCCGCACCGGGAGTGCGCTGGTGGCGCCACGTCCGAGCGGGCTGGACGGTGGTGGTCGGCGACCGCCGCCGCCTCGCGCTGGTGGCGCTGGGCTGCGTGTCGGGGATCTACATCGCGGGTGAGGCGATCGCGGCCCCGTACGCCGCCGAGCTCGGCGGCGGCGCGGCGGTGGTCGGGCTGCTGCTCGGGGCGTACGCGCTGGGGAACGTGCTGGGCATGGCGGCGCTGTCGCGGATCCCGCCTGGTTTTCAGGCTCGGTTGCTGGGGCCGCTGGCGGTGCTGGCGTGCGCGGCGCTGCTGGGGTGCGCGCTGCGACCGGACCTGGTGGCCACTTTGACGTTGTTCACGCTGTCCGGGGTGGCCAGTTCGTACAACTTGATCGCGAACACGACGTTCGTGCAGTTGACGCCGGACGCGCAGCGGGCGCAGGCGTTCGGGTTCGCGCTGACGGCGTTGCGGGTGTCGCAGGGGCTGGGCGTGGTGCTGGCCGGCGTGGCGGCCGAGCGGGCGGCGCCGCACAGCGTGGTGGCCGGCGCGGGGGCGATCGGCGTGGTGGCGGCGCTCGGCGCGGCCGGACTGTGGCGGCGGGCGCAGCCGGGATCTGCGTGAGCGGCGCTGTTTCGCGCGGCTCGGTTGTGGGGGTGGGCACGACCGGAACCCTCGGTGAGCGGTGCCGTTTCGCGCGGCCGGCCCGCGGCGACGAGCGCAAACCCCGGGCTGAGCAGCCCCCGATTTCCACGCTACCGCCGGGGACCGACAGTTTCGGCCGGGAACGGCCCGGAACCCCGGTGACCGACGCGGCGCGCCGGTCACCGGGCCGTCGTCAGGACCGCGTCCAGTCGGTCGGGATGCGGCGGGGGGTCCAGTCCGTCGGGCACTGCGCTGGCGCGACGCCCGGGTGGGTCCAATCGGTCGGCAGCTCTCGGACCGTCCAGTCCGTCGGCAGTTCGCGAGCGGTCCAGTCGGTCGGCAGCTGCCGCGGCGTCCAGTCGGTCGGGATCGCGCGCGTCCAGTCGGTGGGGAGCTGCCGGGTCCAGTCGGTCGGGCGCTGGCCACGGCGGCGGCGGGACGGGACGATGTTGCTGCCGGTCAGGAAGTGCGACATGATTTTCTCCTGGTTGTGAGGGAACTGGCACGGTGCGTAACCGGACCGTAGCCTGACCGGCCTAGTGACACACCGCGTTCATTCGATTACAGTGACGAATTCTGCGAAGAGTTTCATCCTGAGCAGAAGGGCGTTTCGTGGGATTGTCCGGGTCCCCAGGGCGAAAGCCCAGCTCAGAACGTCCACGATCAGGTATCCGAACGTGGGCGATGTGGAAGCTGGCCACTCCGGTGTTCGGCTATGTCCTCGTCGTCGACGCGCTGGCGCTGCTCGTGGTCGTCTCGACGGCCGCGCTCGTGCCGATCACCACGCAGTCACTGCTCTGGTGTGGACTGATCCTCGCCGGCGAGATCGTGCACCTCGAAGCGGCGCAACGCATCGAGCGCATCCGCGAACTGGCCGCCGACGGCCGTCCGCACATGCACCTGCAGTCGATCTGGATCTTCGCCGGGCTGCTCCTGCTGCCTCCGCCGTTGGCCACGCTGGTCATCGTCGTCAGCTATGCCCATTCGTGGGTCCGCGTCTACAAGCGACGCGGCGTGATTCACCGGAAAGTGTTCTCCGGCGCCACGGTGATCCTGGCCTGCGCCGCCTCGGGGGCCGTGCTGTGGGCCGGCACCGGGCACACGGCGCCGTACGTGCCCCACCTGGACGGCTTCGGCGGGATGCTGGCACTGCTGACGTCCGGGATCGTCTACTTCGGACTGAACTACGTGCTGGTGATCGTCGCGATCCTGATGAGCAACCCGGGAAAGCCGCCGCGGCAGGCGTTCGGCAACCCGTCCGACGTGCTGATCGTGCTGGCCGCGGTCGGTGTCGGCTGCGGGATCGCGCTGGTGATGACGGTCCGGCCGTGGCTGCTGCCCGTGCTCATGGTGACGCCGGTGGCGCTCCACATCGGCCTGCTGCTCCCCCAGTTCCAGGCGGCCGCGCGCACGGACTCCAAGACAGCGCTGCTCGCGCCGGAGTTCTGGGTCCAGCTGGCCCGCAACGAACTGGCGCGCGCCGCGGAGCTGTCCTCGACGGCCGGCGTGCTGATGATCGACATCGACCACTTCAAGGCCATCGACGACGGCAACGGCCACCTGGCCGGCGACGAGGTCCTGCGCGCGGTCGCGGCGGCGATCCAGGGCTCGGTCCGCGGCGGCGACTACGTGGGCCGCTTCGGCGGCGACGAGTTCGTGGTGCTGCTGCCGGGCACCACGAGCGCGGAGATCGCGTCCGTCGCCGACCGCATCCGCACGGCGATCGCCCGGATCGAGGTGCCGGTCCCGGTCGTCCGGCCGGGCAAGCCCGAGGTGATCAGCGGCCTGACGGCCTCGATCGGCGCGGCGGTGTACCCGGAAACGGCCACGGAGTACACGATCCTGCTGCAGGCCGCGGACGACGCGGTGTTCGAGGCGAAGGCGGGCGGCCGCGACCGCGTGGTCCTGGCGACCGCCCGCACCGAGCTGACCCGTCCGGAGATCCCGGACGTCCACTAGCGCCCCAATGTGGCCTTCGGTGCGTCCAACGCACCCAATGTGGCCTTCGGTGCGTTGAGCGCAACCAAGGCCACATTGGGGCGCTTGAAGCGGGCGCTAAGGCAGGGTGGCGAGCGAGGTTTCCAGGGTCGCCTCGGACAGTTCGTCGTCCACCATGTTCCCGGCCAGGTAGGCGCCGTAGGCGGGCAGGTCGAGGTGGGCGTGGCCGCACAGCGCCGTGAGGATCACCTTCTCCTCGCCGGTTTCCTTGCACCGCAACGCTTCCTGGATGCACGCGGCGAGCGCGTGCGTCGGCTCGGGAGCCGGGATGATGCCCTCGGCCCGCGCGAACCGCACTCCCGCCGCGAAGCACTCCTGCTGCCCGATGGCGAGCGCCTCGATCAGGCCGAGCTCGTAGATGTGCGAGATGAGCGGCGACATCCCGTGGTAGCGCAGGCCGCCCGCGTGGATCGGGTCCGGGATGAACTCGTGGCCGAGCGTGTGCATCTTGAGCAGCGGCGTGAGCCCGGCCGTGTCGCCGAAGTCGTAGGCGTACTTGCCGCGCGTCAGCGACGGGCAGGCGGCCGGCTCGACCGCGCGGATCACCGGGTCCATCCGGCCGGCCAGCTTCTCGCGCAGGAACGGGAAGGCGAGCCCGCCGAAGTTGGAGCCGCCGCCGGTGCAGCCGACCAGGACGTCCGGCGTGTCGCCCGCCAGCCGGAACTGGCGAAGCGCCTCCTCGCCGATGACGGTCTGGTGCAGCAGCACGTGGTTGAGCACGCTGCCGAGCGCGTACCGCGCGTCCGGGTCCTGCGCCGCCTGCTCGACGGCTTCGCTGATCGCGATGCCGAGACTGCCGGTGGAGTCCGGGTGGTCCTTGAGGATCGCGCGACCGGACTCGGTCAGCTCGGACGGGCTCGGGTGGACGGTCGCGCCGAACGTCTCCATCATCAGCTTGCGGTAGGGCTTCTGGTCGTAGGACGCGCGCACCTGCCAGACCTCGCACTCGAGGCCGTACTGGGCGCAGGCGAAGGCGAGCGCGCTCCCCCACTGGCCCGCGCCGGTCTCGGTGGTCAGCCGCGTGACGCCCTCGGCCGCGTTGTAGAACGCCTGCGGCACAGCGGTGTTCGGCTTGTGGGAGCCGACCGGGCTGACGCCTTCGTACTTGTAGTAGATCCGCGCCGGGGTGCCCAGCGCCTTCTCCAGCCGTCGCGCGCGGAACAGCGGCGACGGGCGCCAGAGCCGGTAGACCTCCCGCACCTCCTCCGGGATGTCGACATAGCGATCAGTCGTCACCTCCTGGGCGATGAGCGCCTGCGGGAACAGCGGGGCGAGGTCGTCCGGGCCGACGGGCTCGCGCGTGCCGGGGTGCAGCGGTGGCGGCGGGGGCTCGGGCAGGTCGGGGATGACGTTGTACCACTGGGTGGGGAGATCGCTTTCGTCCAGGACGTACTTGGTCTGCTCAGCCATCGAACCTCCTTGGTCGGCACCTCAACTTAAGACGCGCCCGGCCGCGGAACCAGTACGGTGACCCGGATGGAGAGTGTGCTGACAAAGCTTCCGTTGTGGCTCCCGCCGTCCGGCCGCGGTCCGGGCCTGGTGCTGGTCCAGGAGATCTTCGGCCTGGACGACTACCTGCGTTCGGTCGCGGCCGACCTCGCCGCCGCGGGATACGTGGTGGCGGTCCCCGAACTGTTCTGGCGGACCGCGCCCGGCTGGTCGTCGACGCACGACGAAGCCGGGGTCGCCGCTTCGATGGAGGTCGCGGGGTCCTTCGACCCGGAGCTGGGGCTGTCGGACGTCCTGGCCACGATCGCCCACCTGCGTTCGCTGCCGTCGGTGACCGGCGGCGTGGGCGTCCTGGGCTTCTGCCTGGGCGGCTCGCTGACCTTCGCGGCGGCGGCCGAGGGCGACCCGGACGTGGCGGTGTCGTTCTACGGCTCGCGGGTGCCGGAACAGATCGACGGGCTGTCCCGGGTCGAGTGCCCGATCCAGTTCCACTTCGGCGGGCAGGACCCGTACATCCCGCGCTCCGACGTGGCCGTGGTGGAGGCGGCCGTGGCTGCCCACCCGCGGGCGGAAATCCACGTGCAGGAGGAGGCCGGGCACGCGTTCCACAACAACGTGGCGCCGATGTTCCACCACCCCGAAGCGGCGGCCCGGTCCTGGGAGCTGACCACCGAGTTCCTGCGGCGGACGCTGCCGGCGTAGTCAGCTGCTCGTGCGGCGGGGCGGAGAGATCTTCGCGCTGCTGAGGGGTTGACCCTGACGCAAGGTCAACCCCTCAGCATGGTTGCCATGACTCCGAAAGCCAGTCAGTTCGAAGTCCACCACAACGGCGTCTCGATATCGGTCTCGCGCGGCGGCCGGGGACAGCCGCTGGTCCTGTGCCCCGGGCTCCTCACCACCCAGGCCGACCTGCACGAGCTGATCGACCTGCTGCGCCGTGGCTACGACGTGGTGACCTTCGACCTCAGGGGCCACGGGCTCTCCTCGCCCGCCGACCGGTACACCTTCGAGGCGTTCCTCGGCGATCTCGACGCCGTCATGACGGCGCTGGGACATTGCTCGCCACTTCTCGTCGGCCATTCGCTGGGCGCGGACCTGGCCGTGCACTACGCCGCCGGGCACCCGGGCGCCGTGGCCGGGCTCGTTCTCGTCGACGGCGCGAACCCGGTTCCCGCGCCGTTCCTCACCGAAGCCGGCCTGCCGGAGTTCCGCGCGATGGCGGAAGGACTGCGGCACGAGTTCGAGCGGGCCACGGGCACCGCGCGTCAGGTGCTGCTGACCCCTCAGGACTTCCTCGGCCTCAACCTCGAGATCGAGGCGGTGCGCTCCGGCATCCTCGACCGGTACCAGGAGATCGACCGCCCGGTCCACATGATCATGTCGACCTCGATGGCGGGCAACAGCGGTGACGTGCGTACGCAGTGGCGCAACCGGAACTGGCGGGCGGGCGTCGAGCGGCTCGTCCGCGCACGGCCGCACGTCGCCACGTCGTGGCTCGACGCCGACCACCGGCTCGTCATCACCCACGCTCCGGAGATCGCCCGGCTGATCCGCGCTGTGCCGTGGCCGTGGACACTGGACCGATGCTGACCATCGGCGAGCTGGCGTCGTACGCGGGGGTCACCGTGCGGGCGGTGCGGCACTACCACGCCAAGGGGCTGCTGCCGGAACCCGAGCGCGACCGCTCCGGGTACCGGAGGTACGACGCCGGTGCCGTGGTCGAGCTGATCAGGATCAGGACCCTCGCCGAGGCCGGGGTCCCGCTCTCGCGGGTACGGGAACTGCTCCACGCCGGCGAGGAGGAGTTCGGCGCGGCGATCACCGACGTCGACAGGCAGCTCCGGGCAGAAATCCGGGAGCGGCAGCTGCATCGCGAGCGGATCCGCCGCCTCGCCTCCGGCGACACTCTGGCGCTGCCCCCGGAGGTGGCCGGGATCCTCGACCGGCTGCGGGCGCTCGGCGTCGACGAGCGGATCGTCCAGGTCGAGCGGGACGGCTGGATCCTGCTCGCCGCGCACTCACCCGAGCGAATCCCGCAGTGGGCGGCGCGCAAGCGGGAGCAGGTCGCCGATCCACCGCTCATCGACTTCTACCGCACCCTGGGACAGGCTCTCGACCACGCCGATGATGACGCGGAGCTGGTCGAGCTGGCCGACAAGCTGGCCACCTACATCACGCAGCTGGCCGAGGACGGTGCCGGCGACACCGATGTCGAGCCACCGTTCGCCGAACTGATGGACAGGCTGGCCTTCGACACGGCCCCGCCGGCTCGCCGGCTGATCGAGCTGCTGAGGACGCGCGGTTGGACCGGCTGGACGAAGCTCGAACGAGTCGACCCCACGCCGGAGGACGCACGTCAGAACGCGGTGCGGCCGTGACAGCGTCCGATTCAGCCGGCCGGCTTGGCAGAACCGAACCGGGCAGGCGTGCTATCCATGTACCCACTACCGGCGACGGCCGCCGGGTCTGGAGCGATGCCTCATGTGGACACGAGAGGGCCGGCGGTGAACGCGACGGTTCCCCGGGTGCGGCACCGCCCCGTGCCTCCCGCCGCCGCGGGCCGGGGGGCGCTGTGGATCTTCGTCCTCGTCAACCTGGTGATCGTCGAGGCCCTTTTCCTCACCGCCGGGACCGGCAAGAACGGCGTGCTCACGGTCGCCAAGTTCGTCGGCTTGCACGCCGCCGTGCTGATGCTGTTCCAGCTGCTGCTGGTGGCCCGCCTGCCGTGGCTCGACCGCCGGATCGGGATGGACCGGTTGACGGTGTGGCACCGGTGGGCCGGCTTCACGCTGCTGTGGACGATCCTCACCCACGCCGTACTGGTGGTGCTGGGCTACGCGCTGCTGGACGGCGCGCCGATGGTGAAGACGTTCTTCGCGCTGGCCGGCGTGCCGGCGTCCCTGCTCGGGATCTGCGCCGCGACGATCGTCGTCGTGGTCGCCGCGGTCTCCGCCCGGTCGGTGCGCCGGCGGCTGCGGTACGAGACCTGGCACGGCGTGCACCTGCTGCTGTACCTGGCGCTGGGGCTGGCGTTCGTCCACCAGCTGCTCGAGACCACGACCTTCAGCTCGTCCGTGTTCGCGACGGCGTACTGGTGGGTCCTGTGGCTGTTCGCGTTCGGCGCCCTGGTCGCCGGCCGGATCGTGCTGCCCCTGTGGCGCAACGCCTATCACCGGTTCCGGGTCTCGGCGGTCGTGCCGGAGGCGGAGGACGTGGTGTCGGTGTACGTCACCGGCCGCCGGCTCGACCGGTTCCCGGCGCGGGCCGGCCAGTTCTGCATCTGGCGGTTCCCCGGGCACAACCGCTGGTGGCTGGCGAATCCGTTCTCGCTGTCGGCGGCACCCGACGGCCGCTCGCTGCGCCTGACCGCCAAGGCGGCCGGGACGGCCAGCGCCGGCCTCCGGCACGTCCCGGTCGGGAGCCGCGTGTTCGTCGAGGGACCGTACGGCGCGTTCACCTCGGTGCACCGGACGCGGCCCGGCGCCCTGCTGATCGCCGGCGGAGTGGGGATCACGCCGATCCGGGCCCTGCTGGAGGAAGAACCGGCGGGCGACGTCGTCGTGCTCCACCGGGTGCGCGGCGAAGCCGACGCCGTGCTGGCCGACGAGGTGCGGACCCTGGTCGCGGACCGCGGCGGGCGCCTGCACCTGCTCACCGGTCGGACGAGTGAGGGCGCGACGCCGTTCGCGCCGGACGCCCTCCGTGCCCTGGTCCCCGACATCGCCGAGCGGGACGTGTACGTCTGCGGCCCGCCGGCGATGACCTCGGCCGTGCTCGCCGCCCTGCGCGAGCTGGATGTTCCCGCCCGGCGAGTGCACTCCGAGCGGTTCGGGCTGGCCTGACCGGCCTGCGGGGGCGATGTCGGCGTCGCCCCCGCGGGCCGGCCCGGCGCTACCGGATCACGAACGGCGCCGACACGTCCACCGCGTACGGCGTCGTGGTGTTCTTGTTCAGCTGCAGCACGTAGTTGCCCGGCAGAACGACGGGCGGGCCGGACGCGTTGATGTCCCCCGCGCTCACGGCCAGCGCCGACGCCGGGAAGGACACGCGCACGACCTGGGACCGGCCCGGGTCGAGCGTCACCCGCGCGAAGCCGACCAGCCGTTGCGGCGGGACGACCACCTGGCTCACCGGCTGGGCCACGTACACCGGCACGATGTCGGTGCCCGCGCGGGTACCGGTGTTGGTGACGGTGAACGTCGCGGTGGCCGTGCCGTCGCGCGCGACCTTCGGTGTCACCGCCAGGTTCGTGTGGGTGAACGTCGTGTACGACAGGCCGTAACCGAACGGGAATTGCGGGTTGTAGGCGTTGCCCTGACCGGACGCCGTGCTGGGCAGCTGGTCGAAGAACTTCGGCTGGTCCCCCAGCGGGGACGGCGCCGTGCCGGCGAAGTCGCCGCCGACGGCCGGCGCGTCGGACGGCCAGCTGATCGGCAGCTTGCCCCCGGGGTTCACCTTGCCGAACAGCACATCCGCCACGGCCGTGCCGGTTTCCGTGCCGCCCTGGTAGGCCATCAGCACCGCGTTCGCCTGTTTCGCCGGGCCCAGCCCGACCGGCCGGCCCGCGACGACCACGACGATCACCGGCTTGCCGGTCGCTTGGAGCGCCGAGATGAGGGCCTGCTGGTCGGGCGGCAGGGCCGGCGCCGGGTTGTCGCCCAGCCCTTCCGCATAGGCCTTCTCCCCCACGACCGCCACATAGGCGCTGGTGTCCGCCGCGGCCGCGACGGCGCTGGCCTGGTCCGGCGCGTGGACCGCGGCCGGGTTCGCGGCCCGGATGCCGTCCAGCACGGTGGTGCCCGGCGGGATCTGGTTCTCGGGGCCCATGCAGCACACGTGCCCGGCACCCGCCACGCCCTGCCAGCTCACGCTCCAGCCGCCGAGCTGGTTGGTCATCGAGTCCGCGCTCGGACCGGTGACCACGACCTTCGCGCCGGCCGGCAACGGCAGCGCGTTGTTTTCGTTGCGCAGCAGGGTGATCGACTCCCGCGCGGCCTGCAGCGTCTGGTCGCGGCCCGCGGTGACGGCGGCGTTGGCGGCGTTCGCGTCGACGCACGGTTTCGCCGGGTCGGCCACGCACGGCTGGTCGAACAGGCCGAGCTGGAACTTCAGCGTGAGGATGCGGCGCACGGCCTGGTCGATCCGCGCGCGCGAGATCTGGCCCGTGTTGACGGCCTGCAGGATCGCGGCCTGCCACCCGGCCGCGTCGGACACCTGCATGCTCATGTCGACGCCCGCGTTCACGGCGGCGGCGATGGCACCCGGCAGGTCCGGCGCGATGTGGTAGGCGGTCTGCAACGCGGTGACGTCCTGGTAGTCGCTGATCACGACACCCTGGAAGCGCATCTGGTTGCGCAGGATGTCGGTCAGCAGGTAGCGCGACGCGGTGGCGGGAACGCCGTTGATCGAACCGGAGTTGACCATCACCGTCCGGGCGCCCGCGTCGATCCCGGCGGCGTACGGCGGCAGGATCGTCGTCTGGAGGTAGTTCATCGGGAGCAGCGCCTCGACCCGGTCGTGGCCGTTGATCGACTGCGAGTAGCCGGCGAAGTGCTTGACCGTCGCGCCGACGTTCAGCTCACCGCGCTTGCCGGGCGTCTGCAGGCCCTTGACGTTCGCGGCGCCCAGCGCGGACGACAGGACCGGTTGCTCGGCCCAGGTCTCGTAGGTGCGGCCCCACCGGTTGTCGCGCGCGATGTCCTGGACCGGGGCGTAGTTCCAGGTCCAGCCGGTGGCGCGCAGGGCGTCCGCGGTCGCCTTGCCGCCGGCCTGGGCGAGCGCGGGGTTCCAGGTGGCGCCCATGCCGATCGAGTGCGGGAACAGCGGCGCCTGCCACGGGTGGCCGAAGCCGTGCACCGCATCGATGCCGAACACCACGGGGATGTGCAGGCGCGAGTTCTTGATCGCGAACTGCTGGATGATGTTGTACTCGGTGGCCCAGTCGTAGCCGGTGTTGCCGACACCGCCCTTGCCCGTGGTGTCGACCGGGTTTTCGGTGCCACCCGCGAGAATCGACCCGACGTGCGCGTCGACGAGGATCTTTCGCATGCACTCGGGGTTGGGCAGGTTGAAACCGTTGTTCCCGCACGTGGTGCCGTTCGGGTCGGTCAGCGTGGTGACCAGCTGCTGGTTCATCTGCCCGGCCTTTTCGGGCAGTGTCATGGCGTGCAGCAGCGCCTCGACCCGCGCCGGCACCGGCCGCCGGGCGTCCAGCCAGGGCGCGGAGCCCGGATCGACGGCGGCACTGCTACTGGCGGCGAACGCGGGAACCGCGAGCAGGATCGCCGCCGCGAGCACCGTGACGGTGGCGCGGGTACTGCGTCTGTGTTTGCGGAACACCTGACCTCCTTCAGCCGTGGTCGGCACGGACCGGCCGCATGGGTGCGAGCGCACCGTAGGCACCATTCCCCTGGCCCGTAAAGCGCCGAACGGCCGCTCACCGCCTGCGGGAGATGGCAACCCCGGCCAGGCAGAGCGCCCCGCCGATGAGTCCGTACAGCGTGGGGATCTCCCCCAGCAGCAGCCACGACAACAGCACCGACGCGGCCGGCACCGCGTAGGTCACCGTCGTCAGCCGGCCGGCGTCCATGCGGCGCAGCGCGTACGCCCACGCCGTGAACCCGATCGCCGTGGGGAACACGCCGAGGTAGACCGCGCCCAGCACGGCCGTTCCCGACGCCGCCCGCAGCTCGCCGATCAGCTGGGGTGCCCACGGCAGCAGGACCACCGTGGCGACGACGCAGCCGAGCCAGATCGCCGTGAGGCCGTCGACGTGACGCAAGGCCACCTTCTGGACCATCACGCCCGCGGCGTACAGCACGGCGGCCAGCAAGCACAGCAGGACGCCCGCCCAGTTGCGCTGCCCGGTGGCCGCCGTCGCGATGAGCGCCGCTCCGCCCAGCGCCACCAGCGAGCCGACGACCAGGGAGCGCGAGAAGCCCTCGCCGAGGAACTTCCCGGCCGCGACCGCGACCAGCAGCGGCGCCAGGTTGACCAGCAGGGCCGCCGTCCCCGCGTCGACGTGCTGCTCGCCCGCGTTGAGGGCCACGGTGTAGCCGGCGAGCCACACCACGGCGTAGGCCGCGACCAGGAGGAACGCCGTGCGCGTCACCCGGACCCGGACCGGCCGCCGGGTCAGCGCGATCGCCGTCAGGGTGACGGCCGCGACGGCGAGCCGCAGCAGCGCCAGCGGTCCCGGGGACAGCGCGTGCGCGATGCCGCGGATGGCGACGAACGACGAACCCCACAGTACGACCGCGAGCCCGGCGGCCGCCGCGATCTTGCCGATGTCGGTCTTGCCGGCGCCGGCCGGGCGGGTGGTCTCGAGAAGATCGGTCACGCAGGTGATCGTCACCCGGGACGTCTGTACAGCACAAGCGATTAGTTCTGGACCTCTGTTAAGTGATTCTGTACATTCGGAAACCATGCTCGACATCTCCCGGCTCCGCGTCCTGCGGGCGGTGATCGCGACGGGCTCGATCCGCGCGAGCGCCGCCTCGCTCGGCTACACGCCGTCCGCGGTGAGCCAGCAGCTCGCGGCCCTGCAACGGGAAACCGGGCTGCAGCTGTTCGAGCGATCCGGTCGCGGCATCGAGCCCACGGCGGCCGGCCGCACCCTGGCCGCCGAGGCCGACACGTTGTTCGAGGCCTTCAGCCGGGTCGAGCGGGTGGTCGGCGACCTGCGCGCCGGCCGCGTCGGCAGCCTGTCGATCGGCTACTTCGGTTCGGCCGGCGCGGCCTGGCTGGCGCCCACCGTCGCCGCGCTGCGCGCCGAGTTCCCGGACCTCCGGCTGGACCTGCTGCTGACCGAGTTCACCCCGGGCGAGCCGGACGTCGACATCTTCGTGGCGGAGACCGGCGTCGAGCGCCCGGGCTCGGTCGAGGTCCGCGAGCTCGCCGACGATCCCTACCTCGCCGTCGTCCGCGCGGACGACCCGCTCGCCGGGCTGTCGCAGGTGCCGCTGGCGGACCTCGCCCGGCGGCACTGGGTGGACAACGACCTCCGCGAAGGGCCGTGCCGCCAGGTGCTGCTCAACGCGTGCGCGCAAGCCGGGTTCTCGCCGGGTTTCGTGGTCGAAACCCACGACTACCGGACGGCGATGTCCTTCGTGGCCACGGGAATCGGCCTGACCGTGGTGCCGTCACTCGGCATCGGCGAGCTGCCGGCCGGGCTGACGACCGTCCCGCTGGTGGCGCCCACGCCGGTCCGGCACCTCGGTCTCGCGGTGAAGAAGTCCATTGCGCGGCACCCTGCCGCCCGGCGGGCCGTCGAATTGCTCGAAGGCCTGGTGCGCGCGGGTCAATCCCGAGCCGGCTGACCGCTTCGGCGCAAAAACGGAATGGTTCGGATCGGCAAGCGCGTCGAATGCCATTCGACAAGGTCACAGCCCGACGCGTATGGCCGCGCGATTTCCTCGGCACGCAAACATTGGCGCCGACCTGGTGTTCTCCCGTTGACCGCGCTGGCCGTACTGGTTACATTGACTCGAAACTCACCGTTCCCCGCACTGCTCCGGTTGGCGCCGTCAAGTTCTGCGAACGCAAATGTTAACGCTAACAAACCGAGCCGCCATGCATCACTGACGATGAATGGAGAACCACCATGAATTCGACGGTTCATGCCCCACCCCGCGGCGCCGGGCGGAGCCGCTGGAAGCGGACGTTGATCACCGGGCTCACGACCGTTCTCGCGGCCGGCGCGGCGGTCGTGGCCGGCAGCGGTGCGGCGTCGGCGGCGTCCGTCGACACCAGTGCGTGGTACCTGCTCGTCAACCGCAACAGCGGCAAGGCGATGGACGTCTCCGGCGTCTCCACCGCCGACGGCGCGGCGGTGCACCAGTGGTCCCGCCACGACGGCGCCAACCAGCAGTGGCAGTTCGTCGACTCCGGCAACGGCTACTACCGGCTGAAGTCGAAGAACTCCGGCAAGGTCCTCGACATCGGCAACTGGTCGACCGCCGACGGCGCGAAGGTCCAGCAGTGGACCGACCTCAACGGCACCAACCAGCAGTTCAGCCTCGCCGACTCCGACGGCGGCTACGTCCGGCTGCTCAACCGCAACAGCGGCAAGGCCGTGGAGGTCACCGGCGCGTCGACCGCGGACGGCGCGGCCGTCGTCCAGTACGGCGACTGGAAGGGCGCCAACCAGCAGTGGCAGCTCGTCCGGGTGGGCGACGCCGGCTCGTGCTCGCTCCCGTCGACCTACCGCTGGTCCTCGACGGGTTCGCTGGCGAACCCGAAGCCGGACTGGATCGCGCTCAAGGACTTCAGCACCGTCGTCCACAACGGCAAGCACATCGTGTACGGGTCGACCGTGACCGCGTCGGGGGCGTACGGCTCGATGGCCTTCGCGCCCTTCACGAACTGGTCCGACATGGCCTCGGCCGGCCAGACCGGGATGACCATCGGCAACGTCGCGCCCACGCTGTTCTACTTCGCGCCGAAGAACATCTGGGTGCTCGCCTACCAGTGGGGCCCGACCACGTTCAGCTACCGGACGTCGAGCGACCCCACCAACGCGAACGGCTGGTCGTCGCCGCAGGAGCTGTTCACCGGGACCATCCCCGGCTCGGCGCCGCTGGACCAGACGCTCATCGCCGACGGCACGAACATGTACATGTTCTTCGCCGGTGACAACGGCAAGATCTACCGCGCCAGCATGCCCATCGGGAACTTCCCGGGCAGCTTCGGCGCGAACTACACGACGATCATGAGCGACACCACCGCCAACCTCTTCGAAGCCGTCGAGGTCTACAAGGTCCAGGGCCAGAACCAGTACCTCATGCTGGTCGAGGCGATGGGCACGAACGGGCGCTTCTTCCGCTCGTTCACCGCCAGCAGCCTGGGTGGCACGTGGACCCCGCAGGCCGCCACCGAAAGCAACCCCTTCGCGGGCAAGGCCAACAGCGGCGCGACCTGGACCAACGACATCAGCCACGGCGACCTCGTCCGCACCAACCCCGACCAGACCAAGACCATCGACCCCTGCAACCTGCAGCTGCTCTACCAGGGAAGGGACCCGAGCTCCGACGGCCTCGACTACAACAAGCTGCCCTGGCGGCCCGGCGTGCTGACCCTGCAACGCTGACCGCCCGGCCGCCCTCACCCGCCCCGGGTGGGGGCGGCCGCGGCGACCACTCAGAACAGCGTCGCGGGCTCGACCGGCTCCGGCTCGGGCAGCGCGTCGAGGCCGGGCACCAGCGCCCGCGCGTCGTCGTGGAAGCGGCGGGCGAGCGCCGGTGCCTCGGCGTTGTCGGGCGTGTGCACGAAAACCGTCGGTGACCGGCCCTCGCGCAGCCAGCCGGCGACCACTTCCGTCCACGGCCGCCAGCCCGCGGCCGTCTCCTCGGCCGAGTCGCGGCCCAGGTAGCGGACGATCGGCCGGTCGGTCAGCGCCCGCGTCCGCCGTGGCAGCCGCGGTTTCTTGGCCCAGGCGTCCTGCTCGGCTTCGCTGACCGGTGGGCGCTGGAAGAAGACGGTGGTGTCGAACGGCACCCACTCGGCGTCCGCGGCGGCGAGCGCGCCCTCCAGCAGCGACGTCGCGCCGGCGTCGGTGAAGAACCCGGGGTGGCGCACCTCCACGGCGCGGCGGCGGCCGGCCGGGAGCCGGCGCAGGAAGCGGGCGAGGGCGTCGACGTCCGCGGGGCCGAACGAGCCCGGCAGCTGGGTCCACAGGACCGCCCGGTCGCCGAGGGGTTCGATCGCGTCCAGGAACGCCCGCATCTCGGTCTCGACCCCGGCGAACCGGCGCTCGTGCGTGACGAGCTTGGGCAGCTTGACGACGAACCGGAACGCGGCGTCGGTCTGCTGCGCCCACGCCGTGACGGTGGCGCGGGCGGGGGTCGCGTAGAAGGTGGTGTTGCCTTCGACCGCGTTGCACCAGCCGGCGTACGCCCGCAGGCGGTCCTTGGCCGGCAGCGACGGCGGCAGGAACCGGCCGGGCCACGCCTTGTGGGTCCACATCGCGCAGCCGACGTGCAGACGTGCCACCGGTGTTCCCTCCCTCGCGTCGCGGGCGACCGGCCATTCTGCCACCCACGGTGGGCGCGCCGTCAGCCGGCGAGGGCCTCGGTGATCTGCCGGGTGGTCTGGGCGGCGACGCGGGGGTTGACGGCGGCGTAGGTGACATAGGCGTTCAGACCGGTGGCGAGGGCCCACCCGCGGCCGCGGGTCCAGGTGGCGTCGTCCACGTCGAGGGCGGCGCGGAAGCAGGCCCGCGTCTCGGCCGTCATCAGGGTGAAGGCGATGATCAGGTCGCAGGCGGGATCACCGGCACCGAGTTCACCGAAGTCGATGACGGCGCTGAGCCTGCCGCCGGTCGTCAGCAGGTTGCCGGTGTGGAAGTCGCCGTGGAACCAGACCGGCGGCCGGTCCCACTCCGGGGCGGCCAGGGCGTTGTCCCACAGCCGCGTCAACGCGGTGGCGTCGAACGCGTCTCCGGCCTTCGCGATGGCGGACCGCGTCGCCGCGTCCCGCGCGGCCAGCGGGCGGCCGGCGAGGTCCGCGGGCGGTTCGGCGTCGAACCGGTGGAGCGCGGTCAGGAACCCGGCGAGCACGCCGGCGGCCGCGCGCGAGCCGGCGAGGGCGTCGACGGTCGCCACTTCGCCGTCCAGCCAGCGCGACACCGCCCACGGCCAGGGATAGCCGAAGTCCGGTTCGCCCACGCCCACCGGTTCCGGTACGGCCAGCGGCAGGTGCGGGGCCAGCCGTGGCAGCCATTCCGCTTCCTTCTCCGCCTGGCCGATGGCGCCGGAATGGCGCGGCAGGCGGACGGAAAGGTGCTCGCCGAGCCGGTAGATGACATGATCCGAGCCGGCCGGCGCGAGCCGGCGCAGCGGCAGGCCGGCCCAGCGCGGGAACTGCGTGCCGACCAGCCGTCGCGCCAGGGCGGCGTCGATCGCGGGAGTCGTTTCGACGGTCACTTCAGTCGCCGTCGAGATGCAGTTCGTACGTCTCGTGCGCCGCGCACTCCCGCGCGAGGCCGAGGACACGCCGCAGGAGGTCTTTCACTTCGCGGTCGCCGGCCTCGGCGAGCTCGGCCTCCACCTCGGAAATGAACTGGGGCATGTCGGCGCGGGTCAGGATCAGCGACTTCCACGGGTGCACCCGGCTGAGCGTCGGACGCCGGCTCGACGTGCACAGGCCGGCGAACCGGTCGCCCGGATCCAGTAGCACCTCCACCGGGCGCACCTGGCGCCCCTTCGGGCTGGTGCCCCGCTGCCGCACAGCCATCAGCAACACGTCGACGCCCACGTCTGTCCTCGGTTCCGGTGGAGGGAAAGCCGCCACGAGGTTACCGGCGCCCCCGCACCACCGCATCGGACTTACCCGGGGAGGTACAGGAGGGAGTGCGACACAGTGAGCAGGCGCTTGTTGAAGTTCACCACCTCCCAGGGCAGGTTCGGGCCGAACTTCGGATCGTGGAGCAGCACCTGCCCGGCCTCGTTCACCCCCTTGGCGACGACCACGTGCTTGGTGGCGGCCCCGTCGTGCTGGACCGCGCACCACAACGGGCCGTGCTCCCGCAGCGCCTGCTCGAGCGAGGCGCTGGTCCAGCCACCCTCCGGCGTGACCAGTTCCCGCATCCCGTTCGCCTCGGCCAGCTCGGTGGTTTCGTCGTCCGCCAACCCCCGTGGCGGTTCCCTGCTCAGCGCCTTGCGCGTCGCCGAGACACCGGCCTCCCCGCGCTTGGCCTCGATCGCGGCCCGTTTCGCCGCCTGCGCCCTGCCTTCCGCCAGCGCCTTGGCGTGCCCGACGACCGCGGTCCCGACACCGCGCCGGTATTCGAAGATCATCCGCAGCGCGGTGTACCAGCAAAGGTGCTGCTCCGGCTGCTCGATGTAGCCGACAGGTAGGTCGATCAAGGCGTCTCCCCAGGACAGCGACGGCGCCCGGCGCGCCGGCACCCATCACGTCGGCCGGCGGATTTCCGTTGTTACAAAGGGAAAATCGTGCTCCGGTCGAGTGCCCGCCGAACGGCGGCGGCGGTGCGGCCTTCCGCGGAGATCAGTTTTCCCGGAGGATTCGCCAGCACAGGTAAAGGCAGCAGCCCGCCGCGGGTGCGCCGCCCAGGAGTGTCGCCGCTATCCCGAGTGCCATGGTCTGGCCGGCCAGGTACAGCGGCAGCTGCACCGCCGTGGCGATCGCGCACTTCACCACGAAGATCGCCGTGCACAGCTGGTACCGCCTGCGCAGTGCCGGCTCGCGGCGCCAGCCGAACCGGTCGCGCCGCAGTGCGCCCAGTGCCAGCCCGACCACCGGCCACCGCAGCAGTATCGACAGCAGGAACACCGTGCCCTGGACCGACTGGATGACCACCGCCGGAAAGTAGAAGTCGATCGCCTGCCCGGTCACGCCGGCCAGCAGGGCCGACCCCACGACGATGGCGAGCGCGATCGCCGCCGGCAGGTAACGCCGCTCCGCGCACACCCGCACGACCGCGAGGACCGCCACTCCGCCGATGGCGATCAGTGCCGCCGTCCACACCCGGCCGGTCAGCAGGTAGGCGATCAGGAACACCGCGCGGGACGCCACGGCTTCGGCGACCGTGCGCCAGCCACCGACCGCGTTGAACAGCGACAGCGACTTCCCGGTCAGCACGTCGAAGCTCATGCGCTCGCCGCCGCGGGTGTGAAGCTGTCGCGGCGCATGGTTTCCTCGTACGCTCCGATCGCGTCGAGCAGCGCGTGCCGGCCGCGGTGGGCGCCGGCCAGTGCGGCGCGGAGGCGGTCCGCGTCCCGCATCGCCAAGTTGGCGCCGAACCCCGGAGCCGGGTGGATGGCGTCGCCGATGAGCGTCACCGGACTTGCGGGCCAGGCCGGCACCGCCGGGATCATCCCGATCCGCAGGGCGACCGTGACCTCCGGCCACGCCTCGGCGACGACCTCCCGCAACGCCGGGTGCAGGTCCGCGGCCAGCTCCCGCGCCCGGTGCCACACCGCACCCGGCGGACCGAGCCGCTCGCGAGCGACGGGCAACGCCCACATCACGTAGTCCTCGACGTCCGGGACGCGCAGTGCGGGCAGCCATTTCTCCCGCGCGATCTTCGGCTGCTCGGCGAACCGCAGCACGCCCAGCACCATCGTCGTGCCGCGCACCCGCACGACGGCCGGGCTGTCGCCGGCCAGCTCCGGCAGCCCGGTGCCGGCCACGGCCCGCACCGGCGTCGCACCCATGATCATGCGTCTTCCGGTGTCGGCCACCCGCACGTCCGGCAGGAACCGGGCGCGCACCGCCGATCCGATCCCGTCGGCGCCCACCAGGACGTCCGCGGTGTCCGTGGCGCCATCGGCGAACCACACCCGGACCCGGCCGTCGGCGCGGCGCTCGAACCGCGTGAACTCCGCCCCGAACCGCACCGCGTCCCCCAGCCCCGTCAGCAACACGGCCCGGAGCAGGGGGCGGTGGACCTGCCGGCCCGGCCGCGCCCGGCCCGCCACGCCGTCGGCGGGCCGGGTGCCCGCGACGGCGAGCTCGCCGTCCACTTCGGACAGCAGCAGGGTCCGCGTGCGCGGCCCGCCCGTGGTGGCCGCGACCATGGCGGCGTGCGCCGGGGGCAGGCACGCCCGCAGCGCCGCCGCGCCCCGGCCGTCGATGTGCAGGCTCACCCCCTGCGGACGGCCCCGTGCGCCATCGCGCTCGTACACCGCGACGTCGATCCCCGCCCGACGCAGCCCGTGCGCCAGCGTCAACCCGCCGAGACCAGCGCCGATCACGACCACCCGCATCGCGCCACCCCTTTCTTCACCAACCGATGAAGAACACGCTACCGCAAACTCCACCAGGCGGTGAAGAACGAGTGCTAGGCTGCGGCCGTCATGACGGAAAACGGCACCCACGGCCGCCCCGGACGCTGGCGGTCCGGCGCGGAGAGCAGGCAGCGGATCCTCGAGACCGCTCGCGAACTGTTCGGCAGGCACGGCTACGGCGCCACGTCCGTGCGCGCGATCGCCACCGCGGCGGGGGTCGACCCGGCGATGGTGTTCTACTTCTTCAAGACCAAGCAGGGCCTGTTCAGCGCCGTCATCGACATCGCCGGCAGCGTCCCGCCCGCCATCGAGTCGATCTTCGCCGAGGGCCTCGACGGCATCGGCGAACGCATCGTCCGGACGCTGGTGGCGAACCTCGACAAGTCCGATCGCGCACCCCTGGTGATGCTGACCAGGTCGGCGCCGACCGACCCGCAGTCCGAAGCACTGCTGCGCGAGTTCATCGACCGGGAGATCACCGACCGGCTCGCGGCGCTGCTCGACACCCCGGACGCGGCACTGCGGGCGGCCATGGTCAACGCCCAGATCCTCGGCCTCACGGTGGCGCGCTACATCATGCGGCTCGAACCGCTCGCCTCCGCGCCGCCCGGCGAACTGGCCGGCCGGTTCGGGCCCCTCCTGCAGTACTGCCTCACCGGGCCGCCGTCGTGAACGAGTTCGCGCCCGCCCCGGTCGGGCAACCCGCCTGGTACCGGTGGACCGTGGTCGGAATCGTTTCTCACGCGTGCCGCCGATCTCGTCGAAACCGGGCACGCCCGTGTCGAGGAAAGCACCCTCGTGCTCCTCGATCTTCACTGAACTCCGGCGCGCTCACGGCATCGCCCCGCCCGCCCGGACGAAGCGGGCGCCCCACTCGCGGACGTGCGCGGTGAACTCCGGGGGCCCCAGCACCTCGAACTCCGCGCCCACGTTGCCCAGCGCCTGCGCCGGCCAGTCCCAGCTCGCCGCCGTCATCGTGACGTGGCAGCGGTCCTCCCCCGCGGGTTCGACCGTGCCCCACTGGCCGATCACCTGACGCACCCGGGCCTCGGGCGCGTGGACGATCACCCGGACCGTGTGCGCGGCGGGCGCGCCGGTGCTGGTCCGCACGAACGCCGCCGCGTCCGCCGCGGGGAGCGGGCGTGGCCGGAACCGGGCGCCCGTCGGGCGCGGCTCGGTCAGGCGGTCCAGGCGGAAGCTGCGCCAGCCGTGCCGGGTCAGGTCGTACGCCACCAGGTACCAGCGGCCGCCCTGTGGCACCAGCCGGTGGGGCTCGACCTCGCGCTCCGCCGGCGCCGCACCCCTTGCCGCGTAACCGAACCGGAGCCGCTCCTCGTCGCGGCACGCCTGGGCGACCACGGTGAGCACGCCGGCCGCGACGATCGGGCCGGTCGCCGTCGGCGAAACCGTCATCGCGCGCACCGCGTCCACCCGGGCACGCAGCCGCGGCGGCAGGACCCGCACCACCTTGGTCAACGCCCGGACGGCCGCGTCCTCGATCCCGGCGACCCCGCTCTGCGCGGCGTCACCCATGCCGACCGCGAGCGCGACCGCCTCTTCGTCGTCCAGCACCAACGGAGGCAGCACCGCGCCCGGCGCCAGCTGGTAGCCGCCGTCGGTGCCGCGGGTGGCCAGGACCGGGTAGCCCAGCTCGCGCAGCCGGTCGACGTCACGGCGCAGCGTGCGCTCGGACACCTCGAGCCGTCCGGCCAGTTCGGGGCCCGGCCAGTGCCGATGGGTCTGCAGGAGCGACAGCAGACGCAGGGCGCGGGAGCTGGTGTTCGCCATTTCGCCATCCTGACAGACCTTGCGGACAAAAAGTGACCGGAAGCTTCCCTAGTGTTCTCGTCGCAGGCCGAAACCGACCGGAGGGAGCCGACGTGACCGCACTGTCGCTTCGTGCGCTGAACCGCGCCCTGCTGCAGCGGCAGTTCCTGCTGGAGCGCACCGGCGGTACTCCGGCGGCGGTGCTCGGGCGGCTGGTCGCCATGCAGGCCCAGGAGCCGAACTGGCCGTTCGTCGGGCTGTGGAGCCGAATCCGGGACTTCGAGCACGCCGGGCTCACGACCTTGCTGGCGGCCGGGCAGGTCGTGCGCTCGGGTCTGCTGCGCAGTACCCAGCACCTCGCGGTGGCCGGCGACTTCCGCCGATTCCGGCCGCTGCTGCAACCGGTGCTCGACCGCACCGCGAGCGCCGCTTACTTCCGGCGCGGCAACGCCGGCCTGGACACCGGCGAGCTGGTGGCGGCCGGGCTGCGGATCCTCGGCGAGCACGCGGTGCCGCGCAAGGAGCTGGCCCGCCGGCTGGCGGCGGAGCACCCCGGCCGCGACGGCCGGCTCCTGGCCGGCGAGGTGGAGCTGCGGACCGCGTTGGTCCACGACCCGGCCACCGCCGGCTGGGGCGCCTGGGGCACCCGGTCGTCCGTTGCGGTGACCGCCGCCGACGTCGGCGAGCCGGCGAGCGCCGCGGAGCTGATCCGCCGGTACCTCGCGGCGTTCGGGCCGGCGAGCGTCAAGGACGTGCAGGCGTGGAGCGGGCTGACCCGGCTGGGCGAGATCGTCGAGACCATGCGCGGCGAGCTGCGGCGCTACCGGGCCCCGCAGGGCGGGGAGCTGTTCGACCTGGCCGACGCCCGGTTGCCCGACCCCGATACCCCGGCCCCCGTACGGCTGCTGCCGGGGTTCGACAACGCCCTGCTGGGCCACGCCGACCGCGCCCGGATCATCTCCGCCGAGGACCGGAAGCGGATCATGCCCGGCCGCGCACTGGTGCGGCCGGCGTTCCTGCTCGACGGCCGGGTGCACGGCAGCTGGTCGCTGTCCGGCGGGGAGCTGCGGTTGACGCCGTTCCGGCCGCTGCCGGCCGCCGAGCGCACCGCGCTCGAGGACGAGGCGCGGCGCCTGCTGCCGTTCGTGGGCGGGGAAAGCGTGTCCTTCGAAAGCCGGTGACACGGGAAAGCGCCTGCCCCCGCGCGAACGGGGGCAGGCGCTTCCGGGAGAGGCTATCGCTGCAGCGTCAACAGGCCCGGCCGCCACGGGAGCCGGTTGTACTCGCCGCCGGCCGCGGGGTCCTTGCCCTGGTAGAGCAACTGGAGGTTGCACGGGTCGATGGTCTTGGTCTGGTCCGGGTTGGTGCGGACCAGGTCACCGTGGCTGATGTCGTTGGTCCAGGTGGCACCGCTGTTGGCCTTGCCGGCGAAGGGCCGGCTCTCGGTGGCGGCCTGCGGCGTCCACGAACCGTTCAGGCTGCTGGACGTGAACGACCGGAAGTACCGTCCGTTCGCCCCCATCGCCTCGACGATCATCAGGTACTGGTTCTGGCCCTGGACCTTGTAGACCTCGACCGCTTCGAACAGGTTGGCCTTCGTGTCGCTCATGATCGTCGTGTAGGACGACCCGAAGCTGCTCGGGAAGTTCCCGATCGGCATGCTGGCCCGGTAGATCTTGCCGTTGTCACCGGCGAAGAACAGGTACATGTTCGAGCCGTCGGCGATCAGGGTCTGGTCGATCGGGCCGGTGTCGGAACCGGAGATGCTGCCGGTGAACAGCGGCTGCGGCGCGGACCACCCGTTGGGGTTGGTCGGGTCGCTCGAGGTGCGGTAGATGAACGGCCACTGGCCCCACTGGTACGCCAGCACCCAGATGTTCTTCGGCGCGAAGTAGAACAGCGTGGGCGCGACGGTGCCGGAGTTCATCCCGTTCTGGCCGGCCGAAGCCATGTCGGACCAGTTCGTGAAGGGGCTGAAGGCCATCGAGCCGTACTGCGCCGACGAGTTGACCGTCGACCCGTAGACCAGGTGCTTGCCGTTGTAGACGACGTTGGTGAAGTCCTTGAGCGAAAGCCACCCGTTCTTCGGCTGCGCCAGCACACCCGACGACGACCAGCGGTAGGTCGACGGGAGGGTGCAGCCGCTGCCGGTCGGGGTCGTGGTCGTCGGCGGCGGGCCCGACAGGCCCGTCCACTTCTGGTTGGTGCCGCCGTGGCACGTCCAGATCTGCACCGCGGTGCCGCTCGCCGTCGCCGCGCCGGCCACGTCCAGGCAGAGCCCGGACTGCACGCCGACCACCGAGCCGTCGGCGTTCACCCGCCACTGCTGGTTGGCCCCGCCGTGACAGGTCCAGATCTGCAACCGGGTGCCGGCGGTCGTCGCGCTGCCCGGGACGTCGAGGCACTTGTTGCCGTACACCGTCAACAGGCCCGCGGACGTCGACGTCCACTGCTGGCTCGCCCCGCCCGAGCAGTCGGAGATCTGCACGGCGGCACCGTCGGCCTGGCTCCCGTTCGGGACGTCCAGGCACCGGCTCGAAGCGACACCGCGCAGTGCGCCGGTGACGTCGGCCAGCGCTGGGTCGGCGCCCAGCGTCACGCCCACCGCCGCCGCCACCGCGACCGTCGCCGCGGCGGTGAACGCCGCGATCAAGGAACGACGTCTACGGCTGATACGTCCTCTGTTCATGACGACCTTCTCCCAGTCAGCTTCGGATCCACGTTGAGCGAGCCGGCTGTTATCGCTAACACGCGCCGAGCCAGCCTGGTCTTCCCGGTGAAGAATTGTCAATGCGCACCCCAGGGCGCTCGCGGACGCCAGACACAGTGCCACGTCAGGACACTGTCGTATGTCCATAGAGGACAGTACGGACGTGAAAGTTACATCCGGCCCACGTGGCACAGTGGTCGGCTAGGGTGACCGCGTGCATCCGCCGGCCGAGACTCCCCGACGATGGGCGAACGTACTCCTGCGGGGCACCGGCGGACGACCCGGCGCGCTCGTCGAGCTGATCTTCCTCGTGCTGTGGTTCCTGCTCTTCGCGCGGCTCGCCGCCGCCGTGGGCACGGACCTCGCGGCCGCCAACGCCCACGCGCTGGCGCTCCGGTCCGCCGAACACGCCGTGCACCTCGACATCGAGCTGAGCGTCAACGGCTGGCTGGCCGCGCATCCGGTGCTCGCGCAGGCGGCGGTGTACGTGTATCGGCTGTACTACCTCGTGATCGCCGGCGTGCTGCTCTGGGTGTTCGTCCGGCACGCCGAGGTCTACCGGCGGGTCCGCCGGACGATGGTCGCGATGATGGTCCTCGTCCTGCCGGTCTACTGGGCGGTTCCGCTGGCGCCGCCGCGGTCCGCGCTGCCGGGTGCCGTCGACATCGTCGCGGTCCACGACATCTTCGCCCAGGAGAGCTGGACGAAACCCACGCACTACACGGCCATGCCCAGCATGCACGTGGGCTGGTCGCTGTGGTGCGCGTACGCCGTCTGGTCCGCGCTGCGCGGCGCGCACCCACGCCTGGCGCTGCTGTCGTGGCTGTTCCCGCTCCTCATGGCGGCCGACGTGCTCGCCACGGCGAACCACTACGTCCTCGACATCGCGGGCAGTGTCGCGCTGCTGGCCGTGTCCGTCGCCGCCGCGTCGCTGTGGGGCCGCCTCCCCCGCCGCTGGGGAGGCGGCGCTCCGGCCGGGACTACGCCCCCAGTCGCTCCGGCAGCCCCAGCGGCGGGAACCGATCGGCGTCGAACGTGATGATCTCGGTGATCGCCCCGCCGGTGACGCGCAGGACGTCGATCGTCAGCGGCAGGTACGCGCCGTCCTCCTGCCGGAGGTAGAACGCGAGGGCAGGCTGCCGGTTCACGGCGGTGGGAACGGCACGCAGGCCCTTCAGCTCCGGGAAACCGCCGTCGACCCAGTCCTTCACCACCGCGTCGCGGCCGACGAACAAGCCCGGCGTCGACGGCATCGAGCTGCGGACGTCCTCCCGCAGCAGCGCGGCGATCCCGTCGATGTCGACGGCCACGCTGGCCTCGGTGTAGCGGCGCACCACCTCGCGCGTCCCGGCGTCCTCCTCGCCGCCGGTCCAGTCCTGCCGCTCGGCGGGCAGGTGCTCCCGCATGCCGGCGCGGGCCCGCTGCAGCGCGCTGTTCACGGAGTTGACGGAGTCCCCGAGCAGCTCCGCGACGTCCTTCGCCGGCCAGCCGAGCACGTCACGCAGGATCAGCACGGCCCGCGGCCGCGGCGCGAGGTGCTGGACGGCGACCAGGTACGCCAGTTCGATCGTCTCCCGCGCGACGGCGACGGCCTCCGGCTCGTCCGCGCCGCCCGCGGGCAGCTCGTCGAGCAGCCGGTCCGGGTAGGGCTGCAGCCACGGCACCTCGCCGCCGGTCGCGGGCTCCGGACGGCACTTGGCCAGCAGGTCCAGGCAGGCGTTGGTGGCGATCCGGGACAGCCAGGCCCGGAACGTCGACCGCCCCGCGAAGGTCTCGCGCCGCCGCCAGGCACGCAGGAACGTCTCCTGCACGGTGTCTTCGGCGTCCTCGAACGACCCGAGCATCCGGTAGCAGTGCACGTGCAGCTCCCGCCGGTGCCGCTCGGCCAGCCCGGAAAACACCGGCTCGTCGGCTTCGCGCAGGTCAGCCGGCCGTGAGTCCGCACTCATCACGTCATTCTCCCGCTTCGTCGTGTTCCGTCGCAGGTATGACGGCCGCGGGCGCGGAAACTCATCACCGGGGCGGCACCGGCACGGGCGGCCACGGCGGTTCCACCGGCAGCTCCGGGTCGCGCGCGCCCGCCCACCAGCCGGCCGCGACGACCACCGGCAGGCAGGCCGCGGCGAGGATCAGGCCGAGGCCGGCCGTCGCGGCGTACTCCCGCGGGTAGCCCAGCGTCCAGGTCAGCGCGGGCCCGGTGTACGCCAGCCCGGCCACGACGGCGGCCGCGACCACCACCAGCATGCGTGACCGGACCAGCGGCCGCCGTGGCGCCAGGACGACCACGGTACCGACGCCGAACAGGCACAGGGCGGTCACCAGCCAGAGGCCCGTCGTCTCCCCGGCGTCCGAGCCGAACACCGCCACCATGCCGGTGACCGAGAGGGCCACGACGAGGTACGCGGCGAGGGGAACCGCGGCGACGAGCCCACGGCCGTGGCGGGCGCGCACCCGGCCGGCCGCCACCGTCGTCCCGGCCAGCAGCGCGAGCAGGGCGAGCAGCCCGGCCATGCTGACGTCGCGCCCGATCGCCCGGCCGAACGCGGTGAACGGCACCGGCCGGAGGGCCAGCCCGGTTTCGGCGACCACGACCGGCGTGCGGCGCCAGGTCCCGTCGGGACCGCGGACCGCCAGCCCCTCCACGCCGTTGGCCACGATCACCTGGTGTCCACCCGCGACGGCACGGACGGAGAGCTCCGTACTGGCCAGTTTGGACACCCGGGTCACCGAACCGGGGAACGGGTGCTGCCGCTGGACGAACTCCCACCGGACGGCGGGCACCTCCCACGCGGTGTGCCAGGTCCGGCCGCCGTCGGTCGTCTCGTCGACGCCGAGCAGGCGACCCCCGCGCGTGTCTCCGGAGTCGACGACGTCGGCGCCGTGCACCCGGTAGCAGTGCGCGGCGGCCTCCGGTGCGCAGGCCTCGACCCGCTTCCGGGGCCGCGGCTCGGGAGCCGGAGGCGCCGGCGACAGGTAGCGCCAGCCGTCGACGCCCGAGACGGAGCCGTACAACGCTCCGTCCGCCTCGATCACCACTTGCGTGCCTTCGCTCTCCACGGAGTCGACCGACGGCAGCGTCGTGGCAGGCGCCGACGTCGCGGTGATCGCCAGCACGGTGAACGGCAGCGCGACGACCACCCGCAGCCGGAACGGCAGGGGCGGGGCCGCCGTCACCCGGCGCCAGGCCCACCAGGAAACGCCCAGCGCGGGCAGCGCGATCAGGTCGGTCGGATCGGCCAGGATCACCGACGGCCCGTTGACGACCGACCACGCCGCCGAAGCGACGCCGGCGCCGGCCGCGGTCAGCTTGACGACCGCGAACCCCGCTCCCGTCGCGAGCACCGCGGCCGCGGCGGCGACCCGGGCGGTGCGGAAGAGGCCGAGCAGCAGCCCGAGCACCGGTGGTGCCGCCACCAGCCCGGCCACGTCGCTGAGTTTGCCGGTGACGAAACCCGGCCACGCCTGCTTGAGCACGTGGTCGTTGAGCAGCAGCACCACGGTGGCGCCGACCGTCAGCGGATGCGCCGTCCAGCGCAGGAAGACCCCGGTTCGCATCTGGTACAGCCTGGGGCGCGGTGATCACGGCGGTGACACGGCTGAGCCCCGATCCGGGTCACCCCAGCTGGTCCCGGCGCCGGGTCAGGTGCGCTATCTCGGCGGTGTTGCCCGCCAGCTCGATGGCCTTGCCGTAGGCCGCGCGTGCTTGCTCGCCGCGGCCCAGCCGGCGTAGCAGGTCGGCGCGGGTCACGTGGTAGGCGTGGTAGCCGGCCAGCTCGTCCTCGAGCCGGTCGACGGCCGCGAGCGCCACCTCCGGGCCGTCGAGCTCGGCGACCGCGACGGCCCGGTTGAGCGCGACGATCGGCGAGGGGTCGAGGCGGAGGAGCTGGTCGTAGAGGGCGAGGATCTGCGCCCAGTCGGTGTCGCGGGCATCGCGGGCGGACGTGTGCACGGCGTTGATCGCCGCGAGGACCTGGTAGCGGCCCGGCGCCACCCCGGTGGCGAGGCGCTCGCGCACCAGCCGGTGTCCCTCGGCGATCAGCTCCGCGTCCCACGCCCCGCGGTCCTGCTCGTCGAGCGCGACGAGCTCGCCCGCCGAAACCCGCGCCGGGCGGCGGGCCTCGATGAGGAGCATCAGCGCCAGCAGGCCGGTCACCTCGCCGTCGTCCGGCAGGAGGGCGTGGACCAGGCGGGTGAGCCGGATCGCCTCGGCGGTGAGGTCGTGGCGCACCGGATCGGTGCCGGGGCCGGTCGCCAGGTAGCCCTCGTTGAAGACGAGGTACAGCACGACGAGCACGGCCGGGACGCGCACGGGGAGGTCCTCGGCGGACGGCACCCGGTAGGGGACGCGGGCCGCCTTGATCTTGGCCTTCGCCCGGGTGATCCGCTGCTCCAGCGCGGTCTCCCGGACCAGGAAGGCACGCGCGATCTCGGGCACGGTCAGGCCGCCGAGCAGGCGCAGGGTCAGCGCCACGCGGGCGGGCACGGCCAACGCCGGGTGACAGCAGGTGAAGACCAGCCGCAGCCGGTCGTCGTCGACGGCGCCGGGCGGCTCGGGCGGGTCGGCGTCGTGGCCCGCGAGAGCCGCCTTCTGCTTGTCGTCACGCTTGTTTTCGCGCCGGACGCGGTCGATGGCCTTGCGGGTGGCGGTGGTGGTGAGCCAGGCGCCGGGATGTGGCGGGACGCCGTCGGCGGGCCACCGTTCGACGGCGGTCGCGAACGCCTCGGCGGCCGCCTCTTCGGCGATGTCGAGGTCACCGAAGCGCCGGGTGAGGGTGGCGACCACCCGCGCCCACTCGGTGTGGTGGGCGCGGGTGACCGCCTCGTCGACGTCGCTCACCGGAACGGTCGTACCTCGATCTTCCGGTCGCAGACCTTCGACGCCTCCGCGGCGAGCCTGAGGGCCACGTCCAGGTCGGGCGCCTCCCACACCCAGACACCGGCGAGGTACTCCTTCGTCTCGACGTACGGCCCGTCGGTGAACACGGCCTCCGCGCCCCGGTTGTCGACGACCGTGGCCGCGCCGGTGTCCGCGAGCCCGCCCGCGAAGACCCAGTAGCCCTCGGCGATCAGCCGTTCGTTGAAGGCACTGATGGCGGGCTGCCGGTCCGTGCGGCCGGGGTTGCTCTTGTCATCGATCACGGAAACCAGGTACTGCATCCGGAAATCCTACGTCCGGTAACGGAACAGGATCCGGCCGCGGTTCAGGTCGTACGGGCTCAGCTCCACCAGGACCCGGTCGAACGGCAGGATCTTGATGAAGTTCTTCCGGATCTTGCCGCTGATGTGGGCGAGGACCTTGTGCCCGTTCTCCAGCTCCACCCGGAACGTCGCGTTGCGCAGGCACTCGACGACCGTGCCCTCCACTTCGATGCCGCCCGCGTTGCCCGCCATCAGCGCAACACCAGCTCGACGTTGCCACCGGCGCGGCGGGCTCCGGCGCCCTCGAACAACGCGACCGCCGCCGGATTCGCTTCGTTCACCTCGGCCGTGGCCGTCGGGATTCCCTTGTGGTGCAAGACGTCCAGGACGTGGGTGAGCAGCGCGCGGCCGATCCCGGCGCGCTGCCGATCCGCGCGGACCGCGATCAGGCCGATCCGCGGCTGCCGCGGCACCGCCGCCAGGCGGAGCAGGCCCACGTAACCGTCCTCGGTCGCGGCCACGGTGTACTTGCCGATGTCCGGGACGTCCGGGCGGGGCAGGATCTCCGCCGGCATCTCCTGCCAGCCCACCGCCGCCTCGACTTCGGCGCGGATCACGTCTTCGGCCGAGCTCAGCAGCCGCTCGTCGGACGGCGGGCCGATCGTCACCCCCGCGGGAACGGCAACCACGCCCGGTGCCGTGGGAACCACGTACTCCCGTTCACGGCGCCGGATCGTGAACCCGGCCGATTCCCAGCGGGACCGGAGTTCCGCGTCGGCTTCGTCGACCACTGTGTACAGCGGTCTCGGCAGGACAGGCAGCATGTCCGCCGCGAGCAGCGCGAAGTCCGCGTCGTCCCACGTGTCGATGCTGAGGAAGAGGCGTCCATCCGGTCGCCGGGACACTTCTCCGCGGCCGGCCACGTCCGGCCGCTCGTGCAGATGATTCATGGTGTCGCCTTTCGGGAGAGGGCTCCCGGCGACACCTACGTCAGCCGCCCGCCCGTGACGACGAGGGGAGCACCCACTGGACTACAACGTTCACGGGTCTCACCTCCTCGGGCCGGGTCACGGTCAAGGGGCAAGCTATCAGGCCGTCGCACGTCCCGCCCACCGCTTTTCCGCCGGCGGCCGCGCGGACCGGTCAGGAATCGAGAAGCGCCGGTCAGCGGCCCGGACCTAGCGTTACCGGCATGACGAACATCGAAACCATCACCCTCGAAGTTGCCGACACCGCCGCCGCCGAGCGCTTCTACGCCGATGCCTTCGGGCTCACCACCCAGCTGCGGTTCCGGGTCTCCGACGCGCCGAGCGACGGCTTCCGCGGGTACACCCTCTCCCTCACCGTGCCGCAGCCCGCCGACGTCGACTCCCTGATCGAGACCGCGCTCGCGGCCGGCGCCACGACGATCAAGCCGGCCACGAAGTCGATGTGGGGCTACGGCGGCACGGTCCGGGCGCCGGACGGGTCCATCTGGAAGCTCGCGACCTCCGCCAAGAAGAACACCGGCCCGGCCACCCGCGAGATCGACGCCATCGTGCTGCTGCTGGGCGCCGCCGACGTGGCCGCGAGCAAGAAGTTCTACGCCGAGCGCGGCCTGACCGTCGGCAAGAGCTTCGGCCGGATGTACGTCGAGTTCGAGGCCGGGGACAGCCCGGTCAAGCTGGCCCTCTACCGGCGCAAGGCGCTCGCGAAGGACGCCGGCGTCACTCCCGATGGCAGCGGCTCGCACCGGATCGCGGTCGGCGGCGCGGCCGAGGCGTTCACCGACCCGGACGGGTTCACCTGGGAGACCACCGCCGCCGCGAGCCGTTCCTGACCGCCGCTCAACTGCTCAGCCGCGGCGTCTGGGCGACGGCCTGGGCACTCGCCCGTGTTCGTGGTGACGACCGTGGCGACCCTGCTCGCCCTGCTGTCGGTGCCGGGCCTGCCGCGCCACTCCGTGACGGCGAAGGAGGACGGCGGGCACGGCGTGCTGACCGGCCTGCGCAACCCGGTGCTGACCCGGCCCGCGACGATCTTCGCGGTGTCGGCCGCGGCGGTTCACCACCAGCCCGGCCGCGGTGATCGGCGGCGCGCTCGTGTTCGGCGCCGGGTTCGGCGCGCTGCAGAACGCGACGCTGACACTGATGTACGCCCGGGTCCCGGCCGGCGGCGAGAGCGCGGTGAGCGCGATCTGGAACGCGGCCTACGACCTCGGCATGGCAGCCGGCGCGCTGGGCGCGGGCCTGCTGATCAGCTCGGCGGGGTACTCGATGACCTTCGCGCTCACCGCCGTGGTGGTCCTCCCGGCACTGCTGCCGGCCCGGCGCGATCGGCGGCCCTGACGACCGCGGCCGTCCGGCACCCGGCGCCGATCGCGCATCCTGGCGGACGGTTTTGTCGGGGGTTGCCGGTACCGTCGCGGACATGGCAACCCTGGTCACCTTCCACGCCCACCCGGACGACGAGTGCCTCCGCACCGCGGGCGTCATGCGCAAAGCCGTCGAAGAGGGGCACCGGGTCGTGCTCGTCGTCGCCACCAAGGGCGAGGTCGGCGAGGTACCCGACGGATTCCTCGCCGAGGGCGAGAAACTCGAGGACAGGCGCGTCCAGGAGTCGTACGCGGCCGCGGCGATCCTCGGCGTCGAACGCGTCGAGTTCCTCGGCTACCGCGACTCGGGCATGATGGGCGAGCCGACGAACGACGACCCGTCGTGCTTCTGGCGCGCCGACGTCGAAAAGGCGGCGGAGCAGCTCGCGGCGATCCTGCGCGAGGAGTCGGCCGACGTGCTCACGGTGTACGACGACAACGGCGACTACGGCCACCCGGACCACATCCAGGTCCACCGCGTCGGCGTCCGCGCGGCGGAGCTGGCCGGCACCGCCCGCGTGTACCAGGCGACGTTCAACCGCGAGTTCATGCAGCGCGGCTTCGAGGCGGCGGTGGCAGACGGCCTGATCCCCCCGGAGGCGGCCCCGGAACCGCCGGAGAACGTCGAATTCGGCAAGCCGGAGGCGGAGATCACCGCGGCGGTGGACGTGTCGAAGTACGCATCGGTCAAGCGCGCGGCGATGCGCGCCCACCCGAGCCAGATCAGCGAGGACATGTTCATGCTGGCCATGCCGGACGACGCGTTCACGTTCGCCTTCGGCACGGAGTGGTTCATCCGGGCGGGCCAGGGACCAGGAATCACGGAGACAGACCTGATGGCCGGCCTCTGACCCGGGGGCCGGGGGCCGGGGGCCGGGGGCCGGGGGCCGGGGGCCGGGGGCCGGGGGCGAGAGTAACCGGTTGGGCAGGCCAGGAGCTGTCAGCCGGCTCGATCGGTTGGCTGGTCTCCCGTGTCGTCCCGCCAATCACGCGAGATGCCCCTTCAATCACGCGAGATCGCTCTCCAATCACGCGAGATACCCCTTCAATCACGCGAGATCCGCCTCCAATCACGCGAATCCCGGCCCCCATCACGCGAACCGACCCTCCAGGTACGCGAGTTCGCCGTTCCGGTACACCGAATCCGCGTGACTGAACCCGTAACTCGCGTGACTGAAGCCGGAACTCGCGTGATCGGGCCCGGAAACCACCCGCCCCCACGGCACCGCAGGCGAAACCCTTACTCCAGTGCGGCCGTGACGTCCAGCTCCACCAGCTGGCCCGGGAACCCCAGCTGGGCCACCCCCAGCAACGTGCTCGCCGAGCTGAACGCCGCCGCGATCGGCGACGCGTTCAACCGCGCCCACACCGATGACAACACCTCTCTGTCCTCGGTCACCACGTAGATCACCGTGCGGACGACGTCCGCCGGGGTTGCTCCCGCGTGCTCCAGTGCCCTTGCCGTGTTCGCCGCTACCTGGTCCGTCTGGGCCAGGACGCCGCCCGCCGCCAGGGAACCGTCCGGCAGCAGGGGGCACTGGCCCGCCAAATACACCGTCCGGGGTGCCGATGTCACCGTCACGTGGTGGTAGCCCGGCGGGACGTGCATGCCGGGCGGGTTCTGCCGTTTAATGGTCACGACCCCATCTTCACCGGCCGGGCAAGCGAAAACCCCTGGGAGGGCTTGTGCGCAGGACCATCGACTGGGGTGACGGCTCCGTCGTCATCATCGATCAGACCGCGCTGCCCGGCGAATTCCGGCTGCTCGAACTCGACACCGTCGCCGGGCTAGTCGACGCCGTCCAACGGCTCGCCGTCCGGGGTGCGCCCGCGCTCGGGGCCGCCGGGGCGCTCGGTGTTGCCCTGTCCGCCCACCAGGACCGCGATGTCCGGCGAGACGCCGAACTCCTCGCCACCGCCCGGCCGACCGCCGTCAACCTCGCCTGGGGTGTCGAACGCGCGCTCGGGAAACTGGCTCAGGGCAAGGACGCCGTGCTCGCCGAAGCGCTCGCCGTGCTCGACGAAGACGAGCACCTCAACAAGACCGCCTCGAAGCACGCTGCCGAGGTCGTGCTCGCCGAATGTCCCCGGCGCCCCCTGCGGCTGCTCAGCCACTGCAACGCCGGGCGGCTCGCGACCGTCGGCTGGGGCAGTGCCCTCGGCGTCGTCTGGCACCTGCACGAACAGGGGCTCGTCGAAGAAGTCCTCGTCGACGAGACGCGCCCGCTGCTCCAGGGCGCCCGGCTGACCGCGTGGGAACTCGCCCAGGCGCAGGTGCCCTACCGCGTCCAGCCCGACGGCGCCGCCGCGGCCGCCATGGCGCGGGGGATGGTCGACTGCGTGCTCGTCGGTGCCGACCGGATCGCCGCGAACGGCGACGTCGCCAACAAGATCGGCACCTACGGCCTCGCCATCGCCGCGAAGCACCACGAGATCCCGTTCGTCGTGGTCGCTCCTTCGTCCACTGTGGACAGCAAGCTCGCGGACGGCGCGGGCATCACCATCGAGGAACGCGACGCCGGCGAACTCACCGAACACACCCCGGAGGGCGCGCGGGCCTTCAACCCCGCCTTCGACGTCACGCCGTTCGACCTGATCACGGCCGTGGTCACCGAAGAGGGGATCTTCAGGGGCGAGGGCCGATCTCGCGACCGCCGTCGGTCACCGTGATCGCCATCGCCGGGCAGGAGTCCGCCGCGTCGAGCACGGTCTCGTCGGCCTCGACCGACGACGTCAGCGTGTGCGCCACCGCGCCGTCGAGCGCGAACACCTCCGGCACCAGCGCGGCGCACATGCCCGAGCCGATGCAGGTGTGCTCGTCGATCTCCACGTCCCAGCTCATGGTCACCATCCGATCGGCATCGACCGCGGTCCGCGGACGATCATCTGCGTCTTCCACACGATATCGCCGGCCAGGTGCAGGCCCGGCAGCTCGGTGACCAACGCGCGCAGCGCCTCCTGCAGCTCCAGCCGGGCCAGCGGCGCGCCGAGGCAGTGGTGGACGCCGTGGCCGAACCCCAGGTGGTGGGTGTCGCCGCGGTCGAACCGCAGCTTGTCGGCGTCGGCGAACTGCAGCCCGTCGCGGTTGGCCGCGCCGACCGCCACCAGCACCGGCTCGCCCGCCCGCACCAGCACGTCGCCGACCTGCACGTCTTCGGTGGCGTACCGCGGGAACGCCGCGCCGGCGCCCAGCGGCACGAACCGCATCAGCTCCTCGACCGCGGCCGGCACCAGGCCCGGGTCGGCGCACAGCCGCTCCCAGTGCTCGTGCTGGTCCAGCAGCGCGTAGACGAAGTTCGGGATCTGGCTCGCGGTCGTCTCGTGGCCGGCGACGAGGATGCCGACGCACAGGTCGACCAGCTCCAGCTCGGTCAGCCGGTCCCGGACGTCGCGGGCCTCGATGAGCGCCGTCATCAGGTCGTCGCGCGGCTGCGCACGGTGTTCGGCGATCAGGCCGCGCATGTAGTCCCGCAGCTCTTCGCGGTTGCGCTCGAACTCCGCCATCGTCAGCCCGCTGGTCGACAGCGCCGCGTCGCTCCACACGCGGAACTTCGGCCGGTCGGCGACCGGGACGCCGAGCAGCTCGCAGATCACCGCGACCGGGATCGGCAACGCGTACGCGTCGACGAGGTCGGCGGGCGGGCCGGCCGCCTTCAGGTCCGCGATCAGGCCCGTGGCCAGCGCGGCGACGCGCGGCCGCAGCTGCTCGACGCGGCGCACGGTGAACGCCTTCGCGACCAGCGTGCGCAGCCGCGTGTGGTCGGGCGGGTCCATCTGCAGGATGCCGCCGTCCTGCACCACGGGCACGCTGCGGGGCGCGTCCTTCTCCTTCTCCATGGCCCGCGAGAACCGGCGGTCGCCGAGCACCAGCCGGGCGTCGGCGTAGCGGGCGGCCAGCCAGGCCGGCTCCCCGTAGGGCAGCTTCACCCGGATCATGCCCTCGGCTTCGCGGGCGGCGGCGTAGGCCTCGTTGAGGTCCAGCCCGGCTTCTTCGTTGAAGGGGTAGGAGAGCGGCTCGGCGTGCGTGGCGGTCATGCGGAAGTACCCCCTGTGCTCCGGTTGTAAGCAGCTGCTTACAAAGCTACACAGTTTCTCCCCGCCTGTCACGATCCGCCATTGCCCCGTCACCGAACCTTAGGTTACGGTGACCTAGGTGTGGATCGAAATCCTCTTGCTGTCCAAGCTGGCCGTCGAGCCGATGCACGGCTACGAACTGCGCAAGGCGGTGGAGGCCTCGACGGGCCACACCCTGTCGAACAACTCGCTCTACCCGACCCTGCGGCGCTTCGTCGACGCGGGCGCGGTGAGCCGCAGCGCCGAGGAGCAGGAGGCCAAACCGCCGCGGCACGTCTACACGATCACCGAGGTCGGCCGGGAACTGCTGCACGACATGCTCGCGGACTTCCCGGCCGACCTGGCGCTCAACGAGCCGGAGTTCCTCGCCCGCGTCGGGAACTTCGCCTGGCTGCACCCGGACGAACGAGCCCGCGTGCTCGAAGTCCGCAAGAACGCGCTCATCGCCGAGCAGGCCCGGCTCACCGGGCTCGCGGCCGGCCAGGCCGATCCCTGGAGCCGCGCCGCGCTGCACCACGTGCTCGGGAAGTTCGACGCCGAGCTCCGCTGGCTCGCCGACCTCACCACCGATCCGAGGGAACCCGCATGACCACCACCGAAGAGACGCCCCGCCTCCCCTTCGCCCGCGCGGACGCGCTCGCCATCGCCCCGGACTACGAGGTGCTCCGCCGGCAGGCGCCGGTGACCCGCGTGCTCACCCCGGCCGGCGACCCGGCCTGGCTGGTGACGTCGTACGAGGAGGCCAAGGAGGTCTTCCGCGACCGCCGCTTCGGCCGGTCGCACCCGGCGCCGGAGCAGGCGTCGCGGATCTCCTACGCCGCGGTGCAGGACGGCCCGAGCGGCGACTTCGAAAACGAAGAGCGCGAGCACAAGCGGATGCGCCGGATGCTCGCGCCCGCCTTCTCCGCGCCCCGCATGCGCGCCCTCGGCGACCACATCGCCGCGCTGACCGACCGCTGCCTCGACGACATGGAAGCCGCCCGCGGAGCCGGGCCCGTCGACCTGACCGACTTCCTCGCCTTCCCGTTGCCGGTGCTGGTGATCTGCGAGCTGCTCGGCGTGCCCTACGCCGACCGCGAGCACTTCCGCGGCCTGTCCGAGCGGATCGCGGTCATGGACGGCGGCGAGGACGCCCAGGCGGCCATGGCGGAGTTCATGGCGTACATGACGAAGCTGGCCGACGCCAAGCGCGCCGACCCGCAGCCCGACGTCATCTCCGACATGGTCGCGTTCCAGGCCGAAGACCCGACCTTCACCGAGGAGGACCTCGCCCGGATGGGCGCCGGCCTGCTGTTCGCCGGCCACGAGACGACTTCGACGCGCATCGCGATGGGCACGCTGTTCCTGCTCGCCGACACCGCCCGCCGCGACCGCTTCGCCGCCGATCCCGACGGCCAGGTCAACCAGACCGTCGAGGAGATCCTGCGGCTGACCGCGACCAGCGGCACCGGCCTGCTGCGGTACGCGCACGAGGACGTCGAGATCGCCGGGACGCGTATCATGCGCGGCGACGCCGTGCTCATCTCCAGCGACGCGGCCAACCGGGACGCGTCGGTGTTCGCCGACCCGGACGGGTTCGACCCGGACCGGACGCCGAACGTGCACCTCGCCTTCGGCACCGGCGCGCACGTCTGCATCGGCGCCAACCTCGCCCGCACCGAGCTGCGGACGGTGTTCCCGAAGCTGTTCCGCCGCTTCCCCGGCCTGCGGCTGGCCGTCGACGTCGGCGAGATCCCGGTCCGCACCAACCGCGTGGCCGGCGGCGTCGAGCGCGTTCCGGTGGAGTGGTGAGCGTGAAGATCACCGTCGACACGGGAAGCTGCGTCTCCTCCGGCCAGTGCGTGCTGCTCGCGCCGGAGACGTTCGACCAGAACGAGGACGACGGCACGGTCGTCCTGCTCGCCGCCGAGCCGCCGGCCGAGCAGGAGGACGCCGTCCGACAGGCGGAACTGACCTGCCCGGCCGCCGCGATCCGCGTTTCCGGCGGCTAGCGCTGTCGAGTCCCGCCGCGCCGGTTAGCCTGCTCCGATGAGTGAGCAGCCTGGCCGCCGGCGGGACGCGGCCGCGACGCGGCAGGCGTTGCTCGACGCCGGCGCGAAGCTGTTCGCCGAGCGCGGCTTCGACCGGACGACCGTGCGGGAGATCGCCGATCTGGCCGGGGTCAACCAGGCGCTGCTCTTCCGCTACTTCGGCAGCAAGGAAGCGCTGTTCGAGGCGGCCATCGCCCGCAGCGGGCGCGAGCACCTCGAAACGCACCCGCCGGAGCGGCTGCTCAGCGCGTCGCTGCGCAGCATGCTCGAGCCGGGCGGCGACCGGAACCGCACGCTGGAGACGTACCTGCGCTCGTCGGGCAGCGGCGACGTCGGGGCCGTGCTGCGCGCGGAGATCGGCGACGAGTACACCCGGATCCTCGCCTCGCTGACCGACGCCCCGGACGCCGAGCTGCGCGCCGACCTCGCGCTGGCCTGGCTGATGGGCATCGGGGTGGTCCGCGAGCTCACCGGCAAGCAGCCGCTGGCCGGCGCCGACCCCGACGACATCGTCAGGCTCGTCGTCACCGCCGTGCGGACGCTGCTGGAACGCGCCGAGTGATCACGGCAGCGCGCGCCGCAGCAGTTCCGCCAGGTGCACCGGTGTCCGGCCCGACTCCTGGGCGATCTGCGTCCGGCAGCTGAAGCCGTCGGACACCACCACGGTGTCCGGGGCGGCCGCGCGGATCGCGGGCAGCATCCGGTCCTCCGCCACGGCCTTCGAGACGTCGTAGTGGCCGCGCTCGAAGCCGAAGTTGCCCGCCAGGCCGCAGCAGCCCGAGTCCAGGGTGGTGTTGCGGACACCCGCGGCCTGCAGCGCGGACTCGTCGGCGCCGAAGCCGAGGACCGCGTGCTGGTGGCAGTGCACCTGCGTGATCGCGTCGACGTCGAGCGCCGCGAACGGGATCGGCGCCCGCTCCAGCAGCTCGGCGAACGTGAACGTCCGCGAAGCCAGCAGTTCCGCGCGTGCGTCGCCCGGCATGAGTGCGGGCAGGTCGCCGCGGAACAACGCCGTGCAGCTCGGTTCCAGGCCCGCGACCTCGTAGCCGTCCTCCAGGTAAGGCGCCAGCACGGAAAGGGTCCGGTCCAGGACGCGCCGCGCGACGCCGAGCTGGCCGGTCGACACCCACGTCAGTCCACAACAGACTCCTCGGTCCGGCAGCACGACGTCGTACCCGGCCGCGGTGAGCACCTCGTGGGCGGCGTCGAGCACCGATGGCGTCAGGTAGTTGTTGAACGAATCCGGCCACAGCACCACGCGACGCTCCCCCGTCGCCCGGCGCCGGAGATCCGCGCGCGACGACGTGAAAGGGGAAGGAGCGAAGGTCGGCAGCGAGCGTTCCGGCGCGATTCCGCCGAGCCGCTTCACCAGGGCCGCCAAGCGAGACCGTCCGACAGCGTTGGCCAAGCGCGGAGCAAAACCGCTGACCCGCAGCCACAGCGGCAGCCAGCCCATCGAGTAGTGCGACGCCGGCCGCAGCCGCCGCCGGTAGTGCTGGTGCAGGAACTCGGCCTTGTACGTCGCCATGTCGACGTCGACCGGGCAGTCGGAGAGACATCCCTTGCAGGACAGGCACAAATCGAGTGCTTCGCGCACTTCCGACGAACGCCAGCCGTCCTTGACCACTTCGCCGTTGATCATCTCGGCGAGCAGGTGCGCCCGGCCGCGCGTCGAGTGCTTCTCCTCGCGGGTGGCCCGGTAGCTCGGGCACATCACGCCGCCACCACTGGTGTTGCGGCACTTCCCCACGCCGACGCAGCGCCGCATCGCCTGGCCGAAACTCCCCCGGTCCTCCGGGTAGCCGAGGAACACACTGTCCTCGAAGGACTTCGACGTCGACCGCACGCGCAGGTCCGCGTCGATCGGCCGGGGCGCCACCAGGATGCCGGGGTTCATCCGGCCGGCCGGGTCGAAGATCGCCTTGAACCGCGCGAAGACGTCCAGCATCTCCCGGCTGTACATCCGGGACAGCAGCTCCGAGCGTGCCTGGCCGTCGCCGTGCTCCCCGGACAGCGAGCCGCCGTGCGCCGCGACGAGGTCCGCGGCTTCCTCCAGGAACCGCCGGAAGCCCGCCACGCCGGACGCGGACAGCAGGTCGAAGTCCAGCCGCAGGTGCAGGCAGCCTTCGCCGTAGTGGCCGTAGACCACACTGCGACGGCCGTGCGCGCGCATGAGCTCCTTGAACTCGCGCAGGTACGCGCCGAGCCGCTCGGGCGGGACGGCGGCGTCCTCCCAGCCCGGCCACGCCTCCGACCCGTCGGCGAGCCGCGTCGCGAGCCCGGCGCCTTCCTCGCGGATGCGCCACAGCCGGCGTTGCGCGGCCAGGTCGTCGAGGATCGCGAAGCCGGTGAGATCGAGCGAAGCCGCCAGTGAACGGGCCCGCGCGGCCGGGTCGTCGCCGGCCAGCTCGACGAACAGCCACGCCCCGCCCGGCGGAAGGTCGCCGGCCCGCCCGGGGAGCATCGCGACCAGCTCGGCGTCCACGCCTTCGACGGTCAGCGGCGACCACGGCAGGATCGACGGCACCGCGTCGGCCGCCGCGATGTCGGACGGAAAGCCGAGCACCGCGAGCACCTTCTCGCGCGGCAGCTCGGCGAGCGAAACCGTCGCTTCGAGGATCGTCACGCAGGTGCCCTCGCTGCCCACCAGGGCCTTGGCGACGTCGAAGCCGTTCTCCGGCAACAGGTGTTCGAGCCCGTAGCCGGACACGCGACGCGGCCACGTCGAGAGTTCCTTGCGCAGCACCGCCAGGTTGTCGCGCACCAGCGCGCGCAGCTCGTCGAAGATCCGCCCCTCGGTGGGTTCGTCCGGGCCGATCCGCAGCCGCGTGCCGTCGTAGAGCAGGACCTCGAGGGAGCGGACGACGTCGACCGTGCGCCCCCACGCCACCGAGTGGGAGCCGCACGCGTTGTTGCCGATCATCCCGCCGAGCGTGCAGCGGCTGTGCGTCGACGGGTCCGGGCCGAACCGCAGGCCGTGCGGGGCCGCGACGGCCTGCAGGTCGTCGAGCACCGTGCCCGGCAGCACGCGCGCCAGCCGCGCCGACGGGTCCACCGAGAGCACCCCGCCGAGGTGCCTGGACGTGTCGATCACCAGCCCCGGCCCGCACGCGTTCCCGGCGACGCTCGTGCCGCCGCCGCGGGCGATCACCGGCAGGTCACGATCGCGGGCGGCGGCGACCGCCGCGACGACGTCGTCGACGGTCCGCGGCAGCACCACGCCGCGGGGCACGTGGCGGTAGTTGGAGGCGTCGGTCGTGTACAGCGCGAGCGTGGCGGCGTCGGTGAGGATCTCCACCCGTCCATTCAAGCCGCCCGGGCGCCGTCGTACCTCTCCAGCCGGGTATGTCCGGAACCACACTCCGTGTGCCATCGTGATCGAGTGACGGCAAAGGAGCACGTTGCCGAGTACAGCGTGGTGCTGGGCGAGCTGCTGCGCGAGCGCGAGAAGCTGCTCGGCACGCTCGACCGGGTCGCCGCGCTGCACGGGACCGCGCGCCTGATCCGGGAGACGGTCGGGGCGAAGGCCGGGTTCGTCGGCGAGCTCACCGAGCCGGGACTGGCCGTGATCCGCTGGATGTCCGGCAACCGCACCGACGCGCTCCAGGACCTCGAAGTGCCCGTCGGCCAGGGCATCGGCGGCCGGGTGCTGGCGCTGGGCCGGCCCGTGAAGGTCACCGACTACGTCAGCTCGCCGGCGATCACCCACCAGTTCGACGCCCAGGTGCGCGGCGAGGGCCTGGCCGCGATGCTCGCCGTCCCGATCGTCGCGCGCGGCGAGACCGTCGCCATCGCCTACGCCGCCATGCGCGAGCCGGCCGACTTCGGCGACGACGCCGTCCGGCGGATGGAGGAGGTCGCGCGCGAGGCCGGGACGGCGTTGCACCTGGCGAAGGTGGCCGAGACCGACCGCACGGCCGCGGTGGCCGGCGAGCGGCTGCGCATGCAGAGCGCGCTGCACGACTCCGTCGGCGCGCTGCTGTTCTCCATCGGCGTCCAGGTGCGTGACCTGCACGAGGAGCTGCGCGAGCTCCCGGGTCTGGAGGCGCGGCTGCGGCGGCTCGAAGGCGACGTCTCGGCGGCCGCGGGCGCGCTGCGGGAGTCGCTGCTGGCGCTGTCGGAGTCCAGCCCGGAGCGGGCGCTGCCGGTCGAGCTGGCCGAGCACTGCCGCTCGTTCCAGGCGCGCTGCGGCGTCCCGGCGCGGTTCGTGCAGCTCGCGGCGGTGCCGCCGCTGGACGCCGAACGCACCGCGCTCCTGGTGGCGGCGGTCCGCGAAGGGCTGCTCAACGTCGAGAAGCACGCGCGGGCGTCTTCGGTGATCGTCAGCCTGCTGCCCAGCGACGACGGCGTCCAGGTGGTCGTCGCGGACGACGGCACGGGCACCGGCGCCGCTCCCGGCACCGGCATGGGCCTGCGGACGCTCACCGGGCGGGCCGCGCGGCTCGGCGGCCGGGTGAGTCTCGTCCGCGACGACGACGACGGCTGCACCCTGCGTGCCTGGGTGCCGCTGGTGCGACGGTGACTCCCACGAAGCCGGCGAGCGTGTTCGTCGTCGACGACCACCCGGTGGTCCGCGACGGCGTGACGCTGCTCCTGCGCTCGGACCCGTGCCTGAACGTGGTCGGCTCGGCGGAGTCCGGGCGGCTGGCGATCGAGCGGGTGGCGTCGCTGACCCCGGACCTGATCCTGCTCGACCTCCGGCTGCCGGACATGCTCGCGCCGGAGGTCGTCACCGAGCTGCGCCGGGTGCACCCCGAGGGCAAGATCGTGGTCTTCACCGCGCACGGCGACCACCAGGGCGTGCTGGCCGCGCTGGAGTCGGGTGCGCACGGCTGCCTGCTCAAGGACGCCGCGGGCGCGCAGCTGGTGACCGAGCTGCGCCGGGTGCTGCGCGGCGAGCGCGTGGTCGACCCGCGGATCCTCCCCGACGCCGGGCAACGCTCGGACGCCCTGGCCCGCAGCGGCCTGACCCGCCGCGAGTACGAGGTCCTGCGGCTCGCCGCCCAGGGCCAGACGAACCCGGAGATCGCGGAGTCGACCGGCCTGGCCCGGAACACGGTGAAGACGTACCTGCAGTCGGCGCTGCACAAGCTGGGCGCGCGCAACCGCGTCGAGGCGATCGGGAAGGCCAGCGAAGCCGGGCTGTTGTGACATCCTCGGCCGGGTGACGATCGACCTGCACACGCACAGCACGGCCTCCGACGGCACGACACCGCCCGCTTCGCTGCCGCGGCTGGCCGCCGAAGCCGGGCTCACGGTGCTCGCCCTCACCGACCACGACACCTTCGCGGGCCTGGCCGCCGCCACCGCCACCGCTTCCGACGTCGAAATCGTGCCCGGTGTCGAGATCTCCTGCCGGCTCGACGACGCGGAGGTGCACCTGCTCGGCCTCTTCGTCGACCCGCGGTCCGAGCCGCTGTCGGCCGAGCTGGAGCTGATCCGCACCGACCGGGTTCGCCGCGGGGTCCGGATGGTCGAGCGCTGCCGGGAACTCGGCGCGCCGATCACCCTCGCGCAGGTCGAGGCGATCGCCGCGGGTGCGCCACTGGGCCGTCCCCACATCGCCGCGGCACTGGCCGCGGTGGGCATCACCGACGCGTTCACGGCCGACTGGATCGCCGACGGCGGCCGCGCCGACGTGCCCAAGCACGTCTTGTCCACTGTGGACGCGGTCGCGCTGGTCCGCGCGGCCGGGGGTGTCGCGGTGCTGGCTCATCCGCGCTCGGTGAAGCGGCGCGCTTCGGTGTCGGACACGCAGCTGGCGGCACTCGCTTCAGCCGGGCTCGCCGGGCTCGAAGCGGACCACCCGGAGCAGCCACCGGAGGTCCGCGAGCGCCTCCGCGAAGTGGCCGCGGACCTGGGGTTGCTCGCGACCGGCTCCAGCGACTTCCACGGCGACCGCAAGCCCGTCCGCCTCGGCGAGCACACGACCGCACCGGAGGTCTTCGCGGCGCTGCGGGAGTCCGCCGTGTCCGTTTCGTAGCCTGCGAGGTCTCCAGGTGGGGGTATCGGATCACTCCCGCCGAACGCAGGATGACCGCCACCGACCGTGACTCACGTCACACGAGCGAAGGAGGCCTGTTGCGTCCTGGAGTGAGTCCGTGCTGACCGTGCGTGGCCTGCGGGTGCGGTACGGCCGGTCGACGCCCGCGCTGCACGGGGTCGACCTCGACGTCTCCGCCGACGGCGTGCTGGCCGTGCTGGGCAGCAACGGGGCCGGGAAGTCCACTTTGCTCAGAGCCGTCTCCGGCACCCTCCGCATGCACCGCGGCTCGATCGACGACGGCGAGATCCGCTACGACGGACACGCGCTCGGCAAGCTCGACCCGGCCCGGATCGTGCGGCTCGGCGTCGTCGGCGTACCCGAAGGCCGGCAGGTCTTCGCGCGGATGACCGTCGAGGAGAACCTGCGGGCCGGCGGCATCGGCGCCCGGACCGCCGCGGAACGGACCACCGCGCGCAAGCGGGTCGACGAGCTGTTCCCGGTGCTCACCGAACGCGCCAGGCAGCGCGCGGGCCTGCTGTCCGGCGGCGAGCAGCAGATGCTGGCCATCGGCCGGGCGCTGATGTCCGCGCCGAAGCTGCTGCTGCTCGACGAGCCGTCGCTGGGCCTCGCCCCGAAGATCGTCGAGCAGATCGGCCGGACCATCCGGGAGATCCACGAGCAGGGCACCGCCGTGGTGCTGGTCGAGCAGAACGCCGTGATGGCGCTGAACGTCGCCGACCACGCCGTGGTGCTGGAAGCCGGCCGGGTGGCGCTGGCCGGGACCGCGGCCGAGCTCGCCGCCAGCCAGGACGTCCAGCGGCTCTACCTCGGCGGGCACGCCGAATCGCAGGAAACCGCCGACGCCGAGGCGGAGAATGCCCGCAAGAGCCTGGCCGGCCGGACGCTGTCGAGGTGGGTCGGATGACGCCGCCGGAACTGCGGGTCGAGAACGTCTCGCTGCGGTTCGGCGGGATCCGGGCGCTCGACGACGTGAGCTTCACCGTCGCCCCCGGCTCGCTGCACGCGCTGATCGGGCCGAACGGCGCCGGGAAGTCCAGCTGCTTCAACGTGATCAGCGGTCTCTACCGGGCGAACTCGGGCCACGTCCAGCTGGGGGACACCGAGCTCACCGGGCTGGCCCCGCACAAGCTCGCCGGCCTCGGCGTCGGGCGGTCGTTCCAGAACGCCGCCCTCTCCCCCGGCTCGACCGTGCTGGACAACGTCATGCTCGGCCGGCACGCGCTCACCCGCGGCGGGTTCCTCGAAGTCGGGCTGCGGCTGCCGTGGACGGTCCGCGCCGAACGACGGCACGCCGAGCGGGCCCGCGAGATCTGCGCGTTCCTCGGGCTGGGGCCGGTCGTCGACGCACCCGTGGGCGCGCTGCCCTACGGCATCGTCAAGCGCGTCGACCTCGCCCGCGCGCTGGCCGTCGAACCGGTGCTGCTCCTGCTCGACGAGCCCGCCGCCGGGATGAACGCGGCCGAGACCGCCGAGCTGGCCGGCACGATCACCGGGATCCGCGCGGAGCTCGGCATCTCGATCCTGCTCGTCGAACACGACATGGGCCTGGTGATGGGCATCGCCGACCGCGTCACGGTGCTCGACTTCGGCAGGCGCATCGCCGACGGCACCCCGGCGCAGGTCCAGGCCGATCCGGACGTCATCAAGGCCTACCTGGGCACGGAGGCGGCGTGAACACTTTCCTGCAGCTCGTGGTGAACGGCCTCGGCAAGGGCGCGGTGTTCGCCCTGCTCGCACTGGGGTTCGTGATCATCTTCAAGGCCACCGAGGTGGTCAACTTCGCGCACGGCTCGCTCGTGCTCTTCGGCGGCTACCTCGTCGTGGTGACGAAGGACGCGCTGGGCTGGGCGGGCGCGTCGCTCGTCGGGATCGTCTCGGCCGGCTTGCTGGGGCTGCTGCTGGAACGGCTGCTGCTGTCGCGCTCCCGGCACGCCGACGCCAACAGCCTGGCCCTGCTCACCATCGGCGTCGACGTCATCATCACCGAGGAGATCGTCCGCCGCCTCGGCGTCACGCTGCCCTTCCTCGGCGACGCGTGGGACGCCAAGCCGTTCCAGCTCGGCGGGATCACGCTGTTCCGCACGCAGCTGGTCGCGCTCGTGGTGGCCGCGGTGCTGATCACGGCCTTCTGGCTGGCCTTCAAGTACTCGAACTGGGGCGTGGCCATGCGGGCCCAGGCGGAGAACCGCGAAGCCGCCGCGCTGATGGGCATCCGCAGCTCTCGCGTCACCGCGACCGCGTGGGTGGTCGCCGGGATGCTGGCCGGGGTGGCCGTCCTCTTCATCGCGACGCAGGACTTCTCCGGCGCCGGGCTGTCGCGCGGAACGCACTCGATCGCGCTGGCCGCGTTCCCCGCGGCGATCCTCGGCGGGCTCGACTCGACGGCGGGCGCGGTGGTCGGCGGGCTGGTCGTCGGGATCGCCGAAGCACTGTCGGCGCAGTACGTCTCGTTCGACTTCTCCAAGAGCGCGGTGTTCCTGGTGATGCTGGTGGTCCTGGTGGTGCGGCCCTCGGGGCTGTTCGGCACGAGGGAGCGAACACGTGTCTGACCAAGCCGTGTCCGAAGTGGACACCCAGCCCGCGGCGGCCGAGCCGGCGCGCCCACGCCGCACCCCGGCGAGCCTGGTGCGCAAGGCCGCGTGGCTGGCGCTGCTCGTGGTGCTCCTCGCCCTGCCGCTCTACATCGACACCGCCTGGCTCAAGGCCGGGCAGTACATGATGATCGGCGCGGTCGGCGCGATCGGGCTGACCCTGGTGGTCGGGCAGGCCGGGCAGCTGTCCCTGGCCCACGCGTTCTTCCTGCTCGCCGGCGGCACCGCCTACACCGTCCTGTCCGGACCGACCGGCGACGAGCGCGTCATCGGCTTCGGCCTCGACCCGGCCCTCTCGCTGCTGGGCGCGGTGGCCGTTGCCGCTTTGCTAGGGCTGGCCTTCGCGCCGGTCGCCGGACGGCTGCGCGGGATCTACCTCGGCGTCGCGTCGCTGGCGCTGGTGTTTCTGGGCCTCTACTTCGGACAGTCCGCCGAGGAGCTCACCGGCGGGACGTCGACCGGGCGCACCCCGGCGTCGTTCTCACTGTTCGGTTTCCCGTTCGCGGGCGGCGGTCCGGAGATCACCGTCCTCGGCGTGCCGATCCAGCAGGCCGAACGCATGTGGTACCTGTTCCTGCTGCTCACCGTGCTCGCCTTCGTCATCGCCCGCGGCGCGGTCCGCGGCCGGGTCGGGCGGTCGTGGCGGGCGGTGCGCGACAACGAGGCCGCGGCCGCGGTGATGGGCGTCAGCGTGCTGCGTGCCAAGGCGGGCGCGTTCGCCGTCTCGTCGGCCTACGGCGGCCTCGCCGGCGCGATGACCGTGCTGTGGTTCGACATCCTCAAGCCGGACGAGAGCGAATTCGGCACCTACGGCATCAACGTGTCGATCGCCTACCTGGCGATGGTCATCATCGGCGGCCTCGGCTCGGTCCCGGGAGCGCTGGTCGGCGCGCTGATCGTCAACGGGCTGCCGCAGGTCCTCGCCCTGTACTCGGCCGACCTGGGCTGGTTCACCGGCACCGGCGACGGCGCGCTGACCCCGATCCTGGTCAGCTCGTTCGTCTACGGCGCCGCGATCATCCTCGTCGTGCTGTTCGAACCGGGCGGGCTCGCCGCGATCGGCCGCCGGCTCACCCGTGCTCGCCGTCAACCCCCGGAGGAATCATGAAACGCACACACCTGGCGGCGGCGCTGGTGGCCGTCCTCGCGCTCTCGGCGTGCAGCACGAAAGCGAACGACTCGGGCTCGTCGGGTTCGGACAGCTCCGGCGTCAAGACCGGCAAGGGGGTGACGGCGACCGAGGTGACGCTCGGGGTGATGACCGACAAGTCCGGCGTGTTCAAGAACCTCGGCCTCGGCATCACGCAGGGCAACGAGCTGTGGGCCAAGGACTTCAACGCCGCCGGCGGCGTGTGCGGGCGGCAGGTGAAGCTCGAGCAGGTCGACCACGGCTACAAGGCCGACACGGCGAAGACGCTGTACCCGCAGATCGAGCCGAAGGTGCTCGGGTTCGTGCAGCTGCTCGGCTCGCCGGTGGTGGCCGCGCTGAAGCAGAACCTGGCGACGGACAAGACGACCGCCGCGCCGGCGTCGTGGTCGTCCGAGCTGCTCGACAACCCGTACGTGATGATCGTCGGCACGACCTACGACCTGGAGATCATCGACGGCCTGTCGTACCTGCAGGAGCAGGGACAGCTCAAGGACGGCGACACGATCGGGCACATCTACATCGACGGCGAGTACGGCAAGAACGGCCTGCGCGGCTCGCAGTTCTACGCCAAGAAGCACAGCCTGACGCTCAAGGAAGTGAAGATCACCTCGACCGACAGCGACCTGACCAACATCGTCACCGGGCTGAAGGGCGACGGCGTCAAGGCGATCGTGCTGACGACCACGCCGACGCAGACCGGCTCGACGGTCGGGGCGAACAAGGCACTCGGGCTGAACGTGCCGGTGCTGGGCAACAACCCGACGTTCGACCCGGCGCTGCTGAAGAGCCCGGCCGCCGCGGCGCTCGACAAGCTGACGATCGTCGCCAGCAGCGTGCCGTTCTCCGCGGACATCCCGAAGGCGAAGGACGTGGCGGCGAAGTACAAGGCCACGTACAAGGAAACCCCCAACGGCGGCGTCCCGTACGGCTACGCGGTCGGCGAGGTGTGGGGCGCGGTCCTGAAGAAGGCGTGCGACAACAAGGACCTCACCCGCGACGGCATCGCGGCGGCGCTGAAGCAGACGACGTCGGCGGACACGGACGACCTGGTCGCGGCGCTCGACTTCTCGAAGCCGGGAACGCCGGCGACGCGCCAGGTGTACGCGGCCACCCCGGACGCCTCCGCCGAGGGCGGCGTCAAGTACGTCAAGCCGTTGTTCGAAGCTCCGGAAGCGAAGGAGTACGTGGCTCCGCACCAGAAGTGAGCCTTCGTCCGGCCAGCGCGGCTGCCTCGTGGAGCGGGGTGGTCGCGTTGGCCTTCGCGGCTTCGAGGAGGGTGCGCACGGTGTCCTCGATCGTCTCGACCCGGGCGAGCGCGGCGTCGTGGTCCAAGCCCTCGGCTTCGCGCGAAAGTGTGTACAGGATCCCACCCGCACTGGCCACGTAGTCCGGGATCCACAGGATGCCGCGCGCGGCGAGGTCGTCGGCGACGGCGTCGTCGGTGAGCTGGTTGTTGGCGGGGCCGACGACGAGCGGCGTGTCGAGCCGGGCCACGCTCTCGGGGCTCAGCACCCCGCCGACCGCCGCCGGGACCACCACGTCGGCGGTGAGGGTGAGCGCCTTCTCCGGCTCCACCCAGGTCAGGCCCTGCTGTTCGGCGCCGGCCCGCTTGGCCGGGTCGATGTCCGAGACGACGACGTCGGCGCCCGCGGCCCGGAGGCTCGCCGCGAGGTGGACGCCCACCGAGCCGTAGCCGCTGATCACCACCCGGCGGCCGATCATGTCCGCCGAGCCGGCCGCCGCCCGGAGCGCGGCCAGCACCCCGACGGCGGTCGGGCCGCTGGAGGAACCGGTTCCGCCCGCGGACTCGGGCGCGCAGAACGCGTACGGCGAGGCTTCGCGGAGCACCAGCATGTCGGCCGGGCCGGTGCCCACGTCCGGGCCGGCCTGGTAGCGGCCGCCGAACTCGGCGATCAGGTCGGCGTGGTCGAGCAGGACGGCCCGGCGCTCTTCGGGCGAAAGGACGCGGCCGGGCTCGGGCGCGATGACGCTCTTGCCGCCGCCGAAGGCCAGCCCGGCGACGGCGCACTTCGCCGTCATGGCGGCCGACAGGCGCAGGACGTCGCCGACGGCTTCGTCGAGCGTGGCGTAGGGCTTGAAGCGGCAGCCGCCGACGGCGGGGCCGAGCGCGGTCGAGTGGATCGCGACCATCGTGGTGATGCCGGAACGACGGCCCCGGCGGGCTACGAGCTGCTCATGTGCGGTCATGGACGCCGAAGTTAGGGTGACAGTCGGCAGTGGAGACCGGCTGCCGAACGAAATTCGGCGAGAACTCGGAGGGCCCGGTGCTGGACGAACTTGATTCGGCGATCGTGCGGCACCTGCAGGAGGACGCGCGCCAGACCAACCGGGACATCGCCCGGAAGGTCGGCATCGCGCCCTCGACGTGCCTGGAACGCATCCGGCTGCTGCGTGAACGCGGCGTCATCCGCGGCTACCACGCCGACGTCGACCTGCCGAGCCTCAACCGCGGCGTCCGGGCGCTCGTCACGGCGCAGGTGCGGCCGCTGAGCCGCGCGGTGATCGATTCCTTCCAGCGGTCGATCGCCGATCTCCCGGAAGTGCTCTCGGTGTACGTCACGGCCGGCAACGACGATTTCCTGATCGAAGTGACCACACCGGACATCGACGCGTTGCACGCATTCCTGACCGACCGGCTCGCGTTGCGCCGGGAGATCGTCGGGTTCCGGACGTCGATCGTTTTCCGGCACCTGCGGAAGACGACGCTTGAACCGCTCCCGTAGGGGTACTCGGGGTGCACCCCGGAACGGCACGACACGCCACCCCTACGTGGACCCCCGAAATACCCCGGTTCGCACGCTCGAAGGCGGAAACTGTCGGTGGTGGGGCGTCTAATGAGCACGAGGGAAAGGAGGCGCCGCCATGATCACCACCTTGAACCATCGTGAGCGGGCCACGTTGAGAGCCGTGGCCGGGGGCCACGCCGAGATCAGCTGCAGCTGCGAACCCGACCTGTTCATCGACGGCCTGAGCTGCTGCGACCAGTCCACCGTGCACCGGCTCGCGCGGCTCGGCCTGATCGCGCCGGCCCGCCCCGGCAAGTGCGGCGAGCTGGTGCCCGCCCTGCTCACCGAGGACGGCTCGCGTTCGCTGGGCGAGGCCCTGACCCCCGCCGCGTAATCACGTTGCCACACACTGGGGTCACTGCCAGCATCACCCGATGCACGTATTCCTCGAAACCGAGCGGCTGATCCTCCGCCGGTTCACCGAGAACGACGCCGACGCGCTCTTCGAGCTCTACGACGACCCGGCCGTGATGAAGTACCTCAATGGGGGACAGCCGGCGGACCGCACCGAGATCGTCACCCTGGATCTCCCCGCGTTCCTCGGTTACTACGAGCGTTTCCCCGGTTACGGGTTCTGGGCGGCGATCGAAAAGAGCACCGGTGACTTCCTGGGGTGGTTCCATTTCCGCCCGCGCCCGCAAGATCCGCCGGACGAGCCCGAACTCGGCTACCGGCTGCACCGGAAGGCGTGGGGCAAGGGCTACGCCACCGAAGGCTCGGCGGCACTGCTCGCGAAGGGCTTCACCGAACTGGGGGTCCGCCGGGTGAGCGCGTCCACCATGACGGTGAACAAGGGCTCGCGCCGGGTGATGGAAAAACTGGGGATGAAGTTCGTCCGGACGTACTCCGAGGAGTTCCCGGAGCACGAGCGGGCGCCCGGCAGCGAGCACGGCGAGGTCGAGTACGGCATCACCCGCGAGGAGTGGTCTGCCGCAGCCGGGCGTGGGGGGGGTAAACAGGTGGGTACACGGTTTTTGCCTCCAACCGGGGGCCCCCCGGGGGGCCTGGTTGGTTACTCCCACTCAGGTTCGTATTTATAAAACTGTTTTATAACACTGTTTCTCACTCACGACGGGTCACCCAGTGGTCGCCGAGTTCCGTCGTCGTCGCTTCGCCGTTGGTGAGGTCGGCGAGCCAGCCGCGGAAAGCGTCGGCTTCGCCCGGCGCCAGGCCGATCTGGAAGCGAGCCAGCTCGTCGAAGCGGGTTGCGTGGAGCAGGTACGGCGACGCGCGCAGGTCGTTCTCCAGCCGGCCCGCACGGTCGTAGCTCACCGCCACCTCGACCAGGCTGAGACGCCGGTGTTCTAGTACACCAACAACTTCCACAGCGTCCGAAACGGACTGACCGTACGCGCGGATCAGCCCGCCCGCGCCGAGCAGGACCCCGCCGAAGTAGCGCGTCACCACCGCGACCGTGTCGGTCAGCTCGCGGCGGCGCAGCACCTCCAGCATCGGCGTGCCCGCCGTGCCCGCCGGCTCACCGTCGTCACTGGACCGCCGGGTTCGCCCGTCTGGCCCCAAAACGAACGCGTGGCAGTGGTGCCGCGCGCCCGGATCCGCGCGGCGGCGGGCCGCGATGAACGCGCGCGCCGCCTCTTCCGACGTCACCGGAGCGAGCGCGCAGAGGAACCTCGAGCGCTTGATCTCGATCTCGTGGACCGCTTCGCGAGCCACGGAGAGATAACGATCAGTCATCGGAGGAGTCCGCCATGTGTCCAGCTTGCCACCCCGAAGCGGGCGCCCGGCAGCCGCCCCGAACCACTTCGGACGGACGTTTGCGCAGGTCAGCGACGCTATAGCCCGCTCTACGGGAGACCCAGCCCGGCATATGGGACTACCCCGTGACGCGTCAACGCAAGCGTGGCATTTCCCACCCGGACGCAACGACGTATGTCGATAACAGCGAATTCACACTATCGTCATAAGACCCGGCGAACCCGGGAGTAACACCGCGCGCTCCGGACGGCCCCCACCACAGTGGCCGACCTGTGCGCGCTCGCAGCACCCGACATGTTCGGCTGCCCAGTGTTGTGCGGCCTCCCAGATGACCGTTTCCGGGCTTGCAGCCCGGCCGATGACTCGCGGCATCTTGCACTTCGAGCAGAACCACAACTGTTCTCGACTGACCATCGCGGTACCGGACCACTTCGTTAACCGGTTCAGCTTCGAACCACTCGATGGAGTGAGTACCGGTCGCGCCAACGCCTTGGGAGGCGGCCAGCCGTGACCCACCGTGCCAGTTCCCTGCCCCCGTCCCGGGAGCAGCTCAGCAACGCCGAGGCCGAGGGCCTCTACCGGAGCGACTACGAACACGACGCCTGCGGTGTCGCCTTCGTCGCCGATCTGACCGGACGCCGCGATCATGCGATCGTCGCCAAGGCCCTGGTCGCGTTGCGCAATCTGGAACATCGCGGGGCTCGTGGCGCCGAACCGGACACCGGCGACGGCGCCGGCCTGCTGATCCAGATCCCGGACGAGTTCTACCGCGCGGTCGTGGACTTCGAGCTCCCCGAGCCCGGCGCCTACGCCGTCGGCACGGCTTTCCTGCCGCAGGACGAAAAGCGCCGCGGCCGGGCCATGACGACCATCGAGCGCATCGCCGCCGAGGAGGACATGCGCGTCCTCGGCTGGCGCGAGCTGCCGGTGCACACCGAGCACTGCGGGCCGACCGCGGCCGAGACCATGCCGCACTTCACGCAGCTGTTCCTCGCCGCGCGCCGCCCGAAGCCGGAGCACTCGGACCCGCTGCACATCGAGCGCAGCGCGTTCTGCGTCCGCAAGCGCGCCGAGCACGAGCTCGTCGAGGACGACGTGTACTTCCCGTCGCTGTCCTCGCGCACGATCGTCTACAAAGGAATGCTCACCGAGCCGCAGGTCGAGCGGTTCTTCGCCGACCTCACCGACGAGCGCGTCACCAGCGCCATCGGCCTGGTGCACTCCCGGTTCTCCACCAACACGTTCCCGTCGTGGCCGCTGGCCCACCCGTACCGGTACGTGGCGCACAACGGCGAGATCAACACGTTGCGCGGCAACCGCAACTGGATGGACGCCCGCGAGGCGCTGCTGGAAACCGACCTCATCCCGGGCGACCTCAAGCGCGTCTACCCGGTGATCACCCGCGGCGCCAGCGACTCGGCGAGCTTCGACGAGGTCCTCGAACTGCTGCACCTCGGTGGCCGCTCGCTGCCCCACGCCGTCCTGATGATGATCCCGGAGGCCTGGGAGAACCACCAGGAGATGGACCCCGCGCGGCGCGCGTTCTACGAGTTCCACTCGACGCTGATGGAGCCGTGGGACGGCCCGGCGCTGGTCGCCTTCACCGACGGCAGCCAGATCGGGGCGGTCCTCGACCGCAACGGCCTGCGCCCCGGCCGGTACTGGGTGACCGACGACGGCCTCGTCGTGCTCGCCTCCGAAGTCGGTGTGCTCGACATCGACCCGGCGACGATCGTCCGGAAGGGACGCCTCGAACCCGGCCGGATGTTCCTCGTGGACACCGTCGAAGGCCGGATCATCGAGGACGAAGAGGTCAAGACCGAACTGGCCACCGCGCACCCGTACGACGAATGGGTCGACGCCGGTCTCGTGCACCTGGAAGACCTGCCCGAGCGCGACCGCGAGGTCCCGCTGCACGCCGCGCTCGTCCGCCGCCAGCAGGCGTTCGGCTACACCGAGGAAGAGCTCGAAGCCATCCTCGAGCCGATGGCCCGCACCGGCGCGGAGCCGATCGGCTCGATGGGCAACGACTCGCCGCTCGCCCCGCTCTCGAGCCGGCCGCGGCTGATCTTCGACTACTTCACCCAGCTGTTCGCCCAGGTGACGAACCCGCCGCTGGACGCCATCCGCGAGGAGCTCGTCACCGCGCTCGGCACCCAGATCGGCGCGGAGCCGAACCTCCTGGAGGGCAACGCGGCCAGCTGCCGCCGGATCGTGCTGCCGTTCCCGGTGCTCGACAACGACCAGTTCGCCAAGCTGGTGCACGTCAACGACGACGGCGACCTGCCGGAGTTCCAGGCGGTCACCGTGCTCGGCCGGTACAACGTGCACGGCGGCGGCGACGCGCTGGTCAAGCGGCTGGACGAGATCCGCGCCGAGGTTTCGGAGGCGATCGAGGACGGCGCCCGGCTGATCGTGCTGTCCGACCGCGGCGTCGACGAAAACCACGCGCCGATCCCCTCGCTGCTGCTCACCGGCGCGGTGCACCACCACCTCGTCCGAGAGAAGACGCGCACGCAGGTCGGCCTCATCGTCGAGGCCGGCGACGCGCGCGAGGTGCACCACATCGCGCTGCTGATCGGCTACGGCGTCGCCGCGGTGAACCCGTACCTGGCGATGGCGACCGTCGAGGAGATGGCGCACCAGGGCCTGATCCCGGGTGTGACGCCGAAGCAGGCCACGCAGAACCTGATCAAGGCGCTCGGCAAGGGCGTCCGCAAGACGATGTCCAAGATGGGCGTTTCGACCGTCGCGTCCTACACCGGCGCGCAGATCTTCGAGGCGATCGGGCTCGGCGAAGAGGTCATCGAGAACTGCTTCACCGGCACGACGTCCCGCCTCGGCGGCGTCGGCTTCGAAACCCTCGCCGACGAAGTCGCGAAGCGGCACAAGTACGCGTTCCCGGCCGACGGCGTCCGGGCCGCCCACCGCGAGCTGGAGACCGGCGCGGACTACCAGTGGCGCCGCGAAGGCGAGCCGCACCTGTTCAACCCGCAGACCGTCTTCAAGCTCCAGCACTCCACGCGGTCCGGGAAGTACGAGATCTTCAAGGAGTACACGAAGGCCGTCGACGACCAGGCCGAGAAGCTGCTGACGCTGCGCGGCCTGTTCGACTTCAAGTACGGCAAGCGCGCGCCGGTGCCGATCGAGGAGGTCGAGCCGGTCTCCGAGATCGTCAAGCGGTTCGCCACCGGCGCGATCTCCTACGGCTCGATCTCGATGGAGATGCACCAGACCCTCGCCATCGCGATGAACCGCCTCGGCGGCAAGTCCAACACCGGTGAGGGCGGCGAAGACGCGGAGCGGCTCTACGACCCGGAGCGGCGAAGCGCCGTCAAACAGGTCGCGTCCGGCCGGTTCGGCGTCACGAGCGAGTACCTCGTCAACGCCGACGACATCCAGATCAAGATGGCGCAGGGCGCGAAGCCCGGCGAAGGCGGGCAGCTGCCCGGCGCGAAGGTGTACCCGTGGATCGCGAAGACGCGGTTCTCGACGCCGGGTGTCGGCCTGATTTCGCCGCCGCCGCACCACGACATCTACTCGATCGAGGACCTGGCGCAGCTGATCCACGACCTCAAGAACGCCAACCCGAACGCGCGCATCCACGTGAAGCTCGTGTCCGAGGTCGGCGTCGGCACGGTCGCGGCGGGCGTCTCCAAGGCGCACGCCGACGTGGTGCTCATCTCGGGTCACGACGGCGGGACGGGCGCGTCGCCCCTGTCCTCGATCAAGCACGCGGGTGGCCCGTGGGAGCTCGGCCTGGCCGAGACGCAGCAGACGCTGCTGGCCAACCGGCTGCGCGACCGGATCGTGGTGCAGACCGACGGCCAGCTGAAGACCGGCCGCGACGTCGTCGTCGCGGCGCTGCTCGGCGCCGAGGAGTTCGGCTTCGCGACCGCGCCGCTCGTGGTGTCGGGCTGCATCATGATGCGCGTCTGCCACCTCGACACGTGCCCGGTGGGCGTCGCGACGCAGAACCCGAAGCTGCGCGAGAAGTTCAGCGGCAAGGCCGAGTACGTCGTCAACTTCTTCGAGTTCATCGCCCAGGAAGTGCGCGAGTACCTGGCGGAGCTGGGCTTCCGGTCGATCGCCGAGGCCGTCGGGCACGCCGAGTTCCTCGACAAGCGCAAGGCCATCGACCACTGGAAGGCGTCCGGGCTCGACCTGTCGCCGATCTTCCACGTGCCCGACATGGCCCCGGCCGGGCTGCGGCTGCAGCAGACCAAGCAGGACCACGGCCTGGAGAAGGCGCTCGACAACACGCTGATCCAGCTGGCCGAGGGCGCGTTGAACTCCGGCGACAAGGTGCGGCTGGAACTGCCGGTGCGCAACGTGAACCGGACCGTCGGCACCATGCTCGGCTCGGAGCTGACCAAGCGGTGGGGCGGCGAAGGCCTGCCCGACGACACCATCGACGTCACCTTCACCGGCACCGCGGGCCAGTCGTTCGGCGCGTTCGTGCCGAAGGGCATCACGCTGCGCCTGTACGGCGACGGCAACGACTACGTCGGCAAGGGCCTCTCCGGCGGCCGGCTGATCGTGCGGCCGCCGCGGGAGGCGCAGTACGCCGCCGAGGACCACATCATCGCCGGCAACGTCATCGCCTACGGCGCGACCAGCGGCGAGATCTTCATCCGCGGCAAGGTCGGCGAGCGGTTCTGCGTGCGCAACTCGGGTGCGCTGGCCGTCGTCGAAGGCGTCGGCGACCACGGCGGCGAGTACATGACGGGCGGCCGGATGGTCGTGCTCGGCCCGATCGGGCGCAACTTCGCGGCCGGTATGTCCGGTGGCATCGCCTACGTGCTGGACCTGCCCGCGCACCGCGTCAACCCGGAGATGGTCGACCTCGACCCGCTCGACTCCGACGACGCGGACTTCCTGCGGGAGACGCTGGAAAAGCACTACGACGAAACGGAATCCGCGGTCGCGCGGGAACTGCTGGCCGACTGGGACGCGGGCATCGACCGCTTCGGGAAGGTCATGCCGAAGGACTACAAGCGCGTGCTCGCGGCGCAGGTGCAGGCCGAGCGTGACGGGCGCGACGTGAACGAGGCGATCATGGAGGCCGCACATGGCTGACCCCAAGGGCTTTCTGACCACCACCCGCGAAGAGCCGAAGCGCCGTCCGGTCGACCTGCGGCTGATGGACTGGCGCGAGGTCTACGAGGACTTCGCCACCACGAAGCTGCAGAAGCAGGCCGGCCGTTGCATGGACTGCGGCATCCCGTTCTGCCACCAGGGCTGCCCGCTCGGGAACCTCATCCCGGAGTGGAACACGCTGACCTGGCGCGAGGACTGGCAGCAGGCCATCGAACGGCTGCACGCGACGAACAACTTCCCGGAGTTCACCGGGACGCTGTGCCCGGCACCGTGCGAAACGGCTTGTGTGCTCGGGATCAACGACGACCCGGTGACGATCAAGCGGGTCGAGATCTCGATCATCGACCGGGCCTTCGACGAGGGCTGGGTGACGCCGCAGCCGCCTACGGCTCTCACGGGCAAGAAGGTCGCCGTGGTCGGCTCCGGCCCGTCGGGTCTCGCCGCGGCGCAGCAGCTGACGCGCGCGGGCCACAGCGTCGTGGTCCTCGAGCGGGCCGACAAGATCGGCGGGCTGCTGCGCTACGGCATCCCCGAGTTCAAGATGGAGAAGTCGCGCCTGGACCGGCGGCTCGACCAGATGCGCGCCGAGGGGACGGAGTTCCGGGCGTCGGTGAACGTCGGCGTGGACATGCCGGTCGCCGAGCTTTTGGGTTACGACGCCGTGGTTCTCGCCGGTGGCGCGACCGACTGGCGCGACCTGCCGATCCCCGGCCGCGAGCTGGCCGGCATCCACCAGGCGATGGAGTTCCTGCCGCCGGCGAACCGGGTGGCTTCGGGCGAGCTCGACGTCTCCCCCTTCGACGCCAAGGGCCTCGACGTCGTGGTCATCGGCGGCGGTGACACGGGCGCGGACTGCGTCGGCACGTCGCACCGCCAGGGCGCGCGTTCGGTGACGCAGCTGGAGATCATGCCCAAGCCGCCCGAGACGCGTTCGGACGCGCACCCGTGGCCGACGTACCCGATGATCTACCGGGTGTCCTCGGCGCACGAAGAGGGCGGCGAGCGGCTGTACGCGGTGAACACGCAGGAGTTCCTGGGTGATTCCGACGGCCGCGTGCGGGCGTTGAAGCTCGTCGAGGTCCGCAACGAGGGCGGTAAGTTCGTCCCCGTGCCCGGCACGGAACGCGAGCTGCCCGCGCAGCTGGTCCTGCTGGCGATGGGCTTCCTCGGGCCGCAGAAGGAGGGCCTGCTCTCCGACCTCGGCGTCGAGCTGGACGCGCGTGGGAACGTGGCGCGCGACAAGGCGTTCAAGACGAGCCTGGACAACGTGTTCGTGGCCGGCGACATGGGCCGCGGCCAGTCGCTGATCGTGTGGGCGATCGCGGAGGGCCGCAGCGCCGCGGCCGGCGTCGACGCCTACCTGACCGGACGTGACGTCCTGCCCCGCCCGATCGCGCCGACGGACCGGCCGATCGCGTAAGACCCGGCGCCGGCGGAGGTGTCATCGTCGCCACCGCCGCCGGCGCTGTCCCACCTTTCAGAACCGGTAGCGGAGGATGCGCGTGCCCTGCCGGGACAGTGCGGTGCTGTGGCTCATGAGCCGGGTGGCCGCGCGCAGCGGCTGGGGGAAGCCGTCGACTTCCGGGGCACGGGCGAGCAGTTGTTCCTCGACCAGGGTCAGGCCGGCGTCCCAGGTCTCGGGCTCGTGCGGATCGTCGAAGCCCTGCGCGGCGGTGATGCCGATGGCCTTGATCGTCGGGTGGTACTTCATCGACCAGGCGGCGAAGCGGGTGTAGCCGTTGACGGCGAGTTCGCCGGTGCCGAAGTGCGCGGTCAGCTCGCGGGTCATCCGCTGGAAGGCGTCGCCGGGCAGGAACGGCAGCAGGCCTTCGGCGACGATCATGGCCGGCCGGTCGCGGGGCAGCGGGTCGAGCCAGCCCGAGGTGGTCAGGTCGGCGCCGACGCACCGGGACCGGTCCGGGACGAACCGCGGCCGCAGGGCGACGACGTCGGGGAAGTCGACGTCGTACCAGTCGACGCCGGCGGGCGGGTCGCAGCGGAGGACGCGGGTGTCGAGCCCGCACCCGAGGTCGAGGACGACGGCGTCCGGGTGGGCGGCGACGAAGGCCCGGACCGCTTCGTCGAGTTTCTTGGCGCGCAGGGCAGTCCCGCAGACGAGGCTGGGCTTGAGCCTGAGCTTGGCGAAGTCGTAGTCGATCGAGCCGGCGATGCCCGCGGAGTGGGTGTCGCCGAGGATCGGCTGGGGCAGCTCGGCGTCCAGAGCCCTCGCGTAGAGGGTGAGCAGCAAGGTTTCCCGGAGCGGATCCAGGTCCGGAGTTTGCACGGGAAGTCCTCAGGGTTTCGGGGGATGGCGGGCGGCGATGTCACGCAGCCAGGTCAGGGACCGCTGGGCGGCGCGGATGCGTTCGGTCCGGGGCCCGCGGCCGCCGGCGAGTTTCGCGCCCTCGTCGGCGATGTCGCCGAAGGCACCGAGGCTGTCGAGCTTGCGCTGGATCACCTTGTGCCAGGCGTCGTCCTCGATGCGGTAGTAGGTGGTGCGGTCACCCGGCACGCGAACCTTGCGGACCAGCCCGATGGCGGCGAGGAACCGCATGTTCGAGGTCAGCGAAGCGCGGCTGGCGTGGATCGTCTCGGCGATCATGCCGGCGGAGCGCTCGGGCGGGTCGCAGATCATCAGCAGGCCGAGGATGCGCCCGGTGATCGGCGGGAGCGCCCATTCCTCCACGCAGAACGTGGCCACCCGCTCGATCCACCGCAGCACCTCGTCCTGGTCGCCCGGGGGGGCCACCGCTCTCCTCCGGGGCCGAGGGGTCTTGTTGTTTCAGTCTCGACTGAAACAACTAGCCACGTCAACCCCGAGTTCCCCAGTGGTCGCGGTTGCGCAAGCCGGACCGGCCACCGCACCGCCGGACCCGGCCCACCCGGTTCCCCTACCTCGCCGCCACCCGGCCCGCGAACACCTCCACCAGGCTCGCGAAGCTGTCCGCCCCGTGCCCGGCCGCGCTCGCCCGTTCCATCATCTCCTTCAGCAACTCCGGCAACGCGTTGTCCACCCCGCGCGCCCCGGCCGCGTGGATGAGGTGCCCGATCGCCGCCACCTGCACGTCCACCGTGGCGTCGTCGCCCGGGTACCGGCCCTCGTCGACCTGGTCCGCGTAGCGCGTCAGGAACCGGTTCACCGTTCCCAGCCAGCGGATCGCCACCGGCGTGAACTCCGCCGCCGTCGTCTTCTCCGCCCCCACCAGCGCCGCGCCGTGGAGCCAGCCGGCCATCGCCGACCACATCAGGCCCAGCAGGGCCGCGTCGTACAGGGACGCCCGGCCCGGCTCCTCCCCCAGGTACACCGGGTCGCCCAGGGCCGCCAGCGCCGGCGAGTGCGCGTCGAACACCGGCCGCGGCCCGCTGTACAGGAACATCACCTCCGCCGAGCCCACGCCCTCCGGGGTGGTCATGATCGCGCCGTCGAGGTACCCCGCACCGCGCTCGCCGAACCACTCCGCCGCTTCCGCCGCCTGCTCCGGCGAACCGGACGTCAGGTTGACGAAGTCCTTGCCCCGCAACGACTCCGGCTCGACCAACGCGCGCAGCACGCCGTAGTCGAGCACGCAGGCGACCACGAGCGGGCTCGCCGCGATCGCGTCCGCGGGCGTGGCCGCGAGCCGCGCTCCCCGGCGCGTCAGCGGCGCCGCCTTCTCCGCCGTGCGGTTCCAGACGGTCACCGGGTGACCGTGGTCCAGCAGGGCCCCGGCCAGTGCCGAGCCCATCGACCCCAGGCCGAGGACGGTCACAGGCTGCTTCATCTCGTTGCTCCTCAAGTGGTTGCCGATCTTCTGCGGCCAGATTCGCAGCGCCGGGAGCACCCAACCAGTGGCGCCACTGACCACTGTCACCAAATTCCTGCCATACGATCGAGGCATGAACGCGGGATCCGTCGCCCTGGTCGTGCCCGAGGAAATCGGGCTGCGGTCCTGGGACCTGTACGAGGTGAGCATCGCCGCCACGGTGTTCGGCGTGCCACAGCCCGACCTGGCCGATCCCTGGTACGACCTGCGGATCTGCGGTGCCGGCTCCGCACCGCCGGGCGTACCCGGCCTGGCCCTGCGGACGCCGTACGGGCTCGACGGCCTGGACGGCGCCGGCACGGTCATCGTGCCCTCGGTCCCGGACGCCTGCGTCGAGGACGGCGTGCCGGTGCCCGACGACCTCGTCGCGGCCCTCCGCAGCGCCCACCGCAACGGCGCGAGGATGGTGTCGCTGTGCACCGGCGCCTTCGCGCTCGCCGCGGCCGGGCTGCTCGACGGCCGCCGCGCCACCGCCCACTGGATGCACACCGCCCAGCTCGCCGAACGCCACCCGGCGGTACTGGTCGACGACTCGGTCCTCTACGTCGACGACGGCGACGTGCTCACCAGCGCCGGGATGACCGCCGGCCTCGACCTCTGCCTGCACCTGGTCCGCCGCGACCTCGGCGCGCACGTCGCCAACCAGCTGGCCCGCCGGCTGGTCGTGCCCGCACACCGCCCCGGCGGCCAGGCGCAGTACGTCGACCTGTCCGTCCCCGCCACCGACTCCGCGGGCCTCGCCCCGGTGCTGGACTGGGCCCGCGCGCACCTCGACCGCCCCCTGACGATCGAGGACATGGCCCGCCGGGCCGCGGTCAGCCCGCGCACCTTCTACCGGCAGCTGCGGCGCGCCACCGGGACGACGCCGCTGCAGTGGCTGCTCAACCAGCGCCTCGCCCGGGCGCAGACGCTCCTGGAGTCGACCGGGCTGGCGATGGAGAAAATCGCCGCACTGAGCGGGCTCGGCACCGCGAACAACCTGCGTCACCACTTCTTGAAGCAGTTCGGTGTGTCACCGGGCGATTACCGACGGGCATTTCCCGGGTCGTCCACGGCGGCAAATTCTTTCCGCAGAGAAACTGTTTCACGCTCAACTTAATCTTTCGTGTGAATCCGGCAAACGGGTGGCAGCACCGGCCTCCGTCGTTGCACTCTGTATTCAGGGGACCCGGTCGGCCGAGGGGGGATTCCGGTCGGCCGGGTGGCCGCCGAGAGGCGGGCGCACACAAGGGGAGGGGAACCGGAATGAGTATCGATCTGTCCACCACGCTGTCCTGGACCACGGCGTCCGGCGATGCCGCGACGATGCTCGGCGAACTACAGCCGAACATCCTCAAGGCCCACGTCCGCGACCATCTGTCCGCTTTGTTCCTCGCGTTCGGCGACGCCGCGGAGGCGCGCGCCTTCCTGGTTTCGGTCACCGGGAAGATGAAGTCCGCCAAGGCACACCTCGACGAGGTGAGCGCGTTCAAGACCGAAGGCGGCGGGGGAACGCCGTACGTCGGCGTCGGGCTCACCGCGGCCGGCTACCGCGCTCTCGGCGTCGAAAACCTCCCCCAGGACGAGGCGTTCCTGCGCGGGATGGCCGCTCCGGACACGCGGCGGCAGCTGGCCGACCCGCCGCGCTCGACGTTCGATCCGGGCTACCGCGCGGAAATCCACGCCGTCGTGCTCGTCGGGGACGCCACCGACAAGGCGATGACCGCGCGCCGCAACGAAATCCTCGGCCTGCTGCCGGATTCGGCCGCGGTACTCGCGGAGGAAACCGGCCTCGGCCGCGTCAACGCGCGCGGCGAAGGCATCGAGCACTTCGGCTACGTCGACGGCCGCAGCCAGCCGTTGTTCCTCACCGAAGACGTCGACGCGGAGAAGAACAACACCGACGGCATCAACGTGTGGAACCCGGCGGCACCATTGGACCAGGTCCTGGTTCCCGACCCCGCGGCGCCGGATCCCGGCGTGCATTTCGGCAGCTATTTCGTTTTCCGCAAACTGGAACAGAACGTCCGGCGGTTCAAGCAGGCCGAAGCGGATCTGGCCGACACGCTCGGCCTCGTCGGCGAAGATCGCGAGCGCGCCGGGGCGATGATCATCGGCCGGTTCGAGGACGGCACGCCGCTGACAACCCAGCGGGAAGACGGCGCGGAAAGCCCGGTGTCCAACAACTTCACCTACGACAGCGACCGCGCCGCGCTGAAGTGCCCGTTCCAGGCCCACATCCGCAAGACGAACCCACGCGGCTCCGGCGGCGCCGAAGACCCGGCCGGCGAGCGGCGGCACCTGATGGCCCGCCGCGGCGTCACGTACGGCGACCGCCCGGACGACCCGAACGCCGACGTGCCGCCCGCGGCCCGGCCGAGCGGCGGCGTGGGCCTGCTGTTCATGGCGTTCAACTCCGCGCTGGGCAACCAGTTCGAGTTCACGCAGGCGATCTGGGCGAACAACCCGCGCTTCCCGATCGTCGACGGCGTCACGCCGGGCCTCGACCCGGTGATCGGCCAGGGCGAGCGCGGTTCGTCCGACTACACGGTCGACTGGGGCGGCGCCACGCAGCAGACGGCCGGCCCGGTGCCGCAGTCGGTGACGCTGCGGGGCGGCGAGTACTTCTTCATGCCGTCGCTGGCCTTCCTGCGCGCGCTCTGACCGCCGTCCGGCCACCACCACAGCCGGTGGTGGTGGCCGCCGGCGTCACGCTTGGAGCAGGTCGAAAGCCAGCAGGCCGGCGCCCAGCCGCCCGGCTTCGTCGCCCAGCTCGGCGATCCGCAGCTCCGGCATCTTCTGGAAGGTCAGGTGCGCGGCCAGCCACTCCCGCACCGGTTCCAGCACGTAGTCGGCGGCCGTGAAGAGGCCGCCGCCCAGGACGATCACATCCGGGCCCAGCAACGTCAGCAGCGTCCGGATCCCGTGGCCGAGCCCGTCGAGCGCGTCCTGCACCACGGCGACGGCGACCTCGTCACCGCGCCGGGCCAGCTCCACGACCTCGCGCGCGCCATCGGCCGGCCGCCCGGTGCGTTCGGTGTAGCGGCGCGCGATCGCGGCGGCCGAGGAGATGGCCTCCAGGCAGCCGATCGCCCCACAGCCGCACTTGCCGGAGTGGCCGACGTCGATGTGCCCGACCTCGCCGGCCTGCCCGTGCGCCCGGTGGATCCGGCCGTCGAGCAGCAAGGCGGCGGCGATCCCGGTGCCGACGGGGATGAACGCGGCGTTCGTCGCCCCCCGCCCGGCACCGACGCGGAACTCGGCGATCCCGCCGGCGGTGACGTCGTGCCCGAACGCGACGGGCAGCCCGAGCCGCTCTTCCAGCAGCTCGCCGAAGTGCACGTCCCGCCAGTCGAGGTTGGCCGAGAAGTGGCAGACGCGAGTCCGTTCGTCGACGATCCCCGGCACGACAACCCCGACCGCGTCGGGCCGTTCGGTCCCGGCCTGTTCGGCCAGGGCGGCGACGATGTCCACGGTCTGCGCGGCCAGCGCCGTCCCGTCGGCACTGCGAGCCGTCTCCGCGCGCAGTGCCGCTTGGGGCCGGAGCTGCTCGTCGAGCAGCGCCGCCTTGATCGTCGTCCCGCCCACATCGAGGGCCGCCACCATTCGATTGGCACGCTCCCCGGCAGCAGAGCCGGGGATTCCTGCGCGGCTATGCCGCGTCCGGGTTGCTTCCTGCTTCATCGCCCTGCACCTCCCTGGAGGAAGGACTTACCGGAGCTCCACCGGCGTTTAGCCTCTCCGCCTGCCCGGCGGCGAGGATGTTGAGCGCTGCGTTGTGGTCCCGATCGTGGACGGTCCCACAGCCGGGGCAGGACCATTCTCGGATCTTGAGCGGTATGGAGGCCAGCACGTGCCCGCAGCCTGAGCACGTTTTCGAGCTGGGCAGCCAGCGAGACACCTTGTGCACAGTACGGCCGTGTCGTTCGGCTTTCTCTTCGAGGAGCCTGACGAACTGGGCCCACCCGGCATCGAGTATCGCCCGCGCCAACCGGTGGTTGCCGACCATCCCCGCGATGTTCAGGTCCTCGACGTGAACCGCTTGGTTTTCGCGGACCAGGACGAGGGCCTGCTTGTGGTGGTGGTCCCGCCGGGCGCGAGCAACTTTGCCGTGCTGGACAGCGACCCGGTGACGTGTCTTCGCCCGGTTCGCCGAACCTTTGACGCGCCGTGCCTTTTCACGCTCCAGCCGAGCCAGTTTCCGCAGCTTGCGCGAGAGGTGTTTCGGGTTCGGAATCTCCAATCGACGTGCCGTCGTGTCGGCGATCGTCGCCAGGCGCGTGATCCCCAGATCCACCCCTGCTTCCCGTTCGACCGGCGGGAGCGGGGTCCGTTCGACCTCGACCACGAAGGACGCGTAGTACCCGCCGTCCGGTTCACGAATGATCGTGACCGAACTGGGCTCCGACGGCAAAGCACGGGACCAGCGCACCCGCACCTCCCCCACCTTCGCCAGATACAGCCGCCCGTTCGGACGCAGGCTGAAGCCGTTCCGGGTGAGCCGGAACGACTGCCTGTTGTCCTTCCTCGATTTGAACCGCGGACGCCCGATCTTCCGGCCCCGACGTCTGCCTCTCACCGAGGCGAAGAAGTTCGAGAACGCCCGATGCGCGTCCCGCACCGATTGCACCAGCGCCACGCTGGCCACCTCGGACAACCAAGCCCGCTCGTCGCGAGCCTTCGCCTCCGTGATCACCTGTCGCTGCACCTCGGCCGGTGACAAATTCACCCCGAGCCGGTAGGCGTCGTCCCGGCACCTGATGGCGTCGTTGAACACCACCCGGGCACATCCGAACGTCCGCGCCAGCATTCCCCGCTGAACCTCGTCGGGTTCGAGTCGATAGCGGTAGCGGGCCTGCACGGCGATCACTGTAGCCGAGGGCTCGCTACCCCATGGGGATGGAACTCGCACCGATAGTTGCGGTGTCACATTGACGCGCCCCGAACGGCGCACCTACGCTCAACCGGCCAGACGACGGATTCCGGAACGCGGTGCAAGTCCGCGCGGTCGCGCCACTGTGACTCCCGCCAGGGGGAAGCCAGACCCGGACCGTCGTGCTCGACCCCGATGAGGCCGCGAAAGCCCGAGGAGGCCACGCCATGACCCAGACGGCAGCTCCCGCCGTTCCGCTCCCGATCCGCATCCCGATCCGTGAGATCGTGCCGTGGGCAGGGTTCGTGGTGCTCCTCGCCCTGATCGCGCTGTACTTCGTGAGCGCCGAGCAGGGCGCCACGGCGGTGTTCGCGAACATGTACGTCCACGAGTTCGTGCACGACGGCCGGCACCTGCTGGCCTTCCCCTGCCACTGATCGGCGGGCACGCACTCCCATGATGAAGACCTTGCTGGTCCGCGGCATGCTCGCGGGCCTGATCGCCGGCGTGCTCGCGTTCGGGTTCGCCTACGCCTTCGGTGAGCCGTCGGTGAACGCCGCCATCGGGCTCGAGGAGTCCGGCGGCGGCCACGCGCACTCGCACGACGCCTCGGCTCCCGCTCCTTCGGAGGAGGAAGAGCTCGTCCCCCGCGACATCCAGAGCACGCTCGGCCTGCTGACCGGTGTGCTCGTCTACGGCGTCGCGATCGGCGGCCTGCTCTCGCTGGCCTTCGCGTTCGCCCAGGGACGGCTCGGCTCGCTGCGCCCGCGGGTGACGGCGCTGCTGCTGACGGCGGGCGCGTTCACCGTGGTCTTCCTGGTGCCGTTCCTGAAGTACCCGGCCAACCCGCCCGCGGTGGGCCAGCCGGGCACGATCGGTTCCCGGACCGAGCTGTACTTCGGCTTCGTCGCGGTTTCGCTGCTCGTCGGCATCTTCGCGACGGTGTTCGGCCGCAAGCTCGCGGACCGCCTCGGCGCGTGGAACGGCTTCCTGCTGGCCGCGGCGGGCTACCTCGTCGTGATCGGCGTGGTGGCCTGGCTGATGCCGGTGGTCGACGAGGTCCCGGCGACGTTCCCGGCCGCGACACTGTGGAGCTTCCGGACGGCATCGGTCGGCACCCAGGTGACGCTGTGGCTGGCGCTGGGCCTGGCGTTCGGCGCGTTCGCGGAGAAGACGCTGACCCGCCGCACCGCGGTCGCGGCCTGACCGAATCGTTAAGCGGCGGTCCCGTTCGTCCCTTTAGGCTCTTCTCCAGGGGAGTCTCGAGGGGGAATTCATGAACGAAGACGTGCCCGCCAAGCGGGACGGGTTCGCGGTCGCGTCCTTGATCACCGGAGTGCTGGGGTTCTTCGGGGTCACGGCGGTGCTGGGGGTGGGCTTCGGCATCGCCGCGCTGGTCCGGATCAACCGGACCGGCGGACGCGGCCGCGGGCTGGCCATCGGCGGAATCGCGGCGAGCGCGGTCTGGGCGGTCGCCCTGCCGGTCGCGGTGTTCCTGGTGGTGGCCAACCTGCTCAGCGCCTCGAACGCACCGATAGCGGCCCTGGAGATCGACAACTGCTACAACAAGGCCCGCCCCGGCCACGACGCGGTCCGCGTAACCTGCGCGGGCGAGCACGACGGCCTGGTGCTCGACGCGTTCACGATGGCCGGCCCGAACACGCCGTACCCGGGCGAGAAAGAAGCGGCGGCCGCGGTGGAACGCAGCTGCCAGGATCGCCTGGACACGTTGTTCCACGGCGCGGACGCGCTGGAGCTGCCCCCGGAGGTGGTCGTGGTCGGCTACGCCCCGGACGAGAAGGCCTGGGCGGAGGGGAAGCGGAACGGCACGTGTGGGATGCAGCGCCGGAGCGGCCGGATCGCCGGGTCCTGACAAGGGCGACGCGCACCGGGCGGCCGCGTTCTCGGCACTGGTGAGGCACGCCGGACGGCCGCGCTCCCGCCACTGGTGAGACACGCCGGGCGGCAGCCCTTCCACCGCCGCTGCCTTGCCCTCCGGCGCTGGGCGACAACCGGCCCCTCTGCTAGGGCGCGCCAGGCGGGACGAACGGCAGGGCCCGGGGCGCCCCGCTGTCCAGCAGCGTCCGTAGCATCGCCGTGTCCAGGTGCTCGTCGATCGCGTCCGCCAGCTTCCCCAGCATTTGCTCGCGGAGGTCGGCGAAGCCGGGGGCGTCCGGTGCCGGGGCCCACGTCGCTCTCGCCTGTGCTGCCGCCTTGGTCAGCCAGGCGCGGCGGAACCCGTCGTTCTCGAAGGCGCCGTGCCACATCGTGCCCCAGACCGCGCCGGCACGCAGGCCGTCCAGAAAGGACTCCGCCGGTGCCGTGGTGGCCACCGAGCCGTGGTGGATCTCGTAGGCGTCCACCCGGTTTCCGCGCCACGTTCCCGTGGGCCGGGCGAGGACCTTCTCCGCGGCGAAAGTCACCCGCGCCGGCAGCAGACCCAGGCCCGCCACCTCGCCCGCGCCGGATTCGAAGTCGTCCACAATGGACTCCGCCAGCATCTGGTAGCCGCCGCAGATGCCGAGGACCGGGCGGCCCGCGACGGCCCGCGCCGTCACCGCCGTGTCGAGACCTCGGTCGCGCAGCCAGGCCAGGTCGGCCACCGTGGCACGCGACCCGGGCAGCACCACGACGTCCGCCGCCGCGACGACGTCGGGGTCGGCCGTGAGCGTCACCGTGACCCCGGGTTCGGCGGCCAGCGCGTCGACGTCGGTGGCGTTGGACGCGCGCGGGAACCGGACGACCGCCACGCCGAGTCCTCCACCGGGCGCTTCCCGGCGCCAGCCCGCCACCGCGAGGGCGTCCTCCGAGTCGATCCACACCCGGTCCAGCCACGGCAGCACGCCCAGCACCGGCCGGCCGGTGACCTTCTCGAGGCTGTCGAGACCGGGTCGCAGCAACCCGACGTCGCCACGGAACTTGTTGACCACCCAGCCCGCGACGAGGGCCTGGTCCTCGGCCGAAAGCAGCGCGAGGGTGCCGAACATCGCGGCCAGCACGCCGCCGCGGTCGATGTCGCCGACGACCAGCACCGGCAGCCCGAACCGCCGCGCGAGCCCCATGTTGACGTAGTCGCCGCCGCGCAGGTTGATCTCCGCCGGGCTCCCGGCGCCTTCGCAGACGACGACGTCGTAGCGCGAGCTGAGGTCTTCGAACGCCCCGAAGGCGATCTCGGCCAGCCCGGCCCGGCCGGTGGCGTACTCGCCCGCTTCGAGCGTGCCGAACGGTTTGCCGAGCGCGACGACGTGGCTGCGCCGGTCGCTGCCCGGCTTGAGCAGCACCGGGTTCATCGCCGCTTCGGGTTCGACGCCGGCGGCCCGCGCCTGCACCCACTGGGCGCGGCCGATCTCGGCACCGTCGGCGCAGACCATGGAGTTGTTGGACATGTTCTGCGCCTTGAACGGCGCCACCCGCACGCCCCGCCGCGCAAGCCACCGGCAAATCCCGGCGGTGACCAGGCTTTTCCCGGCATCGGACGTCGTCCCGGCGACGAGCAGGCCGCTCATCGGCGGTTGTCCACGGCCGTGAGGGCGGCGATGGCCACCGCGGCCGCTCCCACGCGGCGGGACAAGCGCACCGCTCGCCGGAGGTCCACCGGCTCCGGGGCCCGGCCTTCGCCCAGGCTCGCTCGGCTCTCGACCTCGCCGCCGTAGCTGTTCGTGCCGCCGAGCCGGATGTCCAGCGCGCCCGCGAAGGCCGCCTCCACCTGGCCCGCGTTGGGGCTCGGGTGCCGGCTGCCGTCGCGGCGCCACGTCCGCCACGACTCCCGCGCCCGGCCGCCCGCGCACAACGCGGTGAGCGCCGCGCCGATCCGCGACGGCACGAGGTTGACGACGTCGTCGGCCCGGGCCGCGGCCCAGCCGAAGCGGCGGTAGCGGGGTGAGCGGTAGCCGACCATGGCGTCCAGCGTATTCAGCGCGCGGTAGCCGAGGAGGCCCGGCATCCCGGCAACGGCGCCCCAGAACAGCGGCGCGACCACGGCGTCCGACGTGTTCTCGGCAATCGACTCGGTGGCCGCGCGGGTCAGCTCGGCGGAGTCGAGCGTCGTCGCGTCGCGCGCGCAGAGGTGCGAGAGCCTCTGACGCGCTTCGGGCACTTCGCCCGCTTCGAGCAGCCGGGCCATTTCGGCCCCTTCGGCGGCGAGCCCGCGGCCGCCGAGCACGACCCACGTGGACGCGGCAGTGAGGACGAAGCGCGCGAAGGGACGCCGCCGCGTCGCCGTCTGAAGCGCGACGCCGAGGCCGACGGCGGCGGAGGTGCACAGCGCTGCGTACGCGGCTCCGCGCGGCTTCGAATCGGCCCACAGACGGTGTTCCACACGAGTCGCGGCGGCACCGAACAGGGCGACCGGATGGCCCGTTCGGGGGTCACCGAACAGAGCGTCGGCGACGTATCCGGTCACGAGTCCGGCCGCGGTTGTCCCTAGACGGAGTGGCACGTGGCGCACGGTAGCGCGTGCACCAGAATGCCGGTATGACGAAGCTGACGCACCGGCTCGCCGGGTACCTGGAAACCCTGGCTCGCGCCCTCCGCCGGTACGGGCGCGACGAAGGCAAGGTGCTGGTCCTCGGCGGCGTCCGCTCGGGGAAGTCACGGCACGCCGAGCGGCTCGTCGCCCACCACCCGCACCTCGTCTACGTCGCGCCCGGCCTGCCCGCGGGCGAAGACGACCCCGAATGGGCCGCGCGGGTGGCCGCGCACCAGGCGCGGCGGCCGGCGAACTGGAAGACCGTCGAGACGACCGACCTGGCCGGGATCCTGCGCACGGCGACCGAGCCGCTGCTGATCGACTGCCTCGGCACCTGGCTGTCCCGCGTGCTGGACGACGTCGGCGCGTGGCGGCAGAAGCCGGGCTGGGAGCACCGCCTGGACGACCGGCTCGAGGACTTCCTCGCCGCGTGGGCCGCGACGCGGGTGCCGGTGGTCGCGGTCAGCAACGAGGTCGGCAGCGGTGTGGTGCCCGCAACGTCGTCCGGACGGCTGTTCCGTGATGTGCTGGGCGCACTCAACAACCGGGTGTCCGCCGACGCCGACCGGGTCGTGCTGGTCGTCGCGGGCCGGGCGCTCGACCTGTAGCCAGGAGGCGCCCGTGTTCGACGTACCCGTGCCCGACCCCGCCGCCCGCGCGGCCGCGCTGGACCGGCTCGACGGACTGGTCAAGCCGCTCGGCGCGCTCGGCAGGCTCGAGGAAATCGCCGCGTGGCTGGCCGCCGCGCACGGCACCGTGCCACCGCGCCCGCTCGACGACGTCCGCGTGGTCGTCTTCGCGGGCGACCACGGCGTGTCCGCGCTCTCGGCGTACCCCCGCGAGGTGACGGCGGCGATGGTGCGGGTGTTCCTGGCCGGGAAGAGCGGCGTGAACGTGCTCGCCGCCCAGGTCGGGGCGCGCGTGCGGGTCGCGGACATCGCCGTCGACTGGGACGGCGCGGACGTGCCCGCGTCGGTGACGGCGCACAAGATCCGCCGCGGTTCGGGCTCGATCGACGTCGAAGACGCGCTCCTGCCGGGCGAAGCGCGGTCGGCGTTCGAAGCGGGCCGGGCTCTCGCCCTGGAGGAGCGCGACGCGGACGTCCTGATCCCGGGCGACATGGGCATCGGCAACACGGCGGTGTGCGCGGCACTGGTGGCGGCCTCGCTGGGCCTCCCGGCGGCCGAGGTGGTCGGCACGGGAACCGGAGTCGACGCGGCCGGCCTGGAGCGCAAGACGGCGGCGGTCGCGGCGGCGTTGACGCGGGCGGCGGGCCGCACGGAGGACCCGTTCGAGCGGCTGACGGCGCTGGGCAGCGCGTGCCTCGCCGCCACGGCGGGCTTCCTGGTCCAGGCGGCGGTGCTCGGGATCCCGGTGGTGCTGGACGGAGTCTTCTCCGGCGCGGCGGCGTTGGTGGCGCGGGACATCGCCCCGGGCGCGGAGCAGTGGTGGCTGGCCGGCCACCGTTCGACGGAACCTTCGCAGGCGTTCGCGTTGAAGGCGCTGGGCTTGGAGCCGATCCTCGACTTCGGGCTGCGGCTCGGCGAGGGCAGCGGAGCGGTCCAGGCGGTGCCGACGCTGCGCGCGGCGCGGGCGATCCTGGCCGACATGGGCTTGCTGGCCGACCTGGCATGACCCGCTGGGTCGATGCCGCGCGGATGGCCGCCGGGACGCTGACCACCGTGCCGGTGCCGGCGCCGCGCGTCATCGATCGGCAGGTGGCCGCGCGGGCCATGCTGCTCGCTCCCCTCGCCGCGATTCCCCTGGCCGCCGTGGCCGGGGGGATCGTCTGGGCCGGTTCCGCCGTCGGGCTGTCCTCGCTCGCCACTGCCGCGCTCGCCCTCGGGGCCGTGGCGCTCGGCAGCCGTGGGCTGCACCTCGACGGGCTCGCCGACACCGCCGACGGCCTCGGGGCCTCCTACGACCGCGCCAAGGCCCTCGACGTCATGCGCCGCGGGGACTCCGGTCCCACCGGGGTCGCGACCCTCGTCTTGGTCCTCCTCGTCCAGGTCGGTGCGCTGACCGCGGCCACCCCGGCCACGGCGGCCGCGGGCGTGCTCATCGGCCGGTGCACGTTGTCGATGGCTTGTGCGCGGGGTGTTCCGTCGGCGCGCGCCGACGGGCTCGGCGCGACCGTCGCCGGCTCGGTCCCGCGCGCCGCCGCGGTCGTCGTCGGGCTCGCCGCGGCCGGGCTCGCCGCGCTGTTGCCCGGGCTGCCCTGGTGGCGCGGGCCGCTTGCCGTCCTCCTCTCCTACGCCGTCGCCGGCGCACTCCTGTGGCGCTGCACCAAGCGGCTCGGCGGCGTCACCGGCGACGTCCTCGGTGCCGCTGTCGAAGCCGCTGTCGCAACCGCCTTTGTCGCGTTGTCAACCTAGGCCCGGTGCCCGGCGTGTACCTGGTAAAGGAGGTCACCCTGGGCACCGATACCGTCCTCGACCCGGCGGAGCTCTTCCGCACGCACCGCCCCGGCCTGGTCCGGCTCGCCGTGCTGCTGCTCGGCGACCGCGAGCTCGCCGAGGACGTCGTGCAGGACGCCTTCCTCGCCCTCTTCCGCCGCCGGCCGCTCGACGACCCGGACGGGGCAGGTGGCTACCTCCGCGTCTCGGTCGTCAACGGCGCTCGCTCCGCACACCGGCGCGCGGCACGGCGGCTGCGGCACCGCACCGGCGACCGCGACGACGCGCCACCCGCCGACACCGGCGTCCTGCTCGACGAGGAGCACCGGGAGGTGCTCGCCGCCGTGCGCCGGCTGCCCCGGCGGCAACGGGAGGTGCTCGTGCTCCGGTACTGGGCCGGCCTCTCCGAAGCCGAGATCGCCGACACGCTCGGCGTCTCGCGCGGCACCGTCAAGACCTGCGCCTCGCGCGCACTGGCCAAGCTGGAAGGAGAACTCCGATGACCGACGTCGAGGACCGCCTGCGACGCGCCTTCCACGCCCTCGCCGACACCGTGGACGTCCGGCCCGCGCCAGCACCCACGCCCCGCCGGCGGCTGGTCGCCCCGCTGGTGGCGGCGGCCGCGACCGTGCTCGTCGCGGGCGCAATCGCCGTCGTCGCCACCCGGCCCGAGGCGGGGACCGCGCCTCCGGCCACCCCGCCCCCGCCCGCCCCCTCCCTCACCCCCGTGGTCTTGCCGAACTTCGCGCTCCTGACGCACTGCGGCGTCGACGAGGCGAAGATCGGCGACCGGTTCTACGAAGCCGAGACGCCGCTGATCGGCCCGGCCCGCAGCGCCCCTCCCGGCTGGGACAACCCCTACCAGAAAGGCACGATGACGCTCACCTCACCGGCCGACGCGGTGTTCCGCGACGACCTCGGCCACGAGGTCCGGTTCCGCCTGCGACCCGGCGCGGCGGAGTTCAAGCAGCTCTGCGATTAACCGAAACTGTCGTACCCCCTCCTTACCGTGATCCACGTGAACCGAACCGATCGTCTCTACGCCATCGTCGAAGAACTGCGCGCCGTCGCGCCCCGGCCACGCAGCGCCCGCTGGCTCGCGGACCGGTTCGAGGTCAGCGTCCGCACTGTCGAACGGGACATCAGCGCCCTGCAGCAGTCCGGCACGCCGATCTACGCCGAGCCCGGCCGCACCGGCGGCTACTGCCTCGACAAGGCGCACACGATGCCGCCGGTCAACCTGACACCCGGCGAGGCCGTCGCCATGGCGCTCGCCCTGAAACACCTCGACGGCACCCCGTTCCGGGCGGAAGGGCGCTCGGCGCTGCGCAAGCTGGTCGCCGCGATGCGCCGGGAGGACGCGGACGCGGCGCAGGACCTCGCCGCCTGTGTCCACCTGCTCGGCGCCGGTCCGATCCCGCCGATGCCGCCCGTGCTCACCATCCGCCGTGTCCTGCGCATCCGGTACGCCGACCGCGAAGGCACCGTCACCCGGCGGGAGATCGAGCCGCTCGGCTACGTCGGCAAGCCCGAGCACTGGTACCTCATCGCGTGGTGCCGGCTGCGCCGGGAGATCCGGGCGTTCCGCACCGACCGCATCGCCTCCTTCACCGTGACAGCAGAGGTGCCGCCGCTTCGCCGATTGCGGCCCGAGGACCTCGACATCCCCTACGGCGACGTCCAGCAGCTCACTTTGGCGGGGTGAACACGGAGAAGTGGTTGCCCGCCGGGTCGAGCACGTGCGCGAACGTCACGCCGACCGGGTTGACGCTCGGTGGCCGCCGCACCTGCCCGCCGGCCTTCTCGACCTGGCGGCAGGTGGCCTCGACGTCCTCGACCAGCACGGTGAAGATCGCGTAGTTCTCCTGGCCGGTGAACAAGCCACCGCGTGAGCCGCCGGTGTCGATGACGCGGTAGGCGGCATCGGTGCTCGCCGACTCGTCCTGGGCGACGGTCCAGCCGAAGACCTCGCCGTAGAACTGTTCGGCGGCCGCCGGATCGTCGGTGCCGATCTCGAACCAGGCCACGTCGTTGAATCGGGGCATGTCGTTCCTCTCACTGCCACGCCGGGTGGTTCCCGGTCGACGTCCACTCTCGGTGTCGGCAGCGACAACCCCCTGTCGGTGTTTACGAAACTTCCCGAAAAGCAGCGAGGAAGGCATCGGTGGTCGCGCGGTCGCGGACCGCCAGCCGCAGGTGGTCCGGTCCGAGGCCGGGAAAGGTGTCCCCACGCCGCACGGCATAGCCGGCTTCGCGCAGCCGCGCGCGCAGGGACTCACCATCGGGAACGCGCACCAGCACGAAGGGCCCGCGCGGCTCGCCCAGCACCGGCACACCCGCCGCCGCCAGGCCCGACACCAGGTACTCCCGGTCCGCTTCCGCGGCCACCGCCAGCTTCTCCGCCTCCTCCAAAGCGGACGGACGGCAGCACGCCACCGTCGCCACCCCGGCCAGCGTGGACACCGACCACGGCACCTGCACGGCCCGCAGCCGCTCGACGACGTCCGCCGGACCGAGCACGTACCCCGCCCGCAGCCCGGCCAGGCCCCACGTCTTCGTCAGGCTGCGCAGCACGACGACACCCGGGTGGCCGGCCGCCAGGCTCTCGACCTCGCCGGGCACCGCGTCCAGGAACGCCTCGTCCACCACGAGCACCCGGCCGGGGCGGGCCAGGGAAAGCAACGCCGGCGCGGGGTGCAGGACCGACGTCGGATTGGTCGGATTGCCGACGAACACCAGGTCGGCGTCGGCCGGGACCAATGCCGGATCGAGGACGAACCCGGCCGTCTCGGACAGGATCACCCGCGAGACCGCTTGTCCCGCGGCGCGCAGCGCGGCCTCCGGCTCGGTGAACTGCGGGTGCACGACCACGGCGTGCCGGGGCCGGAAAGCCGAGGCCAGCAGCGTGAAAGCCTCGGCGGCACCGGCCGTGACCAGGACTTCCGAGGACGCCCGGCCGTGGCGCGCGGCCACCGCCCGCACGGCATCCACAGTGGACGGATAGGCGGCCAGCGAGTCCACCGCGGACGCCAGTTCGTCCCGCAGCCAAGCGGGCGGTCGCGGCAACCGGACGTTCACGGCGAGGTCGACCAGCCCCGGCCCGACCTCGCGATCGCCGTGGTGGTGCAGGTCGTAGTCACGCATGGGCACGGACCCGCGCCGCGAACCGCTGAGCCAGCTCCGGATACCCCGCCCAGTGGACGTGCAGGTAGGACGCGTGCAGCGTCGGCGTCGCGAAGCCGTCCAGCTGCCGATCCCAGCCCCAAGCCGCCGAGGCGCCGTGCGACGGCGTCACCTCGGTGCGGTGGAACTCGTGCCCGGTCACCCGCTGCCCGGCCGTCGCCAGCAGGTTGTCCTCGACGGCGACCGCGCGCCGGTAGCCGAGCTTGCCGCGGGCGGTCATCTTGGCGTCCGCGGGCACCGCGCCGACCATGGGCACGCCGTCCAGCGACTGGCACAGGTACAGCAGCCCCGCGCACTCGGCGCTCACCGGCATCCCACCCTGGATGGCCGAAGCGACCGCCGACCGCAACGCCGTGTTCGCCGACAGTTCTGCCGCGTGCACCTCCGGGAACCCGCCGCCGAAGTACAGGCCGGCGCACCCGTCGGGCAACGCCTGGTCCCGCAACGGATCGACGTCCACCACCGAAACCCCGCACGCGGCCAGCAGTTCGATGTTCTCCGTGTACCGGAAGGTGAACGCCGGCCCGCCGGCAGCCGCGATCGTCACCGGCGGACCGTCCACACCGGACGGTTCCCACGGCGGCGAAGAAAGCCGCGGCGCCTCGGAAGCAATCCGGACGATCGCTTCCAGGTCGACGCCGTCGCGCACCCACGCGGCCAGCGCGGGCAGCACGTTCCGCGCCTCCGCCGCCCGTTCCGCGGCCGGGACGAGCCCGAGGTGACGGCTCGGCGCGTGGATCTCCTCGTTGCGGTACAACGCTCCCAGCAGCGGGACGCCGGTGGCCTCCAGCGCGGACGCGATCTCGTCGAGGTGCCGCCGCGAGCCCAGCTTGTTGAGGATGACGCCGGCGAGCCGCACGCGGTTGTCGTAGTGCGCGAAGCCGAGCACGGTCGCGGCGACGCTGCGGGAGGCGGCCGAGGCGTCGACGACCAGTACGACCGGCGCGTCCAGGAGCCGGGCCACGTGCGCGGTCGACGCGTAGCCCTCGGTGCCCAGTGCCCCGTCGAACAGGCCCATCACGCCTTCGATGACGGCGATGTCGGCGCCGTGGGACCCGTGCCGCAGCAACGGGATCAGCTGTTCCTCGCCCTGCAGGAAGGGGTCGAGGTTGCGCGCGGGGCGTCCGGTGGCGAGGGCGTGGTAGGACGGATCGATGAAGTCCGGCCCGACCTTGTGCCCGGACACCCGGTGCCCGGCCGCGCGCAGCGCCGCCATCAGCCCGGCGGCGATCGTGGTCTTGCCGTGCCCGGAACCGGGCGCGGCGACGACCACCCGCGCTACCACTCGATCCCCCGCTGGCCCTTCTGCCCGGCGTCCATCGGGTGCTTGACCTTGGTCATCTCGGCGACCAGGTCGGCGGCCTCGACGAGCTCCGGCGGCGCGTACCGGCCGGTGATGACGACGTGCTGGTGCCCGGGTCGCGAGACCAGCGTGGACACGACGTCGTCGACGTCGAGCCAGCCCCACTTGAGCAGGTAGGAGAACTCGTCGAGGACGTAGAAATCGTGCGTCTCCGCGGCGAGCCGGCGCTTGATCTCCGCCCAGCCCTCACGCGCGTTTTCGGCGTGGTCCTCGTCGGTGCCGGACTTGCGCGCCCAGCTCCAGCCCTCGCCCATCTTGTGCCACTCGACCGGCCCGCCCTGGCCGGTGTCCTCGTGCAGCTTCCCGAGCGCGCGGAACGCGGCTTCCTCGCCGACGCGCCACTTCGCCGACTTGACGAACTGGAACACCCCGATCGACCAGCCCTGGTTCCAGGCGCGCAGGGCCATGCCGAACGCGGCCGTCGACTTGCCCTTCATCTCGCCGGTGTGCACGGCGAGCAGCGGCCGGTTGCGGCGCTGGCGCGTGGTCAGGCCGTCCGCCGGCACCACCGCCGGTTTTCCCTGCGGCATCAGGCAGCCCTTCCGGTCCGGGCGCGGACGGCGTCCGCCAGCGCTTCGGCGGCGACGTCGGCGAGGGGAACGTGTTCCGCGCCGAGGTGGGCGGCGAGGTCGGCGGCCAGGCCGAGCCGCATCTTGCCGCTCTCGCAGTCCATCACGATCGTCGTGACGCCGGCCAGGAGCCCGGCAGCGGCCTGGGCGCGCGCGACGGCGTCGGGGCCGCTGGTGGCCCGCCCGTCGGTGACCACGACCAGCAGCGGACGGCGCCGGGGGTCGCGGATTTCCTCGACACGCAGCACGCGCGCGGCCTCCAGGAGTCCTTCGGCCAGCGGTGTCCGGCCGCCGGTCGGCAGGCCTTCGAGGCGGGCCGCGGCCGCGTCGACGCTGATCGTCGGCGGCAACGCGAGTTCGGCCGCGTTGCCGCGGAAGGTGACGAGCCCGACCTTGTCGCGGCGCTGGTAGGCGTCGAGCAGCAGCGACAGGACGGCGGACTTGACCTCGCGCATCCGGGCCTTGGCGCCCATCGAGCCGGACGCGTCGACGCAGAAGAGGACGAGGTTGCCTTCGCGGCCTTCGCGCAGTGCGTAGCGGACGTCTTCCGGCCGCAGCTTCAGACCGGCGCCGTCTCGGCCACGGGCTTTCTGGTGCGGCGCCGCGGCTTTCACGGTGGCGACCAGGTGGGGCCGGCCTTCGCGGACACTCGCGGGCTGGACGCCGACGGTCCGTCCGCTGTCGGTGATCGCACGCGACCGGCGGCCACGCTCGCCTTCGCCCATGCCCTTGACGCGGAAGACGCGGGCCTTGAACGTCTCACCGGCGCCGACGGTCTTCTGCTGCCCGCCCGCGTTCTGCTGCGGCTGGCCTTGCGGCGCGTTTTCGCCGCCCTGCGGCGGTTCGGGAGCTTCTGACGGCGGCTCAGAGCCCGAACCAGGACCGTCGTCCTCGGGCCCCGGGTCCGGTTGAGCGTCCTGGAGCGCCTGCTCCAGCTGCTCTTCGGAGATGCCCGGCGCGTCGAACGGGTTGCGACGGCGCCGGTGCGGCAGCGCGAGCCGCGCGGCGACGCGGACGTCCTCGGTGGTCACCTCGTCGCGGCCGGCCCAGGCCGCGTGCGCGACCGCGGTGCGCGCGGTGACGATGTCCGCGCGCATGCCGTCGACCTCGAAGGAGGCGCAGATCTCGGCGATCTGGCGCAGGGCCTCGTCGGGGAGCTTGACGGCGGGCAGAAGCCGTTGCGCCGCTTCGATGTCCGCGGCGAGCTTGGCGTCTTCTTCCGCGTACTGCGCGGCGAAAGCGTCGGGATCGGCTTCGTAGGCCAAGCGGCGGCGGACGACCTCGACGCGCTGCTCCGGGTCACGGCTGGAGGCGACCTCGACGGTCAGCCCGAACCGGTCGAGCAGCTGTGGCCGCAGCTCGCCCTCTTCGGGGTTCATGGTGCCGATCAGCACGAACCGCGCCGCGTGCGAGACCGAAACGCCTTCGCGCTCGACGGTCGCGCGGCCCATCGCGGCGGCGTCCAGGAGCGTGTCGACGAGGTGGTCGTGCAGCAGGTTGACCTCGTCGACGTAGAGCAGCCCGCGGTGCGCGGCGGCGAGCAGGCCGGGCTGGAAGTCCGTGACGCCTTCGGCGAGCGCGCGTTCCAGGTGCAGGCTCCCGATGACGCGGTCTTCGGCGGCGCCGACTGGGAGTTCGACCAGCTTCGCGGGCCGTCGGTGGCTCCGCGCGCCGTCGTGCGGACCGTCCGGGCAACGCGGGTCGGGGCCCGCGGGATCGCACGAGAACCGGCAGCCGTCGACGACGTCGACACTCGGCAGCAGGCCCGCGAGCGCGCGGACCATGGTCGACTTCGCGGTGCCCTTTTCGCCGCGCACCAGCACTCCGCCGACAGCGGGTGAGATCGAGGAGAGGACCAGCGCCAGGCGCAGGTCCGGCAGCCCGACGACGGCGGTGAACGGGTACGGCTTCAACAGCGCTCCTGTGGTCGGCGACCGGCCGATCATCGCACAGCGCCCGCCTCGCTTAGGGTGGGAAATCGTGCGCGAAACATCACGTCGGCCGGCGGCTTCGGCGAACCGCCTCACCGTGGTCGGGATCGGGGCGGACGGCTGGTCCGGACTGTCGGAACAGGCGCGGGCCGCGGTGCTCGCCGCCGAGGTCGTGCTGGGGGCGCCCCGGCAACTCGGTTACCTGCCCGAAGACGTCCCGGCGCAGGCGTGGCCGACACCGTTGCTGCCGGGGCTGGACGCGGTCATCGCCGAGCACGAGGGCGCCCGGATCTGCGTCCTGGCCAGCGGAGATCCGTTTTTGTCGGGGGTGGGTGCCACACTGGTGGCCCATGGATACGAGGTCGAGGCGCTGCCCGCGCTCTCCTCGGTGACACTGGCCCGGGCACGGCTGGGCTGGTCCGCCGAGGAGACCGAGGTGGTCACCATCGTCGGCCGGTCGTCCGCCCGCGTCGCCCGGGTGCTGGCGCCGCGCCGGCGGGTGCTCGTCCTGGGTGCCGACGCGCCCGCTTTGCGCTCCCTGCTCACCGTGCGGGGTTATGGCGAGAGCGAGCTGATCGCGTTGGAGAACCTGGGCGGGCCCGACGAGCGCGTCTCCGACGGCTGGGCCGGCGATCCCGGACCGCTGACGGTGTTCGCGCTGGAGTGCGCGGGTCCGGCGTTGCCGCTGATCGGCATCCCGGACGACGTGTACGCCCACGACGGGCAGCTGACCAAGCGAGACCTCCGAGTGTCGGCGCTGGCCCGCCTCGCGCCGAGTCCCGGCGAGCTGTTGTGGGACGTCGGCGCGGGCGCGGGCAGCGTCGGCATCGAGTGGTCGCGGCTGCACGGCCTCAATCGCGCGATCGCGATCGAACGCTCGGCGGAGCGGGCCGAACGGATCGGGCGCAACGCATTGGACCTGGGAGTACCGGAATTGGAGGTGGTGACGGGAGAAGCACCGGAAGCGCTGAGCGCGCTGCCCGCGCCGGACGCGGTCTTCATCGGAGGCGGCGTGACGGCGCCGGGCGTACTGGACGCGTGCGTGGCCACGGGCGCGCGAGTGGTGGCGCACGGGGTGACGCTGGAGGCCGAGCAGGTCCTGGCACGAGCGTACGAGGAGCACGGAGGGGAGCTGCTGCGGATCGGTGTCGAGCGGGCGGCCCCGCTGGGCGGCTTCACGGGCTGGACCCCGGCGCGGGCCGTGACCCAGTGGAGCAGCCGATGACCGTGCACTTCATCGGCGCCGGCCCCGGGGCCGCCGACCTCATCACCGTGCGCGGCCGGGACCTGCTGGCCCGCTGCGGTGTCTGCCTCTACCCCGGCAGCATGACGCCGCCCGACCTGCTCACGTACTGCCCGGCCGGCGCCGAGCTGGTCGACACGGCGAACCTCAGCCTCGAGCAGATCGTCGCGAAGCTCGTCGACGCCCACCACTCCGGGCACGACGTCGCCCGGCTGTGTTCGGGCGACCCGTCGCTCTACAGCGCCGTCGCCGAGCAGATGCGGCGGCTCGACGCGGCCGGCGTGCCCTACGACGTCGTGCCGGGGGTGCCCGCCTTCGCCGCGTCGGCCGCGGTGCTGCGGCGGGAGCTCACCGTGCCCGAAATCGGGCAGAGCCTGGTGATCACCCGTGTCCAGGCGCGCTCGACCAAGATGCCGCCCGGCGAGACGCTGGCCGCGTTCGCCGCGACCGGCGCCACGCTCGCGCTGCACCTCGCCGTCAACCACGTCGAGCGGGTGGCCGGCGAGCTGACGCCGCACTACGGCGCGGACTGTCCCGTCGCCGTCGTCGCGCTCGCGAGCCAGGCCGGGGAAACCGTCGTGCGCGGGGTGCTCGGCGAGCTGCCCGCGCTGGTCCGCGCGGCCGGGATGACGCGTGCTGCCACCATCTTCGTCGGGCGGGTGCTCGCCGCCACGAACTTTCCCGACAGCTTCCTCTACTCGAGTGCCCGTGACCGGGCGAACCAACCGGAGTCGTTGTGACGGAACTGCGCTGGGGCCTGCTGGCCGCCGGGACGATCGCCGCCCACTTCGCCGCGGGCGTCGACGAAAGCGAACACGGCGTCCTCGGCGCCGTCGCGGCGCGGGACGCCGGGCGGGCGCGGGACTTCGCCTCGCGCTTCGACATCCCGAAGGCCTACGGCAGCTACGAAGAGCTCCTCGCCGATCCGGACGTCGACGCCGTGTACGTCTCGACGCCGCACTCGCTGCACAAGCAGTGGGCCATCGCCGCCGCCGAAGCCGGGAAGCACGTGCTGTGCGAGAAGCCGCTGACGATCACCGCGGCCGACGCCGAGGAGGTGATCGCCGCCGCGCGCGCGAACGACGTCTTCCTGATGGAAGGGTTCATGTACCGGCTGCACCCGCAGACGCGGCGGCTGACCGAGCTGATCTCGGCCGGTGCCATCGGCGAGGTCCGCGCGGTGGACACCACCTTCTCCTTCGCCGGCAACCCGGAGGAGACCGCCCGGCTCAGCGACCCGGCGCTCGGCGGCGGTGGGATCCTCGACGTCGGCTGCTACTGCACGTCGCTGGCCCGCTTGGTCGCGCAGGCGGCGACCGGGCAGGACGTCGTCGAGCCGTCCGAGGTCAGCGGGATGGCGCACCTGTCCGCCACCGGCGTCGACGAGTGGGCGACCGGCCTGCTGCGCCTGCCCGGGGACATCCTCGCGACGATCTCGTGCGGGATCCGGCTCACCCGGGAGGACGGCATCCGCGTCTTCGGCTCGGCGGGGCAGCTCCACGTTCCGCAGCCCGCGTGGATCCACCCGCTGCGGGGCCCCGGCGTCTCGCGGATCATCCTGACCCCGGCCGGGGGCGAGCCGGAGGTCATCGAGGTCGAAGCCACCCAGAGCGTCTTCGCCCGGGAGGCCGACCACGTCGCCGCGCACGTCGGAGACCGGCAGGCACCCGAGCTGACCTGGGCGGAAACCCTCGCCAACCTGCGTACGCTGGACCGCTGGCGCGAGGCCGTCGGCTACGGACGTTCCTCGTGATCCTCATCCTCGGCGGCACCGGCGAAGCCCGGCAGCTCGCCGAAGCCCTGGAAGCGCGCGAAGTGCGCGTTGTCTCTTCGCTGGCGGGACGTGTGGCACGGCCAAGGCTCCCCGTCGGCGAGGTACGCGTAGGTGGCTTCGGCGGCCCGGAAGGTCTCGCGCGGTACCTGCGCGAGAACCGGGTCGACGCCGTCGTGGACGCGACCCACCCCTTCGCCGAACGCATCGGCGCCAACGCGGCGGAAGCGGCCGAGCTGACGAAGACGCCCCTGCTGCGGCTCGCGCGGCCCTGCTGGCAGGCGGGGCCGCGGGACGTCTGGCACTGGGCCGACGACCTCGCCGATGCCGCGCAAAAGCTCCCCGGCCTCGGGAAACGCGTCTTCCTCACCAGCGGCCGCCAAGGCCTGCCGGCCTTCGCGCACCTCGACGACCTGTGGTTCCTCATCCGCTGCGTCGACCCGCCCGAGCCGCCGCTGCCGCGGCACCACGAACTCCTCCTCGCCCGCGGGCCGTACGAGGTCGCCGCCGAGCGGGAGCTGCTCGGGCGGGTCGACGTCCTGGTCACCAAGGACTCCGGTGGCCCGCAGACCAGCGCGAAGCTGACCGCGGCCCGTGAGCTCGGCAAGCCCGTCGTCGTCGTCCGGCGCCCGCCGCGCCCGGTGACCGAGACCGCCGAAACCGTCCCCGAAGCCGTCGAATGGGTCCTGCACCGATGATCGAAGAGTTCTACGAAGTCCTGCGCAAGCGGCGGGACGTCCGCGGCGAGTTCACCGGCGAGCCGATCCCCGAAGCCACGCTCCTGCGGATCCTCGGGGCCGCGCACGCCGCGCCGAGCGTCGGGCTCACGCAGCCGTGGGACTTCGTGCTGGTCGACGACGTCGCGACGCGGGAGAAGTTCGCGAAGCACGTCCACGACGAGCGTGAGGTCTTCGCCGGGCAGCTCGCCGAAGACCGCGCGAGCACCTTCGCGAACATCAAGATCGAGGGCATCCTCGAGGCGAGCCTCGGCATCGTCGTCACCTACGACCCCGCGCGCGGCGCGCCCGACGTGCTCGGGCGGCACGCCATCGCCGACGCCGGCCTGTACTCGGTGTGCCTCGCCATCCAGAACCTCTGGCTCGCCGCCACCGCGGAAGGCCTCGGCGTCGGGTGGGTGAGCTTCTACCGCGAGCCGTTCCTGAGCGAGCTGCTCGGCATCCCGGACGGCGTCCGGCCGGTCGCGTGGCTCTGTGCCGGGCCGGTGAGCAGGCTGGAGACCGTGCCCGACCTGGAACGCCACGGTTGGCGCAGCCGCCGTCCCCTGTCCGCGGCGATACACCACGGACGGTTCACCCCGCGTGACCCGGGGGCTGCGTCAACCGCCGACCTCTGACCCGTTAGCGTTGCGCCGATGCGTCTGATTGCCGTAGCGCTGGGGCTGCTCTCGGCCTTGTGCGCGCTGGCTTTCCCCTTCCTGCCGGTGGTGCAGGACACGGCGGAGGTCGTCTGGCCGACCGGCAGCGACACCCGCTCCGTCAACGCGCCCTTGACCGGGTACTGGGCCCAGGACCTGCGGGCCGAGGTGCCGTGCGCGACCATCCGCTCGGTCGACGCCCGCACGAACGGTCCGGGCCTGCTGTTCGCCACCGTGCCGGACGGCCGCACCGACCCGAACGCCGGCAAGGGCGTCGGCCTGCAGCTGCGCATCGACAACGGTGTGCTGTTCGCGTCCAGCCAGGGCCAGCAGATCGCCCAGCAGCCGCTGCCGGCCGAGAAGTGCGACGTCGAGCTGGACGTCGACGCGACGCAGATGACCCTGGCCGTGGCCGGGACGCCCATCTTCCACGCCGGCGGGGACGTCCGCCCGCGCCTGGTCGGCATCTACTCGTCGATCAACTCGAGCCGGGACCCGATCGCCGGCCTGCACGTCTCGGTCGTGCCGGACACGCGGTACCAGACGTCGCCGACCGCGCTGAAGATCGTCGTCGGCGTGCTCGCCGTGCTGTCGCTGATCGGCTGCCTGATCGCGGTCTGGCGCCGCGACTCCGGCTTCGCGCGCCGCGCCCCGCGCTGGGCCCCGATCGGCTGGTGGCGGCTGACGCTGCGGGACGTCACGGTGATCGCCGCGCTCGGCGCGTGGGTCTTCATCGGCCCGGTGACCTCGGACGACGGCTACATCCTCACGATGGCCCGCGTCACCGAGGCGACCGGCTACCTGACGAACTACCACCGCTGGTTCGGCGTCGCGGAGGCGCCGTTCGGCTGGTTCTACCACGTGTTCGAGCTGATGACGCACGTCAGCACGGTGCCGCCGTGGATCCGGCTGCCGTCGTTCCTGCTCGGCGTGCTCAGCTGGCTGCTGATCAGCCGCGAGGTGATGCCGCGGCTGGGTACCCAGATCCGCACCAGCCGCCCGGCCAGCTGGGCCGCCGCGACGGTGTTCCTGATCTGGTGGATGCCCTACAACAACGGCGTCCGGCCGGAACCGGTGGCCGCGCTCGGCTCGCTGCTGGCGATCTGCGCCGTCGAGCGCGCGCTGGTGACGCGCCGGCTGCTGCCGCTGTGCCTCGGCCTGACCGCGGCCGGGTTCACCCTGGCCGCGACGCCGACCGGGCTGATCGCGGTGGCGCCGTTCCTGGTCGCCGCGCGTCCGCTGTTCAAGCTGGTGCGCCAGCGCGCCAACGAGAACGGCTGGCTGCCGGTGCTCGCGCCGGTCGCCGCGGCCGGGCTGCTGGTGCTGGTCGTGGTGTTCGCCGACCAGACGTTCGCGACCGTCCAGGAGGCGACCCGGATCCGCACCCAGGTCGGCCCGAACCTGTCGTGGTTCCAGGAGCTCGCGCGCTACCAGCTGCTGTTCGAAAGCCTGCCGGACGGCTCGGCGCCGCGCCGCTTCCCGGTGCTGCTGGTCGTGCTGTGCACGGCCACCTGCCTGGTGGTGCTGCTGCGCCGCGGCCGCATCCCCGGCGCGTCGCTCGGCCCGGCGCGCCGCCTGATCGGCACGACGGCGCTGTTCTTCCTGCTCCTGGCCCTGACGCCGACGAAGTGGACGCACCACTTCGGCGCCTTCGCCGCGGTCGGCGCGTCGATGGCCGCACTGGCCGCGCTCGCCACCAGTTCGACCGTGCTGCGCTCCCAACGCAACCGCGCGGCGTTCCTCGCGGCCCTGCTGGTGGTCGCCGCGCTCGCCGCGACCGGCCCGAACACCTACTGGTTCGTCTCGCGCCTCGGCGTCCAGTGGACGAACGTGGCGCCGTCGGTCGGCGGCATCCCGCTGTCGACGATCCTGCTGGCGGCGGCCGCGATCGCCGGGATCTACGCGTTCGTCGAGAACGTCCGCGCGCACCGGCCCGGCCTGGCAGCCCAGCCGCAGGAAGGCCGGCTGCGGGCGCTGCGGCTCGGGTCGCTGTCGCTGGTGGTGGTCTGCGGCCTGGTGGCGGCGGGCGAGTTCGTCACGATGGCGTGGGCGATCCACAACCAGTCCGGCAGCTACAGCCTGGGCGCGGCGAACGTCGGGCACCTGTTCGGCAAGAGCTGCAACCTCGCCGACCACGTGATGGTCGAGCGCGACGCGGCGACGAGCATCCTGCACCCGCAGGCCGAGCAGCGGACCGTCGCGGAGAAGCCCAAGGAGCCCGAGTCGCCGCTGCCGAACCCCGACCAGGACAACGGCCGCGTCCAGACCGGCTTCCACACCCGCCCGGTCGACGACAAGGACCCCCTGGCCGAGCCGCCGCACGGGTTCACCCCGGACAAGGTGCCGATGTGGTCGAGCTTCCTCGACCCGGAGACGCGCGCCGGGCGGCTGCGCAGCGACTGGTACGCCCTGACGGAGAAGCCGGCGGACGGCCAGATCGTGGTGGCGACGGCGGGTGCGGCCCGCCGTCCGACGTCGGTCAGCCTCGACTACGGCGTCAACACCCCGGACGGCGTGAAGGTGCTGCGCAGCCAGTTCATGCTGCCGCCGGGCGCGGGCACCAACGGCTGGAACGACACGCGCATCAACCTGCGCGACCTGCCGCCGGAGACGAACGCGGTCCGCGTCAACATCGTCGACAACGACCTGACGGAGGACGGCTGGATCGCGGCGTCGGCCCCGCGCGTCCCGACGTTCACGACGCTGACGGACCGCATCGGCTCGAAGCCGGTGTACGTGGACTGGCCGGCGTCGTTCGTGTACCCGTGCGTCCAGCCGGTGACGTCGCACGACGGGATCTCGCAGGTCCCGGACTACCGCATCACGGCGGGCGGCCTGGCGGACGAGGCCCAGTGGGCGTCCTCGACGAACGGCGGCCCGATCGGCTGGCTGGAGGAGCTGGCCGAGGAGCCGGAGGTCCCGAGCTACCTGATCGGCCAGCCGAGCCAGTCCTGGGGCCAGCTGCTGCAGATCGAGCCGTTCACCGAGGGCATCGCCCCGACGGTGATCCGCGGGGAGAAGACCGTGCCGGGCTGGTGGTCACCGGGCCCGGGGCCGCGCCAGCCGAACGGCAAGGACCCGACGCGGTAGCACCGTGTCAGGCCGGTGTCAGCTGTGTGTCCGGCGGGGCGGCGATGGTGAACCCATCACCGCCACCGGCACACAGCAAGGGGAAACACCATGAACACCTTCGCCACTCCGAAGCCGATCACCGCCACGATGACCACCGCGGGCGCCCGCATCCGCGTCGCCGCGAGCGAGCGCACGGACACGGTTGTGCGGGTCGAGCCCGTCGACCCCGCGAACAAGACGGACGTGAAGGTCGCCGAGCAGACCAAGGTCGAGTTCACCGACGGCGCGCTGTCGATCAAGACGACGAAGTCGGGAGCCAAGACCGGGTCCGTCGCCGTCACGGTCGAACTGCCGGCCGGGTCCGGGCTGGTCCTGAACACGGCGTGGACCGACGTGCACGCCGACGGCCCGCTCGGCGACTGCGAACTCAACCTGGCCTCGGGGCAGGTCCGGCTCGACCGCGTCGCCGGGCTGCGGGCGAACCTGGCGGCCGGTGACGTCGAGGTCGGGCACGTCGCCGGGGCCGCCGGCATCGAGGGCGGCGCCGCCGGGCTGCGGATCGGCGAGATCGAAGGCGTCCTCGGGTACGAGGGCTCGATCGGGCGGGTCCGGATCGGCCACGCCCGATCCGACGTCCGGTTCGGCAGCGCGAGCGGCCGCTTCGACGTCGAACGCGCCGACGGCGACGTCGTCGCCAGTGCCGGCCACTGCCCCATCCGGATCGGCCGGGTCACCGGCGGCCGGGTGGAGCTGGCCAACGCCGCCGGCGGCATCGACGTCGGCGTCGGCGCGGGCGTCAGCGCCTCGGTGGACGCCGAGAGCACCAAGGGCTCGGTCCGCAACTCGCTGCCGGCCACGCCCGGCGGCCAGGTCGAGATCCACGCCCGCACGCGGCTCGACGACATCGTCGTCCACCCCGCGGGGGATTCCCTCCGCTAGTAGCTGCGAGGGGTCCAGACGACACCGCCGTCCACCCGGGTGCGGCTGGACCCCACGATCAGCAGGCAGCGCATGTCCACTGTGGACGGATCCAGGTCGCCCAGCGTGGTGATCCGGATGTCCTCCTCGGCCCCGCCGACGTCCCGCGCGACCACGACCGGCGTCTCCGGAGCGCGATGGCGGAGGAGCACGGCACGCGCGTCGGCCAGCTGGGTCGTCCGGGTCCGGGACGCCGGGTTGTACAGCGCCAGCACCAGGTCCGCCGCGCCCGCCGCGTCGAGACGCTTCTCGATGATCTCCCACGGCTTCAACCGGTCCGACAGCGAGAGCACGCAGTAGTCGTGGCCCAGCGGCGCGCCGACGCGGGACGCCGCCGCCTGGGCCGCCGTCACGCCCGGGACGATCCGGACGCGGACCCCCGCGCCGTGGCCCTCCGCCACCTGCTCCAGCACCGCCGACGCCATCGCGAACACCCCCGGGTCGCCCGAGGACACCACGGCGACCCGCGAGCCGGCAGCAGCCAGGGACAACGCCTCGCGCGCGCGATCCGCCTCGACCCGGTTGCCCGACGCGTGCCGCTGCTGGCCCGCCTTCTGCGGCACCCGCGCCACATACGGCCCGTACCCGACGATGTGCTCGACGGCCGCAAGTTCCGCGGCGGCCTCGGGCGTCAGCCACTCCGGGCCCGCCGGGCCGAGACCCACGACGACGACTTCGCCGGCCGAAGAAGGCGAAGGAACGGGAGCCACGGGAGAAACCCGGGACGCATAAGCCGGCGAGGGCAGCAACGCCAGCGAGAAGTACGGCACCGTCGAGGGGTCCACCGAAGCCAGCGGCTCGATCCGCTGCTGCCCCCACGTCGCGCGCTCGACGTAGACGGCGTCGTCGAGCTTGCCCGCCTCCGCGAAGGCCTCCCGCACGGACGAGAACGTCCGGCCCAGCTTCAGCACCGCCGCCGCGTCGGTGTCCGCGAGGCGACGGGCCAGCTCCGGGGCCGGCAGCGTGCCCGGGAGCACCGTCAGCACCTCGTCGCGCTGCACCAGCGGGCGGCCGATCACCGACGACGCCGCGCTCACCGACGTCACGCCCGGGACGACCACCGCCTCGAAGCGGCCGGAAAGCCGTTCGTGCATGTACATGTACGAGCCGTAGAAGAACGGGTCGCCTTCGCAGAGCAGCACCACGTCGCGGCCCGCGTCGAGGTGCTCGGCCAGCCGCTTCGCACACAGCTCGTAGAAGTCGGCGATCGCGCCTTCGTACCCGCCCGGGTGGTCGGTCGTCTCCGTCGTGACCGGGTAGACGAGCTTCTCCTCGAACTGCCCCTCGCGCAGGTACGGCTCGGCGACCGACCGCGCGATGCTGCGGCCGTGGCGCGCGCAGTGGTACGCGATCACCGACGCTTCCGAGATGAGGCGCGCCGCCTTGACCGTCATCAGTTCCGGGTCGCCGGGGCCGAGCCCGACGCCGTACAGCGTGCCCGTCATTCTTCGGCGCTCGCGAGTGCGTTGATCGCCGCGACGGCCATCGCGCTGCCGCCGCGCCGTCCGTGCACCACCAGGTACGGTGCCGGGGCCCGCTTGGCCAGCTCCACTTTGGACTCCACCGCGCCGACGAACCCGACCGGGACGCCGATGATCGCCGCGGGCGCGCCGACGCCTTCGTCGAGGATCTCCAGCAGGCGGAACAACGCCGTCGGCGCGTTGCCGATCGCCACCACCGAGCCGGGCAGCTTGTCGCGCCACAGTTCCAGCGCCGCCGCCGAGCGCGTGGTGCCCATCCGCTCGGCGAGCCCGGGCACGCCGGGGTCCGACAGCGTGCAGAGCACCTCGTTGGCCGCGGGCAGCCGGCGCCGGGTGACGCCGCTGGCGATCATCTGCGCGTCGCACAGGATCGGCGCGCCGGCTTCGAGCGCGGCGCGGCCGGACTCGACGACGTCGAGCGTGTAGCGCAGGTCGTCGACCAGATCGACCATGCCGCAGGCGTGGATCATCCGGACCGCCAGCCCGGCCACGTCGTCGGGCAGGATCGCCAGGTCCGCCTCCTCGCGGATCGTGGCGAACGAGTGCCGGTAGATCTCGGCACCGTCCCGCAGGTAGTCGATCACAGGTTCCCTTCCATCTCGTCGAGCGGCACCCAGCGGCCGTCGATGCGGTAGCCCCCCGCTTCGGCGACAACGTCCACATGGGACTGCGACGGCTTCCCGCACCGCCGTTCGCAGCCCGAGAAGTGCGCGCGCAGGCCGGGCCGGAACACCGCGTCGGCCCGGACGTCGGCGCGCGACTTCGCGCAGCCGGGACGGCCGATGCACGCGGTGGTCCCCCAGGCGACGGCACCGAAACCCAGCCGCGCGAAGACATCCGGAGGCACGTCGGGCAGCACCACGGACTTCCACGGCGTCACCAGCGCCGGGCCGAACTCCGCCAGCGCCCGCGCCTGGGCCGCGGACAGGTGCCCGAAGCGCGGCACGACACCGGCCGCGAAGCCGCCGTCCCGTTCGATCAGCCCGGCCGGGACCTCGGCCGAGGCCGGCGGCACCGGCGTCCCGCGCCAGGCCGGGTCGTCAAGCTCGGCGACGCGCCAGGCGGACCCCCGCACCCGGCCGAACTCCAGCGCGACTTCGAGGAGCGCTGCGACGGCGCCGGCGCGGGCCACCCGCCGTCCGGTGTCGCCGCCCGCGAGCAGCAGCGTGCCCTCGGCCGAACCGGTGGCGCGCCAGCAGACGTCGGCGCCTTCGCCGGCGACGTCGGAGCGTCCGTCGTCGAAGGCGAAGAGGAACCGCCCGGGCAGGTCCGCCAGCTCCGGCGTCGAACACAGCGCGACATCCAGCGCGGCCGCCAAGCCGCGGACGTCGGCGAGGCCGCCGCGCAGCCCGCTCAACGGCGACGCGAGCACGTTGCGGACGCGTTCGTGCGACGGCGAAGGCAGGAGCCCGGCGTCGGTCAGCCGGGCCGCCAAGCCGGGCCGGGTGACGCCGCGCAGCTGGACGTTGCCGCGCGAGGTGAGGTGGAGGTCGCCGTCGCCGCACGCTTCGGCCGCGTCCGCCAAGGCTCGCAGCTGTACTGCGGAAATCGTGCCGCCGGGCAGCCGCACGCGGGCCAACGGACCGTCGGCGGCTTCGTGGGGTGCGAAAACACCGGGGCACGCGTCGGCTCGCACACGTGCTGGGGTCGGCATGAGGTCACTGTAGCTGGCGGTTCTCCGGCCCCGGCGGGTCCGAACGCGGCCGGATCCGGGCGGTTCCGGCGTCCAGGTCCACGTCACGCCAGGGTGGTGCGCCTTCGGCGTCCTGCTCGACGAGCATCGACATCGTTTCCCGGTGTTCCAGCTCACGTCGCTTGGTCCCGTACAGGAACGCGGTCGTCTCTTCGATGTACGTGGCGGACAGCCGCGCCTTGAAGCGCGAGCCGTTCTTGCGCGGCCGCAGTTCGATCGCGGCCATGACCAGCAGGATCACGACGCCGCCCGGAAGGGCGAGCCCCAGCCAAGTTCCCATGCCCGGCGAACCGGGTGACCGTGGGTCAAGTTCCCGGGGCAGTAGAACTCTCATCGAATGTAGTAGGTGTGCTACATTCGATCGCATCATTCAGATGGGGGTGATCGCGATGAGAGATCCAGCCGATCCCGTCGTCCGCGTGCGGGGGCTGCGGATGCGGTACGGCACGAACGACGTGCTCCACGGCGTCGACTTCGAGGCGTTCCGGGGCGAGGTCGTCGGCCTGCTCGGGCCGAACGGCGCGGGCAAGACCACGACGATCGAGATCCTCGAGGGCTTCCGCATGCGGTCGGCGGGCGAGGTGAGCGTGCTGGGCGCCGATCCCGCGCACGGCGGCGAAGACTGGCGGGCGCGGCTGGGGGTCGTGCTCCAGTCGTGGCGCGACCACGGGAAGTGGCACGTCCGCGAGCTTCTCGCGCACCTCGGCCGGTACTACGTGCCGTACTCGACGGCCGCGCACCCGCGGCCGTGGGACGCCGACGAGCTGATCGCCACGGTCGGGCTCACCGAGCACGCGCACAAGAAGCTCAAGCAGCTCTCCGGCGGCCAGCGGCGGCGGCTCGACGTCGCCATCGGCATCGTCGGGCGGCCCGAGCTGCTGTTCCTCGACGAGCCGACCGCGGGCTTCGACCCCGAGGCCCGGCGCGAGTTCCACGACCTGGTGCACCGCCTGTCCGACGAGCTCGACACCACGATCCTGCTGACCACGCACGACCTCGACGAGGCCGAGAAGCTGGCCGACCGGATCCTCATCCTCAACGGCGGCCGGATCATCGCCGACGGCTCGGCCGACCAGCTCAGCCGGCAGATCTCCGGCGAGGCCGAAGTCCGCTGGAGCGTCGGCGGGCAGCGCTTCGTCCACTCCACGACCGAAGCGACGAAGTACGTGTACGACCTGTTCAAGCAGCACGGCGAGGCCGTCGCGGACCTCGAGGTCCGCCGGGCGTCGCTGGAGGACACCTACATGACGCTGGTCCGGCGCGCGGAGACCGGCGGCGAGACGGAGCTCGGCCTCCAGGAAGCGGGTGCGCGATGAACGCCAAGGCCGCGGCACTGCGCTCCGGGCTGGCGCGCGGCTGGATCGAGTTCAAGCAGACGTGGACCAACAGCGACGACTTGGTCGGCCAGATCGTCTTCATAGCCCTCTTCCTCGGCACGCTGTTCTTCATGCGCAACGCGACCCTGCCCGGCACGTCGTTCTCGCTCGGCGCGGCGACCGTGCCCAGCGTGCTCGGCGCCGGCGTCGTGTTCAACGGCCTGGCCGGCGCAGCGGGCTACCTCGCCGTCGACCGCGAAGACGGCACGCTCCTGCGGGCGAAGGCGACTCCGCACGGCATGCTCGGCTACCTGGTCGGGAAGACCACGGCCGTGGCGCTGAGCCAGATCACGTCGCTGGTGCTGGTGCTGATCCCGTGCCTGTTCCTGTTCACCGGGCTGGCCCCGGGCGGCGTCTGGTCGTACCTGCACCTGCTGTGGGTGCTGGCGATCGGGCTGTTCGCGACCATCCCGATCGGCGCCGCGCTGGGTTCGCTGGTCAAGAGCGCGCGGTCGGTGGGACTGATCGTGCTGCCGATCATGGGGCTGGGCGCGATCTCCGGGATCTTCTACCCGATCACCGCGCTGCCGGAGTGGGTGCAGGGCGTCGCGCAGGTGTTCCCGATGTACTGGCTGGGTCTCGGGATGCGCTCGGCGCTGCTGCCGGACAGTACGGTCGTCGTCGAGATCGGCCAGTCGTGGCGGCCACTGCCGACCCTGGCGGTGCTCGTCGCGTGGTCCGTGATCGGATTGGTGCTGGCGCCGATCCTGCTCCGCCGCATGGCGCGGCGCGAAGCGGGTTCGTCGGTGGCCGAACGGCGGGAGAAGGCCATGCAGCGTGTGGGGTAGTGAACAGTCATGAGCGAGGTCGTCTACAACCGGATAGCGATGCTGCGCGCGGAGCGGTCGATCTCGCGACGGCAGCTGGCCGACGCCCTCGGGGTGCACTACCAGACGATCGGCTACCTCGAGCGCGGCGAGTACAGCCCTTCGCTGTACCTGGCCCTGCGGATCGCGGAGTTCTTCGAGGTCTCCGTGGAAGTGCTGTTCTCGACGAAGCCGTTCCCCCGCTTGGGGGAACGGTCCGCCTAGGGCCGGTACAGGCCGCCGGCGGCGCCGATCCGGCGGCCAGGACTCCGGCCGCCGGACGACCCCGCGATGGTTCGTCAGTTCGGGGTGCAGGCCTGTTCGGTGGCCTCGTGCACCGATCCGGTCGCGGAGGCACGGATGCACAGGTCCCGGGTGTTGGGGTGGGTCCGGCCGAACATCTGGGTGCCCCGGTCGGACACCGTCACCCGGGTCTGCGTCGCCGCGCTCGGCACCCAGAAGGTGGACTTCTGGGCGGCCGCCACCTGGTCGCAGTCGTGGGCGAGCTGCCTGCCCTGCGCGTCCGTCGCGGTGTAACAGGACGTCATGACGAAAGCGGACCGGTTGCTGAAGAGGACGAAGTGGTTCGCCGCCATCGCGGCCGGCGCCGCGGCCAGCGTCGCGCCGGCGGCGAGGGCGATCGCGGTCAATGTACGCGCGGTGTTGCGCATCGGGCCTTCCTTTCATCACCAATGGATGGGTAATGAAGACCCTAAGAAGAGGTTTCGCCGGAAATCTCCCATTTCCGGCGATCGTGGAACCTTCTTCCGGAGATCTCGGGACGCTGTGGTTCAGTCGCCAGATCGGCCGCGGCCAGGGCCTCGACGATGTCGGCGCGCCGCGTCTCGCGGACGGTCCGGTTGAGTTCGACGTGCAGGAACGGCGTGCCGCCGGCGGCCTGGCTCTGGACGTTCGTCGTCCCGGCCAGGCCCCGGCACGGTTCGGCCCAGGCCCGGCGAACGCGGAACCCGGCTTCGGCGAGCCGGTCCGCCGCCCGGCGAGCCGCGTCACCGGCCGCCGCGGCCCCGGCCGAGACGACGACGTCGGCGGCGGGCAGGGTCCGGTCCTTGAAGCCGTGCAGCTGGACCTGCGGGAGGCCGCGGCGGGCCAGGAGCGTGGTGACGACGTGGAAGACGGTCCGCGTGTCGTGCGCGGGGTCCTCACGGTGGCGGTGGGCGCCGGCCACCGCGAGGACGGCGCCGGGCACCCGCCGGAAGAGCGCCAGGCCGATCAGGTCGGTCCGCAGGTCGGACGAGGGGTGCGGCACCTCGACGACCAGTGACGGCGGCGCGGACCGGTCGATCGCGTAAAGCCCCCAGGCCCGCTCGCTGCCGGGCTCCTGGACGGCGAGCGAGCCGTCGTGGACGGAGAAGCCCAGGTCACGGAGGTGGTGGGAGTCGCCGTCGAGGACGGCGGCGAAGCCGGTTGCGGCGGTTTCGAGTTCGGCCGCCGTGGGGTGGCGGTAGGGCTGCCGCGCGGACTGCGCGGCGGTGAAGCTCCGGAGCAGTGATTCCAAGCCTCCAGGCTACCCAGCCCCGGCCAACGTCACCTTGACGTGCACCCACGCACACCGGAGAGTGAGGGCGATACCCACGCGTCGGCAGGTGGAGGAACCCGGTGAGAGTCCGGGGCGGTCCCGCCACTGTGACCGGAGCTGTCTCGATGACCCCTCCGCGGGAGGGAGTGCGTCGGCGGAGTCTCCGGGAGCCAGGAACTCCGGCCGGCGCGCCCGTCTACCCGGGGCGCGGACCCCGAGGAGGAACCTCGTGATCCTGCTTCTGTCCACTTCGGACACCGACCTGCTCAGCGCCCGCTCGTCCGGTGGCGAGTACCGGCTCGGCAACCCCGCCCGGCTCGACGTCGCCGAGCTGCCGGCGCTGCTCGACGGCGTGCAGATCGTCGTCGCGCGGATCCTCGGCACGCCGCGGAGCTGGCAGGACGGCCTCGACACGCTGCGGGCGTCCGGCGCGCACGTCGTCGTCCTGGGCGGGGAGCAGACGCCGGACGCCGAGCTGATGAAGCTCTCGACCGTCCCGGCCGGCATCGCCGCCGAGGCCCACGCCTACCTCGCGCAGGGCGGCCCGGCGAACCTCACCCAGCTGCACCGGTTCCTCTCCGACACGCTCCTGCTCACCGGCGACGGCTTCGAGCCGCCCGCGGCGCAGCCCGCGTGGGGCGTGCTCGAACGTCCTTCGCGCGGCGACGGCCCGGTCATCGGGATCCTCTACTATCGGGCGCATCACCTGTCCGGGAACACGGCGTTCGTGCACGCCCTCGCCGACGAGATCGAAGCCGCGGGCGGGCGCGCGTTGCCGATCTACTGTGCTTCGCTGCGTACGCGCGAGCCGAAGATGATGGCGGAGCTGGCTTCCGTGGACGCGCTGCTGGTCACAGTGCTCGCGGCCGGCGGCACGCGGCCGTCCGAGGTGGGCGCCGGCGGTGACGACGAGGCCTGGGACGTCGCCGAGATGGCCGCCCTCGACGTCCCGATCCTGCAGGCGCTGTGCCTGACCAGCGACCGCGAGACGTGGGCGGCCAACGACGACGGCCTCTCGCCGCTCGACGCCGGGAACCAGATGGCCGTGCCGGAGTTCGACGGACGGCTGATCACCGTGCCGTTCTCGTTCAAGGAGCTCGACGAAGACGGCCTCCCCCGGTACGTGCCGGACGCCGAGCGCGCGTCCCGCGTCGCCCGCATCGCGCTGGCGCACGCCCGGCTGCGGCACACGCCGCCTTCGCAGCGTCGCATCGCGCTGATGCTGTCCGCGTACCCGACGAAGCACTCTCGCGTCGGCAACGCGGTCGGGCTGGACACGCCCGCGTCGGCGATCGAGCTGCTGCGGCGGATGCGTGCCCAGGGCTACGACCTGGGGCCGGACGCCTTCCCGGGCGTCGACCCGACCGGCACCGACCAGCCCGACGGTGATGCGCTGATCCACGCGCTGATCGCCGCCGGTGGGCAGGACCCGGAGTGGCTCACCGAGGAACAGCTGGCCGGGAACCCGATCCGGGTCCCCGCCGAGCGCTACCGCTCGTGGTTCGACGCGCTCCCCGCCGAGCTGCGTGAAGGCGTCGAGGAGCACTGGGGCCCGGCGCCGGGCCAGCTGTACGTCGACAACGGCGACATCGTGCTGGCGTCCCTGCAGAGCGGCAACGTGATCATCATGATCCAGCCGCCGCGCGGGTTCGGCGAGAACCCGGTCGCGATCTACCACAACCCCGACCTGCCGCCGAGCCACCACTACCTGGCCGCGTACCGGTGGCTGGAGGAGGAGTTCGGCGCCCACGCCGTCGTCCACCTGGGCAAGCACGGGTCCCTCGAATGGCTGCCGGGCAAGACCGCGGGGCTCTCGGCGTCGTGCGCCCCGGACGCCGTGCTCGGGAACCTGCCGCTGGTCTACCCGTTCCTGATCAACGACCCCGGCGAGGGCGCGCAGGCCAAGCGGCGGGCGCACGCGACGATCGTCGACCACCTGATCCCGCCGATGGCGCGCGCGGAGTCCTACGGCGACATGGCGCGGCTGGAGCAGCTGCTCGACGAGCACGCGAACATCGCGGCGATGGACCCGGCGAAGCTGCCGGCCGTGCGCCAGCAGATCTGGACGCTGATCCAGGCCGCGAAGCTCGACCACGACCTCGGCGTCGAGGAACGGCCGCACGACGCGGAGTTCGACGACTTCCTGCTGCACATCGACGGCTGGCTGTGCGAGGTCAAGGACGCGCAGATCCGCGACGGGCTCCATGTGCTGGGTGCGGCGCCCACGGGTGAAGCGCGCGTCAACCTGGTGCTGGCGATGCTGCGCGCGGCCCAGATGTGGGGCGGCAAGCAGGGCGCGGTGCCCGGCCTGCGGTCGGCACTGGGGCTCAAGGAAGACGCGCCGATGTCCGAAGTGGACGCGGTCGAGAAGACGGCCCGTGAGCTCGTCCAGACGATGGAGATGCGGGGCTGGGACGCGACGGCGGTCGCGTCGGTCGCCCCGGACGCCCAGGTGGCGAAGGTGCTTTCGTTCGCCGCCGAGGAAATCGTGCCCCGGCTCGCGGGGACGTCCGCCGAGCTGGACGCGGTGCTGCACGCGCTGGACGGCGGGTACATCCCGGCCGGGCCGAGCGGGTCGCCGTTGCGCGGGCTGATCAACGTGCTGCCGACCGGCCGGAACTTCTACACCGTCGACCCGAAGGCCATCCCGAGCCGGCTCGCCTGGGAAACCGGCCAGGCCCTCGCCGATTCGCTGCTTCGCCGGTACCGGGAGGACACCGGCGACTGGCCGCGGTCGGTGGGGCTGTCGGTGTGGGGCACGTCGGCGATGCGGACGTCCGGCGACGACGCGGCGGAAGTGCTGGCGCTGCTGGGTGTCCAGCCGGTGTGGGACGAAGCTTCCCGGCGCGTCACCGGCATCGAGGCGATCCCCTTGGCCGAGCTGGGCCGGCCCCGGATCGACGTCACGGTCCGGATCAGCGGGTTCTTCCGCGACGCGTTCCCGCACGTGATCACGTTGCTGGACGACGCGGTGCGGCTCGTGGCCTCTCTGGACGAACCGCTGGACCAGAACTTCGTCCGCGCGCACGTCACTTCCGACCTGGCCGCCCATGGCGACGCCCGCCGCGCGACGACCCGGATCTTCGGGTCGAAGCCGGGTGCGTACGGCGCGGGCCTGCTGCCGCTGATGGACAGCGGCAACTGGCGCGACGACAAGGATCTGGCGGAGGTGTACGCGGTGTGGGGCGGCTTCGCGTACGGCCGGGACCTGGACGGCCGCCCGGCACGCGAGGACATGGAAAGCTCGTACAAGCGCATCGTGGTGGCGGCGAAGAACACCGACACGCGCGAGCACGACATCGCGGACTCCGACGACTACTTCCAGTACCACGGCGGGATGATCGCGACGGTCCGCGCGCTGACGGGCGCGGCACCGGCGTCCTATGTGGGCGACAGCACGTCGCCGGACGCGGTCCGCACGCGCACGCTGGGCGAGGAGACGGCCCGGGTGTTCCGGGCGCGCGTGGTGAACCCCCGATGGCTGGCGGCGATGCGCCGGCACGGTTACAAGGGAGCGTTCGAGCTGGCGGCCACCGTGGACTACCTGTTCGGCTTCGACGCCACGGCCGGCGTGGTCGGCGACTGGATGTACGAGAAGCTGACCGAGTCGTACGTGCTGGACGAGGTGAACCAGGAGTTCCTGCGCCAGGCGAACCCGTGGGCGCTGCGCGGGATCGTGGAACGCCTGAACGAGGCGGCGGACCGCGGCCTGTGGGCGGAACCGGACCCGGAGCTGCTGGCGAAGATGCGCGAGGTGTACCTGTCGCTGGAGGGCGACCTCGAGTCGGAGTAGAAACGCCCGGGAAACGCGGGCCGGAGTTGGGTGGCGGTCATGATCACCGCCGCCCCTCCGAGAACCCGCCCCTGGGCGCTTCCCCTCGTCTGCCTCGGCGCCGCCGTCCTCTACGCCTGGAAGATCGGCGACGGCCAGCTCGGCAACACCTACTACTCCGCCGCAGCCAAGTCGATGACGGAGAGCTTCACCAACTTCCTCTTCGGCTCCTTCGACCCCTACGGCGTCGTCACGGTCGACAAACCGCCGTTCGCGCTGTGGCCGCAGGCGCTCTCCACGCTGGTCTTCGGCTACCACGGCTGGGCACTCCTGCTGCCGCAGGTGCTCGAAGGCGTCGCGGCGGTGTTCCTGCTGCACCGGACGGTCCGGCGGTGGGCCGGCGAGCACGTCGCCCTGCTGGCCGCGGTCATCCTGGCGCTCACGCCGGTGACCGTGGTCATCAACCGCGGCAACAACCCCGACACCCTGCTCGTCCTGTTCCTCGTCGCCGCCGCGTACGCGCTGACCCGCGCGCTCGAAGACGGGCGGAAGTGGCTGTTCTGGTGCGCCTTCTTCGTCGGCTGCGGCTTCCTGACCAAGATGCTGCAGGCGTGGATCGTCGTGCCCGCCCTGGCTGTCGCGTACTTCGCCGGGACGACCGGGCCCGCCAAGCGCCGTCTCCTCGACCTGCTCGGCGCCGGGGTCGTGCTGGTCGTCTCGTCGTTCTGGTGGATCGCCCTGTACGACTGGTGGCCCGGTGCCAAGCCGTACATGGGCGGCAGCCGGGACGGCTCGGCCTGGGACCTCGTGTTCGGCTACAACGGCTTCGGCCGCCTCTCCGGCGATGGCGGGGGCGGCGGCATGATGATCATGCGGAACGGGCAGCAGACCATGTCGTCGTTCGGTGGCGACCCCGGACCCGGCCGGATGTTCAACGACCTCGTCGGCGGGCAGATCTCGTGGCTGCTGCCGCTTTCGCTGCTCGTCCTGGTCGTCATCGGGCGCCGGTGGCGGAACGCCGGCTGGCTGCTCTGGGGCGGCTGGCTGCTGGTGACGACGGCGGTGTTCAGCTTCGCCGGCGGCATCTGGCACCCGTACTACACGACGGCGATGGCGCCTGCCGTCGCCGCGGTCTCCGCCGCCGGGCTCGCGCTGCTGTGGCGGCACCACCGGCGGACCCTGCTGCCCCTGGCGATCGCGGTGACCGCGGCTTGGGCGTTCGTGCTGACATCGCGGGACACGTCCTTCCACGGCTGGACGCGCTGGGCGGTGCTCGGCACGGCCGTCGCCGCCGTCGCCGGGCTCCTGGTCACGCGAAGCCGGCTGACGCTCGTCGCCGGGCTGGTGCCGCTACTGCTCACGCCCGCCGTCTGGTCGTCCGCGGCGGCGCAGAGCACCACCGCCGGGACGCTGCCGGCCGCCGGCCCCGCGACTCTGCCCGGAGGCGGACCCGGGCCGATGCCGCCACCGTCGTCCGGTGGGCCGAGGTTGATGCTCGCGGGCGGCGACGGCGCCACCACGCTGTCCGGCGAACAACGCCGCATCCTCGACTACGCCCGCCGGAACGGCACCGAGATCACCCTGGCGGTGAACGCCGAAGCGGGGACGGTCGCGCCGTTCCTCATCGGCTCCGACGCCACCGTGATCGGCATGGGCGGCTTCGGCGGCCGCGACGACGCGCCGTCGGTCGCACAGCTCGACCGGTGGCTCGCCGAAGGCAAGCTGCGGTTCGTGCTGAGCAGCGCGGGTACCCCGCAGGCCGGGCCGCCGCGGAGTCCTGTGCAGGAAGCGCGGCGGCGCTGGATCGACCAGCACTGCGCGGTCGTCGACCCCGCGGCCTACGGCGGGCGGTCCCCGGCCGGTCAGGTGCGGCTCGTCGGCGGCGCGGACACCCTCTACCGGTGCTAACGGCGAAGAAACACCGCCATCGCGATCATCGGGGCATGCGGGTCCTGGTGGTGGAGGACGAGCCGATGCTCGCGGACGCGATCGCCCAGTGGCTGCGCGACGACGCCCACGCGGTCGACATCGCCCACGACGGCGGCGCGGCGCTCGAGCGGATCGCCGTGCACAGCTACGACGTCGTCGTGCTCGACCGGGACCTGCCGGTCGTGCACGGCGACGACGTCTGCCGCGAGCTGGTGTCGGCGCGGGCGGACACGCGGGTGCTGATGCTGACCGCGGCCGCGGAGGTCACCGACCGCGTCGCCGGGCTGTCCCTCGGCGCCGACGACTACCTGGCGAAGCCGTTCGCGTTCCCCGAGCTGGCCGCGCGCATCCAGTCGCTGGGCCGCCGCTGCCGCCCGGCCGCGGCACCGGTGCTGCGCCGCTCCGGCGTCACACTCGACCCGGCGCGGCACGAGGTGTTCCGCGACGGGCGTTACCTGCCACTGTCCAAAAAGGAGTTCGCCGTGCTCGCCGAGCTGCTGCGCGCCGACGGCGCCGCCGTGTCCGCCGAACACCTGCTGGAGAAGGCGTGGGACGAGCACGCGGACCCGTTCACCGGCGCCGTCCGGCTGACGATCCTCAAGCTGCGCCGCAAGCTCGGCGACCCACCGCTGGTGGAGACGGTCACCGGCGTCGGCTACCGCCTCCGGTGAACCTCCGCCTGCGGCTGACCGTGCTCTACGGCGGCCTGTTCCTGCTGGCGGGCGTGGCGCTGCTGGGCGTCACGTACCTGCTGTTCACCCGGCAGGTCGGGCAGCGGGTGGCGGTGATCTCGGGCAGCCCGCCCCCCGGCGCGCCCCCGCTGCCTTCGCTGGAGGCGCTGGACAACCAGGCCCACCAGCTGCGCGCGGCGGCGGCGACGTCGTTGCTGACGCAGGGCGCGATCGCGCTCGCCGCGGTGGCGGTGCTGGCGGCCGGCCTCGGCTGGCTGGTGGCAGGGCGGGCCCTGGCCCCGTTGCGCCAGGTGACGGACACCGCCCGCCGCATCGCCGCGGCGGCCGACCCGGGCGGGCACGCGCGGATCGCCTTGCGCGGGCCCGAAGACGAGGTGAAGAACCTGGCGGACGCGTTCGACGTGATGGTCGAGCGCCTGGACCGCTCGTTCGACGCGCAACGCCGCTTCGTCGCGAACGCGTCGCACGAGCTGCGCACGCCCCTGACGCTGAACCGGTCGCTGGTCGAGGTGGCGATGCGCCGCGGCAGCGACGTCCGGGAGCTCGGCGGCAAGCTGCTGCAGATCAACGCGCGGCACGAGAAGCTGATCAGCGGGTTGCTCCTGCTGGCGAAGTCGGAGAGCGCGCTGACCGAGCGCGGCCCGGTCGACCTGGCGGCGGTGGCGGCGCACGTGGCACCGCCGTCGGCGGAGCAGTCCCTGGCCGAGGCGACGACGATCGGCGACGCGCTGCTCCTGGAGCGGCTGGCGCACAACCTGGTGGAGAACGCGACCCGGCACAACGTGCCCGGCGGCTGGGTGCGCGTGACGACCCGCTCGGTGCCGGGATGGGTGGAGCTGGAGGTGGCCAACAGCGGCCCGGTGATCCCGCCGGCCGAGGTGCCGGCGCTGTTCGACCCGTTCCACCGGCGGGCCCGGGTGGCCGCGGAGGGGGCGGGGCTCGGGTTGTCGATCGTGCGGTCGGTGGCGCACGCGCACGGCGGCGAAGTGGTGGCCCGCGCCCGGCCGGAGGGCGGGCTGGTGGTGGTCGTGTCGCTGCCGGCGGCGTGAGAAGACGACGCCGGGCGGCGGCACCCTGAAGTCTCAGAAGTCGAGGTGGGTGTTCTCGCGCTGGACCTCTGGCGTCAGCGCGGGCACTTCGACGACGTGCCGTCCGGCCTGCCGCAGCAGCTCGGTGCCCTGGGCGTCGACGAAGACGGGCGGCTCGCGCCAGGCGAACACGACCCGCGGGATCCCGGCGTCGAGGACGAGCTGGGTGCAGCTGCGCGGGTGGGAACTGCGGTGACTGCACGGTTCCAGCGAGCTGTACATGGTCGCCCCGGCCAGCCGCGGATCGCCGGCGCACTTGGCCAGCGCGGCTTCTTCGGCGTGGTTGTTCGGGTCGCCTTCGCCGGAATGCCCGGTGGCGACGACCTCGCCGTCGGCGTCGGTGATCACGGCGCCGACCCGGAAGGTGTGGCTGGGCGGGCATTCGGCGGCGAGCGCGATGGCTTCCCGCAGGCGCCGGACATCCCGGCCGGTCGGTTCGGCGGCGGCGCGGTATTCGAGGATCGCCATCCCCTGCAACTCGTTCGCGGCGGTCAGGATGAGCGGCCGCGGGTAAAGTCCCGGCCCGACGAACCGCGGCGCGTCCGGCTGCCCGACGAAGAACGGCGCGACGGCCAGCCGCAGCTCGTCGGCGAGACCCTCGGTGAGGAACCGCGTGTGGATCGCGCCGCCGCCCTCGACCAGCAGGTGTCCGATGCCGCGCGCGCCGAGGTCGTCGAGGATGCGCCCGAAGTCCGGCGGATCCCCGGCGTCGACGACGGTGGCCACGTGCTTGAGCGCGTCGGCGGCCCCGGGCGGCGCGTAGACGATCTTTTCGGTGTCGCCGACGGTGAAGAACTGGGCGTCCGGGTCGAGGCCGCGGGTGGTCACGGTGACCTTGACGGGCTGTTCGCGCTTCCCCCGCTCGAGCCGTTGCCGCCGCAGCTCGGGCGAGCGGACGAGCAGCCGCGGGTTGTCGGCCCGCACGGTCCCGGCCCCGACGAAGACGGCGTCGGCCTCGGCCCGCAGCCGGTCGACGACCGCGAAGTCGTCCTCTGTGGACAGAACGAGCCGCTCGGGCGAGGTGTCGTCGAGGTAGCCGTCGAGCGACTGCGCGGCGGACAACAGGACGTGCGGCCGGGAGATCACCCGGCCCAGTATGCCGTAACGCCCGGGGCGGTCCCCGCGTCCTACGACGTATCCCCCTGTCGTGCCCATCCCCCGGAGCTGCCCAACATGACCACGCGAGGCTGGTACAAGGAGCGGACGCTCACCACGGTCGACACCGTCGGCCGGGAAGTGTCGGTGACGACCGGACTCACCCGCGACCCCGAAGGCCGCCTGGTCGCGGCCATCGCCATCAGCGACGGCCCGACGGCGATCTATTCGTATTCCGGCAACACCGGCGAGCCCGCCGAGCTGGTCACCAACGCCGCGGACACGGTGAAGGAGCTCCGCAAGCTGGCGGGTGTTCCGCCGACGCGCTGACCGGGCCCGGCTTGGCTCGGCTGCCGGGATCACCCTCGGCGGGCGCGGCACCGGCCTGGAACCGGGCGAGCAGCGCCCGCGCGGCCGGCGAGTCCGCCTCGAAGCGACGAGGCCGGCGGGTCCGCCGCGGCGACCGCGGCTCAGCCCGGCAGGACCGCGTACTGGCGGACGTAGAGGTCCGTGTACGTCACCGGGCCGCGCGGGCCGGGGACCTTGTCGAGGTTGATGCCGGTTTCCGGGACCGCGAGCAGCTTGAAGCCGTCGAGGAGGCGGGTCGGGGCGTTCCAGAAGACGCCCGTGCCGGTGTAGCCGTCGAAGAAGGCGTCGGCGGCCGACTCGTCCTCGGTGGCGATGCCCGCCGCCAGGCCGGAGGTACGCTCGTTGGCGATCTCGACGGCGTCGCCGAGCGAGCCGACCTTGGCGACCGTGACGGTCGCCTCCCGGTCGGAGTCCAGCGCCCACTCGTAGCCGATGGGGTGCTCGTGCGGAGCCAGCGACGGCGTGACCCCGCGCTCGGCGAGGGCGTCCGAGAGCGCGGGCCAGGCGTCGTCGTGGATGTCCTCGTGGATGAGCAGCAGGTTCAGCCGGTTGCAGACGCCCAGCCGGTCGAGGCTGGCGTGGACGAGGTCGCGCGCCTTGGTGACGTCCGCCCCGCGGTCGACGTAGAGGACACCGCCGCCATCGGCGTGGGCGAGGGTGCGCACGCCGTGGACCGCGGCCTCGGTGGCGAGGGCGCGGGTGCTGTCCCCGCTGCCGCGCAGGATGACCAGCGGCACGAGGCCGGGCAGCCGCACGAGCGCGGACGCCGCCTCCCGCTCGACCCGCGGGACGAGCTGCACGCAGTCGGCGTCGATGCCCGCCGCCGCGAGCGCCGGCGCGATGACGACCTCGCGCAGCCGCTGGGCCGACCCGAGCGCCGCCGAGCCGGTGCGCAGGACGCCGGCGTTGCGCGACTTGACCAGCTGGGAGGCCACGTCGACGGTGACGTTCGGCCGCGCCTCGTAGTTCGCGCCGATGACGCCGACCGGACGCCGCCGCTCGACCAGCCGCAGCCCGCCGTCCAGGGTGGACACGTCGACCGAGCGTTCCTGGTGCGGGGCGCCGGCGAGCAGCCGCAGCTGTTCGGCCATGCCGGTGAGGCGCTCGGGGGTGATGGTGAGCCGGTCGAGCAGACCGGCGCTCATCCCGTCGGCCTTCGCACGCTCGACGTCGGCCTGGTTGGCTTCGAGGATCTCGTCGCGGTGCGCGAGCAGCCGTTCGGCCATCCCGGTGAGAGCGGCGTCGACGGCCTGAGTGCTCGCAGCGGCCAGCGACGGCGCGGCCAGCTTCGCCGCCCGTGCGCACTCCTCGACAGCCTTGGCGACCTCGTCCATCGTTTTCGTCTCCCTCCGCGCGGACCACCAGTTTGCCGCATGCCGGACACCGGCCGGCCAGGGGCTCTGCTGCCGGTCACGGGCCGGGGCCGCCGTCGCCCGTGCGTGGCCGGCACGCACCGAGGGTGGCCGGCAGCGCACTCCGCGACGGGACGCCGGGCGGGCGGCTGCGCGTTCTCCGGCAGCGACCGATGGCCGCGGCGGTGGTCGGTGCCGTGCGGACTCAGTGCCGTGCGGTCGAAGCCTTGCCCCGGCCGCAGCGGGGACCAGCGAGCAGCACCCGCGCCGGGTGGCCACAACGGAGCCGTCGGCGGGCTACTTGGCGACGGGCTCCAGCAGCCACAGCGCGCCGGCCAGGAGGCAGCTGATCGTTGCCACCGCGAAGACCAGGACCCACAGGACCGGCGGCACTGCCGTGAGGCGGCCCAGCTGGTCCGCGTCGGAGTCGCGGGCCTGGCCGCGGCGTCGCTTGATCTGCAGCTCCACCACCGGGCGCACGCCTCCGAACAGCAGGAACCACGTCACCAGGTAGCTGAACGGCGCCTGGACCTCGACGGGCGCGACGAACGCGACCAGCGCGAGCACCGCCGCGCTGGCGACGACCGTGAACACCCCGTAGGCGTTGCGGACCATCACCAGTACGCCGAGCAGTAGCAGCGCGATCAGGACCAGCACCGTGCCGACCAGGTCGGCGCCCAGCAGGCTCGCGAACAGCAGTCCCAGGACCGACGGCGCCAGGTACCCGGCCATCGCGGTGAAGGCCATGCCCGGGCCCTCGGGCTTGCCGCGCGAGACGGTGACGCCCGAGGTGTCCGAGTGCAGCTTGATGCCCTGCAGCCGCCGTCCGACCAGCACCGCGGCCAGCGCGTGGCCGGCCTCGTGCACCATCGTGACGACGTTGCGCGCCCGCCGCCACGCCGTTCCGCCGACCAGCACCACCAGCAGGGCGACACCGCCGGCGACCAGCGTGATCACCGCGGGGGCCTGGGCCTGTTCGAGCAGCGAACCGGCCGCCGAGGGGTCGGTGGCGGCAGCCGCGGGGAACGCTGACAGGGCGTCACCGGCCGGGCCGCCGAGCGCGAGAGGAACGGGCGAGCTCACCCGGACACCTCACCACAGGCGATATCTGGCTACTGTGAGTCCCCACCGATCGCCGCTTCGCGGGTTCCGGTATTGGGTCGTGGTGTTCTCCTCTCTGTCTGGGTGACCGGTGTGGACCGGCCCGCACGCGGTCTCCGAGACCGATCAGCCTCAGCGCACGGACCGAGGCATCGCCGCGCGAACCGGATCCGAACCCGGCGAGCAGACCAGCCGCCGGCGGACGGCGGGCCGCCGCCAAGATCGGCTCATCGCGACTCCCGCATCCGCGCCTCTCCCTCCACCCGGAACAAAAACGACACCCAGCTCCGGAACGGCGCCCAGGCCTGGGCGATCTCCGCCAGCTCCTCGGCTCCCGCGTCCGGGAGGTGGTACGCGTCGCGCAGGATCTCGTGGAGGCGGGTTTCGCCGTGAGGGAACACGTCCGGGTGGCCGGCTCCGCGGATCAGGGTCAGCTCCGCGCTGAAGCGGCCGATGCCGGGCAACAGCTGCAGTTCCTTCAACGCCTCCTCGGCCGGCATGGCGCGCAACGCCGCCGCGTCCAGCCTTCCCTCGGCCGCCGCCTCGGCTATCGCTCGCAGGCGTGGCAGCTTCGAGCCCGGGAGACCCGGCAGGTACTCCAGCTTCGCCAGTGCCGCCGGCGTCGGGAACGTCCGCAGCCTGCAGCCGCCCACCTCGACCTCCGTGCCGTAGCGCTCGGTCAAGCGCCGGCGCAGCCGGACCGCCTGCGTCATCCAGATGCGGTGGCTCAGCACCGCCCAGCACGCCGCCTCGTACGGCGATGCGAACAACACCGGGCGCAGGCCCGGGTGCAGCCCCTGCAGCAGAGACACCACCGGATCCCGGGCGCCTACCTCCGGGAACGCCGTGGCGTCGATGTCCAGCGAACACACCCTCCGCACCTGTGCCACCACCGCTTCGGTGTGGTCGGCCGGGCCGTGGACCTCGACCGTGACCTCGCCGGGCGATCTCTGCCGCAGCACCGCTCCCACCGGTGTCCATTCGCCCTCCAACGCGAACGCCACCCGGAGTGCGCCGGGCTCGGACTCCGGCTGCCCGGCGGGGGCGAAGCCGGTCAGGAAGCGGGCCGCCGCGGCCAGGTCGAACTCGCCGTGCACCGCGATCTCGCCACACGGGCGGGAAATCGTCGTCATCTCTCCTCCTCGGATCGGATCGGAACCTTGGCCGCGACGCTAGGAAGGGGGACCGACAATTCCGGGCGTCGAACGCCTGAGCGCGGATTTGTTCACTCGATCGAGTGGCCGGAGAGTTGGCATACTGCCGGTATCCGAATCCCGGGAGGACCCGTGCCGACCAGCGCTTCCGACCGCCTCCAGTCCCTGCTCGGGACGCCGGCCGAGGCGGAGAACGGCTACCTCGACCTGCTGGGCGCCGCGGACCAGGCCGGGCCGCCGACCGGGCTCACACAGCGCCTGATGCGCACGACCCTGCTCCCGCAGGTCTACGAGCGCTACTGGCGCCCCACCCTCGGCCGGGCGCTCAAAGGCCCGCTCGGGCCGAGCATGGCGGGGGAAATCCGGCTCGCCACGCAGCACCTCGCCCTGCAGCCGGGTCACACCGCGCTCGACGTGGCCTGCGGAACCGGCCGGTTCACCCGCGCGTTCGGCGCGGCCGTCGGCCCGGACGGGCTCGCCATCGGGCTCGACGGCGCCCGCACCATGCTCGCCAAGGCCGTGGCCGAGGGCGGTTCGGACACCGTCGCCTACCTGCGCGCGGACGCCGTGCACCTGCCACTGAAACCGTCCACTGTGGATGGACTCTGCTGCTTCGCCGCGCTTCACATGTTCGCCGAGCCGGAGACCGCGTTGGACTCCTTCGCGCGTGTACTGAAACCGGGCGGCCGGATCGTGCTGCTGACCAGCGCCCGCCGCAGCCGGCAGCCCGCCCGCCTGCTCGAATCGGCCGGCGGGCTCGTGAGCGGTCAGAAGATGTTCGACCGCGGGGAAATCGCGGCGAACCTGCGCGCCCGCGGCTTCACGGAAATCAGCGAACGGTACGCCGGCGTCACGCAGATCGTCGCGGGCCGGCTCGGCTGAGCACCGCGGATTGTCGGGGGTCCCGGTTAGCATCGCCCCATGACCCACACCGACCCCGTCCCGCCCGACGACAGCTACCTGCGTTCCCTGGTCGAGGCCACCGCCGACGCCGTCGCGGCCGCCGAACCGCTGTCCTCGCCACACACCGGCGCGGACGAGGCGACGCGGGCCGAAGTGACCGCCGCCGTCGAGCGCAGCTCACCCGATCTGGTGGCGTTGAGCCAAGATCTGCACGCCCACCCCGAAGAGGGGTTCGCCGAGCACCGGTCCGTACGCGCGCTCGCCGACCTCCTGAACCGCCACGGCCACGAAGCCACGGTCGGTGTCGGCGGGCTCGACACCGCGCTGCGCGTCAGCACACCGAAGCGGGACGGCCCGCACATCGCCGTCCTCGCCGAGTACGACGCGCTGCCCGGGCTCGGCCACGCGTGCGGCCACAACATCATCTGCACCACCGCCGCGGGCGGCTTCCTCGGCGCCGCCACCGTCGCCGAGCGGCTCGGCGGCCGCGTCAGCCTGATCGGCACGCCCGCCGAAGAAGGCGGGGGCGGCAAGGAGATCCTCGCCCGCGCCGGCGTGTTCGACGACGTCGACGCGGTGATCATGCTGCACCCGTTCAGCCACGACATCGCGCTGCACCCGTTCCTCGGGCGGCGCCAGCTGGAGATGGTCTTCCACGGCGTCGGCGCGCACGCGAGCGCCCAGCCGTTCATGGGCCGCAACGCGCTCGACGCCGCCGTCGCCGCGTACCAAGGCGTCTCGGCACTGCGCCAGCAGCTCCCGCAGAGCGACCGCGTCCACGGCGTGTTCACCGACGGCGGCGCCCGGCCCAACGTCATCCCGGCGCGGGCCGCGTTGCTGTTCTACCTGCGGTCCCAGACCCCGGAGACCCTGCGCGACCTCGCCGCGCGCATGACGTCGATCGCCGAAGGCGCCGCGGCGATGACCGGCTGCGGTGTCGAGCTGATCTGGGACGCCCAGGCGGCCTACCTGCCGATCCGGTTCAACACCGCGCTCGCCGGACGCTGGTCGGCCAACCAGGTGATCACCGGCCGCAAGCCGCTGCCACCGGGCATCGTGCCGGAGTCGCTCACCGGCTCCACCGACCTGGGCAACCTCTCGTACCGCATGCCCGCGCTGCACCCCATGCTCGCGGTCTCGGGGCCGACGGTTGCGTTGCACACCAAGGAGTTCGCGGCCGCGGCCGGGTCGGAGACGGGCGACGCGGGAGTCCGTGACGGCGCACTCGGGCTGGCCCTGACCGCCGCCGACTACCTCGGCGACGCCGAGCTGCGGCAGGCAGTGCACGACGAGTTCGAGGCGGCGGGAGGTGCGCTGGACATCCCGTCGTTCTTCGCCTGACACCTGAGGATCGGCTGAGTTTTCTCAGCTGATTCTTCTCAGCAAAGCCTGAGGTATTTCCACAGGCTGCTCACAAGCACGGGCGCGAATCTGGTGCCATGACCGAGAACGAGAGCCGGCCCGGCCCCGCCTCACCCGGTGGGCACCAGCCGCACCAGCACACCACCCCGCAGTACGGGCCGTACGCGCAGCACGCCTACCAGCAGCAGGCGGCGCCGAATCCGCTCTTCACCCCGCAGCCCCCGGGCGGCCAGGCCCCCACGGCACTGAAGGCGAAGCCGCGCAAGGGCGGCCGGGTCGCGATGATCGTCAGCGCGACCGCGCTCGGTGCCGCGCTGGTCGGCGGCGTCGGCGGCGCGGCGATCGTCGGGCTCACGACGAACTCGGCGGACGGCGCGACGACGTCGGTCAGCACACCGGCGGCGAACGGGCAGACGGTCTCGAACCCGACCTCCGGCGACGTCAGCGCCGTCGCGGCGAAGGTGACGCCGAGCGTCGTCCAGATCAACGTCACGACCGGCCAGGGCGAGGCCATCGGCTCCGGCGTCATCCTCACCTCCGACGGCCGGATCCTGACCAACGCGCACGTCGTCAACGGCGCCCAGAACGTCGTCATCATCACGTCCGACGGCAAGAAGTACCAGGCCAGCGTGGTCGGCGCCGACACCAAGGCGGACATCGCCGTGGTCCAGGCCCAGAACGCCAGCGGCCTGACCGCGGCCAGCCTGGGCGACTCGAGCAAGCTCGTCGTCGGCCAGGAAGTGGTCGCGATCGGCTCGCCGGGCGGCCTGCAGAACACCGTCACCACCGGCATCGTCAGCGCGCTGAACCGGAACCTGTCCGACATCGGGCAGGGCGAGCAGCAGCAGCGCTCGCCGTTCAGCCGCACGTCGAACCAGAGCGAAGACTCGCCCAGCTACACCGCGATCCAGACCGACGCCGCGATCAACCAGGGCAACTCCGGTGGCGCGCTGGTCGACGCCCAGGGCAACGTGATCGGCATCAACTCGGCGCTGTACAGCCCCACGGCCTCGGCCAACGGCTCGGCGGGCAGCGTCGGGATCGGCTTCGCCATCCCGATCAACGACGCCAAGAAGATCGTCGACCAGATCGTGAACAACTAGGACGCGGACGGGCCGTGGTCGGGGCGGCCCGTCCCCCCGCTTCGGGGAGCGGGAGAACACGCGAAGGCCGTTTCGAGAGTCAATCGGGGGCTCTCGAAGCGGCCTTCGTGCTGCTCACAGCGTGTAGGTGAGGGTCAAGCGGTGGTCGTCGCCGTCGATCTCGATGTCCGCCTTCCCGGTGATGCCGGTCAGCTCGCCCGTCCCGGAACCGGGGAGGATCGACACCGTCATGCCGGACTCCTCGCCGGCGGTGTGGTGCAGGACGAAGCTGCCCTTGCGGCCGTCGACCGCAACCTCGAGCCGCTCGAAACCGACGTACGCGCGCGAAGTCGCGTTGTTCGCCGTCAGGAGCTCGACGTGGCTGGTTCCCTCGACCGCCCCGGTGAACGTCTTGGCGATCATCACCCGCGCGAGCTCGGTGCCGGCGAACTCGTCGGTCGCCTGGGGCTCCCACTTGTCGACGGTGAACGACGCGGTGGCGGTGCTGGTCATGGTGTTCCCTTCTTCGATGTGGCCACCAGCGTCCCAGCCATACCTGACAGGTTGCGTCAGGTTTTGTCAGCGCCTCCGGTTGCCGAACAACCCGCGCGTGATCTCCCGGCCCAGCGCGCTCGCCGCGGACCGCATGAACGACTTCACGGCGGGGTTCTTCATGGCGGATTCCAGGAAACCGGGCTCTTCCTTCGCGGGCGCCGGCGCCTCGGGAGCGGATTCGGGCGCGGGCGCCGCGGCGACCTTCGCGGCCAGCTTCTCGTAGGCCGACTCCCGATCGATCGTCCCGGCGTACTTCGCGTGCAGGTCGGACGAAGACACCGCGGCGGCGACGGCCTCGTCGCCGATCGAGCCCATCTTCGACCGCGGCGCCCGCAGCCGCGTCCACGCCACCGGCGTCGGCGCACCCCCCTCCGACAGCACCGTGACGACGGCCTCGCCGATGCCCAGCGACGTCAACACGTCGTCGAGCTCGTAGAACTTCGTCTTCGGGTAGGTCTTGACCGTCTTGGCCAGCGCCGCCTGGTCGTCCGGGGTGAAGGCCCGCAGCGCGTGCTGGATCCGCGCGCCGAGCTGGGAGAGCACGGCGTTCGGGATGTCCGTGGGCAGCTGCGTGCAGAAGAAGACGCCGACACCCTTCGACCGGATCAGCTTCACGGTCTGCTCGATGCGCTCGAGGAACGCCTTCGACGCGTCGGCGAACAGCAGGTGGGCCTCGTCGAAGAAGAAGACGAGCTTCGGCTGGTCGAGATCGCCCTCCTCGGGCAGCTCCTCGAACAGCTCGGCCAGCAGCCACATCAGGAACGTCGAGAACAACGCCGGCTTGGCCTGCAGGTTGTCCAGCTCCAGCAGCGTCACGACGCCCCTGCCGTCGGCTTGGCGCATGAGGTCGTGCACGTCCAGCTCGGGCTCGCCGAAGAAGTCCTCGCCGCCCTGGGCCTCCAGATTGGACAGCGCACGCAGGATCACCCCGGCCGTCGCCGCCGAGACCCCGCCGATGCCCTTGAGGTCCTCCTTGCCCTCGTCGCCGGTCAGGTGCGTGATCACCGACCGGAGGTCCTTCGTGTCCAGCAGCGCCAGGCCGCGCTGGTCCGCCCAGTGGAAGATCAGGCCGAGCGTCGACTCCTGCGTCTCGTTCAGCCCCAGCACCTTGGCCAGCAGCACCGGCCCGAAGCTCGTGATCGTCGCCCGGATCGGCGAGCCCTTCCCGCCGGTGCCCAGCGACAGGAACTGCACCGGGAACGCCGTGCCCGCCCAGTCGTCGCCGAGCTCCTGCGAACGCTTCGTGACCTTGTCGTTCGCCTCGCCGGCCGCGGCCAGCCCGGACAGGTCGCCCTTCACGTCCGCGAGCACCACCGGCACCCCGGCCGCCGACAGCTGCTCGGAGATCAGCTGCAACGTCTTCGTCTTGCCCGTGCCGGTCGCCCCCGCGACCAGCCCGTGCCGGTTCAGCGTCGCCAACGGCAGCCGCACGGCCGCCGCCGCGTCCACCTGCCCGTCGATCACCACCGCGCCCAGCTCCAGCGCGGCACCCTCACTCGCATAACCAGCGGCGATCTCCCCCGCCGGCGACTCCTGCTCGGTCACTCGCTGCTCCCCGATAGTGTGTCCTGGACCACATCGGGAGCGTAACGCGCCGTACGCGCAGGTAACGCCCTTCACATCCCCGTGTCGGGTTAGGGTCACCAGGTGACCGACCGCCTAGTCTGGATCGACTGCGAAATGACGGGGCTCGACCTCGGCAAGGAAGCGTTGATCGAAATCGCCGCCCTCGTCACCGACGCGGACCTGAACGTGCTCGGCGAAGGAGTCGACATCGTCATCCACGCCGACGAGGACAAACTCGCCGGGATGCCCGAAGTCGTCCGCGAGATGCACGCCCACTCCGGCCTCACCGAAGAAGTCCGCCGCTCCACCGTGACCCTCGAAGAAGCCGAACGCCGTGTCCTCGAGTACATCCGCGAGCACGTCCCCGAGTCCGGCACCGCACCCCTCGCCGGCAACTCCATCGCGACCGACCGCGGCTTCATCGCCCGCGACATGCCCGCCCTCGACGCCCACCTGCACTACCGCATGGTCGACGTCTCCTCCGTCAAGGAGCTCGTCCGCCGCTGGTACCCGCGCATCTACTACGCCAAGCCCGAGAAGGGCCTCGCCCACCGCGCGCTCGCCGACATCCGCGAATCCATCGGCGAACTCGACTACTACCGGCGCGTCGCCTTCGTCCCCCAGCCCGGCCCGACCAGCGAAGAAGCCAAAGCCGCCGCCGCTGAAGTGCAGGAACAGCACCAAAGGTGACCCCCTGAAAACCGGTCGAGGGCACCCGCTACGATTACTCCCAGCGAGGTGATCGCAAGTGGATCCCCTTGGCGATGGTGGGCGTAGCTCAGCTGGTAGAGCACCTGGTTGTGGTCCAGGAGGTCGCGGGTTCGAAACCCGTCGCTCACCCCATCACCCCGGTTTGGTCGGGCCCTGGCGGGCCCTCCCCCAGGCTGGGGTTTCGCCTTTTTGTGGGGGTCGAACCCCCACGCCCCCGCCGGGGGCTAGACGAGTAATGCGTAACTCGGTCAGTGGTCGTAGGCGGTCAGTGATCGGGTGATGGGTTGGCTGGTGGCGCGGTTGTGCCAGATGGTGGCGGTGAGGGCCAGGAGGCGTTGGGCGATGCGGACGCCGACGCCTTCGATGGTGCGTCCGCCGTGCTGTTCCAGATCCAGTTGGCCTTTGAGGGTGTCGTTGACCGACTCGATGAGCTGGCGGATGGATTTGAGCAGCGGTTCGCCGGGGTGGGGCTTGCGGTTGCGGTAGGAGGGGCGGATTAGCCGGACTCCGCGTTCGGTGAGGTAGTGGTCGAGTTCGCGGGAGACGTAGCCTTTGTCGGCGATGATGAGCAGGCCGGGGCGTTCGGTGAGCAGGTGGGGTTCGTGGTCGCAGATGGCCATGAGCACCTGCCGCTCGTCGACCCTTGGGGTCGGCCAGGGCCCAGGCGACCGGCAGCCCGGCCGGGGTGCAGACCAGGTGCAGTCGCAGGCCCCAGAACCAGCGGGAGTGGGAGCGGCAGTAGCCGTATTGGGCCCAGCCGGCCAGCTCTGAGCGTTTCACTGTGGGCCGGGATCGGCCGCATTCGACCGGGGTGGAGTCGACGATCCAGGTCGTGTCGGTCCACAGGTCGGTATCGGCTGCCAGCCAGCGCATCACCTGCTTGACCAGCGGCAACGCGGCACGCAGCCGGCGGTTGTAGCCGGACTGGCCGGGCAGGTACCGGAACGCGCCGGGCATCCGGGCCGGCAGGAACCGCAGCCAGCGGGCCTCAGAGGTGAACCCCAGCAAAGCTTGGGCCACCGCCAGGGTCACCAGCTCGGCGTCGGTCAGCTTCGGTGGTCTGCCTATCCGTCGCCTGCCCGCGAGGCGGTCATCGATCTTGACGTAGAGTGCGGTGAGAAGGGTGTTCAGGTCTGTCGTCACAAACGGATCTTGGACACCCTTCGTCCGTATCCGGTCACCACCCAGACTTACGCATTACTCGTCTAGCCCCCGGACCCCCGTCCGTGTGGTTGCGTTTGGATGGCGGGTGCGGGTGCGGGTTGTGTGGTGGGCGGGTTCAGCCAGGTGGGGTGTGCTGCTGCCAGGATTAGTAGTGCTGCGGCCAAGGTTACGTAGAGGGCGTGTGCTGCCGCCTGGAGTGCTGGTGGGTGGTGTTCTGGGAGGATTACCAGGCCTACCAGGGGGACTCCGTCGCGGCCTGTTCCCACTCGCCAGGGGAAGAGCAGGAGGTAGACCAGTGTCAGGGCTGCGGCCGGCCGCCATTTGCGGGTTCGGTGGGCTGCGCATGCCGCCATCACGAAGAACGGGATGAACCAGACCCAGTAGTGCGTCCAGGTCCATGGGGTCACCAGGACCATCAGGACTCCCGTGACGCTCACCGCCAGGAGCTCCTGGTTCCTGTTGTGAGCCCGGACTGCTGTCCACAACGCTGCCAGTGCTACTGCTGCCGCTACCGGGATCCAGATCCTGGATGGGACGTCCGGGATGTTCAGGGCCCGGGCCAGTGCTCCCCGGATCGACTGGTTTTCCGGGGCCAATGCGTCGGTGCTGCCCGTGATCCGGGCCGGGTCGACCACGCTTGCCGCCCAGAACTTCGCCGACTCCGCCGGCAATGCCGCGAAGCCCGCCGCCACCGTCAAACCGAAGGCTCCGACGGCCACTGCCGCCGCCCGGAACCTGCGTGCCGCCAGCAGGTAGAGCACGAAGACCGCCGGCATCAGCTTGATCCCGGCCGCCACACCCACGCCGGCGCCCGTCCACCAGCGATCGCGGCCCGTCAGATCCAGCAGGATCAGCAACAACAGCAGCAGATTCACCTGGCCCACGGTGAAGTTCAGCAGCACCGGCTGCATCGGCAACGCCAACGCGCTCAGCGCCGCCGTCGCCGCCACCCGGCCGTGATCGGCCGCGTACCCCTGCCGGCCCAGCGCCACCCAGACCACCAGCACCAGCGCGAACAAGTTCACCAGCACGGCCACCAACGGCAACAGCACCTTCGGCAGCAACGTCAACGGCAAGAAGACCTCGGCGGCGAACGGCGGATACTTGAACGTCCCTGCGATCGTCGGCAACCGCGCCGCCCCGGGTTCGTACAGCGGAGCTCCGTCCCGGAGCGCCTGACCGGCAGCCAGGTAGGTCCGGAAGTCCTCCAGGTGGACACCCGTTTTCGCCCAGACACCCGACCAGGTCGTGTACCCGGCGAACACCATGAGCAACAGCACACCGGACGACACCACCCACCACAGCGGCGCCGGAAGCCGCCGCTCGACCGGCGCGTCGCACACCACGTTCGCCGCCATCAGATCCCCCTCCGAAGCGCGAGCACGCAGTGTAGGCAAACCACCACGTCGCAACCGCACTTCGCCCGGCCGTGGCAACCCTCACGACCAGGCGGCTCAGCCTGCGCGAACCGCCAACCGGGTGCACGGTGTTCTGGTGGAACGTTCACGACCGAAGATGCGCAACCGGAAGAAACTGCGGTACGAAGACATCACCGTCGTCGACCAGTCCCTGCTCAAGCGGGCGGTGGGGGCCGCCGCGCTCGGCAATGCCATGGAGTGGTTCGACTTCGGCGTGTACGCCTACATCGCCGACACCATCGCCGAGGTGTTCTTCCCGGCCAGTGTCTCTCCTGGGGTCCGGCTGATCGGGACCTTCGGGGCCTTCACCGCCGCCTTCCTGATGCGACCGCTCGGGGGCCTTGTCTTCGGGCCGCTGGGGGATCGGATCGGGCGGCAGAAGGTGCTGGCCGTCACCATGATCATGATGGCCATCGGGACGCTGTGCATCGGGTTGATCCCGTCGTACAGCTCGATCGGGGTCTGGTCGCCCATCCTGCTCGTGCTCGCCCGGATGGTTCAGGGGTTCTCCACCGGGGGCGAGTACGGGGGCGCCACCACCTTCATCGCCGAGTACTCGCCCGACAAGCGGCGGGGGTTCATGGGGTCGTGGCTCGAGTTCGGGACGCTGTCCGGGTACGTGCTGGGGGCGTCCGTCGTCACCGGGATGAAGGCCTGGGTTCCGCACGAGACCCTGCTCGACTGGGGCTGGCGCGTTCCGTTCCTGGTCGCCGGGCCGCTCGGCATCATCGGGCTCTACATGCGGCTCAAGCTGGAGGAGACGCCCGCGTTCCAGAAGCACGCCGAGGAAGCCGAGAAGCGGGGGCGGGCCGGGGAGCCGTTCTGGAAGATGTTCACCGAGTACTGGCCCGCACTGCTCATCTGCGTCGGCCTGGTGCTCGTGTTCAACGTCACCGACTACATGCTGCTGTCGTACATGCCGACGTACCTGTCCGAGCAGCTGCACCTCGACGCCACCCACGGGCTGCTGCTGATCATCGTCGTCATGGTCGTGATGATGCTCATCATCATGGTCGGCGGGCGGATCACCGACCACGTCGGCCGCAAGCCGGTGATGATGGCCGGCTGCCTCGGGTTCCTCGTGCTGTCGTGGCCGCTGATGCTGCTCGTGCACGACGGCGGCCTCGTCCTCACCTTCCTCGGGCTGATGGGCCTCGGCCTGCTGCTGCTCTGCTTCGAGGTGTCGATGCCCGCGGCGCTGCCCGCGCTGTTCCCCACGGCGATCCGCTACGGCGCGCTGTCCATCGCGTTCAACATCTCGGTGTCGCTCTTCGGCGGCACGACGCCGCTGGTGATGCAGTCGCTGATCTCCGCCACCGGCCACGACTTCTGGCCGGCCTGGTACTTGATGGCGGCCGGCGCGATCGGCGCCGTCGCGGTGTACTTCAGCCGCGAGACGGCGAACAAGCCGCTGTGGGGCTCGGGGCCCGCGGTGTCGACCGAGGCCGAAGCGCGGGAGCTGGTCCGCGGGTCGGGCTAGTTCGCCGCCGTCCGCCACTCGTCCCAGGACAGCTGCCACACGCTCCAGCCGTCGGTCGGCTCGAGCTTCGGGCCACCGCTGTTCTGCACCGTGACGATGTCCCCCTTCTTCGAGGTGTCCATCAGCCACTTCGTGTTCTCGGTGGACAGGTTCAGGCAGCCGTGGCTGACGTTGCTGTGGCCCTGCTGCCGCACCGACCACGGCGCGGAGTGGTAGAAGATGCCGCTGTAGGACAGGCGGACCGCGTACTGGACGAAGGTGCTGTAGCCGTCGGGCGAGTCTTCGGGCACGCCGTAGGTGGCGGAGTTCATCGTGTAGCCGTTGTGCTCGCTCATGACGGTGTAGGTGCCGTGCGGCGTGTTGTGGCCGGGCTTGCCCATGGAGGTCGGCATGGTCTTGACCTCCTTGTCGTTGATGCTGACCTTCATCTGGTGGGTCCCGCCGTCGGCGACGGCGACGAGCTTGTCGCCGACCGTGCCGGTGATGGTCTTGTCCTCGCGGCCGTAGCTGCCGCCGCCGAGCGGCTTGCCGTACACGGCGGCGTCGACCTTGATCTTCGTGCCGCTCTTCCAGTACTCCTTCGGCCGCCAGGTGACCTGCTTGTCGCCGAACCAGCGGAAGGCACCCTCGGTGGCCGGCTCCGCGGTGACCTTCAGCGCCTTCTCGGCCGCGGGCTTGTCGGTGACGTTCCCGGTGAAGGTGAAGATCAGCGGCAGCCCGACCCCGACGGTCTCCCCTTCGGCGAGGTTCACCGAGACGCCGAGCTGCCGGGCGGGCTTGACGGTGCTGAAGGTCGACTCCGACGTGACCGGCTTGCCGTCGGTCCCGGTGGCGGTCGCGGTCAGCTTGTAGGTCTTGTTGTAGCCGAGCGGCTCGGCGGAGTCCCACCCGGAGCCGTCGGCCCGCGGCTTCCCGGCCACGACCTTGCCGTCGGCCCCGGTGAGCTTGACCTCCCCGACCTTCCCGTCCTTGACGACGACGCTCACCGGCTCCCCGGGCGCGACGTCCTTCGCGTCCTTGGCGGGCGTCAGGCTGAGCACGGCCGGCTTCGGCGCGGGCTTGGTCTCACTGGACGGCGGCGCCGTCTGTCGAGGAGGTTCACCCGAAGGGTTACTGCTGCACCCGGCCACCGTGAGGCCGATCACCCCCGCGGCCACCAGCAGCCGCGCCTTCATACCCCGCATGCCCACCCGCCTGTTTCGCCGTCGATGTCCGACTACAGTGTGCCCGACCAGCCGGGACGCCGGGGCGGCAATGCCGGAACCGGGTTGAGGGGACCCCCCTGAAACGGGCCTCGGAGCGGGGTGCTAATGTTTTCCACGTCGCCGAGGGAAGCCTCCGGCAGACACCGGCGCCATTAGCTCAATTGGCAGAGCAGCTGGCTCTTAACCAGCGGGTTCGGGGTTCGAGTCCCTGATGGCGCACAGTCGGAAAGCAAAGCCCACCAACGGTTTCCCTGCAATTTCAGGGTCGCTGTCGGTGGGCTTTGCTCGTATGTGCAGCCGACGTGTCACCCCGGTTCAGTGACTGGCCGTCACCAGCAGTGCTCGCGGATCTTGGCTCCGCGCCGGCACCCGGCGCGCCGGACGAGTGCCACCGTGGCATCCGCTGCTTGCTGCGCCAGGCAGGGCAGGACGCTGGTGCAGGTGTCCGCCGTGAGCACGGTGCAGCTATCCGTCGTCGTCCTCGGCACCGCCTGTCACTGCGGCAGGTGCTCCAGGTCGGCGGCCGATCGTTGCCGGTCATGCTCGGCGGCGCCTGCTCCTCGGCCGTTGACCCGGCGTCCGCGGCGATACCCCGCTCGGACTGAGCCCGGAGGCCTTCGGCCAGTGGCGGGCACGGCAATCAACGACACCTCGCCGGTGACCGCGGCCGCCTTCGTCTACGGCGGTGACGCCAGCCAACACTGCATCGTCGTCAAGCTCACCCGGACGCTCGCCCTCATCCCCGTCGTGACCACGCCGGCGTTTCTGCAGACCCGCCGCGAGGCCGGTCCCGGGTTCAGCCTTCGCACGCGGCCGTGGCGGCGGATCGTCCCGCTGTCCCTGCTGGGGTTCATCGCCGCGGCCGCGCTCAACAGCCTCGGCGTCGTTCCCGGTTCCTGGCACCCCGCGCTGTCGACGCTGGGCACGTTCGTGACCACCATGGCCCTGTCCGGCATCGGGCGTTCCCTGCGCCCGGCGGACATGCGCCACGCGGTGCCCGGCCGCTGCTGCTCGGCGGCCTGCTGTGGATCGCCGTCGCCGCCACCGGCCTCGCGCTGCAGGCCGTCACCGGGGCACGCTGACCCCAATTGCACCGGGAAAGAATCGAGAGACGCGCCGGACCCATCCGGAAGTCATTCGACGTCTTCGAAAAATTGCTTGACGTCGTAGTTCGCGATCAGCCGCGCCAGCCCGACCGGAGTCTGACCGGATGCGTTCGCTTTGCGCGGATCGGCTCCATGCCGTCGGAGCAGCTTGATGAGTTCGCCGCGGCCCCGGGAATTGAAAACCGCTACGAAGAGGGGCGAATTCCCGTACTTGTTGACCGGATCGACTTGAGCACCCGCGTCCAGCAGCACGGTCGCGACCTCGAGGTTGCCCTCCTCGGCGGCCATGTGCAGCGGCGTGAAGCCGTCTCGGTCGCCCAGGTTGGGGTCTTCACCGGCGGCGAGGAGCGCCCGTGCCTGCTCGCCGGTGCCCTCCAGCGCGCTGTAGTGCAACTCCGAGCGTCCTTGTCGGTCGACCATGTCGTTTTCCCCTAGTGCTCTTCGAAGCGATGGCTCAGATTATTGTACGGGTCCTCGATCTGGTAGTGGCTCGGGTCGTTCTCGTACTCCACGAACTCCCCGCGCGACCACCCGTCGGCTTGCGCCCGATCGCGATTTCGCCAGTATTCATAATTCTTTCTGTGGCCGTAATGGAACGGCCCCGCTGCCGGAATGACCTGACCGGTGTTCGGGTCGATGTAGTCCCCATCAGAGGTCTTCGGCGCTTCGTCGCGGATCGCCTGTTTCGTGGATTCGCGCAAGGTGACCCGCTGGTACGTCGAATCGGTGACAGGCCGGTCCGGATCGGTCCGGTACCGCCCGTCCGGGTGCCGGAGCTGCCCGCCGCGCTCCGTCGGCTGCCGGCCGGCGCCCGGTTTCGTGTCGCCCGCCGGTGCGGGTTTGCCGCCGGCGGCGGTGCTCGCTTCAGTGCTGACGCCGAGGCTGTCGCGGTACTCGCGGATCCGGGCGTCGGCCAGCTGCGGGAGCCGCAGGGCGTCCTCGATGCCCGCCCGGGCCGTGGCGATGAGGTCCAGGGCCTCCTGCGTTCCCGGGTCGGTCGAGCCCTCCAGCGTCTGCAGGAGGTACAGGTGCGCGTCGTAGAGGGCATCGCCCGCCTGGCTCAACGCCCGGCGGCCCTCGTCCGTCGTGCTGAGGACGCCTGAGAGCTGTGTGCCGATCTCGCCCAATCCCGCGCCGGAGCCGGCAGGCCGGCCCGTGGTGGGTGGTCGCTTCGCGTCCGCGGTGCGAGGTTTTTCCGCGGACGGGCCGGACTCCGCGGTGTCCGCACTGTCGTAGTCGCCGCCTTCGGTCTCCGGCGAGCTGGTCGCGGTCGACCGGCCGGGCAGTCGTGGCGGGGCGAGGTACTCCTCGCCGTCGGTGGGTGCGAAGGGCACCACCGGAGCCAGCGGTGCATCCCGCCGGACGCGCTCGGGCCGCTCCGGGGGAGCCGGCGCGCCGGGCGGCTCGGGAGACTGCGGCGCATCGAGCGGCACCGGCCGCACGGGCCGGGCCGGGGAGTCCGGATCCGCCGGTGCGGGCCGCGGACTCCCGGACCGGCCCGGCGAGTCCGGATCCACCGGCGCAGGCCGCGGACTCCCGGACCGGCCCGGCGAGTCCGGATCCACCGGCGCAGGCCGCGGACTCCCGGACTGGCCCGGGAAGTCCGGGTCTCCTGGCAACGGCCGCGGACCACCGGACCGGCCCGGCGAGTCCGGTACCGGGGAGTCCGGATCCGCCGGTGGCGAGTCCGGGCGACCAGGTCGCTCCGGCGAGCCGGGCGTTTCCGGCCGGTCTCGCGGCGACGGCGCCCCGGGGACGCCCGGCTCCTGCTCGCCCAGGCCCGGCACCACGGGCGGGATCCGAGGGGGCGGCTCTGGCGGCATCAGGCCGGGCGCGCCCGGCGGCAGGGTCGGCATCGACGTCGGCGGGACCGGTGAAACCACGCTCGGCAGCCCCGGCTGCGCGGGTGGGCTGCCGACCAGAGGCGCCGGCGCGGGCACGACCGGCGTTCCGGCGTCGTAGTGCCCCAGCGCGTCCAAGGCGATCTGCAGACCGCCGATCCCGGCGATGGCCGCGCCGACGCCGGCCACCGTGCCGCCGCCGAGCGTCATCGGCACCCCGGCGACCGCACCCGGACCGGTCGCCGTCAGGCCCCCGCCCACGAGCGCCGCCGATCCCCCGGTGGCCATCATGCCGCTGCCCAGCGCCACACCCGCCGCCGCCTCGGGGTTGCGCGCCACGGAATCGGCCAGCGACGCCAGCGCCCGGCTCACCGCATCGCGGACTTCCTCATCACTTCCGGGTGACCAGCCGACGGGAACGGTTCTCGCGCTCGCCGAGGACTTCCCGGAGCGGGAAGCGGGGTACCGCGGAACCGAGGTGGCCGGAAGTGCCTGCGCGGTTCTCGCGCGACTGGTCCGCTTCACCGGCTCGTCGCGGTGGTCGTCCTCGTCGTCGCGCTTGCCGGAATCCTTCCGCCGATCGTCCTTCTTGCCGCCGTCTTCGTCCTCGTCCTCGTCCTTATGCCTGTCCTTGTCCTTGTCCTTATCCCTGTCCTTATCCCTGTCCTTGTCCCTGTTCTTGTCCTCGTGCTTCTCCTCGTCCCTGCCGTCCTTGTCTTTCCGCCGATCGTCGTTCTTGTCTTCGTGCTTGCTTTCCGGTTTCGCGCTGCTGCCGCTCGGCTTCTTGCGCGAGGCGGGTTTCTTCTCCGCCGATGTGGGCTTCTTCTCCGCCGGCTCCGCCTTGAATTTCGACAACGACTCGGCTTCGACTGCCCGGTCCGACATCTTCTTCCGCGCCGCCGCCTCGCGGCCGCCGGGGGAGCAACCGCCCTTGCCCTCGAGACAGGAGGGGTGCAGCACCGCACGCTGTGGCGCCAATCCGTGGACGTCCTTCGCGTTCGCCGTCGCCGCTGTCGCCAGCCCGAAGAACACCGCCAACGCCGCCCCGCCGGTCACCTGACCCACGACACGCGGCACATCGACACCCTTGTCCGACGCCATGCCAGTCACTCCCCTTTCGCCCCGGGCAACACTGCACGGGGCCGGTTCAGCGACGGTTCAGCGCCGATTCACCGGCGACGCCCACCCGGCGGAAAGCCACTGTCACGGAATCCTCAGGCCGGTCCCGGCATGCTCGTTCTGCGCACCGCAGAACACACGCACAGGGGGACGCCGGATGTTGTTCCACATCCTCGGGCCGCTCGAAGCCCACGCGCCCGGAGGGCGGGAACTCGCGATCAAGCCGGGCAAGCCGACCGCCGTGCTCGCCGCATTGCTGCTCGAGCGCGGCAAGTGGGTCGGCGTGGACCGGCTGATCGACGCCGCCTGGCCGGATCGGACCCCACCCGCCTCGGCACGGGGAAACCTCAAGTCCTACGTCTGCGGGCTGCGCGCCACCCTGGCCCCCGCGGCGAGCGGAGCACGCATCGAGAGCAGGCCCGGCGGCTACCGCGTCGTCGTCGACCACGGCCAGGTCGACGCCGACCGCGTCGAACACGACGGGGACCGGGCCCGCCGGGCACTGCGCGCCGGAACCCCCGAGCGCGCAGCAGAACTGCTCACGCCGGCACTGCGCCTGTGGCGCGGCACGCCGTTCGACGAACTCCGGACCCCGGCCGCCCGCACTGAAACCGCCCGGCTGCAACGCCTCCACGCCCAGCTGCGCGCGGACCTGGCCGACGCCCACCACGCACTCGGCCGCCACCTCGACGCGCTGCCGCTGCTGCACGACCTGCTCGACGAAGACCCGTTGCGGGAACAGATCTGGGCCCGCCTGGTCCGCGCACTGGCCGAATCCGGTCAGCGCGGCGAGGCGCTCGCCGCCTACCGCCGGGCCCGCACGATCATCGTCCGCGAACTGGGTGTCGAACCCGGCGCCGCGCTCGCCGCCACCCACCGCGACGTCCTGCTGGGCAGCACCGGCGATCGCCCGTGGCAGCTCCCCGTCGCCGCGGGAAGCCGGCCACCCACCGCGTCGATGTCCTCGCAGCCACTGCACGTGTGAGATCCGCTGACGAACAGAACGTCGGACGGATGTGGCCTGAGCAGCTGTGACCCGCCTTCCCTGTCCGGCTCGACGATCTCGGTGATCGTTGCGCCGGCCGTCGTCGGCGCCGGGTTGGTGGCTGTGGTGCTTGTCGGCGCGCTGTGGCGGCGCCGGGCGTGAGCCGTCAGCTGCTTGCCGCTCGCAGCAGTGCCGGGGTTCCGGTGATCTCGCCGGTTTCGACGCGGGTGCCGTCCAGGCGCTCGGCTGGGCCCGATGCCGGCAGGCGGGCCGTGCCTTCGTGGGTCCAGCAGATCCGGAACCGCTCGCCGTTCCGTTCGAAATCGCACTGCCAGAGGTTCTCCGGCAAACCGGCCTGTGCTCCCTTGCGGCAGGAGGTGATCCGGGCGCCGGCCAGCCACTGGCCGAGCCGTTCGACGTACGCCGCCGCCTTTGTGGGTGGGCCGCCAGCTGGTTGCAGGACTATCGGCACGCGTGCGCTGCCCCAGCTGTAGAAGTACATGCGCTGGTAGCGGGCGTACAGACCGGTCAGGTAGAAACGGGCCGCGTGGTCGGCCGCGGTGTCCGGGTCGACCGGGGGCTGGTACGGCGTCTCGAAGTCCGTTCCGGTGCTCCACAGGTTGGCGTGCCCGCCTGTCCGGTGGAAGATCTGCTCGAGCTCGTCGGCCATGGCGAGCATGGTCTCGGGTGGGTCGGCCGCGCGCCGGGCGTGCAGCTTGACCGCCGCCGCGTCACAGCTCTCGTAACCTCCGAGCTCGCCGAAGCGTTCGAGCACCCTGCGGGAGGCGGGCTCGGCGAGCTGTCCCATCGACGGGCACACGACCGTCGCTTCCGGATCCGCCGCTCTGATGATCCGGCTCGCCCGCCGGGTCATCTCCACCAGCCGCTCGACCGGGCCGGTGAAGAACTTCGGGTGGTTGGCCATGTCCCACAGTTCGTACGCCTCGATGCGACCGCGGTAGCGCTCGACCACCTTCCCGACGAAGCGATCCCAGTCCGCCAGGTCGTCGGGGGGCGCGGCCCTCGAGCCGTCCGGGTAGGCCGTCGGCGGAGCGCTCGGACTGGCCCAGCGCGGTGTTCCGCCGAAGACGAACAGCACCGGGAAGCCCGCCTTGCGCGCCCCTTCGACCAGCCCGTCGAGGGTCGACCAGTCGAACCGCTCCCGCGCCGGCTCGATGTTCTGCCAGCGCGTCCGCGAATCCCACAACCGGACCGAGCCGACGCCGAACGCCGGCATCATGCCGGTCGCGCTGCTCACCGTCACCCCCAGCAGTTCCCGCGCCACCGGCTGGGGCCGGAGGGTCCACATCGGAGCCAGGATCCGCCTCGCCGGCGGCGGTTCGGCGGTCACCGTGGGCAACGAGCTCGCGCCGACCAGCGTGACCAGGGCCAGCGTGGCGGCCAGCAGTGACCACCGCCGTTTCCGCCCCCGGGCGACGGGGACCGGGGCCGGGCCGGGACCCGGCTCCGGAAGCGGAGGGGAGACCGGCTCCGGAGCCGGGACCGGCTCGGGTGCGAACGGCGCGGACGTGGCCGCGTTGTCGCGTGCCACGTCCGCGCGTTCCCACAACCGGTAGAGCTTCGACAGCTCGCCGCGATCAGCGCCGCAGACGGTCGCGATGCGTTCCAGCGGCCCGAAAGCCGCCGGAAGGCTGCTGCCCCGGCAATAGCGGTGCACCGTCGAGCGGCTCAGATGGGTCTTGACGCCGATCCGTTCGTAGCTGTAGCCACTACGGCGTTTCAGCTCCTCGAGCAGCTCCGCCAGGGCTCGGGCGTCTTCCCCCAACCGTGCCTCCCCTTCCGCCCCGATGATCTCACGGGGCGCAAGGGGCGAAGCTCAGCCGAGGGACTCGTCGAACACCTTCGTGCAGTCACTGCTGCCGTCCTTGATGAAGCACTTTTCGACGGTGAGCCTGGTCGCCTTCCAGTGCGTCCCGTCTCCCGGTGCCTTCTCGAAGTGCGCCTTCTCCCCCTTCGGGCAGGCCTGCTCCGACCAGTCGGTGTCCTGCTTGCCGCCGGACCCGAACCAGGTGAGCCTCGCCTGAACGCAGTAGCCATCGGACGCGGTGTCCTCCGCGTAGCCCTTGGCGCTGTTGGCGTTGTAGCTGCTCACCCAGATCTTCCCGCCCGGAGCCGCCGCGCTCGCGGTGCCCGGAAAGCCCAGCGCCAGCGCCCCCAGCACGCCGACGATCCCCGCCGCCGTTCGCATCCTGGTACCCATGCTGTTTCCTCCCTCGTCAGTCACTCGCCGCGTTCCCTTCGCGACGTCCACAAAGGTCGCGGACGCACTGCGGGCCGGACCATCCCTTTTCCGCCGGGGGAAAACATCGGCTGCCCCAGGACACCGGACGCAGCTCCCGGACATCCCACGCGGCCGCGTTCCCGCTGGTCAGCGCCGTGATCTCGTCTCAGCGTCCCGGATCCGGCGGCGCTGCTTGCCCGGATCGGCCCGGACAGGTTTGGGTTGCGCCGGGGAGGCGGCTGCCGTCCAGAGGGGGACGTGACGTGACTTTGCGCATGGTTTTCGACCGCGACGATCTGCTGCGGGTCCGGGTGGCGGCCGCACCGGATCCGATGTGGGAGCTCGTGCTGAGCCTGCACCGGCTGCGGGAGAACCCGGTTTCGGCGCGCCACGCGGCGTGGGGGTACCGCGCCAGGCTCGCCGCGCGCCCAGAAGCCCGGGTGCTGAAGACCTTGTTCACGCTGGTCCCGGCACGGGGCGGCTTCCCGGACTTCCTCACCCCGCCGGGCCGGGCCACCGACGTCGAAAGCGGCTGCGAGGAGGTCGCCTGTACCCCGCGCCCGCGGTTGCTGACCGATCTGAAGAAGGTGTTCACCACGACCGCGCCGGACTGGGTGCGCCGGCTCGCGGCGGGCGATCGCGAGCAGCTCCACACGGTCGTCGGTGCCCTCCGTGCCGCCTACGACCTGCTGATCTCGCCGTGCCTGCACCACGTGCGCGACACCGTCGGCGCCGACCGGGCGGCCCGGGTCGGCGTGCTGGGCAGGGACGGGGTGGGGGCGCTGCTGAAGGGCATCCCCGGCGTCCGCCGCTGGGACGGCGAACTGCTCGACGTCGCGTACCCGGCCTCGCGAACCGTGCGGCTCGCGGGAAGAGGACTGACACTCGTGCCGAGCTACTTCTGCGCGGGCAGACCGGTGACGCTCATCGACCCGGAGCTGCCACCGGTCCTGATCTACCCCGCGCGGGACATCGTCGCCCGGCCGGGCGACGGATCGGCGGGGCTCGTCGCGCTGCTCGGGCGAACCCGGGCCGAAAGCCTCGGCGTGCTCCGCGTTCCCCGCACGACCAGCAAGCTGGCCGCCTGCCTCGGCACCTCGATCGGCACGGCCAGCAAGCAGGCGGCCGTGCTGCGCGCGGCCGGGCTCGTCACCAGCGAACGGCAGGGAAGCGCCATCGTGCACCGGCTCACCCGTCTCGGCGTGGCCCTGCTGTCCGCCGAATCGCCCCTCGGATCCGAACCGGAAGGAAGCCTGGCATGAAATCGGTACTCGCGGTGGCCGCCCTCCTCCTGGGCACGAGCGCGCCGGCCGCCGCCGCGGCGGCGGACTTCACCGTGCTGCAGCTGAACCTCTGCCGCAGCGGCGTGGCCGGCTGCTTCGACCAGGGCGGGACGAACCCGATGGCGAAGGCGGCGAGCACGATCGTCGCGGCGAACCCGGCCGTCGTGACCTTGAACGAGGTCTGTTCCGCCGAGACGGCAAAGCTGGCCGACGACGTGCAGGCGCAGTCGGGCCGGGTGTACACGCTGGTCCGGCAGGCGGTCGGGAAGCTGCAGGACGGGCGGACCGAACCGCTGCCGTGCACCGGCGGCCGGGGCGAATACAGCATCGCGGTGCTGGTCAGGCAGGACGTCGGCGGGCTGCAGGCGCGTGAAGGCGGCTACTACGCGGCGCAGGACGGCGGGCGCGAGCAGCGGGCCTATCTGTGCGCGAAGTTCGGCACGGTCAACGCCTGCACCACCCACTTGTCCACGAAGCTGCCCGCGGTCGAACGGCAGTGCGCGGAGCTGAAGGCACTGCTGACGAAGTACGGACCCGCGACCGTGTTCGGCGGGGACCTCAACCTGCGGTACCCGGGCGACCCGAGTGCGCAGGCCTGCGTCCCGGCCGGCTCGTTCCGCAAGGGCGACGGCAGCGTCCAGCACATCATCGCCGGTGGCGCGTTCGGGTTCGCGAGTTCCGGCAGGACGTCGATCCCGGGGACGGATCACCCCGCCTGGCGGGTCACCTTGACCCGCTGACCGCCGCGGTTCCGGTCCCGTCGCCTACGATCATGAGGCGAGGGGGCGGGGATGGAACCACGACAGCGACGCCGGAAGCTCGCCGAAGCGGCGCGGTCCGCCGGCTTGGGCGAGCTCGTCCGGATCCACCGCGGGCACGGCGGGGGCGCCGTGGTGACCGGGCTGGGCGTCGTGGTCGCCATCGGCAGCGTCCCCGCCGGGATCGCGACGCTCATCATGCTGTCCGAAGCCGTCACGACCTGGCAGTGGCCGCTGCTGCTGTGGTCCGCGCTCGCGGGACTCACCTACCTCGTCGGCCACGTCGGCCCGGTCTCCGGCGGCCGCCGCTGGGTCGGCGTCGCGCACGGCGGCCTGGTCACCTGGCAGCGCGGCTCGGTGCGGACCGCCACCTGGGCCGAAGCGCGTGACGTCCCGGCGCACGGCGTGTGCTGCGCGGGTGACCTGCGGGCGGCGATCGAGCGGCGCGCCGCGGTCGGCACCTGGACCCGCCGCCGGATCACCGGCCTGACCGTCACGGTGCTCGCGACGGCCGCCGCGACCTGGTTCGCCGCCGTCCCGATCGCGGCCCACGTCCTGCTGGGCGAGCGCCCGCTCAAGGTCGCCCAGCTGGCACGGATGTGCGAGGGCGGCCGTTCGTTCGGCCGGACCGCGGCCTACGAGGGCGCCGCCCCGCACCCGGCGGTCGTGTTCGACACCGCGGGCTTCAGCCACTACGAACCGGTCCCCGACACGGAGGTGGCCACGGTCCAGCTCGTCGGCTGCGCGGTCCTGATCGGGGAGGGCCCGGCGATCAAGGGCTGTGACTACCAGGGCGACTACCACCGGGCGACCTACCAGGGGCGGTACCTGGTGGAGGTCTACGAGGCACAGACGGCCCGCCACGTCGGGTCTTTCCGGATCGACGGCCCGGGACCCGATCACGTCCCGGCGGAGTGCCCGCCGTCGATCCTGGTTCCGAAATCCGGCGGCATCCAGTCGGACCGCGCCCACACCGAACCCGATGCCGCCACCTACCGCACCCACCTGGCACCCGTCGTGGACGGACCGCCGCGCTGACCGATTCCGGCGCCGGCCTCGCCCGGTGGGTCCGAAAAGTTGTTTCCACGCCCCGGACCGCGACGACGGAGGTGACGGGTTACCTCGCCACCGCAGGCCTCGCCATCACCGTGGCTGCGGTGGAAGTCGCGACCGCGCTCCCATACCTGGCTGCGTCAAGACATCGTGGCGAGCTTCTCAGCAGGTCAGATGAGCGGCGATCCGGTCAGGTTCCAGCTGATCTGGCCCGCGCCGTCGTCCTGGATGTCGTACCGGATCGTCACGTCCGCCGAATAGAAGTAGCCGGTGGCCATGGTCGCCCAGTTGCCGGTGTAGCCGCTCCAGCTTCCCGGTTCGTACTCCCGGTTCATGAACGCCGTCAGGTCCCTGGTGTACCGCTGGACCACGGTGTCGCCGCACGACGAGCACGACCGGCGCTCCAGCCGGATCTCCTGTTCGAAGTGGTGGAACTTGCGCACCACGGCGCCCAGCGGCGGCCCGGCGTACTCCCACGTGATGTCGCCGTAGGGCTTGATGTGCGTGAGGTCGCGGCGGGTGCAGACGTCGGACCAGACCACGACGTCGGTCTTGCCCGGCAGGGCGATGGTCCGGTTCTGGCCGCTCTTGCAGCTCGACACCTCGTCCGCCTGGGCCGGGGCCGCGGCGACGGTCGTCAGCGTCAGGCTCGCGAAGGCCGCAACGGCCAGTGCGACAAGGCGTTTCGTCGTCATCGCTGTTCTCCTCGCTCCGGATTCACATTGTTTGGTAACGCCGAAGCCACCACGCTCGAGCAGCTCGGCGAAGTCCACGTCGCACTGGGCGAGCACGAGGAGGCCCGCGCCGCGTGGACGCGGGCGGCCGAGCTCTACTCGACCCAGCACCGCACCACGGAGGCCGAACGCAGCCGGCGGCGGCTCTCGGAGTTCGGCGGCGCCTGATTCCCGGAATCAGCCTGGCCGCCGTCCGCTTGGAGGACGGAAAGTGACCTATACCGCCGATAGCGTCGTCGTCACGTTGTCCCCGGGGAAGAGGAGTTTCCATGTTGCGCGGACTCGCCACCGCCGGCTATGTCGCAGACGACGTCCGGGCCGCCGCCAGGTGGTACGCGGACCTGCTCGGCATCGAGCCGTATTTCCTGCGCCCGGACGCCGAGAACCCCGCCTACGTCGAGTTCCGCGTAGGTGACTACGAGCACGAGCTCGGCATCCTCGACCGCCGCTACGCCCCGGCCTCCCCCGACCGGCCGGGCGGGGTGGCCGTGGCTTGGCACGTCGACGACATCGACGCCGCACTGAAGCGGCTCGCGGACATGGGGGCCGTCGAACACGAGCCGAAGACGACTTTCGAGGGCGGGTTCGTCAGTGCCTCGGTGGTCGATCCGTTCGGGAATGTGCTCAGCCTGACCTACAACCCGCATTACCTCGACGTGCTGGCCCGCAATCGCGGCGCTCACCCGGCCACCGAGGACTGACCGCCCTCGCTTGTCACCGGCCTGGCCGCGATGTCTCCCGGGCGCAGGCCGCCTTCTTCCGCGGCGATGATCTCCTCGATGCCGGCGATCGCCTGGGTGTTGTCCCGGTAGTGCACCGCGTGGATGCCCAGCGACCGGGCGGCGGCGACGTTGACCTCCAGGTCGTCGACGAAGACCAGTTCGCCGGGCGCTACCCCGTGACGTCCGCAAGTCAGCTCGTAGATGCGGGCCTCCGGCTTGCTGATCCCGACCTCGTGCGAATACACGAGGTCGTCGACCAGCGACTCGAGGCCGTAGGCCGCCTGCTCACGTTCCCGGGCGCCGACGAAGCTGTTGCTGAGGATGCCCGTCCGGAATCGCGGCCGCAGCCCGCGGACGTAACCGATCAGCTCGGTGTTGGCGACCCCGAGGTACTGCGTCCAGAAGTCGGCCATCATCAGGTCGACCTCGGCGGTGGCGATGCCGAGCCGCTCGGCGGTGGCTTCGCGCAGGGCGGCCTCCGTCACCCCGCCGATGGCGCCGGCCGCCCACATGTCGGCGAGCCTGCTCCGGATTTCGTCCGGGGCGAGGCCCAGCTTGGTCTCCCACGTCCGCGTGAAATCCATGGGCCCGGTGATCTCCAGAACCCCGCCGATGTCGAACACCACCGCTCGGATGACCATGACTCGAAGTTACCGTCCGCCGCCGGGCCGAGGCCACCAGGACGTCATCTCCGACGACTCCTACCCCGACCCGCACGAACGCTCGCTCGGCGGCGACGCGCCCTACTGATGGAGCAGGCGCCGGGCCGCGCACGGCGCGTCGATGACACCGGCCGAGTACGACACCGAGCTGGGCGGGATGGCCGCGATCGGCGTCGACCGGCACGGCATGCTGGTGCTGGACGACTGCGGCAACATGTGGCTCAACCGCGTGCAGGAGGGGTCGCCGACCCCACCCGTCGGTGGTGATGTGGGCACTGCGGAATGCAGTCCGAAGTGGACAAGGAGACGTACCGCGCGTGGCCGGCGGAAACGAAGGCGGCGGTGGGCGCGGTGGACCCGCGGCGCCGCCCGGTGACGTGGGCGTCCAGCACCACCAACGACCCGGCGTTCGACGCGGTCGCCGCGGCGTACCTGGGCAAGCCGATCCTGATCACGGAGAACGGGACATGGTCGGTGCCGGGGACGCACGACAGCCCGGAGGTCGAGGGCAGCGGGAAGTGGCAGGCGGAGAAGCGCCGGAAGCGCTGGGCGCAGCTGGGCGACCGGGCGCAGGTTGGTGGTTACATGTTCTGGGTTTACGAGGACTACAAGCAGCGGTGCGGGTAGAACTGCCGAAGCTGGTGCGTGAAGCCTTCCAGGAGGCGGAGATTCCGGAGCGCTGATCGTCACGACCGAAAGGGCCTTTCATTTTGTCAGGCGGTTTCCGCCGCGATCAACAGGTGGGCTGTGGTGCGCTCATGGGTGTAGGCCCGTAGCCGTTGGGCTGCGGGCCTTTCCCGTGTTCAGGCTGCGAATGGCAGTGGTTCGTGCAGGTTGTTGCGCCTGGGTTTGCGGCGCCGGTCGATGAATACCGGTGGGAGGAATTCGGGGAGGCCGTCGGCGGCGATGCGGACTTCCCACCCTGAGCGGTGCAATAGCCGGTGGTGGTGGGCGCACATCAGCACCAGGTTGGTGAGATCGGTGGGGCCACCGTCTGCCCAGTGACGAACATGGTGGCCTTGACAGTGCCGGGGTGGCCGATGACAGCCCGGGAACGCGCAGCCCCGGTCCCGGAGGAACAGGGCGCGGCGGAGTCCGGCGGAGATCAACCGGCGGAGTCGGCCGAGGTTCAGCGGTTCGCTTTTGTCGCCGAGGACGGCGGGGATGATCATGGCGTCGCACGCATGCACCCGGGCTTCGGCGGCCGACATGGTGCCGGTGTCGCCGAGGGTGGCCTTGCCGACACCGGACTTCAGATCCTCCAACGACACCGCGACCATGACGTGGGCTCGTTCCCCGGCCTGCATCGGCAACTCCGGAGAATTCAGGGCGAGGTCAACGGCATCGGAGAAGGCATCGCCGTAGCGCTGCGGGGCGGTGCGGAAGTCGGGACCCTCGTCGCCGGTGCGGCGTTCGGCCAAAGCATCCAGCAATGCGTGGGCGCGGGTGCCGGTCTCATCATCGAACCGGCCGCTCAGTTCCCAGATCCCGGTTCTTTTGCGGCGCAGGAACAGTTCCCGGGTGGGAACCACGGGTTCGGTGTCGTCGGGTGCGGGGCCGTCGGGGGCGAGGATGCGGGCACCGAGGGTGGCGACCTGTTTGTGCCCGGCCTCCTCGGCGAAAGCCAGCAGGTTGGTCTCGGCGCTCACGCAGTGCTCGGGCGGGACCTGGCTCAGGACCGAGGTGATCACGTCGATCATCGGGTTGCTCAACCGTCCCGCGCGGGCCGCAACACCGGTGGCGGGCGCGAGTGCGGGGATGGGGCTGCCGTCGAGGTTGCGGCCGGGGTTGAGCAGGCGGGCGCGTTTGATCAGCCGTTCCGTAGCCGGCTTCGGCATATCGGCGAGGTGCTCCAGCAGGCGGGCGGCGGAGCGGTAGCCGAACAGCTCCATCACACCCCGCTGCTCGATTTCCACCAGCACCGCACCAAGTTCCGCTTCAGCGGACCGCATGCGCGCGACCAGTTCGCCGAGGCGGTCGGCGAGAGCCACCGCCTCGGGGGACTGGGTCGCGTCGTTGGTCATGTCTCCAAGTTACCGGCGATCGAACACAGGGTCATCACTCGATGCGGTGGGAACAAAAGGTAAAGCCGCTGTCCGCACCCGAGAACACCGAAAACCACGGCAGGACAACCGAAGCGTGAGAAATCGGCACTGCCACCCCAGCCCTAGTCGGCAGTCTGGGACTCGGAAGCCGCCAGGCTCGCCAAGAGCTTGAGCCGGTCCTCCGAGTCCGTCCCCGGCTCGGCCGTGTAGATCGTCAGCTCGTGCACGGCCCGGTGGGCGATCGGCAGGTCCAGCGTCTGGTACGTCAGATCCAGGTCCCCCACCTCCGGGTGGCGCAGGCGCTTCGCCCCGTCGTGGCGGATGCGGACGTCGTGGGCCGCCCACTGGGTGCGGAACTCCGGGCTGAGTGTCGACAGCTCGCCGATCAGGGCGCGCAGGGCGCGGTCGTGCGGCTCCCGGGCCGCTTCGGCTCGCAACAACGCCGTGGTGATCGCCGCCGCCGAGTCCCAGTCGACGAAGTACGTCTGGGCGCCCGGGTCCAGGAAGATGTAGCGGGCGATGTTGGGGTGGGCGCGGCCGGCGGCTGTTTCGCTCTCCAATATCGGCGACTGCATGGCCCAGGCCAGCGCGTTGCTCGCCACCACGTCCTGGCGGCCGTTGCGGACGAAGGCGCACGACAGCGTCATCGAGTCCAGCATCCACTGGATCCTGGGCGGGACCTGGACGTCCTTGCGGCGGGACTGCGTTCGGCGGCTTGGCCGGGCCGCCCTGGCCAGGTCGAACAAGTACGTCCGCTCGTCCTCGTCCAGCTTCAGTGCCCGGGCCACCGCCTCGAGGACGTCCTCGGACACGCCGCTGATATGGCCCTTCTCCAGCCGGATGTACCACTCCGTGCTGACGCCGGCCAGCACCGCGACCTCCTCGCGCCGCAGGCCCGGGACGCGGCGGCGGCCGCTGGTCGGCAGGCCGACCTGGGCCGGCGTCAGCCTCGCTCGGCGGCTCGCCAGGAAGTCCCGGATCTCGGCCCGCTGTTCCATGCCGCTCACCGTAGCTCCCGGTGGCCGGCCACGCCCGTCACAGCAGGGCCTCCGCCGTGATCGGGAAGCTCCGGATCCGGCGGCCGGTGGCGTGGGACACCGCGTTGGCCACGGCCGGCGCCACCCCGACCAGGACGACCTCGCCGAGGCCCTTGACGCCGATCGGGTTGGCCTGCGGGTCGTCGCCGTCCAGGTAGATCGCGCGGAGGTCGGGGATGTCCGCGTTGACCGGCACGAGGTAGTCGGCGAGGTTGGCGTTGACGACGCGGCCGTCTCGATGGTCGGTGACGGTGTGCTCGAGCAACGCCTGGCCGATCCCGCCGACCATGCCGCCGAGCGCCTGGCTGTCGGCGAGCTTCGGGCTGACGATCCGGCCCGCGTCGTAGACCCCGAGCATGCGCCGGACCCGGACCAGGCCGAGCCGCGCGTCGACGGCGACTTCGGCGAACACCGCGCCGTAGGCGTACATCGACGCCCGGTGCTCCTCCGCCGGCGTGAACGCGCCGAGGGCCTCCAGGTGGGGCCGGTTGTTGCGGGTCAGCAGCTGCCGGTAGGTCTCCCCGCGGCGCGGGTCGTTCTTCACGGCCAACCGTCCATTGCGGACGACCACGTCCCGCGGATCGGCGCCGTGCAACGGTGACCTCGGGTCGTGGACGGCCAACGTGACGGCCTGCTCGCGGACCTTGTCGCAGCCGGCCAGCACCGCCGAGCCGACGCTGGCCATCGTCATGGACGCGCCGTGCGGCGGCGTGGGCGGCATCAGCGAGTCACCGAGCTGGAACTCCACCTCGGCCATGGCCAGGCCGAGGGCGTCGGCGGCGACCTGGGTCATCGACGTGTACGTGCCGGGGCCCATGTCGCTGGTCGCCGACTGGACCAGGGCGCGGCCGTTCGCGTCGATCCGGGCGTACGCCTGCGCCGTGGCGCGGGCGGTGTCGTAGAGGGCGGTGGCCATCCCGGTGCCGATCAGCCAGTCGCCGTCGCGGGTGGTCCCCGGCGCGGGGTTGCGGTGGTGCCAGCCGAACTCGCGGGCGCCGACGGTGTAGCACTCCCGCAGCCGCCGGGTGGAGAACGGCTGCCCGGTGGACTCGTCGTTCGCCGGTTCGTTGCGCTGCCGCAGCTCGATCGGGTCCAGCCGCAGCGTCTGGGCGAGCTCGTCGATCGCGCATTCGAGCGCGAACGCCGCGCTCGCGTAGCCCGGCCCGCGCATCCAGATCGGCGTGTTCACGTCGAGCGGCACCGTCCGGTAGGCCTGCCGGACGTTCGGCATGCTGTAGAGCATCTGCCCGGGGAGCATGGCGGCTTCGACGAAGTTCTCGTAGGACGACGTCTCGTGGTCGATGTCGTGGATCATCGCGCTCAGCCGGCCGCGCCGGTCCGCGCCGACCCGCAGGCGGTAGCGGTAGCGGGGCCGGAAGCCGGTGCCGAAGTACAGCTGCCGCCTGCTCAGCACGAGCTTGACCGGCCGTCCCGTCTGCCGGGCGGCCAGCGCCGCGATGGTGACGTGCGGCCAGCCGCGCAGGCCGCTGCCGAACCCGCCGCCGACGAACGGCGAGATCACCCGCACGGCGGTGTCCGGGATGCCGAACACCGCCGCGATCTCGCGCTGGGTGCCGCCGATCCACTGGGTCTTGTCCCAGATCGTCAACGTGTCGCCGGCCCAGCGGGCGATGGTCGCGTGCGGTTCCATCGGGTTGTGGTGGTTGCGCGCGAGGTCGTAGGTCAGGTCCAGCTTGACCGCGGCGCCGTCGAACGCCGCATCGGCGTCGCCGCGCGCGTAGGTGCCGGGCTCGCCGGCGGGAGCCGAGCCCAGGTCGGTGACCGGCGGCCGGGCGTCGTAGCCGACCTCCACCAGCCGCGCCGCGTGCTGCGCGGACTCCAAAGTGGACGCGACGACGACGGCGACGGGCTGCCCGAAGAACCGGACCCGGTCGTCCTGGAAGACCCGCAGCCGGGTGCCTTCGGGGTCGATGGACGCCGGGACGTCGCGGTAGGCGAGCCGGGGTGCGTTGAGGTGGCTGATCACGGCCAGGACGCCGGGGTGGGCCAGCGCCGCGCGGGTGTCGATCGCGGTGATGCGGCCCGCGCCCACACCGGCGTCGACGACCACGGCGTGGACCGCGCCGTCGACGACGTGCTCGGCGGCGTAGGTGGCGCGTCCGGTCACCTTCCGCCGTCCGTCCACTCGGGACGCGGGCGTGCCGACCGCCCGCCGGGGTTGCAGGCTCATCGGGTGCCTCCCACGATCCGGAGCTGGCGTTCCACGGTCCGCTCGAGCAGCTCGACCTTGAAGCCGTTGTGTTCCAGGGGACGCGCGCCGCCGGCCGCGCGGGCGGCGGCGTCGCGCCACAGCCGCGGGGACGGCGGCTTGCCGGTCAGGTACTGCTCGACGGCCGTGAGCTTCCACGGCACGGTGCCCACGCCGCCGGCCGCGACCTTGGCCGCGCGGACGACCCCGCCCTCGACATGCAGGGCGACCGCGGCCGAGGTCAGCGCGAACTCGTAGGACTGGCGGTCGCGGACCTTGAGGTAGCCCGAGCGCAGCGGCCGCGGGTGCGCCGGGATCTCCACGGCGGTGATCAGCTCGCCGGGGTGGATCGCCTGTTCCCGCTGCGGGGTCGTGCCCGGCGGGAGCAGGAAGTCCCGGAACGCCACGGTGCGTTCGCCGTCCGGGCCGAGGAGCCGGACTCCTGCTTCGAGCGCCGCGAACGCCACGGCCACGTCGGAGGGATGGGTGGCCACGCAGTGCTCGGAGGTGCCGAGGATGGCGTGGGCGCGGTTGACGCCGTGCAGCGCCGCGCAGCCGGCTCCCGGGGTGCGCTTGTTGCAGGCGGCCGTGACATCGCGGAAGTAGGCGCACCGCGTGCGCTGCATGACGTTCCCGCCGAGGGTGGCCATGTTGCGCAGCTGCGCCGACGCGCTCAGCTCGAGTGCCTGCGAGATCACCGGGTAGGCCGTGCGGACCCGCGGGTCGGCCGCGGCGTCGGCCATGGTCACGAGGGCGCCGATGCGCAGCGTGCCGTCCGCGGCGACGGTGGTGTCGCGCAGCGGGAGCCCGGTGATGTCGACCAGGGCCGTGGGGCGTTCGACGGTCTCGCGCATGAGGTCGACCAGGGTGGTACCGCCGGCGATGTACCGGCCACCGCGCTGCCCGGCCGCCACGGCGTCCCGGGTGCCGGAGACCCTGGTGTAGGTGAAGGGTTCCACGTCAGCTCCCCTTCCCGGCCTGCTCGATCGCGTTGACGATCTTCACGTAGCAGCCGCAGCGGCAGATGTTGCCGCTCATCCATTCGCGGATCTCTTCGCGCGAACCGGTGTGGCCTTCGCGGAGGCAGCCGATCCCGGACATGATCTGCCCCGGGGTGCAGTAGCCGCACTGGAACGCGTCCTGGTCGATGAACGCCTGCTGGAGCGGGTGCAGGCGGTCGTCCTCGCCGGGCGCGAGGCCTTCGATCGTGGTGACGTCGGCGCCCTCCAGCCGCACCGCGAGCGTCAGGCACCCGTTGACCCGGCGGCCGTTCACCAGCACGGTGCAGGCCCCGCACGCGCCCGCGTCGCAGCCCTTCTTCGTGCCGGTGAGCCCGAGGTGCTCCCGCAGCAGGTCCAGCAGCGACGTGCGGTTGTCGACCGTGACGGTGTGCCGCGTTCCGTTGATGGTCAGGGAAACCCGGGAGCTCATACCGGTCTCGGCGGCCGCGGCGGGCTGGGCGCCCAGCAGCGACGTCGAGGCGGCCGCCACCGCGCCGGCCACGACGAAGGTGCGCCGCGACAGCCCCGCGTCGGCCGCTCTGTCCACAAAGGATTCGTGCTCGGCTCGCTGGTCCATGCCTTCGACGGTAGCCACCGGGCCCGGCGTAAGGGGGGTTGAGCTTGTACCTCCCATAACCGCGGGTTCGTCCCATGCGCCCTGTTCACCGGCTTTGCGATCGCGTCTGGCCAAAGCGGGCGAGGTGAGCAAAACTCACCCCCATGCCCGAACTGAGAGTTTTCGGCCTGCTTGCCCGGATCGGGCTGACCTGCTATGCGGCCGTGCATCTGATCGTCGCATGGCTGGCCGTCCAGGTGGCGCTCGGCGACAACGAGCGGGCCGACAAGGCGGGCGCGCTGCAGATCGTCGCGGCCGAAGGCGGGGCGTGGCTGCTCTGGCTGGTCGCCGCCGGCACCGGGGTGCTGGCGCTGTGGCAGCTCGCCGAGGCCGTCACCGGCCACCGGCAGGCCGAACCCCGGCGGCGCTGGGTGCGGCGATCGATCAGCGGCGTCGAAGTGGTGCTCTACGGCCTCGTCGCCTACAGCGCGGGCAAGACCGCGACAGGTGCGTCCGGCAAGGCGGGATCGGTGGTCGCGACCGTGCTCGGCTGGTCGTGGGGCGCGGTCGCGGTGATCGCGGCGGGCGTCCTGGTCATCGCGATCGCGGCCTGGCTGGCCTACCGCGGGGCGCGCAAGAAGTTCCTCCGCGACCTCGACTTCGGCGGTGCGTCCCGGACCCTGCGGCTGTCGACCACCCGGCTCGGCCAGGTCGGCTGGTGCGCGGTGGGGGTGCTGTACGCGACGGTGGGCGCGATGCTCGTCCTGGCGGCGGTCCGCTACGACCCCGCGAAGGCCGGCGGCCTGGACCCGGCGTTGAAGACGCTGGCCGCGCAGCCCTACGGGCAGGCGCTGCTGCTGGCGCTCGCCGCGGGCATCGCGGTGTTCGGGGTGTTCGCCCTGCTGGAGGCCCGGTTCCGCCGGCTGTGAGGCGCGGGTTTCACAGCCAGGCCGCCGGGTCCAGGTTCGCGAGCACCTCGCAGTCGCACCCGCCGCCGAGCTCGCGCAGCCGCTCTTCGAGCGGCGGCCAGCCGAGGCCCGCGTCGAGCGCCCACTCGCGGGTCCGGGTGAGCTCGCCGTCGCAGCCGTCGGCGTCTTCGTCGAGGTGGTCGAGCAGGTCGGCGAGCTGTCCGGCGTCCAGGCCGAGCCGGTCCCACATCTCGTCGCGGGCGCGCTGCTTGTACGCGTTCTTCGCCGCTCGGCGCTCTTCGTCACTCAGCACGGGAACCTCCGGGGTCGTTGGCACGGGTCAGGCCGAGGTCGTAGGCGATGATGACCGCCTGGATGCGGTCGCGGGCGCCGATCTTCGCCAGGACCCGGCCCACGTGGGTCTTGACCGTCGACTCCGACAGGACCAGCCGCGACGCTATCTCGCCGTTGGTCCGGCCCTGGCCGATGGCGACCAGGATCTCCCGCTCGCGCTCGGTCAGCGCCGCCCAGCGCGGGTCGTCCGGAGCGCCGCCGGACGCGGCCGGCAGGTGGTGGGCGTAGGCGTCGAGGAGCCGCCGGGTGAGGGCCGGGGCGACGACCGCGTCGCCCCGGGCGACCGCGCGGATGCCCGCCAGCAGCTCCTCCGGGTGCGCGTCCTTCAGGAGAAACCCGCTCGCGCCCGCCCGCAGCGCCGCGTGCGCGTACTCGTCGAGGTCGAACGTCGTCAGCACCAGGACTCGCGAGCGCCCGCCGCCGGCGACGATGCGGCGGGTGGCTTCGATGCCGTCCATCCCGGGCATCCGGATGTCCATCAGGACGACGTCGGGCCGCAGCTCGGCCGTCCGGCGCACGGCCTCCCCGCCGTGTGCCGCTTCGCCGACCACCTCGGTGTCGGGTGTCGCGTCCAGCAGCATCCGGAAGCCGAAGCGCTGCAGCGCCTGGTCGTCGACGATGAGCACGCTGATCACTCCGAGCCTCCCGGGAGCGGGATGACGGCCCGCACGGCCCACCCGCCGCCGGGTGCCGGCCCCGCGGAGAGCATGCCACCGTAAAGGGCCGCGCGCTCCCGCATCCCGGTCAGCCCGTGCCCCTCCCCCGGCGCACCGCGACCGCCGCCCGGCGATCCGCTGTCCTCGACGGAAATCCGCAACCCCGGCCCTTCGACGGCGACCGTGACGTGGACGCGGGTGCCGGGGCCGGCGTGCTTGAGGGTGTTGGTGAGCGCTTCCTGGACGATCCGGTACGCCATCAGCTGCACCCCGCGGTCCACGGACTCCAGCTCCCCGCCCGAGCGGTGGACGACCTCCGGCCCGGCCGCGCGCAGCCGGGCGCACAGCGCCGCGATGTCCGCGATGCCGGGCTGCGGGTGCAGCTCCGGGGTGCCGGCCTGCTCGCGCAGGACACCCAGCATGCGCCGGAGCTCGCCGAGAGCCTGACGACCGGACTCCCCGACGAGCCGCAGTGCCTCCCGGCTCCGCTCCGGCGACGCCTCGGCCGCGTACGCGCCGCCGTCGGCCAGGCTGATGATGACCGACAGGTTGTGGCCGATGATGTCGTGCATCTCCCGGGCCACCCGCGTGCGTTCGGTCGCGGTGGCCAGCCTGCTGCGCTGGTCGCGTTCGACCTCCAGGCGGGCGGCGCGCTCGCGCAGGCCGGCGAGCTGGGCTCGCCGGACCCGCACCGCGAACCCCAGCGCGACGGCCGCGATCCCGGTGCTGATCAGGAAGAACAGCGCGCCCCACACGGACACCACCGCCGAGACGCGCACCGCGACCGGGACCAGCAGCCCGGCCGTGACCAGGCCGACCCAGGGCAGGTGCCGGACGCGGCCGTGCAGCGTGACGCTGTAGAGCGCCACGAGCAGGGCCACGTCGGCCCGCAGGAACACCCCCAGCGACCACTGCAGCACGAACACCGCCGCGATCACGCCGAACGCCGCCGACGGGGCCCGGCGCCGCCACAGCAGGGGCAGCACCAGGCCCGCCTGAAGGGCCAGCGTGCCGGCGACCGGCAGCTGCGCAAAAGTGATCGGCAGCGGGTCACGGCCGTCGTCGTAGTGCGCGAACTCCGGCACGCCGAACAGCAGGCCGACCACCGCGACCACGGCCGCGTCGAGCAGCCACGGGTGGGCGCGGTCCACCCGGCGCAGCCGCCGCCCGAGCCGGACCGCCCGTGCGACCAGTGGCTGCCCGGCCAGGGCGCCGGTGTCGTCGCCGCTCACCTCGGTCACCTGTCCATGGTGGACGAAACCTCAGGCGTCCGTCCGCCGCAGCCGCCAGGCGGCTCCGGCCAGTACCAGCGCGGTCCAGCCCAGGAACACCAGCAGCCCGGCCGTGGGCGACAGGGACGCGCTGTCGTGGGTCAGCGCGTACATCGACTGGCCGGCGTTGCTCGGCAGGTACGGGCCGATCCGGTCCTGCCAGCTCGCCGGCAGCAGCGACATCAGGCCGGGGATCAGCATCAGGACCGCGACCAGCACCGAGATGCCGCCCGCGACCGAGCGCAGCAGGGCGCCGAGCGCCGCCCCGATCACCCCGACCAGGCCGAGGTAGAGGCCCGCGCCGAGCAGGCTGCGCAGCACGCCGGCGTCCGAAAGCGTCAGCGCCGCGGGCGTGCCGCTCACCAGGCCGCCGGCGATCACGAAGGTGACGAACACCCCGGCCACGCCGAGGACCAGGGCCACCACGCCGAACACCGCCGACTTCGCCCACAGCACCGGCAGGCGGCGCGGGACGGCGGCCAGCGTCGAGCGGATCATGCCGGTGGAGTACTCGCCCGCGGTGACCAGCACCCCGAGGACACCGAGCGCCAGCTGCGCGAAGGTCAGGCCGAACAGCGACAGGCTGACGGCGGTGGCGCCGGCGAGCTCGCTCTGCAGCCCCGGGCCGGCGCTCGCCTGGGGCGTGTACTGCGCCGCGGCGATCAGGCCGAAGGCGATCAGGAACGCCAGGCCGAGCGCGAAGGTGATCCACGTCGAGCGCAGCGACCACAGCTTCGTCCACTCCGAGCGCAGCACCCGCGGCCCGGTCACCCGGTAGACCGGCCGGTCGGCGACGGTGCTCATGCCGCCCTCCCGATGCTCTCGACGCCGGTGCCGTGGTACTCGACGGCGTCCCTGGTCAGGTCCATGAAGGCCTGCTCCAGGGAGACGGTCCGGGCGGTGAGCTCGGACAGCGCGATGCCGTGCGCGGCGGCCTTCGCCCCGATCGCGCGGGCGGACAGGCCGGTCACCTGCAGCTGCTCGGAACCGGCCTGCCCGGTGATCTCGACGCCCGGGCCGGCCAGGACCCCGCGCAGCCGGGCCGGGTCGGCGGTGGCGACCTGCACCGTGCTGCCGCCGGCCTCGCGGACCAGGTCGGCCACGGTGGTGTCGGCGAGCAGCCGGCCGCGGCCGACGATGACGAGGTGCTCGGCGACCAGCGCCATCTCCGACATCAGGTGCGAGGACACGAAGACCGTGCGCCCCTCCGCGGCGAGCCCGCCGAGCAGGGTGCGGATCCACAGGACGCCCTCGGGGTCCAGGCCGTTGACCGGCTCGTCGAGCAGCACCGTCGCCGGGTCGCCGAGCAGCGCCGCGGCGATGCCGAGGCGCTGGCCCATGCCGAGGGAGAACCCGCCGGCCCGCTTCCTGGCCACGGACTGCAGCCCGGCCAGCTCGATGACTTCGTCGACCCGCCGCCGCGGGATCCCGTGCGTGTGGGCCTGCGCCAGCAGGTGGTCGAACGCGGACCGGCCGGGGTGGATGGACCTGGCCTCCAGCAGCGCCCCGACCTCCTGCAGCGGGGCGCTGTGCCGCGCGTAGTGCCGGCCGTTGACGCGGACGGTGCCACCGGTCGGCGCGTCCAGCCCGATGATCATCCGCATCGTGGTGGACTTGCCCGCCCCGTTCGGGCCCAGGAAGCCGGTGACGGTGCCGGGCCGGACGGTGAAGTCCAGGTGGTCGACCGCCGTCTTTTCCCCGTACCGCTTGGTGAGCTGCAGTGCCTCGATCATCGCCGGTCCCCTGTGTGGTCACGCGGGCCGTCCTCCCGGCCCGTCTCGTCCCCACGCTAGGAGCGGGACCGGCGCGATCCGTGGTACCGCCGTCGGAATCCGGGACCGGCGGTGGTACCGCGGTACTACTCCGAAGTGGACGGTCACAGCCGGTCGAGCGGGACGGCGGCGGCCATGGCGTGGTGCCCGGCGTCGCTCGGGTGGAGGTGGTCACCGGAGTCATGGGCCGCCCGCATCGCCTCGGGGCCGACCGGGTCGCGGGCACAGATTCCGGGCGCGGTCAGCGGCTATTGGTGCAGCCGCTGGGTCCAGTCGGCGGGCACCCGTCCGGCGGGCCCGGGCGCAGCTTGGCTGAGCGGCCGGTGTTCGGGAGCGGCGAGGGCGGGGCCGGATTCGTACAGCACTTCTTCGCCGTAGTCCCAGAACCATTCCTCATCGGGCTCGAAGCTGCGCGCGATCCGGTGCCCCGCGGCGGCGGCGTGGCGGCTGGCGTGCTGGCCGGGCGAGGAGTCACAGCACCCGATGCGGCCACATTCGGCGCACCGGCGCAGGTGGAACCACCAGCCCTGTGGATCGGCGGCCTCGCAGTCGGCGCAACCGGTGCCACTGGGCGGCACCGCGGGGTTGATGCCTTCCATGGGAAACTCCTCCGCTCGCCCGGATGATCGACCAGCCCACCTTATGCGGGAGGGCGGCGACCTGCCCGGCCGGTTGGACGGCTCGCCCACGCGGGCAGTCCGAGCGGCCGGCGCGCGTACCCAGCGAGTCGACCGGCGTCCGGGCGGGCGGGGCCGAGCGCGCCCACCCGCCCGAGCCGGGCCCGCTCAGGCGTCCAGGGACTGATAAGCCGCCGTCCAGAAGTCCTGGTGCAGGCGGGGTGTGTCCGGGGAATCCATGGCCGTCTGGGTCAGCAGGATCCCCACCATGTCCTCCGCCGGGTCGGCGTACGCGGTCGTGCCGAGCCCGCCGTCCCAGCCGAACTGGCCCGGTGACGCCAGGTCGCGCCGGTGCGTCCGGACCGCCATCCCGAAGCCGTACCCGCCGTGCCGGCCGAAGTGGTCTCCGTACCTGTCCTTCTCCTCCTTCTGCCCCGGCGTCAGGTGGTCCATCGTCATCAACGCCACCGTCGCGCGGGACAGCACGCCCCCGCCGCCGGACGCCAGCATGCGCAGGAACGCGTGGTAGTCGTCCACTGTGGACACCAGCCCGTCGCCGCCCGCTTCGAACGCCGGTGGGCGGCTGTACTTGCCGCCCGCCGCCTCGTCCCACACCGTCAGCTCACCCGTCGTCGGGTCGTGGGCGTAGCTCGCCGGGAGCCGGTGGATCTTGCCCGGGGGCACGTGGAAACCCGTGTCCACCATGCCGAGCGGGCCGAACAGGCGCTCCGCCAGGAACTCGCCGAACGGCCGGGCCGCCACCCGCGACACGAGCACGCCCAGCACGTCCGAGCCGACGTGGTACTGCCAGCGCTCCCCCGGCTGGTACATCAGCGGGAGCGTGCCCAGCCGGCGCAGCCACTCGTCCTGGCCCATCGTCGGCCAGTTCGCGGTGCCGTCGCCGACGACACCCAGCGCGAGCGCCGCCTCCAGGATCGGGTGCGGCGCGAACACCACGCCGAAGCCGAAGGTCAGCGTCAGCAGGTCGCGCACGGTGATCGACCGGGCCGCCGGGACCGTGTCGTCCAGCGGCCCGTCGATCCGGGCCAGCACCTGCCGTCCGCCCAGCTCGGGCAGCCACGTCTCGACCGGGTCGTCGAGCCGCAGCCGGCACTCCTCCACCAGGATCATCACCGCGGCCGCCGTGACCGGCTTGGTCAGCGACGCCATCCGGAAGATCGTGTCCCGGCCCATCGGCGTGGTGCCACCTTCGTGCAACGTCCCCAGCGCCTCGACCCGCACCTCGTCGCCGCGGCTCACCAGCGCGACCAGCCCGGGCACCGTGCCGACCTCGACGTGCCGGCTCAGCGTGTCGCGGAGCCGGCCCGAAAAACTCACTGTCTGTGACATGCCTCCGAGCTTCGCCGCGAACCGGCTCGGGAACAACGGCGATTCTGGCATCTTGGGCATAACACGGCACTTATCGATCCTGGGGACACGGGTTGGAACTGCGGGACATCGAGATATTCCTGACACTCGCCGAAGAACTGCACTTCGGCCGCACCGCGGCCCGGCTGCACGTGTCACAGGCCCGGGTGAGCCAGGCGATCAAGAAGCAGGAACGCGGCGTCGGCGCCCCGCTGTTCGAGCGCACCAGCCGGTCGGTGCGGCTGACGCCGGTCGGCGTGCAGCTGCGCGCCGACCTGTTGCCCGCCTTCCGCTCCCTGCGGGAGGGCATGGCACGCGCCCGGCTGGCCGCCGAGGGCAAGACCGGCGTGCTGCGGGTCGGCATGCTGCCGGCCAACGCCCACGACCTGCGGCCGTACTGGGAGGCCTTCCGCGCCCGGCACCCGCAGTGGGGCCTGCACATCCGCCACAACCCCTTCGTCAACGCGTTCGCCCCGATCCGCAACGGCGACATCGACGTGCTCGTCGCCTGGCTGCCGGTGGAGGAGCCCGATCTGACGACCGGCCCGACCGTCTACACCGAACACAGTGTGCTGCTCCTGGCGCCGGACCACGCGCTGGCCGGCGAGAAGTCGGTGTCGCTGGAGGTGTTCGGGGACCGCGGCATCCTGCAGGGCCCGCCCGGCCCCGACTACTGGGCCGACGCGTTCACGCCGTTCCAGACCCAGAGCGGCCGGCCGATCGACCGCCACCCGCCCGACATCGCGAGCCTCGACGACATCTTCACCCACGTCGGCAACGGCGAAGGCTTCCACAACCTCGGCGGTCACGTGGCGCGCTACCACGCCCGGCCCGACATCGTGTACGTGCCGATCCACGACTGGCCGGGCCTGCGCTGGGGACTGGTGTGGCGCAGCGACACCGAGAGCGCGATGGTCGACGCCCTCGTCGCCGTGGTCCGCGACCTCGGCGTCAGCCGGTTGTGAACTCGACGCTCCCCCGTGTGACGGTGACGCGTCCGGCGGGGGCGTCGGAGTCGATCTCCGGGTAGTCGTCGCTGCTCACCGTGACCTGGAGCCGATGTCCCGCGCCGAGCCGGTAGTGGGTCGGCCAGACGTGGATTGGCAGGTCGTAGGCCACGCCCGGCACGACGGCCGCCCGCCGTTCGTGGCCGTGGCGGTGGCTCGCCTTCAGCCAGCCCTGCGTGATGCGTGTGGCCGTGCCGTCCGGCGCGACGTCCGACACGATCACCGCGAGGTTGCCGTCGGTCGCCGTGAACGCGGCGCGGATCCTCGCCTCGATCCCGCCCGCGAGGACGAGGTCGTGGCGCAGCGGGCCGGTCGTGAACGCGAGCCGCTGGTCCGGGCGGCCGGGTCCGGGCTCGGTGTTGACCTCGAACGAGCCGGCGAACGGCGTGCCCGGCCCCGCCGCGAGGGTGCCGTCGCCGGCGAGGGCGAACCGGCGTGGGTGGGCCGCGGCCGCCGGCCAGTCGTCGTACTGGCGCCAGCCGCCGGACGGCAGCTCGAACGACGTGATCTTCTTCGCGGGCAGCGGGGCGGGCCGCCCGCCGAGCCAGCGGTCGAACCACGCGAGGAACCCGCCGGTGCCGATGTCGGCGTACTGACCGGCCGGCATGCCGTGCTGCCACGGACCCGCGACCAGCCACACGTTCCGCTTGCGCGCCTGGTAGTTCGCGACCATGCCGTCGCGGTAGCGGTCGTACCAGCCGGCGATCTCGAGCGTCGGCACGTCGAGGTCGGCCCAGCGGTCCTTGACGCTGCGCTCGCGCCAGAAGTCGTCGTAGAGCGGGTGCTGCGGGTAGGTGACCAGCGTGTCCGGCGCGGTGGCGCGCTGCCAGTCGCGGATGCGGGCGGAATAGATGCCGCCGCGGTAGATCGTGTTCTCGTACCAGTCGCTGATCCCGTCGACGGGGATGATCGCGGCCAGGTGCGGCGGCTTGTTCACCGCGGCCAGCAGGGCCGTGTGCCCGCCGTAGCTGACGCCCACCTGGCCGACGCAGCCGTTCGTCCACGGCCGGGTGCCCAACCACTCGACGAGGTCGTAGTTGTCGCGCTGTTCCTGGGCGCTGAACGGGTCGAGCCGGCCCGGTGACGCGCCGGACCCGCGGACGTTGCAGACCGCGGCGACGTAACCGCGGGTCACATAAGAGCGCGCGGCGGCACCGAAAGCTTCGAGCTGGTCGTAGGCGTTGAAGTCGTAAACGATCGCCGGGAACCGGCCCGGTGCCGGGCGGCCGGCGGCGTCGGCCGGGCGGTGCAGGTCGCAGGCGAGGTGACTGCCGTCGCGCAGCGGCACCCGCGTGCGTTCGACGTGGACGCCGTAGGTCGCGGGGCGGTCGTAGGCGAAGAACCGGTCGGCGAGTGGCTCGGCGGCGGCCGGGGTGGCCAGCGCGGCGACCTGGGCCAACGCCAAGGCGAAGGACTTCATGTCAGACCTCCAGGGAGAGCAGGCGCGAGCTGAGCGACTTGCCGTGGGTGTCCAGGTCCAGGGACGTCGTGACGCCGCCGCCGGCCCGGTGGCAGACGAAGTGCAGCGCGCACAGGCCGGGCAGCTCGTGGCGGACGACCTCGCCGGTCACGTGGCCGTCGAGGTGGGCGCGCACCCGCGCCGCGGTGAGCACGCGGACCAGCAGCGGGTAGTCCTCGTCGGCGCGCGGGAACACCGACAGCGTCGCGATGTCGCCCTTGTCCCCCGCGCGGCAGTGCGCCAGGTCATGCAGCAGCATCGGGAGCCTCCAGGAAGGTGACGTCGGGCCGGACGGCTTCGCGCGGGATGAGCGTCGAGGCGATCCCGATCACCTCGGTGACGTGCACGCGCACGCCGCCGCCACCGGCGGGACCGTTGGTGTACAAGGACTCCACTTCGTCGCCGACGCGGTCGAGCAGGTCGCGGTCGTGGCCGATCGCCGCCACCCGCAGCCGGCAGCCGGTCTCGCCGCCGAGCACCTCGGCCCGCACCGGCACGCCGGCCAGCCGGGTGGTGACGACCTCGGCGGCCAGGGCACCGCGGCGAGCGGCATTGGGGCCGACATAGGAAATCTCGGCCTCCACTTTGGACCCGGCGCGGTAGCCGACGCTCACCTTCAGCCGCTCCGGCCGGGGCTTGCCGCGGGCCCCTGACACGCGCACCTCGTCGGGGCCGGTCTCGGCGATCGAGACGTCCCGCACGTCGAGGGTGATGTCGGGCGTCAGGTAGGCGGCCGGGTCGGTGATCTCGTAGAGCAGCTGCTCGCGCACGGTCGCGCGGGACAGCAGCCCGCCGGTGCCGGGCAGCTTCCCGAGCCGCGCGACGCCGTCCGAGCCGACGTCGGCGAACGGGAACCCGAGCGCGGCCAGGTCCGGGACGTCCTGGTGGCCGGGGTCGGCGAAGTAGCCGCCGGTGAGCTGGCCCGCGCACTCCAGGAGGTGCCCGGCGAGGGTGCCCGCGGCGGTCGCGGCCGGGTCGCCGAGGTCCCAGCCCAAGCGGTCCGCGAGCGGGGCGACGAACAGCGACGGGTCGGCGACCCGCCCGGTGATCACCACGTCGGCGGCCAGCGCCGGGAGCAGCGCGTCCGCGCCGAGGTAGGCGTTGGCCGACACGATCTCGCCGAGCTCCCGCAGCGGTTTCCCGGTTTCCCACGCCGGGGCGTCGAGGTCGAGGACGTCGAGCACGTCGTCGCCGGTGACGACGGCGACCCGGCCACCGAGGCCGGCCGCGTCCAGCAGGTCCCGGGTGATCCGGCCCGCGGCGAGCGGGTGGGCGGCACCCATGTTCGTCACGATCCGCACGCCGGCGCGCCGGGCCAGGGGCAGCAGCCGGGAAAACCGGGCGGGCAGGCGGCGCTCGTAGCCCTGCGCCGGGTCGGCCAGCTTGCGCTGCTGGGCGAGGGCGACCGTCCGCTCACCGAGGCACTCCAGGACGAGGTCGGCCAGGTTCCCCCGGCGGAGCAGGTCTTCCGCCGGTTCGATCCGGTCACCGGAGAACCCCGCGCCGCTGCCGATCCTGGTGGTACGCACCCGAGTTTCTCCCTAGAACGAAATGGCGCCGGTCAGCAGCGCCACGACGGTCATCACCAGCGTCGTGCCGAACGCCCACTTGAAGACGAACCGCTGGTGCGCGCCGAGCTCGACGCCGCACATGCCGACGAGGATGAAGGTGGACGCGGTCAGCGGGCTCAGCGGGAAGCCGGTGGTCATCTGGCCGAGGATGGCCGCGGTCCCGATCTCCGCCGGGCTGCCGCCGAGCGCGGCGGACGTCTCCGCGAGCACCGGCAGCACCCCGAAGTAGTAGGCGTCCGGGGTGAACACGAGCGACAGCGGCATGCTCGTGACGGCCACCAGGACGGGCAGCGCGCCGCCCGCGCCGTCCGGGATGATCCCGACGAGCCAGTGCGCCATCGCCTGGATCATGCCGGTGCCGCCGAGGATGCCGGTGAACACGCCCGCGGCGAAGATCATGGTGGTCACCAGCACGACGTTGCTGCCGTGCTTGGCGAACAGCTCCTGCTGCTGCTCCCACTTCGGCCGGTTGACGATCACCGCGACGACGAAGGCGACCACGAACACGACTTCCAGCGGGAACAGCTGCGCGAGCAGCACCCCGACCAGCGCCAGGGTCAGCACGACGTTGAACCAGAACCGGAAGCGGGCCCAGCCGGTGCGCGGTTCCGGCGCGGGCACGACGTCGTCCAGCTCGACGACGCCGAGCCGCCTGCGCTCCGATCGTCCGATGAGGAACGCGGCGAGCAGCACCCACAGGATGCCCGCGACCATGGCGGGGATCGCGGGCACGAAGATGTCCCCCGAACCGAGGTGCAGCGCGGCCATGGCCCGGGCGGTCGGGCCGCCCCACGGGACCAGGTTCATCACGCCGGCGCCGAGGCAGACGACGGCCGCGAGCACGATCCGCCGCATGCCGAGCCGGTCGTAGATCGGCAGCAGGGCCGACACGGTGATCAGGAACGTCGAGGCGCCGTCGCCGTCGAGCGCGACGAGCAGGGTGAGCACGGCGGTGCCGACGGTGATCTTCAGCGGGTCGCCCTTCGCCCACCGCAGCACCCGCGCGACGGCGGGGTCGAACAACCCGGCGTCGATCATCAGGCTGAAGTACAGGACGGCGAAGGTGATCATGATCGCGACCGGCGCGACCTTGACCAGGCCGCCGCCGATCAGGGTGCCGAGCGCGCCGCCGTGCCCGGTGGCCACCGCGACGAGCACCGGCAGCGCGGTCAGCGCGATGAGCACCGAGACCCGGCGGGACAGCACGGCGACCAGGAACAGGGCGATCGTGACGAAGCCACTCGCGGCGAGCATCCTTGACCTCCTTCGAGTGCGCTCACCATCCCGTTCCGGCGTCCCGCCCAGCAAGCATCAATATCCGATACATTCATGCGTCATGCGCATGGACCTGACCGTTCAGCAGCTCCGCGTGGTGCTCGCCGTCCACGACGCGGGCAGCTTCACGGCGGCGGCCGAGGTGCTGGTGCAGGCCCAGTCGTCGCTGTCGAGGACGGTGCTCGAGGTGGAGCGCCGGCTCGGCGTGGCGCTCTTCGAACGCACCACCCGAAGACTCGAACCGACCGCGGAGGGCCGCGAGTTCGTCGCGATCGCCCGGAGCACGGTGGCGGCGTTCGACGCGAACCTGCGGCACTTCGCCGGCTTCCTCGACGGGCAGCGCGGCCGGGTCCGGGTGGCGACCCTCCCGTCGCTGGCGGCGATCCTGCTGCCGTCGATCGTGTCGGTCCACCAGCGCGACCACCCCGGCGTCCGGCTGTCCATAGAGGACGCACTCGCGGCCGAGGTGCTCGAGCGGCTACGGGCGGGCGAGGTCGACCTGGCGGTCACGGTCGTCTCCGGCGAGCCCGTCGACGACCTCGACGTCACGCCGGTGGCCGCCGACCGGTTCTGCTGCGTGTTCCCGCCGGGCCACCCGTTCGAGGCCGCGGCCGAGGTCACCTGGACCGAACTGGCCGCGGAGGCGTTCATCGCCTTCGACCGCACGACGAGCATCCGCCAGCACCTCGACCGCGCGTTCGCCGAGGCGAGCACCCGCCCGCGCAACGCGGTCGAGGCCCGCAACATCAGCGCGGTGGCGGGCCTGGTGGCGGCCGGGCTGGGCGTGTCCGCGGTGCCGGGGCTCGTCCTGCCGCTGATGACGTTCGCCGGCGTACGGCACCGGCCGCTGGGCGACCCGCGGATGGAACGCCGGATCGCGGTGGTCCGCGTCCCCCACCGCCCGCTGGCTCCCGCGGCGACCGCGTTCCGGGAAGCGATCACCCAAGCCAGCCGGTACGGCATCCCGCTTCCGGCGGAGACGAACTGGCTGTGATCCACTTCGAATTATCGTCGATTCTTTCGATTATTCGACGGCTTCGATCGGCAATCTTCCGCAGGTCAGCGGACCACCGGCGGGAGCATTGACGGCGGGTAACAACCATGTTGGAATATGTCCACCAATGGGCATGAGAGGTAACCGTCATGACTTCCCGAGCAACGAAGCTCCGGTCCGTCTTGCTTGCCGCCGCACTGGCTGTCGCCGCGAGCGTGTCCGGGGTCAATCCGGCCGCCGCCGCGCCTCGGCTGAATGCTTCGCAGATCGTCGCCGACATGGGCGCCGGGTGGAATCTGGGGAATCAGCTGGAAGCCAGCATCAATGGTGTGCCGAGTGAAACGGCGTGGGGTCAGCCGACCATCACCCAGGCCCTCGTCGACAAGGTCAAGGCGTCCGGGTTCAAGACCATCCGGATCCCGGTGTCCTACCTCAACCACATCGGCGCCGGCCCGAACTACCAGGTCGACGCCGCCTGGCTGAACCGGATCCAGCAGGTCGTCGACTACGCCTACAAGCGCGGCCTGTACGTGCTGATCAACATGCACGGCGACGGCTACAAGACCGTCAACGGCTCCTGGCTGATCTGCGACTCCGGCGACCAGGCCACCATCAAGGCCAAGTACCAGAAGGTCTGGCAGCAGGTCGCGAGCCGGTTCGCCGGCTACGACCAGCACCTGATCCTGGAGTCGATGAACGAGGAGTTCGACGGGCAGTACGGCACCCCGACCCAGCCGTGCTACTCGAACATCAACGCCTACAACCAGATCTTCGTCGACACCGTGCGCAGGACCGGCGGGAACAACGCTTCGCGGTGGCTGCTCGTCCCCGGCTGGAACACGAATATCGACTACACCACCGGGAACTACGGATTCGTGATGCCGACCGACCAGTTCCGTTCCCCGTCCATTCCCGCCGCCGAAAAACGGCTGATGATTTCCGTCCACTACTACAGCCCGTGGGACTTCGCCGGCGAAGAAAACGGCAACATCACGCAGTGGGGCCGGAACGCCACCAATCCGGCGAAGAAGTCGACCTGGGGACAGGAAGACTACCTCGACGCCCAGCTGAAAGCGGTGCGCGACGTCTTCGTCTCGAAGGGCTACCCGGCCGTCGTCGGGGAATACGGGTCCGTCGACAAGTCCGCGTTCGATTCGGCCAGCAACCGGTACCGGGCCGACTTCGCGCGAGCCGTCGTCTCGACGGCCAAGAAGTACGGCGCCGCCACCGTCTACTGGGACAACGGCCACAACGGGCAGTACGGCCTCGCCCTGTTCGACCGGCGCTCCCTCGCGGTCACCCAGCAGGGCATCGTCGACGCCATCAAGGCCGGCCTCGCCGGCTGACCTCGGCCCCGGGCCGGCCAGCCTGGATCAGGAGCGTAAGTGCGGGCAGGTGCGCCGAGGGGGGAGGAGGCGCACCTGCCCGCGGATGTGACGCTAGCGGACTCTCCGGAGGTTCGCCGATCGAGTGACCGTCAGCCGCAGGTCTTCCCGTTCACCGCGAAGGGCGACGGGGCCGGGTTGCTGCCCGTGTAGCTGCCGTTGAAGCCGATCGAGACCGACTTGCCCGGTGCCACCGCGGCGTTCCACGACAGCGCCTTGGCGGTGACTTCGGCACCGGACTGCGCCCACGTCGCCGACCAACCCTGGGACACCTTCTGGTTCCCCGCGAAGGCGAACTTCAGCGCCCAGTCCGACCACGCCGTGGTTCCGGTGTTGGTCAGCGTGAGGTACGCCGTGAAGCCGCCGGACCAGTTGTACGACGTGTAGGTCACCGAGCAGCCGCCTGAGGAGTCCGGCGACGTCGTGAACTGCGTCGACGCCGAATCCGGGCCGGTCAGGCCCGCGCCGTTGCGGGCCACCACGACCAGGGTGTACGCCGTCGACGGCGTCAGCCCGGTCAAGGTCGCGGACGTCCCGGTGACCGTGGCGAGGACCTTGCGGGTCGAGCCTGTCACGCTCACGACGTCGTAGTTCTTGATCCCGCTCTCCGCGTCCGAGGACGCCGTCCAGGTCACCGTCGCGCCGGTGGCGGACACCGCGGACACGGCGGGCTTGCCGGCCGCGGCCGGGGCGGTCGTGTCCACCCCGGACGGCGACTTCTCCGCCACCCAGTTCGCCAGCCAGGCCAGCGCCGAGTTCCAGTTGACGGCGACCTCGTTCACCGAGTACGCCTGAATGTCGTCGACGAAGCAGCGCTGGGGCGCGCAGCCGGCGAGCAGCCGGGCCGCCGTCGGGTCCTGCAGGCCGCTGTTGGGCCCGCCGGACAGCGACCCGGGCGGCGCGGTCGGCAGCGCCGGGTCCAGCTGGTGCGCCCAGAACCGGTGGTGCACGTTCTGCACGGCCCGGTCACCGTGGCCGGCGACGTAGGAGTAGTTCGCCGGGTTGCGGCCCAGCAGGTAGTCCATGGCCCCGAACGCGCCATCGCGGTACTTGTCCTGCTTGGTGAAGTCGTAGGCCAGGGCCAGCACGACACCGTTGTTGGCCACCAGGCCGTTCGATCCCCACTCGTAGGTGCCGTCGGCCGAGCGGTAGGGCGCGGGGTAGCCCATGCCCGCCATCTGGGCGAGGTGGCTGTCGGCCGTCGTGGTGATCGCCGTCTTGATGGCCGCGACGTCCGCCGCGGGCAGGTCGGTGGGCACCAGCGCGAGGGTGATGTCGCCGAGCGCGCCCGTCGAGCCCCAGTCGAAGCCGTGGGTGTTGAAGCTGACGCCGCGGTAGAGCGACGATCCGGTGACGTCGGCGCGGTAGGCGCTCTTCGCCGTCGTCGCGAACAGCTCCGCGGCCGCCCAGTAGAACTCGTCGGTCACGGTGTTGTCGCCGTAGGCGCCGCCGCCGGTGCCGTCGTTCGGGTCGGCGAGCACGTTCGGGTTGGCCTTCGCCGCCGCGTAGGCCTTCTCGGCCGCCGCGAGCAGCTTCGCCGAGTAAGCCGGGTCGATCGTCTTCCACAGCCGGGACGCCTGCGCGGCGACCGCGGCCATGTTCAGCGTGGCCGCCGTGCTCGGCGGGGAGAGCCGGCGCGGCTGGCTGTCCAGCTCGGGCCGGGTCGGCAGGGCGGTCCACTCCGCGTCGTGGATCTTGTGGTGCACCATGCCCGCCTTCGGCTTGCCGTCGGGCACCTGCATGGAGAGCAGGAAGTCGACCTCCCAGCGGGCCTCGTCGAGGATGTCGGGGACGCCGTTGCCCCGCTCCGGGATGGCGAGCTTCCCGTCGCCCAGCGCGCTCGCGTCGCCCAGCTTCAGCGCGCGCTCGTACTCGTCGAGCAGCTGCCAGGTCGCGATGCCGCCGTTGACGACGTACTTGCCGTGGTCGCCCGCGTCGTACCAGCCGCCGCGGACGTCGAGGGTGTAGCCGCAGTTCAGGTCCGACCGGCAGGGGACGTTGTTGTCACCCTGGTTGGGCGCGACGTTGACGTGTCCCGCCGGCCGCGCGTAGTTCGCCCCGACGTACTGGGCGTCGATCGCGACGCCGCTGCGCTGGTGGTAGAAGAACGCCAGCGCGTCGTAGCGCAGCTTCTTCAGCCCGTCCGCGGAGATGTCGAACGGGAAGCTCGTCTCCGAGCCGACGGCGAGGGTGTACCCGGTGCCCGCGGTGTCGTAGGCGGAAAAGTCGATGTCGTGGACGTTTTCGCCGGAGGGGGCGTCCGCGCCGCGCGGCCGGGTCTGGCCGGTGGCCACCGCGGTGCCGGCGGAGTTGCGCAACGTCCACGTCGCCGGCGTCGCGGAGCTGCTGATCAGGGTGGCGTGCTTGGGCAGGCCGGGTGTGTAACTTTCCTGGTTCACCCGGATGCCGCTCGTCGGCGGCAGGCCGCCGGGCGGGATCACCCCGCCGATCAGCGAGATGTTGTCCAGGCAGACGGTGTTGTCCGCCGCCTGGCCGCCGAACCAGAAGGCCAGCTGGCCGTTGCCGGCGGGCGGGAAGTCCAAAGTGGACGTGAAGGTGACGGTGAAGTGCTGCGTCGCCGGCGTGACCGTCAGGTCCGTGCGGGAGATCTGCCGGTAGGGCGAGACGGCCTCGCCCGCGACGGCGGAGATCTGCTGGGTGGTCGTCGCGTGCGCGTCGAACGTCAGCGTGTACTGCTGCCCCGCCTCGAAGGGGACGCCGTTCTGGCCGGCCAGGGCGTCGTAGCCGTTGGCCGTGCCGCCGGTGACGTCGGTGCAGAACTCCCCGCCGGTGACGCGGCCGGTGGTCCCGGCGCCGGCCCACCAGGGGTCGAGGGTGCCGCCGGCGAACGTGCCGTTGAGCAACCGCTCGTACTCGGCGGCGGACGCGGGAACGGAACCCGCCGTCAGCCCGAGCGCCGTCACCGCCAGTAACACCAAAGCAGCCCGGAATTTCCTTGCCCGCATTCGCCATCTCCTCGTCGTCGAGCCCGGCGGAAGTTTTCGGGGGTTCCGGGTGGCAGAGCCCCCGGCCCGGGGCGGAGCCCCGGATGACACAGCAGTGGGAGCGCTCCCAGACAAGGGACTGTAATCATGCGCGCGTGCCTTTGGCAATGATCGCGAAAGGAGGCTGGACGCGGTACCTGCCTTCGTCTATACATACGTGGGCCACCGGGTCGGTGCCGTCGAAATTTTCGGAAAGTTTCACAGCGTCCGGTGCCCGCGAAACTGTTAACGCTAACTCTCGGTCCGCCCGTCCGGAAAGGGGCGACGATGCCCGCTCGAACCCGTTCACGGATCCTGCACTTGTTCACCGCGGCGGCCGCCGCGCTGGCGCTGTCCGCCGCGGTGCCGCCGGCCGCCGTCGCCGCGCCCGGCAGCCCGGCGGTGACCCCGCCGCTGGGCTGGAACAGCTGGAACAGCTTCGGCTGCAACGTCAGCGAAAGCACCATCCGCCAAGCGGCCGACGCGATGGTCTCCTCCGGCATGCGCGACGCGGGCTACCAGTACGTCGTCGTCGACGACTGCTGGTTCGACCCGCAGCGCGACGCCCAGGGCAATCTGCGCGCCAACGCCACGAAGTTCCCCGGCGGCATGAAGGCCCTCGGCGACTACATCCACGCCCGCGGCCTGAAGTTCGGCATCTACCAGGTGCCGACCGACCGCACGTGCGCCCAGCGCACCGGCACCTACCCCGGTTCCACCGGCAGCCAGGGCCACGAGGTCCAGGACGCCCGCACGTTCGCCTCGTGGGGCGTCGACTACCTCAAGTACGACTGGTGCTCCCCCGCCGGCACCCGCGACGAGCAGGTCAGCCGCTTCGCCCTGATGCGCGACGCGCTGCGGGCCACCGGGCGGCCCATCGTCTACAGCATCAACCCCAACAGCTACCACGCCATCACCGGCGACAAGTACAACTGGGGGCAGGTCGCGGACCTGTGGCGCACCACCGAAGACCTGCTCGACATCTGGCAGAACGGCAACACGAACAGCTACCCCATGGGTGTCGGCAACGTCCTCGACGTCACCGCCCCGCTGGCCGCGCAGGCCGGTCCCGGGCACTGGAACGACCCGGACATGCTCGTCGTCGGCCGCCCCGGCCTGTCGCTGACCGAGTCCCGCGCGCACTTCGCCCTCTGGGCGCTGATGGCGGCGCCGCTCATGGCGGGCAACGACATCCGCACGATGTCCGCGGACATCAGCGCGGTCCTGCGCAACCCGCGGCTGCTGGCGGTCAACCAGGACAGCCTCGGCGCCGGTGGCCGCCGGGTCCGCGACGACGGCAACGTCGAGGTCTTCGCCAAGCCGCTGTCCGACGGGTCCGTCGCCGTCGGGCTGCTCAACCGCGGCAGCGGCACGACGACCATCAGCACGACCGCGGCGCAGATCGGGCTCAACGGGACGTCGTTCACCCTGACCGACCTGTGGACCGGCGGCACGTCGGCGTCCGGCGGCGCGATCAGCGCGAGCGTGCCCGCTCACGGCGTCGCCGCGTTCCGGGTGTCCGGCGGCACCCCGCAGGCCGCGACGACGTCCCGGCTGCGCGACGCCGGTTCGGGCCGCTGCCTCGACGTCGACAACGCCTCCACAGCCTCCGGGGCGGGTGTCCTGATCTGGGACTGCCAGACCTCGGCCAACCAGCTCTGGACCAGCTGGGAGAACGGCGAGATCCGCGTCTTCGGCGACAAGTGCCTCGACGGCACCACCAGCGGCGCCCGCGTCTACAGCCGGTCGTGCACCGGGCAGAGCAACCAGAAGTGGACGCTCGGCACGGACGGCACGGTCCGCAATGTCCAATCAGGACTGTGCCTCGACGTCGAAGGCGCCGCGACGGCCAACGGCACCCGGGCGATCCTGTGGACCTGCAACGGCCAGGCGAACCAGAGGTGGAGCCGCGTCTGACAGCAAGCGCCCCAATGTGGCCTTGGTTGCGTCTGACGCACCGAAGGCCACATTGGGTGCGTTGAACGCACCGAAGGCCACATTGGGGCGCACTGGCCTCACCTGACCGAGGGACACGGGGACGGTAACGCCGGCGGGGTAACGGAGCGATAACGGGATACGGACCGTCCGACAGCAGGAGAACCTTCCCGTGGAAACACCGTGCCGAGGCCCCATCGACGTCACCCGGGTCGCCGGGTTCGACACCGGCACCGCCGACCCCGACGACCTTCGCCGCGCCGTCACCGCGTCGCCCGGCTTCGCCCGCGCCGCCGGTGCACAGCAGGCAGCCGTGCTGGACATCGTGCTGCGGGTGGGCACCACGCCCGTCCCGGAGCCGAGACGCCGCCGCGGGGTCGTCGGGAGACTGCTCGGCCGCCGGTGAGTACGGCGAAAGCCGCGACCGGAGAAGTTCGGTCGCGGCTTTCGCCATGAGCCGGGCGGGGCCGGCGCGGGGACTCAGTGGCCCTGGCTCGTGCCGCCGTCGGCGATGCCGCCCGATGCGCAGTTGTACGGGGACTCGCCGCTCGCCTCGTGCTCGCCCGGCGAGAGGATCGGCACGCCGATGCCGTTGAGCGAGTCGTGGATCGGCACCTGGACACCGAGCACGTTGACGTTGTTTTCGCAGAACCCCAGCGTGCCCTGCACGTTGTGCAGCACGTCGGTGTTGTTCAGGTTCGCCAGACCGACCTGGCCGGTGTGGTCCCAGCCGTGGTCTTCGTCCGGCGTTCCCGCGGCCGCGATCCCGCCGGTGACGAACGCACCGGCCGCCATCGCGGCCGCGACGAAGCCGATTTTCTTCAGCATGAATTCTCCTCGATAAGACAATTGCCGATGCGGCATTCAGGACATTGTTCCGCCCCGGTGACAAAAACGTACTGACGGCCCGGCGCGCGTTCCAGCCGGTTCACCGATCGTGTGGGGTGCGCGAACCCCTGACCGGGGCCGGGATAGCTCGACCGGGTGAGCCGCCCGGAACGGCGTGAGGGCCGCGCCGGTGATCATCGAACCCGTTACTACACAACGTGTTCCATGTATTGAGACACTGCGACACGTCACGCTTTGGAGTTGCTTGGGTCGGCCGGATCAGTGTCGGAGCGTAACGAATTTCCGAACGGCATCCTTCGAAAGTGAAGTCACTTCCGCGTTCCTACGCTTTGCCGGGGCGCCGGTGCGCGGTGCGGGACGTGAGGAGTCGTTCGTGGTGGATTACGCGGTGCTCGTGGCGTCCGCGGTGCTCTACGCGGTGGGGATCGTCGCGCAGAGCGTCGCCGCGCGGCGGGCGGGGAACCGGCCGGGCGCGGGACTGGGCCTGCTGGCCCGGCTGGCCGCCGATCGCCTGTACCTGCTGGGTTTCGCCGGTCAGGTGGGCGGGTTCGCGCTCGCGTTCTTCGCACGGGCTTCCCTGCCGCTGTACCTGGTCCAGGCCGCGTCTTCGTCGGCCATCGGGCTGGCGACGGCGTTCGGGGTCGTCGTCCTCGGCTGGCGGATCCGCACCGGGGAGGTGCTGACGCTGCTGCTGCTGGCTTCCGGCCTCGTCGTGCTGGCGGGCTCGTCGTCGGCCTCGATCGCCACGGACCTGCCGCCCGCCGGGGTCGCCGTGCTGGCGGCCGTCGTGCTCGGCACGGGACTGGCCATGATCCCCGCGGGCCGGGCGGGGACGTTCCTGCCGGCCGCGATCCTGTCCGGCGTCGCGTTCGCCGTCGTGGCCGTCGCCAGCCGCACCCTCGCCCACCTCGATCTCCTTGCCCTGCCGGGGAAGCCGCTGACCTGGCTGATGCTGGTGGCCGCGGTGCTCGGCCAGGCCTCGATGGCGGCCGCCCTCCAGCGCGGGCCGGCCGCCGCCGTCGTGGCCACCGCCGACGCGACGACGATCGTGCTGGCGTCGGTCACCGGGATCGCCGCCCTCGGCGACCACGTCGTCGGCGGGCAGGGGCCGTGGGTCGCCGCCGGGCTCGCCGTCGTCGTGTGCGGTGTCCTGCTGCTCGGCGTGCAGTCGCGCGCCGCGACGCCCGTCCTGGCCGGGGAAGCCGCGTGAGGCCGCTGGCGAGCGTCTCGGTCGACCTCGACAACCTGTGGGCCTACCTCAAGACCCACGGCGATCCCGGCTGGCGGGACCGGCCCAGTTTCCTGCCGTCCGCGGTGCCACGGCTGCTGGAGATCCTCGGCGCGCAGGGGCTCACGACGACCGTCTTCGTCGTGGGCGCCGACGTCGTCCGCGAGGACGGCGCCAAGGCGGTCGCCGAGATCGCCGCGGCCGGGCACGAGGTGGCGAACCACTCCTTCGGCCACGAACCCTGGCTGCACCGCTATTCCCGCGACCGGCTCGAGGCCGAGCTGAGCCGCACCGAGGACGCGATCGCCGCCGCGGGCGCGCCCCGGCCGAACGGCTTCCGCGGCCCCGGCTACAGCGTCACGCGCGACCTGGTCGAACTGCTCGCCGAACGCGGTTACGCCTACGACGCCAGCACGCTGCCGACGTGGATCGGCCCGCTGGCCCGCGCCTACCACAACCGCACGGCGAAGACGTCCGAAGAAGGCGCCGACGAGCTGTTCGGCGGTTTCTCCCGGGTGCTGGCACCGGTGCACGCCTACCGCTGGCAGACCGGCGCGGGCCGCGGGCCGGTCGAGCTGCCGGTGACGACGATGCCGCTGCTGCGCACGCCGATCCACGGCTCCTACCTGCTGCAGCTGCACGGAATCTCGCCGCGGCTGGCCCGCGGGTACTTCCGGACGGCGCTGCGGCTCTGCCTCCTCCGCGGGGTTTCGCCGTCGCTGCTGCTGCACCCGACCGACGTCCTCGGCGCCACCGACGCCCCCGGGATGGAGTTCTTCCCCGGCATGGCGGTGCCGGGCGCGGAGAAGGTGGCCTGGCTCGGCTGGGTGCTTTCCGCGCTGCGCGAGCACTTCGACGTCGTCGGCACCGGGGAGTACGTCCGCCGGACGATCGTGCGGCGCACCCGGCCGGTGACCACATTGGACGCCGGAAGATGACGACGTTCGCGGTGGTCAGGCCCAGTACTCGCGAGGAGACCCTGCTGCGGGTCCTCGCGTGCGCGACCGTCGCGTGCGCGCCGGTCGAGGGCTACCTGACGGCCGTGCAGAGCCAGCTCGGCAAGCTCGCGCCCGCCCTGCTCACCGTGGTGTGGCTCGTCGTGCGGATCCGCCGGCGGCAGGCGCCGCGCCCGACGCCGCTGCACGCCGTCCTCGCGCTCCTCGCCGTCGTGCTGGCGGCGACCGCGTCCCGGCACGCCGCGGGCGAGTTCACCGCCGAGTACACGCTGCGCTGGCTGCCGTTCCTGGTGGTCGCCGCGGTGCTCGCGGACGTCGCGAGCCGCGAGGTCCCGATCCGGTGGCTGCTGCTGGCGGCGGCCGCCGGGGCCACCGTCGCCGGCGCGGGCGCGCTCTACAGCCTGGTCGCCGAGGGCGAAGCCCGCGCGAGCGGCCCGCAGCCGGACCCGAACGACCTGGCGTACTTCCTCGTCGCCGCCGTCCCGCTGCTCGCCGCGCTGCACCGCCGGGGCCGGGGGTTCCTCCTGACGGCCGCGGGCATCGTCCTGGTGGCCGGCGCGACGGCGACGTTCTCCCGCGGCGGCGCGCTGGGCCTGGCCGCCGCGGTCGGCTGGCTGCTGCTGCGCCGCGTGGTGCCGTGGCGGGTGGTCGCCGCCGGGGCCGCGGCGGTCGCCGGGCTGGGCGTGGCCGCCCTGCTGTTCGCCGGGCCGCAGCTGGACCGGGCGCTGCAGGAGAAAACCTTCATCGCGGCGTCCAATGTGGACACCCGCGAGCTGCGCTGGCAGGCGGCGGCCCGGATGCTGACCGCCCACCCGGTGCTCGGCGTCGGTCCCGGCGGCTTCCGCGAGCACTACGCCGCCGAGTCGCACAACGCCGAGGTCGACGAGCAGACGCCGGTGGCGCACAACATGTACCTCGAGGTCGCGGCGGAACTGGGCCTGCCCGGGTTCGCGCTGTTCGCGGGGGTGGTCGGCGTCGCCGCGGTGGCGAGCGAGCGGACGGTCCGGCGGGCCGGGCCCGGGCCGCGGCGGACGGAGGCGGTCGCGATCCAGGCGTCACTGCTCGCCGTGCTGGTCACTTCGACGTTCCTGTCCGAGCAGTACTACCTGCCGTTGTGGTCGCTGGCCGCGCTCGCCGTCGCGGCCGAAACCCGGAGTTGCCGAGAAAGTGAGGGAAGTGCCGATGCGGGTGCTGCACGTGATCAGTGAGATGGGGGCGGGCGGGGCGGAAACGCTCGTGGCCGGCATGGTGGCCCGCGGCGAGGAGTACGGCTGGGTGTCCGCGGTCGCCAGCGGCGGCGGCTTCCGCGCCGACGCGCTGGCCGCGGACGGCACGCCGACGTTCCCCGTGCCGCTCGCCCGCCGCAGCAAGGCGGGCGTACTGAAGGCGGCGTGGGCGACCCGCCGCGCGATCGCCCGGTTCCGGCCCGACGTCGTGCTGGCCCACAACGTCGGCGCGAGCCTGGTGACGCGGCTCGCCGGACGGCGGCCGATCACCGTGTTCCACGGCGTCGCGGAGGCGGATTACCCGGCCGCGGCCCGGTTCCTGCGCCACACGTCCGCCCAGGTCGTCGCGGTCTCGGCGGCCACCGCCGACCGGCTGACGGCGGCGGGGCTGGAGCGGCCGGTGGTGATCCCCAACGCCGTGTTCCCGCGGCCCCCGGTGTTCGGCCGCGCGGAGATCCGCGCGTCCCTCGGCGTCCCGGAGCGGACGCCGGTGGCGCTGTGCCTGGCCCGGCTCGAACCGCAGAAGCGCCACGACGTGCTGCTGGACGCCTGGGCCGCGGTGGACGGCGACGCCGTGCTGTGGCTGGCCGGCGACGGCAGCCTGCGGGGTGAGCTGGAGCGCCGCGCGCAGGCGCTGGGCCGCCGGGTGGAGTTCCTCGGGACCCGCGCGGACGTCCCGGACCTGCTCGCCGCGGCCGACGTCACGGTGCTGACGAGTGACTGGGAAGGCCTGCCGCTGGCGGTCCTGGAGTCGATGGCGGCGGGGCGGCCGGTGGTCGCGACGGACGCCGGCGGGATCGGCGCGGTGCTGGCCGGCGGCGGCGGGATCGTGGTGCCGCGCGCCGACCCGGCCGCGACGGCCGCGGCACTGAACACGCTGCTGTTCAACCCCGTGGAACGGGAAACCGTTGGCCGGTCGGCACTTCAGGCCGTCGAACGCGACTACGACCCGCACACGCTCATGAAGTCCTACGACGAGTTGCTCCGAGGTGCCCGATGAAGTCCGTTGTCTCGAGCGTCGGCGTGGCGCTGCTGGTAGGCGCGCTGGTCCTGGTCGCCGGCTTGACGCGCGGCGCGGAGTACCAGGGCCGGGTGAGCCTGCTCGCCACTCCCGCCGCGGCGGACGGCGCGCCGTACGGCGAGGTCGTGTCGCTGGCGTTGCCGGCGCTGGTCGAGCTGGCCCGCAGCCCGTCGGTGCTGTCGGCGGCGGCCCCGGTGTCCGGGTATACGCCCGACGAGCTGGCCGGGCACGTGTCGGTCGAGCTGGTCCCGGCCTCGGGTCTGGCGCGGGTGTCGGTGCGCGCGGCCTCGGCAGCGCAGGCCGGCGCGACGGCGACGGCACTGGGCAAGGCGATGATCGACGCGGACCTGCTGGCCCCGGCCGGGAAGCTGCGGACGCTCGACAGCAGGCCCGAGGTGATCACGGTGGCACCGGACGTCCCGCTGGTGACGGGGCTGGCCCTGGTGGGCGCGATCGCGGCGGGACTGGCAACGGCGGCCGTACGCAGGCTGACACCGGGCGGCGCGGGCCCCCTGCGCCGCGCACTGGCCGCGGCAGGCGTGCATCGGCCGGTGGCGGTGCTGCGGGAGAAGGACCCGTCGACGCCGGACCGGCTGGCGGTGTTGTGCCGCGCGGCCGCGCGGCCGGTGCGGGTCCTGGCGGTGACGCCGGACCTGACCGAGACGGCGGCGAAGCTGGCGGCGGGCTTGCCGGAGGAGCGCGGAACGGGCGCCTCGGTGGTGGCGGTGACCGCGGCGGGCCGGAGCCGGCAGGAGCTGACCGCGACGGTGAGTGTGCTCCCGGCGGACGCGGTGCTGGTGGCGGTGGTGCTGGCATGACCTCGAGACAAGACACCGCCCCCGCTGCCACCAACTCCGGCAGCACGCACCCGAAACACCGCGCCGACTCCAGGCGGCCCGCCTTCCTCGCCCGCGACCCCAGCCTGTCCCCGAAGCAGCGGCTCGTCCTCCTCCTCGCGACCCTCGCCGGTGCCGCGAGTGCGTGGCACGCCCTCAAGCCCTCCTGGCAGGTCCCGCTCCCGACCCCCGCCGTCCTCGGCGAAGAGCGGCTGCAGGACTTCCGCGATGCCCTCTACTTCCCCATCCGCGAATTCCTCCACGGCGGCAACCCCTACGACCCCGCGGCGATGTTCGCGCACTGGCCCGTCCGCCAGGACTTCAACCTCTACCAGCCCTACCACCTCCTGCTGCACGCGCCGTTCGCGCTGCCCGGCTACCGCGTCGGCGCCGTCTCGTTCACCCTCTTCTCGCTCCTGCTGCTCGTCGCGCTCGCCGCGTTGACCGCGCACGCCGTCCGGCGGTACCTCCCGGTTCCGTTCGTCGTCGGCACCGCCGTCGTCGCGGCCCTGCTGGTGACCAGCCAGGTCGGGAAGGCCCAGCTCTACGTCGGCCAGGTCAACCCGCTGATCGCCCTCGGCGCGGCCGGCGCCCTGCTCGCCCGGCGCGACCGGCCCGGCTGGGCGGCCGTCGCGCTCGCGCTCGCGTGGCTGAAACCCCAGTACGGCTTCCCGCTGGCCGTCCTGCTGTTCGCCCGCGGCTCGCGGCGGGTCGCCCTCACCGGCACGGCGATCGCCGCGGCGGCCAGCCTGCCCGTCGTCGTGCTCCTCGTCGTGCGCGGTGGCGGCATCGGGCCCTTCCTCGACGTCATCGTCGCGAACCTCACCCACGCCCGCGGCACCACCTACGGCGCGGTGGATTCCGTGACGTCGCAACGCATCGACGTCGCCGCGGTGCTGTTCCGCGTCACCGGCTGGGTGCCTGCCGGCATCGAACTGGCCGTCCTGGCCGGCGTGCTCGTCAGCAGCGCGCTGCTCGTCCGGAGGACGACGGAACCGGTCGCCGACCTGCTGACCGTGCTCGCCGTCGTGGTCTGCGTGGTGCACCAGCCCGGCGACGTGCTCATCGCCGTGCCGGCGATGGGCGCGGTGGCCGCGCTGTGGTGGCGGCGCCGGGGCGAGGCGGGGTGGACCGCGGCCGGTCTCGCGGTTCTCGCGCTCGCCGTCCCGTTCGCCCATCTGTACACAGTGGACTTGCTGTTCGACCCGCGGACGTCGGTCACCGTCGACGGTGCCGCGGTGGTCGTCGCGTGGGGGCTCGCCGTGGTCGCCGCGAGGCGGATCTCGTGACGACCGCGCTCGGGACCCGCGCGGTCCGCGGCTCGCTGTGGCTGGGCGTGGTCAACCTCGTCAGCAAGAGCAGCCAGATGCTGGTGACGCTGGTGCTGGCCGCCCTGCTGACCGAGGGCCAGCTCGGCGCCGTGGCGCTGGCCGTCGCGCTGGTGAACCTCGGCCAGGTCGTCCAGTCGATCGGCGTCTACGACGTCATCGGCCGCACCGAACGCGACCCGCGCCGGACGGCGGGCACGGTGCTCACGCTGAGCGTCGGCGCCGGGATCGTCCTGGCGGTCGCGCTGGTGGCGGCGGCCGGCCCGATCACGGCGCTGCTCGGCACCCCGGACGCCGCCGGGCTGGTCCGGCTGGCGGCGCTCGGCCTGCCGTTTTCCGCCGCGGGCGGCGTCCAGATGGGGCTGATGCACCGCGAGCTGGACTTCCGGCGCCGGCTGCTGCCCGACGGCGGCAGCGCGATGCTGGGCGCGGCGCTGACGGTCGTGCTCGCCGCGTGCGGCGCCGGCCCGGTGTCACTGGTGCTCGGCCTGCTGGCCACGGCGGTGTCGCAGCCGCTGCTGGGAGCGCTGGCCGGCGGCGGGGTCCAGCCGTGCTGGGACACCGCGGCGGCGAGGGAAGTGCTGGGCTGGGTGGCCGTGGTGGGCCCGGCGGCGGTCGTGGGCGCGCTGCTGGTCAACGTCGACTACTTCGCGGTGGGCCACGTGCTCGGCCCGGACGCGGTCGGCGTCTACTCGCTGGCGTACCGGCTCGCCTGGGTGCCGTACATCATGGTGGCGGTCGTGCTCGGCGCGGTGGCGTTCCCGGTGTTCACGCGGTTGCGACGCGAGGGCGCACCGCTCGGCGGGGCGGTCACCCGGTTCACCCGCGCGGTCCTCGTGGTGACGGGCGGGCTGTACCTGGCGCTCGCGGTCCTGGCGGACCACGTCGTGCTGCTGGGCGCGCGGTGGGCGGGCGCGGCCGGGCCGCTGGTGCTGCTGTCCGGCTACGGCGTGGGGATCTGCCTGCTGCAGATCTGGTACCAGGCGGTGAAGGCGACCGGCCACGTCCGAAGGTATCTGGCGCTGGAGACGACGCACCTGGCGCTGCTCGCGGCGGGGTTGGCGGTGTCGGCCCACGCGGGAATCGACGCGGTCGCGGTCGCGCAGTGCGCGGCGGCGTGGCTGGTGGTGCCGGTGGCGTGGCGGGTGCTGGCCGGGCTCGGGGTGGCGCCGCCGGTGCCGGAGCTGGGCGGGATGGTGGTTCGCGTCGCGCTGGCGTGCGTGGCGGGCGCGGCGCCCGCGGTGGTGCTGGGCCGGTGGTTCGGGGCGACGCTGCCGGGGATGCTCGCCGAGGCGGCGGTTCTGGTCGCCGGCTACGCCGGGGCGACGGTCCTGCTGCAGCGGACCGCGCTCGGCGAACTGCGCCGGGGAGGTCTCCGGTGAAGCCCGTCGTTCGCCCCGGCGCCGAGGCTCTCGCCGCACCGCGCCGAGCAGCCTTCCGGCGCATCCCTCGGGCCGCCGGCGCCTCCGCCGCACCGCGCCGAGCGGCCCTCCCACACATCCCCCAACCCGCAACCACAGCCCCAGCCCATCTCCCAACCCGCTCCCGCCATCACCCTCACCCATCCCCGCCGCGGAGGCCGCCGGTGAAGCTCGTCCATGTCTCCCAGCCCGTCACCGCGGGCGTCGCCGCCGTTGTCCTCGAACTCGCCGCCGCCCAACGGGACCGGGGGTGGTCCGTCACCGTTGTCTGCCCGCCCTCCGGCCGGCTCGCCGAACGCGCCCGCGACCTCGGCATCGACGTGCGCGGCTGGACCGCCGGCCGCGCGCCCGGGCCCGGCTCGCTCGTCGAAGCGCTGCGGCTGCGCCGGATCCTCGCCGGCCTCGATCCCGACGTCGTCCACCTCCACAGCTCCAAAGCCGGGCTCGCCGGGCGGCTGGCCCTCCGCGGCGGCCGTCCGACGGTGTTCCAGCCCCACATGTGGTCCTTCGAATCGGCGAGCGGGCTCCTGCGCCGCACGGCCGCCGCGTGGGAGCGCTTCGCGTCGCAGTGGACCGATCTCCTCGTGTGCGTGAGCGACGACGAACTGGCCGCCGGCCGGGCCGCCGGGGTGACCGCCGAGGCGGAAGTCGTCTGCAACGGCGTCGACACCACCCGCTTCGTCCCCGGCGACCGGACGGCCGCGCGGCGGCGGCTCGGGCTGCCCGAACACGCGCCGATCGCCGTCTGCCTCGGCCGGCTCGCCGAGTTCAAGGGCCAGGACCAGCTGCTGTCGGCGTGGCCGGAGGTGCTGCGACGGCTGCCCGGCGCGCAGCTCTTCCTCGCCGGCGACGGGCCCCTGGGCTCGGTGTGGCGCGAACGGCACCCCGTGGCGGGCCACGCGTCCGTGCACTGGCCGGGCCACACCGACGAGCCTGCCGACTGGTACACCGCCGCGGACGTCGTCGTCCTCCCCTCCCGCGCCGAAGGCATGGCGCTGGTGCCGCTGGAAGCGATGGCGTGCGCGCGGCCGGTCGTCGGGTTCGACGTCGGCGGGATGCGCCAGAGCGTCGCGGACGCCGGCGCGGTGCTGCCGCCCGGTGACCTCGGCCTGCTCGCCGACGCCGTCGCCGCGCGCCTCGCCGACCCCGAGCTGGCCCGGCGCGAAGGCGAACGCGGCCGCCGCCGCGCGGAACTGTCCTTCGACCGGGGGCGGATGACCGACCAGATCGCCGCCCTCGTCGACAAACTCACCCCGTCGGAGCGCCTCTCGTGACCCGCATCGCCTATCTGCTCACCCAGGACCGGGGCGGCCCGGTCGACGTCACCGTGCGGCTGGCCGCCACGCTCGCCGCCGACGGTCACGACGTTCGCGTCTTCGGTCCCGTTCCCGCGCGGGGTGCCGCGCTGCTCGAGGGCCGGCACGAGGAACTGGCGGTGTCCGACAAGGAGGACCTCGCCGCGGCGGGCCGCGCGCGGGCGGCGCTCCGGGCGTGGCGGCCCGACGTCGTGCACGCGCAGGACCGCCGGGCGGGGCTGGTGATCGCCGGCCTGCGGTTCGCCCGCGGTCCGCGTGCCGCACTGGTCCAGACCTATCACGGCGTGCCCGACGACGTCGCGGAGCCGTGGTTCCGGGGTTCGCGGGGGGCCGCCGGGCCCTCGGCGTACACGCGGACGGTGCTGGCCGCGGACGCCGTCGTCGCCCGCGTCCTGGACCGGACGGTCGTGCCGGCGTCGGCGATGGGCGCCTTCCTGCGGCGTCGGCTGCGGGTGCCCGCGGGGCGGCTGGTGCACGTCGACAACTGCGTCGCCGCCGCCGAGCCGGTTCCGCCGCGGGGGCCGGTGCGGCACCTCGTCTTCGCCGGGCTTCTGGTGGAACGCAAAGGCGTGCTCGACCTGTTGGCGGCGTTGTCGCTCCCGGGTGTACTGCCGGTGGACGCGCGCCTGACGGTGATCGGCGACGGCCCGGAGCGGGCGGCGGCGGAACGGGCCGCGCGGCAGCCACCGCTGGCGGGGCGCGTGACGTTCCTCGGGTTCCGGCCGGACGTCCCCGCCCTGCTCGCCGCCGCGGACGCGCTGGTCCTGCCGTCCACAATGGAGCAACAGCCGCTGGTGGTGGCCGAGGCGATGGCCGCGGGCAAGCCGGTCCTGGCGACGGCCACCGGCGGCGTGCCCGCCATGCTCGACGTCCCGGGCGCACCGGCGTTCCTGGCACCGCCGGGCGACGTCCCGGCGCTCGCCGACCGGCTACGGGCCCTGTTCGCCGAACCGGACCCGGGCCGGCTGGGCCGGCTGCTGGCGGAACGCGCCCGCGACCGCTACCGCCCGGAGGCCTGCGCCCGCCGTCACCTGGACCTCTACGACCAGCTGACGACATCGTGTCGCCCCGCCAATCACGTGTGATGCCCCTTCAATCACGCGAGATGCCCCTCCAGACACGTGTGATGCCCCTCCGATCACCGGAACTCGCGTGATCCAGGACCGAACTCGCGTGATTCGGGCCGGAACCCGCGTGATTGAAGGCGGAACTCGCGTGATTGGGCGGGTATCTCGCGTGATTGGGGAGGCATCTCGCGTGATTGGGCGGGCATCAGCGGGCCCAGAGGCGGCCGACGCGGAACTCGTCGCGGGTTACCCGCCAGGCTCCGCGCTTCACGAGCTGCTGCGGGTCGACCAGGATCACCGCGTCCGCCGCTTCCACGGTCAGTGGGGGTGGGGGTGCGGTTGATGTGGGCGAAGGCGGAGCCGTGGTGGAGGGGGAAGGCGTGGTGGAGGGGGAAGGCGTGGCGGAAGGGGTGGGGGTGCCTGGGCGGACCAGGCCTTCGGGGGCGACCACCGTCTGGGTGGACGCCGTCGGGTTGACCGCGACCCAGCCGTGGGTGAACGTGCGGGTCCACACGCCGTTCGGCAGCCTGCTCGCCGCGTCGACCGCCTCGCCCAGGCCACTGTCCTGCAGGGACGACCACTCCGGGTCGCGGTAGTCGTTCGTCGTCGCGGGGGTCCAGCACGTGTGGGGTCCCGCCAGCAGGGCCGCGCTCGCGTAGCCGGACCGCTCCTCGCGGGCGTTGCGCGTCCTCGTCACCAGCAGCAGCCACGACTCGCCGAGCGCCGCCTGCGCGCGCAGCTCCTGGAACTCGTTGCCGCGGAATGTCAGCAGCCCGCCCGTGCCGCCGTTCTCGCGGAACCCGAAGTTCTCCTCCATCGCGCCGCCGAAGCGGGAGTGCGCGGTCCAGCGGCCCGGCACCAGGTGCGTCTCGGACACGTTGGGCACCAGGACCTTGTCCGAGTTCGTGAGGGCGTCGCCGGCCTTGGCCAAGAACGCGTCCAGGCCGTCGCGGAGCTTGCGGTCGGTCTCCGCCACGTTCGCCGTGCCCGCCAGCACCGCCGGCGAATAGTGGCTCAGGGAGTTGAAGTCGTTGTCCGCCAGCACGCCGTCCCAGCCCTCGCGCTTGACCTCCGCGACGACGGCGTCGGTCCAGGCCTGCTGGTAGTCGGGGTTCCACACCGCCATCTGCCAGTGCTTCGGATAGCCCTGCCACTCGATCCGCCGCCCCTTGACGTCCAGGGCGAACCAGTCCGGGTGGTGCTCCTGCGCGGCGACGTAGCCGATCCCGCTCGGCAGGAACGCCGCGTCCTGGCCGCCGTCGACCGCGCCCGGGTAGTTGCGGGTGCTCGACAAGTCCTTGTACACCAGCACCTTCACCCGCGGGTTGAGCTGGCGCAGGCGGCGCATGGCCGCGCCCTGGTCGGCGTTGAACACGACGACCTGGTACCGCTTGGCCGCCAGCTCGATCTCCCGCGACGTCGGCGGCTGGCCGATCCCGTACCACCACGCGCACGGGGCGAGGGGCTTCGGCGACGGCGCCGAGATCTCCTGCGCCGAACTGGCGACGCAGCCGGTCAGGCAGCTCGCCACCAGCACGGCCGCGGACGTCCAGGACACCACCGGGTGCCGGCGGATCAGCGTTGCCTTCGGCACAGCAGTTCTCCCACCGTGAGAATGATGATCTTGACGTCGAGCCACAACGACCAGTTCGCGATGTAGTAGTTGTCGTAGCGCGCCCGGTCCGCGATCGAGGTGTCCCCGCGCAGGCCGTGCACCTGTGCCAGCCCGGTCAGCCCGGTCGGCACCCGGTGCCGCGCCCAGTACAGGTCGTGGACGGCGGAGAACTCGTGCACGAACACCGGCCGCTCCGGCCGGGGGCCGACCAGCGACATGTCGCCGCGCACCACGTTCCACAGCTGCGGCAGCTCGTCCAAAGAGGACCGGCGCAGGAACCGCCCGACCGGGCCGACCCGGTGGTCCCCCACCACCGACCAGCGCGTCTGCGAATCGTCGACGGCCGCCTGCCGCACGCTGCGCAGCTTGAAGAGCACGAACGTGCCGCCGTCCATGCCGACCCGCACCTGCCGGAAGAAGACCGGGAACCCGCTCTCCACCGCGACCGCCAGCGCGCAGACCGCGATGACCGGGGCGAGGACGACGAGCGCGGCCGCGGCCAGCGCGGTCTCGACGGCGCGCTTGACCCACCAGCTCGGCCGGCGGGTCGGCGCGCCACCGAGCCACACCAGCGGGTAGCTGCGGAGCCGGTCGACGCCCGGGCCGTCCGGGCAGAGCTCGAACAGGTGCGGCAGCACCAGGGTGACGCAGCCGAGGCGGTGGGCGGTGATGGCGGCGTCGACGATCGCGCCGTCGCCCTCGCCGGCGGGGGCGAGGATCACCGTGCCCGCGCGCAGCCGGGCGATGGCCCCGGTGAGGTCGCCGTCGATCCGCTCGACCGGCAGGCCGGTGGGCGCCGGGTCCGGGCCGGACGCCGCGACGCCTACCGGCAGCAGGCCGAACTCCGGGTGCTCCAGCATGGTGCGGACCAGCTCGCCGCCGATCCGGCCGGACCCCACCACGACGGCCCGGTCGCAGCGCCGCAGCCGGCGGCGGCCCCAGCGGCCGAACGCAAAGACCGCCGGGCGGGCGGCTTCGCTGAGCACGGCGAAGCACAGCACCAGTTCCTGCATCCGGGCCGTGTCGTCGCCGTCCATCCCGGCCACCAGCCCGACGCCGGTGACGAGCGCGAACGCCAGCGCGGTGGCGGTGACCGAGCGCGGGAGGTCCTGCAGCCAGGAGAGCCAGAGGCGACGGCGGTGGACGCGCCCGGCCACCCGCGCTCCCACGAGGGCCACGGCGGTCACCACGGCGCACGCCGGGCCGGGGCCGGTCCACAGCACCGCGGCCAACCAGGCGCCGCCGTCGACGGCGGCGAGCAGCACGGCCACGGCGTTGACGCGCGCGAGGAACGGCCGGGAGCGGACGGCGTCCCGCGGCCGGTCGCCCGGTCGCACCCGCCGCTGCGCCGGCACCGTTTCGGTGACGACCGAGTCTCTGAGTTCAGTCACCGGTCTCGACCTCTACTTGACATGAGGATTCCATTCTCGCTTTCTTCACGACTCAGCCATTCGAGACAACACCGGCCCGATCGAGTGAATTTTCCCGCGAGGTCCCGCAAATACACCCGATCGGGGCGATCGACCGACCCGATCCAGTGATTTCAGGAAACACCATGTAGTTCTGATGGCGCGCATCCTTCCGGGGGACTTCCGAGGCCACTAAAGAAACCACACAACATAGCCGAATAGGACTCGACGGCCCCACCAAACCCGATTCCGGCCGGGTGACGGGCACCAGACGAGGACAACCAGACGAGGGGAACCGTGGCGCGCGAAGACACCATCCTGGCCACACTGTCCGAACCGGACCGCACCGGACCCGATCCCACCGTGGGACGGACCGGCGGACGGGCGCACGTCGTGCTGCCCGCGTTCAACGAAGAAGCGTCCCTGCCGCCGCTGCTGCGCCGGCTCGCCGACGTGGCCCGCACCGAGCAGGTCACCGTCTGGGTCGTCGACGACGGCTCCGCGGACGCCACGGTCGCCGTGGCCGAGCAGAGCTACGGCGGGCTCGACGTCCGCGTCGTGCGGCACCTGGTGAACCTCGGGCTCGGCCGCGCGGTGCAGTCCGGGCTCCGGGCAGCGCTGGAAGACGCGGGCCCCGACGACATCGTCGTCGTGATGGACGCCGACGACACGCACGACCCGGCGCTGATCCGCGCGCTGCAGGCGGAAATCACCGCCGGCGCCGACGTCGCCATCTGCTCCCGGTTCGTCCCGGGCGGCGACGACCGGACCGCCCCGTTCGGGCGGCGGCTGCTCTCCCGCGGCGCGGCGCAGCTGTTCCACCGCGCCCTCGACGTCGACGGCGTCCGGGACTTCACCAGCGGCTACCGCGCCTACCGGGCGTCGCTGCTGGCGCGGGCGTCGGCGCACTGGGGCGAGCGGCTGATCGAGGAGCAGGGCTTCGCCTGCATGGTGGAGCTGCTGCTCAAGCTGCGCCACTGCCGCCCGGTGATCACCGAGGTCCCGCTGGCCCTGCGGTACGACCGCAAGCAGGGACCCAGCAAGCTGAAACTGCGGCGGACCGTCGCGCAGTACCTGAAACTGCTCGTCCGCGACCGGCTCAGCCCGGCGCCCTACCGGAAGCTGTGACCCGGTGACCTCTCCCGACTCCCCGCACGTCGCCGTGATCGGCGGCGGCATCTGCGGCCTCGCCGCCGCCCACCGCCTCGCCCGCCGCGGCACCCGCGTGACCCTGCTGGAGGGCAGCGACCAGCTCGGCGGCCTCGGCACGTTCTTCACCCACGAAGGCCGGTGGCTCGAGCGCTTCTACCACTGCGTCATGCCGTCGGACGCGAACCTGCTGGCACTGCTCGGCGAACTCGGCCTGCAGGACGCCGTGCGGTGGCGCGAAACGACGATGGGCATGGTCGTCGACGGCCGGCACCACGCGTTCAACTCCGCCCTCGACCTGCTCCGGTTCTCGCCGCTGCGGCTGCCCGACCGCGTCCGCTTCGGCGTGGTTTCGCTGCTGCTGCGCCGGCTCGGGCAGGGCCGCGACCTCGACACGCTGCGCACCGAGGACTGGCTGCGCGGGCTCTACGGCGACGTCGTCTGGGAACGGCTCTTCGCGCCGATGTTCGGCTCGAAGTTCGGCCCGTCCTTCGGGGACGTTCCCGCGCTGTACCTGTGGCAGCGGCTGGGCCGCGAGCGCAACGTCGCCACCCGCGGCTACCCGGACGGCGGCTACAAGACGATCATCGACGCGCTGCGGACGTCGATCGAGCGGGCCGGCGGCGTGGTGCGCACGTCGGCGCCCGTCCGGCGGCTCAGCAGCACCGGCGACCGCTCGGTCCTCGCGCTGGCCGACGGCGAGGTCATCGAAGCCGGCCACGTCGTCTCCACCGTGCCGCTGCCCCTCCTGCGGCGCATCGCCGACGAGGCGCTCGCCGCCCGGCTGCCGCGGACCGACCTGCCCTACCAGGGCGTGGTCACCGGCGTGTTCTTCCTCCGGCAGCCGGTCACCGAGCACTACTGGACGCCGGTGCTGCACTCGGGCACCGAGTTCGACGGGGTCGTCGCGATGTCGGCGCTGACCGGCGGCCGGCACCTGGTCTACGTCATGCGCTACACCGACCGGGAGTCACCGCTGTACCGGGACGACGAGACGGCGATCGCGGAACGCTGGTCGGCGCAGCTGCGCGGCCTGTACCCCGCGCTCGGTGCCGACGGCATCGAGGAGGTGCGGGTGTTCAAGGCGCCGTTCGTGGAACCGGTGTACCCGCTGGGCTACCTGGCCGCGCGCCCGCCGGTGAGCGTGGCCGGCACCGGCCTCCTGCTGGCCACCACCGCCCACGTCTACCCGGACGTCACGAGCTGGAATTCGAGCGTGGGCCTGGCGAACGACGTCGTCGCCACGCTCGAGGATCAGCCGGCGGCCGCCCCGGCCCGCTGATCCAGCAGGGCATCCAGGGCCGTCACGATCCGGGCGGCGGCGGACCCGTCGCCGTACGGTGACGGGAGGTGGCGGAGGCGCTCGCGGTGGCCGGCGACGTCGTCGAGCCAGCGGGCGACCTCCGCCCCGATCGCCGGGCCCGGCAGCACCCGCGTCCCGAACGTGCCGGCGATCTCGGGCCGCTCGGTGCTGCGCCGGACCACCACCACCGGTCGCTTGAGGACACTCGCTTCCTCTTGGATGCCCCCGGAATCCGACACGAGCACCGCGGCTTCCGCGGCCAGCGCGAGGAACGCCGGGTAGGCCTGCGGCTCCAGCTCGACGAGCGGGCCGAGCAGGGGCCGCAGCCCGAACCGCTCGACGCTCTTGGCCGTGCGCGGGTGCAGCGGGAACACCACCGGCAGCGGCAGGCGGCCCAGCTCGTGCAGGATCACCGCCAGCCGCCCGGCGTCGTCGACGTTCTCCGGGCGGTGGATGGTCGCCAGCACGAACCGGTCCCGCTCGAGCCCGCGGGCGGCGAGCACGGCCTGCCTGTCCTCCGTGGCCGGCAGCGCGGCCTGCAGTGCCTCGACGACGGTGTTCCCGGTGACGGCGATCCGTTCGGCGGGCACGTTTTCCGCCAGGAGCTGGGCGCGGTTGAGCTCCGTCGGCGCGCAGCACAGGTCGGCGAGGTGGTCGATCAGCACGCGGTTGTGCTCTTCGGGCATCGCGCGGTCGTGGCTGCGCAGCCCGGCCTCGACGTGCACGAGCGGCAGGTCGTGCGCGTTGGCCGCCAGCGCGCCGGCGAGCGCGGACGTCGTGTCGCCCTGGACGACCACCGCCCGGCCGGGCCGGTCCGCCAGGACCTCGTCGACCGCGCTGATCGTCCGGCCTAGCTGGCCGCCGCGGCGGCCGGCGCCCACGCCGAGTTCGTGGAACCGGTCGGACGGCGGCAGGTCCGCGCGGATGCGGGAGTACAGCGACCGGTCGTAGTGCTGTCCCGTGTAGACGACGGCGCACTGGTCGCCGAACACCCGCATCAGCGGGGCGAGCTTGATCAGTTCCGGCCGCGTGCCGCAGACCAGCGTGATCCCCCCGCTTCCGGCGGAGCGCACCGCCGGGGAACTTGCACGGAAATCTGCGGTGGTCGTCGACATGCGGTGCGGTCCTTTCGGGCGATGAGTTCGCCGCACGCTACTGACCGGAACCGCGAAACCGGTGGCGACTCAGTCGATCGTGTGACAATGCGGTGTCGCACCGGGGAAATGCGGACGCCCTAGAATGGCCCGGTCGGAATACCGGACAGGACGGCCCGCTCTTGCTCAAGAAATTCGCGGTACTGGCGCTCGTGGCGCTCGCGGCCACCGTTTCCGCCTCCGCTCCCCGTGCCGACGCGGCGCCGAACCTGCTGCTCCCCGACCTCCGCCAGGCACCGCCGGGGTGCGCCGGCGGCAGCTCCGGCGAAATACTCCTGTGCACCGCCTGGGACGTCTGCCCGGTGATGGAGCCCGAGGCCCCCAACGGCCGCTGCGTCCCGCCGTCGGTGGCGAAGGCCGTCCGGCTCCGGTTCACCAGCGCGGAAGAGAACATCGGCGACGGACCGCTGCTGCTGTACGGCCGCCGCGAGAGCACGAACCAGCCGACGATGACCGTCCGCCAGGCGCTGCGCAACGGCACGGACGGCACGATCCCGGGCAGCTACGCGGCGGCGCAGCGCGCGACCGGGGCGTTCACGTACTACGAGCCGGCCCTGGCCCACCAGCACTGGCACCTGATGAACTTCGAGCACTTCGCGCTGGTGTCCCGGCAGGGCAAGACGGTGGTCACCGACCGCAAGAACGGCTTCTGCCTCGGCGACCGGTTCCAGGTCCACGACGCCGGCCGGTTGTCCCACGTCCCGGGTGACACCGGGGCGGACGCCGACCTCGCCGCGAAACTGCGCGACAACCAGTGCCGCCACCACGAGCCCACGGCCCTGGAGGTGATGGAGGGCATTTCGGTCGGCTCGGGCGACGACTACAAGTACACAGTGGACTTCCAGTGGCTGGACATCACGCACGTCCCGGCCGGGACGTACGACCTGGTGAACACGGTGAACGCGGACCGGACACTGGTGGAGACGGACTACCGCAACAACTCTTCGGCGGTGGCGTTGTCGATCGCGTGGCCGCAGGGGATGCCGGGAGCGGACGGGACGGTCCCGGCGGCGCCGTTGGTGCGGTTCCTGCGCAGCTGCCCCGGGCAGCCGCGCTGCGCCTGAGCCGCTACCAGGGCCGGCCCGCCGTGAGCCGCGCGGTGAAGCCCGTCTCGTCGCGGTGCAGCGTCACCCCGCTGCAGATCTGGTGGGCGATCCACAGTCCCCGGCCGCCGATCGTCCGGTCGGCCGGCAGGAGTCCCGCGAACGGGTCGGCCGGGCCCGCTCCCGTGTCGTGGACCGTCACCACCAGCTGCCCGGCGCCCGCCCAGATCCGCACCTTCACCGGCGGCCGGCCGTGGCGGATGGCGTTGTCCACCACCTCGCTGACCGCCAGCACCAGGTCGTCGACCTCGGCCGCCGGCAGGTCCACCGGGGCGCTGGCCACGACCGCCCGGCGGGCGTCCGCCGGGCGGGGGTCGGTGAGCACGGCCAGCGGTACCTTGCCTTCGATCGGGAGCGGCGTCATCGGCCGGGGACCGGTCAGGAAGGACCGCGGGTCGACGTAGCCGGTGTTCGTCTCGTGGCCGCCGCCGGGCGTGGCGACGAACGGGTGGGTGCGGGTGACGTCGTCGAGGACGTGGCTCGGCGTGGTTCGCGTGTCGTAGGCGCACACGCTGCGCAGCGGGAACTCGCCGTAGGCGTGGTTGACCGTCGCCTCGTAGCGGGCCCACCAGTCCCACGACGTGTCGATCGCGAGCCGGGGGATCTCGCCGAAGACGCGGATGCCGGCGGCGCCGCCGGCGACGAACCCGGCCAGCATTTCGCGGTAGGACCTGATCGCCGCGGCGGGCCGGGCGTAGCGGTCGCGGGTCGGCAGGTAGTCCACCCGGGCGGACGACGGCAGGGCAGCGCGCACCAGCTCGGCGCGTTCCGGCTCCATCGACACGAGCGTCGGCTCACCCGCGGCCAGCCCGCCCTCGAGGAACGGCACGGCCACGGCGAGCAGCTCCTCGTCGCAGCCGTAGTGGACGGCCGCGTGGTCGTGGCCCCGGCTCATGCGGCACGCTCCACGCGCACGCCGGCCAGGTCGAGCAGCTCGACGAGCCGGGCGAGCGCGGTCAGCCGCGTCCGCAGGACCACCGCGGTGACGTGCCGCTCGGCGTATCCGGCCGGCGCGACCAGGCTGCGGCGGTCGGCGAAGTCCAGGCCGGCGGGGTCGACGACGGCGCCGGTGGGGTAGCCGGCGTCGACCGAGGCGACCTGGACCGCGCCGCGTTCCAGGCCCTCGTCGCAGCGCTCGTCCACCCGCAGCTGCCCGGTCAGCGCGGCCTCGTCACCCGGGGCGACGTCGAGCACCCGTTCGCCGGCGGCCAGGACTCGTGCGCGTGGCTCACGAACTCGCCGCGCCGCCGGTAACCCCGGCACACGTGGTCGCGGGCCCGCCAGGACAGTCCGCTGTCCCGCTCGGTCGGCATCGGCACGGACCGAGACTACGCCGCCGGACCGGCTCCAGGGTCGCGCACCTCCGCCGCCGGCTTCGCGCACACGCAGAACAAGTTGCCCTCCGGATCCGCCAGGACCACCCAGTCGTCCGCCGGGTCGTCGGCGACGTGCCGCACGAACCGGGCACCCAGGCCGACCAGGCGGTCGACCTCGTACTGCTGGTCGTCGGTGTAGAGGTCGAGGTGCATCTGGTCGCGGGACGGCACCGGGGCCGCCGGCCGCTGCAGGGACAGGTTGACGTGCCTTCCGCGCAGCAGGCGGAAGTCCTCGGCCTCGGACGTCGGTTCGAGGTCCAGCGCCGCGCACCAGAAGCGCGTCATCGTGTCGAGGTCCGTGCAGTTGATCACCGTGCTGCCCAGCCTGATCGCCATGCCCACGGCTACCCGCCGCGGCGGGGGCCGAACCGCGGGCTACCCCCGCCGGTGCAGGTAGGCGGCGATCCGCACGCGCAGGGCGCGGATGTCGGCCAACGCCACCGTGAAGGAGCCGGCCTCGGGCGGATCGCACGGCCCGGCGACGTGGACCAGGCCGTCGTCCGGGTCGCGGCGGGGCTCCGACCACGCCGGGTCGCCGTCGAGCGTCAGGCGGCCCGCCCGGGCCCGCGCCGTCCAGTAGGTCGGCAGCTTCATCACCTCGCCGAGCGCCTTGGCGAAGCCGGGGAGGTCCTCCTCGCGCAGGGCCAGCCCGCGCCCGTCCCGCACCCGGGCTGCCGCGGGCGTCTCCGCGGCGACGTGCGTGAAGGTGGCCTGGTCGCCGGACGTCCGAATCGTCCACTGGGGCAATTCGGTCAATGTGGGCACGCTCGCTCCTCGTCCTCGCCTACCCCCAGGCGCCACCACCCTAGTTGATCAGGACTCGAACGCTCCCAGGTCCGGCGCCTTCCCGGTGTAGGGCAGACCCACGTCGACGCCCTTGTCGACCAGGCCGCTGCCCGCGTCCGACATCGTCACGCCCACGTTCCGGGAGCTGGCCGTGGCGGACGTGCCGGACATGTTCGACGTCAGCGTCCCGGCGTGGGCGTTGCGCAGGTTGCCCGGCCCGGTCGCCGGCGGCGACGTCGTGGGCGCACCCCACCTGCGCTGCCACGAATACCCGATCGGCCGGACCGTGCCGACCCCGTCCGGTACCGGCCGTTTCCGGAGCGTGGCCACGCCCTCACCTCGCCAGCGCGAAACTCGGGTGCGGCGGCTGGTTGTAGCCGGAGTTCTGCCACGCCACGGCCTCGCGGTACTGCCGGTCCTGCATCAGCGACACGTGCGAGATGCTCGTCGGGTCCGTGGTCGAGTAGATCCGCAGCGCCCGGTTGTCCGACGTCGGCCAGACGACCTCCTCGCGCCAGTCGCCGAACAGGTCGGCCTGCAGCGACGGCGTGTTCTTCGTGCCGTTGTTCGCGTGCACGCCGGAGGCGGTCAGCAGCCGGGTGTCGCCGCCGGTGCCGTACTTGTCGATGTGCGTGCCGTCCAGCAGCTCGCGCTGGGCGTCACCGTCCCAGTAGACGACGAAGTTCGCCGACGACGGCTTGCGCCCGATGTTCTGCCCGCTCGTGTTCAGCAGCCCGGACACCGCGGACGACCACGACTCGGCGCCGGGACTGCCGGCGTGGATGTCGGCCGACACCCCGCGGCCGTTGTCGCAGTTGCAGGAGGGGTTCTGCCAGATGATCTGCCCGGTCCGGGCGTCGGCCATCCAGGCGGCGGGCTTGGACTTGTCTTCGTCCACTTTGAACTCTTCCAGGCCCGCCCGGCTGGGGATCAGGTCGCCGACGTGCATGGCGTCGCCGTGGCCGTTGCGCGTGTTCCACAGTGGACGGCCGGTGTCGTCGATCGCCATGGCGCCGAAGACGATCTCGTCCCGGCCGTCGCCGTCCACGTCCGCGACGGAGAGCTGGTGGTTGCCCTGGCCCGCGTACTGGGAGCCGGCCGAGTTCGAGTCGAACGTCCACCGCTTGGTCAGCGCGCCGTTGCGGAAGTCCCAGGCCGCGATCACGGTCCGGGTGTAGTAGCCGCGGCTCATGATCAGGCTCGGCCGCGACCCGTCCAGGTAGGCCGTCCCGGCGAGGAACCGGTCGACGCGGTTGCCGTAGCTGTCACCCCACGAGGACACCGTGCCGCGCGGCGGGTCGTAGTTCACCGTGGCCGCCGCGGCGCCGGTCTGGCCGTTGAACACGGTCAGGAACTCCGGCCCGGACAGGATGTACCCGCTCGAGTTGCGGTGGTCGGCGCTCGCGCTGCCGATGACCTGGCCGGTGCCCGACCGGGTGCCATCCGCGGTCTTCATCGCGACCTCGGCCTTGCCGTCGCCGTCGTAGTCGAAGACCTGGAACTGCGTGTAGTGCGCGCCGGCCCGGATGTTGCGGCCGAGGTCGATCCGCCAGAGCCGGGTGCCGTCGAGCCGGTAGGCGTCGACGTAGGCGTTGCCGGTGTAGCCGGACTGCGAGTTGTCCTTGGCGTTGGTCGGGTCCCACTTCAGCACGAGCTCGTACTGGCCGTCGCCGTCCAGGTCGCCGGCGCTGGCGTCGTTGGCGGTGTAGGTGTAGCTCTCGCCGGACGGGGTCGTGCCCCCGGACGGCGGCTGGATCGGGACGTCCCGGGTGCTCGCGGCGGCCGTGCCGGTCAGGGTCAGCGAGTCCGCCGCCGCGAAGGCGGACACCCGCTCGGTCCCGCCGACGACCGCGCGCACGGTGTACCGGGCGCCCGCCGGCGCGCCCGCGTCGACGAAGCTCGTCGGCCCGCTGACCGGGGTCGCGGTGACCCTGGTGCCGTCGCGGTAGACGTTGAACGCCACCCCGGCCGGGTCGTCGGCGAGCAACCGCCAGCCGACGGTGTTGCCCTGTGCGGTGTGGACGCTGACCACGCCGCGGTTCAGCCTGTCGATCTGCGGTGCGGGGGCCGCACTGGTCACCGGCGCGGGCACCAGGGTGGCCGCGGCCAGACCGGCGAGGATGACCGCTCGCTGCCTGAGGGACATGAGGACTCCTTTGTCCTGATGGGAAGGGTGCTCAGCCGGCCGAGCAGGTGCCGCCGTTGAGCGTGAACGACGTCGGCGCCGGGTTCGAGCCGGAATAGGTGCCGTTGAAGCCGATGCCGGTCGAGGCGTTCGGGGCCAGCGCGCCGTTCCAGCTCAGGTTCCTGGCCGTGACGGCACCGCCGGACTGGGCGAAGGTGGCACCCCAGCCGGGCAGGGTCACCTGCTGGCCGCCGGCGAAGGTGAAGGCCAGCGTCCAGCCGTTGACCGCGCTCGTGCCCGTGTTGGTGATGGTGACGTTGGCGGTGAACCCGTTGCCGCCGCCCCAGTTCGACGCGGAATAGGTCACCTTGCACGCGCCGGACCCGCCACCCGCGCTCGTCGTCGCCGTCGCGACGCCCGAGACGGCCGAGGTGTTCCCGGCGGCGTCCCGGGCCCGTACCTGGTACCGGTAAGTGCTCGACGCGGCCAGTCCGCTGTCGGTGTACGACGTCGTCGCGGTCGAACCGACCACCGCGAACGTCCCGCCGCTCGCCCCCGGCGCGCGAAGGACGTCGTAGCCGGTGACGCCGACGTTGTCGGTCGACGCGGCCCAGCTCAGCGTGGCGCCACTGGACGTCACCCCCGAGACGACCGGCGTGCCCGGCACGGACGGTGCCTGGGTGTCGACCTGGCCGCCCCCGAAGACGGTGGCTTCCTTCGACGTCTGGCGGACGCCGTTGGCGCCGTTGAGGAACCGCTCACCCCACGGCGTCAGGCTCGCCGGGTCGAAGTTGTTCGTCATGTCGAGGTAGCCGACGTCGCCGCTGTTGCCGCTCCACGACCAGCCGAGGTAGCCGAGGCCGCGGGCCTGCGCCTGGGCCATGATCGTGTCCTCGTCCGGGTTGCCGTCGCTGTGCATGTTCCCGAACTCGCCGACGACCAGGGGCAGCCCGGCGGTGCGGAAGGCGTCGAAGTAGGCGTTGATCTCGGCGGCGGTGTCGTAGACGCCGTACATGTGGATGGAGAAGACCGTGTTGCGCTGCGGGTCGGCGTTGAACACCGTGGCCGCGTTGTCGCGCATGATGTTCTGCCAGTCCTGGCCCCACATCGGCGCGTCGGCCATCAGCAGGTGCTGCAGCCCGGCGGCCCGCAGCCGCTTGACCGCGTTGCTCGTCTCGGTGGCCCAGGTCGCGCTGACCTGCTGGTTGTTGCCGAACGGCTCGTTGCCCAGGTTGACGACGACGTAGTTCTCCTGCCCCTTCAGCGCACTGGCGACGCTGATCCAGTAACTGGCCGCCTGGTCGAGGGTGGCGGCGCCGCTCTGCTCGCCGTAGCCGGTGGTGTCGTGCACCTCCAGCACGCAGATCAGCCGGTTCTGCTTGCACAGCCCGATGACGCTGGTGACCTCCGCGGCCGGCGTCGGGCCCCACCGCTGCCCGCTGCCGAGGACGACGCGGACCGTGTTGGCACCGAAGGACTTGATGTCGGCGAAGGCGCGGTTCTGGCTCGGGTACCAGACGTAGGCGTGGTTCACCCCGCGCATCACGAACGGCGAGCCGTCGGCCTCGACGATCCGGGTGCCGTCGACGTGCAGACCGGCCGCGGCGGGCGTGTCCGGGCCGAGTGCCGCCACCAAAGCGGGGTACCAGCGGCTTTCGATCTTCCGGATGCCGGTGGTGCCGTTCGGGTGGACACCGTCGGTGGTGTCGGCCGCGGTGTCGAACCCGGTCCACTGGTCGACGACGGTGATCGGCGACGCGGCCGTCGAATGCGCCTGCGCCCAGCCGGGAATGGCGTTGTTCAGGTCGGCCACCCGCTGCCCGCAGGCCGCGCAGTTGGCCGGGTTCATCGGGATGATCTTCGCGACGATCAGCTTGGTCGCCGGGTTGGCGGCGCGCATCTGCCCCAGCAGCGTGGTGTAGGCGCCGAGGATCGTGCTCGCCGGGATGTTGTTCCAGACGTCGTTGGTGCCCAAGTGCATGAGGACGATGTCCGGGTGCGTCGCCGACAGCCAGCCGGGCAGCTGGTTGTCGCGGGCGATCCCGGTGGCGAGGAACCCGCCGTGGCCCTCGTTTTCGCCGTCGTGGGCGAAGCCGCAGCCCTGGGCGGGCAAGGTGCCGACGAAGTCGACGTCCGGGTGACCGGTGTCCTGCAGGTGTTTCCACAGCAGCGCCCGCCAGCAGCCGGGTGACCCGGTGATGGAGTCGCCCAGCGCCATGACTCGCGTGGGCGTGGCCGCTTGGGCCGCCGCCGGAGCCACGACGGCGCAGGCGGCCAGCAGCACGCCGGCCACGAGCGCGCGGAGGAATCGCCAGTTCATTACCGACCTCCTGGAGAACCACTCGACAGGAAAGTTTCAGGCTGGGAGCGCTCCCACGGTAACACGGGAGACCAGCGGTGGACATCGTTCGCCGGGACAGAAACCGGCCAACCTGCTTAACGGTTAAGCTGCCGGGCCGCATCGACAGAAAGCGTTTTCTGAAAATCGGTGAAACAGTCCTCATCAGACAGGAGATCACGGCCACCTCACCCGTCTCGGCTGCCGTGGACGGCGGCTGGATTCGCGGACCACCAGCTCCGGCGTGAACACCACGTGCCGGTGCTCGTGCTCGTCCGGCGCCTGCGACTCGGCGAGGACCAGCGTCGCCGCCGCGCGGCCGATCTCGTGACGGGGCTGGCGGACCGAGGCCAGCGGCACCGCGGCCGTACCCGGCCCGGTGACGGAGATCCCCACCCGGACCACGACGAACCCGGCGGGCGACTTCGCCACGTTCGCCACCAACGACTTCGCCCAGCGGAACCTGGCCACCATCGCCCTACCGGTCTCGACGTCGAAGCCCGCCGGATCGCGGTCGCCCCCCTGAGCACCCGGCCCGGCCGGCCCGTCCAATCACGCGAGGTCCGGCTTCAATCACGCGAGTTCCGGAGCCGACCTCGCAACCGTGGTCGACGGCGTCCGCGCGCAGGGTGGGCGCCGGTGCTGGTGACGCCCCCGGTTCGGCGCGGACGCGCCGCTCAGCCTGGTGGTCAGCACCATCGGCGTGGACCTGCCCGCGGTGCTGGGGGGACGTCGCCCGGCAGCAGCAGCTCCCCTGCTCGACCTCACCGAGCGCAGCCGGGCCCTGGTGGAAGGCCTGGGCGAAGCCGTGTCCTGGCCGCTGTACCTGACGCTCGCGCGATTCCTGCGCCTCACCGACGGGTGAACCCCGGCGGCACGCCGTTTCCGCGCGGCCCGTCCTGGGTATTCCCCCGGCGCCGGAACAACGACTGACCATGCGCGTGCGCTGCGCGAGGTGAGGTCATGGTGACGACGACGGGCGATGGCGTACCCCTTCCGATCAGCATCGAGACCACCGACGTCGCCGAGCTGGAGGCGGCCGTCGGGGTCCTGCGGGCCCTGGACTACCGGCAGGGCGGCGGGTTCTGCCGCGACGCCGTCCGGGTGGTCAAGACGGCGAGCCTCCTGCTGAACTGGGGGACGGTTCCGGACGCATTGCGCGCCAGGCTCTGCACGGTGCTGGCCGACGTGCACAACCTCCTGGGCTGGACCGAGTTCGACATCGGACACGGGGAACCGGCCCGGCACCGCTTCGGGCGCGCGCTGGAGCTCGCGGCCGAGGCGGGCAACGACAACCTGGTGGCGAACATCCGCTACCGCCTCGGCCGTCTGTACCTGCACCAGCACGACGTCCCCGCCGCGTTGGCCGAGTTCGCGCGAGGCCGGGAGGCCGCGCGGCGCTCGGGTTCCCCGCGGGCACTGGCGATCCTCACGGCGAACGAGGCATGGGCGTACGCCATGGCCGGCGACGAGCGGGCGGCCCTGACCCGGCTGGCGGCGGCCGAGACGGCTTTCGCCACGGCGGATTCGTGGCCGGAGCCGAAGCCGTGGGAGGCGTTCTTCGGCGAGACGGACATGGCGGCGATGCGCGGCACGGTCCTGACGGAGCTGGCCACGGCGGTGGCGGCCCGCTACAGCGGCGAAGCGGTCACGCAGCTGACGTCGGCGGCGGACCGGTACGGCGCGGACATGGCCCGGAGCCGGTCGTTGACGTTGATCATGCTGGCCCAGAACCACGCGCTCCGCGGCGACTTCGACGAGGCCACCCGGATCGGCGCGGAAGCGGTCGACCTGGCCGGGCAGGTGGGTTCGGTCCGCCCCAAGGACCGCCTGGTCACGCTGGAGCGCCTGCTGCGCGAGCACCGCGGCGACGCGGCCACGCGGGGACTGGCCGATCGCATCCGGCGCTACCGCGCCGAGCCCCTGCCCTGACCCGCACCGTGTCGCCCCGCCAATCACACGAGATGCCCCTCCAGACACGCGAGATACCCCTCCAGACACGTGTGATGCCCCTCCAGACACGCGAGTCGCCCCGCCAATCACGCGAGTTCCGGCTCCAGACACGCGAGTTCCGGCTTCAATCACGCGAGTCGCGGCTCGGATCACGCGCGGTGCCTACCCGATCACCGTGACCGCGGTGAGCGCGCGGCAGGCGGCGATCCGTGGTCGTCGCCCGTCTCTTGCGGCCGGCCCGGCTTTCCGCTTGACTCCGAGCGTGAAGCAGCGCGACCAGATCGTCATGTCCGCGGCCGAGGTCAGCGGGTTCCTCCACGAACAACGCGTCGCCACCCTCGCCACCCTCGGTCCGTCAGGCCACCCGCACCTCGTCGCCATGTGGTACGCCGTGCTCGACGGTGTGCTGTGGTTCGAAACCAAGGCCAAGTCGCAGAAGGCCGCGAACCTGCGCCGGGACGGCCGCGTCACCGTGCTGGTCGAAACCGGTGACACCTACGACGCGCTGCGCGGGGTCGCCCTCGAAGGACGCGCCACCATCGTCGACGAGCCGGACGCGCTGTGGGCCGTCGGCGTCGGCCTCTGGGAGCGGTACCACGGCCCGTACAGCGAAGAGGTCCGGCCGATGGTCGAGTTCATGCTCACCAAGCGGGTCGCCGTCCGCCTCGACGTCGAGCGGACGCGGTCGTGGGACCACCGCAAGCTCGGCCTGCCCGCCATGCCGCTCGGCGGCACCACCGCCCCGGCGGTCGATGTTTCGCCGTCACGCGACCGGGGTAACACCGATCCGGAGTGAACCGCCCGGCGCACAGAAGGGATCCCAGCATGCACACCAGGGGTGATCGTGACCGCTGACGGCAATCGCGTCCGGCCCCAGGACCTCCTGCGCGTGACGGCCCACCACACCGACGGTGCCGTCGTGCTGGCGGTGGCGGGTGAGGTCGACCTGCTCAGCGCCCCGGTGCTCGGCAGCGAGGTCACCACGGCCCTCGCCAACGCGCCGGACCTGCTCGTGATCGACCTGACCGACGTGTCTTTCCTCGCCTCCATCGGCATCACGGTCCTGCTGGAAGCCCGCCGCGAGGCGGGCGCCGGCACGCGGATCCGGGTCGTCGCCCCCGAAGCCGGCGTCGTCCACCGCACCCTCCGGCTGACCGGCCTGCTCGACGCGCTCGCCGTCGCCGCCACCCGGGACGAGGCGCTCACCGGCTGAACCGGGCCGCGACGGCGTGGAAGACCTCCTTCGGCTCCCACGCGAGGCCCGGGTACGCCGTGCCGCTCTGTCCGTCGAGGACCTTGACGACGCCGTAGCTCGCCAGGTCGAGGTCGCGCCGCGGCTCCGGGCCGGTCGGATACTCGTAGCCGGCGAAGGTGAACCAGAACGTGCCGTGCACGCCTTCGGCCTCGAAGACGTCCATCAGCTCGGTGAAGTACGCCGCTTGGCCGGCCTCGTCGCGGACGTGGTCGCCGTTCAGCGCCCGCGGGTCGGCCGTGAAGTCGACGATCGACCACCCCGTGCCGCCCGCGTCGGCCGCGCCCCGGTGGGTGCAGCAGCCGAATTCCGTGATGACCAACGGCTTTCCGTGACTTCGGTGGTCTCGCACGTGCCGGGCGAAGTCGTCGGCGTTGGCGGCCGAGCGGTAGAGGTTGACGGCGGCGAAGTCGAACTCCGCCCAGTCGATTTCCTCCCAGCTCCCGGCGGCGTAGGTGATCTTGCCGCCGAAGTGCTGCCGCGCGGCGCCGGCGATGTCCCGCAGCATCTCGCCGAAGTCCCATTCGTGCTCGAACCCGGCCCAAGCGGCGGGATCAGCGGCGTTGCGCAGCCGCTCCAGGAGGAAAGCGCCGGGGACGAACCCGGTGCAGAACAACGACATCTCGCAGCCGAGCACGAGCACGGTCTCCGGGTCGCGTGCCCGGATCTCCTCCGCTCGCCGCGCGCAGTCCGCGAAGTAGGGCGTCAGCTCTGGCGGCGTGAGGTCCATCGGGAACGGCGAAAACCACACGCGCAGCCCGGCGTCGAGCGCGGCGTGCGCGGCCACGACCAGGCGGTCCGGGTCGTCGCCGCTGATCCGGACCGCGGTGCAGTGCAGGTCCGCCGCGATGATCCCGAGCTCACGCCGGACCACCGCGGGGTCGAACGCCCGGCGCGACCGGTCGCCGACCGCGCCGCCGAAGCCGGTGTCGTAATTGATTCCCCTGAGCTGCATCAACGCCTCCGAAATGTACGTCGTACACCTTGAATGTACGCTGTACACTCGGCGCATGTCACGCCTGATCTGGCACCACCCGGAGCCGCCCGGCCGGAAGAACGCGCTCACCCGCGCCTCGGTGGTGCGCACGGCCATCGAGGTGGCCGACGCCGGCGGGGTCGCGGCGCTGACCATGCGCGAGGTGGCCGACGCGCTCGGCGTGTCGACCCCGATGTCGCTGTACCGGTACGTCCTCAACAAGGACGGCCTGGTCGACCTGATGCTCGACGAGGTGTCGGCCGAGGTCGCGGTGCCCGCCACCCCGAGCGGCGACTGGCGCGCCGACCTGCGCGGGCTCGCCACCAGCCTGTGGGCGATGATCGGACGGCACCGCTGGTACGCCGAGCTCGTGGACGGCAGGCCACCGTTCGGCCCCCGCACCCTGCGGCGGGCGGCCTTCCTCATGACCGTGCTCGAAGGCGCGGGCCTCACACCCGCCGTCGCTTATGCGTCGCTGCTCGACAACTACGTCACGGGGACCGCGATGAGCGTCAGCCGGGAACTCGTGCTGCTCGGCGAGTTCGGCATCGGCTCGACCGAGGACTTGCGGGCGTACGCGGCCGAAATGGCCGACGACACGCTCGCCCCCTGGCTCACGGACATGCCGGACCTCACCACGGACGCCCGGTTCGAGCTCGGCCTGGACTGCCTGCTCGACGGCTTCGCCGTGCGGCGGCGCTGAACCTCAGCCGTGGCTGGCCGCGAACCCGACCGCCACCCAGCCGTCCCCCTGCCGGCGCAGCTCGAAACCGTAGGCGACCGCACCGGGATCGTTGCCGTGCAGGGCCTTCACGCTCTCCCACGTGTAGTCGCCCGGCTCGTCCGGGCGATACGGCGCCGACCAGTACTGCGGTGTCGTCGAGCCGCCGCAGCTGCGGTGGCCCCAGAACCGGACCGAGCGCGTGCTGTCGGTGAAGACCGTGCGGGCCGTGTCGTCGATCGTCCACCAGTCGCGGCAATCGCCACTGCCCGCCTGCGCGGGCGTGGCGACCAGCACCCCGCCCAGTACCGAAACCGACACCGCTGCCGCGCGAAGACGCCAAGAACTCATCGAACCCCCATGTCGATCTTGCCTGCCGTCAGCGTACCCGAAATGTCCAGCCCGCTCGCTCAGCCCGCCGCCGCGCCCGGCCGGTGGCAGGATGTCCCGGTGAGCATGCGCGGCAGGAACAACGTCACCGTCACCGGCCGGGAAGACGGCCCCGTCGTGCTGCTCGCGCACGGCTTCGGCTGCGACCAGAACCTGTGGCGCCTCGTCGTCCCGGAGCTCGCGCGGCGGTACCGGGTGGTGCTGTTCGACCACACCGGCGCCGGACGCTCGGACCTGTCCGCCTGGACCCCCGAGCGCTACGGCAGTCTCGACGGCTACGCCGACGACGTCCTGGCGATCTGCCACGAGCTCGGCCTGCGGGACGTCGTGCTGGTGGGCCACTCGGTCAGCGCGATGATCGCGGTGCTGGCGGCCAACCGGGAACCGGACCGGTTCGCGAAGCTGGTGCTGCTCACCCCGTCGCCGTGCTACCTCGACGACGGCGACTACCGCGGCGGGTTCAGCCGCGCCGACATCGACGAGCTGCTCGCCGCGCTCGAATCGAACTACCTGGGCTGGTCGGCGACGATGGCGCCGGTCATCATGGGCAACCCCGAGCGCCCGGAGCTGGGCGAGGAGCTGACGAACAGCTTCTGCCGCACCGATCCCGCGATCGCGCGCGTCTTCGCCAGGGTGACGTTCCTCTCCGACAACCGGGCCGACCTGGCCAAGGTCACCGTGCCGACGCTGGTGCTCGAGTGCGCGAACGACGCCATCGCGCCGCCGGCGGTCGGGCGGTTCACCCACGAGCAGATCGACGGCAGCACGCTGGTCACGCTGAACGCGACCGGGCACTGCCCGCAGCTGAGCGCGCCGGAGGCGACGGCCGCCGCGATCACGGCGTTCGTGAGCGGGCCGTGATGTGCGAAGACCACCTCGGCGCGGGTGGTCGGGAAAGCGCCGGCCCGGAATTCTCGGCCCTGCTGGAGGACAGCGCGGAAGACCTCTACGAGCACGCGCCCTGCGGCTACCTCTCGACGCTGCTGGACGGCACGATCGCGAAGATCAACGCCACGCTGCTCGGCTGGCTCGGCTACGCCCGCGACGACGTCGTCGGGCGGCTGACGTTCGCCGACCTGCTCACCGTCGGCGGCCGGATCTACCACGAGACGCACTTCGCGCCGCTCCTGCGCATGCAGGGCGAGCTGGGCGGCGTCGCCTTCGAGCTGAAGGCCGCGGACGGCAGCCGGCTGCCGGTGCTGGTGACCTCGACGGTCAAGACCGGCACCGACGGGCAGGCGCAGCTGATCCGCACCACGATCTTCGACGCCCGCGACCGGCGGGCCTACGAGCAGGAACTGCTGCGGGCGCGCGAAGAAGCCGAGCGCGAACGCGACCGGGTGCAGCGGCTCGCGCGCACGCTGCAGCAGACGCTGCTGCCGCCCGCGCCGGCCGAGGTGCCCGGGGTGGCGGTCGCGGCCTACTACCACCCGGCGTCGGCCGACGAGGTCGGCGGCGACTTCTACGACCTGTTCCCGCTCACCGGCGACACGTGGGGCTTCTTCCTCGGCGACGTCTCGGGGAAGGGCGCCGCCGCGGCCGTGGTGACTTCGCTGGCGCGCTACACCCTGCGCGCCGCCGCGGTGCACGACCCGGACCCGGTCACCGTGCTGGACCGCCTCAACACCGTGCTGCACCACGAGTACCGCGGCGACGATCCGCGGTACTGCACGGTCATCCAGGGCCACATCCGGCCGGACGGCGACGGCGCGGCGGTCACCCTGGCCACCGGCGGCCACCCGCCGGCGCTGCTGGTCCGCGCCGACGGCACGGCCGAGTTCCTGCCCGTCCCGGGCGGCCAGCTGGTGGGTGCGCTGCCCCGCGCGCGCTTCGCCGCCGCGGACGTCGTGCTGCACCCGGGTGACACCTTGCTGCTGTACACCGACGGGCTGACCGAAGCCCGCACGCAGGGCCGCGTCCGCTACAGCGAGGAGCAGCTGCGGGACTACCTGAGCGGTCTGGCGCCGACGACGGCTTCCGCGGTGGTCACGGCGGTGACCGGCCTGCTCGCCGGCTTCGGCGACGGCGTCGAGGACGACACGGCCCTGCTGGCGTTGAGCATCCCGCTTCCCGGAGGCGATCGACCGTGACCGGCACCCCGTTCTCCGTCACCACGCGCACCACCGGGACCGGCGCGGTGGTGACCGTCGCGGGCGAACTCGACGTGGCGACCACACCGCGTTTCCGCGCCGGGATCGACGCGCTCGCCCTGAGGGCCGGGCAGCTGCTGGTGGTGGACCTCGGCGGGGTGACGTTCTGCGACTCCAGCGGGATTTCCGCGCTGATCGCGGCGCACAACGTCGCCGAGGCGGCCGGCGCGGGCGTCGCGCTGGCGGCGGTTCCCGACCGGCTGGGCCGGACGTTCGGGCTGATCGGCCTCGGTGACTTCTTTCCGACCTACCCGAGCGCCGAAGCCGCCTTCGGCGACTGACGGGCCCGACCCAAGCGCCCCAATGTGGCCTTCGGTGCGCTCAACGCACCCAAGGCGGCCTTCGGTGCGTCAGACGCAACCAAGGCCACATTGGGGCGTATCGCGGGCCGGTCAAGCGTCGTCGGGTGCCAGCTCGGCCAGCACGGCCCGGATCGCCGGGCTCGCCTCCGCGCTCCGCCGCCACACCGCCTGGACCTCCCGCTTCGGCGGCCGGCGCAACTCCCGCGCCACCAGGTTCTCCCCCAGCGGCGGCCGCGCCAGCCGCGGGATCAGCGCGACCACCTGGCCGGACACCACCAGCGACAGCTGCGTCGCGAAGTCGTCGACCCGGTGACGCACGTCGGGCTCTTCGGCGAACAGCCGCCGGAACCATTGGTGGCACACGGTTCCCGGCGGGCTGGTCACCCACGCGTGGCCGGCCAGCGCGGCCTCGTCGAGCGGCGCGCCGAGCCGGGCCAGCGGGTGCGTGCGCGCCATCACCACGTCGCCGACGTCGGTGTGCAGCCACCGCTGTGTCAGCGTCGGCGGTACCGGCGCGGGCAGCAGGCCGTCGGCGTCGTGGACGAGGGCGAGATCGGCCGTTCCCGCGCCGACGCTGTGCAGTGCCTCGCCGGGGTCCTGCTCGGTGAGCTGCACGCGCAGGTCCGGGCACCGCGCCGCCAGCCGGGGCATGACCGGCGCGAGCAGGCCGCGGATGGCCGTCGAGAAGGCGACCACCCGGAGCGTGCCGCGCGGTGCGCCCTCCGCCACCGACTGGGCGGCTTCGGCACAGCGCTCCAGCGCCTGGAACACCTCGGGTGCCGAGTCGGCGATGGCCTGCCCGGCCGGGGTCAGCACCACCCCGCGGCCCGCCGGCGCGAGCACCGGCACCCCGACCTGCCGTTCGAGCCGCTTGATCTGCTGCGACACGGCGGACGCGGTGAACCCGAGCTCGTCGGCGGCCCGCGCCAGCGTCCCGAGCGCCGCCACTGCCCGCAACGCCCGCAGCGCACCGACCTCGATCATGAAGGCAGGCTACGCAATACCGGCAAAAAAGCATCGCTGGACCGCACCAGTCGAGCCGGGCATGGTCGGGACATGACCGAATTCGGCGCCAACCTCGTCGCGATGGTGACCCCCATGCAGCCCGGCGGCGGGCTCTGCGAACCCGGCCGCACGCGGCTCGTCGACCACCTCCTGGCCACCGGGTGCGACGGCCTCGTCGTCGGCGGGACCACCGGCGAGTCCCCCACGCTCTCCGACGCCGAGTCCGCCGGCCTCGTCCGGGCGGTGGCTGCCCAGGTGGGGAACCGGGCGCGGGTGATCGCCGGGGTCGGCACGTACGACACGGCCGCGAGCATCCGCCGTGCCCGCGAAGCCGAGGCGGCGGGCGCGAACGGGCTGCTGCTCGTCTGCCCGTACTACTCGCGCCCGACGCAGGCCGGCGTGATCGCCCACTGCGTGGCCGTGGCGGACGCGACCGAGCTGCCGGTGATGCTCTACGACGTCCCGGCGCGCACGGGTGTCGCGATGTCACCGTCCACTTTGGTCGAACTGGCGGGACATCCGCGGATCCGCGCGGTCAAGGACGCGAAGGGCGACCTGTTCGAAGCGATGACGGTCATGTCCCGGACGTCACTGGCGTACTACTGCGGCATCGACGAGCTCAACCTGCCGTATCTGGCGTGCGGCGCGGCGGGCCTGGTCAGCGTCGTGGCCAACGTGGCTGCCGACCGCACGGCCGACCTGATCCGCACTGTCCGCGACGGCGATCTGGTCAAGGCGAGGGCCGTCCAGGACGACCTGCTCCCGCTGACGGACCGCATCATGCGCGCCGGGCCGGGCGCGGTGCACGCCAAGGCGGCGTTGGCCGAGCTGGGGATCATTCCGCACGCGAGCGTGCGGCTCCCGCTGGTGGCAGCCGGTACACCGAAACGTGCGACCGCGACTCCGTCGTGAACTCCGTCCCGGTCCAGTCCGCGTGCCGGGACTCCAGCTCGAACCCGGCCAGCCGGCCCATCAGGTCCAGCTCGGCCGGCCAGACGTAGCGCTGCGGGCAGCGGCTCAGCCGCGCCTGCCGCCCCGCGCCGAACGTGAAGTGGTGGGACACCAGGTGCTGGCGCACGGTGTCGTAGGTGTCGATCCCGGCGGACCCGTCGCCGGCGTGGAACACCAACGCGTCCTGCCCCGGCGGGAGCCGCCGCAGCTCGGGGACGCCCAGCTCGATCACGAACCGGCCGCCGGGGTCCAGGTGCCGGGCCGCGTTGCGGAAGCACTCCACCTGCTCGTCCTGGGTCAGCAGGTTCCCGATCGTGTTGTACACCAGGTAGACCAGCGAAAACCGGCCCTCGACCCGCGTGGTCGCCATGTCGCCGGCGACCACCGGGATCGCCGCCTTCGCCCGCAGCCGGTCGAGCATCGGCTCGGACAGCTCGATGCCGGCCACGGGCACCCCGCGTTCGGCGAGCGGGACGGCCACCCGGCCGGTGCCGATCGCGAACTCCAGCGCCCGGCCGCCCTCGGCCAGCTCGGCCAGGCGCGAAACCATCGGAGCCACGACCTCCGGCGCGAACACGCCCTCGCCCGGGGTGTCGTAGCGCTCGGCGGCCTCGACGTCCCAAATCTCGTCCTGTCGCACGCCCTCCACCTTCGTAGGCGACCCCTAACTTGTCCAACCCTTAAACTTGCCCGATTTCGGGCAAGAATTTGGGCTTCGCGTCCCACGCAGGGCATGATGCCTCACGTGGAGGACACCGACATCGTCGAGCGCGTGGCCGCGTCCACCGGGCTGCCGCCCGGGGTCGCCGCCCGCGTGGTCGACGACGTCCTGGCCTTCTACCGGACTCCCACCGAGGACTACGTGCGCCGCCGGCACGCCGAGCTGCAGGCCCAGGGCCGGAAGAACCCCGAAATCTTCCCCCTGATCGCCACCGAGCTCCGCGGACGGCTGGTGGCCGCGCCCGTCCTCTCCGAGCGGCAGCTGCGCCGCATCGTCTACGGCTAGGAAGAGGTCTCCCATGTGCGGGATCGTCGGTTACATCGGCGGCCAGAACGCCGCCCCCATCCTGATCGAGGGCCTGACCCGGCTCGAGTACCGCGGGTACGACTCCGCCGGCATCGCCGTCGTCGGCGCGAAGGGCGCCCCGCAGGTCCACCGGGTCGTCGGCCGGGTCCGCAACCTCGCCGCCGCGCTGCCCAAGCGCCTGACCGGCAAGGCCGGCATCGGGCACACGCGCTGGGCCACGCACGGCCCCGCGTCGGAGGCCAACGCCCACCCGCACACGTCCGAAGACGGCCGCGTCTGCGTCGTCCACAACGGCATCATCGACAACGCCGACACGCTGCGCGCCCAGCTCGCCGAGGCCGGGGTCACCCTCACCTCCGAGACCGACACCGAGGTCCTCGCCCACCTGATCGCGCGCTCGGCCGCCGAAACCCTGGAAGACGCCGTCGTGGAGGCGGTCTCACGGGTCACCGGCACGTACGCGATCGCCGTCACCGACAGCGCGCACCCGGACCGGCTGGTCATCGCGCGCAACGGCTCGCCGCTGATCATCGGCGTCGGCGAACGCGAAATGTTCGTCGCCAGCGACCTCGCCGCACTGGTCCGGCACACCTCGCAGGTCGCGCACCTCGACGACGGCGAGTTCGCGACGGTCTTCGCCACCGGCTACCGCACCTTCACCGTCGACGAGAGCGACACCACCAAGCCGGCCACCGAGATCGACATCGACGCCGAGGACCTCGACCTCGGCGGCTACCCGCACTACATGGCCAAGGAGATCCAGGAACAGCCCGAATGCGTCGAGCGGATCATCCGCGGCCGCCTCGACGACCGGTTCGGCGTCGCCCGCCTCGACGGGCTCAACCTGACGCCGCGCGAGCTGCGCGGGTTCGCCCGCGTGAAGATCCTCGGCTGCGGCTCCGCCTACTACGTCGGCCAGATCGGCGCGACGATGATCGAGGAGCTGGCGAGGATCCCGGCCGACGCCGAAGCCGCGTCCGAGTTCCGCTACCGCAACCCGATCATCGAGGCCGACACGCTCTACATCGCGGTCAGCCAGTCGGGCGAGACGATCGACACCGCCTTCGCCGTCGAGGAGATCAAGCGCAAGGGCGGCCGGGTCGTGGGCCTGGTCAACGTCGTCGGCTCGACCATCGCCCGGGCCTGCGAAGGCGGCGTCTACCTGCACGCCGGCCCCGAGATCGCGGTCGCCTCGACCAAGGCGCTGACCAACATGGCCGTCGGGTTCGCGCTGATCGCGCTCGCCCTCGGCCGGGTGCGCGATCTGTCCAATGCGGACGGTCAGCGGATCATCGACGCGATCCGCGCGCTGCCGGGCCAGATCAAGTCCATTCTGGACTTCGAGCCCGAGATCGCCGACCACGCGAAGGCCGTCGCCGCCGCGAAGAGCCTGTTCTTCGTCGGCCGCGTCCGCGGCTACCCGGTGGCCCGCGAAGGCGCGCAGAAGTTCAAGGAGATCTCCTACCGCCACGCCGAGGCGTACCAGACGTCCGAGCTCAAGCACGGCCCGCTCGCGCTGATCGACGAGTCGCTCCCGACGGTCGCGATCGTGCCGTCGGACGAGCTGACCGAGCGCAACCTGGCCGCGGTCCAGCAGATCAAGGCCCGCGGCGGCGCGGTCCTGGCGGTCACCCACGAGAACGTCGACTTCGGCGAACTCGACGTCCCGCGGATCGTGGTGCCCAAGACCGAGCCGGAGCTCGACCCGATCCTGCTCACCATCCCGCTGCAGCTGCTCGCCTACCACGCGGCCCTGACGCTGGGCTACGACATCGACAAGCCGCGCAACCTAGCGAAATCTGTCACAGTCGAGTAGCACTTAATCTGTCACATTCAAGTGACACTTCAGCCTAGGCGGAAATCGGCCACCCGGATCGGCGAGGGCGTCGTCCCGCTCGAAGCCTGCTGGTACATCACGGAGATCACGCCGTCGGTGGCCAGCCGCGAGTCGTCGACGTCGACCTCGCCGAACGCGTTGAGATCCGGGCTGTACACCGTCTTCCAGTCGGTCCAGCCGCTCGCCCTGGTCGCCGCGACGATCCGGCCGTACGGCATGACGAGGTAGGCGTTGTCGCCGCGGTCGAACACCAGCTTCGTCCGCTGGGTTGACTCCGGGGCGACCGGCACCTCGCGCTTGGTCCAGCTGCCGCCGGCGGCCCGGCTGAGGAAGAAGCTGCGGCCGTACTGCTTGCGCTGCGCGGAGTAGTTCGTGACGCACTGGGTGAACCGGCCGGGCACGTAGCTGATCACGGCGTGCGGCTGCCCGGCGGAGTCGATCGCCTGGCTCTCCTGGTTCATCAGCGCGTGGTCGACGCCGAGCGGGTCGACGACCGTGCCCGGCGAGGACACGGACACCTGGGTGCCGCCCGTCGTCCCGACGACCGTGCCGGTGTTGTTGCGCCAGGTCCGGCCGCGGTCGTCGCTGTAGACGTAGCCGGTCTCGTGGTTGGCCAGCCCGCCGGAGTTGCACAGCACGCCGGTGTTGCCTTCGCGCCAGGTGAAGGTGGCGTACAGCCGCCCGCCGGGCCCGTAGGTGATGCCGTGGAGGTACATGTTGCGTGTGGTGCTGGTGACGCCGTTGCCGGACGTCCACGAACCGGTCGCCGACGACCACTTCCCCAGCTTGCGCCAGCTGCCGCCGCTGTACTCCGCGAGCTCGTTGGTGCCGTTGCCGGAGCCGCCGGTGCGGTAGCTGAGCTGCAGCTTCCGCTCCGGCGTGACGAGGAACTGCGGGTAGGTGATCGCCCCGAGGTCGACGTCGTTCAGCGTGCGCTGGACCGCGCCGAATGCCGACGCCGTCCAGGCGTGCGACGCGGGCGCGGACAGCAGCCCGGCCACCGACTGGACGTAGTAGACCTGGTTGTTGTGGGTGTCCATGGCCACGTGCAGCCGGCCGTCTTCCGGCGAGACGCCCATCGAGATGACGTTGTGCGAATCGTTGACGGTCAGCTTGTGCGGCAGCGCGACGGTCTGCCACGCGCCGGCACCCACGGCCCGCCGGGCGACCACCGCACTGCGGTCCGCGGTGTACCAGGTCGCGTACTGGTAGCCCGCGTAGCTGAAGATGCCGCTCTGCTGGAAGGAGTCGTTGTTCACCAGACCGTCGTAGGAGACGAAGTACAACGCCTTCGCGTCGAGCTGGGTGTCGGCGATCTTGGCCACGGACACGGCCGCCTCGGCGGGCGCGGCGGGCAGCAGCGGCAACGCCGCGGCCACCAGCACGCCGAAGATCCGAGAAAGCGTTCTCTTTGTGGCCATGGCCGGTCCTTCCCACGTGTTAACGTGAACAGGATCGGCCCCCGCCCGACCGCCGTCAACCGACGGACGGCGGGTTTCGCATTCCGCTAGGGCCGCCCGGCGAGGACGGCGCCGGCGATGTCCTGGCGCCGCAGCCGGGCCTGCTTCGGCATGTTCCAGCCGAGCACCCCGGTGACGGCACCGCCGCGGCGGTACTGCGCCACGAACCGGCCCTCGCGCGGGTCACCCTCCACAATAGACACCTCGGCGTCCGCGGACAGCGTTCCGTGCACGTGGATCCGGGCGTCGAACTGGTTGGTCCAGAAGTAGGGCACCGGCGTGTACGGGCGGTCCTCGCCGAGGATGTTCCCCGCGACGGCACCCGCCTGCTCGGTGGCGTTGGTCCGGTTTTCCAGCCGCAGCAGCGCGTCCAGCCCTTCGTGGTGCCAGCGGGCGACGTCGCCGGCCGCGTAGACGCCCTCCGCCGCCCGGCACCGGGAGTCGCAGACGACACCGTTGTCGCACAGCACTCCGCTGCCCGCGAGCCACTCGGTCGCCGGCGCGGCGCCGAAGGCCACGACGACGACGTCGGCGGGCAGCACCTCGCCGGACGCCAGCCGCACCCCGGTGACCCGGCCGTCGTCCGACGCCAGCCCGGTGACCGCGGCGCCGAGCCGCAGGTCGACGCCGCGGCTCGCGTGCAGCTCGGCGAGCAGCCCGGCGGGCAGCGGGCCGAACTGGGAGGCCAGCGGCGCGGGCTGGGGCCCGGCCAGGGTGACCGGCACGCCCGCCGCGCACACGGTCGCGGCGATCTCCGCACCGAGCACGCCGTCCCCGACGACGACCACCCGCTTGCCCGGCGCGAGGTCCGCGCGCAGGGCCAGCGAGTCGTCGAGGGTGCGCAGCACGTGGACGCCGGCGAGGCCGTCCTGGCCGGGCAGGGTGCGCGGTCGCAGCCCGGTGGCGAGCACGACGGCGTCCGCGGTCAGGGCTCGCCCGGCCGCCGTGTGCACGGTCCGCGCGCCCGCGTCCAGCCGTACCGCGGGGTCGCCGAGCACGAACTCGGTGTCCAATGCGGACAGTGCTTCCGGTGTCCGCAGCTGAGTCTGCTCGGGCGTCCAGCTGCCGCCGAGAACCTGCTTGGACAGCGGCGGCCGGTCGTACGGCAGGTGCGCCTCGGCACCCAGCACGGTGACCCGGCCCGCGTAGCCCTTGCGGCGCAGGGCTTCCACGGTCGCGAGCCCGGCGGCCGAGGCGCCGACGACCAGGACGTCGCCCGTCATCCCTCCTCGCTGACCGAGATCGCGACACCCGGGCACACGCTCGCCGCCTCGCGGACGGTGGCGTGCAGCTCTTCGCCGGGGTGCTCGTCGAGCAGGATGACGATGCCGTCGTCGTCACGCTGGTCGAACACGTCCGGGGCGAGCATCACGCAGGTGCCCGCCCCGCAGCACTTGGCTTCGTCCACGGTGACCTTCATGGTGGTTCCTTTCGTTCGGGTTACTTCGTGACCGGCGCGAGCCACAGCCCGGCCAGTGCGTCGGTGAGGCCGGTGGCGGTGGCTCGCCAGCCGGCCGTCGAGGTGTGGGCGCGTTCCCGCTCGGCCATCGCGTGGATCACCAGGAGGCGAGTGAGGTCATCGCGCTCGGCGCGGACCTCGGCGGGCAGCTCGGGCAGGCATCGGTAGAGCCCTTCGACGGTCCGCGCCAGTGACGGCGACGTCAGGGTCTCTTCGACGATGACCGCCCGCAGCGACGGCTCGGTCAGGACCTGGGCCGCGAACCGGGCGAACCAGCTGGGCGCACCCAGCTCGGCGAGGTACTCGGTGGTGGGATGGACGAGGCATTCGAGCCAGTCCCGCAGCCGGGTGGGACCGCTGTCGAGCCGGCGGCCACGCAACCGTTCGATCGACGCGGTGTGCTTGCGGACGATGGCCCGCACCAGCTCGGTCCGGGTGCCGAAGTGGTAGCCGACGGCGGTGTTGTTGCCCTGCCCGGCCACCTCGCTGATCTGGCGGTTCGAAACGGCCAGCACGCCGTGTTCGGCGTAGAGGCGCTCCGCCGCGACCAGGATCCGCTCCCGCGTCTCCTGCGCCGTCACCAGCGGACGGGCAGTTCCCGCAGCCCGCCGACGGCCAGCCCCTCGATCCGGCGCAGCTCGTCGGCCGGGACCGCCAGCTCCAGCGTCGGCAGCTTGCGCAGCAGCACCTCCAGCACGACCTGCAGCTCGGTGCGGGCCAGTGGCTGCCCGAGGCACGCGTGCGCGCCGGCACCAAAGGCCAGGTGCGGGTTCGGGCTGCGGGTCAGGTCGACTTCGGCGGCGTTGGTGAAGACGCCCTCGTCGCGGTTGGCCGCGGCCATGCTGCACATCGCCGTGGTCCCGGCCGGCAGCACCGTGCCGCCGACCTCGAACTCCTCGGAGAGGTACCGCGTCATGCCGACCCCCGCGTTGGCGTCCGCCCGCAGCGCTTCCTCGACCGCCGTGCGCACGAGCGACGGATCGGCCAGCAACTGCTCCCACCGGCTCCGGTCGGCCAGCAGCATCGCCGTCATCTTCGCGATCATGTTCGCGGTGGTCTCGTGCCCGGCGATGAGCAGGCCGATCCCGGTGGCGGCCAGCTTCGCGTCGGACCAGTCCGCACCGTCGGCGATCAGCGCGCTGAGGATGTCGTCACCCGGTTCGGCCCGCTTGGCGGCGATGTGCCCGCCCATGTACCGGCCGAACTCCGCCTGCGCCGCGTCGAACTCCGCCTGGGTGTAGCGGGTCATGCTGAGCATGACGTCGGACCAGTGGGCGAACCGGTCGCGGTCGGTGTCCGGCACGCCGAGCATGTCGCAGATGACCCAGACCGGCAGCGGGAAGGCCAGGCCGGCCTTGAGGTCGCCGGGCGCGCCCTTGGCGACCATTTCGTCGATGAGCTGCTCGGCCATCGCCGCCATGCCGGGCCGCAGCGCGTTCATCCGCTTGGCGGTGAACCACTTGCCGATCATGCGCCGCCACGTCAGGTGGTCCTCGCCGTGCTGCGGCAGCACGGTCGCCATCTCGCTGTTGAACACCCCGCCCGACTCGGTGTCCGCGACGCGGGCCGCCTTGTCCCGCGCGGTCGGCCGGGTGAACCGCGGGTCGGACAGGACGCTCTTGACGTCGTCGTAGCGGGTGATCAGGGCGGCTTCGTCGCCGCTGGCCAGGGCGACGCGCGCGACGGGGCACTTCTCGCGGAACTCGGCCCACTCGGCGGGCGGCTCCAGCGCGGTGGCGGCCTCGAACGGGAAACGCGGCAGCTGGTCGGTGTGGCTTGGCGTCATCACGGGCCTCTCGTTGGTGAATGTCCCCTGCCCCCCGAGGATGGCGACGATCCTCGATTAAGTCAAGCAGTTGACTTAATCGAGGGCCAAAGCAGTGCTCGGAACCGCCCGAACCGGGCCTATTCGCGCTCGACCTTGCGCAGCCCGCCACCGGGCGTCCACCACTCGACGACCAGCAGCGTCGCCGCCTCGTTCAGGTGGGTGTGCACGACCTCGGCGACGTCGGCCACGAACCGCTCGCCGTCTTCGGTGCGCACCCGTCCGGCGATCTTCGCCTCGCCCGGCCACTGCACCTCGGCGCCGTCGACCGGGTCGACGGTGGCACTGTGCAGCGCGAACCGCGGGTCACGCCGCAGGTCCGCGCCCTTGCGCGCGTTCGGCATCGACCCGAAGACCAGCTCGCCGTCCTCGAAGACCGTCTCGATCCCCGAGATCCGCGGCGAGCCGTCCGCCCGCAGGGTCGCGATCGTCTTGTGCTTGTGCGCGTCGAACAGCTTGCGCACCCGCTCCGCGAACTCCGGTTCCGCCGCTTCGAACTCCCGCCACGCCGTCATGCGTCCATGGTCCCGCACCGCAGCCCCGCGACGAGGAGCTTCACCATCCCCCGCGCGTCGTAGCGGGGGTCGTACGCGCCGACGCAGAGGTTGCCGACCCCGCGCATGAGGTCCAGGGGCGCCACCTCGGCCCGGACCTCGCCGGCCGCGATCGCCGCGTCGAGCAGCTCGCCGCACGCCGGCACCAGCCGGTCCAGGAAGTACGCGTGCAGTGCCTCGAAGCCGGTGTTGTCCGACTGGAGCGCCCCGGCGAGCCCGTGCTTGGTCACCAGGAAGTCCACGAACAGGTCGATCCACTGCGTCAGCGCGGTGTACGGCGATTCGTTCGAAGCCAGCAAGGCCGGTCCCGCCGCCGCGCAGGCGTCCACCTGGTGCCGGAAGACCGCGATGACCAGGTCGGCCCGGGTCGGGAAGTGCCGGTAGATCGTCCCCATCCCGACGCCGGCCTTCGCCGCGATGTCACGCACGGGCGCGTCGACACCGGAAGCGACGAAGACCGCGGCCGCCGCGTCGAGCAACGTCTTCTCGTTGCGCCGGGCATCCGCGCGCTTGGGTTTGCCCACCGATCCTCCTTGCTAAGCGGAGCAGTGTTCCGTATCGTTAGCGGAGCAACGTTCCGTTTGCTCATCCTGCCACGGAGGCATCCCCCATGCAGTACCGCACCTTGGGCCGCACCGGCGTCCAGGTCAGCACCCTCGCGCTCGGCGCGATGAACTTCGGCGCCATCGGCAACACGACGCAGGACGAGGCCACCGCCATCGTCGACGCCGCCCTCGAAGCCGGCGTCAACCTGATCGACACCGCGGACATGTACGGCCAGGGCGAGTCGGAGGTGATGGTCGGCCGGGCGATCGCCGGCCGCCGCGACGACATCGTGCTGGCCACGAAGGCGACCATGCCGATGGGCGAGGAGCGCAACCACCGCGGCAACTCGCGCCGCTGGCTGGTCCGCGCGCTGGAGGACAGCCTGCGCCGCCTCGACGTCGACCACGTCGACCTCTACCAGATTCACCGCTGGGACCCGGCGACGAGCGACGAGGAAGCGCTTTCCGCCCTGACCGACCTCCAGCGCGCGGGCAAGATCCGCTACTTCGGGTCGTCGACGTTCCCGGCGTACCGCATCGTCCAGGCGCAGTGGGCGGCCCGCGAGCACCGCCTCGGCCGGTACGTCACCGAGCAGCCGAGTTATTCGATCCTGCAGCGTGGCATCGAAGCCCACGTGCTGCCGGTGACCGAGGAGTACGGCATGGGCGTGCTGGCCTGGAGCCCGCTGGCGTCGGGCTGGCTGTCGGGGGTGGTCCGCGCGGGCCGGGAGATCACGACCAACCGCGCCGCGGTGGTACCGCAGCGCTTCGACCTCGACGTCCCCGCCAACCGCGCCCGGCTCGACGCCGTCGAAAAGCTGGCGAAGCTCGCCGACGCCGCCGGCCTCACCCTGATCCAGCTGGCGCTCGGCTTCGTCACCGCGCACCCCGGCGTGACGAGCGCGCTCATCGGCCCGCGGACCGTGGACCACCTGCGGTCGCAGCTCGCGGCGGCGGGCACCGTGCTGCCGGCCGACGTCCTCGACGAGATCGACGCCGTCGTCGCGCCCGGCGTGGACCTGGCACCGGAGGAGAAGTTCGACACCCCGCCGGCGCTGCTCGACCCGTCGTTGCGGCGGCGCCGATGAGCTTCGGCATCATGACCGCACCGCAGCAGGTGGGGTACGAGGAGATCCTGCGCGTCTGGCGGGAAGCCGACACGGTGCCGGAGATCGGGCACGCGTGGCTGTTCGACCACCTGATGCCGATCGCGGGCGCCCCGGACGGCCCGATCCTCGAGGGCTGGACACTGCTTTCGGCGCTGGCGGCGCAGACGTCACGGATGCGCGTCGGTCTTTTGGTCACCAGCAACCGGTTTCGCCCACCGGCAATGCTGGCCAAGATCGCCACAACGGCCGACATCGTGTCCGCCGGCCGGCTCGACTTCGGCATCGGCGCGGGCTCCCGGCCGAGCCACCCGCTGGCCCGCCGGGAGTACGACGCACACGGCCTGCCGTACCACGACCAGGCCGACGCGGTGGCGGCGCTGGCGGAGGCGTGCACGGTGATCCGTCGCTTGTGGACATCTTCGGAACCGTTCGACTTCACGGGTTCCCACGTTTCGCTGACCGGAGCATTCGGGAACCCCCGGCCGGTGCAGCGCCCCCACCCGCCGATCGTGATCGGCGGCCGGGCGAGCGCGACGCTGCGGGTCGTGGCCGAGCACGCGGACGTGTGGAACATCCCGGGCGGCGGGGAAATCTCGGATCTGGCGGCCCGGAGCCGGGTACTGGACGGGTATTGCGCGGAGATCGGCCGCGACCCGGCGGAGATCACCCGGTCGATCTTCTTGCCGGTGGACTACGAGCGGCCGGCGGTGGTGCGGGCGAAGATCGCGGAGGCGGCGGAGGCGGGGTTCGGGCATTTCGTGCTGGGGTTGCCGAGCCCGTATCCCGAGGGGGTGGCGCAGTGGGTGGCGGATGAGGTGATTCGCCGGGCGTGAGGCCGGGCCGGGATTCGGAGGTGGCGAGCGGGCGGCAGATGACCTGACCCGCCGGACGCGAGGCCGGCCGAGGTTCGGAGGTGGCGAGCGGGCCGCCCACCCCCGCCAGGCAACGAATCCCCGGCCGCGGCGGCCGGACCCGGCCTGCGATTTTTCGCGTCGGCTGGGCCTCCGGCCCCCGGTTTCCAGCTTACCGGGCACCACCGACAGTTTCGGCCGCCGGCGAAGCGAGGCGCTGCGGTCAGCCCGAGTTCGCCAGGTGCGCCAAGGCCGACCGCAGCACCCGCCGCACCTCCGGCGGCAACCCCGCCAGCTTCGCGTCCTCCACCTCGCGGATCGCCGCCCGGACCGCCGCGTGCCGTTCGATGCCCGCCGACGTCAACCGGACCACTCGGGCGCGGCGGTCGGCCAGGTCCGGCTCGCGGGCCACCAGGCCCTCCGCCTCCAGCGCGTCCAGCAGCCCGATCAACCGGGTCTTGTCGTAGCGGATCTGCTGGGCCAGCACCAGCTGACTGGGCGCCGCCCCGGCGGCCAGTGCCGACAGCACGACGTACTGCCACATCGAGAGCCCGTACCTCGCCAGCACCGGGCGCTCGGCTTCGGCCAGGCTGCGGCCCGCCCCGGCGCAGAGGGCTCCGAGATCGTCGTCCTCGTTCACCGGGCGGATTTTACGCGTCGACAAATCATACGCAGGTGCGTATCGTTTCCGGCATGAAACCAGGACGAGCCGAAACCCGCACCATCTCCGTCGCCGCCCCGCCCGCGCGGGTCGTCGAATACCTCGCCGACCCGCGGCACCTCCCCGAATGGGCCCCGGGCTTCGCCACCGCCGTCGACCACGACCACGACGACATCTGGCGCGTCCACACCGAAAGCGGCCCCCAGCGGGTGGCCGTGCGCGTCGCGGCCGAACACGGCGTCGTCGACGTCGTCAGCGCCGACGCCCCGAACCTGGGCCTGTTCACCCGCGTGGTGCCGAACCTGACCGGCGCCGAACTGATCTTCAGCCTGTTCTTCCCCACGGACACCGAGCCATCGGCGGTCGACGCGCAGATGGCGGTCGTCGGCGAGGAGCTGCGGGCCGTGCGCGACCGCGTCGAGAGCGGCCGGTGAACCGGGACGTCCGCACCGTCGACGACCTGCTGCGGATGCTCGACGGCCTCTTCGACGACCACCCGGCCCCCGACCGCTGGGACCGCTTCTACGCCGACCGCGACCGGCCCGTGCCGTTCTTCGTCAGCAACCCCGACGAGAACCTCGACGGCTGGCTCCGCGACGGCTCCCTCCGCGGCGGCCGCGCCCTGGAGCTGGGCTGCGGGCCGGGCCGCAACGCGCTCCGCCTCGCCGCCGCGGGCTACGAAGTGGACGCCGTCGACCTTTCGCCGACCGCGATCGCCTGGGCGCGGGAACGCGCCGGCGCCCCCTGATCCGCCGCCCAGCCAGGACCCGCCCTCCCAGGGGGTCCGTCCCCGCTCCAGCGTATCGGGACCGTCCGACGAAAAGTCGCCCGAAACCGCCGGTCGAGCTCCCTTGTCCACAGCCCGGCCCCGTTGTGGACAGGGGAGGCCTCGCTTCAACACACCCCTGCTCGGGCGGCGAAAACCCCGACGCCCAGCCGGACCGGGACGGCGGCCTCGCCTACGCCCCGGACGACCTCCGCCGCCTGTTCGACGGCTACACCGAAGTCGAACTCCGGGCCATGAACGGCGAACCCGCCGACGGCCTGTTCGGCGTGCCCTTCCTCCTCACCGGCCTCTTCCGCCGATGAGGAGGAAGGAACCCGCGGTCAGCCCGCCGCGCAGAGGACGCCGTTGAGGGTGAACGCCGTCGGCAGGATGTTCGGCCCGCTGTAGTCAGCGGTGAACCCGACATCCACCCCCGCCGCCGTCGGGGCCGACGACGACACCGTCACCGTCGTCCCGTTCTGCGCCCAGGTGCCGTTCCAGCCGCCGGTGAGCCGCTGTCGCGCGGTCGGCCAGCTGAACGTCAACGTCCAGTCCCCCGCCACGCCGGTCGCCGTCACGCGGATGCCGCCGACGAAGCCGCTCGCCCAGTCGGTGACGTCGGTCATCCGGACCGTGCAGCTGCTCGTCGCCGGCGCGCCGGTCGTGAGCGTCAGCGGCGGGGAGGCCGCTGAGACGTTCCCGGCCGTGTCGCGCGCCAGCACGTTGACCGTGTACCGGCTGCCGGGCACGAGGTTCCCGACGTCGAGCGACGTGCCGGTGGTCTCGCCCCACTGCTCGCTCACCGCGCCCACCTGCCGGTAGACCTCGTACTTCGCGATCGGGTGGGCGCCCGGCGCGGCCGCGGGCCAGCTGATCGTCGCGGTCCGGTCGGTCGCCGTCCCGGTCGGCTGCCCGGGCGTCCCGGGCCCGCCGGACGCGGCGGCCGCGGGGTGCAGCACGAGGGTGGTGAGCGAATACGGCGGCAGCGTCTGGGAAGTGCTCGTCCCGGTCGCCGACTCCGCGAGAGCCGTGGCGCCGTTGGTGAAGGTGAACACCTGCGGCGCGCCCCCGGCCGGCGTGTAGCCCGCGTAGTCCAGCGTCACCGTCCTGGCCTGGTCGGGGTCCTTGTTGAGCAGCAGCACGGCGAGGTCGCCGTTCGGCCGCCGGACGGCGTGCGCGCTCACCAGCGGGTCGTCCGCGCCGGCGCGGACGAACTGGTCGCCGGGCCGCGCGAACGTGCTCAGCATCTTCAAGGCGTAGTAGGGCGCGAACGGCGTGTTGAGCGCGGGCTCGCAGCCGCCTTCCAAGCAGGTCGCGCTGGAGAGCAGGCCGGCGTCGCCGTAGTCGGGCTGTCCGGCCACAGTGGACAGTTTGGTCGCGCCGTTGTGCACGTTCCACCAGTCGACAGTGAAGACGCCGTTGGCCAGCAACGAACTGTAGGCCTCGGCGGCGAACAGCGCGCCGGGCTGGGTGTTCATCCCGACCGAAGTGTTCATCTCGGTCATCGCGATGCCGATCCGGCCCGAGTTCGCGCCGGCGTACCGCGTGATCTGGTCGCGCGCCAGGTAGATCATGTCGTCCACCTGCTCGGACCTGGTGAGCGATTCGGCGGCCGTCGAGCCGCTCGGGTACCAGTGCAGGATGACGAAGTCGATGTGCGGGCCCGCGATCGACAGCACGGTCTGGTTCCAGGTCGCCGCGTCGCCGGTGCCGACGATGCCGTCCGGCCAGTTCGCCGGGGTCGTCAGCACGGCACCGATCTTGACGCCCGGATCGACGGCCTTCATGGCCTTGGCGTAGTCGACGACGAGGCCGGCGTACCCGGCCGGGCTCTTGTCGGCGTGGTTGTCGGCTTCCCAGTTGGCCCCGTAGTGGCCGTTGCCGTAGAGCTCGTTGCCGATCTCCCAGTACTTGACGCCGTAGCCCTTGGTGACGTTGGCGTACCGCACCCAGTCCGCGGCCTCCTCCGGCGTGCCGGTGCCGTAGTTGGCGATGACGATCGGCTGTGCCCCGGCTCTTCGGACCCCGCCCATGAAGGTGTCGAAATCGGTGTTGGGCGCGACGTAACCGCCCGGCGCGGTGTGGTCCTTCCAGTGGTAGATGTCGCCGTAGGAGCCGCCGGGGTACCGCATCGCGCGGACACCCGCTCCTCCGAGCAGGTCGGCGACTTCATCGGTGCCCAGCTGGCTGTCCCACACCGCGTGGTTGACGCCGATCCCGGTGTCCGGCATGGTCGCCAGTCCGGCACGGGCGTTGACGGTGACGGTCGCCGTGGGCGTGGCCGCCGCCCCCGCGGTCGCCCCCGTTCCCGGCACCGCCGCGGCGAGCACGGCGATCACCGGCCACGCTGCCCAGCGCAGACGTCGAGCTGTCATGAAGGGTCCATCCTCTCGTCCCGCACGAACGGATGGCTGAGAGCGCTCTCAGAGAGAGAACCACCGGTCGTCGCGGAAGTCAATGCGGATCGCGCGCATCCCAGTCACCCCAACGGAACACGAACCGCCCCAATCGGGCTTCGAGGCCGATCACCAGGCTTGATCCGCGTCTCGGATCGGTCCTAGTCTTCAGCGTCGATGACTGCCGAGGAGGAGCTATGCGAGGCGCCGACCGCAACCGTGGCCACCTGTGGGTCGTCTGCTGCGCACTGTCCGCCGGTCTGCTGGCCGCGACGAGCCCGGCGGCGGAAGCAGCGCCGGCACCGCTGTACTCCCCCGGCGCTCCCGGCGCCGGGGACCCGTACTTCCCCGACATGGGCAACGGCGGCTACGACGTCGGCCACTACGACATCCGGCTGGCGTTCACCCCCGAAACCGGGGCGATCGACGCGACCACGACCGTTCTCGCCACGGCCACGCAGAACCTTTCCCGCTTCGACCTGGATTTCCAGGGACCGCTGACGATCAGCAAGCTGTCGGTGAACGGCCGGAACGCCGCCTTCACCCGCAGCGGCGCCCAGGAGCTGGTGATCACCCCGCCGGACGGGCTGCGGAAGGGGAGCCCGTTCGTCGTCTCGGTGAGCTACTCCGGCGTCCCGCGGAAGGTCGACGACCCCGCCCTCGGCGTCTCCGGCTGGGTCGCCACCAAGGACGGCGCGGTCGCGCTCAACCAGCCGATCGGCGCCGCGACCTACTACCCGGTGAACGACACCCCCACCGACAAGGCGACCTACACCCAGACCATCACCGTGCCGACCTGGCTCACCGTGCTGGCCAACGGTGAACCCGGGCCCACCACCACGCGCGATCACCGGACCACCTTCCGCTGGTCCATGAACCGGCCGATGGCCAGCGAGCTGAGCATGCTCGCGATCGGCGGCTACGACGTCACCCGCGGCGTGGCGGCCGGCGGGCTGCCGAACATCACCGCGATCGGCAAGCCGATCGACACGAAGCCCGGTCAGGGCAAGGTGTTCAACGAGACCACGGCGCAGATCGTCCAATGGGAATCCTCGCTGTACGGGCCGTACCCGTTCGACTCGACCGGCGGCATCCTCGCCGACGTCGGCGTCGGCTACTCCCTCGAGACACAGGGCCGCCCGGTCTACGACCAGCGCACCAGCGACGTCGACGGCGACCTGCTCGCCCACGAACTCGGCCACCAGTGGTTCGGCGACAGCCTCACCCCGGCGCGCTGGTCGGACATCTGGCTCAACGAAGGCTTCGCGACCTACTCGGAGTGGCTCTACCAGGAGAAGTTCAGCAACATCCCGGTGCAACAGACCTTCGCGAAGACCTACGCCGGCGAGAAGGACTGGAGCGGCGAAGTCGCCGACCCCGGACGCGACCACATCTTCGACGACCTGGTCTACAACCGCGGCGCGATGACACTGCACGCACTGCGCACGAAGATCGGCGACCGCGACTTCTTCCGGCTGCTCACGCTGTGGCCGGCAACGCACCGATACGGCAACGTCTCGACGCGGCAGTTCATCGAGTTCGTCGAGCGGCTGACCAACCGCGACCTCGGCTCGTTCTTCGACACCTGGCTGTACCGGCCGGGCAAGCCGACGCTCTGACCACGCCCGGCGGTGGCGCGACGCTGCCCGGCCGCCGGACCCGGTAGCCACCCGGCGGCCCCGCTCCCTGGCGGGGAGCGGGGCCGCTGGTCACGCGGGTTACCTGACGTACACCGAGTAGCCGATGCCACCCGACCTGGTTCCGTCGGCCGTGTTGCCCCGTACGAGGACCGCGTAGCTGCCCCGGTCCGGCGGGGCCCACGTCATCGTCCCCGCGCCCGAACCGTCCGCCGGCACCGTGACCTCCTCTGTCACGGCACCCGGGATGGAGTAGGTGTACGAGACGATTCCCGGCATCCCCGGCGTGAAGGTGAACGTGCCCGGCACGCCGGCACCGCCCGACCACTGGCTTTCCGGGTACTCCTTGGACGACACGTACGGCGCGCTCAAGATGTTGAAGTAGTACGTGATCTCCTGCGAGGAGACGTTGCCGGCCGTCACCGTACGCACCCGCAGGTTGTGGTCGGCCGAGCCTTCCGGCGGCAGCGGGGGCGTCCAGGCCAGCTCGGCGCGCCCGTTCTGAGCGGCCAGCTGCTGGAACGGACCCCAGTCGAACGAGTACTCGAACGCCACCGCGCCCGGCTGGCGGGCATCGAACGTGAACGCGCCGGGAAACACCCGCGCGTTTGCCTGGAACTCCTTCGAGGTCACCGCGGGACACCGTTCGTCACCGTCCACGTGATGTTGCCCGTCGACGACCACACGCCCGCCGTGCTCCTCGCGCGCACCACCATCTCGTAGTCTCACGGCGGTGACACCATGACCAGCCTCTCGCGGCGGGATGGCATGCTGATGTCAGCGCGCTGGTGAAGGTGTGGATTCGTTGACAGACTGGACGGATGCGCGTCGACAGTCGTGTCAGCTTGCCGGGGCTCCTGGTCGCAGGTGTCGCCTTCGCCGTGGCGTCGTGTTCGGCTACCGCTCCGCCGGCAGTGCCGGCTCCGACTCTGGCTGCGGTCGATGCTGCAGCCAGGACGGGCGCCTATCTGCACGACATCGAGCAGCAGGTCCTCGCGCCGCAGGGCGCCTCCTTGGGAACAGGCACCGTCGGCTACACCGGCCAACCAGGCATCGATTCCCATGCCGGCGAATGCGTGCCGGGTGAGGATCGCTTTGGCGAGGATCGAGTTGTCTTTGGAGCGGAAGGCGACTTGGCAGTGATAGACCGGCTACAAGCGAGCATCCGCGATTGGCTCGGGGCCAACGGGTTTTCGACTGTGGCTGACAACGCCGACAGGGTGGTCGCGAGGAATGAGGCCGGCTATTGGCTAGAGGTCAGCCATGCCGTCGGCAGCTGTTGCCCCACCATTTCGATGGCCTCACCGTGTGTCTACCCACCAGGGCGATAGACCTTGCGATGTAGGCACCGGCGCCGCGACTGACTGCTGCCGGGATCGACCCGGCACCGTTCGGAGCCGGCGACACCGCGCAAACAGAACAGCGCGGATCGATTACCACGAAATCTCGGGTAAATGTGTAGCGCAAGGGTTGGCCGGCGCGGTCGGTCAACCCGCCGCGTAGCAAGGTGTCGTTGAGCAGCCGGCAGAGAACCCTGCTGCTGATGATCTCGCTGCGCCAGCCGATCTTGCGTTGGAACAGGTGCGGCAGCAGCGGCCCGGTGAACATCGGCCTGCCGATCATCTCCGGATGACCGTCCGCGACGGCGAGGCTCGGCCGGATGTCAGCTTCGGCAACCGCAGCCGGGTGCGGCCTTCATGCCCAAGCGCATCAGCTCGCCCCATCCGCGGCACGCGCGGACGGGTTGCCCGCGCGAAAACCATTGGTGCTCGGCTTGCTCCGCTGATGGACTGACGCCCCGCCGGGAGTCTGCTGCGTGACGGAGGTAGTGGTTGTGACGGATTATGACGTGCTTGCCGAGGTGTACGAATGGCTCATCTCGGATGCAAAGTTGCCTCCGGCCGAGTTCGCCGCGTCGTTCGACGACGTCATCAGTCTCCTGCCGCCGGACGCTCACGTCCTCGACTGTTCGTGCGGAACCGGACAGTTGGCGGTTGGCCTCGCCGGTCGTGGCATACAGGTTGTCGCCACTGACGCCAGCGAAGCGATGGTCCGACGGACTGCAGAGTTGGCTGAGGAGTTCGGGGCAGCCGTCCGGGCCGTGCGGGCGACCTGGGAAGAGTTGCCCGGCCATTTCGAGGACAACACGTTCGACATGGTGTTCTGCGTTGGCAACTCGCTTCACCATGCCGCGGGCGCGACAGGCAGGGGCGCTGCTCTGGAGTCGATGTCACGGCTCTTGCGCCCTGGCGGGCGCTTGGTGCTCACATCCCGCACTTGGGAACTCGTGAGGGCCAGAGGTTCCCGGCTGGACATCAGTGACCGGCTCGTCCGCCGGAACGGTCGCGATGCCGTCGTGGTCTACCGCTGGGAGATCGCGCCGCATTGGGAGGAGGAGCACCACATCGAGATTGCGATCGCCCAGGTTGATGCGACCGGGTTGGTTCGTGTCCGCTCGGAACTGCTGTCCTGCTGGCCCTACCGGTACGAGGAACTCGAAGTCGAGCTGCACCGGGTCGGACTCCGGCCGGAAGTGAGCACGTTCGATCGTGAGGCCGAGAACTACATGGTGGTCGCGAGCAAGGTATAGACACCGGGCTCTCAGTCCCTGGCCGGACCGCGGTTGCCCGCAGGACGCTTGCGCCCTGTCGCCGGTGCGGGTTCAGGCGGTCAACGCAACTCCTGCTGCGTACGTCACGGCGAGCGGACACGGCGGCCCGCGTAGTTGCCGTCCCCGGGAACGGGCGGCCGCCCGGAGGCGATCCGCTCCACTTCGGACCACGGCACGCGCGGGTTGTCGAAGGCCACCGCCGGCTCCCACCGATTTCGCTGTGGACTGACCGAAGTCACCCGCGTCGCAGCGGTCACGAAACCCGGAGGCAGGTGATCCAGTAGTCGCCCTCGGGGTCCCGCGTGACGCCGTGGGTTTCGCTGGGGAACCCCGGGAAATGCCGGTCGAAGTCCTCCAGCGCCCGCAGGTAGCGCAAGGTGGGTTCGTCGTGGCCGCCGGCGTTCTCGCCCGGCATCAGGACCGGGATGCCCGGCGGGGTGGTGACGACCTGGGTGGCGACCGTGCGGTGGGCGAGCTCGGCGAGGCGGACCGGCTCGGTGCCGCCGCGCAGCAGCCGCTGGTAGGTCTGTGCCGGGGTGAGCTCCGGGCGCGGTGGGTGGGTGAACGCCGCGTCGAGGAGCGGGATGAGGTCGCTCCTGCGCAGGTGCGCGTGCATCTCGTCGCACAGGTCCCGCAGGGTCAGATCGCCGTAGCGGGCGGGGTGGGCCCGGACCAGGGCGGGCAGGACGTCGGCGAGGCGCGCTCCCGTGTCGTAGAGCGCCTTGAAGTCGAGGAGCCCGTCGATGAGCGTGCCCCACTTGCCCTTGGTGATGCCCATCGAGAAGAGGATCAAGCAGGTGTACGCGTCGGTCTTCTCGACGACGATGCGCCGGGTCTCGAGGTAGGCGGTGAGGATCCGCGCCGGGACGCCCTGCTCGGCCACGGTGCCCGCGGCGTCGGTGCCCGGGCAGGTGACACTGACCTTGACCGGGTCCAGCTGGCAGTAGCCCGCCTCCAAGCCGGGGAAGCCGTGCCAGGCCGCCCCCGGTTCGAGGCTCCAGCAGGCCGGCTCGGTGCGCAGCAGGTCCAGCGGGGCGTCCGCGAACGGGTGACGCTGTCCGGTGCGCGGATCGTCGACCTCGTCCGGCTGCCACGTGCCGAAGAACCAGGCGGGCCGGTCCCCCGCGGTGGCGATGCGGCGGCCGATGCGGGCCACCGCCTGCCGGAACCGGATGGCTTCGGTGACGGCCTCGTCGACCAGCCACCGGCCGCCCGGCCCGTCCATCATGCCGGCGGCGACGTCGAGCCCGGCGATCATCGGGTAGAGCGGTGACGTGGTCGCGTGCATCATGAACGTCTCGTTGAACTGCCGGTGGTCGACCGGCGACCGGGGCGAGCTCTTGACGTGCAGCATCGCGCTCTGGGACATCGCGGCGAGCAGCTTGTGGGTGGACTGGGTGCTGAACACGGTGGGCCGCACGGCATCGGGCACGACGTCGCCGTCGACGGCCATGCCGTAGCGGCGGGCGTAGAGCGGGTGGAACCGGGCGTAGGCGAACCACGCCTCGTCCAGGTGGAGCCGCGGCACGCTGGCGCCCAGCAGCTCGGCGACGTGGACGGCGTCGTAGCACAGGCCGTCGTAGGTCGAGTTGGTGATGACCGCGTACACCGGTTCCGGCGCGGCGCTCGCAGCCGCGAACGGGCTGCGCGGCACGAGGTCACCGATCGCTTCGCGGGTGAGCGCGGCGGGCGGGATCGGGCCCATCAGCCCGTAGCCGTTGCGCGTGGGCACGAGGTAGACCGGACGGCCGCCGGTGAGCGTCAGCCCGTGGTAGATCGCCTTGTGGCAGTTGCGGTCGACGAGCACCAGTTCGTCGGTGGCGACGCTCGCGTGCAGGGCGATGCGGTCACCGGTGGAATCGCCGTGCAGCACGAAGTAGGTCAGGTCGGCGCCGAAGATCCGGGCGGCGTTGCGCTCGGCGTCGCCGATCGGCCCGGTGTGCTCGAAGAGGGATCCCAGCTCCGCCACGGAAATCGAGAGATCGGTGCGGAACAGCCGTTCGCCGTAGTAGTCGAACAGCGCCCGCCCGACCGGCGATTTCAGGAAAGCCACCCCGCCCGCGTGGGCCGGCGTGTGCCAGGAATATTCGTGGGTGTCGTCGAACCGGCGGAGCTCCCGGAAGAACGGCGGCAGTATTTCGTCCCGGTAGCGGCGCGCGGCCACGCCGATCCGGCCGGCGATGAATCCCGGCGTGTCCTCCAGCAGCCACACGTACCCGCAGATCACTTCCGAAATCCACAGCGGCAGGTCGTCCACCGACGCCGTCGTCGTCACCAGGAACACCGGGAGCCGGGTGAACCGGCCGACCAGTGCTTTCAGCACGGCTTCGCTGCCTCTTCCGCCGTCCGCGAGGTCCCAGCTCACGAGGGCGGCGGCGAGGTCGGCACGGGTCTGCACGAGAGCCAGCGCGTCGTCGCCGGTGCCGGCGCGCACGACGTCGTGGCCGTCTTCCGCGAGGTGCTCGCAGATCCGGGCCAGCTGCGCATCGGGCACCGATCCCGGCGGAATTTCGTTCAACGCCAGCAGAACCGTCGAACCGGCCACGTCGATTCCTTTCCCGCAGATCCTTTCGGTTATAGCCGCCGGTCCGGGACGTCGTCGATCGGCCGGAAGTCTGATGCGCGGTTGCGCTTTCGGGAAATGCGCTCCGGAATGGTGCCTGTCAGTAGCGCTCCATCACACTTCCGTGGCTAGTCGTAACAGCCCTCGACAGTCCACTGTGGATCCTCCCCGACGGTGGCGCTCAGCAGCAGCGCGATGTCGCCGTCTTCCGCGGCGTCGCCTTCCAGGACCACCTGGACCCGGGCGAACGGCCGCTCGCCGCGGCGGCCGGGCAGCGCCGGGTGCACGAGCCACGGGCCCGCCGAGCCGAGGACCCGGCGGGGCGGCCCGCCGTCGACCGCGACCGTCGACGGCGGGTAGCCCAGCTCGCCGCGCGCGGTGCAGCGGACGACGTCGCCGACCGCGTCGAGCACCTCCGCCGGCACCGGGTGGGGCGGCACGACCGTCGGTGACGGCGCGGGCAGGCGGCCCGGCCACGGGCGGTCCGCGAGGAGGGGGCGGCGCGGCTCGCCCCACGGGATGAGCCGGACGCGTTCGGCCGGGCCGCGGCCGCCGTCCAGCAGCGGGGTGACGACCGCGTCCGGGCCCAGCAAGCCCTGGATGCGGACCAGGGCGCGGCCGGCGCGTTCGGCGGCGCCGGCGTCGGGGCCGACCGAGCCGAGCTGCAGCTGCAGCGCCTGGCCGCCGACGACCTCTTCGGGATCGAGGCGCAGCCGGACGATGCCCGCGGTGGGCCGGTCCCGCGTGGTGAGCCAGCCTTCGCACTGCCACCGCACGCGGTCGGCCGTCGCGCGGGCGGTGAGGGGCTCGGCGCAGCGCCAGACGCGGACGCGTTCTTCGCCGGCTTCGGTGACGGCGACGATGGCCAGGCGCGTGCAGGCGAGACCGTGGTTCGCGAGCCCGGCGAAGAAGCGTTCGCCGAGGGTCTTCGCGACGAAGGCGGCTTCGTCGATTCTTTGCAGGGGGTCGTCGAAGGTTTCGGTGACCGCCAGGTCCGGCGGGAGGGCACGGCGCAGGGGCGGGCGTTCGGAGCGGCCACGGGCGAGCCGGTGGGCGGCGATGGCGTCCTGCGGGAAGCGGCCGGCGACGTCGCGTTCGGCCAGCGCGGCGAACGCGCCGAGGGTGCGCAGGCCGAGCCGCTTGAGCAGGTCGACGAGCTCGCCGCGGTCGTCACCCGGCTGGTTCAGCTCGGCGATGGAGAGCGGCGCGAGGAACTCCTTCGCTTTCCCGCGTGGCACGAGAGCCGACCGCCGGGCGGCGAGGGTGGCGGCGAACAGCCCGTCGGCGATCCCGACCTGGCATTCGACGCCGGCCCGCGCGGCGACCTCGTCGATGAGCAGCTCGGCGAGGGCGGCCTCCCCGCCGAAGTACCCGGCGGCCCCGTCGACGGGCACGGCGACGATGCCCGGCCGCACGACCTCGACCCCGACGGCCTGCGCTTCGACGGCGGCGGCCACGGGTTCGAACAGCCGGGCATCGCGATCGGGATCGTGCTGGTGCACGAGGAGCCCCGGACTGCGCGACTGGGCATCCCGGCGCCGCATCCCCCGCCCGACACCGTGCTGCCGCGCGGAGGCGGAGCAGGCCACGACGCGGTTGCCGGCGAAGACGGCGGCGGGAGCGGTGGGTGGGGCGCCGGCAGCGGCCCCGGCGGCGACGACCGGCCAGTCCGGGCACCACAGCACGAGCAACCGTGGCGCAGCACTCATCCGGCGGCCGGCGGGTGCTGCCGGGGCGGAAGCGGGAGCGGGAGCGCCGCGGGCAGGGGGCGCTCGGGCAGGTTTGCCGCCGCGGCCGTGAGGGGGACCGGAACTCGCGTGATCGGAAGCGGATCTCGCGTGACCGGGACCGAAACCCGCGCGACCGGAAGCGGCACTCGCGTGACCGGGACCGAAACCCGCGCGACCGGGACCGAAACCCGCGCGACCGGGACCGGCACTCGCGTGACCGGGAGCGGCACTCGGGTGGTCATGCCTCGACCCGGCCGCCCGCGGGGGTTCGCCGGCTTGCCATCGACGTCACCCGGCCACCTCGGCCAGCCGTCGTCCCGGCAAGCCGGCGCCGGCCACCGCCCCTTCCGGGCCCGGCAGCTGCAACCCCACCGACGACGGGCGCGCCGCCGCGCCCCGGCCCCGGCTCGTCGCCACCACGTCGCGGGTGCGCAGGTGGCCGTGGCCGTCCGGGGTCAGGCCGTGCCAGCGGCGGCCCGACACCTTCAGCTCCAGGTCCGCTCCCGGCCACGCCCCCGCCTTCAGCAGGACCGTTCCCCGGTTGCGGACCCGGTCCGTCAGCCGGCGAGCCGTCTGCGGCGGCACCGAAGCCGGGCCGAGGACCACCAGGTCGAAGCCGTCTACCAGGGCCGACAGCACCGCCACCAGCTCCGCGCCCGGGTCCGGCACCAGCGCGACGCGCTCCAGGTCGACGCCGAGCTCCGCCGCCGCGGCCAGGCCCAGGTCCGGCAGGCCCGTCACCGCCGCCCAGGAACCGTTGCGGGTTGCCGCCGCGAGGAGAGCCAGCACCAGGGACCTCGCGCCGCGGACCGCGACCGTGCTGCCGCGCCGCAGACCGCCGCCGGGGAGGAGGCCGGCCAGCTCGGGCAGCACCGTCAGCACGTCCCCGTCGCCCGGCTCACGCAGCTGCGCCGCCGTGCGGATCCCCGGGATGGCCGTGAGCGCCTCCGGCACCGCCACCACCGCTCACCTCCAGCACCACGTACTCGTACCGGAGACGCCCACCGGCGCACCCAGACTCATCGAACACTTGTTCGCATAGTGCGAGACGCGGCGCCCGCTGTCAAGCCGGGGGCCACGCCCGGGGGAGGACGCCGCTGACGTACCGCACGTCGCCCGTGCGCAGGTCGTCGTCCCCCAGCGGGGCGAGGCCGTGAGCGGCGAGCAGCTCGCGGACGGTGTTCCCGCGCAGCACCCAGCCACGAGTCGCCAGGAAGGTCTCCACGTCGCTGCGTTCACCGGAATAGCGCAGCTTCGCCATGTCCGTGTCGAAGCCCTCCGCACGCCAGCGCCCGGAGATCCGGTCCAGGCCGGCCTTCGTCTTCTCCTCGTCGCCCGGTCGCGGGCCGGGCCGGTTTTCCGTCGCCAGCCTGCTGCCCGGCGCGCTGAGCCCGGTGACGACGTCCAGCAGGCGGTCCTGCGCCTCGGGCGGCAGGTAGCCGAGCAGGCCTTCGGCGCTCCACGCGGTCGGCCGCCGCGGGTCGAAGCCGAAGCCGTACAGCGCGGCCGGCCAGTCCTCGCGCAGGTCGGCCGGGACCACCCGCCGGTCGGCGGTGGGCTCCGCACCCAACTCGGCCAGGGTGCGGGTCTTGAACTCGAGGACCTCCGGCCGGTCGACCTCGTACACGACGGTCCCGGCGGGCCACGGCAGCCGGTACGCGCGCGAATCCAGCCCCGCGCCCAGGATCACGACCTGCGGGAGCGTCGACTCGCGGAAGAACACGTCGTAGAACCGGGTCCGCACCTTGGCCACGTCGATCCAGACCTGCTCGACCAGGTCGCCGGGCGCGGTTTCGCCGCTCGCCAGCCGGGTGAGCAGGTCGACGCCGACGGCCCGGACGAGCGGTTCGGCGAACCGGTCGTCGACGCGCGCGGGATCCGAGCGGGTCGCGATCGCCCGCGCCGCCGCGGCCATCGTGGCGGTCGCGCCGACGCTCGACGCCGGATCCCAGGTGTCGCCGTCATGCCGGGAAGCCACCCCCGGATTCTGCCCGATCCCTGTGACGCAGCTCGCGGTCACACCGCCGGCCGCCGTCTCGTCCAGGGGGTGAAGCGAGAAAAGAGGACGAAATGCGCCGGATCCTGATCGTCGGTGGTGGTTACGCCGGTTTTTACGCCGCCTGGAAGCTCGAGAAGAAGCTGCGTCGCGGGGAGGCCGAGGTCACTCTCGTCGACCCGCGGCCCTACCTGACCTACCAGCCGTTCCTGCCCGAGGTCGTGGCCGGCTCGGTCGAGGCCCGGCACGCCGGGGTGCCGCTGCGGCGGCACCTGCGCCGCACCCGGATCGTCGCCGGGAAGGTGACCGCCATCGACCACAGCCACCGCGTCGTCACCGTGCAGCCTGCCGACGGCGAAGCCTTCGAAGAGAGCTACGACCTGATCGTCGTCACCGCCGGCGCGGTCACCCGGACGCTGCCCGTGCCCGGCATCGCCGACCAGGCCATCGGCCTCAAGCACGTCGAAGAGGCCGTCGCGATCCGGGACCGGCTGCTCACCGCCTTCGACCGCGCCGCCGCGCTGCCCGAAGGCCCACGACGCCGGAAGCTGCTCACCGTCACCTTCGTCGGCGGTGGCTTCTCGGGTGTCGAGGGCTTCGGCGAGCTGCTGTCGCTGGCGACGGCGTTGCTCAAGCGCTACCCCGAACTGCACCGCGACGAGCTGCGGTTCCACCTCGTCGAGGCGTCGGACCGCATCCTGCCCGAGGTCACCGACGAGCCGGGCCGCTGGGTCGTGCGGGAACTGCGGCGCCGCGGTGCCCACGTCCACCTGAACACCCTGGTGACGTCGGCGAAGGACGGTCACGTGACGCTTTCGACCGGCGAGGAGTTCGACGCCGAGCTGATCGTCTGGACCGCGGGCAACGGCGCCAACCCGGTCGTCGGGCGGCACACCGACCTGCCGGTCGACGAACGCGGTTACCTCGTCGTGCGGCCGGATCTGCGGGTCGAGGGCGTGGCCGGCGCCTGGGCCGCCGGGGACGACGCCGCCGTACCCGACCTCACCTCGCCGGTGCCGGGCACGCGGACCGTGCCCAACGCCCAGCACGCCTACCGGCAGGGAAAGCTGCTGGCCCGCAACATCGTCGCGACGCTGCGCGGCCGGGAACCGAAGCCGTACGTCCACCACAGCCTCGGCGCGATCGCGACGCTCGGCCTGGGCCGCGGGATCTTCCAGTACAAGCGGCTCGTCATCAAGGGCCTGCCGGCGTGGCTCATGCACCGCGGCTACCACGTGCTCGCCGTGCCCACCTGGGAACGCAAGGTCCGGGTGCTCGCGGTGTGGCTGACGCAGGCGCTGTTCGGCCGCGACATCCTCAGCCTGGCGTCGGTGCAGCACCCACGTGACGCCTTCGTGGCGGCGGGCCGCACCGAAGCCGGCGCGGCCCGCCCCGATCAGCCCGCGAAGGGACTGTCGTCGATCCCGCAGGTCGTGCCCGCGGCCGGGCAGGTCCCCGAGATCCGGTAGTCCCGCTTGCCTTCTCGGTGCACGTGCCCGGCACGAGCATCGACGAGTGCCCGTAGCCCTCGGTCGAACCGCGCGCGCAGCTCGTCGGAGAACAGCCACGGCCACTTGCCGCGCTCCCGCAGTCGCCGGTGCCGCGGACGCGACCGCGGGCCCCACCGCGACGAAAAGATCACTGGCACCCAGCGTCACTACTTAGCTATAGTGCTAGGTAACTAGATAAATGGAGTTGCCGATGATCGAGTTCCACCTGGACACGAGGTCCGGCCTGTCGCCGTACCAGCAGCTGGTCCAGCAGGTGCGGCACGCGCTGCGCCTCGGCCTGCTGTCCGAGGGAGACCAGCTGCCGAAGGTCAAGGACGTCGTCACGAGCCTCGCGATCAACCCGAACACCGTGCTGAAGGCCTACCGCGAGCTGGAGCACGACGGCCTCGTCGCGGCCCGGCCCGGCGTCGGCACCTTCGTGACGGCGACGCTCAACGGCGGCGCCTCGTTCGCCGCGATGGGCCCGTTGCGGCAGGAGCTGCGCCGCTGGCTGGGCAAGGCCCGCAAGGCCGGTCTCGACGAAGAGAGCATCGAGGCCCTGCTGATGTCCACGTTTCGCGACTCCGCCAGAGAGGGAATAGCGTGACCGTCCTGCGCGCCCAGGGACTGGGCAAGAAGTACCAGCGCAAGCACGCGCTCACCGGCTGCACGCTGGAGATCGAAGCCGGCCACGTCACCGGGCTCGTCGGGCCCAACGGCGCCGGCAAGTCGACGCTGCTGAACATCGCGGCCGGCATGCTGGAGCCGACGACCGGCACGATCGAGGTGTGCGGCGGGGTGCCGGGCAGCGGCCCGGAGCAGCTGGCCAAAGTCGGCTACGTCGCCCAGAACACTCCGGTCTACAGTGGACTGACCATCGAAGAGCACCTGCGGCTCGGCGCCCGCCTCAACCCGGGCTGGGACGCCTCGCTCGCCGAAAAACGCGTCGAACGGCTCGGGCTCGACCCGAAGCAGCACGCCGGCAAGCTCTCCGGTGGCCAGCGTGCCCAGCTGGCGCTCACGATCGGCATCGCCAAGCGCCCCGAGCTGCTGCTGCTCGACGAGCCGGTCGCCGCGCTGGACCCGCTGGCGCGCCGGGAGTTCCTGCAGGACCTCATGGAAGCCGTCGCCGAACACGGGCTGTCCGTCGTGATGTCCTCCCACCTGGTCCACGACCTCGAGCGGGTCTGCGACCACCTCGTCGTCCTGGTGGCCTCGCAGGTCCGCGTGATCGGCGAGGTGGAGACGCTGCTCGCCACGCACCACCGGCTCACCGGGCCGCGCCGCGACCTCGACACGCTGCCGGCCGACCAGCACGTCGTCTCGGCGAAGCACACCGACCGCCAGACCACCGTCCTCGTCCGTACCGAGGCGCCGATCCTCGATCCCGCGTGGACGGTCGGGCAGCTCGGCCTGGAGGACCTCGTCCTCGAGTACATGAGCAACCCCACCGCCGCCCGCCCCGCCCTGGAGGTCCTCCGATGACCTGGCTGACCTGGCGCCAGTTCCGCCTCCCCGCGCTGTCGGTGTTCGCGGGCCTGATCGCGATCGCCCTCGTGCTCGCGGTCACCGGACCCGATCTGGTGGGCCGCACCGACTTCTCCGACCAGGACGTCCTCTTCAGCGGCACGATCCTGGTGCTGTACCTGCTGCCCGCGGTGATCGGCGTCTTCTGGGGCGTCCCGATGATCACCCGCGAGCTGGAGAGCGGCACGCACAGTCTCGTCTGGAACCAGACCGTCACGCGCAAGCAGTGGCTCACGACCAAGCTCGGGTTCGGTCTCCTCGCCGCGATGCTCGCCGCCGCGGTGCTGAGCGCCGCGGTCTCCTGGTGGGCGAGCCCGATCGACGCGCTCGCCGCGCAGCAGACCGATCGCGGCATGCTGCCCCGCATCGCGCCCGTGGTGTTCGGCGCGCGCGGCATCGTCCCGATCGGCTACGCGGCCTTCGCCCTCGCGCTCGGGGTCGCGGTCGGGATGCTGCTGAAGCGGACCGTGGCCGCCATGGCCGTCACCCTCGTGACGCTCGCCGCCGTGCTGCTCCTGGTGCCGAACTTCGTGCGGCCGTACCTGCTGCCGCCGCAGACGCTGACGGTCCCGATCGTCGGCAGGGACATCACGAACATCACCGGCAACGACAAGGAGGGGATCACCGAGATCGGCGTGCGGAAGCCGGCCGGCGCGTGGGAGCTGGCGAACGAAACGGTGGACCCGGCCGGGCAGGTCGCCGACCCGCTGCCGGAGTTCGTGCAGGTCTGCGCTCCGAGGCCGGGTGCGGGCCCGCCGGAGCGCGGCACGATGGAACGGTGCATGGCCCAGCTGGGCACGCACGGCTACCAGCAGCGCCTGACCTTCCAGCCGGGGTCCCGGTTCTGGCCGCTGCAGTGGCTCGAACTCGCGCTCTACCTCGCCATGACGGCCCTGCTCACCTGGTTCTGCTTCCGCCGTCTCCGCCACCTGTCCTGACGAAATCCGACTGGGGGATTCATGCGTACTCTCGCGGTGGCCACCGCCTTGACCGTGGCTTTGTCGACACCCGCTTCGGCGGCCACGACGCCGTCTCTGCCCCGCCCGGCCGGGCACCAGCCCGTCGGCGTCACCACACTGTCCCTCAAGGACACTTCGCGCCCCGACCCGTGGGTGCCGGCCGTACCCTACCGGGAGCTGATGGTCTCCGTCTTCTACCCGGCGACCTCGGCGAACGGGCCGAAGAAGCAGTACATGACCCCGCTCGAGTCCACCCGCAACCTCGAGCGGCAGAACATCCCGGGCCTGCCCCTGGACGTCCTCAGCACGGTCCGGACGAACGCCGTCGTCGACGCGAAGCCGGCCGGGCGGCGGCACAGCCTGCCGCTGGTCGTGCTGTCCCCCGGCTGGACGCAGCCCCGGGCGACGCTCACCGCGCTGGCCGAAGACCTCGCCAGCCGCGGGTACGCCGTCGCGGCGATCGACCACACCTACGAAAACCGCGCCACCACCTTCCCCGACGGCCACGTCACCGGCTGCGCCGCCTGCGAGGTCGACGACCTGCCGGGGTTCTGGGAGAAGTTCGCGCAGGTCCGGTCGAAGGACACGTCGTTCGTGCTCGACTCGCTGTTGTCCTCGCAGTGGGGCGCGCTGATCGACCGCAACCGGATCGGCATGACCGGCCACTCCGCGGGTGGCGCGATCACCACCCAGGCGATGCTGGCCGATCCCCGGATCCGCGCCGGGGCCGACATCGACGGCAGTGTCCACGTCCCGGTTCCGGCGTCCGGGCTGGCCCGGCCGTTCCTGTTCCTGGGCAGCACGGACTACTACACCCCGGGCGCTCCCGGTCCGTACGACGACTGGGAAACGGACTGGGCGCACCTCACCGGCTGGAAGCGCTGGCTGATGGTGTCCGGCACGGTCCACGCGTCGTTCACCGACCTCGGCGTGCTCGCCGAGCAGCTGGGCGTCGACATCGGCGACTCGATCGACCCCTACCGCGCGCTGGCCGTCACCCGGACGTACGTAAGCGCTTTCTTCGATCTGCACCTGCGCTGCCGTCCGCAACCGCTGCTGACCGCGCCCTCGCCCGCTTACCCGGAAGTGACCTTCATCGGATGAAACTGAAGAGCCTCATGGTCGTCACCGCACTCACGCTCGCGCTGACCTCATCGACAGCCTCGGCGGAACCGGCCCTCGCGCTGGCGGAACCGACCGGTGACCGGCCGGTCGGCACGACGTCGCTGTACCTCAAGGACACCTCGCGCCCCGACCCGTGGGTGCCGTCGGTGCCCTACCGCGAGCTGATGGTTTCCCTCTTCTACCCGGCGGTTCCCGCACCAGGGCCGAAAAAGCAGTTCATGTCGGAGGCCGAAGCGAAGGCCGTCTTCGACGAAGCCGGCATCGAAGGCATCCCGCCGTTGGTCATGACGACGGTCCGCACCGACGCCGTCGTCGACGCGCGGCCGGCCGGGCGCGGGCTGCCCGCCGTCGTCCTGTCCCCCGGCTTCAAGCGACCCCGCGCCGAGCTGATGTCGCTGTCCGAAGACCTGGCGAGCCACGGCTACCTGGTGATCCTGGTCGACCACACCTACGAGAACGTGGCCACCACCTTCCCGGGCGGCCGGGTCACCGGCTGCGCGGCCTGCGGCAGCTACGACCTGGAGTTCTGGCAGAAGCTGGGGCGCGGCCGGGCGAAGGACGTCTCGTTCGTCCTGGACTCGCTGGCGCGCTCGAAGTGGGCGCCGCTGCTCGACAACACCCGGATCGGCATGGCCGGGCACTCCGTCGGCGGCGCGAGCGCGATCGGCACCATGGTGGCCGATCCGCGGCTCAAGGCCGGGATCGACATCGACGGGACCACGGACGACCCGCTGCTCGCGCCCGGGCTCGACCGGCCGTTCCTGTTCCTGGGCCGGGCGAACACGTACACGCCGGGCACCGGCGACGAAGCCGGGTCCTGGGAACGGGACTGGGCGCAGCTCAAGGGCTGGAAACGCTGGCTCACCGTGGCCGGCGCGCAGCACCCGTCGTTCACCGACATCGGCCTGGTGGGCGAGCAGCTGGGCCTCGGCTTCGGCGCGACCACCCCGGCCGTGCGCGGGCAGGCGATCACCGCGGCGTACGTCCGGGCGTTCTTCGACCGGCACCTGCGCGGCAAGCCGCAGCCGCTGCTGGACCAGCCGTCGGCGCGGTACCCGGAGGTCGCCTTCGCCCGGACGTCGACGCCGTACCTGCCCGCCCCGACCGGCGACCGGCTGGTGGGCAGCACGGCGGTGTACCTGAAGGACACTTCGCGCCCCGACCCGTGGGTGCCGTCGGTCCCCTACCGGGAACTGATGGTGACCCTGTTCTACCCGGCCGCGTCGGCGAAGGGCCCGAAGACGCAGTACCTGACCCCGGCGGAGTCGGCGGCGTTGCTGCAGGGCAGCGGCCTCGACGTGCCCGCGGACCTGCTCACGACGATGGTGACCAACTCGGTGGCCGACGCCCGCCCCGCCGGACGCGGGCTGCCGCTGGTCGTGCTGTCCCCGGGCTACACCAAGCCCCGCGCCACGCTGAGCACGCTGGCCGAGGACCTGGCGAGCCACGGGTACGCGGTCGCGTTGATCGGCCACACGCACGAGAACACCGGCCAGAGCTTCCCGGACGGGCACTTCGCCGGGTGCGCCTCCTGCGAGGTCCCGCACGATGACACGTTCTGGCAGAAGCTGGAACGGGGCCGGGCCGCCGACGTCTCGTTCGTGCTGGACTCGCTGCTCCGCTCCCGGCCGGGTCTGATCGACCCCGCGCGGATCGGCATGGCCGGGCACTCCGTGGGCGGCGGGAGCACCATCCCCGCAATGGTCGCGGACGACCGGATCAAGGCGGGGATCGACATCGACGGGTCCAACAAGGTCCCGCTGACCGCACCGGGGTTGTCGCGGCCGTTCCTGTTCGTCAACCACGAGCAGGTGCCGAAGTGCGCGCCGGGCAACGTGGAGTGGGAACGGGACTACGCGCAGCTGACCGGGTGGAAGCGGTGGATCGAGGTGGCGGGCACGCAGCACGCGTCCTTCACCGACGTCGGGCTGCTGGCCGAGGAGTTCGGCGTCCCCCTGCGCGGCCCGAACGCGGCGGCGCGGGCGAGCGAGATCACCCGCGCGTACGTGAACGCGTTCTTCGACCGGCACCTGCGTGGCGAACCGCGGCCGATCCTCGACCGGCCGGGCTACCCGGAAGTCTCGTTCTGCCGGTGAAAAGCCGTCGTGAGTGAGAAACAGTGTGCTAACACTGTTTCTCACTCACGACCTTCCCCC
>NZ_JADWPD010000009.1:0-53082 GCF_017308975.1 Amycolatopsis sp. MtRt-6 | reverse complement strand
TTTTATCCTTGTTTGTTTTTTTATTCTGTTTTTCAATTCGTTTACCCCACCCCCCCCACGGCCGCGGCAGGCTCAGCGGTCGAGGCCGAGGAACGAAATGGCGTACGCCAGCTGGCCGGTCATCGGCAGGGAGTGCCCGACGCCGGCGATGCTGACGCCCTCCACCGTGGCCTGGGTGCCGGTGTTGCCGTACCGGGTGCGCGTCCACGACGACTGCGGGTGGTCGGTGAACGCCGGTGTCTGGCTCAACCGGTTCAGGTTGGTCCACTGCTTGAGCTCTTCCCCGAAGTTCGGGTACGCCAGCGTGGTGTCGGTGGTGCCGTGCCACAGCTGCATCCGCGGGTAGCGGCCGGTGTAGCCGGGGTACATCGCCCGGGCCAGGTCACCCCACTGCTGCGCGGTCCTGATCGACCGCCCACCCGAGCAGGTGCTGTTCCACAGCGAGCCGTTCGTGGTCGCGAAACACCCGGCGGGGACGCCGGAGAACGCCGAACCCGCCGCGAACACGTCGGGGTACTGGGCGGCCAGCACGTTCGTCATCATCGCCCCGGACGAGAACCCGCTGACGACGACCCGCGCCGGGTCGACGTTGTAGCGCGATTTGGCCCAGGCGACCATCGACATGATGCCCGTCGAGTCGCCGCCACCGTTGCGGCGCAACGCGTTCGGCGTCGAGACGTCGAAGCACTTCTCACTGCGGGTCGCTTCCGGCAGCACCATGACGTACCCGTAGCGGTCGGCCGCGGTGACGTAGTCCTTGCCGTTCCAGCCGAAGACCGAGCTCGCCGAGCCGCCGCAGTAGTGCACCAGCACCAGCAGCGCCGGCTTGGCCGCGACCCGGTCGGGCACGTAGACGTACATGTTCAGGTTCGTCGGGTTGTTCCCGAAGTTCGTCACCCTGGTCAGCGCCGCCGCCTGGGCGGGCGCGGCCAGTCCGGTGACCATGACCACCAGTGCCAGCAGGACACCGAGCATGCGTTTCATCGCGTCTCCCCTCACGCCGCGCCGAAGGCCGAAAGCACGGCGGTGTAGGCCTGCTTCTTGGCGTAGTTGCCGTCGAACAGCAGCGGGGTGCTGCCGCTGCGCCAGGAGTACTTGTCGGTGACGCCCCACGTGGTGATGCTCGTGCAGCGCGAAACCGCCAGGCAGGCCCGCATGACCTGGCTGTAGGTGTTCGCCTGGGCGCTGCCGGAGCCGCCGACGTCGAGCTCGGTGATGTTCACGTCGACGCCGAGCGCGGCGAACCGCTGGAGGTTGGCCTGCAGCGTCGAGAGGTTCTGCCCGGCCGACAGGTGGGCCTGGAACCCGACGCAGTCGATCGGCACGCCGCGGGCCTTGAAGTCGCGCACCATGGCGTAGACGCCGTCGCTCTTGGCGTTCTGGTTGTCGGTGTTGTAGTCGTTGTAGCACAGCTTCGCCGAGCCGTCGGCCGCGCGGGCGGCGCGGAACGCCTCCTCGATGTAGCTGTTGCCGATGCGCTGCTGGAAGATCGACGCGCGCCGGGTGCCGTTCTCGTTGAACGCCTCGTTGACGACGTCCCAGTAGGCGATTTTCCCGCGGTAGTGCCCGGCCACGCCGTTGATGTGGTTGCGCATCACCGCGAGCAGCTCGGCGGCGGAACCGATGCGGGTCACCCAGGCGGGTACCTGGGCGTGCCACACCAGCGTGTGGCCGCGGACCTTCTGGCCGTGGCTCTGGGCGTGGTTCACGATCGCGTCGGCGGGGCCGAAGTGGAACGAGCCGCGAGCCGGCTCGGTCGCGTCCCACTTCATCTCGTTCTCCGGGGTGACGCCGGTGAACTCGCGGTCGAGCGTGCCGGTGTAGGCCGCTTCGCCGAGGTGGCTGTTGGCGACGGCGGCGCCGAACGTCCTGCCCCTCGCACCGGCCGCCGAGCCGAGAGTCGCCGCCGCGGCTTGCCGCGTGGCCACGGCGGACCGCGGGTTGCCGATGCTGCCCGGGACCGACCGCAGGGCGTTGTACCAGACGGCCGCCATCTTGTCGTAGCCCGCGGCGTTCGGGTGGACGCCGTCGGGCAGGTCGGCGGTGGGCACCGCGCTGTGCATGTTCACCAGGTGCACGCGCTTGCCGGCGTTCACCTTGCTCCGCACGATCCCGGGCAGCGCGTTGTTGAACGTACGCACCGCGGCGTCCCCGCTCGCCCAGCCGAGCGGGATGAGCTGCGCGACGAACACGTCGGCGTTCGGCGCGGCCGCGGTGATGTGGTCGATCAGCGTGGACAGCCGGCCGGGCGCGCCGGCGACGTTGTAGTTCTGCAGCACGTCGTTGGTGCCGATGTGCAGCAGCACCGAACGCGGGTTGTAGGTGCGCAGCCAGCCGGTGACGTTCGCGTCGATCTGGTCGATGCGCCAGCCGGGGTGCCCTTCGTGGTCGTGGTCCCAGAGACTGCCGGGGCCGTTGAACTGCGAGCCGACGAAGTCGTTGGTGTAGCGGCCGGCGGCCAGGCGCTGCCACAGGCCGATCCGGTACCCGCCGGGCACGCCGGTGCCGTGGGTGATCGAGTCGCCCAGCGGCATGATCCGCACGCCGCCGTTCGATTCGGCGTTCGCGACCCCGGTCAGGCCGGTCAGGCCGGTGAACGCGATCGCCAGTGCCGCCGCGGCGGCCAGTAAGCGGTTTCTCATCGACGTCCTCCTCGTCAGCAGTTCGAATTGGTCCGGTACTGGAGCCGGCGCGGGGCGAAGGAATTTGCTGTGGCGCGAATAGAGAACCGAGCCGGTGGCGGCCGAAACTTTCGCCACCGGACCCGAAATTCGACGAATTCTCGAAACTTTCGCTGATGCTGTTAGCGATAACATTCGATTGTCGGCCCAGCTTAAACCCGCCCACCGCTCAATGACAACGGCCGATGAAAGCGCATTGGCGGGAAATGCTCAGAGCGCCAGCAGGGTGACGCCGCCGGCGACGATCCAGGTGATCCAGCCCAGCCAGCCGGCGAGCCCCACCGGAGCGACCCGGTTCGTGCCGTCGACGTGGTACGGCGCGGCCGACGCCGAAACGAACAGCAGGGCCGCGCTGACGTACCCGAGCCAGGCGTGCCAGTCCGCGAAGAGCCCGGCCTGCGCCCCCGCCACCGAGAAGCCGAGCAGCGCGATCGCCAGGAACACCTGGTTGAACCCGAAGAGCACGGTGCTGAACCCCCACAGCCCCGCCACCGGGCCGCCGTCACGCGCCGCCGCGGCCAAGCCGAACCGCAGGGCCTCCACGACCGCGAAGGTGGCGTTCTGCAGGAGCACACCGGCGAACCCGGCCAGGCCCACCCGCCAGGCAGAACCGAAAGCAGCCCGGCCGCGAAGACCGTCGTGCACAGCCAGGACGCCGGCGCCAGCACCGAAGGCCGCTTCAGCGCGCGACCCGAAGCCGCGAAGGCCGCGGCGACGTCGGCGGGCTGCCGGCCGGGCATCGGCAGCCCGGCCCGGAGGTAGCAGACGTTGACCACGACGGCCAGCAGCACGAACCCGAAGCCGCCCCAGCCGGCCACAGCGGTGAAATCCATGATCTTCCCCCTTTGACTTTACGGATGCTATATTGAATATAGCCAACGGAAGGAACGCATGGGAGAGCGCCGCTACGACTCACTGCGCCGGCTGGAACAGGCCCAGCGCACCCGCGCGGACATCGCCGAAGCGGCCCGCCGGCTGTTCGTCGCCCAGGGCTGGGCGGCGACCACGGTGCGGGACGTGGCGCGAGAAGCCGGGGTTTCGGTACCGACCGTCTACGCGGCCTACCAGAACAAGACCGGCCTGGTCCGCGCGCTGGCCGACGCCGCCGACCTCACCGCCGACCTCCCGCGGCTGCTCGACGAACTGGAAGGCACCACGGTCCCGGCGCGGCAGCTGGCGGCCATGGCCGGGTACGACCGGCGGCTGTTCGAGCGCGCGGGCGACCTCATCGCGCTGGTCCGCGAGGCGGGCCGCACCGAGCCCGAACTGGCGGACCTGTACCGGCAGGCCCGGCAGGCGGCCGACGGGACACGCGTGCAGGTGTTCACGTCCTGGCCGGAAGGCACGCTGCGCCACGACATCCCGACCGCGGTGGACGTCTACGCCGGCCTGTGCACCATCGACGTCTACACCACGTTCACCGTCGAACGCGGCTGGTCGCCCGAACGGGTCGAGCGCTGGTGGGCCGGAGCACTGGCCAGGGAACTGCTCGACGGCCCGCCGGATCAGCCGTCGTCGGAGTCGTAGGACGGCCCGCCGAGGTCGCCGCGTTTCAGCGCCGCCCAGTCCTGCGGCGTCGGGTCGGGGTACTTCCGGTGGATCTGCTCGAGTTCTTCCTCGTACGTCTGGTGGTCCGGGAACTTCCCGGTGCGCGCGGCTTCCCGCGCCGCCTTGAGTTCCCGCACGTCGTGCGTGCTCATCGGCGGAGTGGTCGCGTTGACACCCGGGCCCGTCGCGTACGTGACGCCCTTGCCCTTCGCGTTCTCGACCATGTGCCGGTAGGAGTCGTCCGCGATGTTGCCCGCGACCGTGCCGGTCGTGGTGTGGAAGTGCTGCTGGTGGGCGTAGTCGAGCTGGTTGAGCTGAATGGCCGTGTTCGGGTCGCCCGCCTCCAGCGCGTTGCGCTGCGAATCGCGGTAGGACTGCGCGGTGAACCCGGACTCCGCGGTCCGCGAACTGGTGCCGGTCCCGATGTGCGCCCGGTGCGACGCGTACTCCTCCTGGTACGCGGGCGCGTGGTTCTCCAGCTGCTTCTGCTGCTCCCCGGCCCCGCGCTTCGCGGCGCTGCCGCGGCCGAGCACCTCGTAGCCGATCGGGTGCTCCGACTGGTGGGTGTCGCCGCTGACCTTGCCCTTCGCCGGGCCGCCCGGTCCCTTCAGCTCGGCGTCGAACAGCTTGGTGAGCCGCTGCTGCTCCCGGCCCTTCGCGCCGTGGGTGCCCTCGGCGTACCCGGTCTTGGCCCGCTTCGGCGGCTGCGGTCCCGACGACGAACCGGGCGTCAGCCCCGGATTGCTGCCCGGTGGCCGCTTGCCGCCACCACTGCCGCCCGCCGCGCACGGCGTGACGCCGGTCAGGCCGAGGGGGTCGATCTGCCGGGTCGGGTTGGGCACGTACGCCAGCGAGTCCGGCGCCGGGCCCAGCCCGAGCGGGTCGTGGCTGAGGTAGCGGCCGGTTTCGGGGTCGTAGTAGCGGTGGAAGTTGTAGTGCAGCCCGGTTTCCCGGTCGTGGTACTGCCCGGGGAAGCGCAGCGGCGTCCAGGCCCGCGCGGGCTCGTCGGCGACCTTGCCCCACAGCGTGGCGCGCGGGTGCCAGGCGATCTCGCCCGCTTCGTCGACGAGCTCGGCCGGGGCCCCGACCAGGTCGGTGACGATCGTGTGGAACCGCTCGCCGGTCCCCCACCGTTCGGTCTGGGCGATCGGCCGCCCGGCTTCGGGTTCGCGGTCCCACCCGACGGTCATCCCGGCGTGGGTCTCCTCGGCCAGTTCGGTGCCGTCCCAGGTGAAGCCGATCGCTTCGGCGACGCGCCCGTCGCCGTCGAGCCGCAGCTTCGCGATCCGCCGCCCGAGCGCGTCGTACCGGTACACCCACTCGGTCCCGTCCGGGGTGCCGACCCCGGTGAGCCGGTCGTCGGAGTTCCAGCGGTAGTGCCAGCTCCGGCCGTGCCGCTGCCGCTCGACCGTGCGGCCGAGGGCGTCGTGCCGGTAGACCGTGTCGCCGGCGGCGGTCAGCAACGTGCCCGCGTACCGGCGCGGCCCGACCGCGGCGTCCGGTGACATCCGAGGCTCCGCCTCGGGCCGGGGGCTCCGCCACCCGGAACCCCCGAAAGAAAGCAGTCCGGCCGGCCAGCCCGCGTGCGTGATGGCGCCGGACGCGCTGTAGGCGTAGTCCTCGCGCCAGGCGGGCCCGGACACCGAGCGCACCCGCCCGGCGGCGTCGACCTCCAGCGCGCGCGGGCCGGACAGCGCGTCGGTGACGCCGGCGAGGTGGCCGTCGGGCAGGTAGGCGTACTCGCGCCGCTGGGTCGTCCGGTCGCCGGCCCGCACCGCCTGGCCGAGCAGCCGGTCCTGCGGGTCCCACCACTGCCGCAGCTCGGTGTGCCCGAACCGGCGGGACAGCTCGCGGCCGCCCCGGTCGTGGGTGAACCACAGCTCCCGGGTGCCGGTGCGCAGCGCGACCGGACGGCCCGCCGCGTCGTAGGCGAAGGCGGACTGCGCCCCCGACGGCGTCCGCCGGAGGGTCCGGCGGCCGAGGACGTCGTACGCCGAGTGCACCACGCGGCCGTCGACGGACTCGGCGACCACCCGGCCGAGCGGGTCGTAGGCGAAGGTCACCTCCGCGACGTCGTTGCGCGCGGAGATCAGCCGGTCCGCGGCGTCGTAGGCGAAGACGGCCACGTCGGAACCCGCGCGGCGGGTGACGATCCGGCCCAGGACGTCGCGTTCGAGCAGGACGGTGCCGCCGTCGGCCCGGTCGACCCGGACGAGCTGCCCCGCGGCGTCGTAGCCGTAGCGCGTGGTGCGGCCGTTGAAGTCGGTTTCGGAGACCGGGTTCCCGGCGGCGTCGTACTCGTAGCGCCACACCAGCCCCTGCCCGTCGGTCACCGCCACGAGCCGCAGTTCGGTGTCGTAGGTGTACTCGAGCCGCTGCCCGGCCGGCCCTTCGTCGGCGATCGGCAGGTCGAACGGGCCGAACTCGGTCCGGCTGACCAGGCCGCGCGCGTCGACGGCTTCTTCGGCGGCGCCCGAAGCGGCGTCGGACCAGCGCCAGGTCGCGCCGTCCGGAGCGACCCGCTCCCGCAGGTCACCGCCGGGCGCCCAGCGCATCCTGGTCACCGCGCCGAGCGGGCTGACGACGGTGGTGACCCGGCCGAAGCCGTCGTATTCGTAGCGGGTGGTGGCACCGAGCGGGTCGGTCACCGAGACCGGCAGCCCCGCCGCGTTGTTCTCGAACCGGGTGACCCCGCCGAGCGCGTCGGTGACGGCGGCGATGTTGCCCGCTTCGTCGTACCCGTACCGCGTGACCGCACCCACCGGGTCGGTGGCGCGCACGAGCTTGCCGCGCGGGTCGTACTCCCACTGCCAGGCCGCGCCGTCGGGACCCACGCGCAGCACCGGGCGGCCGTTGCCGTCGTACTCGGCGACCGCGACGCCGCCGTCCGGGCGGGTCACGCGCACCACGTTGCCCGCGTCGTCGAGTTCGTAGGCGGTGGTGCGGCCGAGCGCGTCGGTGCGGCCGCGGACCCGGCCGTGCGCATCGATGTCCACTGTGGACGTGTGGCCGAGCGGATCGGTCTCGGCGACCACGCGCAGGCGTTCGTCGAGCCGGTAGGTCGTGGTCGCGCCAAGGGAGTCGGTGAGCCGGGTGACCCGGTTTTCCCGGTCGTACTCCAGCGTGCAGTCCAGGTGGCCGCCGTCGCTCTCGGTGCGGACGCACCGGCCGAGCGCGTCGAAGCCGTAGCGGTACCAGCGGCCGGTGCAGTCCTCCCACCGGACGATCCGGCCGTCGGCGTCGTAGGTGAACTTCGTCGGGACGCCGCGGGCGTCGGTCACCTCGGTGAGCCGCCGCTGCGCGTCGTAGGCGTAGCGGGCCAGCGGGGTGTCCGCGCCCGGGACGTGCAGGGCGGTCACCAGGCCGTCGGCGGTCTCGACGAGCAGCCGGTAGCCGCCGGAGTGCCGCAGCTCGGCAGGCAGGCCGGCGGCGTCGTAGACGATCACGACGCGGTTGCCGTCGCCGTCGCCTTCCGCGTGCAGCCGGCCGTCCCGATCGAAGAACAGCAGCCGTTCGGTGGCCGGATCGCCGACGGCGTACCCGTCGCCGTCCCGCCACAGCCGCAGCCGCGGGCCGCTGTCCGGGACGACCGGATCGGCGCCGGCCGGGACGGGGAAGGTGAGCACGGTGCCGTCGGCCAGCGCGAGGTCCAGCCCGCCGGGCCCGGCTTCGAGGCGCTGGTCGAGCGTGGACGCCCAGGACGGCCCGAAGAGGCGGCCGTAGCGGTAGGCCGAGATGTGGGTTCGCGACACGACGAGCGGCAGGGCGCCGGCGAACTCGGCGTCGTCCTGGGCGAGGACAACCCAGCCGGTGGCGACGTCGATGGGGTCGGCGCAGAGGGTGCGGTCCTTGACGGGGACGTCGTGTTCGGCGGGGTTGCCGCGCTCGCTCAGCGGACGCGTGGCCGACGACGGTTTCGTGGCCGCGGGAGTGTCCGGAGTGGACGGTTGCGGGGGTGGGGTGGCGCCCGGTGCGTCGCCGTCCGGGTGCGTCGGCGTGCTGCCACCCGGCGCGCCACCACCCGCGTGGGAAGGCGTGACCGCGCCGCCGTCGCCGGGCAGGGTTTCCACCGCACTGGGCCGCGTCGGCAGGTCGCCGACCGCGCGCGACGGCGTGACCGAGCCGGCGTCGACGCGCCGCAGGGCCGCGGACGCGTCGCCGAAGACGTCGCCCGCCCGCTTGAGCAGCGGGACGAGCCGGTCCAGTGCGTCGATCACCCGGCCGGTGAGGCTCGCGATCTTCGCGGCGGTCGAGGCGACGGCCCTGGCCACCTGCGGCACCACCCAGGTCAGGCCGATGCCGAAGGTGCCGAGGACCTGCAGCGCCCAGCTGATCATGCGGCCGACCAGCTCGGCGATGATGTCCCGGACCAGCGAGCGGACCGCGCCCACGAGTTCCCCGGCGGTGCGCACCCCGCCCGCGGCCCCCTCGGCGGCGTTCTGCGAGGCGAGGAGGAGCTGCGCGGTATCGGTGGTCCGCTGGTGGTAGGCGTCGGCGGCCGGGCCGGTCCAGCTCGGCGTGTCGGCGGCGGCCAGCGCGGCGAGGTCGGTGCCGATCGCCGCGAGCTCGGCGCCGACGGACTGCCACGCCTCGGCGTGCGCGGCGATCTCCGCCGGGTCGCCGGCGAGCGCGTCCAGGGCCTCCTTGAGCGGGCCCACGTGCTCCATCAGCCAGCCGACCCCCTGGGAGAGGATCGTGCCGAACGGGTCCATCACCGCGCCCAGCGCGTCGAGCCCGGCGCCGGCCGCCGCGAGGGCGGTGGTGGCCCAGTCGCCACTGTCGATCGCGGACTTGAGGTCGGCGGCCGACTCCAGCAGCGAAGCGCCGGTGAACGCGGGGTTGGTCACCACGGCTCCTCGTCCTGGGTGGCATCGTCTTCTGGGGCGGTGTCGCTTCCGGGCTCCTGCGGTTCGTCGTCGGGTTCCTCGTCGGGGTCGGGGAACCGGCCGCGCAGTTCGGCCAGCATCAGTTCGCGGGTCTGGGGGTCTTCGTCGCCGAGTTCGGCGGCCAGGACGTCGCCGACCCGCCCGGCGATGCCGGCCTGCGCGCGGCGCATGGTGTCGAGGATGAGCGTGGCCAGCTCGGGCATCGGGACGGTGCGGGCCTTGGGCCCGAACTCGAGGTCGGTGACGCTCCCGTCGGCCCGGACGGTCACCTTCACGAAGTTCGACACGCTGGTGGCGCTCAGCCGCAGGCTCTCGGTCTGCCGCGCGACCGACTCGTACTTCGCGGCCTTGGCGCTCAAGCCCTCGGCCCACTGGTCGAGGCGTGCTTTCGCTTCGTCGGGGCTGCCGTTCATGGCCATGACGCCGGGTCCGGTCATCTCGGGTCCTCTCAGGCGAGGTAGTCGCGGAAGGGCTGGGCCGAGGAGTCTTCCCGCTGCCGGTAGCTTTCGGCGGCGGTCCGCACGTTCGCGGCGGTGGTCCGCACGGCCTCGACGGTGGCGGCCAAGGCGGCTTTTCCCTTGTCCTCGACGGGGTTCACGCAAGGGGGCAGGAAGGAGCAGAGCAGCCCGTAGGCATTCGCGGGCATCGCCGAGGCGGCGACACCATCGGCCACGGCGGCCAGCCGGCTCTCGATGGCGTCGAGGTGACCGGCGTGCACGGTGAGCTCGTCGGCGGCCACGCCGAATCCGGTCACGGCTGCTTCCTCCAGTTCTTGTTCTTCTTCCAGTCGCCGAGGGTGGGCGGAACAGGCGGTTGTTCGGCGGCGAAGAGCTCGGGATCGGCTTCGAGGTAATCGGCAACGCGGTGTTCTTCGTCTTCGGCCGGCTTGCCCCCGGCGCGCGGAATGCCGGTGAGGGGAGCCGAAGCTTGCTGACCGGACCGCGACGGTTCGGGCGCACCGGCGGGCGTGCTGTCCCGCACCGGCCCGGACCGTTCCGCCGAGCCGGTGAAGCCGGACCCGGCCGGGGGCAGGTCGGCATCACCGAGCGCACCACCGGGAGCGCCGGAGCCAAGCCTCGGCGGACGGCGCCGGGTGTCGTCGCCCGGGCCGCGCCGCGGAGTGCCGCCGAGGCCGGACATGCCGGGTCCCGGCGAACCCCGGCCGGGCCCGCCGGTTCCACCCACGGCGGGAGGATCGGCCGGCAGCGGCGGAACCGCGACGGCCGGATCCGCCGCCGGGATCGGCGGAATCGGCGGGGTAAAGCGGGCGCCGCTCACGCCGGTCGAGCCGGAGTGCGGCGGAACTCCGCCCGGCACCGTCGAATCCGGTTGCGGGAAGGGCGGAACCCCGGCGACAACATCCGACCGCGGCCGAAGCCCCGCCGAATCCGGCGACTCCCCGGCTGCCACATCCGGCAGCGGCCGAACCCCGTCCGGCATCGTCGAGTCCGGCTGCCGGAACGGAGGCACCCCAGCTGCCGCATCCGACCGCGACCGAGTCCCCTCCGGCACTGTCGAACCCGGCACCACCCCAGCCACATCCGACCGCAGCCGAGCCCCCTCCGGCACCCTCGAACCCGGCACCACCCCACCCGAATCCGGCCGAGCCCCCTCCGGCGCACCCGAATCCGTCCGCGGCACGCCGGCCACCGCATCCGACCGCAGCCGAGCCCCCTCCGGCATCGTCGAACCCGGCAGCACCCCAGCCGCATCCGGCCGAGCCCCGGCCGGCGCCGTCGAACCCGGCAGCGGCGGCACGCCGGCCACCGCATCCGGCTGCCGGACCGGCGGCACTCCGCTCACCGCCGTCGAATCCGGCAACGTCACCCCGCCGGCTCCGCTCGTCACCAGCGGCGGAGCCGCCCCCGGACCGGCCGCGGCCGCGACCACCGGCTCCTCGCCGATCCCCGGCACACCGGCCACCGCACCCGCGTCCCGCGACAGTCCACTTCGGACCGGGACCCCCGGCAACTCCGGTGGCGCCGCGAAGAACGGCGTCACCACCGCCTGGGCCAGCGCCCGGTCGAACTCCGTCATGATCCGCACCGCCTCGGCGTGGGCCACCTCCTGGGCGTCCCGCAGCCGCGTGTCCTCGGCCAGCTGCCGCGCGTACGCCGCCGGATCCGTGATCCCCTGCAGCCGCGCGTTCGCCTCCGCCGCGGAGAACCCGACCGGCGGGTTGGCCGCCATGCGGCGGCGGGCCTCCTCCAGCGCCTGCGCGTGGACCTGCTGCTGCCGCCCGGCCAGCAGCGCGCCGCGGGCCGTGGTGGCCAGCCAGTCCGCGACCTTCGCCGCGTGGCGGCGGACCGCGTCGCCGCCCGCGCCCTGCCAGTCGCCGCGGCTCTCCTCGATCGCCCGGCGCAACGCCCGCTCGTGCTGCTGGAGCTCGTCGGCGATGCGGAGCCACTCCCGCGCCGACTCCGCGATCGCCGCCGGGTTGGCGTTCGTCGTCACCTCGGTCGTCATCTGCTCGTGGGAAACGTTCTCCCACACCGTCATCGGCACCCCGTCGAACGGCCGCAGCTCCAAGCCGTCGGCCGGCACCGAGGCCGCGGCGGGCGGGCGCAGCAGCCGGCGCCGGAACTCGTCGTGCCACACCGCGGTCAAGACTCCGGCCTCGAAAAGACCGAGAGCGTCGCGGCCTCCCGCCCGGCGTAGTTCTTCGCCGCCGTCTCGATCGCCTCGACGTACTGGGGGAACATCGTCCTGGCGCGTTCGAGCCCGGTCAGCAGGCCGCGGTCGTCCGTCGCGGTGGCGGCCATCCGGGCCGCGACGAACCGGCCGGCCGGCGTCGCGCCCAGCGGCGGCTCCCCGCCGATCACCGCCCATCGGCCCGCTTCCGCCGCCAACGTCGCGGCGACGGCGTCGAGCGCCGTCACCAGCTGGGCGCCGACCTGGGCGCCGACCGCGAAACCACCGTCAGTAGACATTCGCCACCGCCCGTCCGATCGCGCCGGCCACGACGTCGCGGCCGGCGGGTTCGTAGTGCGCCGACACGGCCCCGCCGGGCCCCGCCTGCGCGTGCACCAGATACCGGCCCGCGGCCGTGTCGACCCAGCCCAGCGTGGGCGCAGCCGCCCGGCGCCCGGCGCGGTCCCGGCCGGTCACCACGATCTGCCCGCCGCCGTACCGGACACCCGCCAGCAGCTCGGCCAGCTCGTCCGCCTCGGGTTCCGGCGGCTCGCCGGGGCCGAGGTCCGGGCCCATTTCGAGGGTGTCGAAGGCCAGCGTCTCCTCGTGGTCGTGCTCGGCCTCGGCCAGGCGCCGCCGCCGCATCGCCGACATCTCGGGACCCGCCCGCCGCTCGACGGCGACGACCGGTCCGGCCGCGCCCGCGACCGCCGGCAGCACGCCGGCGAGCACGTCGACGAACTCCTCGTCCGAAAAGAGCGAGAACCCGAGCCGGTCGTCCGCGGCGAACTGCGTGATGCCGAGCGCCTGGGCACCGTCGGTCAGCGCGGCCACCGCGATGGTCGCGCCGAGCCCGTCGATCCCGGCGATGGCGACCAGCACGCGATGCCCGGCGAACAGGGAGAACGCGGTCTGGAGGTGGCTGTTGAGCCGGCCGCGCACGGACAGCCGCCGCCCGGCGAGCGCCGTCTCGACGTCTTCGGCCAGCGCGGCCAGGCGCGCGGGGTCACCCGGCGTGGGCCCGAACCGGAGGGGGAAGATCCGCGCGGGCACGCCGAGGGCTTGGCCGAGAACATCCGCTTCGACCGGGTCGAGGGTGAAGTCGAACCGCTCCGCCATCGCTGCCACCTTCCGCCGGCCCCGTCGCCGGCGAGAACCCTCACCATTACGCCGAACGGCGGCACGGCGCTAGCCCCGGCGGCTCAGGAGCGGCCGACCGACGGCAAATGGTTGCACGCCCGCAACCCCATCGAGGCCGACGTCCGGGCGGACCACCCGATCTCGCGGCAATACCGCGCAAACAGGTGAAACGTCAGCGGCGCGCGGGTCGCCGGCCGTCACCCCGTCGATTGACAAGATCAAGAACGCGACCCTAGGCTCCGCTGCCACCAGCGGGGAATAACCCACTGGAAGCACACTGGGTGGAAATTTTTCTGGGAGGCAAGAAGTGAAGTACACCAGGGCTCTCGGCGTCTTCGGCGCGGCGGCGGCGCTTTCGGTCGCCCTCGCCCCGGCGGCGTCGGCGGACACCGTCGTCACCGGCGGCAACGTGGAGATGATCCTCTTCGGCAGCGGCTACCACGTCGACAAGGCCACGGTCCACGGCCTGCCCGAGCCGCAGGGCCCGGCGCAGTACGAGTTCATCTACTCCGCGACGACGTCGCCGACCAAGACGTACACGATGATCTGCGGCGGCAGCGGCACCGGCAGCAGCTGCACGCACCAGTTCAAGGTCAACGCCACGTACGCGCACGGCGTCGGGATCAAGAGCTGCGGCCAGATCAAGCGCGTCGACAACCAGCAGATCCTGGGGACCGCCTGCAAGAAGTGGTGACCCGGCCGGGCAGTGGCCGGGCGGCGGGCCCGGCCACTGCCCGCTCGATCACAGCTTTCCGCCCGCGACCGGCGGCATGTCCGGGGCGTCCTCGGCCTCGGTACCCGCCTCGCGGAACAGGTGGTTCTCGACTTCGAACAGGTTGCCGCCGGCCCGTTCGACGACAGTGAGCAGCGTCGACATCTGCGCCACCTCCTCCACCTGCTCCTTGAGGAACCAGTGCACGAACTGCTCGCCGAGGTAGTCCTCCTCCACCCGCGCGGCCTTCGCCATCGCCTCGATGTCGGCGGTGACCGCGCGTTCCTGTGTCAAGGCGAGCTCGATCGCTTCGTGCACACTCGAAAAGTCGTTCCGCACGTCACCGCTGCCGGGGATGGCCACCGGCTCGTCGCGGTCGAGCAGGTAGCGCACCATCGCCAGCGCGTGGTTGCGCTCCTCGATCGCCTGCCGGTAGAAGCGCTTGGCCAGCCGCGGCAGGTCGCGGGCGTCGAACCAGACGGCCAGGGCGATGTACTGCTGGGCGGCGGTGAACTCGTGGCGGATCTGCGTCTGCAGCAGTTCGGCGAACTTCCGGGTTTTGGCCATGCGTCCCAACCTACGACGGACCGGGGGCACGCAGCTACGATCGCGCGGTGACCGCCCTTCCCGACCTGTCCAGCACGATCGCCTGCGTCACCGGCGCGTCCGGCGGGATCGGCCGCGGAATCGCGCTCCGGTTCGCCGAAGCGGGCGCGGCGGTCGCCGTGCACCACCGCCGTCCGGGCGCGGCCGACGACGTCGTCGCGGCGATCGAAGCCGCGGGCTGGCGGGCCCGCGCGTTCGCCGCCGAACTCACCGACGACGGCGCCTGCCACACGCTGCTCGACGCCGTCGCGGACTGGGGCGGCCGGCTCGACGCGCTGGTCAACAACGCCGGCGTCCAGCCGGTCGAAACACTCGAAGGAATGCCGGTGCGGCGCTGGCGCGCAATGCTGGACAACACCCTGACCAGCGCGTTCTCCTGCACCCAGGCAGCGGCGCGGCTGATGGGCGACGGCGGGAGCGTCACGCACATCGCCTCGATCGAGGCCCGGCAGCCCGCACCGGGCCACGTCCACTACAGCGCGGCCAAGGCGGCCCTGGTGATGCACGCCCGCGGCGCGGCGCTGGAGTACGGGCCGCGCGGGATCCGCGTCAACACGGTGTCACCCGGGCTGATCTCGCGGCCGGGCCTGGCCGGGGACTGGCCGGAGGGCGTCGAACGCTGGCAGCGCGCGGCACCCCTGGGCCGGCTGGGCACCCCGGCCGACATCGGCAACGCGTGCGTCTTCCTGGCTTCCCCGCTGGCGTCCTGGATCACCGGCCACGACCTGGTCGTCGACGGCGGCGTCACCGCCCACCCGACCTGGTGATCCCCTGCTAGACTGAAACGTGTTCTAGTTCCGGTCACCCGGGGAGCGCGATGTCCGAAAATCCGTTTCCGGTCGTCGACGGCGTGCCGCCGGGGCGGGCGCTGCTCGGCGCCCGGATCCGCGAGCTGATCGAGGCCTCCGTCGGCGTCCGCGACGACGACGAAGCCGATCTCGCCGCCGCCGCACGCCGTGTCGAAGCGGTCACCGAGGCACTGCGCGCGGGCGGGCGCAGGTCGCCGTTGCTGCTGGCCGCGCTCGAGGGCGGGGGCTACCTGAGCATCAACAATCCCCTCGAAGGACCGGGGAACCCGTTGGCACCACCGCTGTCATGGGTGCACGTGGGCCCCGAGTCGGCGCGCGCCGACGTCCTCCTCGGCGCCGCGCACGAAGGCCCGCCCGGCCGCGTGCACGGCGGCTGGGTGGCCGCGGTGCTGGACCACGTGCTCGGCCGCGCGACGGCGGCGGCGGGCTTCCCGGGAATGACGGCGTCCCTGACGGTCAATTACCACCACGGGACGCCGTACGCGGTGCCGCTCACCGCGGAAGGCCGGCTCGTCCGCCGCGACGGCCGGAAGCTCCACGCGACCGGGGAGCTCAAGGCGGGCGACGTCGTCTGCGCCACGGCGACGGCGATCCTGGTCCACTTCAGCGCCGACCGGTTTCCGGTGGCGCAGTCGTCCATTGTGGACTGAACGATCGAGCGATGGCCGTTCGAATGCCTGTTCGTGTAATCGACAGCAACGACTCCCGCGCTGCCCACCGAGCGTCGGTCAGGTCAAACCGCCCCACCACCGCCAGGGCACCCACGAGGTCTCCGATGTCCGGGTTCTTCTTGGTCGGCGAACCAAATACCGGAGACCGGGCCGGCCGACGAATCGCGGCGATCAACGGGCGACTTGTGGTGTGCTCGTGGGTGTGGGCCCGTAGCCGTGGGCTGCGGGCCTGTCCCGTGTTCAGGCTGCGAATGGGAGTGGTTCGTGGAGGTTGTTGCGCCTGGGCTTTCGTCGTGGGTCGATGAACACCGGTGGGAGGAACTCCGGTAGGCCGTCGGTGGCGATGCGGACTTCCCAGCCGGAGCGGTGCAGGAGCCGGTGGTGGTGGGCGCACATCAACACCAGGTTGGTGAGGTCGGTGGGGCCGCCGTCTGCCCAGTGGCGGATGTGGTGACCTTGACAGTGCCGGGGTGGCCGATGACAGCCCGGGAACGCGCAACCCCGGTCCCGGAGGAACAACGCGCGGCGCAGTCCGGCGGAGATCAACCGGCGGAGGCGGCCCAGGTTCAGCGGTTCACTCTTGTCGCCCAGGACCGCGGGGATGATCATGGCGTCGCAGGCATGCACCCGTGCTTCGGCCGCGGACATCGTCCCGGTGTCACCGAGGGTGGCCTTGCCGACACCGGACTTCAAGTCTTCGAACGACACGGCGACCATGACGTGGGCGCGTTCTCCGGCCTGCATCGGCAGATCCGGAGAGTTGAGCGCGAGGTCGATGGCGTCGGAGAAGGCATCGCCGTAGCGTTGCGGGGTGGTGCGGAAGTCGGGACCCTCGTCGCCGGTGCGGCGCTCGGCCAAAGCGTCGAGCAATGCGTGGGCGCGGGTGCCGGTCTCGTCATCGAACCGGCCACTCAGTTCCCAGATCCCGGTTCTTTTGCGGCGGAGGAACAGCTCCCGGGTGGGGGCGGTGGGTTCGGTGTCGTCGGGTTCGGGCCCGTCGGGAACCAGGTGGGCGAGGATGCGGGCGCCGAGGGCGGCGACCTGTTTGTGCCCGGCCTCTTCGGCGAAGGCCAGGAGGTTGGCCTCGGCGCTCGCGCAGTGCTCGGGCGGAACCTGGGCCAGGACCGAGGTGATCACGTCGATCATCGGGTTGCTCAACCGCCCCGCGCGGGCCGCGACCCCGGTGGCGGGGGCCAAGGCGGGGATCGGGGAGCCGTCGAGGTTGCGGCCGGGGTTGAGCAGGCGGGCGCGTTTGATCAACCGTTCCGTAGCCGGCTTCGGCTCATCGGCCAGGTGCTCCAGAAGCCGGGCGGCGGAGCGGTAGCCGAACAGCTCCATCACACCCCGCTGCTCGATTTCCACCAGCACCGCACCAAGCTCGGCCTCAGCGGACCGCATCGACGCGACCAGCTCACCGAGGCGGTCGGCAAGAGCCACCGCCTCGGAGGAGAGAGCCACGTCGTTGGTCATGCCTCCAAGCTACCGGCCATCGAACACAGGGTCATCACTCGATACGGTGAGAACAAAAGGTAAAGCCGCCGTCCGCACCCCAGAACACCGAAAACCACGACAGGGCAACCGAAGCGCGGGGAATCGGCGCTGGCGACCCACGACGCGACCCAACCCCTGGAGCGCCGATTCCCCACGCCACGGCGAAGCCGTGCCTGAAACCCAGCCACCTCTTTCTCACCGAGCCTATGCCCGACACGGCAACCCCGGCCCAGCGCCGAGCCCTCGCCATCCGGGACGCGGGCTGCACCCACCCCAGCTGCCCACGACCCACCCCCCAGTGCCGTTGTGGCCCTAGGAGACGACCGTCGTGTGGCGGGGTGACTCCGAACTCGACGTCGCCATCAGGACCGCGCAGATCGGGACCGCCATTGCGAGCGCCGCCAGGACGAACACCGGGAACAGGAACGAAAACACCTCCGTTCCGGACGGGTCCGGTGCCGCCGGGTCCAGGTGGACGCGGACCGCCGCCATGCCCGTGTAGTGCATGCCCGTGACCGCCGCGCCCATCACCAGGCCCGCCGCCAGGCGGGGCAGGAGCTTGTCCAATCCCACCGTGAACCACAGGGCCGCCGTGGCCGCCACCACCGCGATGACCACCGACAGCACCACCAGCGTCGGGTCGTAGCCGATCCTGCCCTTGACCTGCACCGCCCACATGCCCGTGTAGTGCATCACGGCCACCGCGAGCCCGGTCAGCAAGCCGCCGAGCAGCAGCCTCCGCCACGCGAACCGGTTGCGGACGCCGAACACCAGCAACCCGCAGAACACGGCCGCCACCGACAGGATCGCCGACAGCGCCGTGCGCAGGATGTCGTAACGGACCGGCAGGCCCGGTGTGGAAAACCCGAGCATTGCGATGAAGTGCATGACCCAGATGCCGACGCCGCCGATGGACACCGCCGCGAGCACCAGCCAGGTCAGCCGGGCACGGGGGCTGTCGGTCGAGCGCGCCTGCAGCGTGCAGGCGAGGCCGAGGGCGCAGCCCACCACCGAGGTGAGGTAGGCGAGGACGACGAGCCAGTTGCCCATCGCGAAGTCTTCGTGGTCCATGGGCATTTCCCGGCTCCTTCAGGCTTTCCGTGATCTGGGCGCGTGGTGCTCGGCGAGCGCGTGCTCGGCCGCGGCGATGAGGGTCCGCTTCGTCGACTCCGGCGAGCGCGCGTCACACGTGACGACCTCCACCGCGGCCGGGATCTTGAGGGCCTCGCGCACCTGCTCGGGCCCGTGCTGGCGGGTGTCCTGGAACTGGTTGATGGCGACCAGGAACGGCAGCCCGCGCGACTCGAAGAAGTCGATCGAGGCGAAGGAGTCCGCCAGCCGGCGCGTGTCCACCAGGACGATCGCCGCCACCGCGCCGCAGACGAGGTCGTCCCACATGAACCAGAACCGGTGCTGGCCCGGTGTGCCGAAGACGTAGAGCACCAGGTCCTCGGCCAGGGTGAGCCTGCCGAAGTCCATCGCGACCGTGGTGGCGAACTTCCCCGGCACCGCTTCGGTCCGGTCGACGCCGACGGCGGCCGACGTCATGAGCGCCTCGGTCCGCAGCGGGTCGATTTCGGAGACGGCACCGACGAACGTCGTCTTGCCGGCCCCGAACCCCCCGGCCACGACGATCTTCGCCGAGGTGATCCGGCTGGATGAGGTAGTGCTCTTGGGAGCACTGCTTGGGATGACACCGTCAGAGCGCACGTAGTCCACTGAGGACCCTTTCGAGCAGGTCGTTCCGTTCGTCCCAGGAGGCGTCCGCGGTGAGCGTGTCGCGGATCGACACCTGGCCGGCGATGAGCAGGTCGCCGATGAGCACTCTGGCCACGCCGAGGGGCACGCCCAGGTGGGCGCCGACCTCGGCGACCGACCGCTGGTGCAGGCACAGCTGCGTGATCACCGCCAGGGGGTTGGTCGGGCTGTACGGCGCCGTGCGGCCCTCCGCCGTCGTCTCCACGAGGGCTTCCACCGCCAGGTCGACCGTCGGCCGGGTGCGACCGGCGGTCCACGCGTACGGGCGGGCCAGCGACGCCGCGTGCCGCCCGCCCTCGCGTCGCCGGCCTTCCGTCACCGGGCCGCCCCCGGGGCGGCCGCGGGCCGAGCCGGGGTCTCGACCACCTTCCCGACCCGGTCCACCAGCAACGTCATCTCGTAGCCCACCAGCCCGATGTCGCAGCCCGGGTTGGCCAGCACCACCAGGTTCGAGCCGTCGCCGACGTTCATCAGCAGCAGGAAGCCCTGCTCCATCTCGATCACCGACTGCACCACTCGCCCCGCGGTGAACAGGTCGGCGGTGCCGAGCGCGAGGCTGGAGAGGCCGGACGCGATCGCCGAGAGCTGGTCGGCGCGGTCGCGCGGCAGGGTTTCGTTCGCCGCCACGAGCAGCCCGTCCGCCGAGACGAGCGCGGCGTGCGCGACGCCGGGAACCTCCTGGGTGAACGCCGAAACCAGCCAGTTCCGGGACCTCTCGGCCACTTCCGTTCCTTCCTGCCGGGTGCTCATCGCTGCTCCGCCTCCGGCTCGCCCGCGACCCGGTGCCGGGCCGCGCGCATGCCGCTGTAGTGCCGGGAAAGGTTGTTCCGCACCGCGGCCGGGTCGCGGAACGACGTGTCCGGCGGCTGCTGCGGACGCGGGGCGACCGAGCCGGGCGCCAGCTGCGCACCCGGTGTCCGGGCCGGCAGCCCCGAATCGGTGAACTCGAGGTCGGCCAGGTCGTCGAGGGTGCTGACCGCGGCTTCCGCGGCCTGGCGGACCTGGTCGGCCGGGGTCGCCCAGCCGCCGGGCCGGGCCGGGGTCGCCGGGGCTTCGGCGAACCAGTGCGACAGCATCTGGTCGAAGATCGGCGTCGGCGGGTCCGCCACCGGCGGCGGCTCTTCGGCCGGCCACCGCGGTTCGAGCTCGTGCCGGGCGGTGCCGTTCGAGCTGCCGTTGACCGAGGCACCATTGACCGCGCCGTTGACAGTCATCGTGGGCGGGACGGCCCGGGGCGGCAGGTCGACCAGGATCAGCACGCCCGGGACGTGCACGCTGGCCGTGATGCCGGCGCTCGCCGTGCGCGTGGTCGTCGGCCGCAGGCGGACCGTGATCCCGTGTGACGCGGCCAGCCTGCTCACCACGAACAGGCCCATCCGGCGGGTCGTCTCCGGGCTGACCGCGGCCCCCGCGGCGAGCCGGGCGTTCGCCGCCTCGAGGTCCTCGCGGGTCATGCCGAGCCCGACGTCGACGACCTCGATGAGCAGGCCGCCGTCGAAGCCGCGGTCGGCGGTGAGCACGACCTGCTCGTCCGGCGGGGACGACCGGATGGCGTTCTCCAGCAGCTCGGCGAGGATGTGCACGACGTCCGCCGCCGCCTCGGACTGCACCGAGCCGCGCGGCGCGTTGCCGAGCGAGACGCGCTGGTAGTCCTTGACCTCCGACGTCGCGGCCCGCAGCAGCTCGACCGTCGCGACCGGCCCGACGTCGCGGCGCACCGGCCGGCCACCCGCGAGGACCTGCAGGTTTTCGCCGTTGCGCCGCAGCCGGGTGGCGATGTGGTCGATCTGGAACAGCTCGGCCAGCCGCTGCGGGTCCTGCTCGTCGGCTTCGAGGTCCTCGATCACCGACAGCTGCAGCTCGACCAGCGACTGGCTGCGCCGGGACAGCGTCATGAACATCTCGCTGACCTGGATCCGCATCTCGGCCTGCTCGCCGACGGCCAGGCGCACCGCCTGCCGGTGCATGTCGTCGAAGGCCCGCGCGAGCTGCCCGATCTCCTCTTCGGAGTCGACCGGGATCGGCGCGGTCGCCCGCCAGTCGACGTCCTCGCCCTCACGGATGCGTTCGATGGTGCCGGGCAGCCGGCGTTGCGCGGTGTCGAGCGCGGCGGCGTGCAGCCGCCGGATCGGGGCGACCACCGACCGGGCCACGGCGAGGGCGATGGCGAGGGCGCCGAGGAGCGAGGCGAGCACCAGGGCGGCGTCGCGCAGCGCGTCGGAGCGGGCGGTGTTGGTCTGCGCGCCCACCGCGTCCGAAAGCGTTTTCACCTGCTCGGCGAGGATGGTGCCGAGCATCGTGCGCTTCGCCTCGGCGCCCCCGGCACCGGGACTGGTGGCCGCGGCGAACCGGGCGGCCGCGGCGCCGGCGGGCAGGGCACGCCGGATCTGCCCGGTAAGCACGGTTTCTTCGGCCGCGGCCCGCTCGGCGGCCGCCGCGGAAGCGCCGTCGGACCGGCCGGCGAGCGCTTCTTGACCGGCGAGGCTGGTCCTCAGCTGCACCAGCGATTCTGCAACGGCGGCCAAGGCGCCGAGATCACCATTCCCGGCCTGCTCGACGACGCCGTCGATCACTTCGCTCAGCCCGACGGTGAAGTCGTGGTACGCGGCAGTTTTGGCCGACGGCGAACCGGTCTGCTGCCGCAGTCCGGCCAATTTACCGAGCTGATCTTCCAATGATCGCAACAGCTCCGCGTTGAGCTGGGAAAATGCGGCGTCGTGGCGGACGGCGGCGGCTTTCTCGTCGACCAGTGCGGTCTGGGCGGCGCCGCCGTCGTGGATCATCTCGTCGTCGGCCAGCCCGGCGAGTTCGGAAATCCCTTGCACGACCGGCATTTGGTCGCGGACCGCGCTGAGGCCGCCCGCGCGGCCCAGCTCGGCCTGCACCCGGCTGCCCGCCAGCAGCAGGGCGACCAGGACGGGCAGCAACAGCACAACGGAGATCTTGGTGCGCAACCGCCAGCTGCCGGGATTCCAGGAGGTGGCGGAACGACGGGACAGGGGTTCGTCTTCTTTCATCGGTGGCGTGGCTCGATTCGTACCGGTGACCCGAGAACTATTTCCGGTTCCTTATTCCGCAGAATTCAGCCGGAGACGTAACCCTGGCAACCGCGGCCTTGTCAAGGAACACCGGCCGTTTCCCCCGTATGCATCAATAACGCAGCGTGAAGTGCGACAGCACGGCTTTTTACCCTTGCGGAGGGTGAAGACTTCTCGCCAGACCGTGCGGAATTGCGTCCCGGGTGCGTGAATTTCCGGCGGCCGCGTACGCTCGTCCGGGAAGGGAGTGCACACGGCGGATGTTGAAAGTTCACTTCACGGAAGCGGACCTGGCGAAGATCACCATCGCCGAGGACGCCGATCCGATGTGGGAGCTGCTGATGAGCAGCTACCGCATCCGGCGGCCGGAGGGTGAGCCGTTCTTCGGCCGCTGGCGGCGGGGGTCGCGCTCGGCGGTCCCGCAGTCCGGCCGGCTGCTGATGTCCGCCGTCCCGCCGTACGGCTACTGCCCGGACTTCCTCACCCCGGCCGGCGCCCGCACGATCGGCGAGGGCGTCTCCGCGGTGCTCGAAACGCCGGTCGGCACGCTGGCCGGCGACGTCGCCGAGCTGGCGGCGCAGGGCACCCACGTCCCGGCCTGGCTGCGCCGCGTCGGCGACGGCGAGCCGGGCGAGCTGCGGCGGCTGGGCACGGCCCTGCACGACTACTACCGCCAGTGCGTCGCCCCGGACTGGGCGGCGGTCCGCCGCGCGGTGGCCCGCGACCGCCACCGGCTGCAGGCCAACCTGGACCGGGGCGGGCCGCAGCTGCTGCTCTCGACGTTGCACCCGGACGTGACGTGGGCACCGCCGGTGCTGCGGGTGCGCTTCCCGATCGAGCAGGAGCTGCACCTCAACGGCCGCGGGCTGCGGCTGGTCCCGGCGTTCTTCGCCCACGGCATGCCGACGACGTACAAGGACCCGGCCCGCCCGCCCGCCCTGGTCTACGCGATCAGCCACCCGCGGTTCGACAGCGACGCGGAGCCAGGCCCGTCACTGGCGGCACTGCTCGGCCAGACGCGGGCCCGGGTGCTGGTGACGATCGCGACGACCCGGTGCAACACGAGCGAGCTGGCCGAGCTGACGGGCATTTCCCCGGCCACGGCGAGCCAGCACGCGTCGGTGCTGCGGGCCAGCGGGCTGATCGGCAGCAACCGGTCGGGGAAGTCGCAGATCCACGAGATCACGCCGCTCGGCCTGGGGATCATCCGGGCGAGCTGACGGGCCGCGCGCACCGTGTTAGCCTGTCGCCGTGCTGCGCCCGACGTTGTCCTCGCGACTCGTAACCCGGCGCGCCGGCTGAACCCAGGTCGCCGGCGCGCAGCGTTGGCGACCGCCTTTTCCGGGACCTGGCCCCGATCTCGTTCCCCCTCCACCCGGGAGATCCGCCATGTCCACTTCGTTCGCCGTTCCCGCGCCGCGCTCCGCCATGCTGCTGCGCCGCCGCATCGCCACCTACTTCGTCGGCGGTGCCGAGGAGATCCCCGCGCTGGTCGGCGCCCTCGAAGGCCGGCTCGTCCACGAGCTGTCGGTCGACATCAAGGACGGTGTCCGCGAGAGCAGCATGGTCTGCGCCGTCCTGCTCGCGGCCGAGGAGACCGCGTCCCTGCTCGCCCGGCTGCGCGGGCTGCCGTCGGTCGTCTCGGCCGAGCTCGCCTAGCTCGCCCAGCTCGCCGCACCGCGCACGAGGGTGCGTGAGCGCATCGTTCGCCACCATCGCCATGCCTTCCTCGGTGAACAGCGACTCGGGGTGGAACTGGACCCCCTCGACCGGCAGTGACCGGTGCCGGACGCCCATCACCTCGCCCGTCGCCACTTGCCGTGCATCGGCTCGGCCGCGTGGACCACCCGGGCGCCGAACGCCGCGCCGATGGCCTGGTGGCCGAGGCAGACGCCGAGCAGTGGCAGGCGCCCGGCCAGCTCGCGGACCAGCTCCACCGAGATGCCCGCGTCCGCCGGGTCGCCCGGGCCCGGGGAGATCAGGACCAGCTCCGGGGCGAGCGCGGCGACGTCGGCCACGGTCAGCTCGTCGTTGCGGTACTGCATCAGGTTGTAGACGAACGAGTCGTAGCTGTCGATCACGCAGATCACGCGGCCGCCCCTTCCACCGTCACGCCGAGCGCCCGCGCAGGAGGTCGACGGCGGCGGTCAGCGGCGAGCCGCCGCCGGGGTGGGAAAGGACGGCCAGCTCGCCGGCGGCGAGGACCGGGTCGGCGCCCCCGGTCAGCATGACGCGGCCGGCGGAGCGCAGGGCCGCGGCGGCCGTGACCGGGTCGACCGCCGTGCCCAGGGGGACGACGTGCCGGTGCAGCCGGTCGCCGGGGCGAGCGCGGAGGTGATCACCGGGTCACGGCCCGGCTCTGCGGGACTCGGCTCTGTGGGACTCGGCTCTGTGGGACTCGGAACTGTGTCCGCTCGTGGTCGCCGACCAGCGCCGCGCTGCTCGTGACGCTGGCCGACGCGTACGGCCCCATGCCGGCGTGCGTGCCGGTGAAGGTGGGCGTCGGGCACCGCCGACCCACCCGGGCACGCCAACGTTGTCCGCGTGGTCGTCGGGTCGGCCGCGGCGCCGCCGTCCTGGGCACGTTCGGCGATGACGGTTCGTCGAGACCACTGTGGACGATCTGGATCCCCGGCTGTGGCCGGAGGTGTTGGCCGCCCTGCGCGAGGCGGGCGCGGCCGACGCCTGGTGCGCGCCGGTGACCGCCGCGAAGGGCCGGCCGGGCGTCCTCCTGACGGCGCTGGCGGCCGAGGACCGCGTCGACGGCGTCTGCGCGGCGGTCTTCGCCCACACCACGACGCTGGGTCCGGCTGTCCCCGGTCGAGCGGCGCGCACTGCCGCGGGACAGCGTCACGGTGGACTACCGGGGCACGCCGGTCAGCGTGAAGCGCGGCTACCTGAACGGGGAGGTCGTCACGGCCCAGCCCGAGTACGAGGAGGTGCGGGCGGCCGGGCAGCCGCTGCGCCGGGTCCTGGACGAGGTGCGCGCCGAAGCGCGTTTGCCCGGGTCCGCGGCGGGTAGCCGGGCACCATGACAGACGTCCATGCCCGGCCCCGGCGGAGCACCGCCCGGGCCGCCGCCCTGCTGTTCGGTGCCGCGTTCCTGCTCGTCGGCGTGCTGGGGTTCGTCCCCGGCATCACCACGGACTACGACGCGCTGAGGTTCGCCGGTCACGAGTCGGGCGCGCAGCTGTTCGGCGTGTTCACCGTGTCGGTGCTGCACAACCTCGTCCACCTGCTGTTCGGGGTGCTCGGCGTCCTCGCCGCCCGCGCCAACGGGAGCTCGCGGGCGTTCCTGATGATCGGCGGCGGGATCTACGTACTGCTGTGGGTGTTCGGCCTCGCGCTGGACCACGACAGCCCGGCCAACTTCGTCCCGCTCGACAACGCCGCCGACTGGCTGCACCTCGGTCTCGGCGTGGCGATGATCGCCGCGGGCGTCGCGACGGCGGCGGCCGACCGGGCCCGCGGCCAGTACCCGGAGCCCGAGAAGCAGGGCCACTGACTCAGGGTTCGCGGCCCACGCCGGTCGAGATCTCGTGCAGCCGGTGGCGGTCCGGGGCCAGCGGGGCCGTGTCCGCCCCGGCGCCCGCGCGCAAGCCCGCGAGGAACTCCTTCAGCGCGAACGCGGCATCGTGCCGGGGCTGCCAGTCCAGTTCGGACTCCGCGCGGCGCGTGTCCAGCACCGGCAGCCGCATGACCGCGTCGAAGAGGCCCGGGGTGACGGGAACCGCGTGCAGCCGCCACGCCGCGTCCACCGCCGCGCGGACCACCGCAGCCGGGACCGGGACCGTGCGCGCGCCCAGCAGGTCCGCCACGAACCGGGGGTCCACGACCGGCCCGGCCGCGATGTTGAACGGCCCGCGCACGGGGCGCGTCACCACCCGGCGGACGGCGTCGGCCAGGTCGTCGGTGTGCACCACCTGGACGCGCAGCCCGCGCACGTCCGGGACGAGGGGGATCAGCCCCGGCCGCAAACCCGGGAGGAACGGCCCGGCGAACAGGCGGCGCTGTGCGGTCGCGGCACTGCGCTGGAAGACGAACCCCGGCCGCAGCCGGACGACGTCGAGCTTCGGGTGCCGCGCCTCGAACGCGTCGAGATACCGTTCCAGATAAGCCTTTTCCCGCGTGTAGGCCGCGCCCGGCCAGCCGTGCGTCGGCCAGTCCTCGGTGACCGGCTCGTCGTCCTCCCGCGGCGAGTACGCCCCGATCGACGAGGTGTGGACGAGCTTGGGCACACCCGCCGCGGCCACCGCGTCGAACACCCGCAGCGAGCCGAGGACGTTCGCGCGCCACGTGCGTTCGGGCCGGCGGGTGGGCTGGAACAGCCACGCCAGGTGCACGACCGCGTCGGCACCGCGGAAGAGCGGCACGAGGTCGTCGCGTTCGACGTCCGCCGTCACCACGCCTTCCGCCGGACGTCTGGCGAGCCCGACGATCGTCTCGACCTGCGGATCGGCGCGCAAGGCGCGTACGACCCCGGTCCCGATGTTGCCCGTCGCTCCGGTCACCACGATGCGCATCCGGGCCGGTTACCCGGGACCCGGCCCGCCAATCCTGCTATCTTCGGAAGGGAAGATCGTCTGGAGGAGACCAGTCGTGGCAGGTGACGTCGACATCTCCGGGTAGCCCCGGAGTGCGCAGGCCCCCGGCACAGCCGGTGCGGGCCGCCGTCGACGTCCCCTTTTCCGCTTTCACCCACCCGAGGTCTTCGCCATGTCCGAAATCGTGCTGTCCGGCCTGTCCTTCTCCTGGCCGGACGACACCTCCGTCTTCGACCGCCTGTCCGCCACGTTCCCGAGCGGCCGCACCGGTCTCGTCGCCCCGAACGGCTCCGGCAAGACGACACTGCTGAAGCTCGTCGCCGGCGTCCTCGCCCCGGCCGCCGGGAGCGTCACCACCGACGGCGTGCTCGGCTACCTCCCGCAGGACCTGCCGCTGAGCGGGGAGCCGTCGGTCGCCGAAATCCTCGGCGTCGCCCCGGTGCTGCGCGCGCTCGCCGCCGTCGAATCCGGCGACGTCGACGAAGCGCACTTCACCACCATCGGCACCGACTGGGACATCGAGGAGCGCACCCGCGCGCAGCTCGACCGGCTCGGCCTCGCCGGCATCGGGCTCGACCGCACGCTGGGCACCCTCAGCGGCGGCCAGATCGTGTCGCTGGGCCTGGCCGCGCAACTGCTGAAGCGGCCGGACGTGCTGCTGCTCGACGAGCCCACCAACAACCTGGACACCGAAGCGCGGCACAAGCTGTACGCGGTGCTCGACGACTGGTCCGGCTGCCTGCTCGTCGTCAGCCACGACCGCGCGCTGCTCGACCGGATGGACCGGATCGCCGAGCTGTACCGCGGCGAAATCCGGTTCCACGGGGGCAACTTCACCGCGTACGAGGCAGCCGTCCAAGCCGCGCGCGAGGTCGCCGAGAAGAACATCCGCACCGCCGAGCAGGAGGTCAAGCGCGAGAAGCGGGAGCTGCAGCAGGCCCGCGAACGCGCCGCGCGCCGGGCGTCCACCGCGTCGCGCAACCTCGGCAACGCCGGGCTGCCGAAGATCTTCGCCGGCACGATGAAGCGCAACGCTCAGGAGTCGGCGGCCAAGGCCGACGGCACGCACGCCGCCCGAGTCGGTGCCGCGAAGGCCAAGCTCGACCAGGCCGAGCGCGAACTGCGCACCGAGCAGAAGATCAGCCTGCAGCTGCCGCAGACGGAGGTCCCGGCGGGCCGGACGCTCTTCCTCGGCGCGGGCCTGCGGGTCCGCGACCTCTTCGGGGACGGCGTCGACCTGGCGATCCGCGGTCCCGAGCGGATCGCGCTCACCGGCCCCAACGGCGCCGGGAAGTCGACGCTGCTGCGGCTGGTCGACGGCGATCTCGAGCCCGACGGCGGCACGCTCACCCGCGCCGACGGCCGGATCGCCTTCCTGTCCCAGCGCCTCGACCTGCTCGACGACGACCGCAGCGTCGCCGAGAACCTGGCGGCCGCCGCCCCGGCGCTGCCGGCCGACCGGCGGATGAACCTGCTGGCCCGCTTCCTGTTCCGCGGCGCCCGGGTGCACCTGCCGGTCGGCGCACTCTCCGGCGGGGAGCGGCTGCGCGCCACGCTCGCCTGCGTCCTGTTCGCCGAACCGGCGCCGCAGCTGCTGTTGCTGGACGAGCCGACGAACAACCTCGACCTGGTCAGCACCGGGCAGCTGGAGAGCGCGCTGACGGCGTTCCGCGGCGCGTTCGTGGTGGTGAGCCACGACGAACGCTTCCTCGACGCGATCGGGATCGACCGCTGGTTGCGGCTGGAAGCCGGTGACGTACACGGGTGACGTCGTGCGACGGTCGCCGCGCGCGTACGCGGGTTCCTAACTTGGGATCACCACCCCGAGAGCAAAGGAACACCATGTCCGAAGTGACCTACACCGCCGTCGCCACCTCCACCGCGGAGGGCCGCAACGGCGGCCGCGCGACCTCCGACGACGGCGCGCTCGACGTCACCCTCGCCGTGCCCAAGGCCTTCGGCGGCGCGGGCGACGGCACCAACCCGGAGCAGCTGTTCGCCGCGGGCTGGGCGTCCTGCTTCGTCGGGGCCGTGCGCCGTGTCGCGGGCGCGAAGAAGGTGCCGCTGAACGACCTCGCCGTGGTCGCCGAGGTGACCCTGCACCACGACACCGAGGCGGGCGAGTTCAAGCTCAGCGCGGTGCTGCACCTGGAGGCGACGGGCATCGACCAGGCCACCGCCGACGAGCTCGTCCAGGGCGCGCACCAGGTGTGCCCGTACTCGAAAGCCACCCGCGGCAACATCGAGGTCACCCTCGACGCGACGGTCGCCTGATGAAGCACGCGCTCACGGCGCTGGCCGCCGTGGCGATCGCCGGGGCGGGCGTGCTCACCGCCGCCTCCCCCGGCGTCGCCGCCGCGCCCGCGCGCCCGAAGCCGACGGTCGTGCTGGTGCACGGCGCGTTCGAGGACGCTTCCGCGTGGGCACCGGTGACCCGGCGGCTGCTGGCCGAGCACTACCCGGTCGTGGCGCCCGCGGTTCCACTGCGGGGAATCGCCGCGGACGTCGCTTCGCTGCAGGGGATTCTCGATGCGGTGCCCGGCCCGAAGATCCTCGTCGGGCATTCGTACGGCGGCCTGCTGATCAGCGAGCTGGCGAGCCGGACGGCCGACGTGCGGGCCCTGGTCTACGCGGCGGCGTTCATCCCGGAGGCGGGTGAGACGGCCGGGCAGCTGAACGCCCAGTTCCCCGGGTCGCTCATCGGCCCGTCGACGACGCACACCGTGGGTCCGGAGCTGTTCGTGAACGCGGCGAGCTACCCCTCGCTGTTCGCCGCGGAACTCCCGGCGCTCGACACGGCCGTCGCGGCGGCGGGCCAGCGCCCGATCCTGGCGGCGGCCTTCGACGAGAAGACCACCGCCACCGCGCCGGCGGGTATCCGGAAGTACGCTCTCGTCGCGACCCGCGACCAGGCGATTCCCCCGGCGGCGGAACGGTTCGAGGCCCGGCGCGCGCACGCGTCGATCACGGAGGTGGACTCGCCGCACGCGATCGCGTCGGCCGCGCCCGGCGCCGTGGTCGACGTCATCCACCGCGCGACGCGCTGAAAAGGGGCCCGGTGTTCCGGGCCCCTTTCTTCACATCCGGTCGGCGTCGACGATCGCCTGGGCGAACGGCCGGGGTGCTTCCTGCGGCACGTTGTGGCCGATGCCGTCGAACACCCGGTGCTCGTACTTGCCGGTGAACTTGGCGCGGTAGGCCTTGCCGTCCTTGGCGGCGCCGTCGAAGTCGCTGCCGATGGTGATCGACGGGACGCCGATGGTCGCGCCGGCGGCCAGTTTCTGTTCGTACGTCTCGTACTGCGGCTCGCCCGGCGCGAGGCTCAGGCGCCAGCGGTAGTTGTGGATGACGATGGCGACGTGGTCCGGGTTGTCGAACGCGGCCGCGCTGCGGTCGTACGTCGCGTCGTCGAACTTCCAGGCCGGGGACGCGGTCTTCCAGATCAGCTTGTTGAAGTCGTGGCGGTTGGCCGCGTAGCCGGCGCGGCCGCGCTCGGTCGCGAAGTAGTACTGGTACCACCAGCCGAGTTCGGCCTGCGGGGCCAGTGGCTTCTGGTTCGCGGCGAGGTTCGTGACGATGTACCCGCTGACGGCGACGATCGCCTTGCAGCGCTGCGGCCACAGCGCGGCGATGATGTCGACGGTCCGGCCGCCCCAGTCGTAGCCGCCGAAGACGGCCTTGTCGATTTTGAGCGCGTCCAGCAGGGCGACGACGTCAAGCGCCACGGCCGTCTGCTGGCCGTTGCGGACGGTTTCGGCGGACTTGAACGCCGTCGGGCCGTAGCCGCGCAGGTAGGGCACGATCACCCGGTAGCCGGCCGCGGCCAGGATCGGTGCGACGTCGACGTAGCTGTACGGGTCGTACGGCCAGCCGTGCAGCAGCACCACCGGCTGCCCGGTCGCCGGCCCGAACTCGTGGTAGGCCATGGTGAGCACCCCGGCGTCGGCGTGCTTGACCGGGCCGAGCGAGGTGTGTTCCCCGGACCCGGCCCGCAGGTCGGGAGTGGGCGCCGCGGCGGGGGCGGCGGCGCGAGTGCCCGGCGAGCAGGCCGCCAAGGACGTCGCCGCGAGCCCGGCCGCGACCGTCTGCCCGAACCTTCTCCTGCTGATCATGTGCTGCTCCTGCGCCGAACGTGGGTGGGACTTTCACGACGTTAGGAGCGGCTTGGTGACCTTCGCGCCCGTCAGGTGACGCAGCCGGTGTACGTCACCCTTCGAGGGTCTTCAGCATCCCGGCGAGGTCGGCGCGGGAGCTCACGCCCAGCTTGGGGAAGATCCGGTGCAGGTGGGTGCCGACGGTCCGGTGCGAAAGGTACAGCCGCTGCCCGATCTCCCGGTTCGTCAGCCCTTCCGCGGCCAGCTGCGCGATGCTCAGCTCGTGTGGGGTCAGCTTGTCGCGGGCGTCCGGGCCGCGGTTCGGGCTCGACTCGCCCGCGCTGCGCAGCTCGCGCCGGGCGCGGTCGGCCCAGGCGGCCATGCCGAGCGCGTCGAAGGTCTTGCGGGCGGTCCGCAGGTGCGTCCGCGATTCGACGACCCGCCGCTGCCGCCGCAGCCACTCACCGAACGCCAGGTGGACGCGGCCGCGTTCGGCGGGCCAGCCGGTCAGGTCGGCGTCGAGGGCCGCGGCGAACAGCTCGTCGCCGGGGTCGAGGACGGCCCGGGCGTACCGGAGGCCGATCCGCAGGGCGGGTGCCGAGGTGCCGAGGGCCTCGAGTTCGGCCACGACGTCCCGCAACGCGTCCGTCTGCCCGGCCCGGACCGCGGCTTCGGTGAGTTCCGGGACGCAGTACGCGCGCAACGCCAGCTGGTAGGCGGGGTCGGCCGGGTCGAGCAGCCGGCGCAGATCGGCGAAGGCGTCCTCGAACCGGCCCTCGCTCAGGTTCGTCAGCCCGCGCGTCAGCTGCACGGTGGCGAGCACGGGCCGGGCGCCGGCCGCGAGCCCGGCGCGTTCGGCCTCGTCGGCCAGGGTCTTGGCTTGCTTGTGGTCGCCGCGCAGGGCGGCGATTTCGGCCTGGACCGCGGTGGCGAACCCGGCCATGAACGGCTGGCCGGTCTCCCGGGCGAACCGGGCGGCTTCGGCGGCGGCGGGCACGGCCCCGGCGAGGTCGCCGAGCCGGACGCGGCTCCACGCCTGGACGGCCAGCGCCCGCGGCAGCAGCCCGAGCCGGCCCTGCGCCCGCAGCCCGGGCGCGGCGGCAGCGGAGAACCGGGCGGCGAGGTCGAAGGCGCCGACCTGCAGCGCGGCGCTGCCCAGGTACCGGTCGACCTCGGGATCGGCGCCGGTCCTGGAGACCAGCTCCCGCAGGTGTCCGAGGACGGCCTCGCCGCGTTCGAAGGGAGCGACGTACGCGGTGACGGCGACGATCCGCGGGTCGCTGCCGGGGACGGGCAGCCGGTCGGCGACGTCGAGCAGATCTTTCCTCGCTTCGGGCCCGGGTTCGGTCCAGAAGCAGCGCATGGCGGCGCTCCAGAGGATGCGCATGGCGGCGTCGTGCTGCCCGTCGGCGGCGACGTCGGCGGCGGTCCGGGCGAGTGCGGCGACGCGGGCGGGGTCCTCGCGGACGCCGTCTTCGAACTCGCTGAGCAGCCGGCCCGCGGTGGCCCGCCGTCGCGGATCGGCGGGGTTGGCGGCGTGGACCAGGCGTTCGGCGGTTTCCCGCCGCCCGGACTCGACGGCCAGTTCGGCGGCCAGCAGCAGCCGGTCGGTTCTGCGGTCGGCGCCGGGACTCAGCCGCGCGGCCTGTTCGAGGGCGGCGATCGCGGCGGCGGCCCCACCGCGGAAGCGGGCCCGCTCGGCGGTGCGTTCGAGTTCGGCGGCCACGGTTTCGTCTGGCCCGGCGCTGGCGGCGGCCTGGTGCCAGGCACGGCGGTCGGGCTGGTCACGGAGGGCTTCGACGAGGGCGAGGTGGGCGTTCCGCCGGTCGAGCGGGGTGGCGGAGGCGGGGATGGCGGACCGCATGAGCGGGTGCCGGAAGGTGACGGTCCCGGCGGACAGCTCGATCAGCCGAGCTTCGACGGCGGGAGCGAGGATCGCGGGATCGGCGTCCACCCCCAGCAGCGCGCTCGTCGCCACCAACGTCTCTGTCAACGATGTCGTCTCGTTCAACGCCGCCACCAGCAGCGCCGTGCGCGTCACCTCGGGCAGCGCCGCCACCCGGGCCGTGAACGTGCGCTCCAAGCGCTCCGTCAGCGGCAGCACCGGATCCAGCACGGCCGGCTCCGCCACCGCCGACGGCAGCTCCGTCAACGCCAGCGGCAACCCCGCCGCCTCCGCCAGCAGCCTTGTCCGCACCGCCGGTGCCAGGCGGGGCGCGACCGAATCCAGCAGCGCGGCCGCCGTGTCGGCCGGCAGGCGGTCCAGCACCATCGGCGCCAGGCCCGCGTCGGCCAGCGGGGACTCGAAACCGTCCCGCAGGGTCGCCACCAGGACGATCGGCTCGGCCTCGATCCGCCGCGCCACGAACGCGAGGACGTCCGCGCTCGCGCGGTCCAGCCAGTGCGCGTCCTCGGCCACCAGCAGCAGCGGCTTGGCCGCCGCCTCGTCGGCCAGCAGCGTCAGCGCCGCCAGCCCGACCAGGTACGCGCTCGGCTCCGCCCCCGACGCCAGCCCCAACGCCGTCCGCAGGGCGTCGCGCTGCGGCTCGGGCAGCTCCGTCACCCCGGCCCGGACCGGGTACAGCAGCTGGTGCAGACCGGCGTAAGCGAGGTTCCGCTCCGCCTCGGCGCCGGTCGTCCGCAGCACCCGCAGCCCGGCCACCGACGCCGCCGCGGCCGTCGCGGCCACCAGCGCGGACTTGCCGATGCCCGCCTCGCCGCGAATCACCACGCCGCTGCGGTCCGCCGGGCCGTCGACGAGCTCGCCCAGCTCCTTCAGCTCGGTGTCCCGTCCGATCAGCGCCATGGAAACGACCTTACCCAACAGTGTTTCCGCAGCTCACGGCCGAGTGACGTACGCCGGCAGCGTCATCCGACGGGCGCGGGGCCGCGGGCCCCGAACCTAGCGTTGCCCCGCAATGACCAGCGACCGGAGAGACAGATGAAACGCCTCCTTCTCGCTGCCGCCGTGCCGCTTCTGCTGACCACCGTCACGCAGCCGGCCGCCTCGGCAGCAACCCCGGCCCCGTGCGCCGCCGTCGCGGTGCCCGCCCCGCCGGGCGCCACGATCGAGTCCGTGCAGGCCGCGGCCCAGCCGTCGTACTGCCAGATCACCGTCACGCTCACGCACACCGGCGCGGACCACGTCAAGGTCGCCGTGGCCCTGCCGGACACCGGGTGGAACGGCCGGCTCCAGGCCCTCGGCGGCAGCGCCTACGCCGCCGGCAACTTCGACGCGCTCCCCCAGGCGGTCAAGGACGGCTACGCCGCCGTGACGACCGACGCGGGCGTGTCCCTGAACGGCCTCGACACGTCCTGGGCGCTCAAGGACGGCCAGGTCGACCAGACGCTCCTGACCAACTTCGCCACCCGGTCGGCGCACGAAGAAGCCGTCATCGGCAAGGCCGTCACGCAGCGGTACTACCAGCGCCCGATCTCGTACTCCTATTGGACCGGCTGTTCGACCGGCGGCCGCCAGGGCTACTCCGAAGCCCAGAAGTACCCCGGGGACTTCGACGGCATCCTCGCCAACGCGCCCGCCGTCGACTGGACGCAGTTCGCGGTCGCGACCCTGTGGCCGCAGGTCGTGATGAACTCCAGTCACGACTTCCCCAGCCCCTGCGTGCTTTCGGCGTTCCGCACGGCCGCGGTCCAGGCGTGCGACGCGCGCGACGGCGTCACCAACGGCATCGTCGACCGGCCGGACGAGTGCGGCTGGGACCCGCGCCGCCTCGTCGGGACGAAGGTGGTCTGCGACGGCCACGAGTACACCGTCACGGCCGCGGACGCCGAGGTCGTGCGCAAGATCTGGGCCGGCCCGACGGACGAACACGGCCGCAGGCTGTGGGCCGGGCTGCCGAAGGGCGCCGACTTCACCTGGCTCGCCGGCACCCAGCCCGGTCCCGACGGCACGCTGACCGCGCCGGGCTTCCCGGTCGCCGTGAAGTGGGTGCAGTCGTTCCTGGCGAAGCAGGCGGACTTCGACACCTCGAAGCTCACGTACGCGCAGTTCGCGGCCCTGTTCCGCCAGTCGGTGCGGGAGTACGACGCCGTCATCGGCACGTCCGACCCGAACCTGTCGGCGTTCCGCCGCGCCGGCGGCAAGCTGATCACGTTCGTCGGCGCGAACGACCAGCTGATCCCGCCGGGCGGCACGCTGTCCTACCGCGCCCAGGTGGAACGCACGATGGGCGGCGCGCACCGGGTCAACGACTTCTACCGGCTGTTCCCCGCGCCGGGTGTCGAGCACTGCTTCGGCGGTGGCGGCCCGGAGCCGACGAACGCGCTCGGGCAGCTCGTCGACTGGGTGGAGCACGGCAAGGCGCCGGCGACGCTGACGGCGGCGTCCACGGACGGCAAGACGCGCGACCTGTGCCCGTTGCCGCGGGTTTCGCGGTACACCGGCGGTGACCCGGCCACGGCGTCGAGCTACCGCTGCCGCTGAGTCCCGGCCCCAAGCGCCCCAATGTGGCCTTCGGTGCGTTGAACGCACCGAAGGCCACATTGGGTGCGTTGGAGCGGACTGGACTTGCGGGTCCAAAATCGGCTCGGCACGCTGACGTCATGGCACTCGACCAGTACTACCTCCTCGGCCGCTCCGGCCTGCGCGTCAGCCGGCTCGCACTCGGCACGATGAACTTCGGCACCGGCGGTTTCCACGCCGCCTACGGCAAAACCGAAGCCGACGTCCGCCCGATCTTCCGGAAGTACCTCGACGAGGGCGGCAACTTCCTGGACACGGCGGACTTCTACACCGCGGGCGAAAGCGAGACGATCCTCGGCAAGCTGATCGCCGAGGCGAAGGTCCGCGACCGCGTGGTGCTCACCACCAAGTTCACCAACAGCGTCGACCCGGCCGACCCCAACGCCGGCGGCAACGGGCGCAAGCACATGATCCGCGCGCTCGAGGCGTCCCTGCGCCGTCTGGGCACCGATCACGTCGACGTCTTCCTGCTCCACACCTGGGACCGGATCACTCCGGTGGAGGAGGTGGTGCGCACGTTCGACGACCTGGTCCGCGCGGGCAAGATCCGCTACCCGGGCCTGTCCGATGTCCCGAGCTGGTACGCGGCGCGGGCCCAGACGCTCGCGGAGTCGCACGCGCTGGCGCCGATGGTCAACCTGCAGCTGCCGTATTCCTTGGTGCAGCGCGACATCGAGACCGAGCACGTCCCGATGGGCCAGACCCTCGGCCTCGGCATCACGGCGTGGAGCCCGCTGGCGGGCGGCTTCCTCACCGGCAAGTACCGCGACGGCGGCGCCGGGCGGCTCAGCGACGCACCCACGTGGACCGACCGCGACTGGCAGCTCCTCAAGCCGCTGGAGGAGGTCGCGAACGCCCTGGGCGTGACGATGGCCCAGGTGGCGCTCAACTGGGTGGCCACCCAGCCGGGCATCGCGGCGGCGATCGTCGGCGCGAGCAGCGCGGACCAGCTCGGCAGGAGCATGGCGGCGCTGGACTTCGAGATCCCGGCGGAGCTGCGAGCCACGCTGGACGAAGCGAGCGCGATCCAGCCGGCGTCGGTGTACCGCATGTTCACCCCGGCGTACCAGAACTGGATCGTGAGCCCGGGCCTGAAGGTCGGCGACAAGCCGGCGGGATACGCGCCTCCGGTGCGGAACTGGTAGTCAGCCGGACACCACCTCGCCGCCCTGGATGATGTGCCGGAAGTGCTTCGGCTCCGCCAGCACTCCGATGTCCGCCAGCGGGTCTCCGTTCACCACCAGCAGGTCCGCGTGCGCGCCCACGGCGAGGGTGCCGATCTCGCCGGTGAGGTTCAGCAGCTCCGCCGCCGTCGACGTTGCCGAACGGAGGATCTCCACCGGTGACTGGACCTCGGCGCGCAGGCGGAACTCGTGGTTCTGGTGGCGGTGCATGCCGCCGAGGAGGTCCGTGCCGTAGACCAGGCGGACGCCGCCGCGGGCGGCTCGGTCCAGGGCCGCCAGGCCCGCTTCCAGGACCTCGTCCACCTTGCGCCAGCTCGCTTCCGGGAGCCCGTGCTCGCGGCCTTCCTCCTTCAGGGCCCAGTACGTCACCAAAGTGGGCACGAGGAACGCGTTGTGCTCGCGGAACAGTGAAACGCTGCGGTCGTCGATGAGGTTGCCGTGCTCGATCGACCGGACGCCCAGCTCCAGCGCGCGGTTCACGGCGCGGGCCGTGTACGCGTGCGCGGCGACGTACCGGTTGGCCGCCTCGGCTTCCTCGACGATCGCGCGCAGCTCCCCGGCCGAATACTGCGTCGAGTCGATGCGGTCGGTCGGGGACGCGACGCCGCCGGAGGCCATCACCTTGATGTGGTGGGCGCCCTTGCGCAGCTCGTCGCGGGCCGCCGCGCGGACGGCGTCCTCGCCGTCGGCCACCCGGCCCAGGCCCGCGCAGCACGGGTGGTCGTCTTTGACCTGCGTGCCGCGGGTGCGGCTGTCGCCGTGGCCGCCGGTCTGGCTCAGCGCGCGCCCGCAGAACAGCAGCCGCGGACCGCGGAACAGGCCTTCCGCCTGGGCGTCGGCGAGGCCGTAGTCGGCGCCCGAGGCGTCGCGGACCGTGGTGAACCCGCGGTCGAGCATCCGGCTCATCGTCCGGGCGGCGTGCGCGGCCACATAGGACGGTGACGCCGACGGCAGCGAGCCCAGGTCCGCGGTCGACGCCGTGACGTGCACGTGCGCGTCGACCAGCCCGGGCAGCACGACGGCGCCCCGCAGGTCGAGGGCGGGCACGTCGGCCGCGGCCAGGCGGGGCCCCACCTCGGCGATCCGGCCGTCGGCGCACCGGAGGTCGCCCTCGGTGTAGTCGCCGGAGAGCGGGTCGAGCAGGCGGGCGTTGCGCAGGAGCAGTGAGCCGGTCATCGTGCCTCCTCCGCAAGCGCGGCCACGGCGAGCGGCGCGAGGGACTCGGCCACCCGAACGGAAGAATCGTCGTACGCGCCCTCCGCGTCGAGGATGTTGAGCACCCCGAGCGTCCGGCCGTCCGCGACCACGGGCACGTTGATGATCGCGCCGCAGCCGAGGGATTCGATCAGCTCGTGGTCGGTGAAGATCTCCCGCACCGCCGCGCGGTCCGGCCCGAAGTACGGCTTCCGCGCGGTGATGCACCGGTCCAGCCAGCCCGCCGCGACCTCGACGGTCTTCTCCCCGCCGACCGGGTACTCCGCCGGGTGGCTGCTGTGCACGCGTCGCAGCGCCCGGCGTTCCGGGAGCCAGGCGAGGACGGTGAACAGCCGCACGCCCAGCTCGGCGCGCACCCGTTCCTCCACAGTGGACAAGCTCACTTCGTCATCTCCTTCGCGGCCGCCACCGGGGCGCCGTGTTCGGTCAGTTCCTCCAGCGAGCGGCCCGCGGTCGACAGGCCGAAGACCAGCACGCAGAGCACCCCGGCCGCCAGCACCGCCGTCGTCAGGCCGAAGACGCCGGCGAAGCCGAGGCTCGCCGCGGACAGGCCGATGATCGTCGGCGCGAGGATGCTGCCGACGCGGCCGAACGCGCTCGACAGGCCGGTGCCGCTGGCGCGGATCCACGTCGGGAACACCTCGGGCGTGTACGAGTACACCCCGGCGTAGGTGCCGTTGAGGAAGAACGACAGCACCGCGCCGGCCAGCGTGATCGACCACGGCGCGCTCGTCTGGCTCAGCCAGAACGCGCTCACCGCCGAGCCGGCCAGGTACAGCGCGATCGTGTGCTTGCGGTCGAGCCGTTCGGACAGCCACGCGGCCGAGAAGTACCCGGGCACCTGGGCCAGGTAGATGATGATCGAGAACTCGAAGCTCTTCGTCACCGTGATGCCGCGTTCCACGAGCAGCGTCGGGATCCACGAGAAGAAGCCGTAGTAGGAGAACGTGATCACGAACCAGACGGTCCAGATCACCGCCGTCCGGCGGCGCATCGCGGGGCTCCACAGGAACTTCAGCGCGCTGAGGAGGTTCACCTTCGGCGTCTCGGTCGCGGGCCGGGCGTCGGACGGCGGCACCGGCGGGAGAGCCGTGCCGGTGGCCTTCTCGACGTCTCGCTCGATCTTCGCGACGACGGCCTCGGCCTCGGCGGCGCGGCCGTGGGCGAGCAGGAAGCGCGGCGATTCGGGCAGGGACCGGCGCCACCACAGCAGCATGACGATCGGCAGCGCGGTGATCAGCTGCGCGACCCGCCAGCCCTCGTCGAACGACGGCACGACGAACCGCCCGATCAGCGCGGCCGCGACGAAGCCGAAGGAGAAGAACCCGGCGAGCGCGCCGACGAACCAGCCGCGCCGCTTGGCCGGGACGAACTCGGACAGGAACGGCGCGATGATCGCGCTTTCCGCACCGGCGCCCGCCCCGGCCAGCACGCGGGCGCCGAGGAAGACTTCGTAGTTCGGCGCGAAGGACGCGACGACCGAGAACACCGCGTAGCACGCCAGCGCGTACATCATGACCTTCTTGCGGCCGATGCGGTCGCCGAGCAGGCCGGCCGCGATCGCGCCGAAGAGGAAGCCGAACGGCGTCGCGGAGCCGATCAGGCCGAGCTGGCCGTTGCCGAGCTGCCATACCGCCTTCGCGCTGGGCAGGAGGAAGGCGACGACCGCCGAGTCCATGCCGTCGAAGGTGTAGCCGAGGCCGCCGATGAGCAGCAGCTTGTAGTGGGGACGGCTCAGCGGGAGCCGGTCCAGTCGAGCCAGCAGCGTCATGGGGAACGCCTTCCGTCGAGGAGTGCCGACAACATAGACTGCATTTCGACAAATCTGCAACGTTCTTTGCAGTGCGTTACGGTTCACCCCGACCCGAGGGGAGGCGCCGAGTGGCGGAGACCGACGACGGTTTCGAGGCGTGGCTGCGCGACCGGCTGCCCGAACGGGGCCTGCGGCCGAAGTCGGCCGCGGTGCTGGAGGTGCTGGTCTCCCAGCCGCGGCGGGCGTCCTTCGGATCGACGGCCGAGCTGGCGCAGCTGGCCGGCGTCAACGTCGCGACGGTGACACGCACGGCACAGGCGCTCGGCTTCGCGGGCTGGCCGGCGTTGCAGCAGGAGCTGCGGGCGCGGTACCTGTCGTCGCTGAGCGCCCCGCAGGTCGCCGAGGAGCACCGCGACGTCGGCTCCCCGGGGTCGGCGTCCCTGCGCCGCGACCTCGACAGCCTCGCGTTGCTGAACCGGCGGTTCGACGAGGAGGTGCTGCGCACGGTGGCGCGGGCGATCGCGGCGGCCCGCCGCACGCTGGTGATCGCCGACGGCAGCTACGCGGCGGTCGGCATCGCGATGGCGCACAACGCGCGCCTGGCGGGCTACGACGTCCACGCGGTGACGGCGGGCGACGCGGAGCTGGCCAACCAGACGGCCAAGCTGACGGCCGGCGACGTCCTGGTGGCGATCAGTTTCTGGCGCCTGTACGAGAGCACGGTCCTGGCGGCGAACGAGGCCCGCGACCGCGGCGCCCGGGTCTTCGCGATCACGGACGCGGCCAGCCCGGCCCTCGCGAGCGCGGCGGAGCACGTGCTGATGGTGCCGGCGGAGGGCGTGACGTTCTTCCCGTCGCTGACCGCGGGCATGGCACTGGCCCAGGCCATCGTGGCCCAGCTGGCGGCGGTCGACCCGGCCCGCACGAGCGAGTCGATCGAGGCGGCCGAAGCGATGTGGTCCCGCTTCGACCTGTTGCACCGGCGCCCGTCGGGGTAACCGGAGGCATGCGCATCGGCCTGCTGTACCCGACCCGAGACCGCGGCGAAGACGACTTCGCCGCCCTCTGCCGCCGGCTCGACCCCGCTCCGGACCTCGACTTCGCCTACGTCGAAGGGGATCCCGACGCGACCGGCCAGACCGCCGCCGCGCGGGCGCTCGGGACGCCCGCGCGTCTCACCGCGGCCGCCGACCGGCTGCCGGCCACGCCGGACGTCGTCAGCTGGGCGTGCTCCAGCTGCAGTTTCACCCACGGCCTCGACGGCGCCCGCGACCAGGCGCGAGCGCTCACCGGCCACCTCGGCGTCCCGGCGAGCAGCACGTCACTGGCCTACCTCGCCGCCCTCGAGCGGCTGGACGCCGGCCGCGTGGCGCTCGCGTCCGTCTACCACCCGGACCTGACCGCCGCCTTCGCCGGTTTCCTCGCCGAGGCGGGGGTGACGACGGTGCACGCCGTCTCGGCCGACGCGGGTTCCGATCGCGCGCTCGCCGCCTGGGACGGGCAGCGGATCACCGAGCTCGCCGTGGCGGCCGGCCACGAGGACGCCGACGCCGTGCTCGTCCCCGAGACCGCCCTGCACACCACACCCCTGCTCGCCGAGCTGGAAGAGCGGCTCGGGAAGCCCGTGCTCACGGCGACCGCGGTCACCGTCTGGGACGCCGTCGGGGCGACGCCGGCGCAGGACGGCCTGGGGACGCTGTTCAGCGCCGGGCCGGGCCGCCGTCCGCCGAGCTCATCCGCTTCGTGAACCGGGCCGCCACGTCCCGCAGCTTGATGTTCGTGTGCTGGGACTCCACGATCAGCCGGTGCATCGCCGCGTCCTCGGTGACGCGGTGGATCAGCATCAGCATGCCCTTGGCCTGCTCGATCACCGCGCGCGTCTCCATCGCGTTGCGCAGCTCGTCCGCCAGCCGCCGCGCCTCGCGGTAGCGGCGGGTCAGCCGCAGCACCGTCTCCACGCACAACGTGAACAGCCGCAGCACCTTCGTGTCGAACTCGTGGTAGCCGTGGGTCTCGAAACCGAACAGCGTGATCGCGCCGACCAGCGTGTCGTCCACCCGCAGCGGGACCGCCAGGTAGCTGCCCACACCGAGTTCCTTGGCCGCCGCCACGAATTCGGGCCACTGGCCGCCCGTCTCCGCGACCGCCACCCGGACCACCTCGCCCGTCAGCGCCGCGAGCAGGCCCGGACCGTCGCCCGCCGCGTATTGGACGTCGTCGATGCGCCGGGCGCGCTCGTCGGTGAAGGCCGCGGTCTGCGTCACGCCGTCGCGGACGACCATGATGCTGGCCAGGTCCGCGTCCGGGACCACCCGGACCGCCTCGCCGCAGACCGCGTCGAGCAGGCCGGGCGTGTCGGACATCGATTCGAGGACCCCGACGAGATCGGCCAGGACGGCGTTCAGCTCGTCGACCCGCTCCGCCATGCCGTCGCCAGTGGTCGGCAAGGCCCACCCCTCCCATGCGTCAAGCGGCGAGCACGGGGATGAGCTCGCCAGCAGTGTCAACAGAGACCACCGCTGGCGTTTCAACGGGTCCGGGCGAATTCTACCGGCCGCGGGAGCCCGGTTTGACGTAGGCCGCGCCGGGTAGCCGACGAAGATGGACAATCCGGCTGTTGACGACGAGCTGTGGACGGAGTTCCACCGGGTGGTGAACATGACCTCGCGCGAGCTGGAGGACTGGCTGCGCACCCGCGACGCGGGCCCGGAGACCGAGCCGCTCCCCGGCGAAGCAGGCCCGCCGACCGGCAACGAGGTGCTGGCCATCCTGCGCAAGCGCAAGTCCGACGTGGACGCCCACGACGCCGGCGTGATGCGGAAGGTGGTCGACCGGGTGCTCTCGGAGCGCCGCGACGACCTGGAACCGACCGCGGGCGAGGCCCACTGGCGCCACCGCCTGATGTCGATCGGTCACGACCCGCTCAAACCCGCATAAAAAGAAGGCCACCACCAGCGAACTGGTGGTGGCCTTCAGCGGGTTCCCCGGTCAGCCGGCGATGGCCTGCCAGCGCTGGTTCGCCCCGTTGGTCGGCTTGTACAGGCCGATCCGGGCGCCGTCCTCGCGGGACTCGCCGGTCACGTCGAGCAGCTGGCCGCTCGCCGCGTTGACGAACGTCCAGGTGCCGTCGCCGGTGGTGGACAGCGTCCACTGCGCCGCGAGGTCGCACGTGCCCGGCGCCGCCAGCGTCACCGCGCCACCGGCCGTGCTCAGCACCTGGCCCGTACCCGCGTTGGTGATGGTGAACCGGTCGCGGTTGCCGTAGCGGCCCGTGCGGTCGGTGAGTGTCCAGCGCTGCGCGGGCGCCGAAGCGTCCGTCGTGCGCTGCACCAGCGTGCCGTTCTCCGCCGACAGCGACTTGCCGCTCTGGACGCCGGTGAAGGTGAACGGCTTGCCCGAGCCGATGCCCGTGCCGGCCGCCGTCGACGAGACGCCGTTGACGAGGAACGTCGTGACCGAGCGCGCCGGCACCCGCAGCGTCGCCTTGCCCGCCGCGACGCGCACCGGCTTGCCGCGCTGCAGTGCCCCGTTGACGTCGGTGACGACCGGCGTCACCGACGCGCCCGGGCGCACGGTCCGGAAGCCCGACAGGTCCAGCGTGACGTCCTGGTCGTCGGTGCCCGCGTTGGTGTGCACGACCGCCGACAGGTCCTCGCCGCGCATCGCGACCGTCGACGCGGTGTCGTTCACCCCGATCAGCCGGTCACCCGGCTTGATGTAGTGGGTGAAGTTGCGCATCGTGTTGAACTTCGTGTTCGTCTTGATCTGGCACGTCTGCAGGGTGGCGTTCTTCGGGCAGTCGAACGGGACCTGGATCTCGCCCCAGTTCATCCCGGCCGCGGACTCGCCGCCCGGCTTCATGTTGTTGTAGTCCTCGATCGGCTGCCAGCTGACCCACGCGCTCGGTTCCAGCAGCCGCAGGTCGTCGGTGATCTGCTTGGCCATGCCGAGGCCGGGGTCCATGTTCGTGAAGTCCTGCCGGTCGAGCCAGCTGCCGCCGACCTCGCTCATCCACAACGGCTTGTCCGCGCCCTTGGCCAGGTCACGCGGGACCGGCCGGTTGCCGGTGCCGTAGGTGTGCACGTTGAGCCGGCCCGCCGCCGCGCGGGCGTCGGCCGACCAGCCGTTCCAGTCCGCGGCGAAGATGTCCGGGTTGGTCTCGTCGGGCGCGGAGACGATCGCCCGCGACCCGGCCGACTTCAGGGCCGCGGCCATCGCCGGGATCAGCTGCGACTGGACCGACGGCCCGATGTGCGCGCCTTCCTGCCGCCCGCCGGTCGGGTTGCCGTCGGCGCCGAGCGTGGTCTTCCAGTAGTTCGTGTTGGGCTCGTTCAGCGGGTTCACCGACGCGAACCTGATGCCGTGCGCCTTTTCGAGGGTGCGCACGACCTGCGTCATGTAGGCGGTGAAGTCGCCGATCTTGTCGGAGCGCAGCTGCTCGTCGGTGGCGTTGAAACCACCCGAGACGTAGCCGGACACGGTCTGGAAGTACGGCGGCGAGTTGCTGAACGCCTCCCACTTCGTGACGCGGTTCTTGATCTTGTCGACCCACCAGCGCTGGTTGGGGTCGGCCTTCGGGTCGAACTCGGCCGGGTCGCCGGGGGTCCACCAGTCCTTGTCGTTTCGGGTGGTGCCGGCCGGTGCCTTCCACCAGCCCGGCACCGCGGCACCCGCACGCAGGTACGGCGGGACGTCGGGGGCGTTGCCGCCGCCGACGTTGAACCGGGCGATGTTCAGGTTCAGCCCGTCCGGGCCGAAGACCAGGTCCGCCAGCTTGTTCCGGATGGCGTCGGGGTAGCCGCCGGTCGCCTCGGCCATCCAGGCCAGGCTGGCACCCCAGCCGTCGAACGGCTGCTGCCGGTAGGTCGGGTCCGGCTTGACCGTGACGGCGGTGGCCGCTTCCGCGGGCGCCGCCGCCACGCCGGTCGCGACAATCGGTACACAAAGGACGGTGAGCAAACGCCGCAAGTTCATCGTCGAACTGCCCTTCGGTGCGGTGGGGACGGTTTTCAGGCCTCGGTGTGGCCGAGCAGCGGCCGCGGCACGAACCGGGCCGCGGGGTCGAGCATCGTGCCGAGTTCGAGCACGACCAGTTCGTTGGCGCCGGCCCGGACCACCGGGCGCGGCACGTACAACGTCCGTTGCGGACCGCGCCGCCAGTACCGGCCTAGCGCGAACCCGTTGAACCACGCGACGCCCTTGCCCCACTCCCCGGTGTCGAGGAACAGGTCGGCGGGCTCGTCGACGTCGATCTCGGCGCGCAGCACCACCGGACCTGCCACCGCGCCCGCCACGGACTCCGGCGCGTCAGGCCGCAGCGAAGGCAGCGCGGGCAGGTCGAACGGCAGCACGTCCCAGCCGGTCAGCGGCTCGCCGTGCAGCGCCGCCCCGCCGATGATGCCCTTCGCCTCGCCGATGCGCGGGCCGTAGTCGACGCGGCCCTGGTCCTCGACCAGCACCAGCAGCTCGCCGGCCGCGCGCGGCAGCGGGATGGCGCGCTCGTGGTGGTCCCGGCTGAGGGTGCCGACGAGGTCGCCGTCGAAGAACACCGTGGCGCGGTCGCGGACCTCGCCGAAGGTCAGCACGCCGGGCCGGTCGCCCTCGATCCTCGTGCGCAGGAGCGCGAGCTGCGGCATCGGCGTGAGCGCGTCGAACGCGGGCAGGTCCTCGTGGAACTCCCAGGTGCCCCAGCGTTCCGGCGCGTCGAGCAGCCGGACGGGGTCACGCAGGAGCCCGCTCGGTGTCGGCGCGGGCCGGGCCGGCGGCGGGACCGTGTCGGGCACCTTGTGGTAGCGGGCGATCACGTCGCGGAAGGCGTGGTACTTCGGCGTCGGGTCACCGGCTTCGTCCAGCGGCGCGTCGTAGTCGTAGGACGTGATCAGCGGCTGGTAGACGCCCTTGTCGTTGGCGCCGTTCGTGAGACCGAAGTTGGTGCCGCCGTGGAACATGTAGAGGTTGACCGACGCGCCCGCGGCGAGCAGCGCGTCGAGCTCCGCCGCCGAGTCCGCGGCCGACGTCGTGTGGTGGTGGGCGCCCCAGTGGTCGAACCAGCCGTTCCAGAACTCGCTGCACATCAGCGGCCCGGTCGGCTGGTGCGCGCGCAGCGTCGCCAGGCGGGCCTCGGCGGCGGACCCGAACGACGCGGTGCGGTGCAGCCCGTCGAGGCTGCCCGCCGCCAGCATCTCCGGCGTCGGCTGGTCCACTGTGGTCAGTGGCACGGTGACGCCGGACTCGCGCGTGTGGTCGGCAAGCGCTTTCAGGTAGCGCTTGTCGTCGCCGAACGCGCCGTACTCGTTCTCGACCTGGACCAGCAGCACCGGGCCGCCGCGGTCGATCTGGTGCGGGACGACGACCTCGTACACCTTCGTCAGGTAGTCGCGGACGGCGTCCAGGTACTTCGGCTCGTACCGGCGCACCCCGACCGCCGGGTCGCGGAACAGCCAGGCCGGCAGCCCGCCGTTGTCCCACTCGGCGCAGATGTACGGGCCGGGCCGCACGATCGCGTACATCCCGGCGTCGGCGACCAGGCGCAGGAAACGGTCCAGGTCGAGCCCGCCGGTCAGGTCGAACGTGCCGGGCTCGGGGGCGTGCGCGTTCCACGCCACGTACGTCTCGATGGTGTTGAGCCCCATCCGCCGGGCCTTGTCGATCCGGTCGGCCCACAGGTCCGGGTGCACCCGGAAGTAGTGCAGGGCGCCGGACAGGATGCGGAACGGGCGGCCGTCGAGCAGGAAGTCGTGCTCCCCGATGGCGAACTCAGGCATGCGGACCCGCCTGCGGGGTCAGCTGGAGCACGGTCCAGGACAGCGGTGGCAGTGTCACGGTGATGGTGGTCCCCCCGGGATCGGACGTCGCGACCGTGCCGGGTAGCGGCACCGGCCGGACCGGTTGTGCGTCGGCGGTGTTCACGGTGTGGCGGGTCTCGCCGTCGGGTGTGGTCAGCGTTTCCGCGGCGTAGACGCCGAAGCGGGCGCCGCGGAGGCGGATCCGGACCTCGGTCGGCGACGCCGTCGCGCGGTTGGTCAGGAACACCGCCCCGCGCCCGGACTCCTCGACCGTCGCGGCGACGTCGACGAGGTCGACTTCGCCGTGCTGCGCGGTGCGGAGCCGGTCGCCGTCGACCGCCAGGCGCAGGCTCGCCCCACCGGCCAGCGCGGCCACCCGCTGGAACGGGTGGAACGTCGTCTGCCGCCACGCCGGGCCCCCCGGCTCGGTCTTGATCGGCGCGATGACGTTCACCAGCTGCGCCTGGTTCGCCATGGTGACGCGGTCGACGTTGCGCAGCAACGAACTCAGCAGCGAGCCGACGACGACCGCGTCGGTGACGGTGTAGGTGTCCTCGATGATCCGCGGGTGGTGCTTCCAGCCGCCCTCGGCGAGCTTCGCCTGGTCGACCTCGTTCCAGCGGCGCAGGTCCCAGACGTTCCACTCGTCGACGCTGATCCCGATCTTCTTGTCGAGACCCAGCTCGGCGAGGGTTTCGTCGATGACCCCCGCCGTCGTGCGGATGTAGCGGTCCAGCGCGGCGCCACTGGCCAGGTAGCTGTCGGTGTCGCCGTGCAGCTCCTGGTAGTAGGCGTGCAGCGAGATGTGGTCGACCAGTTCCGCGGTGTGGCGCAGCACCGTGCGCTCCCACGAGCCGAACGTCGGCATGTCGGCGTGCGAACTGCCCGCCACGACCAGCTCGAGATCGGGGTCGATCATCCGCATGAGCCGCGCGGTCTCCGCGGCCAGGCGGCCGTACTCCTCGGCCGTCTTGTGGCCGATCTGCCAGGGGCCGTCCATCTCGTTGCCCAGGCACCACAGCTTGAAGCCGAACGGGCGGTCGGCGCCGTTCGCGCGCCGCCGCTCGCTCAGTTCCGTCCCGGCCGCGTGGTTGCAGTACTCCAGGACGTCGGCGGCTTCCTGGATGCCGCGGGTGCCGAGGTTGACGGCGTACATCACCTCGGCACCCGCGGCTTCGGCCCACGCGACGAATTCGTGCAGGCCGAAGCGGTTGGATTCCACGCTGTGCCACGCCGGGTCCAACCGGACGGGCCGGTCCTCGACCGGCCCGACGCCGTCTTCCCAGCGGTAGCCGGAGACGAAGTTGCCACCGGGGTAGCGGAGCACGGTCGGCCCGAGTTCCCGGACCAGCTCCAGGACGTCGCCGCGGAAGCCGCGATCGTCCGATGTGGAGTGTCCGGGCTCGTACAGCCCGGTGTGGACCGACCGGCCCATGTGCTCGACGAACGAGCCGAAGAGGCGACGCGGGACCGGGCCGATGACCTGGCCCGCGTCGCCTTCGATGTGGACGGTCATCCCGCGCTGACCGTGAAGCCCTGCTGGTTGCCGTAGTCGACCAGCGCCTGCTGCCAGGCCGCCAGCCCGGCGTCGAGGCCGGTGTTCGAGAGGTAGGCCTTGCCGACGGTGTCGCTGTAGATGCTGTTCGCGTAGGTCTGGTACGGCAGGTAGGTCCAGCCCGGGGCGACGTCCTTCGACGCCTGGGTCAGCACCTGGTTGACCTTCTGGCCACCGAAGTACGGCATGGCCTGGTCGACGAACGCGGGCGAGGTCAGGTCGGCCGTGGTGGACGGGAAGCCGCCGCTCTTGATGAACGGCTGGACGCCGCCGCCGTGGTTGAGCCAGCGCACGAACGCCGCGGCCAGCGCCGGGTTCTTGCTCTGCTTCATCACGGACTGGGTGCTGCCGCCGTTTTCCGCGGTGACGGCCTTCTGCCCGTCGTAGGTCGGCATCGGCGCCACGGCCCACTTGCCGCTGCCCGCGGTCACCGAGGAGATGAAGTTGCCGGGCATCCAGGCGCCGGTGGGCAGGGTCGCGATGGTGCCGTCGCCGAGGGCGCGGAACCAGTCGTCGGACCAGCCCGCGATCGGGGAGAGCAGCTTGCCCTCGACCAGCTGGTTCCAGACCGACGTCCACTTCTTGGTGCCGGCGTCGCCCAGGTTGATCTTCACGTTCCGGCCGTCGACGGAGAACGGGTGCCCGCCCGCCTGCCAGATCATGCTCAGCGTGAACCCGGCGTCACCGGTGTCGGCGGTGATGTACTTGGTCGGGTCGGCGGTGTGCAGCTTCTTCGCCGCGTCGACGTACTCGGCCCAGGTCTTGGGCACGGCGATGCCGTACTTGTCGAAGACTTCCTTGTTGTAGAACAGCGCCATCGGGCCGGAGTCCTGCGGGAGGCCGTAGAGCCCGTTGCCGTTCTTGACCTGCGCCCACGTCGAGGCGCTGTAGTCCTTTTCGAACGCCCCGAAGCCGTAGGAGTTCAGGTCGACCAGTGAATCGGTCAGCGCGAACTGCGGGAGGGCGTAGTACTCGATCTGGGCGACGTCGGGAGCACCCGAGCCGGCCTTGATCGCGTTCTGGAGCTTGGTGTACTCGTCCTTGTTGGTACCCGCGTTGACGTAGTTGACCTTGACGTTCGGGTACTCCTTCTGGAACGCGGCCACCTGGTCCTTGGCGGACGGGGTCCAGCTCCAGTACGTGATCTCGCCGCCGGCCTTCAGCGCGGCGTCGACGGAGTCCTGGGTGCCGGTGGCGGCGGGCGCGGAGGACGTGCCCCCGGACGAGCAGCCGACCGCGAGCGCGGCGGCCAGCGCGACGGCGGCGAACGCCTTGGCGCGAGTGCGGATTCTTGACATCGGATGTCCCTTCACGGCGGTGTGACGCGGGTTTACTGCTTGACGCTGCCGGCGCTCAGGCCCGATTGCCAGAACCGTTGCATGAGCAGGAAAGCGACGACTAGGGGGATGATCGTGAGCAACGACCCGGTGAGGACCAGGTTGAAGATCGGCTGGGCGCCGGCCCCGTTGGCCTGGGCGCTCCACTGGTTGAGCCCGACGGTCAGCGGATACCACTTCGGCTCGCTGAGCATGATCAGCGGCAGGAAGTAGTTGTTCCACGTCTGCACCATGGTGAACAGCGAGACCGTGATGATCCCGGGGACCAGCTGGCGCAGCGTCACGGTGAGGAAGATGCGGATCTCGCCCGCGCCGTCGATCCGCGCCGCTTCCAGGAGTTCGTCGGGAATGGCGTCGGCGGCGTAGACCCAGATCAGGTACAGGCCGAACGGGCTGATCAGCGACGGGATGAGGACCGCCCACGGCGTGTTCGTCAGCCCCATCTTGCTGAACATCAGGAACGTCGGCACGGCCAGCGCCGTCGGCGGCACGGCCACGGCCCCGAGGACGACGGCGAACACGCCGCGGCGGCCGGGGAAGCGGTACTTGGCCAGCCCGTAGCCCGCCGCCGTGGCGAGGATCGTCGCACCACCGGCGCCGACCACGACGTAGAGCAGGGTGTTGCCGAGCCAGCGGAAGAAGATGCCGTCGTTGTAGGTGAACGTCTGGCCGATGTTTTCGAACAGCGCGAACGTGCCGCCGAAGGACAGCCCCGACGTCGAGAACAGGTCCGGCTGGGTCTTGGTCGCGTTGATGATCAGCCACACCAGGGGAACCAGCGTGTAGAGCAGGTAGAGCGCCATGAAGCCGGTGAGGACACGCGACTTGCGGGGCTTGGTCACTGAGAACGTGGCCATGTCACATCTCCTTCCGGGAGCCGCGCAGCTGCACGACGTAGGCGATGACCGCGGTGATCACGCCCATCACGATCGCGACGGCGGCGGAGTAGTTGTACTGCTGCCCGTTGAAGGAAAGGTTGTAGGCGTACATGTTCGGCGTGTAGTTCGTGACGATCATGTTCGGCACGAGGTTGCGCATGATGTTCGGCTCGTTGAACAGCTGGAAGCTGCCGATGATCGAGAAGATCGTCGCGACCACGATGGCGCCCCGGATCGCGGGGAGCTTGACGGACAGGATCGTGCGGAACGTGCCGGCGCCGTCGATCGCGGCCGCCTCGAACAGCTCCTTGGGGATCACCTTCAGCGCGGAGTAGAAGATGAGCATGTTGTAGCCGACGAACTCCCACGTGACGACGTTGCCGATCGACGTGAGCAGCCAGTTCTGCGACAGCGGCTTGATCGAGTCGGTGCCCAGCAGGTGGTTCAGGTCGGCCGCGAGTCCGAAGTGGTCACCGTAGATGAAGCCCCACATCAGCGCGGCGACGACGGCGGGCACCGCGTACGGCAGGAAGATCACGATGCGGAAGAACCCGGCGGCGTGCAGCCGGGCGCTGTCGATCGCCAGCGCCGCGATCAGGGCGAGCACCAGCATGATCGGCACCTGCACGACGAGGAACACCAGCACCCGCTGGAAGGCGTCCCAGAATTTCGGGTCGCCGAACACCTGGATGTAGTTGTCGGCGCCGACGAACACCGTGCCGCCGAAGAAGGCCTGGTCGCGGTAGAGGCTGAGCACGAACGCGTAGACGACCGGCGCGATGAAGGCCAGCGCGAACACGACCATGAAGGGGGCGACGAAGAGCCAGCCCCGCCATTTCCGCCGCGGCCGGCGGGCCGCGGGCGCCCGGCGCGCGGGCACCGGGGCGGGCGGAGCCGCTGTGGACGTCATCGTCTCTCCGAGTGGTGCGTGCGCCGGGCACTGGACCTGGCGCGATGTTTACGTCAACATGGACGGCCGCAGAGTAACGTGTTGACGTAAACATGTCCAGGACACCCAGGAGTGACCGTGCCGCCCCCCTCAGTGACCCCGCCCGCCTCCGGCCGCGCCGCCCGGCGGCGGGGACCGTCGATGGCGGACGTGGCCCGCGAGGCGGGGGTGTCCGGCCAGACGGTCTCCCGGGTGGCGAACGGCAAGACCAATGTGGACGACGCCACGCGCGAGCGCGTCCTGGCCGCGATGCGGCGCATCGGCTACCGGCCCAACAGCGCGGCCCGCGCCCTGCGCAACGGCCAGTTCCGCAGCATCGGCGTGATCATTTCGGCGCTCCCGACGTTCGGCAACAGCCGCACCCTCGACGCCATCGCGGCGGCGGTCGTCCCGGAGGGGTTTTCGATCATCCTGATGCCGGTGACGCGCCCGACCCAGGGCGAGGTGACGGGCGCGTTCAGCACGTTGAACGAGCAGGCCGTCGACGGCGTGATCATCCTGATCGAGCAGCACCAGCTTGACCAAAGCGAGATCGAACTGCCGCACGGGCTCCCGGTGGTGGTGATCGACTCCAGTGCTCGTTACGACTACCCGGTGGTGGACAACGACCAGGCGGACGGCGCGGCCCGGGCAACGAGCCACCTGCTGTCACTGGGGCACAAGACGGTCTGGCACATCGCGGGCCCGCCGCAGTCGTATTCGGCCGAGCGCCGCCGGAAGTCGTGGCAGGCCACATTGGAGCGGGCGGGGTGCGTGGTGCCGCCGGCGCTGGTCGGCGACTGGTCACCGGAGTCGGGCTACCAGGCGGGCCTGCGCCTGGCGGCGGACCCGGCGGTGACGGCGGTGTTCGCGGCGAACGACCAGATGGCCTTGGGCCTGCTGCGCGCGTTGCACGAGACGGGCCGCCGCGTCCCCTCCGACGTGAGCGTGGTCGGGTTCGACGACATGGAGGAGGCGGCCCACTTCTGGCCCCCGCTGACGACGATCCGCCAGTCGTTCGATGCGGTAGGCCGCCACGCGGTGAAGGCCCTGCTCGCGGAGATCGAGACGGGCGCGGAGGCCGGCGAACCGGTGTTGCTGCCGACGGAACTGGTGGTCCGTTCCAGCACCGCGCCACCTCAGGCGTGACGAGCCAGGCATCACGCGTGTCCGGAGGGGCATCACGCGTGATTGGGGAGGCATCACGCGATGCCGTTTCAGCGGGCGGGGGCGGGGGAATTACCGGCCACCAAGCCGGAAACGCCGGTACCTCCAACGTCGCAGTGGCGTGGACCGTTCGGCCCCACCCACGGAAACGAGGCCGTCATGCTTGCCATTCTCGCCGCCGTTCTGTTCGGGCTCGCGCTGCTCATGGAGCTGGCCGGGTTCGGGCTCGGGCCCGTGATCACCACCGGGACGCTCACCACCGCCGGGCTGCTTTGCGTTGCCCTGCACCTCGCCGGCGTTGCCACCGATCGGTCGCGGTTCAGCCGGCGGCGGCGTCGCTGACCCGCCTCAGCACCTGGGCGAACACCTCCGGCGACTGGGCTCCCGCCACGCCGAACCGCTGGTCGATCACGAAGAACGGGACGCCGGACGCGCCGAGGGCGCGGGCCTGCTCGCCGTCCGCCGCCACTTCCGCTTCGTACGCGTCGGACTCGAGTACCGCTCGTGCCTCGTCCGCGGCCAACCCCGCTTCCGCGGCCAGCGTGACCAGGGAATCGCGGTCGAACAACGACCGCCGCTCGGTGAAGTGGGCCGCGTAGAGCCGGTCGACGAGGGCGTCGGCCAGACCGTGCGCGGCCGCGAGGTGGACCAGGCGGTGGCCGTCGACCGTGTTGCCCATGTGGACGCCGTCGAGGTGGTACTCGAGGCCGTCGGCGGCCGCGCGCTCCTCCATCTCGGCTTCCATCGCGTCCGCTTCCTCCAGCGTCCGGCCGAACTTCTCGGCCAGTACCTCGCGCGTCGGCCGTGACGTCCCGCGCGGGAACGACGGGTCGAGCTGGAACGAGTGGTGCACCAGCTCGACGTCGACGCCGACCTCGGCCACCGCCCGCTCGAAGCGGCGCTTGCCGAGGTAACACCAGGGACAGACCAGATCGGACCAGATGTCTACGCGCACGCCACCCACCTAACCGAAGGGGCGCCGCGCACTTCAAGGTAACCGGCACCCACCTGCGGACTGTGACATCCGGGGCTTCGCCCCGAGCCGGAGGCTCCGCCACCCGGCCCCGTTACCTTTTTCGTAGTTCCTGATCAAGGAGCTGTGGTCGCCAGGCCCGGCATGACTCAGGCCCCCAGTCGCTCGCATGATCCGGGGGGTGGTGTCACCGGGTCTGGTGGCATCGAGGGACC
>NZ_JADWPD010000008.1 GCF_017308975.1 Amycolatopsis sp. MtRt-6 | reverse complement strand
GCGACTGGATCACCACCACCGCAGACGTCCCACCGGCAATTTGCCGTGGACGGCAAATCCCTGCGCGGCACCTTCGCCCGCACCGGCGGAGCCGGTGTCCATCTGCTGTCCGCACTGACTCACCACAACGGGATCGTGCTGGCCCAGCAACAGGTCACCACCGGGACCAGCGAGACCGCCTGGATTCAGCCCCTGCTGGAGACCATCGACCTGGCCGGGACCGTGGTCACCGCCGACGCCCTGCACACCACCCGCAGCCTCGCCCGCTACCTGGATCAGCACGGCGCGGACTATGTGTTCACCGTCAAAGCAAATCAGCACCGGCTCCACACCCGACTGCAGACACTGCCCTGGCCACAAGGGACCCACCACACCAGCACCGGCATCGGGCACGGACGACTCGAACAACGCACCACCTACCGCGAAGACGCCTCCCGCATCCGCACCGGCACCGCACCCCGCGCCATGGCCACCCTCCGCAACCTCGCCATCAGCGCCCTACGCACCACAGGCCACACCAACACCGCCGCAGGACTACGCCACATGGCCCGAGACGCCACCCGACCACTCACCCTCTACGGAATCACCCCATGACCAGCACAAACGACTTTGCCGGAACCCTGCCCCTGGGGGCCGGGCCCGGTTCCAGTCTACCGGCGGAGACCGACGAAAACCCTGGTCAGCCGCTGGTTGTCCACAGCCCGGCGACATTGTGGATCAGCGACGCCGGAGGCGGTCCACCAGCCGGCGCTTCGGCTTCGGCAGGTGGCCGCTCTCGATCAGCCACGTCACGAACTCGTCCGCGTACGCCCCCGACCGCTCGGCCGCCTTCTTCGGGCGGCCGGCGGTGAACTCCGCGAACAGCGGCCCGAACCGCTCGCCCAGCTCCTCCGCCAGCTCCGGCCGCTGGTGAGCCAGCACCCGCCCGTGCTTCCGCCGCAGCACGTTCGCCTCCACCCGCAACCGGGCCGGGTCGAAACCCGCCGGCGCCGGGCCGTCGGCCAGCAACGCGTGCAGCAGCTCCGCCTGGCGGCGGGCCAGCTCTTCCCGGCTCATCCCGCCACCGCCGTCCGCAGCGCCGACAGCTCCGCCGCCAGCTCGTCGTCCGTCGGGTAGTCGTCGTCGCGTTCCAGCAGCACCCCCGGCGGGTCCGTGCGGCGGCGCAGCTCCGTCAACAACGCCAGCACCTCCGGCAGGACCGGGTGCGCGTGCGTGTCGTGGTAGACGCCGTCGCGCTCGATGCCGCCCGCCATGTGCACGTACGCCAGCCGCTCCCAGGGGATGCCGTCCAGGAACGCCGCCGGGTCGGTGCCGATGTTGCGGGCGTTGGCGTACAGGTTCGCGACGTCGATGATCAGCAGGCAGTCCGTCCGCTCGGTCAGCTCGGTGAGGAACTGCTCCTCGGTCAGCTCGGCGTCCGGCCAGTCGAGCACCGCGGCGATGTTCTCCAGCGCCAGCGGCGCGTCCACAATGGACTGGGCGAGCCGGACGTTGGCCACCAGCACGTCCAGTGCCTCGCGCGTGCGGGGGAGCGGCATCAGGTGCCCCGAGTCGAGACCGCCCGCGCGCACGAAGCACACGTGGTCGCTGACCAGCGGCGCGTCCAGGGCCCGCGCCACCTCCGCGAGGTGCTGGACGCGGCCGGTGTCCAGCGGCTCGGCGCCGCCGAGGGACAGCGAGACGGCGTGCGGCAGCACCGGCAGCCCCCGCCTGCGCAGCGCCACGAGCGTCTCCGGCAGGTGGTCGGCGTGCAGGTTCTCGGCGACGACCTCGACCCAGTCGACGCCCGGCAGCCGCGCGATGGACAGATCGAGCTCGTGCCGCCAGCCGATCCCGATCCCCAGCTCACCCACCGCAACCCCCGCCACCGCCGCACGACGAACCACCCGACGACCCGCTGCCGCACGACGACCCGCTGCTGCAGGAAGACCCGGAAGCGCCGGACGAGCCGCCGCCGGACGACGTCATCGGCGGGGCCAGCGCCGCGCTCAGCTCCTCGTCCGGGTACATCGCCCAGCCGCCCAGCGCGACCGCGGCCGCGGCCCCGCCGAGCAGCACGCCGCCCGCGAGCATGCCGGCCGGCACCGGCCCGCTCGCCGCGGCGCGGACCTGGCCGAGCACGCGGTACCCCGCGGCCGACGGCTGGCGGGCCCCCGTCTTCGCCCGGCGGACCGCCGCCACGACCGCCAGCACCGCCGCGACCAGGACCAGGAACACCAGGATCCCGACCGGGCGGCCGAGTGCGATGCCGTTGACCAGCCGGACCACGCCGAACGCCAGCACGCCCAGCTGCAGGAGCAGCCCGAACGTCCGCGCCTGCCGCTTCGCCGCGGCCGACACCAGCAGCCCGCGCCGGTCGAGGCCCTCCTCCAGGGCTCGCATCGCCGCCGACCGGCGGCCGATCGCCCGCAGCGTCGCCGTCGTCTTCAGCCGGGCCGCCTCGAAGACCGCCCGCTCCAGCGGCTCGGCCGGCCGCGTCCCGGCCTGGCTGACCTGCTGGTAGCTGTTGACGCGCAGCTGCCCCCGCTCGACCAGGGCCGCGATCGCCGCGTCGACGGCCCGGTCGGGGCCGCCGGCGAGGAAGGCGAGCTGGTAGACGGTCGGCGGCGGACCGGGCGACGCGGCGCCCACCCGCATCGCCCGGCGGGTCACGACGCCGGACACGATGACCCTGACCAGCAGGGCCGCGCCGAGCAGCGCGATGTAGAGGACCACGAAATCCGGTCCGGAGATGCCCCACGGGTCGGCCATCGCCCGTCTCCCCTCAGTGTGTCGCGGCTACCGTAGCTGTGAGACGCGCGCGTTCGCGTCGGCGTTTCAACCGCCGCAGCCCCCGCCGCCACCTCCGCCACCGCCGCCGCAGCTGCTCCCGCCACCGCCGCCGCAGCTGCTCCCGCCACCGCCGCCGCAGCTTGCGCCGCCCCCGCTGCCGCCGTAGTAGCCGACGGCCGTGCCGCCGCCCGCGCCTACCCGGCGGGCGCGCGGCCGGTGGACCACCCGCCGCGCGGTACGGCTGATCGCCAGCCGGACGTCCTTGTCGGGGTGGCTGCCGAAGCCGCCGGCCGCGACGGCGCCCGCCGGGCCGGCCGTCAGCACACCGGCGCGCTCGGCGTCGGCCGCCGCGGCCCGACCGGCGGCGGTGGCCCTGACCTCCGGGGTGCGCCGGGCGCGGATCGTCACGAAGACGGCGGCGGCCGTGCCGAGCGCCAGCAGGCCCAGCAGGTAGCCGATCGGGTGCCCGGTGGAGCTGCCGGCGATCAGCCGGACCATCCCGAAAACGATCAGCGCCCAGTACGCGACGGCGGTGCCCACCCAGGTCAGGCGGACTTTCCGGGTGTCGACGAGCAGGCCGCGCGCGATCAGCCCGTCCTCCAGGGCGGTCATCGCCGGGTGGTGCCGCACCTCGCGGCGCACCAGGTCGACGGCGGTCCCGGTCTTGCCGATCCGGACGAGCGCGGCCCGGCCCAGGTCGTCCGGCGCCGAGCCCCGGACGCGGTGCACCCGGCCGGTGCCGTCCAGCCGGATGATCTGGCGCTCCAGCAGCCGGGCGACGACGAACTCGCCGGCCCGCACGCGACCGCCGGTGAGCAGCGCGAGCTCCTCGGCCTTCTCCGGCACGCCCCCGCCCCGGCCGCGCCGCAGGGCGCCGAGCCGCAGCGCGGCGGCCAGCGCCGGCAGCACCAGCAACCCCAGGTAGAGCCCCGCGAACACCGGTCCGGGAATACCCCAGGTATCGGTCATGAGTCCGCCCTCCCTCGTCCGTGTGCGGAGACTACGTTCGAGGAAGGGCGGTGGGTTGCTCCCTTAAGGAGGATTTAGGACTCTGGTACCAGTTTCAGCGAGATCGAGTTGATGCAGTACCGCTGGTCGGTCGGGGTGGGGTAGCCCTCGCCCTCGAAGACGTGCCCGAGGTGGCTGTGGCAGGAGCCGCAGAGCACCTCGATCCGCTTCATGCCCATGGTGCGGTCTTCGCGCAGCAGCACGGCGTCGGAGTCGGCCGGGTCGTAGAACGACGGCCAGCCGCAGTGGCTGTCGAACTTCGTGTCGCTGCGGAACAGCTCGGCACCGCAGGCGCGGCACTCGTAGACGCCGGTGGTCTTCGTGTCGGTGTACTCACCGGTGAACGGCCGTTCGGTCCCCGCCTGGCGGAGCACGGCGTATTCGTCGGGGCTGAGCTGCGCCCGCCATTCCTGCTCGGACTTCACGACGCGCGGGGTCGCGCCGACAACGGGTTTCATACCTTTCACCCGTTCCACGTTACGCCGCGAGCCAGGCGAGGGCGTGCACCACGATGTCCCATGCGGTCACGATCACGCCGAGCACGATGAGGACCACGATCAGGGCCGAAACCCAGTAGCGCAGCCCGCCGAGCCGGTTGCTGGAGTCGGCGAAGTCGGCGACGCCGTCAAGGGCGGCTTCGATGGTGAAGTTGGGGCCGCACCGCTCGATGCGGTCGAGGTGCTCGGCGAACGCGCGCGCCTCCGGATCGTACGGGTCCAGGCCGACCAGGTCCTCGTGGAAGCGAGGATTCTGGCCCGGCAGCGAAGCTCCGTCATCGGCCATGCCACCACGGTAAGCCATCCGGGCCGCTCAGCCCACCGGACGCGCGTTACGTCTCAGAGTCCGGTGTTCGGGTTCGCGTCGAGTTTCGTGTTGCTGTCGATCAGCAGCTGCCCGCCGACCAGCACGATGTGGTACGGCCGGCGGACGCCGTTGATTTCCATCGAGAGGTTCAGCGAACCATCGGCTCCGCTGCCTCCGTCCGCCTGGGCTTTCCGATAGCCCTTGATGTTGCCTGCCTGCTCGGCCCAGTAGGCCTGGTAGGCCTGCTGTGAGCCGTAGACCGCCTGAGCGGCGGGCGTGAGGAGATTCCAGCCGGCGGCGGGGTTCGGGTAATAGCTGTCGGTGAGCAGCCGGCCCGCGGAACCGTAGTCCGTGATCTTGCCTTCGGAGGGCGTCTGGCCGAGCTTGGCGGAGGAAGCCGGCGCGTCGTCGCTCGGACCGGTGGTCTTCGAACTGTGGCCCGTGGTCGGCTGGTTGCTCGGCGACTGGCCGGCCTGGTTGCCGCCGGAACCGCCGTTGCCCGAGTTCAGGACCAGGAACACGATCACCGCGACCACCACGACCGCCGCACCTGCTCCGGCGAACATCGCGTACTTGCGCTTGGTGTCCGGCTTGCTCGTGTTCGACGAGTACTGGGGAGCCCTGGCCGTCGGCGCGGCCGCGGGCATCGGTCTGGGCGGCGTGTTCGGCGGTGCGGCCGGGGACCGCATCGGCATGAACGCCGCCGTCGGGCGCGGCGGGTTCGACGGGGCCTTGTTCGCCGGCTTGTTCGCCGGCACCGGCGTGCCGACCGGCGGGGAGGACGGCGCCTTCTCGGCGGTCCGCTGCCACGGCGGGCGCTCGCCGCCGTCCGCGGGGGCGGCGGGCTTGCGGCCCGCGCCGCCCGAAAGCAGCGGCGGTGACGCCGTCATGCCACCGGGCTCGGTGCGGGCCAGCGCGGCCAGCCGTTCGCGGGCCTCGGCCATGCTCGGCCGCTCGCCCGGCTCGCTGCGCAGCAGGCTCATCAGCAGCGCGGTGGCCGCGCCCGCCTGCACCGGCGGGTTGATCTGGCCGTTCGCCGCCGCGTAGAGCAGCGCGAGCTGGTTGGTCGTGTTGCCGTACGGCGTGGTGCCCTCGATCGCCTGGTAGAGGGTCGCGCCGAGGGCGAAGACGTCGGAGCTGGGCACCGGGTCGGCGCCGCGGGCCAGCTCGGGCGCCAGGTAGGCGGGGGTGCCGCCGATCAGGCCCGTCGCCGTGAGCGTCATGTCGCCGGCCGCGCGGGAGATGCCGAAGTCGGTGATCTTCGCGGTGCCGGTCTCGTCGATGAGGATGTTCCCCGGCTTGACGTCCCGGTGCACGATCCCCGCGCGGTGGGCCGCCACCAGCGCGGACGCGACCTGCTCGCCGATCCGGGCGACCCGCCCGAGCGGGAGCGTGCCCTCCTCGGCGAGGATCGTGGAGAGGCTGGGCCCGTTCAGGTACTCCATCACCAGGCACGGGTCGCCGTTGTGCTCGGCGATGTCGAACACGACGATGGCGTTCGGGTGCTGGAACCGGGCCGCGTTCTTCGCCTCGCGCATCGCGCGCTGGCGCATGTTGTCGCGTTCGGTCTCGGAGACACCCGGCTGCGGGAGGATCTGCTTGATCGCGACGGTGCGTTCGAGGCGCACGTCGGTCGCGCGCCACACGACACCCATGGCACCGCTACCAATGTGCTCGACGAGGCGGTAGTGCCCCGCGATCAGCTGACCGGTGTCGATGGCGACTGCTCCTGACGAAATTCCCGGTGGTGGTGGCCCTGCTCAGCGCGTTACCGCTTCGCGCACCCGATCGAGTGTAGCGGTCGGCCCGGTGCCTTTCCCGTCAGCCAGCCGGTCCGGCGGGCCGCGGTTCGGCCGGTGCCCGCTTCTTGAACACCTTGACCAGCCCGATCGCCCCGGCCAGCGCGAACACGCCGTAGCAGGCGAGCAGCGCGGGCGGCGTGTCGCCGGTCAGGGCGTCGCCGAGGACGACCACGGCGACCGTGCCGGGCACGCTCCCGAGCAGCGTACCGGTGAGGTACGGACCGAGCCGCACCGAGGACACCCCGCAGAGGTAGCTGAAGGGGGCGAACGGCACGACCGGGATCAGCCGCAGCGACGTGATGGCGAGGACGCCGCCGTCGGAGAGGCGGTCGTTGACCGTCTTGACGGCCGAGCGGTGCAGGTGCCGGGTGACCAGGTCGCGGCCGAGCAGCCGGGCGAGCCCGAAGGAGAGGCTCGCCGCGATGGTGGTGGCGACCAGGCCGATCGCGATCCCCGCCGCGGTGCCGACGAGCAGGCCGGCGGCGAGGTTGAACACCGTCCGCGGGATGGGCGCGACGGTGAGCAGCGAGTAGGCGGCGAGCAGCACGAGCGGGGTGGCCGGACCGGTGGCGGTGGCCCAGGCCCGCAGCTCGGCCGGACCGGGGATCGGCAGCAGCACCGCGGCCGCCGCGAAGACGGCGAGCACGGCGAGCGCGACGATCAGCTTGGTGCGGCCGGACACCCGATCGAGCCTACCGGCGGCTTTCTCGCGGACGTCGCGCAGGCGCGCTCACCGCTAGCGTGGTCGCATGCCCAAGCACGGAGACCCGGTGGAGTACGAGGTGGGCGGGCGCACGGTCCGCGTCACGAGCCCGGACAAGGTGTACTTCCCCCAGCGCGGCATCACGAAGCGGCAGGTGGTGGAGCACTACATCACGGCCGGCGGGCCGCTGCTGCGCGCGATCGGCGAGCGCCCGACGACGCTGAAGCGCTACGTCGACGGCGTCGAGGGGGACTGGTTCTACGCCAAGCGCGTGCCGAAGGGCGCGCCGTCGTGGGTTTCGACCGCCGAAATCACGTTCCCTTCGGGCCGTAAAGCCGCCGAGGTGTGCCCGACCGAGCCGGCGGTGTTCGCGTGGGCGGCCAACCTGGGCACGTTCGACTTCCACCCCTGGCCGGTGCGAAGTGCGGACGTCGATCACCCGGACGAGCTCCGCATCGACGTCGACCCGCCGGACCGCGCCGGCTTCGCGGACGCGGTCGAGGTGGCCCAGGTGGTCCGCGCGGTGCTGGCGGACGCGGGCCTGACGGGCTGGCCGAAGACGTCGGGCGGCCGCGGGGTGCACGTGCTGGTCCGGATCCGGCCGGAGTGGGACTTCGTGGCGGTCCGCCACGCGGTGATCGCGCTGGGCCGCGAGGTGGAGCGCCGGATCCCGGACAAGGCGACGATCGCGTGGTGGAAGGAGGAGCGCGGCGGCCGGGTGTTCCTGGACTACAACCAGGCGGCCCGCGACCGCACGGTGGCGTCGGCCTGGTCGGTCCGCGGCACCCCGCGCGCGACGGTGTCGACACCGCTGACGTGGGATCTGCTGGGCGAGGTGGACGCGGACGACTTCGACGTGCTGACGATCCCGGGGTTCCTGGCGAAGTACGGCGACCTGCACGAGCCGATGGACGCAGAACCGTTCGGGCTGGAGACGGCATTGGAGTGGTACGAGCGGGACCTGCGGGACCACGGGCTGGGGGAGCTGCCGTACCCGCCGGATTATCCGAAGATGCCGGGGGAGCCGAAGCGGGTGCAGCCGAGCAAGGCGCGTCCCGAGTGACCCTCACGGCTTGCGGCAGCTGACCGCCGTCACGGTCGCCTTCGGGACGACCTTGCTTGTTTTGGTGCTCATGCTCGTGCGGTCGACGCGGTAGGAGGTGCCGCCCTGGGCGTAGGCGGTTTCGATCAGCTCACCGGACGCGTCCCCCGAGATGCTGTAGGTGATGTCGCACTCCCAGAGCAGGGTGCTCGCGCCGAGGAAACTGAGTTTCGGCTCGACGACCACGTTGCATCCTGCCGAACCGAAACACTGCTTGGACTGGACGGCCAAGTCGACCGAGTAGTCCTTCGCCGTGGGCTCGGGGAGTGCCGGCTCGGTGGTGGTCGGGGCGGCGAAAGCGGGAATCGACGGGCTGGTGGTGGCGGGCGCGGCGGCGTCACGCGGCCGGGCGACACCGTCGGCGGAGATCCATGTTCCGCCGGGCCCGGCGCACGGGGCGTGCTGGGACTTGTCCAGGCACGGACTGGCGGTGACCTTGCCGAACGCGATCGCCAGTACGACGCCGGCCGCCAGTGCGGGCACCACGACGAGTACGCCGAGCGCCCACGGCCATTTCCTGCGCTTCGGCGCCTGCGCGGGCGGTGGGAAGTACGGCACCTGCGGACTGGGTGAGGCCGGAACGGACATGATCACCTCCGTGACTCTGTGCTGGGGACAGACGCGAAGGCAGAGCCTGGTGTTACGGAGCCGCGCTGGATCGGCCTTCATCCGCCCCGAGTTGTAACCATGCCCACAGCCGTGGCGGCCATCACCGAATGGGCGACCACGCTGGGGATTTCCTGCCGCCAAAAGAACCAATCCGAACACGGAGTGATCACGCAAGCGCCCGCTGTCGCCTTTCGGGTCACAAATGTTGCACGGCCGATCTCGATGTCACGATCTTGGTCCGCGACGGCGTAACGTGCGGTCCCGGATCGACGACTCCCCGGGGCCATCGGGGAGCGGGTTCGAGGAAGGAGGCCGTTCGTGGACGACCTGATCGCTTTCCTCGCGGCGCGCGTGGGCGCGCGGCAGGCGTTGATCATGCAGGCCGTCAACAAGGCGAAGGCCGGCGAGGTCATGAACCGCGGCGAGACGAAGGTCGCCGTGGAGCAGAAGATCCGCGGGCTCACCGATCTCGAGCTCGACGTGGTCAACCAGATGATCAACGAGATCGAGGCGACCCGGCGGATCCTGCTCGCCCACCGCACCACCGTCTCGGAGAAGGTGCCCGGGTTTCCGCTCTACGGCAGCGAATACTGGTGTGAGACCTGCCACGTGCCCGCCGACGAGGCCGGCTCCAACTGGTGCCTCACGCTGCGCCTGCTGGCCCTGCCCTACGCCGACCACCCGGAGTACAGCGAGCGCTGGCGGCCCTGACGGGAATCCCGTCCGACGCCGGGCGTTGCACCCGGTGTGAGGTTCTCCGTGCTCGACCGCTCGCCCGTGCGGCGGGACCGCGGGCCCGCGCAGGCGCTGCGGGACACCGTCGCCTTCGCCGCCGGTGCCGAACGGCTGGGCTACCACCGGTTCTGGGTGTCCGAACACCACAGCGTGCCCGGGGTCGCCGGGTCCGCGCCGACCGTGCTGGCCGCCGCCGTCGCGAGCGCGACGTCGCGCATCCGCGTCGGCACCGGGGGCGTGATGCTGCCGAACCACCGGCCGCTGGTCGTGGCCGAGCAGTTCGGCGTCCTGGAAGCGCTTCACCCCGGGCGCATCGACATGGGCCTCGGCCGCTCGGTCGGCTTCACCGGCGGCGTCCGATCGGCGCTGGGGCACGGCAAGGAGGCCGCCGACGACTTCGGCGCGCAGGTGCGCGAACTGCTCGGGTTCTTCACCGGGGAACACGCTTACCCGGGCGTGCACGCCTACCCCGCCGAGGGCCTGCGCGTGCCGCCGTTCCTGCTGGCCACCGGCTCCGGCGCGGACCTCGCCGCGGAACTCGGGCTGCCGCTGGTGATCGCCCCGGTCCGCGGCGAAGCTGCCCTGGCCGAAGCCGTGACGCGCTACCGGGACGGCTTCCGGCCGTCCGCGTGGGCGCGCGAGCCGTACGTGGTGGTGTCGACGGCGATCGCGGTGGCGGACTCGGCGGCGGACGCGCGGCGCCTGCTGGTCTCGGAGGCCTGGGCGACGGTGTACTCGCGCTCCCACGGCGTCTTCCCGCCCCTGGCCCCACCGGGCGAAATCCTCGCGGCCCCGATGACCGACCGCGAGCGCAGGCGGCTCGAGGAGACTTTGGACGGTCAGATCTCCGGGACGCCGGCCGAGGTGACGGACCGGCTCGGGCGGTTGGTCACGCTCACGGGCGCCGGCGAAATCCTCGCCACGACGGCGGCCTATGACCAATCCGCGCGGTTCGATTCCTTCGCCGCGCTGGCCGAACTCGCGGGATTGCGCGTTTCCGTGTCGTGAATTGTCGGCTGATTATCCGGCCATCGTGTCGGTTATTGGATGCCGGGCAGGCTGAACACCGCGTCGATCAATTGCGGAGCCGGTCGGCGATGCCGCGCGCGACCTCAGCCGGTGTCCTGCCGTCAGTGGCCACCACCGTCGCCGCCCGGCGCAGCCATGGCAGGGCCTCGCCGTAGCGGTCGACGTGGTCGAGCCGCCACTGGCGGGCCACGGTGTCGGCCGACTCCTCGATCCGGCGGCGCAGTTCGGCGGGCTCGGCGTCCAGCACGAAGTGCGCGACCGGGACGCCGCGGCCGGCCAGGCCGTCGAAAATCTCCCGCGCGTACGCCTCGACCAGGATGGTCTGCGGGACGACCAGCGTGCCGGCGTGTTCGTGCACCCGCGCCGTGTTCTCGACGACCAGCGGCCGCCACAGCGGCAGGTGCTGGAAGTCGCCTTCGTGCTCGGGGAACGCCGTGCGCAGCAAGTAGCCGACGAACTCCGTGTCGAACGTGCGGGCGCCCAGCAGGCCCGCCAGCTCGGAGGCGGTCGTCGTCTTGCCCGCGCCGAACGTGCCGTTCAGCCAGACGATCACCCGAGCACCAACGGCAGCCGCGCGGCCAGGTCACCCAGTGCGGCCGTCTCCGCCGCCGTCGGCGCACGCCGCCCTGTCGCCACCAGCAGCACGTCCTCGTCCGAGAACGACGCCGGGAACTCCGCCCCCGCGATCTGCTCCACCATCGCCCGCGTCCGGGCCAGGCCCTCCGCCGGCGGCCCGGCCACCGACGGCACGTGCGCCACCAGGTCCAGGTGGTGCAACGTCCACTCCAGTACGTACGCCGACAGGTAGTCGCCCGCCGTCAGGACCATCTCCTGCGTCGACACCCGCATGCCCGGGTCCGCCATGTCCGCCGCCCGGCCCGCCGCCGAGCCCACGTCGTCGAGGTGGAACTTCAGCAGTGCCGGGTCCTCGTACGCCGCCGCCAGGCGGACGATCAGGGCCGACAGCGGGTCGTCGCCCGAAGGGAGCGAGTTCGACACCGCCCAGTACGTGATCGCGTTGTGCGTCACCGCCGTCGAAGCCGGGGTTGCCAGGGTGATCAGCACGTCCTGCGCGTCGATCACCAGGTGGCACACCAGGTCCCGGACCAGCCACCCGCGGCAGCCCGAGGGCCGGGAAAACTCCGAGTCGGGAACCGAAGCGACTGCCAGGCGCAACGCCGCCCACGTGCGCGAGAAGAGATCCACGCGCGCGAAGCTAGCAGGATCACAACCGCAGCTGCAGCTGAGTTAACAGGCGCTGCGCCGGGTCGTCGAAGTCGACTCCGGACACCTCGGCCGCACGCCGGACGCGGTAGCGAACCGTGTTCGGGTGGATGTTGAGCACCCGGGCCGCCGCGCGGACGTCGCCGAACGCGTTCAACCAGGCCAGCACCGCCGGGACCAGGATGCCGCCGTGCTCGGTGTCGTGCTCCACGAGCGAAACCAGCCGCGGGTCGCGGATCCGGGGCTGCGACCCCAGGAACGCCAGCACCTCCGACAGCAGCACCTCGGCGCGGACGTCGGCCAGCGAGGCGACGTCCGCGGCCCAGTGCCCGCGCGTCATCGCCGCCAGGACGCGGTCGGCGTCGCCGCGGGACGCCGCCGCCTCCGACAGGCGCGGGACGACGCCGCCGAGCGCCGCGCGGACCGGGACGTCCAGGTGCCGGCGGGCCGTCGCGGTGATCTCGCGGGCCAGCGCCAGGACCGCCGCGTCGGAGTGCTCGGGCAGGTCCGGCAGCAGCGCGTAGACGCGGCCGCCGATCACGCTCACCAGCGCGCTGCGCCGGTAGGCCGCCGTGTGGACGGCGATCAGGTGCACCAGCTCGGCCCGGCGCAGCTGCCGGTTGTCCGAGCGCACCACCGGCTTTGGGGGGGTCCAGGGGGGCTTGCCCCCCGGCTGGGGTCTGGGGCTCGGCCCCAGAGGGCTCAGGGAGAACGCCAGGACCTGCGCCGGCCGCGCGGGGTCCGCGCCGATGTCGTCGGCGACGGACTCGGCGTCCAGCCGGCCCTCCAGCAGGCTCGCGAGCAGGTCCTCGCGCAGCCGCAGCTCCGGGCTCGGCAGCGTGCGCGCCCGGATCAGCTGCGGCGCGAGGGCGCGGCTCGCGCCGAGCAGCGCCGTCTCGGCCCGCTCGGTGAGCGGCTGGGCACCCTCCTGGACCCAGATCGTGCCGAGCGGCTGCTTGCCCGCGTGGATGCCCGCCGCGATCCGGCGGCGGATGCCCAGCTCGGGTCGCTCGTCGATGCGGACGATCCCCTCGCCGGCGCGCAACCGCTGGTAGACGCCCCATTCGCGGAGCATCGCGAGGTAGCGCTCCGGCCCTTCGCGGCCGAGGATGGACAGCCGCCGCAGCTCGTCGACCTCGTCGCCCGCCCGTGAGTACGCGAGCACGCGGTTGGCCGTGTCCTCGATGCTGACCAGGCCGCCGGTGAGCGTCGCGATCGTCTGGGCCAGTGCGAACAGGTCGCCCAGCACCTCGCCGCTGGCCGCCTCACCGCCCGCGCGGGCGGCCTCGACGACCCCGCGCGCCAGCGCTTCGACCTGCTCCCAGCGCGCCTCCGCGCCGACCGTCAGCAGCGCGACGCCGGCGTCGGCGGCGACGTCGGCGCCCGTCGCGCCCTTGACCGCCACCGCGGCCGCGCCGCCGCGCCCGGCCGCGCGGATGGCCGGGGCCGCCGCCCGGCCGCGGGCGCCGATCACCAGCACCAGGTCGCCGGGGGAGGCCTCCAAAGGGTCCTCCGGGTCGAGGATCACGACGTCGGTGACGCCGACGCCGAGGCCGTGCGGGGCCACGACGACCTCGACGAGCGGCTCGCCCAGCGTCGCGAGCACGTGCCGCAGCGAGGTTGTCTGATCGGCCAAAGCCATGCGATCGATTTTAGCCGTTCGGACAAGCCGCCCGAGTGTGTCCGGAGTTACCGTTCGGGGCATCAGGACTACAGAGCAGAGGAGCCGCCGTGGACGCCGTGACCCAGACCCCCGCCCCGACGAACGAGCCGGTGCTCACGTACGCGCCGGGCAGCGCTGAGCGCGCGGAGCTCGAGGGTGCGCTCAAGCGGCTGGGCCAGGCGGAACCGGTCGACCTGACCGTCACCATCGGCGGCGAGCAGCGCCCCGGCGGCGGCGAGCAGATCGACGTCGTCCAGCCGCACAATCACGCGCACGTCCTCGGCACCATCCACAGCGCCACCCAGCAGGACGCGACCGACGCCATCGCGGCCGCCGCGAAGGCCGCGCCGGAGTGGCGCGCGCTGTCCTACGACGACCGCGCCGCGATCCTCCTGCGCGCCGCCGACCTGCTCACCGGCAAGTGGCGCGCCACGCTGAACGCCGCCACCATGCTCGGCCAGTCCAAGACCGCGACCCAGGCCGAGATCGACTCCGCCTGCGAGCTCGCCGACTTCTGGCGCTTCAACGTCGAGTTCGGCCGCCGCATCCTCGCCGAGCAGCCGATCAGCTCGCCGGGCGTGTGGAACCGGATGGAGCACCGGCCCCTCGAGGGCTTCGTCTACGCGATCACGCCGTTCAACTTCACCGCGATCGCCGGCAACCTGCCGACCGCGCCCGCGCTGATGGGCAACACCGTGCTGTGGAAGCCGTCGCCGACGCAGTCGTTCGCCGCGCACCTGACCATGCGGCTGCTCGAAGAGGCCGGCCTGCCGCCGGGCGTGATCAACCTGCTGCCGGGCGACGGCAAGGCCGTCTCCGAGGTCGCCCTGACCCACCGCGACCTGGCCGGCATCCACTTCACCGGCTCGACCGCGACCTTCCAGCACCTGTGGGGCACGGTCGGCGCGAACATCGCGGGCTACCGCGGCTACCCGCGCCTGGTCGGCGAGACCGGTGGCAAGGACTTCGTGCTCGCGCACGCCTCCGCCGACGTCGACGTCCTGCGCACCGCGCTGGTCCGCGGCGCCTTCGAGTACCAGGGCCAGAAGTGCTCCGCCGCTTCGCGCGCGTACATCCCGCGCAGTGTCTGGAACGAGCTGAAGGACGGCCTGGTCGCCGAAACCGAGGCGCTGACCTACGGCGACGTCACCGACCTTTCGCACTTCGGCGGCGCGGTGATCGACCGGCGCGCGTTCACCAAGCACTCCGACCTGTTCGACCGCGTGCGCGACGACGCGTCGGTCGAGATCCTCACCGGCGGCACCGCCGACGACAGCGTCGGGTACTTCGTGCAGCCGACGATCCTGGTCTCGGACAACCCGAAGCACGAGATCTTCTCGACCGAGTACTTCGGCCCGATCCTGTCGGTGTACGTCTACGAGGACGGCGGCTTCGACGACGTCCTGAAGCTGATCGACTCCTCCGCCGCGTACGCGCTGACCGGCGCGGTGATCGCCAACGACCGCACCGCCGTCGCGAAGGCGTCCGAGGCGCTGAAGTTCTCCGCGGGCAACTTCTACGTCAACGACAAGCCGACCGGTGCCGTCGTCGGCCAGCAGCCGTTCGGCGGCGCGCGGGCCTCGGGCACCAACGACAAGGCCGGCTCGGTCTTCAACCTGCTCCGCTGGACGAGCCCCCGCTCGGTCAAGGAGACCTTCGTGCCGCCCACCAGCGTCCGCTACCCGCACCAGGGCTGAGGAGGTTCGTCATGTTGCGTGCCCCGTTGCTCGCCGCCGCCCGGTCGAAGGGCATCCGGCGGCTGGTCGAAGCCGTGCCCGCCACGCGCTCCGTGGTGCGCCGGTTCGTCGCCGGGTCCGAGACCGCCGACGCCGTCCGCGTGGCCAGGGAGCTGGCCGCCGACGGCCGCCGGATCACCCTCGACCACCTGGGCGAGGACACCACCGACGCCGCGCAGGCGGCGGCGACCGTGGCGGCCTACGAAGCCGTGCTGACCGCGCTGGCCGCGGAAGGCCTGGCCGAGGGCGCGGACGTCTCGGTGAAGCTGTCGGCGGTGGGCCAGTTCCTGCCGTCGAACGGCGAGGACGTCGCCTTGGAGAACGCGCGGAAGATCTGCGCGGCGGCCGAGGCGGTCGGGGCGACCGTGACGCTCGACATGGAGGACCACACCACCACGGACTCGACGCTCGGCATCCTGCGTGAGCTGCGCGGCGAGTACCCGTGGGTGGGCGCGGTGCTGCAGGCCTACCTGCGGCGCACCGAGCAGGACTGCCGTTCGTTGTCGGGGCCGGGCTCGCGCGTGCGGCTGTGCAAGGGCGCCTACGCCGAGCCGGAGTCCGTGGCGTTCGCGGAGAAGTCCGAAGTGGACAAGTCCTACGTCCGCTGCCTGCGTGTCCTGATGGCGGGCCAGGGCTACCCGATGGTCGCTTCCCACGATCCGCGGATGATCGAGATCGCCGCCGCGCTGGCCGAGGAGCACGGCCGGACCGACGACGACCACGAGTTCCAGATGCTCTACGGCATCCGGCCGGAGGAGCAGGCGCGGATCGCGGCGTCGGGCGCGCGCATGCGCGTCTACGTGCCCTACGGCGACGAGTGGTACGGCTACTTCATGCGGCGGCTGGCCGAGCGGCCGGCGAACCTGGCGTTCTTCCTGCGCGGGCTCGCGACGCGTTCCTGAAACACGACGAAGGCCGCCTCCCGCGGGGGCGGCCTTCGTCGTGTGGTGGTGGTCAGGCCTGTTCGGCCTCGGCTTCGGCGGCCTTGCGCTTGACCTCGTCCATGTCGACCTCGCGAGCCTGCTTGATGAGGTCTTCGAGGGCGGGCTCGGGGAGCGCGCCGGGCTGGGCGTAGATCAGCGTCTTGTCCCGGATGATGGCCAGCGTCGGGATCGAGCGGACGTCGAAGGCGGCGGCGAGCTGCTGCTGCGCTTCGGTGTCGACGCTCGCGAAGAGGATGTCGGCGTGCTTTTCGGAGGCCTTCTCGTAGACCGGCGCGAACTGGCGGCACGGTCCGCACCAGCTCGCCCAGAAGTCGATCAGGACGAAGTCGTTGTCGGTCAGCGTCTGGTCGAAGTTCTCGGCGGTCAGCTCAACGGTGCTCATGCCCTGGTCAACGAACCGGGCCCGGCGGGAATTCCCGGGGCGGGGGTAGCGTCTGGGTGAGTGACCCGCGAAGCATCCCGGAAGAGGAGAACCTGATGGCCGACGGCGAGATCCTGGGCCGGATCGACGAGCTGATCGCGGAGGAGCACGAGCTCCGGTCGCGCTCGGTCGGCGTGGGGCTGAGCGGCGGCGACAAGGACCGGCTGACCGCGGTCGAGCAGCAGCTCGACCAGTGCTGGGACCTGCTGCGGCAGCGGCGGGCGAAGGCGGAGTTCCACGAGAACCCGGACGACGCCGCGGCGCGCCCGGTGTCCGAGGTGGAGTCCTACCGGCAGTAGGCCCGGGCAGCCGGGAAAAAATCTTCCGCGGCGATGTCGAGAACCCGGAACCGGCTCCGTCCCCGGGGTGGAAGCGGCCAGAATGGGCCGTCCGACACCGAGGGAGCACCACGATGGCCAAGTACCTGTTGCTCAAGCACTACCGCGGCGCGCCGGCCCCCGCCAACTGCGACACGACCATCGACCAGTGGACGCCGGAGGAGGTCGCGGCGCACATCCAGTACATGCGGGACTTCGGGGACAAGCTCGTCGCCACCGGCGAGTTCGTCGAGCACCAGGCGCTCGCCCCGGAGGGCACTTTCGTCCGCTACGACGGCGAGGGGCGGCCGCCGGTCACCGACGGCCCCTTCCCCGAGACCAAGGACCTCATCGCCGGCTGGACGGTGATCGACGTCGACAGCTACGAGCGGGCCCTCGAACTGGCCGCGGAGCTGTCGGCCGCGCCCGGCCCGAAGGGCGAGCCGATCCACGAGTGGCTGGAGCTGCGCCCGTTCCTGGCCGCGCCGCCGACCATCACGGAATGACGGGCAACGTCATGGGCGAGGGGATCGGCTGAGCCGTGAACGAAGCCCTGCTCCGCAGCCTCACCCCGGGTGTGCTGGCCGTCCTCGTCCGCCGCGGAGCCGATTTCGCGGCGGCCGAGGACGCCGTCCAGGAAGCGCTGGTCGAGGCGTTGCGCGGCTGGCCGGCCGACCCGCCGCGCGACCCCAAGGGCTGGCTGGTCACCGTGGCGTGGCGCAAGTTCCTCGACGCGACCCGGGCGGACGCCGCCCGCCGCAGGCGCGAGGACGTCGTCGACGCCGAGGTGGCGCCCGGGCCCGCGGCGGCCGTGGACGACACGCTCCAGCTGTACTTCCTGTGCGCGCACCCGTCGCTGACGCCGTCGTCCGCGGTCGCGCTCACGCTGCGGGCCGTCGGCGGGCTGACGACGCGGCAGATCGCGCAGGCGTACCTGGTGCCCGAGGCGACCATGGCGCAGCGCATCAGCCGCGCCAAGCGGACCGTGTCGGCGGTGCGGTTCGACCAGCCCGGCGACGTCGCGACCGTGCTGCGCGTGCTGTACCTGGTGTTCAACGAGGGCTACTCCGGCGACGTCGACCTCGCCGCCGAGGCCATCCGGCTCACCCGGCAGCTCGCGGCGGCGATCGACCACCCGGAGGTGGCCGGGCTGCTCGCGCTGATGCTGCTACACCACGCCCGGCGGGCCTCCCGGACGACGGCGACCGGCGCCCTGGTCCCGCTGGCCGAGCAGGACCGGTCCCGCTGGGACACCGCGTTGATCGCCGAGGGGGTGGCGATCCTGCAGCGGGCGTTGTCCCGCGACCGGCTGGGCGAGTTCCAGGCCCAGGCCGCCATCGCGGCCCTGCACGCCGACGCGCGGGACGCCGCGGAGACCGACTGGGTGCAGATCGTCGAGTGGTACGACGAGCTGGTGCGCCTGACCGGCAGCCCCGTCGTGCGGCTCAACCGCGCGGTCGCCGTCGGCGAGGCGGACGGGCCGCGCGCGGGGCTGGCGGCGCTGGCGGAACTGGACGACACGGTGCCGCGCTACACAGCGGCGTCGGCCTACCTCCACGAGCGCGACGGCGACCTGGACAAGGCGGCCAAGCTGTACGCCGAAGCCGCGGCCAAGGCCACGAACTTCGCCGAGGTCGACCACCTGACCCGCCAGGCCGCCCGCCTCAACACCCGCCGCAACCCGGACCCCGCGTGATCGGAGGGGCATCACGCGTGATCCGAGGGGTATCTCGCGTGATTGGGCGGGCATCTCGCGTGATTGGCGGGGCATCACGGTGATGCCCCGCCAATCACGCGTGTGTCCCCTCTGATCACGCGAGATGCCCCTGCAAGCACGGGATCAGGCGGGGCAGAGGGTGCCGTCTGCCGGGATCTTGCCGTCGACGAGGAAGGCGCGGGCCGCGTCCGTGACGCAAGGGGAGACGCCGAGGGCGCCGTGGCCCGCGCCCTGCCAGGCGATGGTGACCGCGGACGGCATCTGGTCGGCCGCGCGGGTGCTGCCGACGCCGGGCGTGACCGGGTCCGTCGCCGTCGCCGCGACCAGGATCGGCGGGGCGCCGGGCGCGCCCGGCGCCGGCAGCGGCTCGGTGCGCACCGGCCACGGGCCGCACCAGGCCAGCTGCTGGGCGACGACCGCGCCGAACTGCGGGTACTTGCCGCGCATGCCGGCCACGACCTGGTCGAGCTGATCGGCCGAGAGCCGCGTCTGGCTGTCGTTGCAGCGGGTCGCGATCGTGGCGTCGATCCGCGACGGCTGGGCGCGCGAATCCTGCAGCACCGGCGCGGCGAACGCGGCGAGGGGCCCGGTGTTCCCGGAGCGCGCCGCGCCGATCGCGTCGGCCAGCTCGGGCCACCGCGAGCGCTGCGCGAGTCCCGTGTAGACGGCGAACATCGCGACGCCCGGGCCGAACGTGCTCCCGTCCGCGCCCGTCGGCGGGGCACTCCGCAGCTGGTCGGTGAGCGCGGTCAGCGCGGCCTTCGGGTCGCCGAGGGCGCAGCGCCGCGCCGCGCAGTCGGTGGCGAAGGCGTCCAATGTGGACTGAGCGCCCGCGGCGACCGCGTCGAGGACCGCGGCCGTGTCGGCACCCGGGTCGGGCACGCCGTCGAGGACCATGCGCCCGACCTGGCCGGGGAAGCGCACCGCGTACTCGGCCAGCACCTTCGAGCCGTCGCCGTGGCCGAGCGCGTTCAGCCGCTCCATCCCCAGCTGCTTGCGCAGCTCGTCGAGGTCGCCCGCGCCGCGCCAGCTGTCCAGCGCGGTCTGGGAGTCGTCCAGCTCGATGGCGCACTGCTGGCCGGCCTTGCGCGCCGCGTCGAGGACGTCGCCGAGGCCGCCCTGCGCCGGGTCGGCGTCGATGAGGTCGTGCCGGATGTCGGCCGGGACGCACTGGGCGGCGCCGGAGAGCCCGGTGCCGCGGCGGTCCAGGCCGATGAGCGAGAACTTCTCCAGGAACGCGGGTGGCAGCGTCGCGGCCAGCCGCGCGGCGTACACGGTGCCCGGGTCGCCGTCGACGTCGTTGACCACGACCAGCGGCACCGGCCCGCTGCCGGCCTTGAGCGCCAGCAGCCGGACCAGTGAGCGCCGGGGCTCGCCGGGGGCGTCGAGCGGCGCGGTGACGCGGGCGCAGGTGAAGTGCAGGCTGTCCGGCACGCCCGGGGTGCCGATGCGCTGGCGGGTGTCGTCGTCGCAGTCGGCCCACTTCAACGTCGGCGACTGCGGCTCGCCCAGCGGCGGCAGCGGGACACCGGGTGTCTTGGTGGGCGTGCCGGCGGCCGTCTTGCCGTCGTTCTCGACCAGCGCCGGGCGGACCGACGGCCCCGCGGCGCAGCCCGTGGCGGCGGTCACGGCGAGCAGCGCGGCCAGGAGACGGGTACGGCGGCGGCGCACGGGCGTGTCCTCACGTCTGGTCGATCAACGGGCAGGCCGAGCTTCGCACGGCCGGTGTGGGACGCGGGTTAGCGGGTCCGCACCACCTGGCCGCGGAAGACGGCGTCGAGGTCGTAGCGGGCCGGCTCGTCGAGCTGGCTGTAGTCGCACGACGCGGGCTCGCGGTCGGGCCGCCACCGCACGAACCGCGCGTTGTGCCGGAACCGCGACGGCATGCCGCCTTCGGTGTTCTCGTAGGCGACCTCGACGACGCGCTCGGGCCGCAGCGGCACCCATTCGTGCTCGGTGGCGCGCCAGCGGGTGATGCCGCCGGGGATGCGCTGGGCCTCGCCGGTGGCCCGGCCGCCCCACGGGTGGTCTTCGCCGTCGGTGACCAGCGGCGCCAGCTCTTCGGCGAGCTCGCGACGGCGATCCTTCGGGAACGACCCCACGGTGCCGACGTGGTGCAGCACACCCTTTTCGTCGTGCAGGCCGAGCAGGAAGGACCCGACGAGTTCGCCGGGGCCGCCGTCGACGTGCCAGCGCAGGCCGGCGAGCACGCAGTCGGCGGTGCGCAGGTGCTTGTACTTGACCATCACGCGCTTGCCGGGGGTGTAGGGCTCGTCGAGGGGTTTGCCGATGACGCCGTCGAGACCGGCGCCTTCGAACAGCTCGAACCAGTGCCGGGCGGTGTCCGGGTCGGTGGTGGCCGGGGTCAGCGGGAAGCGGTCGCCGGCCAGCTCGGTGAGCCGTTCGCGGCGCACGGACGTCGGCTCGTCGAGCAGGGAGCCGTCGTCGAGGGCCAGGACGTCGAAGGCGACGAACTCGGCGGGCTGTTCGGCGGCCAGCAGCGTGATCCGGCTTTCGGCGGGGTGGATGCGTTCGGTGAGGGCGTCGAAGTTGAGCCGCCCCTCCCGCGCGACGACGAGCTCCCCGTCGAGCACGACCCGCGGCGGCAGGATGTCGAGCAGCCGCGCGACGGTCTCCGGGAAGTACCGGTTGAGCGGTTTTTCGGCGCGCGACTGCAGGTACAGCTCGTCGCCGTCGCGGAAGACGATGCAGCGGAAGCCGTCCCACTTGGGCTCGAAGAGCAGGCCGCCGGAGTCGGGGATGGCCTTGGCGGGCTTGGCGAGCATCGGCTTCAGCGGCGGCTGCAGCGGGAGGGGCATGCCCCGCATTCTGCGGAAAACGCCGGCTCAGCGCACGCGTTTCGCCGGGGCCGTGTCGAGTTCCAGGCGGACGGCCGTCGGCAGCGAATCCAGGCCGAGCGAGTCCCGGGCCCTGGTCAGCACCCGCGCGTCGAGGTCCGCCCACACCGCCTTCAGGTCCGTGCCTTCGCGCAGCCACAGCGTGACGCGCAACGCCGGAGACGTGCGCGAGCCGACCGCGCGGACGCGGGCCCGGCTGACGCCGTCGAGCTGCTCCGCGTCCGCCTGGACCGCGCCGGCGACCGCGGCCGCCGTCACCACCAGCTCGGCTCCCTCCGTGCGGTCGAGGTCCAGGTCCGGGCGGGGTTCCGGGCGCAGCGAGCGCAGGGCCCACCGCAGCCCGAGCACGAACAGCAGCACTCCGAGGACGAGCGCGGCGATGCGTGCGGGGGTCGCGTGCGTGCCGAGCCAGTCCACCGCGATCGGGTCCAGCAGCGGGCGGCGGCCGCGGAACTCGCCGAGCCCGCCGAGGCCGGCCACCAGCGCCAGCGTGCCGCCCGCGAACGCCGGCAGGCCGATCAGGAACGTCAGGGTGCGTTCGCCGGTGTAGGACCGGGAAAGTGCCTTGGCGGCGGCCGTCTTGCTCATCGGCGGTCCTTCGGCGAGTCGACGACGACCGTCACCTTCGGCCGCCGCACGAGCGGGATCTCGTCGAGCAGCGCCGACACCGTCGCCAGCAGGCGCGGCCGCAGCTCGCCCTCCGTCTCGAGCGTGCTCTTCGCGCGGACACGGATGCGGCGGGCGCTCGCGGTGACCGACGCGCCCGCGACGTTGTCCTGCGCGCGCACGGTCAGGCCGACCAGCCGGGCCAGCGACCGCGGTGACGTCGAGACGCTCACCTCGTCGGCCGGGTCGGTCAGCCGCACCGCGCGGTTGCCGGCGGCGAGCGCGCAGCCCACCAGGACCAGGCCCGCGGCGGCCACCACCCCGGCGGCGACGCGCACCGCGGAGGCGTCCCAGCCCAGGGCCGCCAGCTCGGCCTGCCAGCGCGGCCACGGCACCAGCAGCGGCGCCGAACCCGGGCGCCACCAGTGCCAGCCGACTTCCAGGGCGAGCAGCGCCCCGGCCGCCGCGAAGGCCAGGCCGAGCAGGGTGGCGAGGATGCGGACGAACGGGCGCACGGCTACCGCACCCTCGGCGGCACGTCCGGCACCAGCGCGGACACCGTCACGGCCAGGGTCCGCACGCGGTAGCCGGTGATGCCCTCGACCTCTTCGGCCACCTTGGCCCGCACGTCGCCGACGACCGCGCGGACCGCCGCCGGGTAGCGCAGGGCCAGGTCGAGGGCGAGGTCGACGTCGTTGTCGTGGCCGCCGACCTTGGCCTTCGGTGCCCTCTTGCCGTCGCGGGCGGTACCGGGGACCTGGCCGGCCGCGTGCTGGGCGACCTTGCGGACCACCGCGTGCGCGATGGTGAGGGTGCCGCGCTCGGCGGGTTCGGCGAGCTCCCGCGGCAGGGCGGGGCTCACTTGTCGCGGCCCTTGCCGAACAGCTCGCCGAGGTCGAGCTCGCCGTCGAGGACCCGGCCGGCGACCAGCCCGATGACGCCGACGGCCAGCGTCACCAGGAACGCGGTGAAACCCTGGGTGGCGGCGAGGCCGAGGATCAGCCCGGCCAGGAGCCCGGTCTGCGTTGCGTTCACATGTCCTCCTTGGACGGGACGGGGAAACTGCCGCGGGCCTTCATTCCACGCGCGTGGACTCGGGCTCTTCCTCGCCCGGCAGGAAGATGTCGTTGACCGCGATGTTCACCTCGATCACCTCGAGCCCGGTGATCTGCTCGACCGCCGTGATCACGTTGCGCCGGATCGCGCGGGCGACGTCGGTGATGCGGGCGCCGTACTCGACGACCACGTCGAGGTCGATCGCCGTCTGCTTCTCGCCGACCTCCACCGAGACGCCGGTGGTGGTGACCGTGCCGGAGCCGGGGATGCGCTCGCGGAGCGCGCCGATCGCGCGGGACACCCCGCCGCCGCCCAGCGTGTGGACGCCGGCGACTTCGCGGGTGGCGAGGCCGGCCACCTTCTGCACGACCAGCGAGGAAATCGTGGTGCGGCCGGCCGCGCCCTCTTCGTTGAGCGGGGTGACCGTGCCGGGGCTCTCGGTCCGTTCCGGGTGCATGCGTGCGGGCTCCTCTCGGCTGTTCTCGCCCTTACGATGCCCGGGCGCGCACCACCCTCACGCAATGTCGCCCGATCGGGGGAATCTTCACCCCGGGTGGACGTCCACGACGTGCACGTCCACCGCGCAGGCGACACCCAGCTGCCGGGTCAGCTCGGCGGTCAGCTCCCGACGGAACGCTTCGGCGGCTTCGCCGGCCACGATGCCGAACCGGACCGACACCAGCACCTGCACGACGTCGTCCTCGACCGCGACGGCCGAGACCCGCAGGCCGTCGGCCGCGACCGTCCGGGCCAGCCGGTCGGCGACGTCGCCGGTGACGCGCGGGCGGCCCGCCTCACCGGGCACGTCGACCGCCGTCCGGCGGCCGCGCGCGACCGCCCGCAGCACGCGTTCGACCAGGCCGGGCGGGGTCGGCACCCGGTGCGCGGCCGCCCGGCGCACGGCGTCCCAGCGGGGGTCGGACTCGGGATCCTCGGTCTCGGCCATCACCGTTCCCTCAACTCGGCGAGCAGCGCCACCCTGGCCCGGTGCAGCCGGGAACGCAAGGCGCCGACGTTCACGTCGAGCACTTCGGCGACCTCTTCGTAACTCAGGCCCTCCAGCTCGCGCAGCACGAGCGGCACCCGCTGGGACAGCTCCAGCCTGCCGACCGCCCGCAGCACGGTGTCGACCTCTTCGGCCCGCACGACCCGGCCTTCGGGGCCGGGCACCGCCGCGGCGAGCAGTGCGCTGTCCACAGTGGACTGCGGGGCGGGGTCGTCGAGCGAGACCGTCGGGCGGTGGCGGCGCAGCACGGCCAGCGCGCTGTTGGTGACGACGCGGTAGAGCCACGTCGACACCGCCGACTCCTGCCGGAACCCGGACAGCGACCGCCACGCGGCGAGCCACGCGTCCTGCACGACGTCCTCGGCCTCGGCCGGGCTGCCGGTGATCCGCAGCGCGACCCGGTACATCCGGGGCGTGTGCTCCCGCACCAGCGCGCCGAACGCGGTCTCGTCGCCGCGCGCGGCCCGGACGAGGAGGTCGTCGTTCACCCGGCGTCCCGGCGGTAGCGCAGGAACGTGAAGCCGTCCTCGACGAGGATCGACGCGAGGGCGAGCCGGCGCGGGACGGCGGGCGCGGCGCCCGCGGCGATCCGGCCCGCGGTCCCGGCTACCAGCAGCGGCGCGACGGTCAGGCACAGCTGGTCGACGCGATCGGCGGCGATCAGCCGGGCGAACAGGCCGGGGCCGCCTTCGCAGGCGATCCGGCGCAGGCCGCGGGCGGCCAGCAGGTCGAGGGCGCGCGCGAGGTCGACGTCTTCGGCGCCGGCCCGCAGCACCTCGGCCCCGGCGGCTTCGAGCGCGCTCGTGTCGGCCGCGTCCGTGGTGACCACGATCGGGGCCACGGCGGTCTCGGTGAACAGCCGGGAAGCGGGGTCCAGGTCGGCGGTGCGCGTCACGACGGCGATCGGCGGGACACCGGTGAACCCGAGGCGGCGACGGCGCTCCAGGCGTTTCGCGCCCGGGACGACCCCGCGGTAGTTCTCGGCGCGGACGGTCCCCGCGCCCACCAGGACGACGTCGGCCAGGTCGCGGCCGAGCAGGAAGACCCGGCGGTCGGCGGCGTGCGACAGCCCCGCCGAGGTGGTGTCGATCTCGACGGCGCCGTCCGCGGACGCGACGAAGTTGACCTGCACCCAGGGGCGGTCCAGGTCCTCGGGGTAGGCGTAGATCGCCTCGAGGTCTGCACCGGTCAGTTCGCCCGTCGCTTCGGGCCACACGCTCCGCACGTGATCATCCCAGCACGGACGTGAAGCACGTCTCTACCGGGGGATATGCCCGCTCAGCGGCATGCGTGACGCCGATAGGCTCTGCGACCATGCCCGCGCACCTGACCGGCCGCCGCCCCGAGCTGTCCGCCGACGAGCTGATCGGCGCGCTGGTGCCGCCGCCGCGCTTCGGCGCCGTCCGGTTCGAGACGTACCTCCCGAACCCGGACGAGCCGAGCCAGGCCGCCGCGGTCGAGGCGTGCTCGGCGTTCGCCGCCAAGGTCGGGGTGCGCAAGGAGAAGAAGCGCTTCAAGCTCTTCGGCGGTTCCGCCGAGCCGGCCGGGCCGATGGGGCTCTACCTCGACGGCGGGTTCGGCGTCGGCAAGACCCACCTGCTCGCCTCGACGTGGCACGCGGTGCCGTCGCCCAAGGCGTACGGCACGTTCGTCGAGCTGACCCACCTGGTCGGCGCGCTGGGCTTCGCCGAGGCCGTCCGGCGGCTCTCGGCGCACCGGATCCTGGCCATCGACGAGTTCGAGCTGGACGACCCGGGCGACACCACGCTCGTCACCCGGCTGCTGCAGGAGCTGATGAACGCCGGCGTGTTCGTCGCGGCGACGTCGAACACCCTGCCGGAGAAGCTGGGCGAGGGCCGGTTCGCGGCCGAGGACTTCCTGCGCGAGATCCAGACGCTGTCGGCCCGCTTCGGCGTGGTCCGCGTCGACGGCCCGGACTACCGCCACCGCGGCCTGCCGGACGCGCCGCCGCCGGTCACGCCGGCGGAGCTGGAGTCGTCGGCCGCCGCGCACGAAGGGTCCACTGTGGACGACTTCGACGCGCTGTGCGCGCACCTGGCGGAGCTGCACCCGTCGCGCTACGGGCGGCTGCTCGACGACGTCACCCGCGTGCACCTGCGCGGCATCCACCCGGCGCCGGACCAGAACGTGGCGCTGCGCCTGGTCGCCTTCGCCGACCGGCTCTACGACCGGGCCATCCCGCTGGTCGTGTCGGGCGAGCCGCTGCCGTCGCTGTTCACCGAGGAGATGGTGAACGGCGGCTACCGCAAGAAGTACCTGCGCGCGGTCAGCCGGTTGACGGCGCTGGCGCGGGACGCCGTGCCGGCCAGCTGAACAGCACGACCGAGACGGCGAACAGCGTCCCGCCGGCGACGTCGGTGAGGTAGTGGTAGCCCATGCCGACGAGCCCGATGGCCGCGGCGAGCAGCGCGACCGCGGACAGCACGACCACGACGACCCGGCGCGTGACGAGGACGAGCACGGTCAGCACCGCCACCAGGCTCACCGTGTGGCCGCTCGGGTAGACGAGCGTGCCGTTCTTCCACCGGTCGTAGAGCGGTTTCAGCAGCCAGGCCGTCAGCAGGATCGCCACCAGCGGCGCGGTGAGCGCGACCCCGGCCTCCCACCGCCGTCCGGCGCGCAGGCACAGGAAGACGCCGAGCAGGCCCAGCGCGAGCACCACGTACGGCTCGGTGGGGAGGACGAGCGCCCGCACCACGCCGGGCCCGAGGTGCGCGACGGCCCCGGCCGCGGCGGCGTCGAGGGCGCCGGGCGCGGTCCCGCCGGCGAACGGCAGGCCCAGCAGCAGCGCGAGCAGGCCGCAGACCGCGGCGGGCACCCGGGTCGTCTTCACCCGCGCGAGGGTAGCCGGGGCCCCGGGAGGCGGTGGGTGGCACGGGTGCGCCACGATGCGGGAATGCGAGTGACAGTCGCCGGGGCCGGGATCGTGGGCCTGAGCAGCGCGTACCGGCTGGTGGAGGCGGGGCACGACGTCACGGTGGTGGCGGCGGCCCCGCCGGCGGAATCGACGTCGGCGGTGGCCGGTGGGGTGCTGTACCCGCCCGGGCGTTCACCGGACGAGCGGGTCGTGCGGTGGACCGCGGCGAGCCTCGCGGTGTTCCGCGGGCAGGACGCGCCAGGGGTCCGCTTCCGCCGCGGCCGTGTCCTGCTGGCGGCGGGTGAGCCGGACCCGCAGTGGTTCCCGGCGGTGGAGAACCCGGCCCGCGACGGCGACCGCGTGGAGTTCACGACGGCGGTGGTCGACACGCCGGTCTACCTGCACTGGCTGCTCTCGCGCGTGGGTTCGCTGGGCGTGCGGATCGAGTACCGGCCCCTGACGTCGCTGTCGGGCCTCGACGCGGACGTCGTGGTCAACGCGACCGGCCTCGGCGCGGGCCGGCTGGCGGGCGACGGCTCGATGGTCCCGGTCGGCGGCCAGGTCGTGCACCTGACCGACCCGGGTCTGCCGGAGTTCGTGGTCGACCAGAGGGGCCCGGGCGTGACGTACGTGATCCCCCACGGCGGCCACGTGGTGTGCGGCGGAACGGAGGAGCCGGGCCGCGCGGACACCGACCCGAACCCGGCCGTGACGGCGGACATCCTGCGCCGCTGCCGCGAGCTGGAGCCACGCCTGGCGGGCGCGGAGGTGCTGCGGTCGCTGGTGGGCCTGCGCCCGTCCCGGCGCGAGGTCCGGCTGGAGCGGGTGGGGGACGTCGTGCACTGCTACGGCCACGGGGGCGCGGGCATCACGCTGGCCTGGGGCTGCGCGGCCGACGTCGCCGCGCTGGTCACAGCCGGATGAGCTCCGTGATGCCCCGCTGCTTCAGGTGGTTCGCGTCCGAAGCGCGGCTCTGCAGCACGAACGCGACCCGCTTCCCCTCCGCCGCCAGCTTGAAGAAGCGGTCGTTGCCCCACGTCGGGAAGAGGTCCGGAACGACGATCGCCGCGGTGCGGGGCCGGGGTGCGGGCGGGGTCCGGTCGAACTCGGCCACCAGCGCCTTCAACGCCTGTCCCGCGGGCTTCAGCCGACGGTCGTTCGTGTACAGCCCGAGGTCGTACTCCAGGGGGTTCAGGTTCGGCACCAGCGCCGGGTTCACGTCGTGGGAGCACCACCAGGTGAAGCCGAGCGTGGCGGTGCAGGCGGCCGCGTTGCGGATCGACCGGGACAGCCATTCGCCGTACTGCGCCCGGGTCGCGTCGCTGAAGTGGATCGACGGCGCCGCGCCGTCTTCCTGGATCCAGACGCGGCGTGCCGGGTCCGTCGCGTACGCCTGGGCCACCTGGATCAGCCGTTCCGCGTTGTGTGTCGCGACCGCGCCGAGCGGGTCCGTCTTGAGCGTGCCGGAGAACGACGTCCACGGGTGGATCGCCACCACGGCGCCCGTGTCCGCGAGCCCCGGCCGGGTGAAGTACGTGCCGTTGTCCCACGGTGCCCGGTCGCAGCCGACCGTGTGCTCCTTGCCGGGAGCCACCTGCTCGGCGTGGGCGCACAGCGTGCGGGCCCACGTGTCGGCCTGGGCCTGGGTGACGAACAGGCCGGCGAAGTCGTCCCAGTAGTAGTACGGCTCGTTCGACAGGTCGAAACCCAGGAAGCGCGGGTGCCGCCCGATCCGCTCGGCCAGCGCCGTCAACAGGGTCCGCTGCGCGTCCAGGGCCGCCGGGTCGGTGAACCAGTTGACCGGCTTCGGCTTCGTCTGCAGCCAGTTCGGCGTCCAGTAGCGCGCGGAGATGTGGCCGTTGAACACCGTGACCTCGACGTCCAGCCCGGCCGCGTCCGCGAGGTCGAGGAACCGGTGCAGCCGGTCGAGCTTTTCGCCGCTCACCAGGGCGGGTTCCGGCTGGAACGCCGACCACAGCAGCATGAGCCGGAGGTGGTCGAGCCCGAGCGCGGCGATGTCGTCGAGGTCGCGGCGCAGGTCGTCCTCGCGCCAGTCCTCCCACATGTGGAACCAGCGCGTCGACGGCGTGTAGTTGACGCCCAGCCGGAACGCCCGCCGGCGCACCGGCCCCGCGGCGGCCGCCGGGGGAGCCGCGGACATCGCCAGTGCCGCGCCCGCGACCCCGGTGAGCACCGACCGCCGGTTGAGATCCGCCACGCCGCCTCCTTCGGTCCGCGCACATCTAGCACGGCGGGGAAGTCGATCTCCAGCGTTGACCGGCAACCTGTCCGGTCAGCTACGGGAAAAGGCGGCGTGGTCGGCCTCCGTCTGGTCGGCGTACCGCACGGCGTACGCACCCATCGCCTCGTCCAGCTCCGAATCGTCGGCGAAGTAGCCGGACAGGAGCTTCGGGTGCAGGGAGCGCGTGTGGGCGCGGGCCAGCAGCGCCCCGGCCAGCCTGCCGTAGTCGTCGAGGTGGTCCTTGGCCAGCTCCGCGGGGTTGATGTCGCCCTTGAGGTTGCGGAACTGGCGGACGATGTACGGGGTGCCGTCGATCGTGGTCCAGCCGAGGAGGATGTCGGTCTCCGCCTGCACCAGGCGGGCGCCGTCGACGATCCGGCGGCCTTCGTGGGCGGCCGGCGGCAGGTCCAGGTACGGCGCCAGGGCCGGCCGCTGGGCCTGCTTCACCTGCAGAATCAGGTCTTCGTCGTCGTTGCCGTGCAGCAGGGCGACGTAGCTGCGCAAGCCCACGCTGCCCGTGCCGACCACGCGGAAGGCGACGTCGGCGAGCCGGTAGCGGGCGATCAGCGTGCGCCGGGACTCGCGGAGGGTGTCCACATAGGACGTCAGGCCGGCGGCGACGGCCTCGGCGGTTTCCGCGTCGACGTGGGTGAGCACCGGCGGGTCCTCGACGAACCGGTGGCGGGACAGGCCGGTGTCGTGGTCGTCGACGCGCTCGGTCCAGCGCGCCGCGACCTTCGCGCTGTCGTTCTTGCGGGCCTTCTCCGCCGCGTCGGCGAAGTCGTCGATCAGCTCGCCGGCGCGGGCCTTCGACAGCACCGACGAGTCCGGCAGCGCGTTCCAGCTGCGGAGGAACGGCAGCTCGGCCAGCGCCCGGATCGTCCGGCGGTAGGACTTCACGGCGTCTTCGGCGGCCTCGCGGCAGCCCGCCTCGCGGATGCCGCCCTCGCGGCCGGCGAGCACGAGGCTGGCGGCGAGCCGCTTGAGGTCCCACTCCCATGGCCCCGGCACCGTCTCGTCGAAGTCGTTGATGTCCATCACGATCTTGCCCTCGGGCGTGCCGTAGAGCCCGAAGTTCGCGGCGTGCGCGTCACCGCAGAGCTGCGCGGTGACCCCGGACGACGGCGTGCCCGCGAGGTCGGCGCCCATCAGCCCGGCCGCGCCGCGGAAGAACGTGAACGGCGACGTGCGCATCCGCTCGCGCCGCAGTTCGACCAGCTCCGGCAGCCGCCCGGCGTTGGTGGCCTCGAAGTACTGCAGCGCACTCGGCCGGCCTTTCGCGGCGACGTCGTGGTCGTGCACGGCGGCCGGCGTCTTCTCCCGGAGCCGCTTCCCCTGTTCGTACAGCTCGGCCGGCGTGACGCTGTCGGTGCCGGCCAGCGGCCGTTCTGCCCATTCCCCTGATCCCATACCGGGCACAACGTCCGGACGGGACGTTGTGCTCCCGGACGCCGCCGGGGCGGGAGGCTCACCCGGCGGCGTCCGGGTGGTTTCAGGGGCGGATGACCTCGGCGATCGCGTCGATGCCGCGGTCCAGCTCCTCGCGGGTGATCACCAGCGGCGGGGCGACGCGCAGGGTGCGCTCGTGCGTCTCCTTGCACAGGACGCCCCGCGCCATCAGCGCCTCCGACGCCGCGCGCCCCGACGGACCGCCGGGGGCGATGTCGATGCCCGCCCACAGGCCGCGGCCGCGGACCTCCGACAGGCCCTGACCGATCAGCGCGGTCAGCCGGGTGTGCAGGTGGGCGCCCACCTCCACCGCCCGCTGCTGGAACTCGCCCGTGTTCAGCAGGCGAACGACCGCCCGGCCGACCGCGCAGGCCAGCGGGTTGCCGCCGAAGGTCGAGCCGTGCTCGCCCGGCTTCAGCACGCCGAGGACGTCCCGGCGGCCGGCCACCGCGGACACCGGCAGGATGCCGCCGCCGAGGGCCTTGCCCAGCGTGTAGACGTCGGCGCGGACGCCTTCGTGGTCCAGCGCCAGCACCGTGCCCGTACGAGCGAGCCCGGACTGGATCTCGTCGGCGATCAGCAGCACGCCGTTTTCGTCGCAGGCCTGCCGGACGTCGGCGAAGTAGCCCTCCGGCGGCACGATCACGCCGGCCTCGCCCTGCACCGGCTCCAGCAGCACCGCGGCGGTGCGCGGGGTGATCGCGTCGCGCAGCGCGGCCGCGTCGCCGTACTTCACCGTGACGAAGCCCGGGGTGAACGGGCCGAAGTCGGCGCGGGCGGTCTCGTCGGTGGAAAACGACACGATCGTGGTGGTCCGGCCGTGGAAGTTCGACCCCGCGACGATGATCTCCGCGGTGCCGTCCGGCACGCCCTTGACCCGGTGCGCCCACTTGCGGGCGATCTTGACCGCGGACTCGACGGCTTCGGCGCCGGAGTTCATCGGCAGCACCAGCTCGGTGCCGGTCAGCTCGGCCAGCTCGCGGCAGAACAGCCCCAGCTGGTCGTGGTGGAACGCCCGCGAGGTCAGCGTGACGCGGCCGAGCTGCTCGACGGCGGCGGCGACCAGGTCCGGGTGGCGGTGGCCGAAGTTCAGGGCCGAGTACCCGGAGAGGAAGTCGAGGTAGGTCCGGCCCTCGACGTCGGTCACCGAGGCACCGGCGGCTTCGGCGATCACGACGGGCAGCGGGTGGTAGTTGTGCGTGCTCCAGCGCTCGTCGAGCTCGATGAAGCTGGCGGTGGTCTCCCGGCCGGCGAACGTCGTCATGCGTTCAGGTTAGAGGCAGAACACGCAGAGTTCAGCCGGGAATCGTTGCTTTCACCCGGTGTTCGTTGCGCAATATCGACGCTTGACCCTCGATTTGCTGCGTACCCTGCCGCAGCTCTTCGCCGAGAAAGCTGCCGCCCGAGTCGTTATCGTGCCGGGATGGCCAAGAAGGACGAGGGAAGCCGGGTCCGGGACGCGCTGCGCGTCGGCGGTGAGCTGCCGGACCCGGGCTCGACCCCGGTCGGGCCGGGCAAGAAGACCAAGGCCCTCGAGCGGCTCGGCAGCGCGGGCGAGCGGCTGTCGGCGCTGCAGGAGGCGCTCTACGCCGAGGGCGTCGCCGGCGGCCGGCGCAGTGTCCTGCTCGTGCTACAGGGCATGGACACCTCCGGCAAGGGCGGCACGGTCTCGCACGTGCTCGGGCTGGTGAACCCGATGGGGGTCCGGTACGCGGCGTTCAAGAAGCCGACCGCGGCCGAGCGGCGGCACCACTACCTCTGGCGGATCCGCAAGCAGCTGCCCGCGCCCGGGCAGATCGGCGTCTTCGACCGCTCGCACTACGAGGACATCCTCGTCCCGCGGGTGAACGGCCTGCTCACCGCGGCCGAGCGCCGCCGCCGCTACGCCGAGATCACCGCCTTCGAGGCGGAGCTGGCCGAGGCGGGCACCACCGTGCTCAAGGTGTTCCTGCACATCTCGCCCGAAGAGCAGCTCAAGCGGCTCAAGGCCCGGCTCGTCACGCCCGAGAAGCGCTGGAAGTACAACCCGGGCGACCTGGAGGCGCGGTCGCACTGGCCCGCCTACGCGAAGGCCTACGCCGGCATCTTCGAGAAGACGCCGACCTGGTACGCGGTGCCCGCCGACCACAAGTGGTACCGCAACTGGGCCGTCGCCGAGCTGCTCATCGAGACCCTCGCCGAGCTGAAGCCGCGGTTCCCCGCGCCGGACTACGACGTCGACGCGGAGCTGGCCAAGCTGAAGGGTGTTGGCGTCGCGTCGTGATCGTCTGGAAGAGTGCGGGCGTGACCGATGTCGACGACCTCCCGTTCCTCCGCAAACAGGCCCGGACCCAGCGCTTCACCCTCGGCGCGCCGAAGGAGTTCCGGGTCGCCCCGGACGGCTCCCGCGTGCTGTTCCTGCGCGCGGAGTCGGGCACCGACCCCCGGCACAGCCTCTGGTCGGCCGACCTGGCGACCGGCGCCGAGACCAAGCTCGTCGACGCCGCCGAGCTGCTGCCCGGCGAAGAGGAGCTGCCCGCCGAAGAGCGTGCCCGGCGCGAGCGGGCCCGCGAGACCGGTGGCGGCGTCGTCCACTACGGCGTCGACGCGGCCTTCACCGTCGCGGTGTTCTCGCTTTCGGGCAAGCTCTACACGCTGGACCTCGCTTCCGGCGAGGTGACGCTGCGCGTCGACGGCGCGGTCATCGACCCGCGGCCCAGCCCGGCCGGCACGCACGTCGCGTACGTCCAGAACCGGCGGCTGCACGTGCTGGAGCTGGCCACCGGCGACGACCGCGTGCTCGTCGAGGAGGACGGCGAGGACATCGCCTGGGGCCTCGCCGAGTTCATCGCCGCCGAAGAAATGGACCGCACGCGCGGCTACTGGTGGGCGCCCGACGGTCGCAGCGTCCTGGCCGAGCGCTCCGACCGCGGCCCGGTCCCGCGCTGGACCATCGCCGACCCGGCCAACCCGCAGAATCCGGCCAACGTCGTCGCCTACCCGGCCGCGGGCACCACGAACGCCCTCGTGTCGCTGGCGGTCCTCGGCCTCGACGGCTCCCGGGTGGACGTCGAGCCGGGGGAGTGGGAGTACCTGGCCTCCGTGCACTGGTCGGCCGGCGGCGCGCCGCTGCTGGCCGTGCAGCCGCGTGACCAGAAGCGGATGGACGTCCTCGCCCTCGACGTCACCGACGGCTCGACGTCGGTCGTGCACACCGCGTCCGACCAGCACTGGATCGACATCGTCGGCGGCGTCCCGGCCTGGACGCCGGATGGCCGCCTTGTCGTCGAGGGCATGGTCGACGGCGACCACCGGCTCGTCGTCGGCGGCGAGGCCGTCACCCCGGCCGGGCTGCAGCTGCGGGCCGTCCTCGACGTCGGCGAGGAGATCCTGTTCAGCGCCTCCGAGGCCGACCCGACGCAGATCCACGTCTTCCGGACCGAGGGCTCGTCGGTGCGTCGCCTGTCCACTGTGGACGGCGTGCACGTCGGCTCCGGTTCCGCCGCGGTGACCGTGCTGTCGTCGTGGAGCCTGGAGCACAGCGGCCCGCGCGTCTCGGTGCTGCGGGACGGCGCACCGGTGGCGGCGATCTCCTCGTCCACTGTGGACCCGGACATCGTCCCGAACCTGACCTGGCTGACGCTGGGCGAGCGCGGCCTGCGCGCGGCGTTGCTCCTGCCCCGCGGGTACGAACCGAGCGAGGGCAAGCTGCCGGTGCTGCTCGACCCGTACGGCGGGCCGCACGCCCAGCGCGTCCTGCAGAGCCGCAACGCGTTCCTGACGTCGCAGTGGCTGGCCGACCAGGGCTTCGCGGTGCTCGTCGCGGACGGCCGGGGCACGCCGGGCCGCGGCGCGGTGTGGGAGCGCGAGATCGCCGGGCGCCTCGCCGACGTCACCCTGCAGGACCAGGTGGACGCGCTGCAGGCCGCGGCTGCTTCGCATCCCGAGCTGGACGTGGAACGCGTGGCGATCCGCGGGTGGTCGTACGGCGGCTACCTGTCGGCGCTGGCGGTGCTGCGGCGGCCGGACGTCTTCCACGCGGCGGTCGCGGGCGCGCCGGTCACCGACTGGTCGCTGTACGACACGCACTACACCGAGCGGTACCTGGGCAAGCCTCAGGACGAGCCGGAGAGCTACGCGCACAACTCGCTGATCGAGAGCGCGGGCGAGCTGAGCCGCGCGCTGCTGATCGTGCACGGGCTGGCCGACGACAACGTGTTCGTCGCGCACGCGCTGCGGCTGTCGTCGGCGTTGCTGGCGAAGGGCCGCCCGCACGTCTTCCTGCCGCTGGCCGGCGCGACCCATATGACGCCGCAGGCCGAAGAGGTCGCGGAGAACCTGATGCGCACGCAGGTGGACTGGCTGCTGCGCGAACTGTCCGCCGTCGAGAAGGAGACCGCATGACCCGCTGGGGCCTCACGATCCCGCTGACCGGGGTGCCGCTGACGGCACACCGCGAGCTGGTGGAACAGCTGCCGGACCTGGGCTACACCGACGCGTGGACGGCCGAGACGGCGGGCACGGACGCGTTCACGCCGCTGGTCCTGGCCTCGCAGTGGGCGCCCCAGCTGCGGCTGGGCACGGCGATCGTCCCGGTGTACACGCGCGGGCCCGGCCTGCTGGCCATGCAGGCGGCGACGGTCGCGGAGCTGGCCCCGGGCCGGTTCGTCCTCGGCATCGGCGCCTCGTCCCCGGTGATCGTCTCCGGCTGGAACGCGGCCTCCTTCGACGAGCCGTTCGCGCGCTCCCGCGACACGCTGCGCTTCCTGCGGTCGGCGCTGGCGGGGGAGAAGGTCACCGAGAAGTACGAGACGTTCGCGGTCTCGAAGTTCCGCCTGGAGCGCCCGGCGGACCCACCGCCGTCGATCATGCTGGCGGCGCTCCGCCCGGGCATGCTCAAGCTGGCGGCGCGGGAAGCGGACGGCGCGATCACGAACTGGCTGGCGGCGTCGGACGTGCCGCGCGTGCGGTCGGTCGTCGGCCCGGACGTCGAGCTGGCGGCCCGCATCTTCGTCTGCCCGACGGAGGACGCCGAGGCGGCCCGCGGCTTGGGCCGGATGCTGATCTCGAGCTACCTGACGGTGCCGGTGTACGCGGCGTTCCACGAATGGCTGGGCCGGGGCGAGGCACTGGCCCCGATGCACGAGGCGTGGGCGGCCGGCGACCGGCAGAAGGCGAACCAGGTCATTCCGGACTCGGTGGTGGACGAGCTGGTGATCCACGGCAGCGTCGAGTCCTGCCGGGAGCAGGTGCAGTCCTATGTGGACAACGGGTTGACGACGCCGGTCATCGCGTTGCTCCCGACCGGGGACGACCCGTTCGAGCAGGTGCGCGGCCTGGCGCCGCGCTGACGCCTCACGTGAAGGTGACGGTGGCCAGCAACAGGCCGAGCCCGCCCGCGGTGAGCCCCGCGGCCACCGTCACCAGCACGTTCAGCACCGCGTACAGCCGCGTCTTCGCCAGGAACAGCCGGACCGTCTCGTAGCCGAACGTCGAGAACGTCGTCAGCCCACCGCAGAACCCGACCGCCACCAGCGCGCGGACCGACGACGGCTCCGCGCCGTGCAGGAGCCAGCCGCTCAGGAAGCCCAGGACGAACGAGCCGATGACGTTCGCCGTCAGCGTCCCGAACGGGAACGGCGAATCGCGCCACTGCTGGACTTTCCGGTCGGTCAGGTAGCGCAGGATCGAGCCCGCCGCGCCGCCGAGGGCCACCAGGACCGGCGTCACTCCGGCCGCCCCACGTAGCGGACTACCTCGACCTGGCCGAGGTGCATCGTCAGGCGGGTGGCAGGTCCGTCCATCAGTGTCCCTTTCGCACCGCGCGCGTCGCCGCCAGGCCGGCCGCGACCGCCGTCAGGCACAGCACCACCGAGGCGGCCACGTAGGCCAAGGATTCCACGAGCCGGCCGGTCGTCGCGGCGTCGAGGGTGTCGGTCACGAACGTGGAGAACGTGGTGAAGCCGCCGAGGATCCCGACGCCGAGGAACGGCCGGAGGAGGTGGTGCGGGCGGGCGGTGGTCGTGAGGACGGCCATCAGGACGCCGATGAGCAGGCAGCCGAGCACGTTGGTGAGCAGCGTCGCGACGGCGAACTCGCCGCGCGCGTGCGGGATCGCGAGCGACAGGCCGTAACGGGCGAGGCTGCCGAGCGCGCCGCCGGCGCCGATGACCGCCAGGACGTCCCATCGCGGCACGCTGATCACCTCCTCGCGGTGAACCTACTCCCGATGGCCGACGCGTTCCCGCCACCCGGTCGAGCATGCTGGACGGGACCGGATGACAGGCAGCCGTCGGTCGCCGTAGTGTTGCTCAGCGTAGGCAAGGCAACCCTAAGAAAGGCGGGGCACATGCGGGCAGACGGGCTGGCCGGAGGCCAGGGCGGCGCGGACCGGCTCGCCGAGCTGATCCCGGCGGCCCTCCGCGGAATGGCGGCGGGCATCGCCGAGCGCGGCGGCCCGGTCCCGGCAGGCGGACCGGCAGCGGTGGCCGCGGCCCTGGTGGCGGAACGCGGCGAGCCGGCCGCTGCCCCGGTCGACGCGGCTCCTGACGAGCCGGGGCCCGCGCCCGTAACCGGGGAGACCGCGGCAGGCGTGCAGCTCGGCAGGGCGGATCACGCTGCCGCCGCTGCAACCGCGCCGCAGCACGCCGCGCCCGGTCCGGCTGCTGAGCCGCATCCCGCAACCACGCCGGCCGCCGCGACCGTGCCGCACCGCGCCGCCGCGCCCGGGCCTGCTGTCGGGCTACACCACTCCGCGACCGGCGCGTCCTCCCGGGCCGGTGCCCTGCCCCGCCGCGGCGTCGGCGCCGAAGCCGCGCTCGAGCAGCTCAGCCGCCTCCTCGCCGCGGGCTCCGCCGACCCCGCCGATCCCGCCTGCGCCGCCCACCTGCACTGCCCGCCCCTCGCCGTGTCCGTCGCGGCCGATGTCGTCGCGGGCGCCCTCAATCCCTCCATGGACTCCTGGGACCAAGCCCCCGTCGCCAGCGAACTCGAACGCGAATTCACCGCGGGGATCGCGCGGCTCTGCTACCCGGACGCCGACAACCCCGACGCCGTCGTGACCACCGGGGGTACCGAATCCAACCTCCTCGGCCTCCTCCTCGCCCGCGAAAACGGCGTCGTCCAGCCCGTCTGCGGGGCCAACGCCCACCACAGCGCCGCCCGCGCCGCCTGGCTGCTCGGCCTGCCCGCGCCGATCGTCGTCCCCTGCGAAGGCGATCGGCTGCTTCCCGGTGCGCTCGAAACGGTCCTCACTCCCGGCTGCGTCGTCGTCGCCACCGCCGGGACCACCAACACCGGCACCCTCGACCCGCTGCCCGAAATCGCCCGGATCTGCCGCCGGCACGGCGCGCGGCTGCACGTCGACGCCGCCTACGGGGGCATGGCTCTCTGCAGCGACGCCCTCAGGACCAAGCTCGCCGGGCTGGAACTGGCCGACTCCGTCGCGCTCGACCTGCACAAGTTCGGCTGGCAGCCGGTCGCCGCCGGGCTCTTCGCCGCCCGGGACGGCGCCGATCTCGGCGCCCTCACCGTTCGCGCCGAATACCTGAACGCCGACGACGACACCGAAGCCGGCCTGCCCGACCTGCTCGGCCGCTCGATCCGGACGTCGCGGCGGCCGGACGCCTTCCGGATGGCCGTCACCGTGCACGCCCTCGGCACCGACGGCCTCGGCGCGCTCGTCGAACGCTGCTGCGCCACCGCCGCCGAGGTCGCCCGGCACGTCGACGGCCACCCCGGCCTGCGGCTCTGGGGCCCGCCCGAACTGTCCACTGTGGTCCTGCGACCGGTCCTGGCCGACGAGACGGACCAGACCGGCGGTGACGAGCTCGTCGCGCGTGTCCGCCGGGCCCTGCTCGAAGCCGGCACCGCCGTCATCGGCCGGGCCGCGCTACCGACCGGGCCGGGCGGGGCGAACCAGCTTTGGCTCAAGCTGACGCTGCTGCACCCGCACACCACCGCCGCCGACTACGTGCCGCTGCTCGACCGGATCGTCGCCACCGCCGGTGCCGAGCTCGTCGCCGGCCGGGAAAGCCCGGTCGCTTCGTGAGGCGCCACCACCTCGCCGGTGTCGGGATCGGGCCGTTCAACCTCTCGCTCGCGGCCCTCGCCTCCGGTGTCGAAAGCCTCGACGCCGTCTTCTTCGACGCCCGCCCGGAGTTCCGCTGGCACCCCGGCCTGCTCGTCGAGGGCGCCACGCTGCAGGTGCCGTTCCTGGCCGACCTCGTCACGCTGGTCGACCCGACGAACCCGTTCTCCTTCCTCAACTACCTGCGCGACCGCGGCCGCCTGCTGCCGTTCTACTTCGCCGAGCGGTTCCACATGCCGCGCGTCGAATACGACGACTACGGCCGCTGGGCCGCCGCGCGGCTGCCGTCGTGCCACTTCGGGCACGAAGTGACCGCCATCCGCTGGGCCGGTGACGCCTTCGAACTCACCGTCACCGGCCGGGAACCGGTGCTCGCGGACAACGTCGTGCTCGGCGTCGGCTCGGTGCCGTCGGTGCCGGAACCGCTGCGCGACCTCGTCGCCGATCCCGGCGTCCTGGCGCTGCATTCGGCCGACTACCTGACGCACCGTGACGAGCTCCTCGCCGCCGGCAGCGTCACCGTCGTCGGCTCCGGCCAGTCGGGCGCCGAAGTCGTGCTCGACCTGCTCCGCAATCGATCCACAGTGGACGGGCTGCGCTGGCTCGCGCGGACCCCGGCGTTCGCGCCGATGGAGTACTCGAAACTCGGCCTGGAACAGTTCACACCGGACTACACCGCGTACTTCCACGGCCTGCCCGAAGCCGTCCGCGACCGGCTGCTGCCCACGCAGTGGCAGCTCTACAAGGGCATCGACACCGAGACGATCGGCGCGATCCACGACGAGCTCTACCGCCGCAGCATCACCGGCCCGCCGGGGGCCGTGCTGACCCCCGGCGTCGAGGTCGTCGGATCGTCCACCACCGGCCAGGAGATCGAACTGGTCGTGCGGCACGCGCAGCAAGGCCGCGACGGCACCCTGCGCACCGCCGCCGTCGTCGCGGCCACCGGGTACGCGGAGGCGCCGACCGGGCCGCTGCTGGCCGGGCTCGGCGACGCCGTCCACCGCGACCGGCAAGGCCGGCTCGAAGTCGACGCCGGCTACCGCGTCGCGCTCGACGTGCCGGGGTCGCTGTTCGTCCAGAACGCCGAGCGGCACACCCACGGGCCCGGCGCCCCCGACCTCGGTCTCGGCGCGTGGCGGGCGGCCGTGATCCTCAACGCCGTCTGCGGCAAGACCGTGCACGAGCTGCCCGACCGCACCGCCTTCACCACGTTCGGCCTGGAGGAGAAGTGACCTTGGACGAGGCGGCCGCCTGGCGCGCGGCCGGTGCGCTGATCACGCACAAGATGCTCGGCGAACTGTCCTACGAGCACATGCTGGAGCCGGTCGCGGACGGCGCCACCCACCGGCTGGAGCTGCCGGGCGCCGCCTACACGTTCCGGGCCCGGCGGGGCGCGTTCGACGCGCTCACGGTCGAACCCGGCAGCGCGCGGCGGTCCGGGGAACCGGTGACCGACCCGCGGACCCTCGTCGTCGACGCCCGCGAGGTGCTCGGCCTGAGCGGGCTGCGGCTGGCCGACGTGCTCGCCGAACTGACCTCCACGGTCGCCAACGAGGCCGCCCGCCTGCGTCGCGCGCCGAGTGCCGCCGAGCTGTCCACTATGGACTACAACGTCGCCGAAGGGCACCTCACCGGGCATCCCCGGCTGGTGCTCAACAAGGGTCGCGTCGGGTTCTCCGCACGCGATCGGGCCCGGTACGCGCCCGAGGCGGGTGCGGACGTCCGGCTGCGCTGGTTCGCCGTCCACCCGGACCACGCCGAGTTCCGCTGTGTCGGCGACCTGAGCCGGGACGCGCTGCTGGCCGCCGAACTCGGCGACCTGCGCGAGAAGTTCGCCGCGAAGGCGCCCGGGAACTACGTCTGGGTGCCCGTGCATCCGTGGCAGGCCGACGAAATCCTCGGCACGCTCTACGCCGCCGAGCTCGCCACCGGCGTCGTGATCGACCTCGGGGAGAGTGCCGACGCCTACCGGCCGCACCAGACCGTCCGGACCCTGGCGAACGTGAGCACGCCCGGCCGGCACGACGTCAAGACCGCCGTGTCGGTGCGGAACACGCTCGTCTACCGGGGGCTCAACTCCGCGGCCACGCTCGCCGGGCCGTCGGTGACGTCGTGGCTGCGCCAGGTCGGCGCCGCCGATCCGCTCCTGGCGGAGTACCGGTTCGGGTTGCTCGGCGAGGTCGCGAGCGTTTCGGTGCGGCACCCGCTGTTCGGGCGGCTCGAGGAGCTGCCGTACCGGTTCCACGAAACGCTGGGTGCGCTGTGGCGCGAACCGATCCGGCTCGCGGCGGGGGAGCGGGCGATCTCCTTCGCCGCGCTGCCGTACCGGGGTCCCGACGGCGGCTCGGTGCTGGCGCACCTGATCGGCGGCGGGGACGCGGCGGCGTGGCTGACGCGGCTGTTCGACCTGACGCTCACGCCGTTGCTGCAGTGGCTGCTGCGCCACGGCGTCGGGTTCTGCCCGCACGGCCAGAACCTGATCCTGGTCGTGGACGACGCCGGTGTTCCGCAACGGGTGTTGATCAAGGACTTCGCCCAGGGCGTCGACCTGCTCGACGAACAGGTGCCGAGCTATGCGTCGCTGCCGCCCGAGGCCGCCGCGGACATGCTGCGGTGGCCCGCGCACCTGCTGGCGCAGTCGCTGTTCAGCTCGGTGTTCTCCGGCCAGTTCCGGTTCTGGGCCGAGGTCCTGCTCGACGAGACCGGCCTGCCCCGAGCCCGGTTCTGGGCGCTCGTGCGGGAGATCGTCGGCCGCTACCGTGACGAGAATCCCGACCTGGCCGCGCGGTTCGACGCGTGCCGGCTGTTCGCGCCGGACGTCGAGCGCGTGACGCTCAACCGCGAGCACTTCGCCGGGCAGGGCTTCGACAAGGTGGAGCGCGACGACGAGTTCGACGTGCGCTGGGGCCGGGTGCCGAACCCGCTGCACGCCCCGGATCCGGGTGGCGCCTGGTGACGCCGTTCGCGCGGCCGGCCGGGCCCCGGTCCCTTTCCGCCCGGCGTGCGGCGGCTGTGGCGGGGGAGGCCGTGTTGCGTGGTGTGCTCGCCGAGGAGGGCGCCCGGCTGCTCCTGCTGGTCCCCGACCCGCACGCCCGGTTCGCCGGGGTGGAGGTGGCCGCGCCGTTCGCCGCTTCGGTGCTCGATGACGGTTACGGCGTCTGCAGCTACGTCTTCGCGTGGACGCCGTCCCGGGAGCCGCTGCCGGCGTCCGGTGTCCTGGGTGGCTACCTCGAAGGGTTCGGCGACCTGCGGGTGCGGCCCGATGCCGCGTCGGCTGTTCCGCTGGGCGACCGGACGTGGGCTGTCGTCGCCGACGCCGAATGGCCGTCCGGGGCCGCCGCCGAGCTGGCGCCGCGGGAGGTGCTGCGGGGGCAGCTGGCCGCGTTGGAGGGGCTGGGGCTGGTGCCTTCGGTGGGCATCGAGCACGAGGTCGTGTTCCGCGATTCGCGCGGTGTGCCGCTCACCGCGCACGGTGTCGACTACGCGGTCGGCGGGACGGAACGACTGGCGCCGTTGCTGCGTGACCTGCGGACGGAGCTGGACGACGCCGGGCTCGGGGTCGAGTCCGCGCGGGCCGAGTGCCATCCGGGGCAGTACGAGATCGTGCTGCGGCACCGGGATGCCTTGGCCGCCTGTGATGACGTTCTGTTGCAGCAGCTGGTGGTGCGCCGGGCGGCCGCTCGGCACGGGGTCACTGCCGATTACCTGGCGGCTCCTGAGCCGGGGCAGGGGAACTCCGGGCATGTGCACCTGTCGCTGTCCGCTGTGGACGGGTCGGAACCCGGTCTGCTGGGCGGTTTCCTGGCCGGGGTTCTGCGTGAGGCTCGGGCGTTGACCGCGGTGTGGGCGCCGACGTGGAATTCCTACGTCCGGCTGCGGACCGCGCCGTTTTCGCCGCGGGATGTTCGCTGGGGGTATGACGATCGGACCGCTTCGGTGCGGGTGGCCGGGGGTGGTGGGGATCGGCGGCTGGAGTTCCGGTTCGCGGGGGCTGATGCTCAGCCGCATCTCGTGGTCGCGGCTTTGCTTGCTGCCGGGCGGTTCGGGTTGGAAGAGGGGTTGAGTCCGCCCGAGCCGGGGGTTTCGGTGGGTTCGCTCGCTTCTTCGCCTTGGGAGGCTTTGTCTTTGCTGGATCGGGTGGGGGAGCTCCTGGGTTCGGATGTCTCTGGTCAGCTGGGGGCTTTGCTGACCGAGGAGATCGAGTCCGGGTTGGCCGCTGTGACCGATTGGCAGCGGGAACGGGGTTCTCTGCGGTCCTGACATCTCTTACGCCGGGTGGATGTTCTGGTTGATGTGGAACACGTTCTGTGGGTCGTACCTGCGCTTCGCCGCTGCCAGGCGCTCGTAGTTTCCTCGGTATGCGGCTCGGACCCGGTCCTGTCCTTCCTCCATCATGAAGTTGACGTACGCCCCTCCCGCCGACGTGGGGTGCAGTTCCTCCCAGTAGTTTCTCGTCCACTGGGAAATTGCTTCCGCGTTCTCCGGTTCCGGGTCCACGCCCACGATCACTCCCGACCAGCCGCCCGATCGGTGGGGGAATGCCGTTGCGTCCGTTGCCACCCTGGCCGCCGCTCCGTCGATCGGGTACAGGTGCATCGACGAGTGCAGGGTCGGCAGGTCGCTTCCGTGCTTGAGGTGGATTTCGATCGCCTCGTCGGTGATCTCGTGGAACACGTCCGCTCGCCAGTACCACTGGAGGCCCGGTGGGTACAGCGCGTCGAACGCTCCCTGCAGTGCCGTGTACGGCATGTCGTGCAGGCCCACCAGCAACGGCGAGCCGAACGACCGCACCGGTGCCAGCACTTCGTCCGCCTTGTCGTGCGATCCCGTGTAGCACCAGATGATTCCGCAGGCCTTGCGGCCCCACAGCTGCTCCGGGAACGGTGGTGCCGGCGGGACCGTCAGCAGGCCGAACCAGCCGTTCAGCTCCTCCGGCAGCGACGGCAGCAGCTCGCGGTACCACCGCAGCACGTCCGGGGTGTCGGCCAGGTCGTACAGCACCGGGCCGCCGATGATCACCCCCTGCTCGCCGATATCGTGGCAGCGGAACGTGAACGACGTGACGACGCCGAAGTTGCCGCCGCCGCCGCGCAAGGCCCAGAACAGGTCCGGGTGCTCGGCTTCCGACGCGTGCACGAACGAGCCGTCGGCCAGGACGACGTCCGCTCCCAGGAGGTTGTCGACCGTCAGGCCGAAGCGCCGTGCCAGGTAGCCGATGCCGCCGCCGAGGGTCAGGCCCGCCACTCCCGTGGACGCGACGATGCCCGACGGTGTCGCCATGCCGAACGCGACCGTGGCGTGGTCGACGTCGCCCCACGTGCAGCCGGCGTCGGCCCTGACCGTGTGGCGCACCGGGTCGACCGTGGTGCTGCGCAGCCGCGACAGGTCGATGACCAGCGCGCCGTCGGCCACGCCGAGGCCGCCCGCGTTGTGGCCGCCGCCGCGGACGGCGATGTCCAGGCCCTGGGCGCGGCCGTAGCGGACGCAGGTGACCACGTCGGCCGCGTCGCGGCAGTAGGCGATCGCCGCCGGGCGCTTGTGGATCATGGCGTTGTAGACCGCCCGGGCCTCGTCGTAGGCCGGGTGCGCCGGGGTGATCAGGTCGCCGCGCAGCGCGGTGGCCAGTTCCTCGTGCGGCAAGGCTGTGGTGGTCATGGTGGCCCCTCTCGGATTTCGGTTCCGGAGGGGAACGTAGGCAGCCGGCGTTCGCGGAGCGTTCGGGTCGTTCGGCGCCGGTCAGGGCCGGGATCGTTCGCTCAGGTCCGCCTCCGCCCGCCGTCGCAGGGCCACGCTGCCCTGGGCGCGGGCCAGCTCCGCGGCCGCCCGGAGGCGGGGGACCGGGTCGGCGTCGTGGCTCGCCCGCAGCCGGAGCACCTCCGGGAGCCACCAGCGGTCGTCGCGGGACTCCGCGGCCGCCAGTGCCGCGTCCAGCGTGGCCCGGGCCGCCTCCGGCGGTGACAGCTCCGCGACCAGCGACAGCCAGTACGGCATCCGGGCGAACGAACCCTCCGCCTTGAGGTTCGCGACGCCCTGCCGGGCCGCGGCCAGGCCGGCCGTGCCGCCGTCGGCCCAGCCGCCCAGCACCAGCGCCCACTCGCGGTAGTACGCGAAGCCGTAGTGGTCGCACAGCTCCCGCAGCTCCGCCACGGCCGCGGCCAGCGCCCGGCGGTCGCGGCGCAACTGGTGGGTTATTCCGGCGTAGGCCAGCGCGATGGCCAAGCTGTACGGGTGCTCGATCCTGCGGGCGAGCGCGATCGCCTCGGCGCCGCACGCCACGGCCGCGTCCTCCCGGCCGAGCAGCCAGTGGGCGTGCGCCGCCCAGGCCGGGCCGTGGACGTCCGGCCGGGTGCCGATCGGCCACGACGTCGCGTTGCGCGTGCGCTCGGCGCCCAGATCGAAGTGGTGCAGCGCCTCCCGCGGATCGTGGCCGAGGCTCAGCGACGAGCCCGCGACGATGAAGTGGGCCGAGCCGTCCTGCTCGGCGCTCGTTCCCGGGGCCAGCAGCCCGAGGGCGCGCACGGCCGCCTCGTGGGCCTGGACCGTCCGGCCCTGGACGAACCGCGACGACCACAGCTCCAGCAGCGCGGTGAGCGCGGCCGCCGCGTCGCCCAGCGACTCCGCGAGCGCGAGCGAACGCTCCAGCGTGCGCTGCAGCTCGGGAGACGAGTAGCCCTGGTGGGCGTTGAGGGGCCCGGCGAGCGCTTCGAGGACGGCCAGCTCGTCCCGGTCGCGGTTGCCGCTCGCCGGCCGGGCGCGGACGAGTGCCAGTGCCTCGCGCAGCAGCCGGATCGCTTCGGCGTGGGCGAACGTGCCCGCGGCGACGGCCGCCGCCCGGCGGTAGTGCGCGACCGCCCGGTCCGGGCGGCCGCCGCGGGCGTACTGCTCGGCCAGCTGCGCCGCCACGGCGTCGGTGTCCCCGGCGTGCAGCAGCTCCAGGCCCTGGGCCAGCCGCCGGTGCAGCAACCACCGCCGCGGCGGGCTGACCTGCTGGTACGCCGTTTCGCGCAGCAGGTCGTGGGTGAAGTCGTACGCGCCGCCGAACTCGCGCACGATCCGGCGCCGCCACAGCTCGTCGACGGCGTCGACGACGCTGTCCGCGTCGAGGTCGCTCGCCTCGGTGAGCAGCTCGAGGGTGAAGTCGCGGCCGGCCGCGGCGGCGAGGCCGGCGATCTCGCGGGCGGCCGGGCCCGGTTGCTCGAGCCGCGTCCGCAGCACGGCGGCCAGCCCCTCGGCGGGCGGGGAATCGTGGGCCCGCAACGCTTCGACGACGTAGAGCGGATAACCGCCGGTGGCCGCGTGCAGCAGGTCGCGGTCCGAAGTGGACAGTGGCCGCCCGGCGACCGCCTCGGCGAGGCGGGCCGTGCCGTCGGCGTCGAACGGGCGCAGCGGCAGCTCGGCCAGCCTGCCGTCGTCGCGCAGCGGGACGGCCCACGCCGCGACGCCCGGGCCCGGGCCGCCGTCGCGCGAGGTCGCCGCGACCAGCAGCGGCGCGTCCGGCAGCAGGCCGAGGCAGAAGGCGATGAACGCGCCCGTCTCTTCGTCGCACCACTGCGCGTTGTCGAGCACCAGCAGGACGGGCCGCTGCCGGTCGCCGGTGAGCGCGCGGGCGAGCCCTTCGAAGAACCGCAGGCGTTGCCAGGCCTCGACGATCCCGTGCTCGCCGCCGGCGCGGGTGCGCGTGCCCGGCAGCAGCCGGTCGACCTCCGTCCGCCACACCGGGTCCAGTGCGGCCGCCGCCCGCCGCACGGCCGGGGTCCGCAGCCACTCGGCCACCGGTGCCAGCGCGAGCCGTCCCGGCGTGCCGAAGCACCGGCCGGCGGCCACGACCGCGCCCTCGGCGCGGGCCCGCCCGGCCAGCTCGGTCACCAGCCGGGTCTTGCCGACCCCGGCGTCGCCGCGCACGAGGACGACCCCGGCGCGGCCCGCAGCGGCCGCCCGCCAGAGCTCGCCGAGGCGGGCCAGCTCCCCGGCGCGGCCGACGAGCCCGGGCGCGGCCGGCCGCCGGGGTTCGGGGTCCGGCCGGGCGAGCAGCCGGCGCAGCGCCGCCCGGGTCGGCTCGGCCGGGACGACGCCGAGCTCGCGCTCGAGGAGCGACGCGCACCGGTGGTACGTGCTCACCGCGCCCGCCCGGTCCCCGGTTTCGGCCTGCAGCCGCATCAGCGTCCGGTAGCCGGTCTCTTCGAGCGGGCGCAGGGCGACGCGGCGGCGGGCCGCGGCGAGCGCGGCGGCGGGGTCGCCCGACGGCGTCCGGCTGATCAGGTCGCACAGCTCGACGCACTGGCGTTCGAGTTCGCCGCGGGCCGCCAGGACCCAGTCGTCGGCGAGGCCGGGCAGCAGCTCGCCGCCGTAGGCCGCGAGGGCGGCCCGGGCGTGGGCGGCGGCCGCGCCCGGGTCCTCGGCGGCCAGTGCGGCCCGGCGGGCGACGTCGAACTCCCGCACGTCCACGCGGCTCGACGGCGTGTCCCGCCAGCACAGGTCCTGCCCGGTCACGGTCAGCGAGGGGAGGTCGCCCAGCGCGCGGCGCAGCTGGTGCAGTTCACGGCGGAGGTTGGTCAGCGCCTGCGCGTCGGTGGAGTCCGGCCAGAACAGCCCGGCGAGCAGGCGCCGCGGCTGCGCCCGGCCGGCGTGCACGACGAGGTGGGCCACGAGCGCGACCGAGCGCGGCGACCGCGTCAGCACGGCACCGGACTCGTCGTCGGCGATCACCTGCTCGCCCAGCAGCGAGACGCGCAGCACCCGGACACGCTAGCCCTTCGGCGGGGCTGCGCGCGGATCTTCGCCGGCGAGGGGGGTTGCGTCCGGAGCGCCGGGTGCGCAGGCTCGACGTCGTGAGCGAGCACGAGTACGACCTCATCGTCATCGGTTCGGGTCCTGGTGGGCAGAAGGCCGCGATCGCCGCGGCCAAGCTCGGCAAGAAAGTGGCGGTCGTCGACCGGCACGACATGGTCGGCGGGGTGTGCGTCAACACCGGCACGATCCCGTCCAAGACGCTGCGCGAAGCCGTGCTGTACCTGACCGGCATGAACCAGCGAGAGCTCTACGGCGCCAGCTACCGCGTCAAGCAGGACATCACCATCGCCGACCTGCTCGCGCGCACCCAGCACGTGGTCGGGCGCGAGGTCCAGGTCGTGCGCGCGCAGCTGATGCGCAACCACGTCGACCTGGTCGACGGCACCGGCTCCTTCACCGACCCGCACACCGTGCTGGTCGAAGGCCGCCACCGCGGCGACCGGCGGACGCTGTCGGCCGACCACGTCGTCATCGCCACCGGCACCCGGCCCGCGCGGCCGAAGCAGGTCGACTTCGACGCCGCCCGCGTGCTCGATTCCGACGAGATCCTGCGGCTCGAGCAGATCCCGTCGTCGCTGGTCGTGGTGGGCGCCGGGGTGATCGGGATCGAGTACGCGTCGATGTTCGCCGCGCTCGGCTCGCGGGTCACCGTGGTCGAGCAGCGCGACCACATGCTCGACTTCTGCGACCCGGAGATCGTCGAGTCGCTCAAGTTCCAGCTGCGCGACCTCGGTGTCACGTTCCGCTTCGGCGAGAAGGTCGCGGACGTGGCGGTGAACGACCACGCGACCATCACGACGCTGGTCAGCGGCAAGCGCATCCCCGCCGACGGCGTCATGTACTCCGCCGGCCGCCAGGGCATGACCGGCGCGCTCAACCTGGAGGCGGCGGGCCTGAGCGCGGACGAGCGCGGCCGGCTGGTGGTCGACGAGAACTACCGCACGGCGGTGCCGCACATCTACGCGGTCGGCGACGTGATCGGCTTCCCGGCACTGGCGGCGACGTCGATGGACCAGGGCAGGCTCGCGGCGTACCACGCGTTCGGCGAGCCGGCGCACGAGATGGGCGCGCTGCAGCCGATCGGCATCTACACGATCCCGGAGATTTCGTACGTCGGCGCGACCGAGGCCCAGCTGACGTCGTCGTCGGTGCCGTACGAGGTCGGGATCGCCCGCTACCGCGAGCTGGCCCGCGGTCAGATCACGGGTGACAGCTACGGCATGCTCAAGCTCCTGGTGTCCACGGCGGACCGGAAACTCCTCGGCGTCCACGTGTTCGGCACGGGCGCGACCGACCTGGTCCACATCGGACAGGCGGTGATGGGGTGTGGCGGCACGGTCGACTACCTGGTCGACGCGGTGTTCAACTACCCGACCCTGTCGGAGGCGTACAAGGTGGCGGCCTTGGACGCGACCAACAAGATCCGGGCCCTGGAACGCTTTTCGTAGCGCCTCACCGCACCTGGGCGTTGGGGCTGAGGAAGCTCCACCCGGCGCCGCAGGCCACCGTCGAGTAGTAGGGGTCGCCCTGCACCCGCCAGACGCCGTAGAAGTTGGCGTAGTCGAAGCTGCCGCTCGGCGTCAGGTACCGGCAATAGGCGACGGCCCGGAACTGCGTGCCGGCCGCGGACGCGTAGCAGTAGGCCGACGTCCCGTTGCCGGACTGCGACGCGGAGCAGTAAGCGGGTGCCGCGGCCGCGGGGGACGCCAGGGCGACGGACAGCCCGGCGGCTGTCAGCGTCGCGGCGAGCATGGTCTTCGCGGTTCGAGAGTTCATCGATCCTGCCTTTCCGGTCGGGTACCGCGCCCACGCCGGCCGGGCGGAGCCGGTTGAGGGACCGGCCGGAAGGCCACCCGGTCGGCCCAGCGTTCACGGCCGGGGTGCCGGATCGGTGCCGAGCGCGATGCGGGTCAGGGCGGCGAGGGAGTCGGTGCCGGGGCTGAGGTAGTGGTCGTGGTCGATGACGTCCGCGGTGGCGAACACCCGGGCACCGAACGCCGGGTCGGCCGGCTTCCTGCCGTGCCCGAGCCCGAGCAGCCGGACACCGGGGACCCAGCGGATCCAGTCGCCGCGGGCCTGGCCGGCCCAGACGCGCGCGGTGGTGTGCAGGCCGGTCACGTCGTCGACGCCCATACCGGGGCTGCCGAAGGCGGCGAGGTCGGTCACCTGCCGGGGCAGGCCGGGGGCGGCGAGGCCGATCACCGTCGACCCGTAGCTGTGCCCGAGCAGCGCGATCGTAGCTTGTGGACGGACGGCGACGAGGCCGGACACGAACCGCCGCAAGGCCACCGCGCCCGCCTGGGCCAGGTCCTCGCGGGCCGCGGACAGGGTGACGCCGTCGGGGGCGTCGTAGCCGAGCCAGGCGATCACCGCCAGCGTCCCGCCCGCGCCGAGCGCGGTGGCGGACCGGTGCAGGCCGGCCGCCTGGACGGCCGGTGCCCGGTAGCGCCGGTCGCCGACGCCGGTCCAGAAGTTGTCCGCGCGGGTGGCCGCCCCGGGCACGAGCACGGCGATCCGGTCCGCGGTGGCCAGGTCGCCGAACACCTGCGCCACCCGGCCGTCGCCGCGCGGGTCGAACAGCAGGAACTGCCCGGCCCGGTCCCGGTACGGTGGCCCGGCCGCGCGCATGGCGACGCGGTTGGCCGTGTACCGCAGCTCCGGCGGCGCGCCGTCCAAGGCACCCACGACGCCCGGGTAGCGGGCGGCGAGTTCCCGTCGCCCGGCCTCGCCGGCGGAGGCCAGGAAGCGGTGCACGCCGGCGGGATCGGTGGTGACCGGATCCGGGAGCCGCCGGCTGTCGGCGAGCCAGGCGGCGGCCCCGGCCGGAGCCGGCCACGCGGCCGCTCCCGGGGACGCCGGGGGTGTCACGGTCACCGCGAGGGTCGCGAGGACGGCCGCCAGCCGGCGGCTCTTCGCACTGAGGTCGTAGTCGATCACCGGGCCAACGCTGCCGATGCGCGGGTTCCGCGGCATCGGCCCGCCGACCGCAATCCCCGCGGCCGCCGGTGGCCCGTGGTCGTACGCCCGTGAGCCGATGCCCCGACGGCCGCGCGCTGTTTACGATCACCCCATGCGTCTCATCCCTCGTCTCCGGCCGGGTGGGCGAGTGCCGGAGCGGGGCCGAGCGGTGGTGACCTGGTCGGCGCTCGCCCTGTCGCCCCTGCTCCTGCTGTGCTGGACCCGGGTCGGTGGCTCGCCCTACGCCCTGCCGCTGCCGGCCGTGGCCCTGCCGCTGCTGGTCCTGCCCCGGCGGCCGGGACCCGCGCTGGGCGTGCTGCTCGCCGAGCTGGTCGTCATGGCGTCGCTGCCGTTGCCGGAGTTCCGGGTCGACATCCGGTACCTCCTGATCGTGGGCATCGATCTCGCGGTGGCCTACCTCGCCGCCGCCCGCAGCCCCCGGGTGTCGGCCGCCGCCGCGGTCGCGGCGCTCGCGGCGCAGATCGTCGTGGGGACGGCGTTCGAGCTGTGGCCCGGCTACGCGGCGACCAGCGCGGTCCAGGTCGTCGCCGGGATCGTCATCGTCTGGCTGGCCGGCACGACGGTCCGCCTGCGGCGGCAGAACGCCGAGGCACGGCGGGCGCACATCGCGGCCGAGGCGGTCCAGGCCGAGCGGCTGCGGATCGCCCGGGAACTGCACGACATGGTGGCGCACAGCATGGGTGTCATCGCCATCCAGGCCGGGGTGGCCGGCCGGGTGATCGACACCCAGCCGGCGGAGGCCCGCGACGCGCTGCGCGCGGTCGAAGACGCCGGCCGGGACACCCTGGCCGGGCTGCGCCGGATGCTCGGCGCACTCCGCACATCCGGTGAACCGGACGCCGCGCCGGTGGGGCTGGCCGACCTCGACGGCCTCGTCGCGCGGTCGGCGAACGCCGGCGTCCGGGTCGACGTCCAATGGCGCGGCGAGCGGCGTCCGCTGCCACCGGAGGCCGACCTGTCGGCGTTCCGGATCATCCAGGAGGCCGTCACCAACGTGGTCCGCCACGCCGGCACCGACCGCTGCGCGGTGGTCATCGACCAGCTGGACGACGAACTGGTCCTCGACGTGACCGACGACGGGCGCGGCGGCCCCCAAGGCATCGGCTACGGGCTCGCCGGGATGCGCGAACGAGTCACCTTGCTGCGCGGCGACTTCACCGCCGGACCGCGCCCCGGCGGCGGTTTCCGGGTGAACGCCCGGATCCCCGTCCCGGTGGGTGTCCGATGACGATCCGGGTCCTGCTGGCCGACGACCAGCCGCTGATCCGCACCGGCCTGCGCGTCCTCATCGCCGACCACGACGACCTCGTCGTCGTCGGCGAGGCCGGCACCGGCGCGGAAGCGGTCGAGCTCGCGGCGGACACGCGGCCGGACGTGGTGGTGATGGACATCCGGATGCCCGGCATGGACGGCATCGAGGCCACCCGGCGGCTCACCACCGGCAACCAGCCACCGCACGTGCTGATCCTCACGACGTTCGACGAGGACGAACACGTCTACGGCGCCCTCCGCGCGGGCGCCGGCGGGTTCCTCGTCAAGGACATGGCGCTGGAGGACATCCTCGCCGCGATCCGCGTGGTCGCCACCGGCGACGCCCTCATCGCCCCCGGCATCACCCGCCGCCTGATCGCCGACTTCGTCGGCCGGCCCGCCGTGCCCGCCGGGCCACGCCGCCCCACCGACGGGATCACCGACCGGGAACGCGAGGTCCTGACCCTCGTCGGCCGCGGCCGGTCCAACCACGAGATCGCCGCCGAGCTGTTCATCAGCGCGGCCACCGCCAAAGCCCACGTGGCTCGCCTGTTCACCAAGCTGGCCGCCCGCGACCGCGTCCACCTCGTCATCATCGCCTACGAGATGGGCCTGGTCGAGCCGCCGCGGTGACCGCCCGCGGGAGTACGCCCACGGGCCGATGCCGACGACGTCCGAAGACGGCACGGTGGGCGCATGCCCGCCCTCATCGCACGCCGGGGGATCCCGATGTCCCGACCGGCCCTCACCACCGCGACCGCGAACCTGATCGCCCGCTGGACGCCCTACCTGGACCCGGAACTGCCGTCTTTGCGCGGCCTGGTCCGAGCCGGCGACGTGTGCGTGGACGTCGGATCGGCCGCCGGCCTGTACAGCCAGGCCCTGTCCCACCTGGCCGGGCCCGGGGGACTGGTGCACAGCATCGAGCCGCTGCCCTTCTCGCACCCGGTGTGGTCGCGGGTGCTGGGCGCGCGGGAGCGCCGCAACGTCGTCCACCACACCATGGCACTGGGCGCCGAGCCGGGCCGGGCGGTGATGCGGGTTCCGTTCGGCGCCTACGGTCCGGCCACCAGCCGGTCCTTCCTCGCTTCGGGCACCACGGGCCTGGGCTCCACGTCGGGGTACCGCTACCACGTCGACGTGGTCGTCGAAACCGGCACCCTCGACGGGCTCTGCGCGGACGCCGGGCTCACCCGGCTCGACTTCGTCAAGATCGACGTCGAAGGAGGGGAACTGCACGTCCTCGAAGGCGGCCGGCAGACCGTCGAGAAGTTCCGGCCGGTGTTGCTCATCGAGATCGAAGCCCGCCACACCGACCGCTACGCCTACTCCCCGGACGACGTCGTGGAGTGGCTCACCGCGCGCGGCTACACCATGTACGCCTGGCGGAACGGATGGCACGCCGTCCACCGGATCTGCCTGCACGCCAACAACTACCTCTTCCGGCCGGCCGAACCGGTTTGACACCTGTCTAGAACATATGTTCGACTGGCGTCGTGCGATGGGATCGACAGCGGACAGGGGAGGGTGAACCGGCACTGCCCGGGCTCGAGGGCCTGGTGAGATCGGTGCGGTCACCGGAATTCGACGGCGTCACCTTTCACGAGGTGCACGCGCGGTCGGTGCTGAACAAGGTGCCGGCCGGGTCCGGCGTGCCCTTCGGCTGGACCGTCAACCCCTACCGCGGCTGCTCCCACGCCTGCACCTACTGCCTCGAAGGCGGCACCCGGATCCTGATGGCCGACGGCCGCACGAAGGCGTTGTCCGACCTGAAGGTCGGCGACGAGATCTACGGCACCCGCGGCCACGGTGCGTCCCGGCGCCTGGTGCCGACCCGGGTCGAAGCGCACTGGACGACTCTGCGCGCGGCCTACCGCGTGACCCTCGAAGACGGCACCCGGCTCGTCGCCGGCGGCGATCACCGGTTCCTCACCAGCAAGGGCTGGAAGCACGTCACCGGCAGCAAGTTCGGCGCCGCGCAGCGGCCGCACCTGGAGCCGGGCACCGAGCTGATCGGCGTCGGCCGGTTCGCGCCGACGCCGGACGAGACGCTCGGCTACCGGGCCGGCTACCTGTGCGGGATGCTGCGCTCCGGCGGGTTCGCCGCCGAGCCGGACGCCGCCGCGCGCGCCCTGCGCTACCTGCCGGACTTCGGGGCGTCGGTGGGCTTTCTCAAGGTGCCGCCGGACCCGGACGCCCACTGGCAGCGCGGGTTCCTCGCCGGCGTCTTCGACCTCGCGGGCGACTACGGCCGCGGCGTCCTCGCGGTGGCGCACGACGAGCCCGAGATCGCCGACGCCGTCGTCGTCGCGCTCGCCCGCTTCGGCTTCGCCCACCAGGTCGACGAGGTGCCGAAGTTCCCGACGCGCCAAGAGGTCCGCCTGCTCGGCGGCGTCGGCGAGGTGCTGCGGTTCTTCCACGTGAGCAACCCGGCGGTGGCGTGGAAGCGGTCGCTGGAAGGCGCGGTGATCGGCGCGAGCCGCCGCCGCGTCGAGGCGATCGAGCCGCTGGGCCTGCAGCTGCCGCTGTTCGACATCACCACCGGCACCGGCGACTTCGTGGCCGACGGCATGGTGTCGCACAACTGCTTCGCCCGGAATACCCACACCTACCTCGACTTCGACGCCGGCCGCGACTTCGACACCCAGGTGGTCGTCAAGATCAACGCCCCGCAGGTGCTGGCCGCGCAGCTGAAGAAGCCGTCGTGGCGGCGCGAGCACGTCGCGATGGGCACCAACACCGACCCGTACCAGCGTGCCGAGGGCCGCTACCGGCTGATGCCGGGCATCATCACGGCGCTGGCCCGGTCCGGCACGCCGCTGTCGGTGCTGACGAAGGGCACGGTCCTGGCCCGGGACCTGCCGCTGCTGCGCGACGTCGCCCGCGACGTGCCGGTCGGGCTCGCGGTGTCGATCGCGCTGCTCGACGAGGAGCTGCAGCACCGCCTCGAGCCGGGCACGCCGAGCCCGCGGGCGCGGCTGGAGCTGGTCCGCAAGGCCCGCGAGGCCGGGCTGCCGTGCTCGGTGCTGGTGGCGCCGGTGCTGCCGTGGCTGACCGATTCGGAGGAGGCCCTGGACGCGCTGTTCGCCCGGCTCGCCGACGTGGGCGCGACGAGCGTGACGGCGTTCGCGCTCCACCTGCGCCCCGGGGCGCGCGAGTGGTTCGGCCGCTGGCTGGCGGGCACGCACCCGGAGCTGGTTCCGCGGTACCGGGAGCTGTACGCGCGGGGCAGTTACGTGCGGAAGGCGTATCGGGAGGGGCTGGCGGAGCGGGTGGGGCCGTTGTTGCGGCGGCACGGCCTGGATCGGCAGAGCGGGTTCGACGCACGGGGCCCGGAGCTGCCGGCGGTTGCGGCGGCGCCCGCGGAGCAGTTGCGCCTGCTGTGACGCCTGGGGGAGTTGCGTGTGGAGTGACCGGCGGAGCTGCTGCGGGTGCCGGTCCTCTGTGGACCCACCGGGTGACGTACTGGGCCGTTCGGGGCGTTCCCGGCCCTGTGTCTTCGGTTTGCGGCAAAATGTCCGATCGTGTCGTTGTCGTCGCACGTCACCGGCGCCTAACGTCGAAGGGATCGATCCCGGAAGGAGCCGGACGTTGACGACCCCGCAGACCGACCGTGTCGCGGCTGCCCGGCTCGCCTGGGCCGCGCTGAAGCTGACCCGGGCCGGCCGGCACCCGGTGGGCGTCGACCGGCTCGCCGCGACCGTCGGCGTCGCCCCCGCGGAAGCCCGGCGGCTCGTCGAGCTGATCGGGTTCACCCTGCACCGCGACCTCGTCTCGACCGGCCCGGCGCCCCGCGGCGCCCACCACCGCCTCGAGCCGGCCGAGGGCACCCTCGGCGCGGGCCCGGACGGCACCGTCGACATGTTCCTGCTCGCCATCGCGACCGGCGAGCGCGTCCACGCCGCGTCCGTCTGCCCGGTCACCGGGACACGCATCCGCGTCGAACTGGTGTCGCAGGCGATCCTGCTGGTCGACCCGCCGACGGCGGTGGTCGCGGCGGTCGACCTCGGGTTCGGGCTGGACGGCGTCGACGCGATGGCCTGCGCGGGCCAGCCGTTCTTCGCCTCCGCGTCCGCGGCGGCGAGCTGGCTGGTGGCGCACCCGGGCGGGCGCATCTACCAGGTGGCGGCCTACCTGGCCCAGGCCCACCGCCTGGTCGCGGCGCTGGAGACCCGGCCCAAGTACGTCCTCTGACCACTGCGCAAGCCAAGCCTGCCGACGTCGTACGCTGGGCTGTTCGTTAGCCTTCTCAACGGCGAGAACCACCCATGTCGAAGGAGAGCAGTCGCAGTGCTCCGCACTCACAACGCCGGCACCCTGCGTGCCGGGCAGGCCGGACAGACCGTCACCCTCACCGGATGGGTGGCCCGGCGGCGCGATCACGGCGGCGTCATCTTCATCGACCTCCGCGACGCCAGCGGCGTCGCCCAGGTCGTCTTCCGCGAAGGCGAGATGGCCGAGCGCGCCCACGCGCTGCGCTCCGAGTTCTGCGTGAAGATCGTCGGCGAGGTCGCGCAGCGCCCCGAGGGCAACGCCAACGCCGAGATCCCCACCGGCGAGATCGAGGTCCTCGCGACCGAGCTCGACGTGCTCTCCGAGTCCGCGCCGCTGCCGTTCCCGATCGACGACCGCGTCGACGTCGGCGAAGAGGTCCGGCTCAAGCACCGCTACCTCGACCTGCGCCGCAGCGGCCCGGCCGCGGCCATGCGGCTGCGCAGCGAGGTCAGCCGCGCCGCGCGCGAGGTGCTGCACGCCCAGGACTTCGTCGAGATCGAGACCCCGACGATGACCCGCTCGACGCCCGAGGGCGCGCGCGACTTCCTGGTTCCGGCCCGGCTCAAGCCCGGCTCCTGGTACGCGCTGCCGCAGTCGCCGCAGCTGTTCAAGCAGCTGCTCATGGTCGGCGGCATGGAGCGCTACTACCAGATCGCCCGCTGCTACCGCGACGAAGACTTCCGCGCCGACCGGCAGCCCGAGTTCACCCAGCTCGACATCGAGATGAGCTTCGTCGAGCAGGACGACGTCATCGCGCTCGGCGAGGACATCGTCTCCGCGCTGTGGAAGCTGATCGGCCACGAGATCCCGCGGCCCATCCCGCGCATCACCTACCACGAGGCGATGGCCAAGTACGGCTCGGACAAGCCGGACCTGCGCTTCGACCTCGAGATCACCGACATGACGGAGTTCTTCGCCGACACGCCGTTCCGCGTGTTCCAGGCCCCGTACGTCGGCGCGGTCGTCATGGCGGGCGGCGCCGACCAGCCGCGGCGTCAGCTCGACGCGTGGCAGGAGTGGGCGAAGCAGCGCGGCGCCCGCGGCCTCGCGTACATCCTGGTCAACGAAGACGGCACGCTCGGCGGCCCGGTCGCCAAGAACCTGTCCGAGACCGAGCGCGAGAACGTCGCCGCCGCGGCGGGCGCCAAGCCGGGCGACTGCATCTTCTTCTCCGCGGGCAAGGCCGCGTCGACGCAGCCGCTGCTCGGCGCCGCGCGCGACGAGATCGGCAAGCGCCTCGGCCTCATCGACGAGAACGCCTGGTCGTTCGTGTGGGTCGTCGACGCGCCGCTGTTCGCGCCGGTCGAGGACATCGGCGACGACGTCGCGGTCGGCTCCGGCAAGTGGACCGCGGTGCACCACGCGTTCACCTCGCCGACCCCGGAGTGGATCGACAAGTTCGAGCAGGACCCGGGCAACGCCCTGGCCTACGCCTACGACATCGTCTGCAACGGCAACGAGATCGGCGGCGGCTCGATCCGTATCCACCGCGGCGACGTCCAGAAGCGCGTCTTCAACCTGATGGGCCTCGGCGAGGAGGAGGCGCAGGAGAAGTTCGGCTTCCTGCTCGACGCCTTCCAGTTCGGCCCCCCGCCGCACGGCGGCATCGCGTTCGGCTGGGACCGCATCGTCATGCTGCTGGCCAAGGCCGACTCGCTGCGTGACGTGATCGCGTTCCCGAAGACCGGCGGCGGCTACGACCCGCTGACCGCGGCGCCGGCGCCGATCACCGCGCAGCAGCGCAAGGAGGCCGGGATCGACGCGAAACCGGCCGCCGCCCCGCAGAACTAGTGCTGCACCTGAGGGCCGTGTGCCCGCCGGACAAGACCGCCGAAGCGCTCGACATCCTGCGGGCCCACGCCGGCACCGCGCACCTCATCGTGCACCGCGGTGCCGCCGTGGACCCCGCGGGAGACCTGGTCGAGGCCGACATCGCCCGCGAGGCGGCGGACGAGATCGTCGACGCGCTGTGCGTGCTCGACCTCGACCACACCGGCGGGATCACGCTCGAAGCACTCGACACCGCGCTGTCCGACGCCGCCGACAAGGCGGAAGAGGCGGCGCCGGGCGAAGCGGCGGACGCTGTCGTGTGGCAGGAACTGCTCGGCCGCACGGGTGAGGAGTCGCGGCTGAACGTGACGTTCCTGGCGTTCCTCACCATCGCCTGCCTGCTCGCGGCCGTCGGCGTGCTCACCGACTCCGCGGTGACGATCGTCGGCGCGATGGTCGTCGGGCCGGAGTTCGGGCCGCTGGCCGCGCTCGCCGTCGGCCTGGTGCTGCGGCACTGGCAGCTGGTCCGGCAGGCGGCGGTCGCGCTGTGCGCCGGCTTCCCGGTGGCGATGACGGTCACCCTGGGTGGCGCGCTGCTCGTCCGCGTCACCGACGTCTTCGGGGAGAAGGCGTTCGAGCTGAAGCAGCACAACGAGGTCGACTTCGTCTTCTCCGTCGGCGTGCCGTCCCTGGTCGTCGCGATGCTCGCCGGCGCCGCCGGGATGCTCGCCATGACCTCGGCGAAGTCCGCCGCGCTGGTGGGTGTCTTCATCTCCGTGACCACGGTGCCGGCAGCGGGCTACGCGGTCGTCGCGGCCGTGGCGGGGGAGTGGAGCCGGTGTCTCCAGTCCGTCGGTCAGCTGCTGGTCAACCTTCTCGGAATCGTTGCAGCAGCCGCCATTGTGTTGATCGTGCGCCGAAATGGGCAACGTTCACCCGTGGGAATGCGTCCGCTTTCACGCGGGTAACTCGTCTACGGGTGAGATGCCCTTTCTTGTCCGGATGTCAGTAGTCATGGTTGCTCAGTCACGAGTAGGGTCGGTGACAATGACAGTCGACACCTCCTCCGCCGGCGACGCTGGAGTCGGGGCAGGAGCCGAGCAGCTTGCCCTCGCCGCGGCGGTCACGGCGGGCGAGTCCGTTCTTTCACGCCGGTTCGGCAGCGCGATCACCCTGGTCGGGCCCGAGGACCTGGCGGGGAGCGGGCCGGCCACGGTGGTCCGCGCGCGGGTGGTGTCGTCGTTCGCGCTGCCGCGCACGCTCGTCATCAAGCACTACCCGGAGCGGCCGGAGTCCGGCGCCGACCCGTTCGCCCAGGAGGCGGTCAGCTACCAGCTGTTCACCGCGCTGGCCCCGGACGAGCGGATGTGCCCGGAGCTGGTGGCCCACGACGGCCGCGACCGCGTGCTCGTGCTGGAGGACCTCGGCCGCACGCCGACGCTGGAGGACAAGCTCTACGCGCGCGACTCCTGCGCGGCCGAGCGGGCCTTGCTGTCCTGGGCCCGGTCGCTGGGCCGGCTGCACGCGAGCACCGCGGGCCGCGAGGCGGACTTCAACGCGCTGCTGCGGCGCCTGGGCGGCCCCGCGAAGAGCGACTCGGACGGCGTCGACGCGTTGTGCGCGCGGGTGCCGTCGCTGATCCAGAAGCGGCTGGGCATCCCGGTGCCGGACGAGGTGCTCGCACAGGTGACGGCGGCGGTCGAGCAGTCACGGGCGGCGGGGTTCCGGGCGTTCAGCCCGGTGGAGCTGAGCCCGGACAACAACCTGGTGACGGGGCAGGGGGTCCGGTTCCTGGACTTCGAGCACGGCCGGGTCCGGTCGGCTCTGGTCGACGCCGCTCACCTGCGGTTGCCGTTCGCGAGCTGGCCTGATGCGCTCGCGCTGCCGGCGGGGATGAGTGAGGCGATGATCGCGGCTTGGCGGGCCGAGGTGGTCGGGGTTTGGCCTGCCTTTGCCGACGATGAGGTTCTTGCCGGGCATCTGACGGCCAGTGAGCTGCTGCGGGTCTGGCTGATCACGGGGGAGGAGCTGGAGTCGCTGAACCTGTCGCGGCATGCTGCTCCGGTCAGCCGGGAGGCGGCTTTTGTGACCTGGTGGCGGGATTTGGCCAAGCATGCCGGATATGTCCGGATGATGGCGGTTTCGGAGTTTGCGGCGCGGGTTGCTGCCGGTTTGGCGGCTCGGTTGGGGCCGCATGCCGATCTCGCTTTTTATCCCGCTTTTCGGTGAGGTGTTGCGGCTCGGTGTTGCTTCTGCCGGGTTCTCCCGCCGGCCCGAACGCCTGATTGTTCAACGGCCGTCAGACCGCGTCAAGGCGGGAAAGCGTGCCTTGACCCGGCCTGCCGGCCGCTGATGCGGCTGCGTATCGGGTCGGCAGGGGGGTGTGGCCGGGAGGGCCTGGTGTGGCCGGGCGGGCGTGGGGTGGCCGGAGGGTTCGAGCCCGAGCGCCCCAATGTGGCCTTCGGTGCGCTCAACGCACCCAATGTGGCCTTCGGTGCGTTGGACGCACCGAATGTGGCCTTCGGTGCGTTGGACGCACCGAATGTGGCCTTCGGTGCGTTGGATGGGCTGTGAGGTGGGTGTCAAGAATTAGGCCTCGTGTCGCGGGCGCGTTACCTCTCTCTCACCGGGTGTGAGCCTGGGTGGCCGATCGTCTTGGGCGTGACCGTGATGAGCGTCGATGTCACTCCCCGGCCCGAGCCTCCCGAAGCCCCTCGCAGGCGAGTCCGGCGCCTTGCCGTCCTTGGTGACTCCACCGCCGTTGGGCTCGGTGATCCCCTGCCGCGGCGCGCCGGCTGGCGTGGTGTTGGTCCGCTGGTTGCGGCCGCGCTCGGGGTTCCGGGGAGTGGCTACCTCAACCCCTCCTTTGCCGGGGCTCGGATGCGCTGTGTGCTCACCGAACAGGTGCCCGCCGCCGTTGCCCACCGGCCTGACGTTGCCCTTCTCGTCGCCGGGATGAACGACACCCTTCGGCCGGACTTCGACGCCTCGCGCGTTGCGGCCGATCTCGCCGATGTCGTCCGGCGCCTGCGGGAAACCGGGACCACCGTGCTGGCCGTCCGCTTCCACGACCACAGCAAGGTCTTCCGGCTGCCCGCTTCACTCAAGCGGGCCCTCAGTGCCCGCGTTGCCGAGCTCAACGCCGCCATCGATGACGTCGTCGCCCGTGAACGCGTGCCCTGTCTCGATCTCGCGGGGCTGCCCGGCGCTTACGACCTCGCCTCCTGGAGCGTCGATCGGCTGCACCCCTCCGAACTGGGGCACCGCTTGCTCGCGAACGGCTTCACCGAGCTGCTCGCCGAAGCCGGGTTCGCCGTGCCCGAACCGGTGAGCCTCACCTGCAGTGGCGGTGTCCAGCCGAGCACCACGGGACACCTGGGGTGGCTGGTGCTCAAGGGAATTCCGTGGCTCTGGCGCCGTGGCCGCGAATTCCTGCCCTACGCCGCCGTCATCATGTGGAACTCGTTCCGCGCCCGCTGAACACCCGCAGCGCTTCCACGTCCGAAGCCGGGTTGCGGACGAAGAAGTCCGCCCACTCCTCGATGCCGGGATACGCCGACCGCGACACCAGGTACCGGCACGCCGCCTCGGCGTCGTACTCCGTGCGCCGCAGCCGGACGTCTCCGCCGTCGCCGAGCAGTGCCCAGTGCGCGCCCCTTGCCCCGTACGGCATTCCGACGCTGCCGGGGTTCACCACCAGCCGACGGTCGACGAGCCGCACGAACGGCATGTGCGTGTGCCCGCAGACGACCGTCGGCTCGGTCACGCCGGCCAGGACCTCCGCCCAGCGCTCCACCGCGGAGTCGACGAGCACGATCTCGGTGTCGTTGCGCGGTGTCGCGTGGCAGAACAGGACGCCGTCCAGCGTCACCGTCAACGGCAGTGCGTCGAGCACCGGGAGGTCGGCCGGACGCAGCTGCCGCGCCGCCCACCCGACGATCGGGTCCGGGACCGCCGAGCCGCCGGTGCGCGCCCATTCGGCCAGCTCGCGGTCGGCGTTGCCGCGCACCCACACCGCGCGTTCGCCGAGGGCCTGGAGCCGCTCCAGCGTCTCCACGGGCAGCGGCCCGGCGAGCAGGTCGCCGAGCAGCACGATCTTCTCCGCCGCCTGGACGTCCGGCTCCGCCAGGACCGCCTCCAGCGCGGGGAGGACCCCGTGGATGTCCGACAGCACCGCCACGTTCACCGGTCCACCATCGGGCACGGCGAGCGCCCCGGGCGAGGGATTTCGCCCAGGGCGCAACCGCGCTACACCGTGGTGAGCGCCAGCTCGCGCACCCCCGTCATGTTGGGGTTGACCTGGAACTTCGGCGGCTCACCCGGGATCGTGCGCAGCACCGGGTAGCGGTCGAACAGGATGTTCAGCGCCACCCGGCCCTCCAGCCGGGCGAGCGGCGCGCCGATGCAGAAGTGGATCCCGCGGCCGAACGCCAGGTGCGGGTTCTCCGCGCGCAGCGGGTCGAACGTGTCCGGGTCGCGGAACACCCGCTCGTCGCGGTTGGCCGCCGCCAGCCACAGGAGCAGCATCTGGTCGGCCGGCACGGTGACGCCGGCGACTTCCGTTTCGCGCGTGGTCGTGCGGGCCGCCGCCGCGAACGGCGTGAGGTACCGCAGCGACTCCTCGATCGCCGCCGGCACGAGCGAGCGGTCGGCGCGCACCCGCGTGTCCCACTCCCGGTGCGTGTCGAGGCACAGCACCACGTTGCCGAGCAGCATCGTCGTGGTGATGTGGCCGGCCAGCAGCAGGATGTTCGCGAAGTTGACGACCTCCGAGCGGGACAGGCGTTCGCCGTCCAGCTCGGCCTCGACCAGCTTCGTCAGCAGGTCTTCCCGCGGCTGCTTGCGCCGCTCGTCGACGTGCACGCCGAGGTAGTCGGCAAGCGCTTTCTGGCCCTCCAGGGACGCCTTGATCGCCGCGTCCTGCTTTTCGTTCTTCTCCACCAGCGAAACCTGGTCGGTGGACTCGAACATCTTGTCCACCCAGCCCTTGAACAGGTTCCGGTCGCTCGCCGGGACGCCCAGCAGCTCGGCGATGACGATCACCGGCAGCGGGTAGGCGAGGTCCTCGACCAGCTCCAGCCGGTCGCCGGCCGGGATCGCGTCCAGCAGCTCGCGGGTGATCGTGGCGATCCGCGGCTCGAGGTCCGCCACGACCTTCGGCGTGAACGCGCGGCTGACGAGCTTGCGCATCTTGTTGTGCAGCGGGGGATCCAGCTGCAGGATGCTGCCCGTCGCCATGTCCTGCTCGCCGTCCGGCATCAGGTCCTTGGGGACCAGCCGCGAGGTGTCGGACGAGAACGTCCCCGGGTCGCGGAGGATCGCCTCGATCTCCGAATGCCCGTAGACGTGCCACATCCCGAGCTCCGCGGCGAACTCGATCGGTTTTTCCGGTTGCTTCCCCCGCAGCCAGAACTGGGCCTCGTGGAGTCCCCAGGTGTCGGCCAGTGTGGTGGTCATTTCCGCCCCTTTTCCTAGGTTGCCCCGGGATCAGCCGGGTGCCTTGGTGGGATCGTGTGCGTAGATCCCGTTCCGGAAGCCCTTGACGAGCTCCTCGAGCGTCGAGCTCAGCTCCGCCGCCACTTCCGCGACCGCGCCGGGATCGGGCTCCCCGGGCGGCTCGAACGCGGTGCGGATCAGGTGCGCGAGGACATCCGCCCGTTCTTCCAGGGGAATGCCCTCGAACTCGTGCGAAACCGTGTCACCGACGTAGAAGCCGAGGGTCGCGGCCTGCAGCGCGTAGCTCACGTGCGGGACGTCCGTGCGGATGAGCCCCCGCCGCAGCATCGCTTCCTCGAAGTGCACGCTCAGCTCGCTCTGCTGCTTCCGCAAGGCGAGGTCGCCGAGCGAGCCGAACATTTCGGCGTTGCCGCGCAGCATGGCCATCACCAGCGGACGGCGGTGGGTGATCAGGAACGACGCCGGGATCATCCGGTGGGGCAGGATCATCGCCGGGTCGGCCTGGATCATGGCCAGCAGCTCGTCGGTCAGGTCGGCCGACTCCCGCATCATCAACGCCTGGAACAGCAGCTCCTTGTTGCGCCAGTGCAGGTAGACGGTGCCCTTGCCGATGCCGACCGCGCGCGCGATGTCGTCGATCGCCACCTTGCGGTAACCCATGCGCAGCAGCAGCTCGCCCGCCGCGTCCAGGATCCGGTCGGCACGTTCGCGGTTGGGATGGCTCATGCGTCTCCACCTGCGGTTTCGTTGAGCATTTGACTTGTTGACTGGAATCGCACTTTCGGTCAACCAGTCAACACGACGGTAGCGCCGAGGTGGGGGCCGGGGCAAGCGGTTCTGTCGGTGGGTTCGGTTAACGTCATCGGTGTGGCAGGACAGGACGAGCTCTTCACGGTGAACACCGACGTGGCGCCCCCACCGGAGCGCACGGGGTCGAACGCGGGCGCGGAACCGCAGGCGGACCCGGCCAGTTCGCCGCTGGCGGTGCGGATGCGGCCGCGCACGCTCGACGAGGTCGTGGGGCAGCAGCACCTGCTGCGCGAAGGGGCCCCGCTGCGGCGGCTGGTGGAAGGCGCCGCGCCGGCGTCGGTGCTGCTGTACGGCCCGCCGGGCACGGGCAAGACGACGCTGGCCAACCTGGTCTCGATCGCGACCGGCCGCCGGTTCGTCGCGATGTCGGCGCTTTCGGCGGGGGTCAAGGAGGTCCGCGGGGTCATCGAGGAGGCGCGGCGGCGGCGCCAGTACAACACCGAGAACACGGTCCTGTTCATCGACGAGGTGCACCGGTTCTCCAAGACCCAGCAGGACGCGCTGCTCGGCGCGGTCGAGGACCGCACGGTGCTGCTGGTCGCGGCGACCACCGAGAACCCGTCGTTCTCGGTCGTGTCGCCGCTGCTGTCGCGGTCGTTGGTGCTGCAGCTGCGCCCGCTGACCGACGCGGACATCACGGCGCTGATCGAGCGCGCGCTGGCCGACGAGCGCGGCCTCGGCGGCGAGCTGGCGCTGACCGAGGACGCCCGGGCACACCTGGTCCGCCTCGCGGGCGGGGACGCGCGCCGCGCGCTCACGGCGCTGGAGGCGGCGGCGGACGCGGCGTCGGCCACCGAGGCGAAGACGATCGACCTGGCGATCGTCGAGTCCACAGTAGACAAGGCAGCGGTCCGCTACGACCGCGACGGCGACCAGCACTACGACGTGATCAGCGCGTTCATCAAGTCGATCCGCGGGTCCGATGTGGACGCCGCGCTGCACTACCTGGCCCGCATGATCGAGGCGGGCGAAGACCCGAGGTTCCTCGCCCGGCGGCTGGTGGTGCACGCCAGCGAGGACATCGGGATGGCCGACCCGACGGCCCTGCAGTCGGCGATCGCGGCGGCGCACGCGGTGCAGTTCATCGGCATGCCGGAGGGCAGGCTGGCGCTCGCCCAGGCGACGGTCCACCTGGCCACGGCACCCAAGTCCAACGCGGTGATCAAGGGGATCGACGCGGCACTGGCGGACGTCCGGGCGGGCCTGGCGGGAACGGTGCCACCACACCTGCGCGACGGGCACTACGCGGGGGCGAAGAAGCTGGGCAACGCGCAGGGCTACCGGTACCCGCACAACGTGCCGGAGGGCGTGCTGGCGCAGCAGTACCCACCGGACGAGCTGGTGGGACGTGATTACTACGAGCCCAGCCAGCGCGGCGCCGAGCGGACGCTGGCCGAGCGGGTGCCGAAGTTGCGGAGGACGATCCGCGGGCAGTAGGGGTGCGGGGCCGGGCGTTCGGTGGGCGCTTGGGCGGTGCTGCGTGGCTGCCCGGGGTTGGCTGCTGCGCCGCCGCGGCCCCACCCCGCGCCGGCCGCGCGAGGCCGGCACACCGCGCCGGGTAAGGGGCGCCGCACTCCGCGTTGAACGCCGTTCGCCCGCTGTCCGGCCCGGGGTGGCCAAGATCATCCGGATTCGTAAACTTTGCCCCTCCAGGCGGCCCTGTCCGGCTAGGGCCCCACGACCGCAGGAGGCGTGCCCGTGCCCGCGACGCTGCAGTGCATCGTCCTGGACTGTCCGGAACCCCTTGTGCTCGCCCGCTTCTACCAGGCCCTGATCGGCGGTGACGTCGACCGGCCCGACCCGCGGTGGCGCGTCGACGAAGACTTCTCGACCCTGCACGTGGACGGCGTGGTCCTCGGCTTCCAGCGGGCCCCGGACCACCGGCCGCCGAGCTGGCCCGATCCCGCTTTTCCGCAGCAGTTCCACCTCGACTTCGAGGTCGACGACTTCCGGGAGTCGCACCGGGTCGTCCTCGCGCACGGTGGCCGGCTGCTCGATCCCGACCTCGGCGGCCGCGGCTGGCGCGTCTACGCCGATCCGGCGGGGCATCCCTTCTGCCTGCTCGGCGACTACTGAGCGCGCGGCGGCGGTGGGTCTCCGCGACGATGGCGGCATGACTGTCGCGTTTCTCGGAACCGGGATCATGGGCGCCCCGATGGCGGCCAACATCGCCAAGGCGGGCCTCGACGTCCGGGTCTGGAACCGGACCCGGGCCAAGGCCGAACCGCTGTCCGACGTCGCGGCCGTGGCCGGTTCCGCGGCCGAGGCGGCCGACGGCGCGGACGTCCTCGTGACGATGCTGGCCGACGGTCCCGCCGTCGCTTCGGCGTTCGAAGCCGCTTCGCCTGCTTCGGGGATGTTGTGGCTGCAGATGAGCACGGTCGGTCTCGACTGGACGGACCGCCTCGCGGCGATGGCGGAGAAAGCGGGCGTGGTGTTCGTCGACGCGCCGGTGCTCGGCACGCGGCAGCCGGCGGAGCAGGCGCAGCTGCTGGTGCTGGGCTCGGGCCCCGAGGAGGCCCGCCCGGCGGCGACGCCGGTGTTCGACGCGGTCGGCATGCGCACGATCTGGCTCGGCTCGGCGGGGCGGGGCAGCCGGTTGAAGCTGGTGATGAACGCGTGGGTGCTGGCGCTGACGAACGCGACGGCGGAGAGCCTCGGCCTGGCCCGCGCCCTGGGCCTGGACCCGGCGCTGTTCCTGGAGACGATCAAGGGCGGCGGCCTGGACGTCGGCTACGCGCACGTGAAAGGCGGCGCGATGCTGGCCGGCGAGTTCCCGCCGGCGTTCCCCGCGGGCTTGGCGGCGAAGGACGCCCGGCTGGTGGTGGAGGCCGCGGGCGACGAGGTCGACGTGGCGGGGGCGCGGGCGGTCCTGGCCCACCTGGAGGCGGCGGTCGCGGCCGGGCACGGCGACGAGGACATGGCGGCGCTCTACCGGGCGGTCCTGAAGGGTTCTTGACCCGTCCCCCAAGCGCCCCAATGTGGCCTTCGGTGCGTTCAACGCACCGAAGGCCACCTTGGGTGCGTTGAGCGCAACCAAGGCCACATTGGGGCGCTCCGTGCGGCAGACCAGGGCCGCCGGGGCCTCCCCGTTGTCGACCCTGCCGGCAGGCGCTGACCGCGCCGCCTCGCCGGGCCGCCTCGCCGGGCCGCGCCGCCGGGGCCGCGCCGCCGGGCCGACCCGCAAGGCCGGGTCGACCCGACCAGGCCAACCCCGCCGACCCCGGCGACCCGGCCAGGCCGGCCACAGCGCGGCTTGCGCGGCCGGAACGAGCCGTTTTCCGGGCCCGGCGGGGTGACACGGTCGGGGACCGGCCCAAGCGGTAATCTCAACCGGCATCCCGACCCCTGAACCGAGGAGGGCCCGTGTCGGCAGGGCAGATCGCCGCGTTGATCGCCGCAGGAGCATTCGTGGTGCTGGTCGTCCTGCTGGCGATCCCGCTGATCAAGCTCGGCAAGACGCTGGACGCGGCCACCGAGGCGATCGAGCGCACCAACAGCAACACCGACCCGCTGCTGATCGGCGCGAACGAGACCATCACGCACGTCAACACCCAGCTCGAGCGGGTCGACGGGATCACCGCGAACGCGCAGGCGGTCACCGGCAACGTCTCCGCGCTCACCTCCGTCTTCACCGCGACCCTCGGCGGCCCGCTGGTCAAGACCGCAGCCCTGTCCTACGGGCTCAGCAAGGCGATCAAGGCGCGCAAGAAGAAGAGCGCCCTGAAGGCCGCCAGGAAGGCCGGCAAATGAAGCGGCTGTTCTGGCTCGGTGTCGGTGTCGTCGCCGGGGTCGCGCTCTCCCGCAAGGCCGCCGAAACGGCTCGTCAGGCCACTCCGGCCGGGTTAGCATCGAACCTGGGGGACGCCGTGCGCGAGCTGGCGGGCGCCGTGGGTTCGTTCGGCGCCGAGGTGCGCGCGGGCATGAACGAACGGGAACAGGAGCTGCACGACATGGTCGAGGAGCGGACGGGCGTGAGCGCGCCCCGCGCCGAGGGCCGGCACGCCGCCGCGGCCCGGCGCCCGGTCCGGCGAGCTCGCCGGGCGGAGGGCTGATCCGGGCCTGCCCGGAATCCCTTCGCCGGACCGAAGCCGCCGACCCCGTTCCGAACCACAGCTACAAGGACTGACCCGTGGACACACACGAAATCACCGATCGTTTCCTGCGCCATTTCGAAGGCCGCGGCCACACGCGCGTGCCCAGCGCGCCGCTGATCCTCGACGACCCCAACCTGCTGTTCGTCAACGCCGGCATGGTGCAGTTCAAGCCGTACTTCCTCGGTGAGGCGCCGCCGCCGTACCCGCGCGCGACCTCCGTGCAGAAGTGCGTGCGCACGCCGGACATCGACGAGGTCGGCAAGACCACCCGGCACAACACCTTCTTCCAGATGGCCGGCAACTTCTCGTTCGGCGACTACTTCAAGGAAGGCGCCATCGAGGCGGCCTGGGAGCTGATCACCAAGCCGCAGAGCGAAGGCGGCTTCGGCCTCGACCCCGACCGCATCTGGGCGACCGTCTACAACGACGACTCCGAGGCGGCCGGCCTGTGGCGCAAGCTCACCGGCCTGCCCGGCGAGCGCATCCAGGCCCGCGACGGCAAGGACAACTACTGGGACATGGGCGTGCCCGGTCCCGGCGGTCCCTGCTCGGAGATCTACTACGACCGCGGCCCGGCGTACGGCCGCGAGGGCGGCCCGGTCGCCGACGAGGACCGCTACATCGAGATCTGGAACCTCGTCTTCATGCAGGACGTCCGCGGCGACCTGAGCCCGAAGCTGGGCCACCCGCCGATCGGCGAGCTGCCGAAGAAGAACATCGACACCGGCATGGGCGTCGAGCGCGTCGCGACGATCCTGCAGGGCGTCGAGAACGTCTACGAGACCGACCTCGTGCGCCCGGTCATCGGCCGCGCGGAGGAGTTCTCGGGCCGCCGCTACGGCGGCAACCACGCCGACGACGTCCGCTTCCGCGTCATCGCCGACCACGCCCGCACCGGCGTCATGCTGATCGGCGACGGCGTCACCCCGGGCAACGACGGCCGCGGCTACGTGCTGCGCCGCCTGCTGCGCCGCATCATCCGCTCCACGCGGCTGCTGGGCGTGCAGGAGCCGGTGCTGCAGGAGTTCGCGAAGGTCGTCCGCGACACCATGGGCCCGACCTACCCCGAGCTGGTCTCCGGCTTCGACCGCATCAACGAGGTCGTCCGGATCGAAGAGGAAGCCTTCCTCTCGACGCTCACCAGCGGCTCGCGCATCTTCGACCTCGCGGCCGAGGAGACCAAGCGCGGCGGCGGTGACGTCCTGGCCGGCGACAAGGCGTTCCAGCTGCACGACACCTACGGCTTCCCGATCGACCTCACCCTCGAAATGGCGGCCGAGCAGGGCCTGACGGTCGACGAAGCGGGCTTCCGCACGCTCATGGACGAGCAGCGCAAGCGCGCGAAGGCGGACGCGGCGGCCCGCAAGACCGGCCACGGCGACCTCTCCGAGTACCGGAAGGTCCTGGAGCAGCACGGCGAGACCGAGTTCCTCGGCTACACCGACCTGCAGGCCGAGGCGAAGGTCGTCGCGCTGCTCGAAGACGGGCAGCCGGTCCGCAGCGTCTCCGCGGGCAAGAAGGCCGAGCTCGTCCTCGACCGGACGCCGTTCTACGCCGAGAGCGGCGGTCAGGTCGCCGACACCGGTGTCCTCCTCGGCGACGGCGTCGAGCTGAAGGTCCTGGACGTCCAGAAGGTCGTGCCGGGCCTGTTCGTGCACCGCGTCGAGGTCGTCGACGGCGAGGTCGGCCTGGACACCAGGCTCACCGGTTCGGTCGACGCGCACCGCCGGCTGTCCATCGAGCGCTCGCACTCCGCGACGCACCTGGTGCACGCGGCCGTCCGCGGCGCGTACGGCAAGCGCGCGGCGCAGGCGGGCTCGCTGAACTCGCCGGGCCGGATGCGGTTCGACTTCACCACGCCCGGCTCGGTGTCGGCGGACGTGCTGACCGAGGTCGAGCAGGAGGTCAACGACTACCTGCAGACCAACGTCGAGGTGAACAGCTTCACCACGACCAAGGACAAGGCCCTCGAACTCGGCGCGGTCGCGCTGTTCGGCGAGAAGTACGGCAACGACGTCCGCGTGGTCGACATGGGCGAGTACTCCCGTGAGCTGTGCGGTGGCACGCACGTCGACCGGATCGGCCAGCTCGGCCTGGTCAAGCTGGTCTCCGACGCCTCCATCGGCTCGGGCGTGCACCGCGTCGAGGCGTTGGTCGGTTCGGACGCGCTGAAGTACGTCCGCAAGGAGCAGCTGCTGGTCTCGCAGCTGGCGAACACCTTCAAGGTGCCCTCGGACCAGCTGCCGGGCCGCATCGAGGACGTCCTGACCCGGCTGAAGAACGCCGAGAAGGAGATCGCGCAGCTGAAGACCCAGCAGGTGCTGGGCTCGGCGGGCGCGCTGGTCGACAAGGCCCAGGAGATCGGCGGCGTCACGGTCGTGGCCGAGGTCGTCCCGGACATCGACGGCAACGGCCTGCGCGCGCTCGCCTCCGACATCCGCGGCCGGCTCGGCGCGCGGCCGGGCGTCGTGGCGCTGTTCTCGCCGGCCGGCGAGAAGCTGAGCTTCGTCGTCGCGACCACCAAGGCGGCCCAGGACAAGGGCATCGCCGCGGGCAAGCTCGTTCCGTCCTTCGCCGGGAAGATCGGCGGCCGGGGCGGCGGCAAGCCCGACATGGCCCAGGGTGGCGGCACGAACCCGGCCGGCGCGGCCGACGCGGTCACCGCCCTGCGCTCGGCGATTGCCGGCATTGGTTAACCGCGGAAACCGCGGCCCGGACCGTCCCGGCGTGGGCGATCCGGGCCGCGGCCGCCGGCTCGGCGTGGACGTCGGATCGGTCCGGGTCGGGGTGGCGCTGAGCGATCCGGCACCCATGCTCGCCTCGCCGTTGGTTACCCTCTCCCGCGATGCGACCGACGACAGAGATCTGGACCAGCTGGCCGCCCTCGTCACCGAGCACGAGGTGGTCGAGGTGATCGTGGGCCTGCCGAGAACGCTCGCCAACCGCCAGGGAACGGCGGCCGAGCTGGCGATCGCGTATTCTGAACGCCTGGCCGGGCGGATAGCGCCCGTGCCGGTCCGGCTGGGCGACGAGCGGCTGACCACGGTCACCGCATCCCGCATCCTCTCCCAGCGCGGGGTCAAAGGCCGCAAGCAGCGCGCGGTGGTCGACCAGGCCGCCGCCGTCGAGATCCTGCAGGCCTGGATCGACGCCGCCGCTGCGCACCGCGCCCGGGAGGGAGACCGATGAACGAGCAGCCACCTGAGCCCCCACGCGGGCGCCGGCGACTGCGCGAGCCGGAAGCGGCCACCCCGCCGCCGTCCCGGCCCGCACCACGCCGCGCCGACCCGCGCCGCAGCCCGAGCGGGCAGCACGAGCTGCCGCCGCACCGCGGGCAGGCACCCAGCGGCGAGTACGACCTGCCCCAGCCCTCCCGCCGGGCCCGGCCCGCGGACGCGGCCTACGACCCGCGCCGCGACGCGCCGCAGCCCGGCCGTCGCCGCCTCGAGCCGCCGGGCACCCTGCCGTCGGCCGATGCCGAGCTCGACCCGCAGGAACGGCGGGCCGCCCCGGCCCGCGCCGTCCGCGCTCGCCACGGCCTGGACGAGGGCTCCGAGCTCGAGCAGCCGGCCCCGCGCCGCCGCCGCGCGGCACCGGACCCCGACGAGGCCGACGGCCGGCGGCGCGCACTGCCCGAGCGCATCGAGCCGGCACCCGCGCGGCGCCGTCGCGCCGGTGCCGACGAACCCGGGCGGAGCCGTCGTGCCGACGCGGACGAGCCCGCTCGAAGCCGTCGTGGCGATGCCGACGAGCCCACCCGAATCCGTCGCGCCGATGCCGACGGACCGGGGCGGAGCCGTCGCGCCGACGCCGACGAGCTGGCCCGGAGCCGTCATGCCGACGTCGACGAGCCCCCGCCGGGGCGTCGCGGCCCGGCACCCGAGCCGGGGGAGGGCCGGCGCCGGTCCGCTCCCGACGCGGCCGAGGCCGCCGATTCGAGACGGCGCCGCGCGGCGCTGGAGCCCGATGCCGAACCGCCCGCACGGCGGCCCGCCCAGCCGGGTGACCGGTCCGCAGGCGTGCCCGAATCCGGCGCCGAGCCGCGGCGCCGCCGTCCGCCGGCCCCGCCGGTGCGCGAGGAACCGCCCACCGACGTCCTGCCCGCGCTGGCGCCGCCGCCTCCGGCCGAGCCGCCCCGCGCGCCGCACGAGGAGCCCGAGCACTTCGCCGAGGACGACGAGTACGCGGACTACGACGACTACGAGGAATACGACGAAGACGAGTACGACGACTACGACGAAGAGCCGGCGAAACCCCGCAAGAAGAAGGGCAAGCGCGCCCTGGGCTGGGTCGCCGCGCTCGCGGTGATCGTCCTGCTCGCGGGCGGTGCCTGGTACGGCTTCAACTCCATCTTCGGCTACGACGACTTCGAGGGCGCCGGCAACGAGGACGTGCTGTTCCAGGTCGAGGACGGCGATTCGACGTCGGCGATCGGCGCGAAGCTCACCTCGGCGGGCGTCGTGGCCAGCGGCAAGGCGTTCGTGAAGGCCGGCGAGGGCAACCCGAAGCTCGCCCGGATCCAGCACGGCTACTACGTGATGAAGTCGCACATGTCCGGGGCCAGCGCGGTCGACCGGATCACCGCCCCGGCCTCGCGGGTGGGGCAGCTGGAGATCCGCCCGTACACGCAGTTCGACGACATCACCCAGCCCGACGGCAAGGTCACGCCCGGCGTCTACAGCCTGATGGCGAAGGCGTCCTGCGCGCAGCTCAACGGCAAGAGCACCTGCATCACGGCGGACGACCTGCGCAAGGCCGTCGACGCGGCGGACCTGAAGCAGCTCGGCGTGCCGGACTGGGCGATCGAGCCCGCGAACAAGGCCGACCGCAAGGACCGCAGGCTGGAGGGCCTGATCGCGCCGGGCCTCTACGACGTCAAGCCGGGATCCAGCGCGCCCGAGATCCTCGGGCAGCTGGTGCGCAGCTCGACCGAGGCGATCCAGAACGCCGGGCTGAGCCCGCAGTCGACCGGCCCGGGCATGACGCCGTACCAGACGCTGATCATCGCGTCGATCATCGAGCGCGAGGCGGTCAAGGCCGACTTCGGCAAGCTTTCGCGGGTGATCTACAACCGGCTGAAGATCAACATGCGGCTGCAGATGGACTCCACGGTCAACTACGTGCTCGACCGGCCGACGCTGCTGACGAACGAAGCCGACCGCCTGAAGTCCGGCGCGTACAACACGTACAAGAACGCCGGGCTGCCGCCGACGCCGATCTCGGTGCCGAGCGCGGACGCGATCCAGGCCGCGGTCCACCCGCCGGACGGCGACTGGGTGTACTTCGTCAAGTGCGAGAAGAACGGCCTCTCGTGCTTCTCGGTCACCAACGACGAACACAACCGCAACCGCGACCTGGCCAGGCAACGCGGTGTCATCTGAGCCCCGCAAGGCCGCTGTGCTGGGCAAGCCGGTGGCGCACTCGTTGTCGCCGGTGCTGCACGGCGCCGCGTTCGCCGCGCTCGGCCTGACCGGCTGGACGTACGAGCGGATCGAGACGAGCGCCGAGGAGCTGCCCGGCCTGGTCGACGGCCTCGGCCCGGAGTGGGCCGGGTTTTCGGTCACCATGCCGGGCAAGCGCGCGGCACTGGACCACGCGGACGAGGTGACACCGCGCGCGGCCGCCGTCGGCGCGGCGAACACGCTGGTCCGCACCGCGCGCGGCTGGCTCGCCGACTGCACCGACGTCGAAGGCGTCACCGGGGCGCTGCGGGCCGCGGGTGGCTACGAGCCGTCCCCGGGCGACACGGCGGTGGTCCTCGGCGCGGGCGGGACCGCGGCGGCGGCGGTCGTCGGGCTCGCCGCCCTCGGCGTCCGGCAGGTGCGGCTGGTCGTGCGCGAACCGGCCCGGGCCGGCGAAACCCTCGACGCGGCGAAGCGGGCCGCGCTCGACGTCGACGTCCTGCGCTGGGCCGACACCGACTTCGCGGCCCTCGGGTCCGCGGCGGTGCTGGTGAACACCGTCCCGCCGGACGCGGTGGTCGCGCACGTGGCCGAACTCGCGGGTGTCGCGCACGTCCTCGACGTCATCTACCACCCGTGGCCGACGCCGCTCGCCGAAGCGGTCGCGGCCCGCGGCGGGCGCCTCGCCACCGGGCTGGACATGCTGCTGCACCAGGCGTTCGGCCAGGCCGAGCACTTCACCGGCCGCCCGGCCCCGCGGGCGGCGATGCGGGCCGCGCTGCGCGCCGCGACCGGAAACCTGCTGCCGCTGCCGATCGCCTGAAACCGCTTGGCAAGATCCGATATTCTGGTGGACTGCCCAAGTGAAGGGGGTCTTCACCGGAATGACCAGTCAAGAAGCGTTGAGCGACGACGAAATCCAGGCGATCGCAGTCGGCGCCGCGCCGCAGCTCAACTCCACCGTCACCCTCGCCGACTACGACCCGGAGTGGCCGCGGCTCTTCGAGCGCGAAGCCGAGCGGATCCGGGGCGTGCTGGGGGAGCGGGTGCTCGTGCTCGAGCACGTCGGCTCGACGTCGGTGCCGGGGCTGTGTGCCAAGCCGATCGTCGACATCCTCCTCGAAGTGCCGGACACCGACGACGAAGACGCCTACGTCCCGGCCCTGGAGGCGGCGGGCTACCGGCTCGTGATCCGCGAGCCGGACTGGGAGAAGCACCGCTGCTTCAAGGGCCCGGACACGAACGTCAACCTGCACGTCTACTCGCCGGGCAACGGCCAGACGCCGCGCTACCGCCTCTTCCGCGACCGCCTGCGTTCGCACCCGGAAGAGCTGGAGCTGTACGCGGCGAAGAAGCGTGAGCTGGCCGCGAAAACCTGGAAGTACATCCAGAACTACGCCGACGCCAAGACCGAAGTGATCGAGGAGATCATCGGCCGCGCCCGGGCCGAGCAGTACGACGGCCACGCCGAGGAGTACGCCGAGCACGCGGAGAAGTCCACCACCAACGCCCTCTACGACCGGCCGGCGATCCTCGACCTGGCCGGCGACGTCGCGGGCAAGCGCGTGCTGGACGTCGGTTGCGCGGCCGGGCACCTGAGCGCGTTGCTGGCCGAGCGCGGGGCCGATGTCGTCGGCGTCGACTCGAGCGCGGGCATGATCGCCGTTGCCCGCAGGAAGTTCGGCGGCGTCGCGCGGTTCGAGGTCGCCGACATCGCCCGGCCCCTGGACCTGCCGGACGGCTCGATCGACGTGGTCACCGCGTCGCTGGTGCTGCACTACCTGGCGGACTGGGGACCGACGCTGGCCGAGTTCCGCCGCGTGCTCGAACCCGGTGGCGCGCTGGTGTTTTCGGTGCACCACCCGGGCGAGGACTGGCGCTGGTTCGGCAAGGAGAACTACTTCGAGCTGGAGCTGCTGGAGGACGAGTTCCCGCCGGGTCACCACGTGCGCTTCTACCGGCGCCCGCTGAGCTGGACGTTCCAGGCCCTCCGCGACGCGGGGTTCGCGGTCGACCGCCTGGTGGAGCCCATGCCGGTCCCGGAGGCCGAGGCCGCCGACCCGAAGTGGGCGGCGAACCTGAAGGCGAAGCCGCGGTTCCTGTACTTCCGCGCGGTCAGTCCTTTTTGGTCAGGTCCTGGATCAGGTCGACGATCTCCCGGCTGACCGGGCGGAACACCCGCAGCCGGGAGAGCGCGGCCAGCCGGGCCAGCAGCGGGACGCTGCGCTCGACCAGCATCCGGCTGCGTTTCGTGCCGGCCGAGCGGTCGTGGACCCAGAACAGCACCACGCCCATCTGGTAGAGCCAGAGCAGCTCCGGCAGCTGTTCGCGCAGCTCGGGGTCGAGCTTGACGTCGGAGCCTTCGACGACCTCGCGCATGAGGCCGATCGACGCTTCGCGGGCGGCCGAGGAGTCGTCGCTGAACGGGCTCAGCGGCGACTCCGGGTCCGCCGCGTTGACGAAGAACTGCGTGCCGAACCGGTGGTAGGGCTCGGCGACGTCGAGCCAGCACAGCAGCACGGCCTTGAGCCGGTCCGCGAAACCGGCGCGCTCGGCCAGCAGCGGTCCGGCCGCCGCCAGGTGCTGCCGGGCGATCTCGTCGTAGAAGCCCTGGATCAGCTGTTCCTTGGACGAGAAGTAGTAGTAGGCGTTCCCGACGGAGACGCCCGCCTCGGCCGCGATCGCGCGCATCGTCGTGCGGTCGTAGCCGTTCTCGGTGAACAGCCGCATCGCGGTGGTGACGATCAGGGACCGCGTTTCCTCGCTCTTGGCCACGCGCTGCACGTTAGCCGGGATAGGGCTGCGGCACCGGCGCGGGCTTCGGGGCCAGGTGGCGGCGCCGGATGCCGTTGAAGACCAGGACGTTGAGCAGGTGCATGACACCCAGGACCAGCGCGACCGTGCCGATCTTGACCGACAGCATCTCGAAGACCTCACGGGCGCTGGTGATGTCGGCGCCGCTGGTCAGGAAGAGTGTCACGAACCCGAGGCTGACCAGGTAGAAGCCGACGACGAGGAGCTGGTTGACGGCATTGGCCAGCCCGGGGCTGTCCGCGAAGACCTCGGCGAGGAAAGTGCGCCCGTGCTTGCTCAGCGTCCGGGCGACGAGCACGGTCAACGGGATGCTGATCAGCAGGTAGAGCGCGTAGGCGACGACTATCCGGTCCATGGTTCCTCCTGTTTTGAACGTGTTCAAGAAGGACGGTAGCGCTGCTTTTGAACGTGTTCAAGAGGGCTGCGTCACGTCGGCCGTTCACCTGCTGCTCACCCGGACGGGCGGATTCCGGCATAGGGTGACCGCCGTGAAACGCATCGCCGCCGGCCTCTCGATCGCCGCGCTCGTCGCTTTGTCCGTCCCCGCCACCGCCTCCGCGAGCGTCGGGCAGAATGTCCGCTTCGCGACCTTCAACGCCTCGCTGAACCGCGCGTCCGCGGGGCAGCTGCTGAGCGACCTTTCGACGCCGGGCAACGCCCAGGCCCAGGAGGTCGCCGAGGTCGTCCAGCGCAACCGCGCGGACGTCCAGCTGATCAACGAGTTCGACTACGTGCCGGGCAACGCCGCGGCCGACGCGTTCCGGAAGAACTACCTGGCGATCGGCCAGCACGGCGCGAAGCCCATCGACTACCCGTACGCCTACACCGCGCCGGTCAACACGGGCGTGCCCACCGGCTTCGACCTCGACCGCAGCGGCACGGTCGGCGGCGGCAACGACGCGCAGGGCTTCGGCGCCTTCGAGGGCCAGTACGGGCTGCTCGTGCTGTCGAAGTACCCGATCGACCTGGCGCACGTCCGGACGTTCCAGAAGTTCCTGTGGAAGGACATGCCGGGCGCGCTGCTGCCCGACGACCCGGCCACGCCGGCGCCGCACGACTGGTACGACGCCGCCGAGCTGAACGTGCTGCGGCTGTCGTCGAAGTCGCACTGGGACCTGCCGCTGAAGATCGGCCGCTCGACCGTGCACTTCCTGGTCTCGCACCCGACGCCGCCGAGCTTCGACGGCCCCGAGGACCGCAACGGCACCCGCAACCACGACGAGATCCGCTTCTGGGCCGACTACGTGACGCCGGGCAAGGGCGGCTACATCCACGACGACCGCGGCCGGCGCGGCGGCCTGGGCGCGTCGGAGCGCTTCGTGATCGCGGGCGACAACAACTCCGACCCCCTGGACGGCGACAGCGTCCCCGGCGCGATCGAGCAGCTGCTGGACGCGCGCCGGGTGATCGAGACGTACCCGGGCAGCCAGGGCGCGGTGCTCGCCGCCCAGGCCCAGGGCGGCGCGAACGTCGGCCAAAAGAGCAACCCGTACTTCGACACCGGCGACTTCAACGACGTCGCGCCGGGCAACCTGCGGACGGACTACGTGCTGCCGTCCAAGGGACTGCTGCCCTGGCACGCCGAGGTGTTCTGGCCGGTGCCGTCCGACCCGCTGTCCCGGCTGAACGACGCCTCCGACCACCACCTGGTCCGGGTGGACGTCCTCGTGCCCCGCGGCTAGCCCAAGCGCCCCAAGGTGGCCTTGGTTGCGTTGAACGCACCCAATGTGGCCTTCGGTGGGTTGAACGCACCGAAGGCCACATTGGGGCGCTGGCCGGCGGCCGGGGCACTGGGTGGCTGCCTCGTCGGGCTACGGTGAGGCCATGCGCATCGCGATTCTCGACGACTACCAGGACGTCGCCCGCACCTTCGCGGACTGGGACTCGCTGAAGGCCGACATCACGGTCTTCACCGAGCCGCTGACCGACGTCGTCAAGCAGCTGCAGGGCTTCGAAGCGGTCGTCGCGATGCGCGAGCGCACCCGGTTCCCGGCCGAGGTGCTCGACGCCCTGCCCGACCTGAAGCTGCTGGTCAGCACGGGCAAGCGGAACGCGGCCATCGACGTGGCGGCCGCGCGGCGCAACGGCGTCGTCGTGTCCGCCACCGGGTACATCGGGGAGCCGACCGCCGAGCACACCTGGGCGCTGATCCTCGCGGCGTCGCGGAACCTGCCGCAGGAGTTCCGGTCCATGCGCGAGGGCGGCTGGCAGACGGGCGTCGGCACCATGCTGCACGGCAAGACGCTCGGCCTGCTCGGCCTCGGCAGGCTCGGCGCGGGCGCGGCGAAGATCGGGCAGGTCTTCGGGATGGAGACGATCGCCTGGAGCCAGAACCTGACGCAGGAGAAGGCGGAGCCGCACGGCGTCACCGCGGTGTCCAAGGAGGAGCTGTTCGCGCGGTCGGACGTGCTGTCGGTGCACCTGGTGCTCAGCGAGCGCACCCGCGGCCTGGTCGGGGCGGTCGAGCTGGCAGCGATGAAGCCGACGGCGCTGCTGGTCAACACCTCGCGCGGCCCGATCGTCGACGAAGCGGCGTTGGTGGACGCCTTGCGGCGCAAGGAGATCCGCGCCGCCGCGCTGGACGTCTACGACACCGAGCCGTTCCCCGCGGACCATCCACTGAGGACACTCGACAACGCGGTCCTGACGCCGCACATCGGCTTCGTGACCCGGGAGGTCTACGAGATCTTCTACGGCGACGCGGTCGAGGACATCGCGGCTTTCCAGGCGGGGAAGCCGATCCGCGTCATGGAGTGAAGAAGGTGTGCGGCCCGCCGGGGCCCGAGGTCCCCGCACCGGCCCTGCGGCGGGCCTGCGCCCTTTGATGACACCACCTCGGCTCGGGCGGCGGCAGGGTCTTTGGACCCTGCCCCGGCCGGGCCGTTGGGCATCACATCCGGTCGGCGAATTTCCCTCCGGGCGGGGAAATCGCCTCAGGCGTTCAGCTCGGCGAGGACGGCGTCGGTGTAGCGCGGCCAGACCTCGGCGGCCCACGGGCCGAAGGCGCGGTCGGTCAGGGCGACACAGGCCGCGCCCGCGTCGGGGTCGACCCAGAGGAACGTGCCCGACTGGCCGAAGTGGCCGAACGTCCGCGGCGAGCTGTGCGCGCCCGTCCAGTGCGGGCTCTTGTGGTCGCGGATCTCGAAGCCGAGGCCCCAGTCGTTGGGCTTCTGGTGCCCGAAGCCGGGCAGGACGCCGGAAAGGCCGGGGAACACCACGTTCGTCGCCTCGGCGACCGTGGCCGGGTCCAGCAGCTTCGGGGCCTGGAGCTCGGCGGCGAACGCCGCCAGGTCGTCCACAGTGGACACCGCGCCGGCCGCGGGCGAGCCATCCAGCGTCGTCGACGTCATGCCGAGCGGGGCGAACAGCGCTTCGGCCTGGTACTGCGCGAAGGGGATGCCGGAGTGCTCGGTCAGTGCGTCAGCCAGCTGCTCGAACCCGGCGTTGGAGTACAGCCGCCGCGTGCCCGGCGCCGCCATCGCCTTGTGCGCGTCGAAGGCGAGACCGGACGTGTGGGCCAGCAGGTGCCGCACGGTCGAGCCCTCGGGCCCGGCCGGGGTGTCGAGCTCGACGACGCCCTCTTCGACCGCGATCAACGCGGCGTAGGCGGTCAGCGGCTTGGAGACCGAGGCCAGCCGGAACTTCCGCGCGGTGTCGCCGTGGCTGCCGGCGACGCTGCCGTCCGCCGCCACCACCGCCGTCGCGGCGTTGTCCACCGGCCACTCGTCGATCAGGCGCACGCTCTCCATGTGCCCACCCTACGAAACGAAGGCCCCCGCACCGGTCCCGGGGACCGGTGCGGGGGCCTTTCGCGGACCGCTCAGGCGTCGAGATCGGTGGCGACCAGCTGGGCGACCGCTTCCACGGCCTCCTCGGCGCCCTCGCCCTCGGCGCTGATGATGACCTCGTCGCCGTAGCCGGCGGCCAGCGTCATCAGGTTGAGCACGCTGCCGGCGGCCACCGGGTTCCCGCCGGCCTTGGCGATCTGCACCGCGACGGGCTGCGCCGCGGCCGCCTTCGCCACCAGCGCGGCCGGCCGGGCGTGCAGCCCCACCTTGCTGGCCACGGCGACGCGTTTCTCCGGCATGTTCGTCCTCTCGCTACGGGGTTTTACGTCGGTACGGATGTTACGCGGCGGCGGTCCGGTCGAGGTCGGCCTCGATCGAGTCGTCCTCGCGGCCCGGCGTGCGCAGGTTCCACTTGGTGATCGCGAAGCGGAACACCACGTAGTAGATCACCGCGTAGACGAGGCCGATCGGGATCAGCAGCCACGGCTTCTGCGCCGCCGGGGCGCCGAAGTTGAGCAGGTAGTCGATCGCGCCGGCCGAGAAGTTGAAGCTCTGGTGGATGTCCAGCGCGTTGCAGATCGCCAGCGAGGTGCCGGTCATGATCGCGTGGAACAGGTACAGCGGCCACGCGACGAACATGAAGGAGAACTCGATCGGCTCGGTGACACCGGTGAGGAACGAGGTCAGCGCACCGGCGATCATCACACCGCCGACGACCTTCTTCTGCGCCGGGCGGGCCGTCTGCCAGATCGCCAGGGCGGCGGCGGGCAGCGCGAACATGAAGATCGGGAAGAAGCCCGTGGTGAAGGCGCCCGCCGACGTCTTGCCCGCGACGAAGTTGTTGATGTCGCCGCCGTCGAAGATGAACCAGACCGGGACGTTCAGCAGCTGGTGCAGACCGACCGGGATGAGCAGGCGGTTCAGCGCGCCGTAGATGCCGCCACCGACGACCGGGGACGCGGTGACCGCGTCACCGGCGGCCTCGATACCGCTGTTGACCCAGTGGAAGACCAGGCCGAAGAGCACGCCGAGGATCACCATGACACCGGCGGTGATGATCGGGACGAACCGGCGGCCGCCGAAGAACGCCAGGTAGGCGGGCAGCTTGATGCGGTGGTACTTCTGCCACAGCAGCGCCGCCACGATGCCGACCACGACACCGGCGAGCACCGAGTACGGCCACTTGATCGGCTGGAGCTCGGTCACGCCCGCCTTGTAGCCGGGCAGGTCGCTCAGCGGGGCGAACACCTGGACGACGGAGCTGAACACGAAGAAGCCGACGACCGCCGCGACGGCGGTCGAGCCGTCGCCCTTCTTGGCGAAGCCGATCGCGATGCCGACCGCGAACAGCAGCGGCAGCCAGTTGAACAGCGCGCCGCCGCCGGCGGCCAGCACCGAAGCGACCTTGTTCCAGCCGAGGCCGTCCTTGCCGAGCATGTCGTCCTGCCCCAGCCGGAGCAGGATGCCCGCCGCGGGGAGCACGGCGATCGGAAGCATGAGGCTGCGGCCGAAGCGCTGAAGACCGGCGAGACCGCTGCCGCTCTTCTTCGCCCCCTCCGCGGTGGTGGAGCTCATCTGGATCCTCCATAGTGGGGTTGACCGGGTTCCGGGGTGTTCCGGTCCAACTGCATGGTCACCTGGTAGTGATCTCCCCGGTACCAGGACGTGATGTCTTCGATGGGGTCGCCGCCCGCGCTGGAGACCCGCCGGAACACGAGCAGGGGGCTGCCGGCACGCATGCCGAGCAGCCGGGCCGTCTCGCGGTCCGCGCCTTCGGCCCAGACCGTCTGCCACGCCCGGTCGGGACGCACGCCGTACGTCTCGGCCAGCTGCGCGTAGATCGACTGGGTCAGGTCGAGCCCGAGCAGGCCGGGGGCCCGGCCCGCGTGGTACCAGCCGCGCTCGACGGCCAGGGGCACGCCGTCGGCGTGCCGCAGGCGCACCAGGTGGTGCGCCGGGGTGCCCTCGGCCAGGCCGAGGGCGTGTGCCGAGGCGGTGGGTGGCACCTCGGTGGCCGCGGAGACCACCTCGGTCGTCGGGGTCAGCCCCCGCCTCCGCATGTCGTCGGTGAACGACATCAGGTAGAGCTGCAGCTCCATCCGCCGGGCCGCGGTGAACGTACCCTTGCCGCGGACCCGGGCGAGCAGGCCCTCCTCGACCAGCTTGCCGATCGCCGAGCGGACCGTGAGCCGCGACACGCCGTAGCGCTGGGCCAGGTCGCGTTCCGACGGGATCGGCGCGCCCGGCGGGAGCTCGCGCTCCACCGTGCGGCGGAGGATTTCCCGCAGCTGGGCGTGCTTGGGCGTGGGCCCGTTGACAACCTTGTCGGGCGGCGGGACGTGCGCGGCCGCGCTCATCGGCGTCACCCTCCTCGTTCTCGCGTCACCGGGGGACCGGTGCTCGCGTCCGGGCCGGAACATTGGTACGTTCCGGTCTAGACCAATGATCTGATGGGGCAGGATGCTCCGCCACGCGGACGGGTGTCAACCACCGTTATCCGTTCGTGGCCCGCGGCGGGGTGCATGCCGACGATCGGCGTAGTACAGGTGGACACGCGGTTCGCGTCAGGTTGGGAACAAACAGTGATCAAGGAGACCGCGATGGCGGATGACAGGCCCGAAAAGATCCTCGCGGCACTCGGCGGCGCGGACAATCTCACCGAGGTCGAGGGCTGCATCACGCGGCTGCGCTGCGAGGTCGAGGACATGAGCCTCGTCGACGAGGCGGCGCTCAAGAAGGCCGGCGCGATGGGCGTGGTCAAGATGGGGTCGACGGCCCTGCAGGTGATCGTCGGGCCGGAGGCGGACACCATCGCCAGCGACATCGAGGACCTGCTGTGACGCTCGACATCCTCAGCCCGGTCGCCGGGCGCGTGGTGCCGATCACCGAGGTTCCCGACCCGGTGTTCGCCCAGGCCATGGTGGGGCCGGGCATCGCCGTGCAGCCCGCGGGCGGCCGGTCGGACGCGGTCGCGCCGGTCGACGGCACGGTCGCGACGCTGCACCCGCACGCCTACGTCATCGCCACCGAGGACGGCAAGGCCGTGCTGGTCCACCTCGGGATCGACACGGTCAAGGAGAAGGGCGAGGGCTTCACGCTGCACGTCGTCAAGGGCGAGCAGGTGCGGGCCGGTCAGCCGGTCGTCAGCTGGGACCCGGCGGCGGTGACCGCGGCGGGCTACTCGGCGATCGTCCCGGTCGTCGCGCTGGACGCCGCGGCGGAGGTTTTGTCCGGTTTGGACACCGAGCGCGAGGTCGCGGCCGGCGACCGGCTGTTCTCCTGGGACGCCTGAACCCTTTCTGTCACACGCGAACGGGCCCTTGTGGACAGTGATCCACAAGGGCCCGTTCGCGCGCCCGGCTCGTCAGCCGGTGACGACCTTCCCGTTCTCGACCTTGACCGGCACCGACGGCAGCGGCTTGTTCGCCGGGCCCTGCTTGACCTCGCCGGTGAGCGCGTTGAACACCGAACCGTGGCACGGGCAGACCAGGTCGGCACCCTTCGGCGTCACTGTGCAGCCCTGGTGCGTGCACACGGCGCTGAACGCGGCGCAGGCCGACTCGGACGTCCGGGCCACGATCACGTCGGAGCCGTCCGGGGCCTTCGCGGCCTTCGCCTGCCCGATCGGGACTTCGGCGAGCGCGACCAGCGGCGTCCCGGCGGCGATCGGGGCCTGCGCGGTGCCCGATTTGCCGTTCGATTCCGACGAGCAGGCGGTGAGGGCGACGGCGCCGACGGCGGCACCGGCGACGGCGGCACCGGTGGACAGGACGGTGCGGCGGGAGTGCAGTTCGGCTGTCATGCCCTAAGGAACGAGATCGCCACCCGTTCGGTTCAATTCGCGGTGAACCGGATCGGCCCCTGCCTCGTGTATGTACCGGAGTGGGTGTGGAGTGGAGGAACGATCATGGTGAATTGGGTTCTGCGCATCGTCGTGGCGGCCGCGCTGCTGGGCTCGGCGGGCGTGCACTACTTCTTGTGGACACAGGACTACCCTGGCCTGACCGGCACGCTGTTCCTGCTCGACGCCATCGCCGGGCTGGTGCTGGCGATCGCGGTCCTGGCCTGGCGGCACTGGCTGCCCGCGCTGGGCGCGGTCGGCTTCGGGGCGCTGACGCTCGGCGCGTACGTGCTGGCCGCGACGGTCGGGTTCCTGGGGAACCACGACCAGTTCAACAGCCAGCCGGAGTACTGGGGCGTCATCACCGAGGCGGTCTGCATCGTGGGCGGCCTGGCACTGCTGTTCCTGAGGGACCGGCGCCGGGTCTCGGCCTGAGTTCGTGGGAGAAGTCGCCGAAGAAGCGCTCATGCGCGCGCTGCACGAGGAGCACGCGGCCGCGCTGTGGTCCTATGCGCTGCACCTGACCTCCGGCGACCGGATCCGGGCCGAGGACGTCGTCCAGGAGACGCTGCTGCGGGCCTGGCGGTCGCCGGCGGTGCTGGACCAGTCGCACGGCTCGGCGCGGGGGTGGCTGTTCACGGTCGCCCGGCGGATCGCCATCGACGGCTGGCGGTCGGCGTCGGCGCGGTCGGAGGTGACGACCGACCGGCCGCCGGACCGCGTGGTCGCCGACGGGACCGACCGCGCGGTGCAAGGCTGGCTGGTCGCCGAGGCGCTGGCCGAGCTGTCGGAACGGCACCGCGAGGTACTGCTGCTGTGCTACTTCCAGGGGTATTCCGTCGCCGACGCGGCGCTGAAGCTGGGGGTGGCCGAAGGGACGGTCAAGTCGCGCACGCACTACGCGTTGCGCGCGCTCCGCCTGGTGCTCGAAGAGAGGGGAGTGACCCAGTGAGCGAAGATCCGTTCGCGACGTTCGACGCCGCGTACGTGCTGGGGGCGCTCGCCCCCGAGGACCGGCAGCGCTTCGAGGAGCACCTGCGGACGTGCGACCGGTGCGCGGCGTCGGTGCGCGAGCTGGCGGGGCTGCCCGGGCTGCTGGCGAGGGTGGACAGGCCGGCTTCACTGCCCGACCCCGGTCCGCCCCCGCCGGACCTGCTGCCGGCGGTGCTCCGCCGCGTCCGGCGCGGCCGCCGGGTCCGGCTCGCGGTGACGTCCGCGTCGGCCGGGCTGGCGGTGGCGGCCTGCGTGGCGCTGGCGGTGGTGGCCTCGGCGCCTGCGCCTTCGCCGCCTCCTGGGGTGGCGATGACGGCGCTGGGGCAGTTCCCGGTCCGCGCGGACGCCCGCCTGGCGGCGTTCGACTGGGGCACCCAGGTCGACATGTCGTGCAGCTACACCGGCGGCCGCAGCGGCGGCGAGTACGTCCTCGTGGCGATCTCGCGGTCCGGGGCGGAGACGCAGCTCGCGACGTGGAAGGCGGTCCCGGACAACACGGCCCGCCTCTCGATCGGCACGGCCCTGCGGCAGCCGGACCTGGCGGCACTGGAGGTCCGCCTGGCGGACGGGCCGGCCCTGCTCCGGCTGACGTTGTAGAAGCCGGTGGCTCATCCGGGCCGCAGGGGGTCCCGGATGAGCCACCACCCCGTGATGCCTCCCCAGTCACGCGAGTTGCCCCGCCAGTCACGCGAGATGCCCCGCCAGTCACGCGAGTTGCCCCGCCAGTCACGCGAGATGCCCCGCCAATCACGCGAGTTACGCCCCAGTCACGCGAGATGCGCCTTCAATCACGGGAGCCGACCTTCTGGGTACGCGAGCCGACGCTCCGGGTACGCGGGCCGACCGTTCCGGGGCCCGTCACCACCGTCCCGGCGGTGCCCGGCGTGACCCGCGCCACGGCGTTCGGCCGCGTGTCCTCTTCCCCGCTGCGGAATGACCGGAGGCATGTCCCGCCCCGCACCGCAGCCGTGACAGGATTGAGCCCATGTTGCGCTGGATCACCGCAGGTGAATCGCACGGACCCGCGCTGGCCGCCGTGCTCGAAGGCATGCCCGCGGGCGTCGCCGTCACCACCGCCGACGTCACCGAACAGCTGGCCCGGCGCCGCCTCGGCTTCGGCCGCAGCCCACGGATGGGCTTCGAGACCGACCACATCGAGTTCCTCGGCGGGGTCCGCCACGGCCTGACCCAGGGCGGCCCGGTCGCGGTCCACATCGAGAACGCCGAGTGGCCCAAGTGGGAGCAGGTCATGGCGGCTGACCCGGTCGACCCGCAGATCCTCGAAGGCCTCGCGCGCAACGAACCGCTCACCCGCCCCCGCCCGGGCCACGCGGACCTGCCCGGCATGCAGAAGTACGGCTTCGACGAGGCCCGGCCCGTCCTGGAGCGCGCGAGCGCCCGGGAGACGGCGTCGCGGACCGCGCTCGGCACCGTCGCCCGGAACTTCCTCCAGCAGCTGCTCGGCGTCGAGATCCTCAGCCACGTCGTCTCGATCGGCGGCGCCGAGGCGCCCGAGGGCCCGCTCCCGCAGCCGGGTGACCTGGCCGCCATCGACGAGAGCCCGGTGCGCTCCTTCAGCCAGGAGGGCACCGACGCCATGGTCGCCGAGGTCGACGCCGTGCGCAAAGCCGGCGACACCGTCGGCGGCGTCATCGAGGTCCTCGCCTACGGCCTCCCGCCGGGCCTCGGCTCCCACGTCCACTGGGACCGCCGGCTCGACGCGCGGCTGGCCGGCGCGCTGATGGGCGTCCAGGCGATGAAGGGCGTCGAGGTCGGTGACGGCTTCACGACCGCACGCCGCTGGGGCAGCCAGGCGCACGACGAGATCGACCGCGGCTCCGGCCCGGTCGGCGTCACCCGCCGGTCCAACCGCGCGGGCGGCCTGGAAGGCGGCATCACCAACGGCGAGCCGCTGCGCGTGCGCGTGGCCATGAAGCCGATCTCGACCGTCCCGAAAGCACTGTCCACAGTAGACGTCAAGACCGGCGAGCCGGCGGTGGCCATCCACCAGCGGTCGGACGTCTGCGCGGTGCCGCGCGCCGGCGTCGTGCTGGAGTCGGTGGTGGCGCTCGTCCTCGCCGACGCCGCGCTCGAGAAGTTCGGCGGCGACTCGCTCGCCGAGAGCAAGCGCAACGCCGAGGCGTACCTCAAGGCCCTCGAGGAGCGGTGGTGAGTCCTCGCGCGGTGGTCGTCGGGCCGCCCGGCTCGGGCAAGAGCACAGTGGGCCCGCTCCTCGCCAAGGCGCTCGGGGTCGCGTTCCGGGACAGCGACGACGACATCGTCGCCCGCACCGGGCGCAGCATCGCCGACATCTTCGCGGAAGACGGCGAACCCGCCTTCCGCGCGCTGGAAGAAGAAGCGGTCGCCACCGCGCTGGCGGAGCACGAGGGCGTGCTCTCCCTCGGCGGCGGCGCGCCGCTCACCCCCGGCACCCGGGCCCGGCTGGCCCGGCACACCGTGGTGTTCCTCAACGTCGGCCTCGCGGCCGGTGTGCAGCGCACCGGCTTGTCGAGTGCGCGGCCGCTGCTGGCCGGGGTGAACCCCCGCGCCACCTTCAAGAAACTGCTCGACGAGCGGGTCCCCGTCTACCGCGAGGTCGCCACCGTCGAGATCGTCACCGATGATCGGACGCCCTCCGAGATCGTCGCGCACCTCATGGCGGAGCTCGCCGCTCCCGCCGAAGCCAAGGAGTGATCCCACCCCGTGTCTGAAAAGGCGCAGTCCGATCCGGTGCGCATCCCCGTCGCCACCGCCCAGCCCTACGACGTCGTGGTCGGGCGCGGCCTGCTCGGCGACCTCGTCGAGCACCTGGCCGACGCCTCGAAGATCGCGCTGATCCACCCGCCCACGCTGACCACGACGGCCGAGGCCATCCGCGACGAGCTGAACGCGGCCGGCCTCGACGCGCACCGCGTCGAGATCCCGGACGCCGAGGACGGCAAGGCGCTCACCGTCGCGGGCTTCTGCTGGGAGGTGCTCGGCCGGATCGGGCTGGACCGCCGCGGCGCCGTGGTCGGCCTCGGCGGCGGCGCCGTCACCGACCTCGCCGGGTTCGTCGCGGGCACCTGGATGCGCGGGGTCCGGCTGGTCAACGTGCCGACGACGCTGCTCGGCATGGTCGACGCCTCGGTCGGCGGCAAGACCGGGATCAACACCGAGGCCGGCAAGAACCTCGTCGGCGTGTTCCACGAGCCGAGCGCGGTGTTCGTCGACCTCTCGACGCTGGAGACGCTCCCGCCGAACGAGCTCGTCGCCGGCATGGCCGAGGTCGTCAAGACCGGCTTCATCGCCGATCCGCGGATCCTCGAGCTGATCGAGGCCGACCCGGCCGCGGCGCTCGACGCGACCGGCGACGTCCTGGCCGAGCTGGTGCGGCGATCGATCCAGGTGAAGGCCGACGTCGTGGCCGCCGACCTGCGCGAGTCCGACCTGCGCGAAATCCTCAACTACGGCCACACCCTCGGCCACGCCATCGAGCGCCGCGAGCGGTACCGGTGGCGGCACGGCGCCGCGGTCAGCGTCGGCCTGGTGTTCGCCGCCGAGCTGGCGCGGCTGGCCGGGCGGCTCGACGACGCCACGGCCGAGCGCCACGCGTCCGTGCTCAAGCTGCTCGGCCTGCCGACGACCTACGACGCCGACGCGTTGCCGCAGCTGCTGGAAACCATGAAGGGCGACAAGAAGACCCGCTCCGGGGCGCTGCGGTTCGTCGTCCTCGACGCGCTCGCCAAGCCCGGCCGGCTGGAGGGCCCGGACCCGGCGCTGCTCGCGGCCGCGTACTCGGCGATCGCGGTGGAGCCGACCCGCAGCGGCGGGAGCGTGCTGCTGTGAAGGCGTTCGTGTTCAACGGCCCGAACCTCGGCCGGCTCGGCAAGCGCGAGCCGTCGGTCTACGGCTCGACCACGCACGACGACCTCGCGGCGCTGTGCGTGCGCGCGGGCGAGGAACTGGGCATCGAGGTCGAGGTCCGGCAGACCGACCACGAAGGGGAGATGGTCGGCTGGCTGCACGAAGCGGCCGACGGCGGCCACCCGGTGGTCCTCAACGCCGGCGCGTGGACGCACTACTCGATCGCGGTGCGCGACGCCGCGGCGCAGCTGACCGCGCCGCTGATCGAGCTGCACATCTCGAACGTGCACAAGCGGGAGGCGTTCCGGCACCACAGCGTGCTGTCGGACATCGCGACGGCGGTGATCGCGGGCCTCGGCGTCGACGGCTACCCGCTCGCGCTGCGCTGGCTCGCCACGCACGCGGGATGACCGTGCTCGCGACGTCACGGCTGACGCTGCGGCCGCTGACCGAGGCCGACCGCGAAGCCGTCGTGAAGGTGTTCGCCGACCCGGAGATGAGCCGGTACTTCGCGGCGGACTTCTCGGACCCGGCCGCGGCGAGCGCGATGGTGGACCGCCGGCTGGCCTACCGCGGGCCGGCCGGCCAGGGCCACTGGGTGATCGAGCGCGACGGCGAGGTGATCGGCGTCGCGCACCTGCGGCCGTCGTGGGAGCTGCCGGGCGGGGTGCCCGAGCTGGGCTACTACGTCGCGAGCGCGCACGCGGGGCAGGGCCTGGCGACCGAGGCCGCCCGCGCGCTGCTGGACCATGGGCTCGGCACGCTGGGGCTCCCGGCGGTGTGGGCGCTGGTCCACGAGCGGAACGCGGCGAGCCGGAAGGTGGCCGGGCGCCTGGGCTTCCTCGACGTCGGCAGCGGCGTGCACTACGGCGACCTGCACCGCGTGCTGGTGGCGTTGCCGTCGGCGCACGGGCGGCCGCACCACATCGAGCTGTGGGTGCCGGACCTGGCCGAGGCCGAGCGCAGCTGGGGCTGGCTGCTGGGTGAGCTGGGCTGGCGCGAGTTCCAGCGCTGGCCGGCGGGGGTCAGCTGGCGGCTGGGCGGGACGTACCTGGTGGTCGAACAGTCACCGGCCCTCAGCGCTCCGGGCCACGAGCGCACGCGGCCGGGGTTGAACCACCTGGCGCTGCACGTGGGGACGCGGGCCGGCGTCGACGACCTGGCGGCCCGGGCGGTGGAGTACGGCTGGCGGCCGCTGTTCGCGGAGAAGTACCCGCACGCGGGCGGGAGCGCGCATTACGCGGCGTACCTGGAGAACGACGCGGGCTTCGAAGTCGAGCTGGTGGCGGTGGAAGGTCCCGCGGCAGGGGAGTGACCCGGCCGGGTGAAGCGCCCCAAGGTGGCCTTGGTTGCGCTCAACGCACCGAAGGCCACATTGGGTGCGTTGGACGCACCGAAGGCCACATTGGGGCGCTCGAGCCGGGCGCCAGCCGGGCGCGGCGAGCGCGATCGGACGACCCCGGATCGGAGCGCGGCCGCTCGGACGAGTGAAGTCGCTCGCTACACTCCGATGTCGTGCGCCCGTTTCGCCGTGGGGGTCGGCGCCCCGCTCTCGTCTTGTCCGCCAGCGTCCTCGTGGGGCTGCTGGTCGCGGGCTGCACCCAGGGTTACGCCCAGCCGCAGGCGTCGGGTGACCAGCCGGTGATCGCGGGCGGGCAGACCGCCGGGCCGCCGCGGCCCACCGACGTCAAGCTCGCTTCGGGTGACCCCCGGCAGAGTGGTGGTGTCATCGCCGCCGGTGAGGCCGACGCCGTCTACAACTACGGGCCGTCCGTGATGCTCGATCGGGGGCAGCCGCGGATGTGGTGGTGCAGCCAGTACGGCGGGGCCGGGCCGGCCGGGGACGACATCCTCTACGCGCAGGCGCAGTCGATCGACGGGCCGTTCACCGGACCGGGTGGCGGCATCCCGGCCGCCGTGTTCTCCGGCGCGCCCGGGCAGTTCGACGGCATGCACACGTGTGACCCGTCCGTGCTGCGCGTCGGCTCGACCTACTACCTCTACTACACCGGCGCCGCCGGGGACCACGCGCTCGGCAACGCGATCGGGCTCGCGACCAGCCCCGACGGGATCCACTGGACCCGCGCGGCCGGCGGGCGGCCGATCCTCGGGCCGTCGCACGACGTGCACCGCGCGAACGTCTACGGCGCGGGCCAGCCGTCCGTCGTCTACCTCGACGGCTGGTTCTACCTGATGTTCACCGACACCACCGGCCGCGCCGCGGGCACCAACGGCGCCGGCCAGTTCCTGCTCCGCTCGCGCGACCCGGCGTTCGGGTCCGGGGTGCAGGCGCTGGACGTCGGCGGGTTCGTGCCGGTGCCGTCGACCTCGGCGCCGCGCGCCCGGTCGGTCGTCGACGGCTTCAGCGCGGACCTGATGTGGGTGGGCGCGCTCGCCGCGTTCGTCGTCGCGCACGAAACCGACGGCGGGACGACGCTCACGTTCTGGACCGCGGACTTCGAAGAGCACCCGTTCCAGCCGGTGCTGATCCCCGGCCCGTGGAAGGAAGGGCCGGGGCTGGTCCGCCGCGCGGACGGGCACGCACCGCTGTCGTCGGCCGACCCGTGCGACCGGGTGCCGTTCGACGTCGTGCGCGCGACCACGCTCGGTGGCGCCGGCGCGCCGTCCGACCTGCGGCACTTCGGGCTCGACCTGCTGGGCAGCCGGGCGTGCGAGAACCCCGGCCGCGTGGCGGCGACGTTCGACGGCGTGACGGCGCCGTCCCCGGAACGCACGATGGACCTGGTCCGGGCGGGCGCGCGAGTCCGCGTGGACCGCCGCGCGGTGGCGGTGGCGCTGGCGGGGGAGGTCCTCGACAAGGCACCGCCGGCGTGGGCCACGCTCCCGCTGGCGACCCGGTTGCGTTCGGGCGCGGAGGCGGTGGTGTCCCCGGACCGCGGCTTCGCGTTCGTGCTGGACGGCCGCCGCTGGCGGGTCCCCGACGGCGGCGTGGTGGGCAACAACGGCTCGACGGCCCGCCCGGTGAGCACGGCCCAGTGGGACGGCTACCCGCCGAGCGCCTCGCTGGTGGGCTGAGAGCCGCGGCAGAGCTACGCCCGCGGCTCCTCGCCCGACCTCTGGGACCGTCCGATCCGCCCGCCGACGAACAGCCCCAGCCCGGCCGGGATCAGCACCAGCAACGCCGAGAACGCCGCTCCGCCCGTCAACGCCCCGCCCAGCTCCGACACGCCCGTCTGGTCCACGAACGCCGCGCGGCCGATCACGTACAGGATCCCCGCCACCGGGCCCGCCACCAGCGCCGCGATGAACCACACGCGGCCGCGGTCCGGCAAGCCTCGCCAGGCGTCCAGCGCGCTCCACAGCGCCGCCGCGCCGACCAGGACCGCCAGGGCCAGCGACACCGGGAGCGCCTGGTCCGTCGGGTGGTACACCGCGTACTTGGCCAGCACCGTGATGGCCGCGCCGTGCAGCACCGCCATCACCAGTCCGCGAATCACCCAGGCGCTCATGCTGCGGAGTGTAGGCGCCGCCGGGGAACTAGGCTGGTACGCGTGCCTGAAACCCATGGACGACGTCGTGCCGCGCTGCGCGGGCTCCTGACCGGGGCCGGTGTCGAGGCGCTGCTGGTCACCGATCTGCTGAACATCCGCTACCTCACCGGGTTCACCGGCTCCAACGCCGCCCTTCTCCTCCACGCCGGCGGGGACGGCGAAACGCTCTTCTGCACCGACGGCCGCTACACCACCCAGTCGGCCGCGGAGGTGCCCGACCTCGAGACCGTCGTCGACCGGGCCAGCGCCGCCGCGCTCGTCGCGAAGGCCGCGAAGGACCCCAAGACCTACGGGCAGCTCGGGTTCGAGAGCCAGCACGTCAGCGTCGAGCAGTACGAAGCCCTCCGGCAGCAGGTGCCCCTGAAGCGCACCCCCGGCCTCGTCGAGCGGCTGCGCGAAGTCAAGGACGAAGCCGAGATCGAGGCGCTGCGCCAGGCGTGCGCCGCCGCCGACCGGGCGCTCGACGACCTGCTCGCCGCCGGTGGGCTGCGGCCCGGGCGGACCGAGCTCGACGTCGCCCGTGACCTGGAGAACCGGATGCTGGAGCACGGCTCGTCCGCGCCCAGCTTCGCCTCCATCATCGCCGCCGGCGCGCACTCGGCCATCCCGCACCACCAGCCGACGCACGCCGAGCTCAAGCGCGGCGACTTCGTCAAGCTGGACTTCGGTGCCACCGTCGACGGCTACCACTCCGACATGACCCGCACCTTCGTCCTCGGCGCGCCCGCGGACTGGCAGCGGGAGGTCTACGAGCTCGTGCACGCCGCGCAGGCGGCCGGCGTCGCCGCCGTCGTGCCGGGCGCCGAGGTGTCCGATGTGGACGCCGCCGCGCGGAAGGTGATCGCGGACGCGGGCCACGGGGAGCACTTCGCGCACGGCCTCGGGCACGGCGTCGGCCTGCAGATCCACGAGGCGCCCAGCTTCGCCGCGACGGGCGTCGGTACACTGGCCGCCGGTATGGCGGTCACCGTCGAGCCCGGCGTGTACCTCGCGGGACGCGGTGGCGTGCGCATCGAGGACACGCTCGTCGTGCGGGCTGGGGAGCCCGAACTCCTCACCCTGAGCACCAAGAACCTCGTGGTCGTCTGACGGCGGCCCCGAACCCGAAGATTCGACACAGGAGACTGCAAGCTCGTGGCCACGACCAACGACCTGAAGAACGGGCTCGTCCTCAACCTGGACGGCCAGCTGTGGACCGTCACCGCGTTCCAGCACGTCAAGCCGGGCAAGGGCGGTGCCTTCGTGCGCACGACGCTCAAGCACGTGCTCACCGGCAAGGTGGTCGACAAGACGTTCAACGCGGGCACGAAGGTCGAGACGGCCACGGTGGACCGCCGGAACATGACCTACCTCTACAAGGAGGGGCAGGACTTCGTGTTCATGGACGGTGACACCTACGACCAGATCGTCGTCTCCCCCGAGGTCGTCGGCGACAACGCCAACTACATGCTCGAGAACACCGAGGTCCAGGTCGCGGTGCACGAGAACGAGCCGCTGTACGTCGAGCTGCCGACGTCGGTCGAGCTGGTCGTCCAGCACACCGACCCGGGCCTGCAGGGCGACCGCTCCACCGGCGGCACCAAGCCGGCCACGCTGGAGACCGGCGCGGAGATCCAGGTCCCGCTGTTCCTGACCACCGGCGAGAAGATCAAGGTCGACACCCGCGACGGCCGTTACCTGGGTCGCGTCTCCAGCTGATGCCGACGTCGAAACCCCACCCGAACCGCGGCGGCGCGATCAGCCGCCGACAGGCGCGCCGCCGCGCGGTGGAGATGCTGTACGAGGCCGCGCAGCGCGACACCGACGCGGTGACGCTGCTGGCCGACCGGGTCGGCGCGACGGACGTCGACCCGATCGCGGACTACACGATCAGCCTGGTCGAGGGCGTGACCGGGCGGAAGACGCAGATCGACGAGCTGCTGGCCGAGCACGCGCAGGGCTGGACCCTGGAGCGGATGCCGAAGGTCGACCTCGCGGTGCTGCGGGTCGGGGTCTACGAGCTGCTCTGGGCCGAGGACGTGCCGGACCCGGTCGCGATCGACGAGGCCGTGGGCCTCGCGAAGGAACTGTCCACGGACGACTCGCCGCGGTTCGTCAACGGCGTGCTGGGCCGGATCGGCACGATCGCCGACCGCCTCCGCGCCGTCCTGTAACGCCCCCGGTCGGGTGACCGCGGGGCGGGCTCGCCCCCGAACGAGCCTCCCCGACGAATCAGTGAGCGTCTCCGGTGCCCCACCGAGGGACGCTCACTGCGTCGGTACCACAACACCCGGAATCAGTCCTCCTTGGAAGGACGCGCCTCCGGCGGCAGGACGCCCCAGTCGATGAGCTGCTCGGTCAGCTCGCCGGGGGTCATGTCGTAGATGATCGCCAGGGACCGCAGGTCCTCCGTGCGGATCGAGAGCACCTTGCCGTTGTAGTCGCCGCGCTGGCTCTGGATGGTCGCGGCGTAGCGGGCCAGCGGGCCCACCTTTTCGGCCGGCAGCTGCTGCAGGCGCTCCAGGTTGATCACGATCTTGGTGGCGGGCTCGGCACCGGAGGGGACCCGGCCCTCGGGCAGCAGCTCGACCACCGGCACACCGTAGAAGTCGGCCAGCTCGGCCAGCTTCTGGACGGTGACGGCGCGGTCGCCACGCTCGTACGAGCCGACGACGACGGCCTTCCAGCGCCCACCGGACTTCTGCTCGACCCCGTGCAGGGACAGGCCCTGCTGCTGGCGGATCCCGCGGAGCTTGGCCCCGAGCGCCTTGGCGTAATCGCCCATCTGGTCGTTCTCCGTTCTTCACCCCCTCCCGGTCGGGGTGACCGAGCACGGGGGACTCGCTGAGTCGAATACTCAGAGTAATGGTTACGCATTGTTGTCACCAGGTCAAGCAGAAGCTTGCCGCGAATCACGCCACACCACCCGGAAGACTGAGCAAAGTGCCTGCTACTGTCGGTGGGAAAGCCCCGACCAGCAGGGGAACAGACGTCCTTTAAGGACCCGTCCGGTGAGGCGGGGAAGGAGTCCGGTTTGTCGTCACGCCCGCGTGACGCGGCTGGTTCGGCCGGGGAGCGCGAGCTCCTGACGGCCGGCGATGTCGCGCGCACGATCGCCCGAATGGCCCATCAGGTCATCGAAAAGACCGCGAACGGTGCGGAGAGCACTACCCCGCCCGTGTTGCTCGGCATCCCGTCCCGGGGCACGCCGCTCGCGGCCCGCCTGGCCGACAAGATCGGCGAGTTCTCCGGGGTCCGCCCGCCCACCGGCGCCCTCGACGTCACCCTCTACCGGGACGACCTCCGCCGCCGCCCGCCGCGCGCGCTCGAACAGACGCAGCTGCCGCCGGACGGCATCGACGACCGCGTCGTGATCCTCGTCGACGACGTCCTCTTCTCCGGCCGGACGATCCGGGCCGCGCTCGATGCCCTGCGTGATCACGGCCGCCCGCGCGCGGTGCAGCTGGCCGTGCTGGTCGACCGCGGTCACCGGGAGCTGCCGATCCGCGCCGACTACGTGGGCAAGAACGTGCCGACCGCCCGCACCGAGGGCGTGTCCGTCCTGCTGGCCGAGATCGACGGCCGCGACGCGGTCCTGCTGCGCCCTTCCAAGGCCGACACTGCTGCTGGAGAGGACTCGTGAAGCACCTGCTCGCCACCGACGGCCTGGACCCGGCGCTGGCCACGGCCGTGCTCGACACCGCCGACGAGCTCAAGCACACGCTGCTCGGCCGCGAGGTCAAGAAGCTGCCGACGCTGCGCGGCCGCACGGTGATCACCCTGTTCTACGAGAACTCGACGCGCACCCGGGTGTCGTTCGAGATCGCCGGCAAGTGGATGAGCGCGGACGTGATCAACGTCTCCGCGTCCAGCTCGTCGGTCAACAAGGGCGAGTCGCTGCGGGACACCGCGCTGACGCTGGCCGCCGCGGGCGCCGACTGCGTGATCGTCCGGCACCCCGCCAGCGGCGCCGCCCAGCGGCTCTCGGAGTGGCTGGCCGAGCCCGGCACCTCGGTGGTCAACGCCGGCGACGGCACCCACGAGCACCCGACGCAGGCGCTGCTCGACGCGGCGACCCTGCGCGAGCGGCTCGGGTCCCTGAAGGACCGCCGGATCGCCATCGTCGGGGACGTCCTGCACAGCCGGGTCGCCCGCTCGAACATCCACCTGCTCGCCGCCCTGGGCGCCGAAGTGGTGCTGGTCGCGCCGCCGACGTTGCTGCCTTACGGCGTCGAAAGCCTTCCGGTGACCGTTTCCCACGACCTGGACGCCGAGCTGCCCGCGGTCGACGCCGTCATGATGCTGCGTGTCCAGGCCGAGCGCATGCACGGCGGGTTTTTCCCGAGTGCCCGTGAGTACTCGATTGCCTACGGCCTGTCGGAACGGCGGCAGAAGCTGCTGCCGGACCACGCGGTCGTGCTGCACCCCGGCCCGATGCTGCGTGGGATGGAGATCGCTTCGGCGGTAGCCGACTCCCCGGCGTCGGCCATCACCGAACAGGTCCGCAACGGCGTCCACGTGCGCATGGCGGTCCTCTACCACCTCCTGGCCAGCGAAGGAGCCGCCGCGTGAGCACCGTGATCAAGGGCGCCCGGCCCTACGGCGAAGGCGACCCCGTCGACGTCCTGATCGAGGACGGCGTGATCACCGGGATCGGCACCGTCCAAGCACCCGAAGACGCCGAGGTCATCGACGCGCGCGGGCAGGTCCTCCTCCCCGGCTTCGTCGACCTGCACACCCACCTGCGCGAACCCGGCCGCGAGGACACCGAGACGATCGACTCGGGCTCGGCCGCGGCGGCGCTCGGCGGGTACACCGCGGTGTTCGCCATGGCCAACACCGACCCGGTCGCCGACAACGCCGTGATCGTCGAGCACGTCTGGCGGCGCGGCCAGGAGGTCGGCCTGGTCGACGTCCACCCGGTCGGCGCGGTCACCGTCGGGCTCAAGGGCGAGAAGCTCGCCGAGCTGGGCACGATGGCGAACTCCCAGGCCGGGGTGAAGGTGTTCTCCGACGACGGCCTCTGCGTCGCCGACCCGCTGCTCATGCGCCGCGCGCTGGAGTACTCGACGGCGCTGGACGTCGTCATCGCGCAGCACGCGGAGGAGCCGCGGCTGACCGTCGGCGCCCAGGCCCACGAGGGCGAGCGCGCGGCCCGGCTCGGCTACACCGGCTGGCCGGCCGCCGCGGAAGAGTCCATCGTGGCCCGCGACTGCCTGCTCGCCCTGCACGCCAACGCGCGGCTGCACGTCTGCCACGTCTCGACGTCGGGCACCGCGGACGTGCTGCGCTGGGCGAAGGACCGCGGCACGAAGGTGTCGGCCGAGGTCACCCCGCACCACCTGCTGCTCACCGACGAGCGCCTGGCCACCTACGACCCGGTCAACAAGGTGAACCCGCCGCTGCGCACCGAGTCCGACGCGGAGAAGCTGCGGGCCGCGCTGGCCGACGGGACCATCGACTGCGTCGCCACCGACCACGCGCCGCACGCGGTGCAGGACAAGGACACCGAGTGGAGCGCGGCCCGGCCGGGCATGCTCGGGCTGCAGACGGCGCTCTCGATCGTCACCGAGACGATGGTCCGCACGGGGCTGCTCGACTGGCGCGGCGTCGCCCGCGTCATGAGCGAGCGGCCGGCCGAGATCGGCAACCTCGCCGACCAGGGCCGCCCGATCGCGGTGGGGGAGCCGGCGAACCTGGCCCTGGTCGACCCGGACGCCGAGTGGACCGTCCGGGGCGCGGAGCTGGCCAGCATCGCGGCCAACACCCCGTACGAGGGAATGCGGCTGCCCGGCGTGGTGACCGCGACGCTGCTGCGCGGGCGGATCACCGCGCGGGACGGGAAGATCGGCTGATGGAGCGCTTCTGGCTCGTGCTGGCGATCGTCGCCTTCTTCCTCCTGTGCCTCTGGGGCATGTACGTCGGCTGGCGGCGCAAGTCCCGCTCGCAGAGCGCCCAGGTGCCGCCGTTCCCCGCCATCCCCGCGGACCCGGGTGACGTCCTGCTGGAGTCCACCGGCGTCTACCTGTCGACGACGGTCGCGGGGGAGTGGCAGAACCGGATCGTCACCCGCGGCGCGGGCCTGCGCACCGGCGCGGTTTGGCGGCTGCACGACGGGGGTATCGCCGTCGAGCGCGGGGGAGCCCCGGACTTCTGGATCCCGCGGGACGCCGTCACCGGCGTCCGGCGCGACACGAAGATCGCCGGGAAGGTGATGGGCACGGACGCGTTGCTCGTCGTCACCTGGCGGCTCGGCGACGCGGAGCTCGACACCGGCTTCCGCGGCGACGACCTCGACGACTATCCACAGTGGATCGAACAGCTCAAGATCAAGGGAGGTGCCCAGTGAACGCGCGCGCTCAGGCCGCACTGGTACTCGAAGACGGCCGGGTGTTCCGCGGCGCTGCCTACGGCGCGCAGGGGCGAACCCTCGGCGAGGCGGTGTTCTGCACCGGCATGACCGGTTACCAGGAGACGCTGACCGACCCGTCCTACCACGGGCAGATCGTGGTGCAGACGGCGCCGCAGATCGGCAACACCGGCTGGAACGACGAGGACGACGAGTCCTCGAAGATCTGGGTCAACGGCTACGTGGTGCGCGACCCCGCGCGCACGCCGTCCAACTGGCGCTCCCGCCGGACCCTGGACGAAGAGCTGGTGCGCCAGGGGATCGTCGGCATCGCCGAGGTCGACACCCGCTCGCTGACCCGGCACCTGCGCGAGGTCGGCGCGATGCGCGCCGGGGTGTTCTCCGGTGACGCGCTCGGCACGGTCGACGACATGGTCGCTTCGGTGCTGGCCAGCCCGAAGATGGAGGGCGCGGACCTGGCAGGCCAGGTGTCGACGCCGAAGCCTTACGTGGTCTCGCCTTCCGGTGATGTCCGCTTCCGGGTCGCGGCGCTGGACCTGGGCATCAAGTCCAACACCCCGCGCCAGATGGTCCAGCGCGGCATCGAGGTGCACGTGCTGCCCTCGACGTCGACGCTGGAGGAGCTGCTGGCCATCGAGCCGGACGGCGTGTTCCTGTCCAACGGCCCGGGCGACCCGGCCACCACGACGCATGCCACCGAGCTGACCAAGCAGGTCCTCGGCCGCGAGATCCCGCTGTTCGGCATCTGCTTCGGCAACCAGGTCCTCGGCCGCGCGCTCGGCCTGGGGACGTACAAGATGCGCTACGGCCACCGCGGCATCAACATCCCGGTGATCGACGTGGCCACCCGGTCCGTGGCCATCACGGCGCAGAACCACGGGTTCGCCCTCGAAGGCGAGCCGGGTCAGCGCTTCGAGTCCCCGTTCGGGGCGGCGCAGATCAGCCACTACTGCCCCAACGACGACACGGTCGAGGGCGTCCGCGCACTGGACGTCCCGGCGTTCTCGGTCCAGTACCACCCCGAAGCCGCGGCCGGTCCGCACGACGCGGCCCCCCTGTTCGACGATTTCGTTTCGCTCATGGAGAAGAAGGCCTGATGCCGAAGAGGACGGACATCCAGCACGTGCTGGTGATCGGCTCCGGGCCGATCGTGATCGGGCAGGCCGCGGAGTTCGACTACTCCGGCACCCAGGCCTGCCGGGTGCTGCGCAGCGAAGGCCTGCGCGTGTCCCTGGTGAACTCGAACCCGGCCACCATCATGACCGACCCCGAGTTCGCCGACGCCACCTACATCGAGCCGGTGACGCCGGACTTCGTCGAGAAGGTCATCGCCGAAGAGCGGCCCGATGCCCTCCTCGCGACCCTCGGCGGGCAGACCGCGCTCAACTGCGCCGTCGCGCTGCACGAGCGGGGTGTGCTCGACAAGTACGGTGTCGAGCTGATCGGCGCCGACATCGACGCCATCCAGCGCGGTGAGGACCGGCAGAAGTTCAAGGACATCGTGCGCACCGTCGGCGCCGAGGTGCCGCGCTCCCGTGTCTGCCACGACATGGACGAGGTCCGTGCCACCGTCGAGGAACTCGGCCTGCCGGTCGTCATCCGGCCGTCGTTCACCATGGGCGGGCTCGGCTCCGGCATGGCGCACACGCCCGAGGACCTTGAGCGGCTCGCCTCCACCGGCCTCGCCGAATCTCCCGTCACCGAGGTGCTCATCGAGGAGAGCGTGCTCGGCTGGAAGGAGTACGAGCTCGAGCTGATGCGCGACAAGCACGACAACGTCGTGGTCGTCTGCTCGATCGAGAACATCGACGCGATGGGCGTGCACACCGGCGACTCGGTCACCGTCGCGCCCACCATGACCCTCACCGACCGTGAGTACCAGGTGATGCGCGACGTCGGCATCGCCGTGTTGCGCGAGGTCGGTGTCGACACCGGCGGCTGCAACATCCAGTTCGCGATCAACCCGCGCGACGGCCGGATGGTCGTCATCGAGATGAACCCGCGCGTGTCCCGCTCCAGCGCGCTGGCGTCGAAGGCCACCGGCTTCCCGATCGCCAAGATCGCCGCGAAGCTCGCCATCGGCTACACCCTCGACGAGATCCAGAACGACATCACCGGCGAGACGCCGGCGGCGTTCGAGCCCACTTTGGACTACGTCGTCGTCAAGATGCCGCGGTTCGCCTTCGAGAAGTTCCCGGGCGCGGACCCGACGCTGACCACGACGATGAAGAGCGTCGGCGAGGCGATGTCGTTCGGCCGCAGCTTCCCCGAGGCGCTCGGCAAGGTGATGCGGTCGATCGAGACCAAGGCGACCGGCTTCTGGACGCTGCCCGACCCCGAAGGCGTCACGCTGGAGTCCACTTTGGACGACCTGCGCACGCCGCACGAAGGCCGGCTGTACGAAGTGGAGCGCGCGCTACGGCTCGGCGCCACCGTCGAGCAGGTCCACGAAGCGAGTGGCATCGATCCCTGGTTCATCGACCAGATCGCCCTCATCGGCGAGGTGGGCGCCGAGGTCCGCGACGCGCCCGTGCTGGACGGCGACCTGCTGCGCCGCGCCAAGCGCACCGGCCTGTCCGACCGCCAGATCGCCGCCCTGCGGCCGGAACTGGCCGGTGAGGACGGCGTCCGCGCGCTGCGCCACCGCCTCGGCGTGCGGCCGGTGTTCAAGACCGTCGACACCTGCGCGGCCGAGTTCGCGGCCAAGACGCCGTACCACTACTCGGCCTACGAGTCCGACCCCGACGCCCAGTCCGAAGTGGCCGTCCAGAGTGACAAGCCGAAGGTGCTCATCCTCGGCTCCGGCCCGAACCGGATCGGGCAGGGCATCGAGTTCGACTACTCCTGCGTGCACGCGGCGATCGCGTTGCGGGAGGCCGGGTTCGAGGCCGTCATGGTCAACTGCAACCCGGAAACCGTGTCCACCGACTACGACACGTCCGACCGGCTGTACTTCGAACCGCTGTCCTTCGAGGACGTTCTCGAGGTCGTGCACGCCGAGCAGGCGTCCGGTACGGTCGCCGGCGTCATCGTCCAGCTGGGCGGCCAGACCCCGCTGGGCCTGGCGAAGAAGCTCGCCGACGCCGGGGTGCCGGTGGTCGGCACGCCGCCGGAGGCGATCCACCTCGCCGAGGATCGCGGCGCGTTCGGTGAGGTCCTCACCGACGCCGGGCTGCCCGCCCCGCGCTACGGCACGGCGACGTCCTTCGAGGGCGCCAAGCGGATCGCCGACGAGATCGGCTACCCGGTCCTCGTCCGGCCGTCCTACGTGCTCGGCGGCCGCGGCATGGAGATCGTCTACGACGAGGAGACCCTGGCCGGCTACATCCGCCGCGCCACCGAGGTCACACCGGAACACCCGGTGCTGGTCGACCGGTTCCTCGACGACGCCATCGAAATCGACGTCGACGCGCTGTTCGACGGCGAGGAGCTCTACCTCGGCGGTGTCATGGAGCACATCGAGGAGGCCGGCATCCACTCCGGCGACTCCTCGTGCGCGCTGCCGCCGATCACGCTCGGGCACACCGACCTGCAGGCCGTGCGGAAGTCCACCGAGGCGATCGCCCGCGGTGTGGGCGTGCGCGGGCTGCTGAACGTCCAGTACGCGCTCAAGGACGATGTCCTGTACGTCCTGGAGGCCAACCCGCGCGCGTCGCGGACGGTGCCGTTCGTGTCCAAGGCGACCGCGGTGCCGCTGGCCAAGGCGGCCGCGCTGATCATGACCGGCTCGACGATCAAGGACCTGCGCGAGAACGGGGTCCTGCCGGCCGAGGGCGACGGCGGGCAGTTGCCGGCCGACTCTCCGGTCGCGGTCAAGGAAGCCGTGCTGCCCTTCCACCGCTTCCGCACCCCGGAAGGCCACGGCGTCGACTCGCTGCTGGGCCCGGAGATGAAGTCCACCGGCGAGGTGATGGGCGTCGACGTCGACTTCGGCAAGGCTTTCGCCAAGTCCCAGAGCGGCGCGTACGGCTCGCTGCCGACGTCCGGCCGGGTGTTCGTCTCGGTCGCCAACCGCGACAAGCGCTCGCTGGTGTTCCCGGTGAAGCGGCTGGCGGACCTCGGGTTCGAGATCCTCGCCACGTCCGGCACCGCGGAAGTGCTGCGGCGCAACGGAATCGGCTGCACGGTGGTGCGCAAGCACTACGAGGGCTCGACCGAGGCCGAGCCGAACATCGTGGACGTCATCCTCGCCGGCGACGTCGACATGGTGATCAACACCCCGTACGGGAACAGCGGTCCGCGCGTCGACGGCTACGAAATCCGCACCGCGGCGGTGTCCCGCGACATCCCGTGCGTGACCACCGTGCAGGGCGCCGCGGCGGCCGTGCACGGCATCGAAGCGCTGATCCGGGGTGACATCGGGGTCCGGTCGCTGCAGGAGCTCCAGGCGGCGCTGAAGGCGAAGTCGTGAGCGGGCGGGAGCGGTTCGGGGCGCGGCTGGCCAAGGCCGTCGCGGCCCGCGGCCCGCTGTGCGCCGGGATCGACCCCCACCCGGGCCTGATCGAGGCCTGGGGGCTGCCGGTGGACGTCTCGGGCCTGGAACGGTTCGCGCTGTCCGCCACCGAGGTCCTGGCCGCGCGCGCGGCGATCGTGAAGCCGCAGTCGGCGTTCTTCGAAAGTTTCGGACCGGACGGCGTCCGCGTGCTCGAGCGGGTCGTCGAGACGGCCCGCGACGCCGGCGCGTTGGTGCTTTTGGACGTCAAGCGCGGCGACATCGGGTCCACGATGGCGGCGTACACGGCCGCGTACGTGGCCGACGGGGCGGCGATCGCGGCCGACGCGATCACCGTTTCGCCGTACCTCGGCTTCGGCTCTTTGGCCCAGTGCGCCGAAACGGCCGTCTCGGCGGGACGCGGCATCTTCGTGCTCGCCCGGACTTCGAACCCGGAAGCGGCCGCCGTGCAGAACGCCCGGCTGCCCGACGGGCGCACGGTGGCGCAGTCGATCGTCGATTCCGCGGCGGCGTTCAACGACGGAGCGGAACCGCTCGGCGATGTGGGTGTCGTCGTCGGCGCCACGGTCAAGCCGGGGGAGCTCGATCTCTCGCGGCTGAACGGTCCGGTGCTGGCGCCCGGTTTCGGGGCCCAGGGAGCCACTGTGGCCGATTTGCGGGCCCTGTTCGGTGTGTCCCTGCCGGGCGTCCTGCCCGCGTCGTCACGCGACATCCTGAAGCACGGTCCGGAGCAAGCGGCTTTGCGCCAAGCGGTCGAACGGGTCGCCGAAGTGCTGGCCGACCCGCAGGAAAACGGCCAATAGCAGGGCGCGGAACGGGCCCCCACCAGGCACCCCCGCATTGTGGCCGGTGCTCACGGGTGGGTACCGTCGCGTCACCCACCCAGTTTTGAGAACTACCGGAGGAAAACGTGGCACTTCCCCAGCTGACAGAGGAACAGCGCGCTGCGGCGCTGGAGAAGGCCGCCGCCGCCCGCCGCATCCGTGCTGAGCTGAAGGAGCGGCTGAAGCGGGGCGGTACCACTCTGGTCGACGTGCTGAAGCAGGCCGAGGAGAACGAAGTCCTCGGCAAGATGAAGGTTTCGGCTCTGCTCGAGGCCCTCCCGGGCGTCGGCAAGGTCCGCGCGCAGCAGACCATGGAACGACTGGAGATCGCCCCCAGCCGTCGCCTTCGTGGCCTCGGCGACCGGCAGCGCAAGGCGCTGCTGGCCGAGTTCAGCGGCGAGTGAACGGCGTCGGTCAGGACTACCCGGTGAGCCGGGGCGCCGACCGCGGCAGTGAGCCGGTGACGGGGGACATCCCCCGGCACCGGCTCACCGTCGTATCGGGGCCCTCGGGAGTCGGGAAGTCGAGCGTGGTGGGCGAACTGCGGAAGCTGGAGCCCGACGTCTGGTTCAGCGTCTCGGTCACCACGCGCAAGCCGCGTCCCGGCGAAGTCGACGGGGCGCACTACCACTTCGTCGACCGCGCGGAGTTCGACGCGATGGTCGCCGACGGCAGGCTGCTGGAATGGGCCGAGTTCGCCGGCAACTGCTACGGCACGCCGCGCGAGCCGGTCGAGAAGGCCCTCGCCGAGGGCCGCCCGGCCGTCCTCGAGATCGAACTGCAGGGCGCCCGCCAGGTCCGGGCCGCCATGCCGGAGGCCCGGCTGGTGATGCTGATGCCGCCGTCGTGGGACGAGCTGGTCGGCAGGCTCACCGGGCGCGGCACCGAAAACGAGGCCGCGGTGCGGGCCCGGCTGGCCGAGGCGGAGCGCGAGCTGGCGGCGGCGGGGGAGTTCGACCACCGCGTCGTCAACGCCGACGTGCGGGAGGCGGCTGAGCACTTGCTAAACTTGATTACTGATCAGTCTTCCGACGAATCGGAGCACCACGCGTGACCACCCAGGCAACCCTGACCGAAGAGCTCGAGGGCATCACCAACCCGCCGATCGACGACCTGCTCGAGAAGGTCAGCTCGAAGTACGCGCTGGTGATCTACTCGGCCAAGCGGGCCCGCCAGATCAACGACTACTACGCCCAGCTGGGCGAGGGCCTGCTCGAGTACGTCGGCCCGCTCGTCGAGCCGGGCCCGCGCGAGAAGCCGCTCTCGATCGCGCTGCGCGAGATCCACGGCGGCCTGCTCGAGCACACCGAGGGTGAGTAAACCCCGCGTCGTCCTGGGCGTGGGCGGCGGGATCGCCGCCTACAAGGCCTGTGAGGTGCTGCGCGGGCTGACCGAGTCCGGTCACGACGTCCGCGTGGTCCCCACCGAAGCCGCGCTGAACTTCGTCGGCGCGGCCACCTTCGAAGCCCTCTCCGGGCACCCGGTGCACACGGGCGTGTTCACCGAGGTGCCCGAGGTCCAGCACGTCCGCGTCGGCAAGGAAGCCGATCTCGTCCTGGTCGTCCCGGCCACGGCGAACCTGCTCGCCAAGGCCGCCCACGGCCTCGCCGACGACCTGCTGACCAACACCCTGCTCACCGCCCGGTGCCCGGTCGCCTTCTTCCCGGCGATGCACACGGAGATGTGGGAGCACCCCGCCACCCGCGACAACGTCGCGCTGCTGCGCTCGCGCGGGATGGTCGTCACCGAGCCCGATGCGGGCCGGCTGACCGGGGCCGACACCGGCAAGGGCCGCCTGGCGAACCCGGCCGAGATCGTCGACCTGGCCCGGTTGCTGCTGGCCCGCCCCGGCGCCCTCCCGCGCGACCTCGAAGGCGTCCGCGTGGTGGTCTCGGCGGGCGGCACCCGCGAGCCCCTCGACCCGGTGCGTTACCTGGGCAACCGCTCGTCCGGCAAGCAGGGCTACGCGCTGGCCCGCGTCGCCGCCCAGCGCGGCGCCGACGTCACCCTGGTCACCGCCCACACGGTCGCCCTGCCGGACCCGGCGGGCGCGGCGGTGGAGCACGTCTCGACGGCGGAGGAGCTGCGGCAGGCGGTGCACGCCGCGTCCCGGTCGGCGGACGTCGTCGTGATGGCCGCCGCGGTCGCCGACTTCCGGCCGGCGAACCAGGCCACCCACAAGATCAAGAAGTCCGACGACCAGCCGGATCCGGTCATCACGCTCGACCGCAACGCGGACATCCTGGCCGAGCTGGTGCAGCACCGGCGGCCCGGGCAGGTCGTGGTCGGCTTCGCCGCGGAAACCGGCGACGAGCAGGGCAGCGTGCTCGACCACGCCCGCGCGAAGCTCAAGCGCAAGGGCGCCGACCTGCTGGTCGTCAACGCCGTGGGGGATGGCAAAGCTTTCGGGACCGAGGATAATTCGGGCTGGCTGCTGGGGGCCGACGGCACGGAACTCGCAATCCCGCTGGGCGCGAAGGCGGAACTCGCGTCCACACTGTGGGACGCTGTTGTGAGCTTCATGAAGCGTTGACCGTCTCCCAAGCGATAGTCAGTACGCTTGCACAGGTAAGGGGTGCCTAACCCACCGGGCATCCGACGACTAGGTGAGGAAGTGACGGCCACCGTGACCGCGTCCAGCAGCAGATTATTCACCTCGGAGTCGGTGACCGAAGGGCACCCCGACAAGATTTGCGACGCCATCAGCGATTCGATCCTCGACGGCCTGCTGTCGAAGGACCCGCGCAGCCGCGTCGCCGTCGAGACCCTGATCACCACCGGCCAGGTGCACGTGGCCGGCGAGGTGACCACCGAGGCCTACGCCGACATCCCGACGATCGTCCGCGACGTCATCCTCAAGATCGGCTACGACTCCTCCGCCAAGGGCTTCGACGGCAACTCCTGTGGCGTCAACGTCGCGATCGGCTCGCAGTCGCCGGACATCGCCCAGGGCGTCGACACCGCGTACGAGTCGCGCGTCGAGTCGGACGAAGACGAGATCAACCGCCAGGGCGCCGGCGACCAGGGCCTGATGTTCGGCTACGCCTGCTCGGACACCCCCGAGCTGATGCCGCTGCCGATCGCGCTGGCCCACCGGCTGTCGAAGCGGCTGACCGCGGTCCGCAAGGACGGCGTGCTGCCGTACCTGCGCCCGGACGGCAAGACCCAGGTGACCATCGAGTACGCCGGCGACCAGCCGGTCCGCCTCGACACGGTCGTCGTGTCCTCGCAGCACGCCGACGGCATCGACCTGGACCGGATGCTCAGCGTCGACGTCAAGGAGCACGTCGTCGGCCCCGAGCTCGAGGGCCTGGGCATCGACACCTCCGGCGCGCGCCTGCTGGTCAACCCGACCGGCCGGTTCGTCATCGGCGGCCCGATGGGCGACGCCGGCCTGACCGGCCGCAAGATCATCGTCGACACCTACGGCGGCATGGCCCGCCACGGCGGCGGCGCGTTCTCGGGCAAGGACCCGTCCAAGGTCGACCGGTCGGCCGCGTACGCGATGCGCTGGGTGGCCAAGAACGTCGTCGCCGCGGGCCTGGCCCAGCGGACCGAGGTCCAGGTGGCGTACGCGATCGGCAAGGCGGCCCCGGTGGGTCTGTTCGTCGAGACGTTCGGCACCGAGACGGTCGACCCGTCGAAGATCCAGCAGGCCATCACCGAGGTCTTCGACCTCCGCCCGGCCGCGATCATCCGCGACCTCGACCTGCTGCGCCCGATCTACGCCCCGACGGCGGCGTACGGCCACTTCGGCCGTCCCGAGCTGGGCCTCCCGTGGGAGAGCACGGCCCGCGCCGAGGCCCTGAAGGCCGCCGCCGGCGCCTGACGCACGATCCGGTGAAGGCCACCCCGCGGTTTCCGCCGGGGTGGCCTTCCTCGTGTCCGGGGAATCTCCCGTGATCAGGCGGGCATCACGCGTGATCAGGCGGGCATCACGCGTGATCAGCGGGGCATCAGGCGTGATGCCCCTCCAGTCACGCGTGATGCCTCTCCGGTCACGGTGTCGGTGGGGTCTGGTAGAGATCAGGACGTGAGCAGTTCCGAGCCCGCTGCCCTCTGGGATCTCCCGGAGAAGCCGCCTGCAGCCAAGGCGGCGCCCTCGCGCGCCCGGAAAACACCGAAGCCGGGCGAGAAGGCGAAGGGCGCCCCGTCGCCCGCGCCCGAGCGGCCGGTCGCGCGGGTCGTCGTCGACATCCCGCTGGCCCACCTGGACCGCACCTTCGACTACCTCGTGCCCGAAAAACTGCACGAGACCGCCGTGCCGGGCTGCCGGGTCCGCGTCCGGTTCGCCGGGCAGCTCGTCGACGGCTATCTCGTCGAACGCGGCGAGACCAGCGACTACGGCAGCAAGCTGGCCTTCCTCGACCGCGTGACGTCGGCCGAGCCCGTGCTGCCGCCGTCCCTGCATGCCGTCTGCCGGGCGGTCGCCGACCGCTACGGCGGCACGCTGTCCGACGTCCTGCGGCTCGCGATCCCGCCGCGGCACGCCAAGGCCGAAGGCGAGCCGCCCCGGCCGCCCGCGGCCGCGCCGGCGGCGCCCGACACCACGGCCTGGGCGCGCTACCAGCGCGGCCCGGCCTTCCTGGAGGCCCTCGCCGAGGCCAAGCCCGCGAACGCCGTCTGGCAGGCCCTGCCGGGCGAGGACTGGCCGCGCCGGCTCGCCGAGGCCGCCGGTGCCGTGGCCGCCGACGGGCGCGGCGCGGTGCTGGTCGTGCCCGACCACCGCGACCTGACCCGCGTGCACGAGGCCTGCGCGGCGGTCGTGGGCGAGGACGCCGTCGTGGCGCTGATCGCCGGGCTCGGGCCCGCCGAACGGTACCGGCGCTGGCTGGCCGTGCTGCGCGGCGCGGTGCGCGTGGTCGTCGGCACCCGGGCGGCGATGTTCGCGCCCGTCCACGACCCCGGCCTGTTCGTGGTCTGGGACGACGGCGACGACCTGCACCTCGACCCGCACGCGCCGTACCCGCACGTCCGGGACGTCCTGATGGACCGCGCGCACGCCGCGAAGGCGTCACTGCTGGTCGGCGGGTTCGCCCGGACGGCCGAGGCCCAGCTGCTCGTCGAGTCCGGCTGGGCCGCCCCGGTGCTGGCGGACCGCGCGACGCTGCGTTCGGCCGCCCCGCGCGTCACGCCGGTGGGCGAGGACTTCGACGTCGCCCGCGACGAAGCCGCCCGGGTCGCCCGCCTGCCGGCCGTGGCGTTCGAGGCCGCGCGCCAGGCCTTCGCGGCGGACCTGCCGGCACTGGTCCAGGTCCCGCGGCGCGGGTACGTACCCGGCCTGGCCTGCGGGAACTGCCGGACACCGGCGCACTGCCGCCGCTGCGCCGGGCCGCTGGCCCTGCCCGGCGGCTCGCTCGACGGGCAGCCGAAGCCCCCGGCGTGCCGCTGGTGCGGCGTCCCGGAGACGGCGTTCCGCTGCACGGCGTGCGGCTCGGTCCGGCTGCGCGCGGTGATCGTCGGCGCGAAGCGGACGGCGGAGGAGCTCGGGCGCGCGTTCCCGGGCGTCCCGGTCCGCACGTCCGGGGCCGCGGAGGTCCTGGCCTCGGTCCCGGGCAAACCGGCGCTGGTGGTGTGCACCCCGGGCGCGGAGCCGGTGGCCGAGGGCGGCTACGGCGCGGCGCTGCTGCTCGACGGCTGGGCCCTGCTCGGCCGCCAGGACCTGCGGGCGGGCGAAGAGGCCTTGCGCCGCTGGATGGCGGCGGCGGCCCTGGTCCGCCCGGCCGCTTCGGGCGGCCGGGTGATCGTCGGCGCGGAGGCGGGCCTGGCGGTGGTCCAGGCCCTGGTCCGCTGGGACCCGGCCTGGCACGCGGGCCAGGAGCTGGCGGAGCGGCGCGAGCTGGGCTTCCCGCCGGCCATGCGGATGGCGAGCGTCGAAGGCAGTCCCGACGCCGTGGCCGCCCTGCTGGACGACCTGCCGCTGCCGTCGTCGGGCGAGGTCCTGGGGCCGGTCCCGATCGGCGAGGTCGACGAAGAGGGCAACGCGGACCGCGAGCGGGCGCTGGTCCGCGTGTCGCGGGCGGAGGGGAAGGTTCTGGCGACGTCGATCCACGCGGCGGCGGCCCGCCGCGATGCCCGGAAGGCCACCGAACCGATCCGCATCCAGCTCGACCCGCTGGACCTCATCTAGGGCCCTCTTGCCCCGATCAAGGTGTATTCGTACACTCAATCCATGGCCGGAGTACCCGTTGACGAGAGCAGATGGCTTCTCGACGAGGAGGAGATCCACACCCTTGAAGGGGTGGGCAGTGTCCTCCGGCGCGGCGACGGCCACGTCTTCATGCGGGAAGGCGAGGCCAGCGACTTCCTGCTGCTGATCCGGAAGGGGCACGTGAAGGTCACCTCCGGCCAGCCGGCCCGCATCATCGCGTTCCGCGGGCCCGGGGAGACGGTCGGGGAGCTCGGCGTGATCGACGACGAGCCGCGGTCGGCCACGGTGATCGCCTGGGGCGACGTCGAGGTGCTCCACGTTCCCGCGGCCGAACTGCTGAAGTTCCTCGACCAGCACCGCCGGGCCGAGCGGGCTCTGCACGCGGCGGTCCGCAAGCGGCTCGCCCAGGCCACGCGGAAGATCTCGGACTCCGACCTCGCGATGGAACGGCGGATCGCCAAGGCGCTCACCGAACTGGTCCGCAACGACATCTGCGAGGTCGTCGACGGCGTGCCGACCGTCCGGCTGAGCCAGAAGGACCTGGCCTCCCTCAGCGGCTCCTCGCTGGAAGCGACGAAGAAGATCGTCCGCGTCTTCAAGGAGAGCGGCCTGGTCGACACCGGACGCCTCCTGCTCCGCGTCACCGACCCGGAGGCCCTTCGCCGGATCGCCGGCGGCCACCCCACCTCGTCGTGGTGACCGGCCGTGCTTTCCGTGCTGGAACACTCTTCGAGCGTCTGGGTGCTCGCCGTGGTGGTGCTCGGGACCATCGTGCGCCAGCTCGTCCGGCTGCTGATGTTCAAAGCCGCGTTGCGGAACAGCAAACCGGCCGAACGGCCCGCGATCATCACGGCCCTGTGCGGTCTGCTGGGGCGTGGCGCGCTGCGCAAACCGACGACAAGGAACAGCCGTGACGACCGTCCCTGACCCGAACCGGCTCTTCCGCAACAGGTTGATCCGCGAGCTCGTGGCGATGGATCTCGATCCCGACCAGTTCGTGGTCTTCGGCAGCGCGCCGCTGCTGGCGCACGGGCTGCGGACGACCATCCGGGACCTGGACGTGGTGGCCCGCGGCGACGTCCTCGCCTGGGCGAAACGGGCCGGTACGCCGGCGGTCGGCGCGTACAGCGGAGATCCCGTGTGGCAGTTCGGCCGTGGCCGGATTCAGTTCTCCGCCGGGTGGATCACGCCTCATTGGAACGCCGGCGAGCTGATCGACGGCGCCGAAGTCATCGGGGGTCTCCGGTGGGCGCGTCCGGCCGACGTGCTGCGCTACAAGCGCGAACTCCTGCGCCCCAAGGACCTGGCCGACATCGCGAAGATCCGGGCGTACCTGCGCGGCCCGGTCCGGAAACCGCCGCAGCTGATCGGCCACGGACCGACCTGATCCCGATCAGGAGAAATACAGCTTCGACGGGCTGGGATCCTGGTGGACCCGGGGTTTTCCGGCCGCCGTGGGATCCGTGCCGAAAGCGGCTCCCAGGCCGGTCCGGGTGCTCGTCAGCGTGAAGTAGCCGCTGAAGGCGAACGCGTCGCCCACCGGGTCGATCGGCGTCACCGAAAACTCTTCCGCGGGGCCGGGTGTGTCCGCCGCGCGCGTGCACAGCAGTTCGTGGCCCTGGCCCGACTTCGTCGTGGTCGCGTGGAGGAGCCGGCCGGACGCCTTGCCGCCGACCGACTGCCCGCCGCCGAGCGGGGCGAAACACCACAGGTCCGTGTCGTCGACGTGCGCCGGGCGGCGCCGGTGGACGACCTCGGCGCCGCCCGGCTCGGCCGCCGTGGCCGGGATGGCTTCGCTGCGGCTTTCGTGCAGGCATTCGCCCGTGACGTCTTCGCGGACGTACGCGCCGGCGGCCCCGGGCAGGCCGCCGCACAGGTAGCCGGCCGAGGTGGCGAGCCGCAGCTGCTTGCGCACGGCGGTGAGCTGCGCCGGCACGTCGGGCACGCCGAGCCCGGCCAGCAGCGTGCCCATCGCGTCGAGCATCGGCTTCAGCACGTCCTGCTGGGTCCGGTGGCCGAACACGGTTTCGCGGTACTGGCGGACCCGGTCGAGCACCCGCGCCCGCTGTCCCGCGTCGCCGCGCACGAGCTCGGCCAGCAGCCCGGCGGTGCCGAGCCGGAAGTGCCGGGCGGGCTGCAGGGTCTGGTCGAGGCCCCACGGGATCAGCTTGAAGTCGATGTCGCCGACGCCGGGCCGGGCGACGGCGGCCACGTCGTTGTAGACGTAGGTGTTGTTGGTGTTGCGGGAATAGCCGTCCCAGTGCTTGAGGAAGAACTCCATCGCGTAGATCCCGGCGAACTGGCCGAGGTCGAAGACCTCACTCGCCCCGGCCGCCCCGTGCGCGGCGATGTGGTCGACGGCGAACCGCAGGTCGGCCTTGTCTTCGAACCGCGAAAGGGACTCGACCCCGATGAAGGGGACCCGCGCGGCCACGAAGTCGTCCCGGTGCTCCAGTTCGTAGAGGTTGCCGTCGACGTGGCCGAAGTTGCGCTCGAGGTAACGGGGCATGATCGGCTCGACGTTCACGAAGACGCCGGGGCTGTGCACGTCGGCGACGCCCTGGCCAATCGGCGTGCCGTTCACCAGCACCCGGGCGTAATTGCCGCGCGAATGGGGGAGACCGGCGAGCTCGAACAGTTTGTAGCCGAGCAGCTGCCGGACACAGGAGAGGTCCTGGACGGAGTTGTTGAGCGTCAGGTACCGCGACCCGATCAGTTCCCGGATCGGCGCCTTGTTCGCGTCGAGGAACTTCCCGAAGTCGATGTGCAGGCAGGGTTTGCCGCTGCTGATCGAACCGCAGAAGGACTTCTTCTTGATCCCCACGTCGGCGAACTTCGCCCGCGCGGGGAACTTCGTCCCGGACAGCTCGACCGACGTCGCCTTCCGCCAGGTGTACCGGCTGCCGCCGGTCCAGTCGAAGTTGCACACCCCGCCGGCCGGCTGCTCGGTGCGCACCGCGTCCCAGTCGGCCTGCGGCATCGCGATATCGATCGTCAGCACATTGTCGATCGCGTAGAGGGAATCGAGCGCGCGCTGCTCCTGGCTGCTCATCCGCCCAGTGTACGGCGGGATTCCGGCGGCAAGAATGTGAAAGTAATTCCGTAACCGATCCGATCCGGGTGGCCGTCTCACCCATTGCCGGGGCAACCGGTGGGGGAGTTCCGAGAATCGGCCGGTTCACACGACCGGGTGATGCCAGCGTCGTGATTTCTGCCCGAATGACCCTGGCGGATTCGTTTCCCGGCGAGGAAGATTGCGCCGGGCGCGGCTCGGAAGGAATCGGGAACCGCGGTTCGCGCAGTGCCGGGTGAGCCGGGGAGGTGTTCCGGGTGAAAAATGACGGGCCGCAACTGAGCCGGCACCAGCGGATGGCGGAGCTGGTCGAGTCCGCGCGGGCCGGTGACCGGGCCGCGCTGGACGAGCTGATCGTGACCCTGACCCCGATGCTCTGGCACGTGGCCAGGGCGCAGGGGCTCGACCGCGAGCTGAGCGCCGACGTCGTGCAGACCACGTGGCTGCGTTTCCTCCGGTCGCTCGCCGGCATCCACAACCCGGCGGCGCTGACGGCGTGGCTGGTGACGGTCACCCGGCGGGAGGCCTGGAAGGAGCGCCGCAGGCAGCTCAGCGAGCTGAGCGAGCCGGGCGACTTCTTCGAGCAGCGCCTCACCCCGGCCGAGCGCGCGGACACCGCCGTGTTCGACGACGACCGCCGCGACCGGCTGTGGGCGGCCGTCGGGCGGCTGAGCCCGCGGTGCCGGCAGCTGCTGCGGATCGTCGCCTCCGCCGATCGCCCCTGCTACCGGGAGGTGAGCCAGGCCCTCGGCATGCCGCAGGGAAGCATCGGGCCGGTGCGCGGCCGGTGCCTGGCCCACCTGCGGCAGCTGCTGGAAACCGAGACCGAGGGAGAGTGGCGGTGACCGCCGGCGGCTGGTTCCGGTTTTCCCGGAAAGCGCCGCGGCACGGTTATGCTGGGGGGCATGAGCGCCCTCGAGGGTCGTTGGCGCCGGGTGACCGATCCCGATCCGCCGCCCGGCGCCGAATCCGTGTCCTTCGGGCACGATCCCCGGATGTTCCCCGCCGAGATCGAATTCAGCGGACACCGTTATGCCGCCCGGAAAGCACCCGATCAGGGGTTCATCGTGTGGGACGCCGGATCGTACACGGTGGACGGTGACCGGCTCACGTTGTCGTTGGCCAACGACGCACTGGCGTCGTATTCGCTGGAAATTGCACCGGACACCTTGGTGATCACCGGCGAAACCGGCCGTCCGATCGTGTATCAGCGAGCGGATTAGCGCCCTCTTGGAAGGAAGCGGCACGGATTCCTCGTGCCGCGTCCTGCGTTTCCAGGAGGTCGGAAAGGTGTCTGCCACGCGATATTCGGTCCCGCTCGCCGAATCCATTGCCGAAAGCCCGGATCAGCCCGGAGAGACCGGCTTGCCGGGTCAGTCCGACCAGGGGCCCGGCCTCCCGAAGCCCTGCGTCGTGAGCCTGCCCGACGGCTGCTACCGGATCGCCGTGAAACCCTTGCTGGGCACCGGAACCTACCGGGGCACGCTGCGCGTGGACCGGGGCGGCGGCGCGCTCGTCGTCAGCGGCGACCTGTACTGGTTCCCGCTCGGCACGGACGACGACGGGCGCGGCCAGGCGGTCAGCCGCGCCCTCCTCGAGCCGATCAAGCCGCCGGGCTTCTTCCGGCGCCACGGCATCCCGGTGTACCCGAGGAACCGGTACCACTCCTACCTCAAGGCCACCTCGGTCCGCCTGGTCTCCCTCGGCACCTGCCGCGCGTCCGTCGCCGTCGAGCAGTACGACTACACGCAGCCGGCCGCGGGCACGTTCAACGGGTCCTTCCCGGCCGCTCCGGGCAGCCGCACCGCGACACTGCGGTTCGCGAAGAAGCCGGCGCCGTCGTTCCTGTGGCCCGGCAACTACTACGAAGGCGAATGGGTGGAGAACGGCGTCGTCACGGGCTCGGCCACCCTGGGCTGGGTCTCGGCATCGTTGCGGCGGTGCACCATCGAGATCGACACGCTGGTCGACGCGGTGTCGCCGCAGCCGGTGCCCGCGCTCGGCGCGGCCGGTACCGAGAGCTTCAAGACGATGATGGCCTCGGCGGGCTGGGCGGCCACGGTCGTCTACGACCAGAAGGACATCCCGAAGCCCGCGACGGTGGCCAACCACAAGGCCTGCTGGAGCGACGCCGACCTGCACGCGCTGATGCAGTCGGTCCGCAAGGCCGGTACCGACCTCGACGCCGACTGGCGGATGCACGTGATGGTCGTCCCCGGGAAGATGCCCTGCTCCCGCGGCAAGATGTACGACTCGATCACCGTGCCCCGCGAGGGCGTGGTCAGCTACTCCGACGACGGCTACCCGGTCGCCGATTCGGTCAACTTCGGCGCCGCGGCGAACCAGACGCAGCGCACGGTGCCCCGGGCGTTCCTCCGCAGCGCGTCGCACGAGGTCGTGCACGGCTTCAACCAGATCCACCAGGAGCAGGAGGGCGGCGCGGACAACTCGATCATGACGACCACGCCGAGCGTGGCCGACGTGCTCGCCGCCCCCGGCGACCCCGGCGTCTTCCCGGACGACATCAAGCTGAAGGTGAACGCCAACGTCCGGCACCACCTCGCGCACTTCCCGGACCCGGTGGTGCGCCCCGGCGGGCACACGTTCGCGTCCTGGGCGATGACCCCGGTGCCGTCGGCCGACCGGCTCGAGGTCGGGCCGGAGCTGCTGACCCTGCGGGTGAGCGCCACTGACGACCGGGTCGAGCTGGGCGAGCCGGTGCAGCTGCGGTGGACGCTGGCCAACACCGGCGGCGCGGACGCGGCCGTGCCGAGCGAGGTGACCGCGGAGTCGACGTACGCCAAGATCACGGTGATCGACGCCGCGGGCCGCCGTCGCGAGATGACGCCGTTCGTCATCGACTGCGAGCGCAGCCGGATCGCGCCGCTCGAGGCCGGCGGGACGCTGACCGCCGAGGCCCGGGTGTTCTGGTCCGGCAACGGGTTCGCGTTCGAACGGCCGGGGCGCTACACCGTCGAGGTCCGGGTCGACTGGACGGTCGCCGGCACACCGATGACCGTGCGCGGCGAGACGCCGGTGTTCGTGAACTACCCGGCCTCGGACACCGAGAACGCCGCGGCGGCGGCCCTGCTGCACCCGGAGGTCGGCAAGTGGGTGGCGCTCGGCGGCGGCGCCTACCACCTGGGTGACGCCGTCGACCGGTTGCGCGGCATCATGGCCGCCGGCGACGGTGCCGGCGACGGCGCGGCGCCGGGCGTCAAGGCCCTGCGCGGATATTCCGGAATCCTGCCCGATGCGCAGTGACCGAACTCGCCGGTGCCCGCCTCGCGGGCACCGGCCCCGGAGGTAGTGATGGCGACCAACTTCGACCTGGCGCCGGCACCGGTCGCGCTCCCGGGCGGGCCGGCGGTGCCGATCGACATCCAGCACGTCGACGCGACGATCACGCTGGACGCCGGCGCCGCGACGGCGACCGGGACCGCGTCCGTGCGGTTCGTGAGCGGGCCGGTGGCGGGCAGCCCGGTGTTCGACCTCCGGCAGCCGGTCACCGGGCTGCGTCTCGACGGCGCGGCGCTGGCCGTGACCGCCGCGCCGCACCGGGATCTCGGCGGCGGCCCCGGCACGGAGATGCGGGTGCTCGCGGCGACCGTGCCCGCGAACACCACGCACACCCTCGAGGTCGACTACGCGGTCGGGCTGCCGCAGTCCCCGGCCGGCGGCAGCTACCCGCCCCGGCTCACCTACGCGGCGGGCCCTTCGGTCCGGCTCAGCTTCGGCTTCACCGACCTGCACCCCGCCCGGTACCTGGAGGCGTGGGTCCCGGCGAACCTGGCGTTCGACCAGTTCTCCCTCCGGCTCACCCTGCGGGTCACCGGGACGGCCGTGGCGCACCAGGTGGTCAGCAACGCGACGGTCACCGCGCTCGGCGGCAACGCGTGGCGGCTCGACTTCCCGGCCACGTCGACGGCGTTGTCGCCGCTGGTGGAGCTGCGGACGGCGGCGGGTCTCACGCACGCGACGACGACCGCGGTGCTGCCCACGACCGGCCCGGTCGCCGTCGACGGCTGGCAGCCGGCCGGTGGAGCGGCGGATCTCGCCGCCGAGCTCGCGAAGGTGTCGGCCTGGCTCGTCGCGAACGAGACGGCGATCGGCCCGTACGCCCACGGCAACCGGTTCGTCGTCTACCTCGACCAGGGCGGGATGGAGTACGACGGCGGGACGACGTCCGCGCCGGGCCCGCTGCGGCACGAAGCGCACCACAGCTGGTGGGGCCGCGCGATGCGGCCGGCGAGCCAGGCCGACGGCTGGCTCGACGAAGCCTGGACGGTGTACCACGACAACGGGTCGGCCGGCACCGAGCCGTTCGACTTCACCGATCCGCCGGTGACGCTGTGCGACCGGAACCCGTGGGGCCGGCGAACGCCCGGCACCGCCTACACCCTCGGGGAGCGGGTGTTCCGCGGCGTGGCGTCGATCATGGGGAGCGCACCACTGCGGGCGGCGATGGCCGGCTTCTACCGCGGCAGCCGGCACCGCCCCACGACGACCGCGGCGCTCGAAGCCCACCTGGTGGCGGTCAGCGGCCGCCCGGAGCTGGTGGACGCGTTCCACCGGTTCGTCTACGGCCACGAGGACCCGGCGCAGCCGCCCGAGCTGTGGCTGCGCGACGACCCGGGCGACGGGCGGTTCTGGGATTCGCCCGATCTGTGGATCCGCCACGCGGACGACGGCGGAACCACCCATCAGGAGCCCGAATTCGGCCAGGACAACTGGTTCCACGCCCGGGTGCGCAACCGCGGCCCGGGCGAGTGCCGGCACTTCGTCGTCACGTTCGCGATCAAGGGCTTCGCGGGCACGGAGTTCGGCTACCCGGCCGACTGGCTGCCGTGCGTCGCGGCGGTCGCCGGCTTCGACCTCGCCCCGGGCGCCGACACCGTGGTGCGGGCCCGGTGGCCGCGTCACCTGGTACCGCCGCCGGGCAGCCACCCGTGCTGGCTGGCATCGGTGCATTCCCGCGGCGGCCACCCACCGGCCGGGGCCCACACGGCGGACCACGGCGGCCTCGCGCAGAAGAACCTCACCGTGGTGGACCTGGCGCCGGACCGGTGGTGGCGCCTGCCGTTCACGCTCTTCCGGGACGTGGTCCCCGCGGGAGGAGCGCTGCTGGAACTGCGCCGGCCGGAGGGCGCGGAAGCACTCGAGGCGGTTCTCGTCCATCGGCCGGCCCTGAAGATCCCGGGCGCGGAGCCTGCGGCGGGCGAGGCCGGGCGGCACGTGGTCGCGTTCCCACCGGGCCGCCGGGCGACGGTCCACGTTCCCGCGAGTGGCGGGCCGCTCAGCTTGGCGCTGGCGGTGCGCGCCCGTGGCCTGGAGGGCCGGGCGGGGACGGTCGACCTGGTGCACCGGGAGGTGACGGGCGAGCGCCGGGTGGTCGGCGGCCTGGCCATCCGGCTGCGCAAGGCGGGCGGGTGACGGGCGAGCGTCGGGTGGTGGGCGGCCTGGCCATCCGGCTGCGCAAGGCGGGCGGGTGACGGGCGAGCGTCGGGTGGTGGGCGGCCTGGCCATCCGGCTGCGCAAGGCGGGCGGTGACGGGTGAGGCCGGGGCGGTCCGGACTGGTGGGGCCGGGTAGCCGGCGCTCTGGCCGCAACCCCGGCCCGCTCGCTCCGAAGCCGGCCCGCCCACCCGCGTGGTTCGGTCCGCTATCCGGGCAAAAGTCGGTTGGCGTCTTGAAGCCGTCTTGACCAAGGGGCAGACTCGCCCGCATGCCCGCGCACAGGAGCCGCACCACGCTCGTCCTGGCCGTTGCCGCCGTGCTCACCGCCGGTGTCGCGGCGCCCGCCACCGCCGCCACGCCCACACCGAAGTCGCCGGTCGCCGTCGGCTTCGGGGGTGCCGTGGCCAGCATCGACGCCGATGCCACCGCGATCGGCACCCGGGTGCTGCGCGAGGGCGGGAACGCCGTCGACGCGGCCGTCGCGGTCGCCGCCGCGCTCGGCGTCACCGACCCGTTCTCCGCCGGCATCGGCGGCGGCGGGTTCTTCGTCTACTACGACGCCAAGACCCGCCGCGTGCACACCCTCGACGGCCGCGAGACCGCGCCGAAGACCGCCGACGAGAACCTCTTCGTCGAGAACGGCAAGCCCCTCCCGTTCGCCGACGCCGTCACCAGTGGCCTGAGCGTCGGCGTGCCCGGCACGCCCGCGACCTGGGCCGAGGCGCTGCGCAAGTGGGGCACCCGGTCGCTGGCGAAGACGCTGAAGCCCGCGGAGAAGCTCGCGCGTGACGGCTTCGTCGTCGACCAGACGTTCCAGACGCAGATCGCGAACAACGCCGCGCGCTTCTCGGCGTTCCCGTCGACGCGGTCGCTGTACCTGCCGGGCGGCGCGCCGCCCGCGCCCGGGACCGTCTTCAAGAACCCGGATCTGGCCGCGACGTACGCGCAGCTCGAGCGCAACGGCGTCGACGTGCTGTACCACGGCCCGATCGGCGCGGACATCGTCAAGACGGTGCAGAAACCGCCGGTCGACCCGGCTTCGACGCTGAACGTCCGGCCCGGCAAGCTGACCGCCGGCGACCTGGCCGCCTACGACGTGATCGAGCGCCGTCCGACGCACACGACGTACCAGGGGCTCGACGTCTACGGCATGCCGGCGCCGTCGTCGGGCGGGCTGACGGTCGGCGAAGCGCTCAACATCCTCGAGAACTTCGACCTCAAGGGCGCGAGCAAGGCTGACTACCTGCAGTACTTCCTGGAGTCGACCCGCTTCGCCTTCGCCGACCGCAACCGCTGGATCGGCGACCCGGCGTTCGTCGACGTCCCGGCGCGCGAGCTGCTGAGCCAGCGGTTCGCCGACTCGCGGGCCTGCCTGATCTCGAAGGACAAGGCGGCGACCAGCCCGGTGGCCCCGGCCGACCCGCGGCATCCGGCCTCGTGCACCGCGGGCGCGACCGCGGCGCCGACACCGTACGAAGGGGAGAACACGACGCACCTGACGGTCGCGGACAAGTGGGGCAACGTCGTCGCGTACACGTTGACGATCGAGCAGGAAGGTGGCAGCGGCATCGTGGTGCCGGGCCGCGGGTTCCTGCTGAACAACGAGCTGACGGACTTCTCGTTCACGCCGGTGACGCCGGGCGTGCCGGACCCGAACCTGCCGGGCCCGGGCAAGCGCCCGCGTTCGTCGATGGCCCCGACGATCGTCCTCGACCACGGCCGCCCGTTCTTCGCGACGGGGTCGCCGGGCGGAGCGTCGATCATCACGACGGTGCTCCAGGTGATCCTCGGCCGCCTCGACCGCGGCTTGTCCCTGGACGAGGCGATCGCGGCACCCCGGGCATCCCAGCGCAACTCGGCGGCGGCCCAGGTGGAGCAGGCATTCCTCGACCAGGACCAGGGGAAGCTGGTGGCGGACCTGAAGGCCCGCGGCCAGGGCTTCTCGACAACCCCGGCGGAGATCGGCGCGGCAACCGGAGTGGAGCGCCTACGCGACGGCCGCTGGCTGGCGGCGGCGGAACCGGTGCGGCGAGGGAGCGGCGCGGCGCAGGTGGTGTGGCCGGCGAACTGGTAGGTGGGAGACGTCGCCCGCGCACGTCGCGAATGACTCATCCGAGACCTCAGACGTCCCCAATGAGTCATTCGCGACACCGGGGCGCCGGCCGGGAGTTCCGCGAGGCCCCACGCAGGCACAACCGGCCCGAACAAAGCCCACGCTCGGCCACACCCCCCCCTGCCGACCCGATACGCAGCCGCATCAGCGGCCGGCAGGCCGGGTCAAGGCACGCTTTCCCGCCTTGACGCGGTCTGACGGCCGTTGAACAATCCGGCGTTCGGGCCGGCGGGAAAACCCCGGCAGAGCAGCCCGGCCGAGCGGCCGATCGGCACATCGGGGCACTGGCGCGCCCGGCCGGCGGCCGCCTTCTAGACTCGGGCTCGATGTTCCAGCCACCTGAAACCCTGCTTCCGCCGGGGGTGGGTCGATGAAGCTCGTCTTCGCCGGCACTCCCGACCCGGCGGTTCCCGCCCTGCGCGCCCTGCTCGATTCCGGGCGGCACGAGGTCGTTGCCGTCGTCACGCGGCCCGATGCGCAGGCCGGGCGCGGCCGGCGCGTTGTCCGGTCGCCCGTCGGTGCCCTTGCCGACGAACACGGCATCGAGGTCCTGACGCCGGCCCGCGCCGGTGATCCGGCCTTCCTCGCGCGGCTTGCCGAGCTCGCGCCCGATGCCTGCCCGGTCGTCGCCTACGGGGCCCTGCTGCCGCAGGCCGCCCTCGACATCCCGCGGCTGGGCTGGGTGAACCTGCACTTCTCGCTGCTGCCCGCGTGGCGGGGCGCCGCGCCCGTGCAGGCCGCGATCCGCGCCGGCGACGAGATCACCGGCGCCTCGACCTTCCGGATCGTCAAGGAACTCGACGCCGGCCCCGTCTACGGCGTCGTCACCGAGGCGATCGGGGCCACCGACACCGCCGGCGCGCTGCTCGGACGGCTCGCGGAGTCCGGGGCCAAGCTGCTGCTGTCCACCATGGACGGTCTGGCCGACGGCAGCCTCGTCGCGCGCGAACAGCCCGCCGAAGGCGTCAGCTACGCGCCGAAGGTGACCGTCGACGACGCGCGGGTGTCCTTCGCCGACCCGGCGTCGGCGGTCGACCGGCAGATCCGGTCGGTCAGCCCCGACCCGGGCGCGTGGGCGGAGTTCCGCGGGGAACGCCTCAAGCTCGGCCCGGTCACGGTGCTCGACGAACCCGGCCCGCCGCCGGGCGAGATCGTGGTCGAACGCAAACGGGTGCTGGTCGGGACGGCGACGAAGCCGCTGCGGCTCGGCGAAGTCCAGGCACCCGGCAAGAAACGGATGGCGGCCACCGACTGGGCGCGCGGAACAAGGATCGACCAGGGAGAGCGCCTCCGGTGAACGACCACAGGGAACGACGTCCGTCACGGCCGCAGCGGGGCCGCCCGGCACCGCGCAAGGAAGGGCCGCGCCGCCCGCCGGAGGTGGACCCCGCCCGGCAGGCCGCGTTCGACGTCCTCGCGGCCGTCCGGACGAAGGACGCGTACGCCAACCTCGTCCTGCCGGACCTGCTGCGCGAACGGCGGATCACCGGCCGGGACGCCGCGCTGGCCACCGAGCTCGCGTACGGCGCGTCGCGGGCGCAGGGCCTGCTCGACGCCGTCATCGAGGCCTGCGCCGAGCGGCCGCTCAAGCAGACCGACCCGGCGGTGCTCGACGCGCTGCGCCTCGGCGTCTACCAGCTGCTGCGCACGCGCATCCCCGAGCACGCCGCCGTGACGTCCACTGTGGACCTCGTGCGCGCCGAAGCCGGTTCGTGGGCCACGGGTTTCGCGAACGCGATCATGCGCAAGGTGTCCGAAAAGGACGAAGCGGCGTGGCTCGACGAGCTGGCGCCGGACGAGGCGGCCGACCCGATCGGCGCCTACGCGCTGCGCACCGCGCACCCGCGCTGGATCGCCCGCTCGTTCGCCGAAGCGCTGGGTGACAAGGGCGCCGGTCTCAAGGCCGCGCTGGAAGCCGACGACGCGCGCCCCGAGGTCCACCTCGTCGCGCGGCCCGGTGAGATCAGCGCCGACGAGCTCGCCGCGATCACCGGCGGCGACCCGGCGCCGTACTCCCCGTACGGCGTGCGCCTGCCCGCCGGCGCCGGCGACCCGGCGGACGCCGAGCCGGTCCGCGAGCGGCTGGCCGCGGTCCAGGACGAGGGCAGCCAGCTGTGCGCGGTCGCCGCGACGAAGGTGCCGCTCGACGGCTCGGACGAGCGCTGGCTCGACCTGTGCGCCGGCCCCGGCGGCAAGGCCGCGCTGCTCGGCGCGCTGGCGGCGTTGAGCGGGGCGACCGTCGACGCCGTGGAGAAGGCGCCCCACCGCGCGAAGCTCGTCGAGAAGGCCACGAGCGGGCTGCCGGTGAAGGTGCGCGTCGCCGACGGGCGCGAGAGCGGCCTGGAGCCGGGGTACGACCGGATCCTCGTCGACGCGCCGTGCAGCGGCCTCGGCGCGCTGCGGCGGCGGCCGGAGGCGCGCTGGCGGCGGCAGCCGTCCGACGTCGCGGACCTGACGAAGCTGCAGGGCGAGCTGATCACCGCGGCCTACGAGCTGCTGCGGCCCGGCGGCGCGCTGACCTACGTCGTCTGCTCGCCGCACCTGGCCGAAACCGAAGGCGTCTTCGCGGAGACGGCGCGGCGGCTGAAGGCCGAGGTGCTCGACGCGCGCGAGTACTTCCCCGGCGTCCCGGAGCTCGGTGACGGGCCGTACGTCCAGCTGTGGCCGCACCGCCACGGCACGGACGCGATGTTCTGCGCCGTGCTGCGCAAACCGTGACGGGCGAACCGTGAGGAACCTCGGGCTGGTCGCCGGCTCGTGCGGTGGACTGGACGTCCGGTTCGCCGCCGAGCTGGTGAAACCCGCCGCGGCCCGCGGCTGGCGCCCGGCGATCACGCTGACGCCGACGGCGATGCGCTGGCTGGAGTCGACCGGCGGCCTCGACGAGCTGGCCGCGCACACCGACCTGCCGGTCCGCAGCGTGTCGCGGCTGCCGGGCGAGCCGCGCCCGCACCCCGACCCCGGCGTGTTCCTCTTCGCGCCGGCCTCGGCCAACTCGGTGGCGAAGCTGGCACTCGGCATCGCGGACAACCAGGCCCTGACCGTGCTCGGCGACGTGCTCGGCGCGCCCGGGATCACGGTGGTGGTGGCGTACCAGATCCAGGACACCCGGGTGCACCACCCGGCGTGGCAGGGGCACCTCGACACCCTGGCGGGCGCCGGGGTGACCCTGCACCGGCTGGACGTCCGGCGGCCGTGGACCGAGGTGCTGGACCTACTTCCCTGAGCAGAACGCGGTGTCGAAAGCGGCCGCGAAGTGCTGGAAGGTGGCCTTCGGCAGCGGGTCCTGGTTCGCCACGAGCGTCACCCGGTGGTCGTTCGCCGCGGCGCCGGACATCGTCGTGAAGCCGGGGATCGACCCGCCGTGCCCCCACACCACCCCGCCGCAGGACAGCGGGATGCTGCCGAGCCCGAGGCCGTAGCCCGCGCCCGGGATGCCGCCCAGGTCGGCCGGGACGGTGCGCCGCATCTCCGTCAGCTCGGCCGGGCGCAGCAGCCGCCCGCCCAGCAGGGCGCCGTAGAACCGGTTCAGCTCGGCCGGTGTCGAGACCAGCCCGCCGCCGGCCCAGGCGATGGTGGCGTCGAAGTCGCTGAAGTCCACCAGCTGCCCGCCGATCGGGGTGTAGCCGACCGCGTGCGGCGCCGGCAGCCGCTCGTCGCCGCGGCGGGGGAGGTAGGTGCCGCGCAGGCCCAGCGGGCGGGCGATCCGCCGGGCGATCTCGCCGCTCAGGTCGTGCCCGGTGACGCGTTCGACGATCATCCCGGCCACGATGTAGTTGGTGTTGGAGTACGACCACTGCGCGCCGGGCGCGAACAACGGCGGGTGCTTCAGCGCCATCGCCACCAGCTCGGCGGGTTCGGCGCCGCGGTGGCGCAGGGTTTCCGGGTCGAGCCCGGCGAAGTCCAGCGTGTAGTTGTAGAGCCCGCTCGTGTGTTGCAGCAGGTGGCGCACGGTGATCCGCTCGTCCGGCAGAAGTCCCGGCAAGTACCGCGAAACCGGCGCGTCCAGCCGCACCCGCCCTTCGCCGGCGAGCTGCAGGACGACGGTGGCGACGAACGTCTTCGTGACGCTGCCCGCGCGGAACGAGCCGTTGCGGGGGAACGGTTTTCCGGTGGTGAGATCGCCGGTGCCGCTGCGCACGACCCGCGTCCGGCGGCCGTCCTGGATCACCGCCTCGGCGCCGGGCACGCCGTCCTGGGCGGTCAGCACGTCGAGCCGGTCCTGGACCGGGCTCGTGGCGGCGAGCGCCGGTGCCGCCGTGGTGGCGACGAGCAACGCGACGAGCGTGCCGGCGGTGACGACCCGCAATGACTTCCGCATGAAAACGAACCCCCTCGTGTCGGTCTCCGTTCACGCTAGGGATTCCGGGACGCCGGCGGGATGAGGCAAACCACAGAGTCTTCCTGCGGTAAACCTCACCCCCGTTCGGGTCAACGGCCGCCGACGTGGCCGGGCCGCACGACCCCGGCTTCGTAGGCGATGACCACCGCCTGGCTGCGGTTGCCGGCACCGAGCTTGGCGAAGATGTTGCCCACGTGGGTCTTCACCGTCTCCAGGCTGATCACCAGCGCCGCGGCTATGTCCTGGTTGGACAGTCCGGTCGCGATGAGCCGCAGCACCTCGGCTTCCCGGCGGGTGAGCGTCTTCGCCGCCCGTGCGTGCTCACCGCCGCCGGGAACCCGCCGGCTCACCAGCCGGCGGATCGCCTCCGGGAACAGCAGGGACTCCCCGGTGGCCACCGTCCGCACCGCGTGCGCGATCTCCTCCTTGCGCGCCCGCTTCAGCAGGAACCCGCTGGCCCCGGCCAGCAGCGCGTCGTGCACGTAGTCGTCGTTGTCGAACGTCGTGACGACGAGGATCTTCGGCGGCTCCGCCAGCGCCGCGAGCACCTGGCGGGTGGCCTCGATGCCGTCGGTCCCGGGCATCCGGACGTCCATCAGCACGACGTCCGGCCGGGTCCGCCGCACCGCTTCGAGGACCTCGCCGCCGTCGGCCGCCTCGCCGACCACCGGCAGGCCCTGCTGCTCCAGCAGCGCCCGGAGCCCGGTGCGGACCAGCGGCTCGTCGTCGGCGAGCAGCACCGTCGGCGTCACGCGCCCGCCCGCAGCGGGATCGTCGCGCGCAGCCGCCACTGCTGCCCGTCCGGCCCGGCGTCGAGCTCGCCGCGCAGGGCTTCGACGCGCTCGGCGAGCCCGGTCAGCCCGCGCCGCCCGGTCCGCGGCCCGTCGCCGGGCAGGGCGTTGACGACCGCGATGCCGAGGCGGTCCGGCCCGGCCTCGACCCGGACGTCGACCGCGCCCGGACCGGCGTGGCGCAACGCGTTGGTCAGGCCCTCCTGGACGATCCGGTATCCCTCGCGCGACACCGTGGCGGGCAGCGCGGCGACCGGCCCGGTGACGGCCAGGCGCACGTCGAGCCCGGCTTCGCGGGCCCGCACGGCGAGCACGTCCACCTCGGCGAGCGTGCGCGTCGGCGCTTTCGCGGCCGGCTCCTCGCGCAGCAGCCCCAGGACGTGGTCGAGGTCATCGAGGGCGCTTCGAGACGCTTCTTCGATCGTGCCGAGTGCGCGCCGGGCCTGTGCCGGGTCCGTCTCGACGAGATCGGCCGCGGCCGCCGCCTGGATCGTCGACGTCGTCAGCGTGTGCCCGATCGAGTCGTGCAGCTCCCGGGCCAGCCGGTTGCGCTGGGCGAGCACGGCCGACCGGCGTTCGGCCTGTGCCGTGCGTTCGGCGTCGGACGGGCCGAGCAGCGTTTCCGCGCCCGTCCGGAAGCCGTGGGTGGCGCCCGCGGTGAGGACCAGCGCGGCGAAGAGCAGGACGATGCCGAACGGGACCGTCCAGCCGCCGAGCGGGACGTCGTCCCAGAACAGGCTGATGGTGTCCTGGCCGCCGGCCAGCCAGACCGCGGGCACGAGCAGGCCCAGGCTCAGGAAGGCGAGCACGGTGAGCAGGACGCCGCTCAGCGCCGTGTGCAGGGCGAGCCACAGGCCCGAACGCAGCCGCGAACCGGCGTCGGGGCGGCCGGCCGGGGCCGGGATGGCCGTGCCGAGCAGGGCGTTCGCCAGGCCGATGCCGGCCCGCCGCACCGGTCCCAGCAGGCCCAGCAGCCCCATCAGCACCGCCACGGCGATCAGGGCGAGCAACGCCCGGACCCGGGAGTCGGCCTCGACGGACACGGCCGCGGCGAGCGCGAAGGGGGAGGCCGGCACCGTCAGGACGGCACCCGCGACGGCGAAGGGGAGGCTGCGGTAGCTGCCGATCCGCGCCAGGGACTGGAAGAATCCGGACATGGCGGCGAGCCTATGGCCGGCCGGGTCGCCTCCGCCTCCCGCTCCGGAGCCAGATCCTGGTCACAACCGGTTAGCGAGCGTTAGCGCCGTCCTCCTACACTCGGGACGTGGCAGACCGACCTTTGATCGCCCCCAGCATCCTCGCGGCGGACTTCGCCCGGCTCGGCGAGGAGATCGCCGCCGTGGCCGGCGGCGGGGAGACCCGCGCCGACTGGGTCCACGTCGACGTCATGGACGCGCACTTCGTGCCCAACCTGACCCTCGGCCTGCCCGTGGCCAAGGCCCTGATCGACAGCACCGACCTGCCGATCGACTGTCACCTGATGATCGACGACCCCGACCGCTGGGCGATCGGGTACGCCGAGGCCGGCGCCTACAACGTCACCGTGCACGCCGAGGCCGCCAAGGACCCGGTCGCGCTGGCGAAGAACCTGCGTGCCGCGGGCGCGAAGGCCGGTCTCTCGATCAAGCCGGGCACCGCGCTCGAGCCGTGGCTCGACGCGCTCAAGCACTACGACACGCTGCTGGTCATGTCGGTCGAGCCGGGCTTCGGCGGGCAGTCGTTCATCGCCGACGTCCTGACCAAGGTCCGCACCGCGCGGCGGCTGGTCGACACCGGGCACCTGAAGCTGATCGTCGAGATCGACGGCGGCATCAACACCGACACCATCGAGCAGGCCGCCGAGGCGGGCGTCGACTGCTTCGTCGCCGGGTCCGCCGTCTACGGCGCCGGCGACCCGGGCAAGGCGGTCGCCGCGCTGCGCGAACAGGCGGCCCGCGGCCGGGCCGGCTGACCCCGCGGCGGCACCGGAGAAGCCACCGGGCCGCGGCGGGTGTTGGATGGAAGGACCGGCTCACAAGGAGGCAGCGCACGTGTTCACCGGCATAGTCGAGGAGATCGGCGAAGTCACCGCGGTCGAGCAGCTGACGAACGCGGCCCGGCTGCGGGTCCGCGGCCCGCTGGTCACCAGCGACGCCGGGCACGGCGACTCGATCGCGGTCAGCGGGGTCTGCTTGACCGTCGTCGAGGTGACCGGCGGCGAGTTCACCGTCGACGTCGTGGACGAGACGCTGCAGCGGTCGAGTCTCGCCAAGGTGGCGGTCGGCGACCGGGTCAACCTCGAGCGCGCCACCCCGGCCGGCGGCCGGCTCGGCGGGCACATCATGCAGGGCCACGTCGACGGGACCGGCGTGTTCCTCGGCCGCGACGAGAACGGCGTCACGACGTTCGCGCTGCCGGCGCACCTGTCCCGGTACGTGGTCGAGAAGGGCTCCATCGCGGTCGACGGCGTTTCGCTGACGGTCGCGGCGATCGGCGGCGACCGGTTCTCGGTCGCGCTGATCCCCACCACCCTGGAGGTGACGACCCTCGGCCGCCGGGAGGCCGGCGACCTGGTCAACCTCGAGGTCGACGTGGTGGCGAAGTACGTGGAGAAGCTGGCCGAGGCCCACATCCGCGACCAGGTGCACAATCGCGACAGCGGCACGGAGGTGCGGTCATGAGTGAGACGAGCGCGGCAGAGCCCGAATCGGGCTGGACCCCGTGCGGCAGCGGAGCGGTGTTCGACGCCGACGCCATCGAGCGGGCGATCGCGGACATCGCGGCGGGCCGCCCGGTCGTCGTGGTCGACGACGAGGACCGCGAAAACGAGGGTGACCTCATCTTCGCCGCCGAGAAGGCGACGCCGGAGCTGCTGGCCTTCATGGTCCGCTACACCTCGGGCTACGTCTGCGTGGCGCTGACCGAGTCCGAAGCGGACCGGCTCGACCTGCCGCCGATGTACCACACGAACCAGGACGCGCGTGGCACCGCGTACAGCGTCACGGTCGACGCCGCCGAGGGCATCAGCACCGGCATCTCCGCCGCCGACCGCGCGCACACGATCCGGCTGCTCGCCGACCCGACGTCGTCGGCGAAGGACTTCCGCCGACCCGGGCACGTCGTCCCGCTGCGGGCCAAGGAGGGCGGCGTGCTGCGCCGCCCCGGGCACACCGAGGCGTCGGTCGACCTGGCCCGGATGGCCGGGCTCGCCCCGGCCGGCGTGCTCTGCGAGATCGTGTCGCAGAAGGACGAAGGCGACATGGCGCGCCGCGACGAGCTCGAGGTGTTCGCCGCCGACCACGACCTGGCGATCATCACCATCGCCGACCTGATCGCCTACCGCCGTCGCACCGAGAAGCAGGTCGAGCGGGTCGCCGAGGCCCGCATCCCGCTGGCCGCGGGCACGTTCCGCGCGGTCGGCTACGACTCGCTGCTCGACGGCATCGAGCACGTCGCGTTCGTCTACGGCGAGATCGGCGACGGCCAGGACATCCTGGTGCGCGTGCACTCCGAGTGCCTGACCGGCGACGTCTTCGGCTCGCTGCGCTGCGACTGCGGCCCGCAGCTGGAGGCGGCCCTGGAAGCGGTGGCCACCGAAGGCCGCGGCGTCGTGCTCTACATCCGCGGCCACGAGGGCCGCGGCATCGGCCTGCTGCACAAGCTGCAGGCCTACCAGCTGCAGGACGACGGCGCCGACACGGTGGACGCCAACCTCCAGCTCGGCGTCCCGGCCGACGCCCGCGACTACGGCACCGGCGCGCAGATCCTCTGCGACCTCGGCGTCCGCACCATGCGGCTGCTGTCGAACAACCCGGCCAAGCGGATCGGCCTCGAGGGCTACGGCCTGCGCGTCACCGGGCGCGTGCCGCTGCCGATCTCGCCGAACCCGGAGAACCTGCGCTACCTGCGGACCAAGCGCGACCGGATGGGCCACGACCTGGCCCAGCTGGAGCACTACGACCAGGTCGGCGCGCGCACCGAGCACACCGACGGAGGAGCACTGTGAGCGGCGAAGGCCGTCCCGACGTCAAGCTGGACCTCTCCGACTGCAAGTCGCTGAAGCTCGGCATCGTCGCCACCCGCTGGAACGCGGACATCACCGACGTCCTGCTGGAGCGGGCGCTGGTCGCGGCCCGCGAGGCGGAACTCGAGGAAGACCCGACGGTCGTCCACGTGGCCGGCGCGGTCGAGCTCCCGGTCGTGGCGCAGGCGCTGGCCCGCAACCACGACGCGGTGGTGGCGCTGGGCGTGGTCATCCGCGGCGGCACCCCGCACTTCGAGTACGTGTGCGACGCGGTGACGGCGGGCCTGACCAGGGTGGCGCTCGACGAGAGCACCCCGGTCGGCAACGGCGTCCTGACGTGCGACACGCACGAGCAGGCCGTCGACCGCTCGGGCCGTCCGGGGTCGAAGGAGGACAAGGGCTACGAGGCGACGGTGGCGGCCCTGGACTCCGCGCACGTGCTGCGGAGCCTGCGCCAGCCGTGGACCGAGCGGGGTTTCCAGTGAGCGTGGCGACTTCGCTGGTGATCCGCCCGCGCCGCGCGATGATCATGTGCAGCGTGCTGGCGGTGGCGCTGCTGGCGGCGTTCGTCGTGGTGGCGGTCCTGCTGCGCAACGGCGACACGGGCGTGCGGTTCCAGCGTTCCGACCAGGCGGCGATGGTGGGCATCGGCATCCTGCTGGCGTGCGGGGTGATGCTGTTCGCGATCGCCCGGGTGCGCGCGGACGCGGAGGGCATCGAGGTCCGCAACGTGCTGATCACCCGCCGGTTCGCGTGGAGCGAGGTGCTGTCGGTGAGCTTCCCGGACGGCGCGTCGTGGGCGCGGCTGGAGCTGCCGGACGACGAGTACCACGCGGTGATGGCGGTGCAGGCCGTGGACCGGGACCGGGCGGTGGAGGCGGTGCGGGCACTGCGGAAGCTGCACCGCGCTGCCACCGGCGGCTGACACCCGGCTTCTCAAGCGGCCGGGCGCTCAGAGGTCCAGGTCGACCACGATCGGGGCGTGGTCCGAAGGCCCCTTGCCCTTCCGCGCCTCCCGGTCCACGTACGAATCCGTGACGGCGGAAGCGAAAGCCTCGTTCCCGTACACCAGGTCGATGCGCATCCCCTTGTTGTTCGGGAAGTTCCCCGCCCGGTAGTCCCAGTACGTGAACGGGTGGTCGTACTTCAACGGCCGCGGGAACACGTCCGACAGCCCCAGCTTCCGCAGGCGTGCCAGGGCTTCGCGTTCCGCTGGGGTCACGTGCGTCGACTCCGCGAACGCCGCGATGTCCCAGACGTCCGCGTCCGTCGGGGCCACGTTGAAGTCGCCCAGCACCGCGAACGGGCCCGAAGAAGACAGCTCCGACGAAACCAGCGAGTGCAGCGACTCCAGCCACTCCAGCTTGTACCCGTAGTGCGGGTTGTCCGGCTCGCGCCCGTTCGGCACGTACACCGACCACACCCGCACCCCGCCGCAGGTGGCGCCCACCGCTCGCGCTTCCGAAGCCCCGTCGAACTGCGGCTCGCCCGGCAGCCCGCGCACCACGTCCGACAGACCCACCCGCGACACGATCCCCACGCCGTTCCAGCGGCCGAGCCCGTACGCCGCCACCTCGTACCCCAGCGCCTCGACCTCGGCCAGCGGGAACTTCTCCGTCGTGGTCTTCACCTCCTGCAGGCACAGCACGTCCGGTGCCGTCTTCTCCAGCCAGTCCAGCACGCGGGGCAGGCGGGGGACGATGGAGTTCACGTTCCAGGTGGCGATCCGCATGCCCGCGAGCATCCCACACGCCACCGACAAAACCGGGGCGGCGCCGAAGCGCCGCCCCGGCCGAGGAGAACTCAGATGCCCGACGTCGTCCGGATCCAGGTCCGGCTCGCGGCCACGCTCGCGTAGTTGTTCGTCCCGCGCGTGTTCGACCCGCTCTGGTTCTGGACCGTCGACGCGACGCCGACCTGCACGCCGTTGGCCACCTGCGGCCCGCCCGAGTCGCCCTTCCACGCCGAGCCGTTGACGCCGACGCTCTGGATCGCGCGGCCGCCGTAGGCGTCCGTGGAACGGCCCGTCACCTGGACGTTGGCCGTCTTCAGCGACGTCGCCGGCGGGCCGGTCGGGGTGGTGCGGCCCCAGCCGTAGATCTGGTTGGTGCTGCCGGTCGCCGGGTCCGAGCTGCCCAGCGAGATCGGCGAGGCGCTGGTCGCCGACGCCAGGTGCAGCAGCGCGATGTCGCCGCTGGGGGACTCGTACTTGCCGTCGACGGCGATCTTCGTGCCCGACAGCAGCGTGTTGCTGCCGACCCGGACGTACATCCCCGAGTTGTCCTCGTCGAGGCAGTGCACCGCGGTCAGCACCCAGCGCGAAGCGATGACCGTGCCCGAGCAGTTGAAGCCCTGGTAGTCACGGCCGGGCGTGTTGACGTACACCTGGGCACCCCAGGAGACCGTCGGGGCGGTGGTGCCGCCGACGATGTTCGGCTGGACGCCCGCGGAGGCGACCGCGCCGCCCGCGAGGGTCAGCGCGACGGCGGCCGCGGAAGCGGCACCGAGGAGACGGAGAGGGGTCACGGCGGTGATCCTTTCGGAGGGGGACCGAAGCGGCCGGTCGGAAAGTAACCACCGGGTCACCCGGGCGGACACCGACGAAGGTCGGAAACGGACGAACACCCTACTTCCGATGGGGCAGCCGGGGGCCCGCCGAAAACTGTCGGTGCCGACCCATAGTCCATCCATGCCCCCACCGCCACCCTCAACGGAGACGCTTCGCGCCACTGCATAGTCTGGAGGAGTGGCTGACCCGACCACCTACCGTCCCTCGCCGGGGAGCATCCCGGATGCCCCTGGCGTGTACAAATTCCGTGACGCGACCAAGCGGGTCATCTACGTCGGCAAGGCGAAAAGCCTCCGCAGCAGGCTGAACTCCTACTTCGCCGACCTCTCCGGCCTGCACCCGCGCACCCGGCAGATGGTCACCACGGCCGCGAGCGTCGAATGGACCGTCGTCACCACCGAGGTCGAGGCGCTCCAGCTCGAGTACAACTGGATCAAGGAGTTCGACCCCCGGTTCAACGTCCGCTACCGCGACGACAAGAGCTACCCGGTGCTCGCGGTGACGCTGAACGAGGAGTTCCCCCGCCTGCACGTCTACCGCGGCGCCCGCAAGAAGGGCGTCCGGTACTTCGGCCCGTACGCGCACGCGTGGGCCATCCGGGAGACGCTCGACCTGCTGCTGCGCGTCTTCCCGGCGCGCACCTGCTCGGCCGGGGTGTTCCGGCGTCACGGCCAGATCGGCAGGCCCTGCCTGCTCGGCTACATCGACAAGTGCTCGGCGCCGTGCGTGGGCCGGGTGTCGGCCGACGAACACCGCGACATCGTCGAGGACTTCTGCGACTTCCTCGCCGGCAAGACCGACGTCATGATCAAGCGCCTCGAAGCCGAGATGGCGGACGCCTCGGAAGAGCTCGAGTTCGAGCGCGCCGCCCGGCTGCGCGACGACCTCGGCGCGCTGCGCCGCGCCATGGAGAAGCAGGCGGTGGTGCTCGGCGACGGCACCGACGCCGACGTCGTCGCGTTCGCCCACGACGAGCTGGAAGCCGCCGTCCAGGTGTTCCACGTGCGCGGCGGCCGGGTCCGTGGCCAGCGCGGCTGGGTCATCGACAAGGCCGAGGAGATGGACGTCCCGGCCCTGGTCGACCACTTCCTCACCCAGTTCTACGGCGACGAGGCCGAGCTCGACGCCCGCGACGACGTCGACTCCGGCCCGGTCGTCCCGCGCGAGGTCCTGGTCCCCGAGCTGCCGGCGGACGCCGAGGCGGTCGCGGAGTGGCTCACCGGGCTGCGCGGCTCGCGGGTCCAGCTGCGGGTGCCGCAGCGCGGCGACAAGAAGGCGCTGGCCGAGACCGTGCAGCGCAACGCGGGCGAGGCGTTCACCCAGCACAAGCTGCGCCGCGCCGGCGACCTCACGGCCCGCTCGGCGGCGCTCACCGAGCTGCAGGAGTTCCTCGGCCTCGACACCGCGCCACTGCGCATCGAGTGCGTCGACATCAGCCACATCCAGGGCAGCGACGTCGTCGCGTCGCTGGTCGTGTTCGAAGACGGGCTCGCGCGCAAGTCGGAGTACCGGCGCTTCGCGCTGCGCGAGGCCGCCACCGAGGGCGACGTCGCCTCGATCGCCGAGGTCGTCCGGCGCCGCTTCTATCGCTACCTCAAGGAAACCACGGACGAGTCGAGCAAGCCCGGCCTCGACCCCGAAACCGGGCGGCCGAAGAAGTTCGCCTACCCGCCGAACCTGCTGGTCGTCGACGGTGCGGGGCCGCAGGCCACCGCGGCCGCCGACGTGCTGGCCGAGCTCGGCATCACCGACATCTCCGTGGTGGGGCTGGCCAAGCGGCTCGAAGAGGTCTGGCTGCCCGCCGACCCCGATCCGGTGATCCTGCCCCGGACGTCGGAGGGGCTGTACCTGCTGCAGCGGCTGCGTGACGAGGCTCACCGCTTCGCCATCGCCTACCACCGCGAGAAGCGCTCCAAGCGGCTGGTGACGTCCGAATTGGACAGTGTGCCCGGGCTGGGGCAGGCTCGCCGCACCGCGCTGATCAAGCACTTCGGCTCGGTGAAGAAGCTCAAGCAGGCCAGGATCGAAGAGATCGAGGCGGTGCCCGGCTTCGGCAGGCGCACCGCGGAGGCCGTGGTCGCCGCGCTGGCCGGGGAGACCGGCGCCGATCCGAAACCAGGGGAGTAAGGGAAAGACAGTGAGTGCGCAAGAGGAGATCCGCGGGTCCGGCATGGAGGTCGCGGTGGTGTCCGGGCTCTCCGGCGCGGGCCGCAGCACGGCGGCCAAGTGCCTGGAGGACCTGGGCTGGTTCGTCGTCGACAACCTGCCCCCGGAGCTGATCGCGACGATGGTCGAGCTGGGCGCGCAGGCGCGCGGCGCGATCACGAAGGTCGCGGTGGTGATGGACGTGCGCTCGCGCGCCTTCACCGACGACCTCGCCTCGGTGATCAAGGACCTCGACGCCCGCGGCTACAAGCCGCGCGTGCTGTTCCTGGAGGCGACCGACGCCGTGCTGGTGCGGCGCTTCGAGGCCGTCCGCCGCGGCCACCCGATGCAGGGCGACGGCCGGCTCGCCGACGGCATCACCGCGGAACGGACGCTGCTGGAGCCGCTGCGCGAAGAGGCCGACCTGGTGCTCGACACGTCGTCGCTGTCGGTGCACGACCTGCGCGCCAAGATCGAGGACGCCTTCGGCTCCGAAGCGAGCACCCAGACCCGCGTCACCGTGCTGTCCTTCGGCTACAAGTACGGCCTGCCGATGGACGCCGACCTGGTGATGGACGTCCGGTTCCTGCCCAACCCGTTCTGGATCCCGGAGCTGCGCGAGCACACCGGGCTCGACGGCGAGGTCCGCAACTACGTCCTCTCCCAGGAAGGCGCCGAGGAGTTCCTCGACCGCTACCACCAGCTGCTGCGGCTGATCGGCGCCGGCTACAAGCGCGAGGGCAAGCGGTACCTGACGCTGGCCGTGGGCTGCACCGGCGGCAAGCACCGCAGCGTGGCGCTGTCGGTGGAGCTCGCCCAGCGTCTGTCCAAAGAAGACGGTATGGCCGTGAAGGTGGTGCACCGCGACCTTGGTCGTGAATAACGTGCGCGCGGTCGCCCTCGGGGGCGGCCACGGGCTGCACGCCACGTTGTCCGCGGTGCGGCGGGTGACCCCCGACGTCACCGCGGTCGTGACCGTGGCCGACGACGGCGGATCGTCCGGCCGGCTCCGGCGCGAGCTCGGCCTGCTGCCGCCGGGCGACCTGCGGCAGGCGTTCGCCGCCTTCGCCGCGGAGGACGGCGGCACGCTCTGGGCCGAGGTCTTCCAGCACCGCTTCGGCGGCGACGGCGCACTGGCCGGGCACGCGGTCGGCAACCTGCTGCTGGCCGGGCTGTTCGAGGTGCTCGGCGACCCGGTCGCCGCGCTCGACGAGGCCTGCCGGCTGATGGGCGTCTCCGGCCGCGTGCTGCCGATGTCACCGGAGCCCCTGGAGATCGAGGGCGAGGTCAGCGGCCTCGACAGCGAGGACCCGGCGGCCCTGCGCACGATCCGCGGCCAGGTCGCGGTCGCCTCGACACCCGGCCAGGTGCGGCGCGTCAGCCTGCGCTCACCGGGCCGGTCCGGGCGCCCGCCGCTGGCGTGCGAAGCGGCGGTGGAAGCGGTGCTGAACGCCGACGTCGTGTTCCTCGGCCCGGGTTCGTGGTTCACCAGCGTCCTGCCGCACCTGCTCGTGCCGGGGCTCCACGACGCCCTCGTGCGGACGGCCGCGACGAAAGCGCTCGTGCTCAACCTTGTCCCCCAGCCGGGGGAAACCGCGGGATTCTCCCCGGAGCGCCATCTCGACGTACTCTTCGAGCACGCGCCCGATCTGCGGGTCGACGCGGTGATCGCGGACCGCGATTCCGTGCCCGACCCGGCGAATCTCCGCCGCGCGGCGCAGCGGCTGGGCGGCCGGGCACACCTGGGGGCGGTCGCCGACCCCGGAGTGCCGGGACGGCATGATCCTGATGCGCTCGCGTTGTGCATGCGGGAGGCTCTCGGTCTCGGCGGAGAGCACGGGGGAGGAGCGAAAGGCAGGGAGGGGCAGTAATGGCGATGACCGCCGCGGTGAAGGACGAGCTGAGCCGGCTGGAGATCACGAAGATCGGGCCGCGCCGGGCGGAGGTCGCGTCGCTGCTTCGCTTCGCCGGCGGGCTGCACATCGTGGCCGGCCGGGTGGTCGTGGAGGCGGAGCTCGACACGGGCTCGGTCGCACGACGGCTGCGCAAGGAGATCCACGAGCTGTACGGCCACCATTCGGACGTCCACGTGATCACCGCCAGCGGCGGGCTGCGCAAGGGCACCCGGTACGTCGTGCGCGTGGTGAAGGACGGCGAGGGCCTGGCCCGCCAGACCGGGCTGATCGACCAGCGCGGCCGCCCGGTGCGCGGGCTGCCGGCGGCCGTGGTGTCCGGCGGCGTGGCCGACGCGGAAGCGGCGTGGCGGGGCGCGTTCCTCGCGCACGGGTCGCTGACCGAGCCGGGCCGCTCGTCGTCGCTGGAGGTGACGTGCCCGGGCCCGGAGGCGGCGTTGGCCCTGGTGGGCGCGGCGCGCCGGATGGGCATCCAGGCGAAGTCCCGCGAGGTCCGCGGAGCGGATCGCGTGGTGGTCCGCGACGGCGACGCGATCGGCGCGCTGCTGACCCGCCTGGGCGCGCACGCGAGCGTCCTGCAGTGGGAAGAGCGCCGCATGCGCCGCGAGGTCCGCGCGACGGCGAACCGCCTGGCCAACTTCGACGACGCCAACCTGCGGCGTTCGGCCCGCGCGGCCGTGGCGGCGGCGGCCCGGGTCGAGCGCGCCCTGGAGATCCTCGGCGACACGGCCCCGGACCACCTCCTGGCGGCGGGCCGGCTCCGGCTGTCCAACCGCCAGGCGTCGCTGGAGGAACTGGGCCAGCTGTCGGACCCGCAGATGACGAAGGACGCGGTGGCGGGCCGCATCCGGCGGTTGCTGGCGATGGCGGACAAGCGGGCCAAGGACCTGAACATCCCGGACACCGAGTCGGCGGTCACCCCGGAGATGCTGGAAGAGGAAGACGCCTGAGGGCTCAGCGGCCGGGGCCGTGGTTCGGGCATTCGGCTTCGTGCTTCGCCCGCTAGACCGCGCGCATCGCGTCCTGCTGCCGCTGGAACTTGGCGTCGCGACGCGCTTGCCAGGGTGAAAGGGCCAGCCGGCGGGTGACCAGCAGCTGGTGGGGCGCGTAGTCGTCGCCGCTGCCGGTGACATCGAGGCCGGCGGCGGTGAGGATCTTCCGCATCGCCTCGGCCATCGCTTCGCCGATCGCGACCGCGAGTTTGCCGAACGCCGCGCACTCGGCACCTTCCTGGAGCGGGTCCTCGGCCAAGGCTTCCTTGCTCGCGTCCCAGAAGAGGGTGTGCTCCTGCCAGTCGACCGTCACGCCGCGAAGCTGCGGCACATCGGCGTGCACGATGGCGCCGACCGAGCCGGCCGGATCGTTGCCGGACAGAACCGGTAGGCCGGCCGCCAGCAACTCCTCCTGGACGATCGTGGCGAGAACGTCCAGGCGGAACCGCCGGTCGTTGTCGTCCGCAGTGGTCATGAACCCCCCTTTGCCGCAAGACGCGTGACGATATCCCGCAGCCACGGTTCCGCGATCGCGGGTTCCCGGGTCAGCCCGCGGACGAGCCGCTTCCACACCGCGGGGGAGCCTGGAGCGTGGGCCGTCGCCGGTCAGCCGGTTTAACGCGGCCCGCCATCTCGTAACACCCCGGTAGCACCGGGGAGCGGCCGCCGAAACGCGGGACCCCGAACCTCGGCAGGGAACGAGGGAAGGGGAAGCGCATGCTGCAGGTTTCGCCGGAAATCGGCACCTGGCTCACCCGGCGCAGCAGCAAGGCCGGGGACTGGACCGTCCGGGAGCTGGTCGCGGCCAAGCGCGGCACCACCGTGTCCGTCGTCATCCCGGCCCGCAACGAGGAAGCCACGGTCGGCGCGATCGTCGCGGCGATCCGGGACGAGCTGTACGGCGTGCTCGTCGACGAGATCCTCGTCGTCGACAGCCACTCCACCGACGCCACCGCCGAGGTGGCCGCCGCCGCGGGGGCGGCCGTCGTCGCGCAGGACGCCGTCTTCCCCGGGCTCGACGGGCTGGCCGGCAAGGGCGAAGCGCTGTGGAAGGGCGTCGCGGCGACGAGCGGCGATCTCGTCGTCTTCGTCGACGGCGACCTGTACGACTTCACCACGGACTACGTCACCGGGCTGCTCGGCCCGCTGCTCACCGACCCGACGGTCGCCTACGTCAAGGGCTTCTACCACCGCCCGCTCGGCACCGAGGCGGACGGCGGCGGCCGGGTCACCGAACTCGTCGCCCGGCCGCTGCTCAACATGTTCTGGCCGGAGCTGGCCGGGTTCGTCCAGCCGCTGGCCGGGGAATACGCGGGCCGCCGCGAAGTGCTGGAGAGCATCCCGTTCGTCGCGAACTACGGCGTCGAGGTCGGGCACCTCATCGACCTGCTGGAGCTGCGCGGCCTCGACGCCCTCGCCCAGGTCGACCTCGGCCACCGCGCGCACCGCCACCAGAGCACCCAGGCGCTGGGCCGGATGGCCGGGCAGATCATGCAGACGCTCTTCGACCGCCTGGAACGCCACGGCAGGCTGGTCACCGCGGCCCCGCCGGCGACGCTGCTCGCGCAGTTCCGGCGCGGGACGTCCCCCGGCGTCGAGCGCGAGATCGTGCTGACCGACCTCACCTCACCGCAGCGCCCGCCCCTGAACAGCCTGGCCCTGCGCGACATCGCGTAGCGCGGGCTGCCAGCCGGGCGGCCCGAACACGTACCCCGCGCGCTCGCGCCACGTCCGGGCCGCGCGCAGGTCACGCAGGATCGAGCCGTACTCGTGGAAGCCCACGCGCAGCAGGTTGTACGTCCCGATGTTCGTCGTCAGCCCGTACGTCGGCCGCGTGCCCTCCGGGACGAAACTGCCGAACATCCGGTCCCAGATGATCAGGATGCCGCCGTAGTTGGAATCGAGATACGCCTCGTCGCTGCCGTGGTGGACGCGGTGGTGGGACGGGGTGTTGAAGACGTACTCGAACCAGCGCGGGAGCTTGCCGACCTTCTCGGTGTGCACGAAGAACTGGTAGACGAGGTCGATCGACAGCCCGGTGAGGATCATCCACGGCGGGATCCCGCAGAGCGCCAGGACCGACCAGAACGGCAGCTGGAAGTACGGGGTCCACTTCTGGCGCAGCGCCGTCGAGAAGTTGTAGTGCTCGCTGGAGTGGTGGACCTGGTGGCCGGCCCAGAGCAGCCGCACGCGGTGGCTGGCCCGGTGGTAGGCGTAGAACACGAGTTCCTGGCCGAGCAGCATCAGCACCCACGTCCACCAGTCACGCGGGTCGAACTTGACCGGCGCCAGCTCGAACAGCGCCGCGAACACGACCAGCATCACCAGCCGGAACAGCGCGTTGACGCCGACCGCGACAGTGCCCATCAGCATGCTCGTGCGCGTGTCGGCGACGCTGTAGCCGACGACGTTGTCGTCGTGCCCGAGGACGTGCACCGCCACGATTTCGATCGTCACGAAGAGCAGGAACACCGGAATCGCGAACAGCACGGGGTCGCGCAGGTGTGCCAGGAACTCGGCCACGTTGCCTCCTCGGATCTGACCATGCGGTAACTTACCCTCGGGTCACTTTACGCACGGTAGGCTCTCGGGTGTGACGGAGTCAAGGCCGGTCGGCACCAAGGGCATGCCCCGCGAAGAGCGCGAGGCCCAGCTCGTCGTGGCCGGCACGGAGGAGTTCGGCCGCGCGGGCTACGCGGGTGCCTCGATGGTCGAGATCGCGCGCCGGGTCGGGGTCACCAAGCCGTTGCTGTACCAGTACTTCGGCTCGAAGGACGGGCTGTACCTGGCCTGCCTGCACCGCGCGGGCGGCCGGCTCACCGACGGCGTCGCGACGACGATGGCGGCGGGCGGCGAGCCCGACCAGATGCCGCTGAAGGTGCTCTCGGCGATCTTCACGACGTTCGACCACGACCGCTACGCGTGGCGCCTCCTGCGCGACCCCACGGTGCCGTCGACGGGTGACATCGCCGCGGCGGCCGCGGACTACCGCCGCCGCCTGGACGCGTTCGCCGTGCTCGGCGCCACGCAGCTGCTGACCTCGCGCGGCCTGGCCGACCCGGCGGACATCGAGGCGGTGGCCCAGGTGTGGACGGGCGTCGTCGACTCGCTGATCAGCTGGTGGATCGACCGCCCGGGCGAAGACGCCGACGCGATGACCGCCCGCTGCGCCCGGATCATGGGCGGCCTGTTCGGCTGGTGAGGCGGGGACCGGGGACCGGATCGCCGGGTGTCGGCGGGAGCGCCGGTGGCGAGGCCGCCGGGCCGGGTCGACGTGCGCGCCGCCGCACGTCGTTTCCGATGCCGGCGAGCCGCGAACCCCGGCAGCGAACGGCGGCGCGCCCCCTATTCGCGGAGCTGCCGCGCCCGCTCCTCGGCCCGCCGCCGGTGTTCCCGCAGGGCCGCGAGCTCCGCTTCGGTCACCGGCGGAGGCAGATCGCGCGCGAAACCGTGCCAGTAGGCCGCGATCGCGCTCGTTTCGCGGACGATCACGTCTTCGGCCGGTGGCGCGGGCCAGAACTGCAGCACGTAACTGTCCAGCGGGGGCTCGCCGCCGAGCCGGGTGTCGCGGTCGCGGCCCGCGTCCATCGCCGTGCCGCGGTAGCGGACGCGGTAGTCGCCCGGGGGCAGCTCGAGGTCCCACCAGTCCTCGCCGCCCCAGGTGACCAGCCTCGTCCGGCCTTCGACGTGGAAGGAGACCTCGACGACGTCCTCCCCGCCGTCGTCCGGCGGCTCCGCCGGGTGCACCTCGGCGGTGAAGCCGACCTCGCCGGTGTGCAGCCCGGTGATGAGGAACAGGGTGCCGGGCACCGCGGCGCCGCACAGCCCGTTGCGCTGCCCGGCGAAGCACGCCGTCAGGTCGCCGTCGAACGGCTCGCCGGCCTCGTCGTGGACGTAGATCTGTCCATAGTGGACGTGGACGTCGCCGTGGACCACGGTTCGCATGCGGTCAGCATGGCAGACCTCACCGACAGTTCCGGTTCGCCGCTGTTGCCCGTTCTGGCTGCCACGGAGAGTGCTCGTCGAAAATTCGTTGCTCGAATGGCGTAGCGAAACCACCCCGGTTCACGATTAATCTGGGAAGCCGTCGCGTCGAGAGGTCTGCCCCATGCCCGAACCAGCCGCATCCGTCCCGGCCGATCCCCGGCTCGCCGCGCGGTTCACCGAGGATCTGCTCGACGGGTGCCGGGTTCTCGCGAAGGATTTCGGCTACCGGCCCGCCCAGTTCGAACGCATGGTGCGCGAGCACGGTGGTGTCGAAGCGGCCCGGCTGCTGCTGCGCGGGGCCGGCACGGCGGGCGGGTTCACCGTGCTGTGGGAGAAGAACCAGCTCGGCCGCAGCTCCGAGGCGGTCATGCTCCGCGAGGAGTACGCCGAGCTGTTCACCCCCGACGAGCTCCTGCTGGCCCGCCGCCGGCTGGAGGAACACGGCTTCGACGTCGACGCGCACCTGCGCCGGATCGCCGGAACGGGCTGAGGGCGGCAGGGGTGACCGGCGCCGCTCCGGTCACCCCTGCCGCGGCTTTCAGGCGGCCGCGCTGGACTTGCCGCGCAGCACCACGTTCGCCGTCGACGCGCCCTTGATCGCCGTTTCGACCTGGGCCATCGTCGAGGACGACGTCAGCCCGGGCACGGTCGCGGTGTTCAGGGCGTAGAGCGTGAACGTGTACGGGTGGCTCGAACCGCCCGGGCAGGGGCCGAAGAACTTCTGCGCGTTCGCCCCGCTGCCCATCGCCTTCTGTTTCGCGCCACCCTGGTTCGGCACGGTGTACCCCGCGCCGAGCCCCTCCGGCAGCGACCGGGTGACCGCCGGGACGTCCCAGATCGCCCAGTGCAGCTTGGTGCCGCTGTTCGCGACGTCGGCGAACACGACGGCGTAGCCCTTCGCGCCGTCGGAAGCTCCCCACGCGAGCGGCGGCGACGGGTCCTGGCCCGCCGTGCCGTCCCCGGCGCAGGTGTACTTGTCCGGGATGGTGGCGTTGTCGGCGAAGGCGGAGCTGGTCAGCTTGAAGCCGCCGGGCGTGCTGCCGCCCGGGAACTTCAGCTGCACGATCACGTTGTCCAGCGCCGACGGCGTGCCGCCGTTCTTGTCGTTGTTCGTCGAGGTCAGCCAGAGCCCGCCGGCCGGGGTCCTGGTGACCGAGCGCAGCCGGCCCCAGCGGCCGGAGAACAGCGTCGACACCGTGCCGACGCCGGTGCCGGCGGCGTTGATCTGCGTGGCGAACAGCTGCTGCCCGGTGACGCCGGCGATGTAGATCCAGTCGTTGACGATCTCCAGCCCGCTCGGCCCGGCCTGCGACGTCGACCAGGTCTTCTTCGGCGCGAGGTAGCCGCCGCAGCTGCCCTGCGTGCCTTCGCAGCTGGGCCAGCCGAAGTTGCCGCCCTTCTGGATGAGGTTGAGCTCGTCCTGGCTGCTCTCGCCGAACTCCGCCGCCCACAGCTGGCCGCGGGAGTCCCAGGCCAGGCCCTGCGGGTTGCGGTGGCCGTAGCTCCAGACGTACCGCGCGTTGCCGCCGGTGGCGGAGAAGGGGTTGTCGCTCGGCGCCGAGCCGTCCGCGTTGAGGCGCAGGATCTTCCCGTTGAGCGAGCTCTTGTTCTGCGCGTTGTCGCTGTTCTTGGCGTCGCCGACCGTCGCGTACAGCTTGCCGTCGGGACCGAACTTGATCCGGCCACCGTTGTGGTAGCGGTTCTTCGCGATCCCGGTCAGCACCGGCGTCGACGTCGACGACAGCGTGGTGCCGTCGTAGGTCATCTTCACGATCCGGTTGTCGCCGGATGCCGTGTGGTAGAGGTAGATCGCGTGGTCGGACGTCCAGTTCGGCGAGATCGCCAGGCCGAGCAGGCCGCCTTCGCCGTTCGTGCCGACCGCGCCCGGCACCTTGCCCAGCGTGGTCTTCTGGCCGGACGGCGTGACGAGCAGGATCTCGAACCGGTCCCGCTCGGTCACCAGCGCGTTCCCGTTCGGCAGGAAGTCCACCGACCAGCCGAGGTCGACCTTCGCGATGTCCCGGTCGTACTCCGGGATGCCCCCGGCGCCGCCCGGCGCGCTGGTCTTCGCGGTGACGGCGTTGCTGGCGGCCGAGCTGTTGCCGTCGGGGTCGCGGGCCTTGACGGTGAAGGTGTAGGACGTGTTCGGCGCGAGGTTGGTGATCGTCGTGCTCAGTGACGTCGTGGTCGCGACCTTCGCGGCGCCCTGGTAGACGTCGTAGCCGGCGATGGTGCCGCCGTTGTCCGTGGAAGCGTTCCACGCCAGGGAGACGCTGTTCGCGGTGACGCCGGTGGAGCGCAGGTTGCCCGGCACGGTCGGCGGGGTGGTGTCGTCGCTCGGCGGCGTGGTGAAGGTGACCACGTTGCTCTGCTGCGACGGGTTGCCGGAGGCGTCGAACGCGCCGACCGAGATGTCGTAGGCGGTGTTCGGGGTCAGGTTGTCGACGGTCGCGCTCGTGGTGTTCCCGTCGACGGTCTTGAGGGTGTTGCCGCCGCGGTTGATCTCGTACCGGACGACGCCGACGTTGTCCGTCGCGGCCGTCCAGGTGAAGGTCGCCGCGGTGGGCAGGACATTGCTCGCCTTGAGGTTCGACGGCGGCGAGGGCGGTTCACCGTCGACCGGCGCGGTGAAGGTGTCGGTGAGCTTGTCGGCGTTCGGCCCGCCGGTGGCGGTGGTCGCGGTGGTGCGGACCTTGTTGACGCCGGCGGTGAGCTGCACGGTCGCGGTGACGGTCTGCCAGGTCGTCCACGCGCCGGTGGCGGGGAAGTCGAGGGTGCCCTTGTCGCCGCCGTCGACGGTCAGCTTCACCGGCCGGTTGCCGGTGGTTCCGTTGGCGTAGCGGAAGGTCAGCGTGTGCGTGCCCGCTTGCGCGGCGTTGACGGAGTATTCGACGTAGCTGCCGACGACGTTGTCGAAGTTGACGAAGCCGGTGCCGCTGTAGCCGGCGTGGTTCGATTCGACCGCGCCCTGGGAGATGGTGGCGTTCTCGGCTTCGTAGCCGGTGTCCGCGGCGAAAGCGGTTACCGGGCTGACCGCGGTGAGGCCGAGCGCCGCGACGGCGGTACCGGCCAGTACCGCGCGCCACGGTGGACGGGGTGCCACTGGGAGCCTCCTGCGTTGTCGGGGGACAGGGGGTGACCGGGGCGGAATGGTCGGCGGACCACCGGCGGCAATAGTTAGGAAAGTTTCCTATTTATGGGACAGATCACACACCTTCGGGGTGGGCTCTGTCAATACTCGACACGATGGGTTCCCACCGTGTCAACGGTTTCCCGCTCAGCGGGTCAGCCGCGTCCGGACGGCTCAGGTTGCCCAGCGCCCCAATGTGGCCTTGGTTGCGCTCAACGCACCGAAGGCCGCCTTGGGTGCGTTCAACGCACCGAAGGCCACATTGGGGCGCTTGCGGGTCAGCCGGCCGTCACCGGGGTTTCGGCCGCCCAGTCGCGCGGAACCAGGAACGACGCCAGCTCCGCCTCCGCGCTCCCCGGCTCGGGCGTGAACTCCGGCTCCCACCGCGCCAGCGGCGGCAGTGCCGCCAGGATCGCTTCGGCGTCCGCCTGTACCGCGGTCGCCGCGTCGTGGCCGAGGGTGAACTCGACGTACCTGCCGCGGCGGTAGAGCTGCCACTGCCGCTCGCGTTCGCCGTGTGGCCGGTCCTTCCGCCGTCGCACGATCGGGAAGTACGCCGGGGCGATCGCGGCGATGCCCGCCGCCGTGAACGCCGCCGAACGCCGCCAGCCGTCCGCGCCGGGCAGGCTCAGGTGGTCGAAGAGGATGCCGCCGATTCCGCGGGCTTCGCCGCGGTGGGGCAGCCGGAAGCGGTCGTCGCACGCCCGCTTCGCCTGCGCGTGGAACGCCGGGTCGAGCGTGTCGCAGTGGCTCTTGAGGACGCGGTGGAAGTGCGTCGCGTCCGAGGTGAAGCCGTAGCAGGGCAGGAGGTCGACGCTGCCGCCGAACCACCACGCGTCCGCGGCTTCGCGGTACCGGAAGTGCGCCTGGAAGGCCGGGACGTACGGGTTGCGCGGGTGCAGCACCACCGACAGCCCGGCCGCGAAGAACTCGCCGGAGAAGGCCGCGCTGACGACGGCGCGTTCGAAGACGTCACCGTTTTCGAGCAGCCTCGTGCGGCCGGACCGGCCGAAGCGCCCGCCGTCGAGGCGTTCCAGCTCGGCGACCAGCTCGCGCTGGCCCGCGCTGAAGATCGCCTTGACGGCGTCCCGTCTGTCTCCTGAAGGCATACCCCCACCCCCGGGGGCAGATTACCAGCGAAACGGGGTCAGCCGGCGATGTCGGCGCGGGCTATCACCCGAGTGATTTTCGCCCGGACGAGGGATTCTTCGGGGACGGCGTTGCGCTTGCCGTACGCCTCGGCCTGCTCGGCGCCCATGTAGCGGCCGCCCAGCTTCGTCGCCCACTCGAGCATCTCGTCGAGGTCGTGGGTGAGCCGTGCCTCGGCGGTGAACTGCACGTACGAATACGGCGGTTTCTGGTCGTCGACGGCGAGGGAAACGCGGCCGTCGCGGGCGATGGCCTTCCCTTTCAGCGTCTCGGTGCCCGTGGTGAAGATCAGCTCGTCACCGTCCGGGCCCTCGTTGAGCAGGAACCACACCGGGGTGACGATCGGCGAGCCGTCCTTCCTGACCAGGCCCAACATGCCGGTCCGGGTCCCCTCCGAAGCGAACTTCCACCACTCGTCTCGGCTCATCTCACGCATGAGAGGGACGTTAATGCAAACTCCGCGGCGCGTCAGCGCCACCTTTGAGGGTGGTGGTGGGGGCATGGATGGAGTCACCCGCGCGTGCGCAGAGGGTGGCCGACTAGCCTGGCCTGCTGTGCGAGACGACGACACCGGGGGAGCCGGCCTGGCCGACGAGGGGCTGACGCGCCGCCTCAAGGCGCTGGCCTGCACCGCGCCGCTGCACGACCTCGACGCGCGGAAGGCGAAGCTCGACTGGGCCGACGCCACGATCTACCAGATGGCCGAGATCGCGCTGCACACGATCGACCAGGTCACCATCGCCATGGACTTCGACACCGGCGCCGGTCACGACGAGGTCATCGACCGGCTGCTGCCGTTCATCGCCCAGCAGGCGCCGTCGCGGATGCCCGAGGAACACGTCCGGGTGGCCAAGTGGGTCCTGGACAACCTGATCAACGTCGGCACCACCGACCGCGGCTTCCGGCGCGTCTACGGCTCCGTCGGGCCCGGCGGCTACCAGCGGCGCCAGTTCGACTTCAAGCTGCTCGTCGAGCTGGCCGCCCGCGACGGCGAGGTCTACCTGCGCGCCACCGACGAAGCCATCAACGTCCTCGTCGGGGCGCTCGACACCGACGTCGAGTCGGCGCAGATCGCCGCCGAGGTCAAACTCGAGAACCTCATCAACCGCGGTCGCCTCGCCGACGCCAAGCTCGCCGCCGAGCAGGCGCGCTACCGGACCGTCCAGTACGGCGAGACGCTGCGGGCGAAGCTCGACGCCACCCGCCGCGACGTCCGGTCGGTCGACTGGGAACGCGAGGTGCCCGAGCTGCTGGACAGCGCCCTGAGCCACATCGAAGCCCGGTTCCGCGCCGAGAACGCCATCCTCAAGAACATCACCACCGCCCGCGACGAGACCGAGGACCTCGACAAAAAGCGCCGCGCCGCCGAACTCGTCGACATCGTCGGCGACTGCATCCGCCGGCACACCCGCCTGCAGTCCCGGCTCGCCGACGCGGGCGCGGTCTTCCGCGCCGAACAGGACCGCCAGCAGTTCTCCGGCCCGCCCCAGCGCGCCACCCTCGACCTCTTCGGCCAGCTCCTCGTCCCGACGCTCGGCCTCCCGCTGGCCGACGCCGTCGCGCCGGCCGAGCACTTCTTCCACGCCGCCGCCGGCATCACCGCGCCGGTCGTGCCGTCGCTGTCGTCCCTCGTCTCGCTGCTGCTGCGGCCCGCGCCCGAGCGCGACCAGCTCGTCGGCGAGATCCCGGAACCCGAACTCATGCCTGCCGAGGTCAGCGACAAGTTCGGCGACGACGTCTGGCGGCGCGCCGACGAACTCCTCGACCTGCCCGAGGTGCCGCGACGGCTGTCCGGGCTGCTCGAAGAAGCCCGCCGCAGCCGCCAGCCCGGGCTCGCCGCCCTGGTCGCGCTCCGCGCGGTCCACGCCTACAGTCCCGGGATCGGCGCGGCCCGCCGCCAAGGTGACCGGTCGGTGCTGCTCGCCGTCGACGACGGCACGCTCCTGGACGACCCGGAGTTCGGGGGCGCCGACCTGCTGCTGTCCACGGCCGCCGTCGAGCGCGCCGACGAAGAAGAAAACGAGGAGGTCGCGTAATGGCGCTGTCCCACAGCAGCGTGGACGCCGAGGCCGCGGCCCGGCTGGTCGCCTTCGGCATGCGGCCGAAGCAGCTGCCCGCGCGTGACGTCGTGTACGGCGACCTCGTGCGCCGCTACGGCGAGGACAACGCCTTCAAGGCCCTCACCCACGCCGTCGCCGCCGGGCTCGGCCTCATGGTCCTCGAGGTCAACCAGCAGGCCGGCGCGGTGCTCGCCGCGACCGACGAGTCCGTCTTCGAGATCAAGATGGACTCCTACGCCCGGCAGGCCAAGATCCGCGAGCGCCGCGAGACCGAGAAGGTCCTGCACGGCCTGATCCACCTCGCCACCGCCGCGCTCGGCTACCCGCGGCCCGACGACCTCGCCAACGACACCTACATCGGCCGCGTCAGCGTCGAACAGGTCGACGCGATGGTCCGCGAAGCCGCCCGCATGCTCGACGAACGCGCCGCCGCGGCCGAGGCCAACAACGACCCCCTGGCCGACGCGCCCGAGCTCGAACAGGCCTGGCGCGCCTACACCCGTCGCCCGGCGGCCGCGGCCACCAAGGACGGGCGCCTCGCCGCCGACACCACCCGCGGCATGGTCAGCCGCGCCCTGCGGTTCCTCGCCGACCAGGGCTTCCTGGTCCCGGTGAGCGACGAGCAGGGCGGCACCTACCGGACCACGCCGCGCTACCAGATCCAGGTGCGGGAACTCGCCGCCGACGCCGCCTTCGACGACTTGCTCGCGCTCGACGTCGTGGCCGTCGCGAACGCCGGGGGGACGCTGCGCGCGGCCGCCTCGGACACGCTGTAGAGGGGAATCGATGTACGAGCTTTCGCGGGTCCGCCTGCACTCGGTGGGCCCGGCGGGTGCCCGCTACCAGGACGTCGTGCTCGACTTCAGCGGCGTCGGCGCCAAGATCACCGCGCCGCAGCAGGACGCGCTGTTCAGCGCGGGCATCCACGCGACCGGCCCGGCCGAGCTGCGCCGCCCGTCCCCGGCGAGCGTGCTGTTCCTCGAAAACGGCGGCGGCAAGTCGGTGCTCATCAAGCTGATCTTCTCGGTCATGCTGCCCGGCCGCCGCCAGGTCGTCGGCACCACCAGCACCAAGGTGCTGGAGAAGTTCGTCGCCGCCAAGGACGTCTCGCACGTCGTGCTGGAATGGCTGCACGTCGAGAGCGGGCACCGGATCATCACCGGCAAGGTCTCGGAATGGCGCGGGCACGTCGTGTCCGCCGACTCCGAGAACCTCGTCGACTCCTGGTACTGCTTCCGCCCGACCGCCGCGCTGGGGCTCGACTCCCTGCCGATGACCCAGGACGGCCGGCTGCTCACCATGTCCGGCTTCCACGACAAGCTCACCGCGGCCCAGCTGGCCGAACCGGAGCTGGAGCTGTCCTGGACCCGCCGCCACCACGAGTGGACCGGCCGCCTCGACAGCCTGGGCCTCGACACCGAGCTGTTCCGCTACCAGCGCGCGATGAACGCCGGCGAAGGCGAAGCGGCAGACGCGTTCGCCTTCGGCACCGACGACGCCTTCGTCGAGTTCCTGCTGCGCGCGGTCATCTCCGAGGAGGAGCCGAAGGACCTCGCCGAGGTCGTCGCGACCTACGCGCACAACCTGGCCCAGCGCGGGGATCTGCTGTCCGAACGCGACTTCGTGGCCGGCGCGCTGGACCTGCTCGGGCCCTTGGCGGCCGAAGAAGGCGTGGCCGCGGAGTCGCGGAAGATCGCGGAGTCCGCCAAGGCCGACCTGGCTTCGCTGGCCGGGCGCGTCGTCGCGCGCAACGAGCTGGAGAACGCGCGGCTGTCCGGGCTCGAAGACCACGTCGACGAGGTCAAGTCCGCGGAGAAGCTCGCCGAGGGCGACCACCGGCGGCTCGCCGCGGCCGTCACCGAGCTGCGTCGCCTGGTCGCGGTGCTGCGGCTGGACGAGGCCCAGGAGGCCCGCAAGCGCGTCGACGCCGAGCTGGCCGCGGCGAAGACCGAGGCGGAGGCCTGGCGCGAGACGGCGACCGTCCTCAACTCCTTGAACGCGGCGCGCAAAGCGAAGGACCTGCGCGAACTCGTCGGCAGCCGGGAGGAGAAGGCACGTCCCGCCCTGAAAGCGCGCAACGACGCCGCTTCGGCGCTCGCACGCGGGTTGCACGCTCTGGCGCAGGACGCCCAGCGGCAGGCCGACAAGGCCGAAGCGCACGCGGGCGCGTTGCGCGCCGAAGCCGAGAAGGCGCAGACCGAGCGCGACGAAGCCGCGAACCTCGCGGCCGCCCGCCGGGCCGAAGCGCGTGGGCTGACCGCGCGGATCACCGAGCTGCGCGAAGAAGTCCAAGCCGCGGTTCGCGCGGGGTTGCTGCCTACGGGCGCCGACGTCGCCGAAGCCGCGCGAGCCGCGCGCGCCGCCGCCGAACAGGCCGGTTCGGAACTGACCCGGCGTGAGCGGGAACTCGACCGCGTCGGCACGGATCTCCAAGCGGCGCAACGGGCCGTGAACGAGGCGCACCAGCTCGCCGGCACCACGCAGGACCGCCTGGAACGCGCGACCGAGGACCTCGACCGCGCCCACCGCCGGACCGACGCCCTCGCCGCCGAAAGCCGTCTCGTGGAGCTGCTCGGCGCCGACGACGTGGCTCTGGAGAGCGACCTCCCCGTGCTGCTGGAACGGCTGCGCGAGGCGAGCGCGGCCGTCGAGAAGGAGCAGACCGCGCTGCGGATGGAGGAGTCCGCCGACGAGCGGGCCCTGGCCGCGCTGGGGTCCGGCGGGTTGCTGCCGCCGCCCGAGGACGTCCAGGCCGCGCTGGACGCGCTGGAAGAGGCCGGGATCACCGCGTGGTCCGGCTGGCGCTATCTGTCCAAACTGGACGCGTCCCGGCGGGCCGAAGTCCTGGAAAGCCTGCCGCAGCTGGTGTCCGGTGTGCTGCTCAACGACGCCGCGCACGCCGATCGCGCCCGCGAGGTGCTGACGAAGCGGCGGCTGCTGCCGAGCGCGATCATCGCCGTCGGCACCACCGAAGCACTGCAGGCCGAAGTGCCGTCCGCGCCCGGCGTCGAGTTTCTCGTGCCGCCGAACCCGGCGATGTACGACGAAGAAGCCGCCGACGCCGAGCGGGAAGCCGTCGCCCGGCGGCACACCGAGCGGCAGCGGCGCCTCGAAGCGTTGTCCGCCAAGCTGTCCGCGGACGGCGCCCTGACGTGGAAGCTCACGACGTGGCGCGAGGACTACCCGCCCGGCGCGATCGCGACCCTCGCGGAGCAGGCCCAGGCGGCGCGGACCGCGCGGGAGACCGCCCGGACCGCGCTGGAACAGGCGGAGGCGGAATTCGCGCGGTTGAGCGAGAAGGCCGCGGCGCTGCGCGAACGCGTCCCGGAGCTGCGGGCGGCCGCCGCCGAAGCCGAGGAGAAGGCCCGGCGGCTCGGCGAGCTGGGCGTCCGCAGCGTCCGGATCACGGAGTGGACCGAAGAAGCCGAGCGGGCCACGGAGATCGCCGAGCGCGCCGACCTCCAGGCGTCCGACGCGGCGGGCAAGGCCGCGCGGCTGCGCGAGCAGGCGGGGGAGGAGCAGCGCACCGCCGACGGCCACCGCCGGACGGCGACCACCGCGCGTGCCGAACTGGCCGAGGTGCCCGGTGCGGCCGACGCCGCGGACGGGCCGGCGCCGGCCGAGCCGGTCGACGCGCTGCGCCGGACCTACCTGTCGGCGTCCGAGTCGTACGCGAAGGTCGAGGTCGGCAGCGACCTGCGGAGCGAACTGGACCAGGCCGAATCCGCCGAAGCCGCCGCCGGCTCGGCCGTCGAGTCCCTGGACGAGGCCGTCCGGGCCCGCGCGGCCGAACTGCTGGAGACGCCCGACGGCTCCGACGCGTCGGCCCGCGCGGCGGCGCTGGCGCGCGCCCGCCGTCTGGTGGACGGCCTCGAGGACGAACGCACCGAGGCGATCGGGCTCGTCTCGACCCGGCGCGCCGAGCTGGACGCGCTGCCGCTGCAGAACGGCGTCAACGGCGAGAAGCCGCGGGACATCGAGCACGGCCTGGAGCTGATCGACGCGGCGGGGCAGGAGGCGTCGGCGGCCGCCCGGAAGTGGGAGGAGCTGCAGGACCGCCGGGCGGCGGCGGAGGCGACCCTGGAGTCGGCACGCACCTCGGCCTCGGGGTTCGCGCTGCTCGCCGAGTCGCTGGCCCACCTGGTGACCGACACGGACGCGGCCGCCTACGACGGCGACGTCGAGACCGCCCGAGCCCAGCACGCGCGGCTGAACGCGACCCTGAGCCAGGCCCAGGACGCCGCCGACGCGGGCGACCGGCGGGTGCGCGCGGCCGCGGACCAGCTCGCGCAGTACGCGACGGAAAAGCGCTTCGAGAAGCTGAGCACGCCGGTGCGGCAGCAGGTCATCTCGGTCAAGCGCGACCAGCTCCCGGCGCACGCGGCCGAGTGGGCCGAAGCGCTGCGGCCGCGGCTGCGGTCGCTGACCGACGACCTCGCGCAGATCGACCGGCACCGCGGCGGCATCATCACGCGCCTGCAGGGCATGGTCGACGGCGCACTCCGGACGTTGCGCTCGGCCCAGCGCGTCTCCCGGCTGCCGGACGGCCTCGGCGACTGGTCCGGGCAGGAGTTCCTCCGCATCCGCTTCACCGAGCTGGAGGACAACGCGCTCACCGAGAAGCTCGGCGAGGTCGTCGACGAGGCCGCGGTGGGCAAGACGGCGGACGGCCGGGACGTCAGGCGCGACGGGCTTTCCCTGGTGCTGCGCGGCGTCCGGGCCGCGGCGCCCAAGGGCTTCCGCGTCGACATGCTCAAGCCGGACTCGGTGCTGCGGACCGAACGCCAGCGCGTCTCGGAGATCCGCGACGTGTTTTCGGGCGGCCAGCAGCTGACCGCGGCGATCATCCTGTACTGCACCCTGGCGGCGCTGCGCGCCAACAACCGCGGCAAGGTCCGCAACCGGCACTCGGGTGTGCTGTTCCTGGACAACCCGATCGGCCGCGCGTCGGCCGGGTACCTGCTGGAGCTGCAGCGGGCGGTGGCCGAGGCGCTGGGCGTGCAGCTGATCTACACGACGGGGCTGTTCGACGCGGGCGCGTTGTCGGAGTTCCCGCTGATCGTGCGGCTGCGCAACGACGCCGACCTGCGGGCGGGCCGGAAGTACCTGTCGGTGGACTCGACGATCCGGAACTCCCTGGAGGACCTGGGCGAGCCCGACGGCGTCGCGCGGCTGTCGGCGACCCGGATGTTCACCCGGGCAACCGAGGAACCCGATTCCGCTGAGGACGAACAACCGGCCTGAGGAGGAACAACGCGGCGTCGCCCGGGGTTGCCGGGCGCATGACGAAACTGGGGGCCAGCCACAGCGCACTGGACACCGCCGAGCCGTCGGCCGCCGTCGCGACCGCCACCGAACTGGAGGAGCTGGGCTACGCCACGCTCTGGATTTCCGGTGGGCAGGGCAACACGCTGCCGCGGATCACCGAGCTGCTGCACGGCACGAACCGGATCCAGGTGGCGAGCGGGATCCTCTCGGTCGACCGCGTGCCGTCGGCCGAGGTGGCCGCCGCGTACGCGGACCTACCCGCCGGGCGGTTCGTCGTCGGTCTCGGCGGGGCACACGGACCGCGGCCACTGGCCACGATCAACGCCTACCTGGACGAGATCGACGGCGCCGTGCCCGCGTCGGCGCGGGTCCTCTCGGCGCTGGGGCCGAAGATGCTGGAACTGGCGCGGGACCGCGCGTCGGGGGCGTACCCGTACCTGGTGACGACCGACTACGTCGCTTCGGCGCGAAAGCTTCTCGGCCCCGGACCACAGCTGGTGGTGGGGCTCAACGTGGTGGCGGGGACCGACGTGGCCACGGTGCGGGAGACAGTCCGGGGCGCGGGCTCGCTGAAGTTCCTGGCCGGCATGCCGGGCTACGCGGCCAGCTTCCGCCGGATGGGCTTCACCGACGCGGACATCGCGGACCTGTCCGACCGGCTCGTCGACGGCCTCACCGTGTGGGGTGACTTCGACGCCGTCGTCGCCCGGCTGCGGGAGTACCGGGCCGCGGGCGCCGACCAGGTCGTCGTCCCGCTCGACGGCGTGCCGCGCGAGTGGTGGCCGGAGCTGGTCAAGGCCCTGGGCTGACCGCGGATCGCCCGCTGGTACGCGGCGAGCGCGCCGGCGTCGTCGATGCTGCCGTGATGTCACCGGAGGTGACCGTGACGCGGGCCGGGCCGTGGAAGACGCGGTCGTACAGCTCGGTGATCGCCGCGCCGCCGCGGAGGATGCCGCCGAGCGGGTTGTTCAGCTGGGCCGGCGGATCGGTCGTCCGGACCCGGCGCCGGCTTCGTCGAGCCGGTTGCGCGCGTCGAGGCCGAAGGCCGCGTCGAGGTGCCGGGGCATGACGGCTCCATAAGATTGTTCGATGGAGGTCGACCAGATGAGTGTACGACAATCATCGAACACTGCGCGGGCGCGCGGCCTCACGCACGTGGGCCCGGCGCAGGTTTCGCTGCAGGACGCCCTGGCCGCGGTCGCCGACCCGGTGCGCCGCAGCATCCTGCGCGAGCTGGCGGCTGTGCCGGAGTGGACGAAGGCGTGCGGCACGTTCGACCTGCCGGTGGCCAAGGCGACCCGCAGCCACCACTTCGCCGTGCTGCGCGCGGCGGGTCTGATCGAACAGCGCGACGAAGGCCCGCGGCGGCTGAACCGCCTGCGGCGTCCCGAATTCGACGCGGCTTTCCCCGGGTTGCTCGACCTGGTGCTCAGTCACCCCGGCCCGTGAACGCGAGGCCGGTGCCCAGGCCGATCATCACGAGGCCCCCGGTGCCGCCGACGAGTTCGAGGCGCTTCGGCGAGCGGGCGAACCACGCGCGGGCCGTGCCGGCGACCAGCGCCCACGCGCTGTCGGTGGCCAGCGCGATCGCGGGCAGGCACAACCCGAGGATCAGCATCTGGCCGGGCACGGAGCCGGCGGCGGGGTCGACGAACTGGGGCAGCAAAGCCGCCAGGAACACGATCGACTTCGGGTTCGCGAAGCCGACGACGAAGCCGACGCGCAGCACGGCCACCACGCGTCCCGGCGTGGCGCGCACCTTCTCGGCCATCGCGTCGGTCAGCTTCCGGCGGTGCCGCACGGCCTGGATCCCCAGGTACACGAGGTAGGCCGCGCCGGCGACCTTGATCGCGGTGAACACCGCGGCGGACGTCGTGACCAGCGCGCCGAGGCCGAAGGCGACCGCGACGACCTGCGCGTACACGCCTACGGAGTTGCCCACGACGGTGAGCAGCGCGTCGCGCCGCCCGACGGTGAGCGCGCGGCTGATCGTGAACAGCACGCTCGGCCCGGGGACCACGACCATGAGGAACGTCAGCGCGGCGAAGGCCGCGAAGTGCGCACCGGAGACCATTTCCCGAGGCTATCGCCTGGTCGCCCGGCATGACGAGGCGTTTTTGTCGGTGCCGGGTGGTAGGAAAAACGGGTGTCTCCGAAGATCACGACCGAGCAGCGCCGGGCCCGCCTCGCGGTCCGGCACCACCTGGCCACGCCCGCGGCCACGGTGGCCGACGCCGTCGCGGGGGTCGTCGCCCTGCACGCGACCGATCCGGCGACCGTCCACCTGTCCGCGTCCGCCCGGCTGGCCGGCCCGGCGGTTCCTTCGGTGGAGCGGGCTCTCTACGAAGACCGGACCCTGCTGCGCCTGCTGGGCATGCGGCGCACGGTGTTCGTGACGGACCTGGACACGGCGGCGCTGGTGCAGGCGGGCTGCTCGGCGGACATCCAGGTCAAGCAGCGGAAACTCCTGGAGCAGCACCTCGGGCAGCAGGGCCACCCGGAGAACGTGCCGGAGCCGGCAACGTGGTTGAAGGAGGTCGAGGCGTCGGTCGAGGCGGCGCTGCGCGCCCGCGGTTCGGCGACGGCACAGCAGCTGAGCGAAGACGAGCCCCGCCTGCGCCAGCAGCTGCTGATGGCGGCGGGCAAGCCGTACGAGGCGATCGGCAACGTGACGAGCCGGGTGCTCTTCCTGCTGGCGGCGGGCGGCCGGATCGCGCGTGGCCGTCCCCGCGGCAGCTGGCTGAGCAGCCAGTACGTGTGGCACCCCCTGGACGAGTGGGTCCCGGGCGGTCTGCGGCCATGGGACGCGGAGGAAGCGAGGGCCGAGCTCGCCCGGAGGTGGCTGCGCGCGTACGGCCCGGCGCCGGTGAGCGACCTGCGGTGGTGGACGGGCTGGACGGCGAGCCAGACGAAGAAGGCACTGGCGGCGTTGTCCCCGGCGGAGGTCGACCTCGACGGCGTCCCGGGAGTGGTCCTGGCGGACGACGTGGATCCGGTCCCATCGCCACCCCCGTGGGTGGCGTTCCTGCCGGCGCTGGACCCGACACCGATGGGCTGGCAGGACCGCGACTGGTTCCTGGGCCCCCACCGAGCGGCCCTGTTCGACCGCAGCGGCAACATCGGCGCCACGGTGTGGGCGGCCGGAAGAGTGGTCGGCGGCTGGGCCCAGCGTGCCTCGGGGGAGGTGGTGTTCAGGCTGCTGGAGGACGTGGGATCGGAGCTGCGGGCGGCGGTCGAGGCAGAGGCGGAGAAGTGCGCGAAGTGGTTCGGCGAGATCCGGGCGGTGCCGCGGTTCCGCACCCCGCTGGAGCGCGAGCTGACGGCTTGACGCGGTTCGGCCGCGGCGGGCGGTCGCCGGCCCGGAAGCGTCATCCTTCCGGGCCCAAAAGCCGCCGAACGGTCGCCGAAGCGCCGCCCGGCAGCCGCTGGATCGGTCGAGTCATCGACCTCACGTCCCGCTTCCGAGCCGCCGCCGACCACCCCTGGCGGCCGCCCGGCGCCTGAATCGGTCAAGCCCCGGTTCCCAAGCCGCAGCCGAGCTTCCCGTCGGCCTGCGGGCACCGCACGCGATCAGCTGGAACCGGTCCCGGCACCCGAGCCCGCAACCCCGCCGGTCCGCCGTGGTCCACCCCCGGAACACCCCCGGTGGCGCCCCGGCTTCTTAATCGATTCTTGACCCGTTCGCCAAGTGGTGGAAGTCTCGTCAGGGCAGTCAGGGACGCGCATGCCCGCACGCTAGGGTGGCCGCGAGCCCGCAAGTCACGGCCGGAGTGCCGGCCGACCCTCAAAGGAGTGGCAGCAGTGACCGTTCGCGTAGGTGTCAACGGCTTCGGCCGCATCGGCCGCAACTTCTTCCGCGCCGTGCAGGCCAGCGGCCAGGACATCGAGGTCGTCGCCTTCAACGACCTCGGCGACGTCGCCACCATGGCCCACCTGCTGAAGTACGACTCCATCCTGGGCCGGTTCCCGGGTGAGGTCAGCGTCAGCGACGAGGGCATCGTCGTCGACGGCAAGACCATCAAGGCCCTCGCCGAGCGCGACCCGGCCAACCTGCCCTGGGGCGAGCTGAACGTCGACGTCGTCCTCGAGTCGACCGGCTTCTTCACCAACGCCGACGCCGCCAAGGCGCACATCGCCGGCGGCGCCAAGAAGGTCATCATCTCCGCGCCCGCCAAGGGCGAGGACCTGACCATCGTCCTCGGCGTCAACGACGACAAGTACGACGGCTCGCAGGTCATCATCTCGAACGCCTCCTGCACCACCAACTGCCTCGGCCCGCTGGCCAAGGTCCTCAACGACGCCTTCGGCATCGAGCAGGGCCTGATGACCACGGTCCACGCCTACACCCAGGACCAGAACCTGCAGGACGCCCCGCACAAGGACCTGCGCCGCGCCCGCGCCGCCGCCCTGAGCGTCGTCCCGACCTCGACCGGTGCCGCCAAGGCCATCGGCCTCGTCCTGCCGGAGCTGCAGGGCAAGCTCGACGGCTACGCGCTGCGCGTCCCGGTCCCGACCGGCTCGGCCACCGACCTCACCGTCACGCTGTCCAAGGCCGCCACGGTCGAGGAGATCAACGCCGCCTACAAGGCCGCCGCCGAGGGCCCGCTGGCCGGCATCCTGCGCTACTCGGACGACCCGATCGTCTCGGCCGACATCGTCACCGACCCGGCGTCCTGCATCTACGACGCGCCGCTGACCAAGGTCATCGGCAACCAGGTCAAGGTCGTCGGCTGGTACGACAACGAGTGGGGCTACTCCAACCGCCTCGCCGACCTGGTCAAGCTCGTCGGTTCGAAGCTGTCCTGAACCCGATGAGCGTCAAGAACCTCGACGACCTGCTGGGCGAGGGCGTTCAGGGCCGGTACGTCCTCGTGCGTTCCGACCTGAACGTCCCGCTCGACTCCGACCGCATCACCGACGACGGCCGGGTCCGCGCCGCGCTGCCGACGATCAAGAAGCTCGCCGACGCGGGCGCGAAGGTCGTCGTCACCGCGCACCTCGGCCGGCCGAAGGGCGAGCCGGACGCGAAGTACACCCTGGCGCCCGTCGCGAAGCGGCTCTCGGAGCTGCTCGGCGCCGAGGTCGCGCTGGCCGGTGACCTGGTCGGCGAGTCCGCCAAGGCGCTGACGGCCGGCCTTGCCGACGGCGGTGTCGTCCTGCTGGAGAACGTGCGCTTCGACGCGCGCGAGACCAGCAAGGACGCCGCGGACCGCTCCGAGCTGGCCGCCGAGCTGGGCGCGCTCGTCCCGGGCGGCGCGTTCGTCTCCGACGGCTTCGGGGTCGTGCACCGCAAGCAGGCCTCGGTCTACGAGGTCGCGTCGGTGCTCCCGGCGTACGCGGGCGGCCTGGTGCTGGCCGAGCTGGACGTGCTGAAGAAGCTGACCGACGACGTGCAGCGGCCCTACGTGGTCGTGCTCGGCGGCGCGAAGGTGTCCGACAAGCTCGGCGTCATCGCGAACCTGCTGACCAAGGTCGACCGGCTGCTCGTCGGCGGCGGCATGGCGTACACGTTCCTCAAGGCCCAGGGCCACGAGGTCGGCCAGTCGCTGCTGCAGGCCGACCAGCTCGACCAGGTCAAGGGCTTCCTCGCCGAGGCGGAGAAGCGCGGCGTCGAACTGGTGCTGCCGGTCGACGTCCTGGCCGCGACGGAGTTCTCGGCCGACGCCGAAAACGAGGCCGTCGACGCCACCGCCATCCCGGCCGACCGCCAGGGCCTCGACATCGGCCCGCGCAGCCGCGAGCTGTTCGCGAGCAAGCTGGCCGACGCCAAGACGGTGTTCTGGAACGGCCCGATGGGCGTGTTCGAGTTCGAGGCGTTCTCCGGCGGCACCCGTGCCGTCGCGGAGGCGCTCGTGAAGAGCGACGCGTTCACCGTGGTCGGCGGCGGCGACTCGGCGGCCGCGGTGCGGCAGCTGGGCCTGCCCGAGGACGGCTTCTCGCACATCTCCACCGGCGGCGGTGCCTCGCTGGAGTACCTCGAAGGCAAGGAACTGCCGGGCGTCGTGGCCCTGGAGGGACAGAACTAGTGGCACGCAAGCCGTTCATCGCCGGCAACTGGAAGATGAACCAGAACCACCTCGAGGCCATCGCGCTGGTGCAGAAGATCGCCTTCGCGCTGCCGGAGAAGTACTACGCGAAGGTCGACGTGGCGGTGCTGCCGCCGTTCACCGACATCCGCAGCGTGCAGACCCTGGTCGACGGCGACAAGCTGTCGCTCACCTACGGCGCGCAGGACCTCGCGCCGCAGGACTCCGGGGCCTACACCGGCGACATCTCGGGGCCGATGCTGGCCAAGCTGGGCTGCAAGTTCGTCACGGTCGGGCACTCGGAGCGGCGCGAATACCACGCCGAGTCCGACGAACTGGTCAACAAGAAGGTCAAGGCCGCGCTCAAGCACGGCATCACGCCGATCCTCTGCATCGGGGAGAAGCTCGAGGTCCGCGAGGCCGGCGAGCACATCCACCACACCACGACGCAGCTGATCGAGGGCCTGAAGGGCCTCAAGGCCGAACAGGTCAAGGACGTGGTGGTCGCGTACGAGCCGGTCTGGGCGATCGGCACCGGCAAGGTCGCGTCGTCCGCGGACGCCGAAGAGGTCTGCAAGGCCATCCGCGCCACCCTCCAGGAGAAGTACGGCGACGAGGTCGCTTCGTCCGTCCGGGTGCTCTACGGGGGATCGGTGAAGTCGGGCAACATCGGCGAACTGGTGGCCTGCGAGAACATCGACGGTGCCCTGGTCGGCGGAGCGAGCCTCGACGGCGAGGAGTTCACGAAACTCTGCGCACTCGCCGCGGGCGGGCCGCTGCCCTGATCGAGGCCACGACCGGGTAGCCTGTGTATCCGGTCCGTCACACAGCAGTGGACGAGTCCAGGGGTACGGTGGTGGTCGGAAACGACCATGCCGTACCCCTGCATTCTCCTAGAGCCCAGAGGATGACATGAAGCTGTTCCTGCAAATCCTGTTGATCGTCTCCAGCGTCCTGCTGGTGGTCGCCGTGCTGCTGCACCGTGGCCGGGGCGGTGGCCTGTCGTCGCTGTTCGGCGGTGGGATGCAGTCGAGCCTGGCCGGGTCGAGCGTGGCCGAGAAGAACCTCGACCGGATCACCCTGCTGCTGGGCGCGGTCTGGCTGATCAGCATCGTGGGCCTGGGTCTGCTGCTCAAGGTGTGAGGCGTCCGGCGTCCCGTTCGTCGGCCGCGACCGGGTCGAGACGGCGGGACGCAGCGATTCGGCGTGCCTATTGGGGGGCGCGCCGCCGATTCCTAGGTGTGAGGATTCATGGTTGGCGGTAACGCGATTCGGGGCACCCGGGTGGGTGCCGGTCCTACGGGCGAATCGGAACGGGGAGAGTCGGCGCCGCGCCGCCGCATCTCCTACTGGTGTGCCAACGGGCACGAGGCACGGCCGTCGTTCGCGCTCGACGCGGAAATCCCCGACGAGTGGGACTGCCCCCGCTGCGGGCTCCCGGGTGGGCAGGACGAGAAGAACCCGCCGGCCGCCCCACGGACCGAGCCGTACAAGACCCACCTCGCGTACGTGAAGGAGCGGCGCAGCGACGCCGACGGCGAGGCCATCCTGGCGGAGGCGCTCGACCGCCTGCGCAAGCGCCGGGAAATCCTCTAAGTCTCCTCAGCCGAACGCCACCCCGGGACCCCTCGGGGTGGCTTTTCGTGCGCTCGTTCCGTGCCCAGCGGGGCATCTCCCGTGATCAGCCAGGCATCACGCGTGATCAGCGAGGCTTTACGCGTGATCAGCGGGGCATCACCGTGATGCCCGCTCAATCACGCATGATGCCTCTCCGGACACGCGAGAAGCCCGCCGGATCACGCGTGATGCCCCGCCACCGGCGCCCATCGACAGTTCCCGGGGCGGCGTCACACGATCCGAAATCGTCGGTGCCCGCCGGTAAGGTGGATACCGGGGGCCGGAGGTCAGCGGTCCAGCGGATACCGCGCCCGGACGCGGAAGCCGCCGTCCTCCGTTCCCGATGTCTCGAAGCTTCCGCCCAGCAGACGCGCTCGCTCGGCCAACCCCGTCAAGCCGTGGCCGCCCGACGGCAACCCCTCCGTCGGGCGGCTCGCGCGCTCGTTGCGGACCTCGATCTTGAGCGCGCCGTGCTCACCCTGGATGCGGATCGTCGCCGTCGCGCCCGGGGCGTGCTTGTGGACGTTCGTCAGGCACTCCTGCACCGTCCGGTAGGCCGCCGCGGACACCTGGTTGGGCAGGGCCTCCGGCAGGTGCTCCACCGTCAGGTGCACCGGGACGTCCGAGGTCCTGATCAGCCGGTCGAGCTCGTTGATGCCCGGCCGCGGGCCGTCGTCGTCCGAGCCCGCTCGCAGCACGCTGACCAGCGACCGCAGCTCCTCCAGGGTTCGCTTGGACAACATGCGGATGACCTGCGCGGTCTCCTGCGCGCGGTCGTCGGTGGTCTGGGCCTGCAGCGCGCCGGCCTGCATGGCGATCAGCGTGATCTGGTGCGAGACGACGTCGTGCATCTCGCGGGCCAGCCGGGCGCGTTCCTCGGCGCGGACGGCGTCGGCGTGGAAGCGGCGCTCGCGGTCGCGGCTCGTGGCCAGCTCGGCGAGCTTGTTCGAAACCTCCGTGCGCGCGCCGACGAGCAGCCCGATCGCGATCGGCATGCCGGCGACGAGGACGCCGTAGATGCCGTCGAGGATGTGCTCGCGCCAGCTGAGCTCGGCGAAGTCCTCCAGCGGCCACTGCACGAACCGGCACGTCCACACCAGCGCGGCGCCGACCCAGACCTGCCAGTGCAGCTGACGGCGGGTGGCGAGCATGCCGAGCGTGATCATCGACGCGAGCTGGGCCCAGCCGGCCAGGAAGCCGGGGACGGCGACGAGCACGGCGAGGAACGGGAACTTCCGGCGGAACACCACCGCGAGGCAGGCCGCGCCGGAGAGCCAGATGGAGTACGGCTGGGCCTTCTCGGGAATGACCAGCCAGACGTCGAGCACGGCCAGGATGACGGCGGCCGCCTCGATGGCGAACGTGACCACAGCGGGGCGCGGCACCGAGCCGAACAGGCTCAACCCGCGCTTGCGCACCCGCTCGGCGGCCGATGGCCCCGAGCCGGCGATCGAGATGCCTGGAATCGAGAGTCCCTCTGTACTCATCGCTGGCGACCCCATTCGTCTTGTGGACTTGATGGTGAGAGGCGCTCGGGGCCCGATCGGGACGCGCGGAGCCAGACAAATGTGCGGATGCTAACGAGGTGGCGTACGGAGACGGTTAGTTTCACCCGTGCGCGACGCTTCGACGGCCGGATTCCGTAGTCGGTTACGCTGTACGGAGCAGAGTTGGAGTGGAGTGCTACCCAACGTGAGAGCTCTGTTTCCCAGTGTGCGCGAAGATGACCACATCGTGGGAATCATGTTACCCATGTGTGGTCACCCGGCGGTAGTTCTCGGGCCGCCATGGACCGCAGGTCGTCGCTCAGCGGTTCGGGGTCAGAACAGCTTGCCGATGACGTCGTGCCAGCTGTCGACGGTCTGGGCGAGCTGAGCAGCGCCCTTGGCGGCGTCGGTGACGGCGGCCAGTGCCGCCTTCGCGCGGCTGCGCTTGCGCTCCTCGCCGGGCTCGGCCGCGGCCTCCGCGATGTCCTCCACGTGGTGAAGTACTTCCTGCCGCCGCTCGTCGGTGAGGTCGGGGTCGTTCCGGGCCGCCTCGCCGAGCGCGCGGATCGCCTCCGCCAGCTCGGTGTCACCCCGCTCGTCGACCGGTGCCAGGGTGGTGTTGATCGTGCCGATCGAGCTCTTCACGTTCACGTTGCCGTGGTTCGTGTCGACGAAAACGGTGATCCGGTCGCCCGGCTGCGTGCCGGAGTCCTGGGCGTACTTGTCCATGTTTCCGCGTACCTCCGTCAGATAGCCGAGCGCGATGTCCAGGTAGGCCAGAAGGATGTGGGCCCGTGCAGCGGGGGCGATGTCGCTCGCCTTCCACCGGGCCACGGCCTCGAAGCCCGGGGTCGCCTTCGCGAGCCGGTCACGGATCTCCCTCGTGACGAACCCGTCGAGGACGCCGCCGTCGAGCCGCCCGCCCATGTCGAACGGCCACTCGGCGGCCGCCTCGCGCAGCGCCGCGACCCGGGTCAGGAACGCGTCGAGCTGCCCGGTCATCGCCTCCGCCGACACGTCCTCGCGGAGCTTGGCCTCGCCGGGCCGGTGCACGATCGGCGGCTCCGGCGGCGGAAGGGCCGGGAGATCGTCGGCGATCGACGTGAGCGCGGCGTGCAGGTCGCCGAGGAACGCCGGCCAGCGGTCGTGCGGGAGCACCGGCACCTCCTCCCCGTCGCCCACCCACCGGGAGGTGTCGCGGAATTCGCCGAGCTTGTTCTTGCACGGGCTCGTCGTCGAGACGAGCAGCCGCGCGGCATCGTCGTGGACGCCCGAAAGCAGCCGGCGGCGTGCGTCCGCCCACGCCATGATGTCGAGAACCCGCGCGAAGGCGCTCCGCGTCAGCCGGGTGCCGTCGCGGGCCGGGCCCCACTCGTAGTTGCTTCTTTCCCGGAACCGGCCCGGCCGGCACCATCGATCGGCGTCCGAGCCCAGGGCGTCCGCGTGCGCGCGGGCTTCCTCCGCGATGCTCGCTGCGAGCGCGATCAGGGCGTCCTGGATCGCCCGCCGGGCCTGGTCCGCGCTCCGCGGCCCCCGATCGGGTGTGAGCGGCGAGGCCAGCGGCGCCGGAGGACCGGGATTGCTCGTGGTGGCCCATCGGGTCGCCCGGCGCCAGTCCGCGGCCTCCGCATCCCTGGCCTTGGCCTCGGTGATCCGCGCCTGCGCCTTGGCATGCTCCTTGCCCGTCGACCACAGCCAGGCACCGCCGGCGATCAGCGCCAGGAGGACGAGCACGCCGAGCACGTCGCGTCCCCGGCTGTCGTCGTCCGCCGCGGCGGCGATCGGGACGAGCAGCGAGACAGCCGCGTCTCCCACGAGCTCCCCTCTCGCCGGAGGCGTCGCCCACGGAGCGTGCGACCGCCGTCACCCCATGATGCCCCAGCTTCCGGCGCGATGGGCGGAAACGCGAAGACCCCCTCAGCACGAGCCGAGGGGGTCTTCGTGGAACACACTCAAGCCGTCGGCGGCTGATACACCTTCGTCAGCTTCCCCGCCGCAGCGCGATCCAGCAGCCACAACGTCCGCCGGTGCCCGCGTGCCCCGGCCACCGGCAGCTGCACTTCCCCAGCTCCCGCCAGAGCCAACGCCACCGCGTCGGCCTTCGCCTCGCCCGCCGTCATCAGCCACACGTCCCGAGCACGCCGGATCGCCGGCAGCGTCAGCGAAACCCGGGTCGGCGGTGGCTTCGGGCAGTTCCGCACCGCCACCACCGACCGCTCCGTCTCGTACACCGCCGGGGACTCCGGGAACACCGATGCCGTGTGCCCCTCCCCGCCGAGACCCAGCAGCATGATGTCGAACGACGGCACGTCGCCGTGGTCCTCGGGCCCCGCCTGCGACGCCAGCACGTCGGCGTAAGCCGCGGCTGCCGCGTCGACGTCGTCACCGAACTCGCCGTCCGACGGCGCCATCGCGTGGACGCGCTTCGGGTCCAGCGGGACGTGGTCCAGCAACGCCTCGCGGGCCTGCTTCTCGTTCCGCTCGTCCGAATCCGCCGGGACGAACCGCTCGTCGCCCCAGTAGATGTCCAGGCGGGACCAGTCGATCGCGTCGCGGGCCGAGGACGCCCGCAGCTCCGACAGCACCGCGATGCCCGTGCCGCCGCCCGTCAGCACCAGCGACGCCGACCCCTTGGCCGCCTGGACGTCGACCAGCCGCGTCACCAGGCGGGCTGCCGCCGCGGCGGCCAGGATGTCCTGGTTCGCGTAGACGACCACTTCCGTCTTGCTCATTTGCGTGCCTTCGAAGCCACCGCCGCGGCGGCCGGCGACGTGACGTCCGCCTTGGGCGGCGTGCCCGTCTTGCCGTTCGTGCCCGACGTGATCTTGCCCAGCCCGTGCAGGGCCGCCTCGTAGACCTCGTCCGGGTCGAGCCGGCGCAGCTCCTCGATCAGGCAGTCCTGCGTGCTGCGCCGCTGCAGCGCGATCCGGCGGGTCGGCTGGCCCGGCTGGGTCAGCGTGCCCACGCGGCCGTCCGGGCGGTGCAGCTCCACCGCGCCCGACTTGCGCTCGAGCGTGACCGAGATGATCCCGGCCGCGCCCGAGCTCTTGACCCGCTTGACCGGCACCTTCAGGTACTCGGCCAGCCAGGCGGCCAGCAGCTCGGTCGACGGCGAGTCGGCCTCGCCGGTCACCGTCGCGGCGGTGATCTTCTCGTACGGCGGCAGGTCCAGCGCCGAGACGAGCTGGGCGCGCCAGTGCGTCAGGCGCGTCCAGGCCAGGTCGGTGTCGCCGGCCGTGTACGCCTTCGCGCGCGTGGTCAGCGCCTTGACCGGGTTCTTCTCCGCGGCCGAGTCGGTGATCCGGCGCTGGGCCAGCTCGCCGAGCGGGTCCTTGTCCGGGTCCTTCGGGCCGGCGCTGGGCCACCAGGTGACGATCGGCGCGTCCGGCAGCAGCAGCGGCACCACCGCGCTCTGGCCCTGCGCGGCCAGCGGGCCGTACAGGCGCAGCACGATGACCTCGCTCGCGCCGGCGTCGCCGCCGACCCGGATCTGGCCGTCGATGCGCGGGGCCGCGGTGCGGACGCCCTTGGCCACCACGATCACCCGGGACGGGTGTTCGCGGCTCGCGCCGTTGGCCGCCTCGATCGCCTCTTCGAGCTTGGCGTCGTCGTCGGCCACGATCACCAGCGTCAGGACGCGCCCGAGCGCGACCTGCCCGCCCTGTTCGCGGATCTCCACCAGCTTCTTGTTGAGTGCCGAAGTCGTGGTGGACGGCAGGTCGATGATCACGGGCGCCTCCATTTCCGGCCGGTGCGCTCCAGCATTTCGTCGGCGGACGGCGGGCCCCACGTGCCCGGCGCGTACTGCTCCGGCGCGCCTTCCTTCGCCCAGTGCTCGAGGATCGGGTCGAGGATCTTCCAGGAGAGCTCGACCTCTTCGTTCACCGGGAACAGCGACGGCTCACCGAGCAGGACGTCCAGGATCAGCCGCTCGTAGGCCTCGGGGGAGGACTCGGTGAACGCGTGGCCGTACCCGAAGTCCATGGTGACGTCGCGGACCTCCATCGTGGTCCCCGGCACCTTCGAGCCGAACCGCAGCGTGATGCCCTCGTCCGGCTGGACCCGGATGACCAGGGCGTTCTGCCCCAGCTCCTCGGTCGACGTCGAGTCGAACGGCAGGTGCGGCGCCCGCTTGAAGACGACGGCGATCTCGGTGACGCGGCGGCCGAGCCGCTTGCCGGTGCGCAGGTAGAACGGCACCCCGGCCCAGCGGCGGTTCTGGACCTCGAGGGTCACCGCGGCGTAGGTCTCGGTCTTCGAGTCCTTCGCGAAGCCCTCTTCCTGCAGCAGGCCGGGCACCTTCGTGCCGCCCTGCCAGCCGCCCGCGTACTGCCCGCGCGCGCTCGTCTGGCTCAGCGGCCCGAGCGGCTTGGTACCCGAGAGGACCTTGATCTTCTCCGCGCGCAGGGCCCGCGGCTCGAACGACAGCGGCTCCTCCATCGCGGTGAAGGCGAGCAGCTGCAGCAAGTGGTTCTGGATGACGTCCCGGGCGGCGCCGATGCCGTCGTAGTACCCCGCGCGGCCGCCGAGACCGATGTCCTCGGCCATGGTGATCTGCACGTGGTCGACGTAGTTGGCGTTCCAGATCGGCTCGAACAGCTGGTTCGCGAAGCGCAGCGCCAGGATGTTCTGCACCGTCTCCTTGCCGAGGTAGTGGTCGATGCGGAACACCGACTCCTCGGGGAAGACGTCGTTGACGATCGCGTTCAGCTCTTCGGCGCTCTTCAGGTCGTGCCCGAAGGGCTTCTCGATGACCACACGCCGCCAGGTTTTCTCGTCGGCGTTCGCCAGCCCGGAGCGGGCCAGCTGCTTGGTCACCACCGGGAACGCGCCGGGCGGGATCGACAGGTAGAACGCGGTGTTGCCGCCGGTGCCGCGCTCCTCGTCGAGGTCGCGGACCGTCTTCGCGAGCCGGTCGAAGGCCTCGTCGTCGTCGAAGGTGCCCTGGACGAACCGGATGCCTTCGGCGAGCCGGTTCCACACCGACTCCTTGAACGGCGTCCGCGCGTGCTCCTTGACCGAGTCGTGCACCAGCTCGCCGAAGTCCTGGTGCTCCCAGTCGCGCCGGGCGAACCCGACGAGCGAGAAGCCCGCGGGCAGCAACCCGCGGTTGGCCAGGTCGTAGATGGCGGGCATCAGCTTCTTGCGGGCCAGGTCGCCGGTGACGCCGAAGATCACCAGGCTGGACGGCCCGGCGATCCGCGGGAGCCGCTTGTCCCGCGGATCGCGCAGCGGGTTGGTCCACGTCATGCGCCGGCCTCCTGTACCGCGCGGACGACGGCCGCGAGGCCCGCGGCCCGGTCGGTCAGGTGCAGGCGCAGCACCGGGCGGCCGTGCTCGGCGAGCACCTGCCCGTCGCCGAGGGCCTGCGCGTGCTGCAGCTGCCCCAGCGTGTACGGCCGGTCCGGCACGTCGAGGTCCTGCTCGACGGCGCCGGTCAGCTGCAGGAAGACGCCGTTCTGGTGCCCGCCCTTGTGGTACTGGCCGGTCGAGTGCAGGAACCGCGGGCCCCAGCCGAACGTCGTCTGCTTCCCGGTCCGCTTGGCGATCTCGCCGCGCAGCACCGCCGTCGACGCGTCGTCGAGGCGGTCGAGGTAGGCCTGCACCGCGATGTACCCGGCGTCCGGCGCCGAAGCGAAGAACGCCCGGATCACGTCGGTGAGGCTGCCGTCCGTGGCCACGCCGGAAGAACCGAAGATCTCGACCGGGCCGTCCACATTGGACGCCGTCTCGCCGCCCTTCAGCTTCTCCGGGTCGTCCAGCAGCGCGCGCGCCGCCTTCTTCGCGGCTTCGACGTCCGGCTGGTCGAACGGGTTGATCCCGAGCAGCCGGCCGGCCAGCGCGGTGGCGAACTCCCAGAGCAGGAACTGCGCGCCGAGCGAGCCGGTGACCGCGATCTTCGCCGCGCCCTGCGGGCTGCCGACCGCGGTGGCCGTGGCGTCGTCGCCGGCGTCGGCGAAGCCGGCCGCCTCCGGGCCCTCGACCGCGACCGGCAGCAGGCCGGTGCCCTGCTTGCCGGTGGACTCCGCGATCAGCTGCTCCGCCCAGTCGGGGAAGCCCTTGATCCCGGAGCCGGTGTCGGCCAGCACGACCTTCTCGGCGCCGGCCTCGTGCGCGGCGGCCCACGCGGCGGCCAGCTTGACCGCCGGGTTGTCGGCGGAGTCGGCCGCGAGGTCCTCGGCCACCGAAGCGGCCTGGTCGAGCAGCCGGGCGACGTCCGCCCCGGCCAGCCCGGCCGGGACGAGCCCGAACGCGGTCAGCGCCGAGTAGCGGCCGCCGACGTGCGGGTCGGCGAGGAACACCTTGCGGTATCCCTCCTTTTCGGACAGTTCCTGGAACGGCGAGCCCGGGTCGGTGACGACCACGATCCGCCGGGCCGCGTCGATCCCCGCGTCGGCGAACGCCTTCGCGAAGATCCGCCGGTGGCTGTCGGTCTCGACCGTGCCGCCCGACTTCGACGACACCACGATCACCGTGCGCTCGAGGTCGCCCGCCAAGGCGTCGGCGACCTGGCCCGGGTCGGTGGTGTCGAGGACGGTCAGCGCGACGCCGTCGGTCGCGGTGATCACCTCCGGCGCCAGCGAGGAGCCGCCCATGCCGGCCAGGACCACGCGGTCGACGCCCTCGGACCGCAGCTCGGTCCGCAGCGCCTCGATCTCGCCGATCAGCGGCCGCGACGACTTGTGCAGCGTCGTCCACGACAGCCGGATCGACGCCTCGGGTTCGGCGTCCGGCCCCCAGAGCGTCGCGTCCTGCGCCGCCAGCTTCGAAGCAGCCTGGTCGGCGACCAGCTGCTCGGCCAGCGGCGCGGCACGCTCCGCCAGTGCGGCGTCCACGATCTCGACGCCGGTCTTTTCGCCTGTCGTCATGTCGTGCTTCAGCCCTTCGCCTTCTCGAGCTGCCCGTTCACGGTCTCCAGAAGCTCGGTCCACGACTTCTCGAACTTCTCGACGCCCTCGTTCTCCAGGGTGAGGAAGACGTCGGTGATGTCGATGCCCACCGCGGAAAGCTTGTCGAAGACCTCCTGCGCCTCGGCGCCACGGCCGGTCACCTGGTCGCCCTTGAGATCACTGTGCTCCGCCACGGCTTCCAGCGTCTTCTCCGGCATGGTGTTGACGGTGTCCTTCACCACGAGGTCGTCGACGTAGAGCGTGGGGGAGTAGTCCGGGTTCTTCACGCCGGTCGAGGCCCACAGCGGGCGCTGGGCGTTGGCGCCGTCGGCCGCGAGGGCCTTCCAGCGATCCGACGCGAACAGCTCCTCGAAGGCCGCGTAGGCGAGCCGGGCGTTGGCGACGGCCGCCTTGCCGCGCAGGGCCAGTGCCTCGTCGGTGCCGATGGCTTCCAGGCGCTTGTCGATCTCGGTGTCCACGCGGGAGACGAAGAACGACGCCACCGAGTGGATGCCGCGCAGGTCGTGGCCGTTGGCCTTCGCCTGCTCCAGGCCGGCGAAGAACGCCTTGATGACGTTCTGGTAGCGCTCGACGGAGAAGATCAGCGTGACGTTGACGCTGATGCCCTCGGCCAGCGTGGCGGTGATCGCCGGCAGGCCCTCTTCGGTGGCCGGGATCTTGATCAGCACGTTCGGCCGGTCGACCGTCTTCCACAGGTCCTTCGCCTCGGCCACCGTCTTGTCGGTGTCCTTGGCCAGCCGCGGGTCGACCTCGATGGAGACACGGCCGTCGACGCCGTTCGTGGCGGTGTAGACGTCGCGGAACAGGTCCGCGGCGTTGCGCACGTCGGTCGTCGTCAGGTCCCGGATGGTGGCCTCGACGTCGGCGCCCTGGGCGGCGAGCTCGCGCGTCCGCTCGTCGTAGGCGTGGCCCTTCGACATCGCGTTGGCGAAGATCGTCGGGTTGGTCGTGACGCCGACGACGTGCTTGTCGCGGATCAGGTCGGCCAGGTTGCCGGTGTTCAGGCGTTCGCGCGAAAGGTCGTCCAGCCAGATCGAAACGCCGGCCTCGGACAGAGCCGCGAGCTTGTCGTTGCTCATTGGTGTCATCCCCTTCAGGAATTCTTGGTGTTGGCGATCGAGCGACGGGCGGCCTCGACGACTGCTTCCGCGGTGAAACCGAACTCACGGAACAGTGTGGCGGCATCGGCCGACGCACCGAAGTGCTCGATCGAAACGTTCACCCCGGCGTCACCGGTGAAGCGGTGCCACGACTGGGCGACGCCCGCCTCGACGGACACACGGGCCTTCACCCCGGCCGGGATGACGGATTCGCGGTAGGCCGCGTCCTGCGCGTCGAACCATTCGACGCACGGCATCGAGACGACGCGCGCCTTGACGCCGTCGGCGTCCAGGGTCTTCTTCGCCTCGACGGCGAGCTGGACCTCGGAGCCGGTCGCGATGAGGACCACGTCCGGGGTGCCCTCGCTGTCGGCCAGGACGTAGCCGCCCTTCTTCACGCCCTCGGCGCTGGTGCCCTCGAGCACCGGCACGTTCTGGCGGGTCAGCGCCAGCCCGGACGGGTGCTCGGTGTCCTCCAGCACGGCCTTCCAGGCGTACGCGGTCTCGTTGGCGTCCGCCGGGCGGACGACGTTGAGGCCCGGGATCGCGCGCAGCGCGGAGAGCTGCTCGATCGGCTGGTGCGTCGGGCCGTCCTCGCCGAGACCGATCGAGTCGTGCGTCCACACGTAGGTGACCGGCGCCTTCATCAGCGCGGCCAGCCGGACCGGCGGGCGCATGTAGTCGGAGAAGATGAGGAACGTCGCGCCGTACGGGCGGGTGCCGCCGTGCAGCGCGATCCCGTTGAGGATCGAGCCCATGGCGTGCTCGCGGACGCCGAAGTGCAGCGTCCGGCCGTACGGGTTGGCCTGCCACATGTCGGTGGCGGCCTTCTCGGGACCGAACGAGTCGGCGCCCTTCATCGTCGTGTTGTTGCTCTCGGCCAGGTCGGCCGAGCCGCCCCACAGCTCCGGCAGCGGCTCGGCGAGGGCGTTGAGCACCTCACCGGAGGCCTTGCGGGTGGCGATGCCCTTGGCGTCCGGCTCCCACTTCGGCAGGTTGTCGGCGAAGCCCTCGGGCAGCGTGCGGGTGGACAGCCGGTCCGCGAGCTTCTTGCGCTCCGGGTTGGCCTGGGCCCACGCCTCGAACTTCTCGGTCCACTCGGCGTGCGCCGCCCGGCCGCGCTCGGCCGCCTGGCGGGTGTGCTTGAGCACGTCGTCCTCGACCTGGAACGACTGCTCCGGATCGAAGCCGAGGATCTCCTTGACCGCGGCGACCTCTTCGCCGCCCAGCGCGGCGCCGTGCGCCTTGCCGGTGCCCATCTTCTTCGGGGCCGGGTAGCCGATGACGGTCCGCAGCGCGATGAACGACGGCCGCTGCGTCTCGGCCTTGGCGGCCTTGATGGCCTCCTCGATCGCGACGACGTCCTCGCCGCCCTCGACGACCTGGGTGTGCCACCCGTAGGCCTCGTAGCGCGCGACGGTGTCCTCGGACAGCGCGATGTTGGTGTCGTCCTCGATCGAGATCTTGTTGTCGTCGTAGAAGACGATCAGGTTGCCCAGCTCCTGGCGGCCCGCGATGGACGAGGCCTCGGAGGTGACGCCCTCTTCGATGTCGCCGTCGGAGGCGATCACGTAGACGTAGTGGTCGAAGATGCTCTCGCCGGGCGCGGCGTCCGGGTCCAGCAGGCCGCGCTCGCGGCGGGCCGCCATCGCCATGCCCACGGCGTTGGCGAGGCCTTGGCCCAGCGGGCCGGTGGTGGTCTCGACGCCGTCGGTGTGGCGGTACTCGGGGTGACCCGGGGTCTTCGAGCCCCACTTGCGCAGCTGCTTGAGGTCCTCGAGCTCGAGGCCGTAGCCGGCGAGGAACAGCTGGATGTAGAGGGTGAGGCTCGAGTGACCGGCGGACAGGACGAACCGGTCACGGGCCGGCCAGTGCTGGTCGTTCGGGTCGTGGCGCATGGCGCGCTGGAACAGCGTGTAGGCCAGCGGCGCCAGGCTCATCGCGGTGCCGGGGTGGCCGCTGCCACAGTGCTCCACGGCGTCGGCGGCCAGCACCCGGACGGTGTCCACGGCGCGGGTGTCGGTGTCGGTCCAGTCGGCGGGCGTGTTGCGCCGGAGGAGTGGGTTGTTCTCGCTGGTAGTGGCGGTTTCGGACACTGAACTCCAACTCCCGGTCATGATGGTTGCGGCTGGTCTTCCTCGTTCCGGTTACCCGTGCGCGCGGCTACTTATCTCAATCGATCCCGAAGGGACGATATTCCTGCTCGCGGCCATGCGCTGGGGCAATCGCGGCCCGTCGCGGCCAGCCTAGTGCTTGGGCGGGTCGAGGACCCGCGATCACCCACGGGATTCACCACGTCTAACATCGGTCGAGGGTTCAGTAGGGCCGGTTCCCGGCTACCCGGACTGGTCCCGCCCCGAACCTGACGCAGGGAGTGAAATGTCGTTGGTGAACGCTGCGCACGGACGCAGTGAAGACACCAGCGCCGTGCACCCGACCGGTGAGCGACCGCACGGTGACCGGCGAAGCATCCGCCGGGTCGTAGGTGCCTACGCGGCGCTCGCCAAGCCGCGGGTGATCGAGCTCCTGCTGGTGACCACCATCCCGGCGATGTTCCTCGCCGGCCGTCAGATCCCCTCGCCGTGGCTGGTCCTGGCCACGCTGGTCGGCGGGACGATGGCCGCGGGCAGCGCGAACGCGCTCAACTGCGTGATCGACGCGGACATCGACAAGGTGATGAACCGCACGAAGCGCCGCCCGCTGGTCAAGGACTCGGTGCCCCGCCGCGGCGCGCTGGTCTTCGGCCTGGTGATGGGTGTCGCCTCGTTCGTCGTGCTCTATTTCACGGTGAACCTGCTCTCGGCCCTGCTGGCCGTGGCGACGATCCTCTTCTACATCTTCGTCTACACGCTGGGCCTCAAGCGGCGCACGTCACAGAACGTGGTCTGGGGCGGCGCGGCGGGCTGCATGCCGGTGGTCATCGGCTGGGCCGCCGTCACCGGCACGGTCCAGTGGCCGGCGTTCGTGATGTTCGGCGTGATCTTCTTCTGGACCCCGCCCCACACGTGGGCGCTGGGCATGAAGTACCGCGACGACTACGAGCGCGCCGGCGTCCCGATGCTGCCGGTGGTCGCCACCGCCCAGCACGTCGCCCGCCAGATCGTCATCTACTCGTGGGTGATGGTGGCGTGGACGCTGCTGCTGCTCCCGGTGACGTCGTGGCTGTACGGCACGTTCGCGATCCTCGCGGGCGGCTGGTTCCTCTTCTACGCGCACAGCCTCCAGGCGGCCGTGCGGCGGGGCGAGGAGACCAAGCCGATGGCGCTGTTCCACCGGTCGAACACGTACCTGATGATCGTGTTCGTGGCGCTGGCGGTGGACTCGGCGATCGGCCTGCCGACCCTCGGCCTGCCGTTCTGAGTCCGGGTCTGCGGCGGGCCGGGACCGCGGTCACCGCGGTCGTCGCACTGGGCCTGCTGGTCCTGCTCGGCCGCGGTCGGCTGGACCTCGACCAGAACCGGCTGCTCGGTACCGGCTGCGCCATCCCGTCGAAGATCACCGCCCGCCCCGGCCCGGCTCCCGACGGCGGGGCCGTCCGCGTCGCCGACCAGGGGCCTGGCGCGGCTGTGCTGGAAAACGCCAGCACCCTCGCCGCCTACCGGATCCCGGTGACGTCCGGCGCCCGGACCGTCGAGGTCCCGGTGCTCCTGCCGGGGCAGCGGACCGGGGTCGTGCTCGACCACCCCGCGATCGGTCCGGTGATCTGGATCGCGCCGGAGGCACTGGGCGGCTTCACGTCCGTCACCGCCACCGTTGTGCCCGCGGGCGTCCGGTACCGCAGTGAGAACTGCCGCGCCCTGACCAGCCGCGGCGCCGCCGTGCTCTTCCGCGACGCCGGCGGCCGCATCACCGGCGGCGATCAGCTGCCCCCGGCGAACGTCTCGTGCGCGCCGGGGGAGCGGGTGCTGCCCGGCGGCGCTCCGGGTGCCGAGGTCTTTCCCTACTGCGACCTGCGGACGGAATGATCGCGCGGCGGCCGCCGTTACACTTCGTTGGCTCTTTTCCTTGAGGCGAAAGCAGGATCTTTGTCTTCGGACGACTTCTCCGCCGAGCTCGCCCGCGAGCAGGCGTACGTCACCACCCTCTACGCGAAGCTCGACGCCGAGCGCCTCGACGCCCAGCGCCGCCTCGACGAGACGCTGCGGCAGACCGGCGGCACCCCGCAGGCCCGCACCGAGCGCGACGTCGCCACGACCCTCTACACCGACCGGCTCGCCCAGCTCGGCTCCGTCGAGCAGGGCCTGGCGTTCGGCCGGCTCGACTTCGTCCCCGAGAGCGCCGAGGAAACCACCTACATCGGCCGGCTCGGGCTGTTCGACGAAGACGACGACTACCAGCCGCTGCTGGTCGACTGGCGGGCGCCGGTCGCGCGGCCGTTCTACCTGGCCACGGCCGCGTCCCCCGAAGGGGTGCGGCGACGGCGGCACCTGCGGTCGCTGAGCCGCAAGGTCACCGGGTTCGACGACGAGATCCTCGACCTCACCGCCGCCGACCAGGGCCAGGACCTCGGGCTGGCCGGCGAAGCCGCGCTGCTGGCCGCGCTGGAGCAGCGGCGCACCGGCGAGATGAGCGACATCGTCGCGACCATCCAGGCCGAGCAGGACCGCATCATCCGCGCCCCGCTCGGCGGCGTCATGGTCGTGCAGGGCGGCCCGGGCACCGGCAAGACCGCCGTGGCGCTGCACCGCGCGGCCTACCTGCTCTACACGCACCGCCAGCAGCTCACCACCCGCGGCGTGCTCGTCGTCGGCCCGAACAGCACGTTCCTGCGCTACATCGGCCAGGTGCTGCCGTCGCTGGGCGAGACCGGCGTGCTGCTCGCCACTATCGGCCAGCTCTACCCGGGCCTGGACGCCGACGGCGTCGAATCCCGCGAAGCCACCGAGGTCAAGGGGCGGCTGGTGCTGGCCGACGTGCTCGCCAACGCCGTCCGCGACCGGCAGCGCGTGCCCGAGCCGGTGATGGAGATCGAGTACGAGCACGACGTGCTGCGGCTGGACCGCAAGACCTGCGCCGACGCCCGGACGCGGGCCCGCCGCTCGCGCCGTCCGCACAACCCGGCGCGGCGCCTGTTCGTGTCCGACGTCCTCGACGCGCTGACCCGCCAGGCCGCCCGGAAGCTGGGGGACGACCTCCTCGACGGCCAGGACCTGGCCGACATCCGCGCCGAGCTGGCCGCGGACGAGAACGTCGCCGCCGCCCTGGACTCGTTGTGGCCGGTGCTGACCCCGGAAGGCGTGCTCGATGACCTGTTCGCCGACCGCGAACGGCTTGCGCGGGCGGCCGGGAAGCTGCTTTCCCCCGAGGACAGGAAGCTCCTGGAAAGCGGCCGGGACGCGCGGTGGACGCCGGCCGACGTGCCGCTGCTCGACGAGCTGGCCGAGCTGATCGGCGTCGACGACACCGAGGCCCGCGTCGAGCGCAAACGCCGGGAGCGCGAGGAACGCGCGTATGCCGAGGGCGTGCTCGACATCCTCGAGCAGGACGAAGAGATCATCGACGAGGAGCTGTTGCGCGTCTCCGACGTCCTCGACGCGGAGCTGTTCGCCGAGCGCCAGCAGGAGCGCAGCGAGCTGACCGCGGCCCAGCGCGCCGCGCAGGACCGGACCTGGACGTTCGGGCACGTGATCGTCGACGAGGCCCAGGAGCTGTCGGCGATGGACTGGCGGCTGCTGATGCGGCGCACGCCGAACCGGTCGATGACGCTGGTCGGCGACGTCGCCCAGACCGGCGCGGCGGGCGGGGCGCGGTCGTGGGGCGAGGTGCTCTCGCCGTACGTCGACGACCGCTGGCGGCTGGAGCAGCTGACCGTGAACTACCGCACGCCCGCCGAGATCATGGCCGTCGCGGCGCGGGTGCTCGCGGAGGTTTCCCCGGAGCTGTCGGCACCGTCTTCGGTGCGGGAGACCGGGGTGCCGCCGTGGTCGGTGCGCCCGGCGTCCCTGGCGGCGGAGCTGCCCGCGCTGGTCGCGCGCGAGGTGTCCGAAGCAGACGGTGGCACGGTGGCGGTCCTGGTGCCCGCGGGCCGGTTCGACGCGGTGTCGGCGCTGCTCGGCTCGCTCGACGAGCGCCTGAGCGTGCTGACGGTCGAGCGGTCGAAGGGCCTGGAGTTCGACTCGGTGGTGCTGGTCGCGCCGGACGAGATCGTCGCGGGCTCGCCACGCGGGCTCAACGACCTGTACGTGGCCCTGACCCGGGCAACGCGGCGGCTCGGCGTGGTCACCACCGGTGACGACGTGCCGGCACTCTCCGTGCTTGGCTAGGGTGCCCGGCATGCAGAAAATCGGGAAGATCGTGGTCGTCGCCGCGGCGGCGCTGTCCTTGGCCGCGTGCGGCCAGGACGCCAAGACCCAGACGGCCGCTCCGCCGGCGGGGCCGCCCGTTCCGTCGTCCGGCGCCGCCCAGGCGACCCAGAGCAAGGGCCGCGAGTGCACCGCGGACGACATCAAGACGACGGGGAAGTTCGGCGAGGCGCCGACGATCACCATTCCGGACGACTGCGACCCGCCGAAGAAGCTGATCACCAAGGACCTGTCCGACGGCACCGGCAACGGCGCGAAGGCCGGCCAGAACCTGAAGATGAACTATTCGCTGGTCACCTGGTCGGACAAGAAGAAGCTGGACAGCTCCTTCGACCGCGGCGAGCCGTTCGACCTGCAGCTGGGCGCGGGCATGGTCATCCCGGGCTGGGACCAGGGCCTGGTCGGCATCAAGCAGGGCGGCCGCCGCCTGCTGATCATCCCGCCGGACCTCGCGTACGGCGACGGCGGTGGGCGGATGAAGCCGAACGAGACGCTGGTGTTCGTCACCGACGCCGTCTCGGTCCCGACCGACAAGGGCTGAGTTCCGCTCGCGAAGGGCCGCTTCACGCCGAAGCGGCCCTTCGGCGTGTCAGGGGATGAGCAGGAGCTTGCCGGTGGTGCGGCGGCCCTGCAGGTCCTCGTGGGCCTTGCGGGCGTCGGCCAGGGGGTACTTCCCGCCGATGCGGATGTTCAGCTCGCCCGCGAGGATGGCGTCGAAGAGCTCCTTCGCCCGCCAGTCGATCTCCTCGCGCGTCCGCGTGTAGTGCCCGGACGTCGGGCGGGTCAGGTAGAGCGAGCCACCGGCGTTGAGGCGCTGCGGGTCCAGGGGCGGGACCGGGCCGCTGGAGGCGCCGAAGAGCGCGAGCAGGCCGCGGACCTTGAGGCTGGCCAGGCTGCCGTCGACGGTGTCCTTGCCCACGCCGTCGTAGACGACGTCGACACCTTCGCCGCCGGTCAGCTCGCGGGTGATCTTCGCGAAGTCGTCGCGGTCGTAGCGGATCACCTCGTCGGCGCCGGCTTCGCGGGCGAGCTTCGCCTTCTCGTCGGTCGACACCGTGCCGATGACGCGGGCACCGCGCGCCTTCGCCAGCTGCACCAGCAGCAGGCCGACGCCGCCCGCGGCCGCGTGCACGAGCACGTCGTGGCCGGGCTTGACCTCGAAGGTCGAGGCGACCAGGTAGTGCGCGGTGATGCCCTGCAGCATGGTGGCGGCGGCGGTCTCGAGGGAGACGCCTTCGGGGACCCGCACCGCGACCGAGGCCGGGACGAGCTTGCGGGCCGCGTAGCTGCCGATCGACCCCTGCCAGGCCACACGGTCACCGGGCGCGAAGCCGGTGTCGTCGCCCGCCGCCACGACCGTGCCGGCGCCTTCGAGGCCGAGCACGAACGGCAGTTCCATCGGGTAGATGCCCTGGCGCTGGTAGGTGTCGATGTAGTTGACCCCGGCCGCGGCGACGTCGACCAGCAGCTCGCCGGCCTGCGGGGCCGCGACGTCCACTTCGGCCGGTTCGAGCACTTCCGGGCCGCCGGTCTTCGTCACCTGCACTGCGGTGGGCATGGGTCCTCCTCGGATCGGGTTCTCCGGGTGCAACTATGGCCGAGGCCACGCTGTTCCGCGTTCCGGCGGGTTGTTGGTTATCGTTCGGGACGTGACTGCAGAAGAGACCGTCGTTCCCCCGACCAGCGCGCAGCTGGCCGCGGCCCGCAAGTTCGTGAAGGCGCACGGCAAGCCGTCCAGCGCGGTGGTGGAGAACATCGGCCGGGCGGGCGCGCGCGTCGTGCTGGTGGGCGCGGACGGTGCCCTCGGCGACGTGGTGGTGCCTTCGGTGGCGACCGGTGAGGCGCTGGTCGAGGCGGTCGAGGACCTGTCGCCGGCCACGTGGGACGCCGAGACGGTCAACCGGACGAAGATCGGCCCGGAGCACCGCCGCAAGATGGCGGGCCGGTGACCGGCACGGCGGTCCTGGTCAGCTGCGCGGAGCTTCCGACAGGGGACGGCGACGACGACGTCGTCGTGCCCGCGTTGACGTCGCTGGGCTTCTCGGTGTCGTGGGCGCCCTGGGACTCTGCGTTCGACTTTTCCTCGGCGGAAGCGGTGATCCTGCGCGCGACGTGGGACTACCCCGCACGGCGCGCGGAGTTCCTCTCGTGGTGCGAGTCGGTGCCGTCACTGTTCAATTCCGCGGCCGTGGTGCGGTGGAACACGGACAAGTCGTACCTGGTGGAGCTGCTGGACGCGGGTCTGCCGGTGGTGCCGACCTCGCTGGTCACGCCGGATTCGCCGGCGTCCTTTCCTTCGTCGGACTTCGTGGTGAAGCCCTCGGTGGGGGCGGGCTCGCGCGGAGCGGCCCGCTTCACCGCCGGCACCGACGCATCCGCACACGTGGCCGCGTTGCACGCCGAGGGCCACACGGCGATGATCCAGCCGTACCAGTCCAGTGTGGACACCGCGGGCGAGCTGGCCCTGGTGTACCTGGGCGGGATCTATTCCCACGCGTTCTCGAAGGGCGCGATGCTGGGGTCCACAATGGACGAGTCGGGGCTGTACCTGGCGGAGGAGCTGGCCCCGGCCACGCCACCCGCGGACGCGGTGGCACTGGCGGAGGACGTCCTGGACGCGGCCTCGGCGTTGCTGGGGATCCTGCGGGCGGAGTTGCTGTACGCGCGGGTGGACGTGGTGCGCGGAGCGGACGGGAAGCCGTTGCTGCTGGAGCTGGAGCTGACGGAGCCGTCGTTGGGCTTCAGCCAGACGGACGCCGGCGCGGTGACGAGGTTCGCATCGGCGGTGCGCCAGCAGCTGGCGTAGTCACCGGACGGCCCGCTGCACCACGGCGAGCACGATGGCGACGACCGCGCCGATCAAGGTCACGGCCAGCGAGCCGGTGATCAGATAAAGGCCGCCGATTCCGGTGAGGCCGGCTTTGATCAATTCTCGTTCGCTCCGTGAATCACCGCGGCCGAGTGCGGGATCCGGTCTGCCGGCGGGCTGCTTCGCCATTGTTCTACCCCTCTGCATCGTGTACTAGTACACCTTGGGTCCATGGTGACTCCGGCCTCGGTGACCGGGAATGATCTTTTGTTGCCGACGATGGTTTTCCGATGCCGGACGGATGTTTTTCCGCTGCTCGCCGTCGCCTGGGCTTGCCGATCATTGCCGGGTGCCGCAACGAGGTGGAGGAGTCGTCGTGACCATGCAGCTGGACCGCGTGTCCGTCGCGGACGGGGATGAGCTTTCCGCAGTCGCGTCCTCCCTGCGCTGGCTGGCGAGCCGCAAGGAAGGCGAACCGCTGCGCTTTCTGCGGTATGCCATCGAAGATCCGACGAGTGGTTCCGCGACGGCACTCGGCAAGCTGGTCGAGCCGACTGCCTGTCTGATCGCCGAAACGTCGGAAGCACGTGCGCTGGCGATTTGGGGTCTCGTCGTCGACGAGATCGGCAAAGTGGGATCCGCCGACGATTCCCGGCGTCGCAGCACCTTGAAGGCGGCGTTCCGGCTGCCGCCGGCTCCTGGGCCGGACGCCGAGTGGAAGGCCACGCTCGAAGACCGCTTCAAGCAGTTGCTGGCAGTTCCGAGGGTCTTCGGCGATCCGCCGCCCAGCACGACCGCGCCCATGCACAAGGCCTGGAAACGCGCGGTCGAACGGCTGGCGCTCTTGGTGGGGCAGCGGTTGGCGCTGCTCGCACTCGATGGCAACGAGTGGCAAGAATGTGTCGAGATCGGCAAGGCCGTGGAAAAGGAACGTTCGCGAGTCCGATCGGGTGCCTGGCTGGACCGGGTTCCTTGTCATCGGGCTCCGTCGCGTGGTGCTCAGCCGGTGTTCATGGAGCGAATGCTCGTCCGGGTGGTCATGCGGCGGAGAACGGCGGTGAGCCGGCTCACCGAGCGCGTCGTCACCGCTCGCGAGGACGGCGTCGACGGTTATGACGTGCAGGCGTTGACCGGGTGGACGAACGACCTCGCCGACATTCCCGTGCGGGCGATCTGGAACTGCCGGCTCGTCGCGGTCCCCGGCGCGCATCCCGGAGACCCGGTCGTCGCCAGGTTGCGGTTTCGGGAGAAGCTGCGCCGCGGGCAGCGGTATGGCTTCGTCTCCGAGGCGACGGACGATCGCCTCGACCAGGAACGGAAGTGGGTCAACGTCGACATCGACCACCACGGCGTCGCGCCGGGGGAAACCGATCGGCACGGCGAGCCGATCGCCGGACTGACCATTCGGATCATGTTCGACGATCAGTGCCTACCGGAAGCCTGCTGGTGGTACGCGGAGCAGACTGACCATGAACGACTGCGGCGGCCGCCGGCAGGTGATCCGCACCTGCTGACGGTCGAAGCCGGTTTTGTGCAGCACACCTTCGTGGAGCCTTGTCACCCGCGAGAGGAGTACGGGATCGTCTTCAGGTGGCCGAAAGTTTGACGAAGAGTAGCGGGTAGTTCTCTTTAGTGTCTCACAACACACGGTAACTTTCCGTCACACCAAGTGATAGAAGGGAAGTTCCGAGTGATGAACAACGGTGGCGGAGGCAACGGCAGCGGCAACGGTGGTGGCAACACCGGCAACTAGCCGTAACTCCGGTTCACGAAGCGGGAAGCGAGCCGCACCCCGGTGTGGCCTCGCCTCTGGCCATCAGGCCCGCTTGGCGGCCAGCCGTTCCGCCCGCGGCCACCGCACGTCGGTCGCCCAGCCGAACCGCTCGAAAGCCCAGATCACCCGCGCCGAGACGTCGACCTGGCCCCGCAGCACCCCGTGTCGCGCGCAGGTCGGGTCCGCGTGGTGCGAGTTGTGCCACGACTCGCCCATCGACAGCAGTGCCAGCGGCCAGAAGTTCGCCGCCTTGTCGCGGCTGGCGAACGGGCGGTCGCCGATCAGGTGGCACACCGAGTTCACCGACCACGTCACGTGGTGCAGGAACGCGATGCGGACCAGGCCCGCCCAGAAGAACGCCGTCACCACGCCCCACCACGACCACGTCAGCAGGCCGCCCAGCGCCGCCGGCAGCGCCAGGCTCAGCGTGATCCACAGCCAGAAGTACCGGTTCACCCAGCGGAGGTCCGAATCCGCCACCAGGTCCGGGGCGAAGCGGTCCGCGTTGGTCACCTCGCGGCCGAACATCCAGCCCATGTGCGCGTGCCAGAACCCCTTCAGCAACGCCGACGGCGAGGTGCCGAACAGCCACGGCGAGTGCGGGTCGCCCTCGCGGTCGGCGAACGCGTGGTGCCTCCGGTGGCTCGACACCCAGAAGATCACCGAGCCCTGCACCGCCATGCTGCCCGCGATGGCCAGCACCACCCGCAGGGGCCGCGACGCCTTGAACGCGCCGTGGGTGAAGTAGCGGTGGAAGCCGACCGTCACCCCCAGCGTCGCGAACACATAGAACGCCGCCGCGAGGATCAGGTCGATCCACGTCATGCCCCAGCCCCACACCACGGGGACCGCGACGAGCAGCGCCACGAACGGCACCAGCAGGAAGGTCTTGAGCACGAGCATCTCCCCGGTGCGACGGCGGTGGGAGATCAGCGGCTTGGGCGCGGTGCGCGACGTCATGGCGCGAACGATAACCCACGAGCCGGACGCCCACGCCAACCCGGAGTTACGGTCAAGCGGCGGTGAGCTCTCGAGGCGCCGCTTCCAGCGAGGTCACCGGGCCGCGGTCGCGGCTGCCCGTCCACAGTGCCGCCGTGGCGATGATGACCGCCATCGCGCCCAGGACGTGGAACGACACCATCGCCTCCGGCACCCCCAGCGCGTACTGCAGCGAACCGAGCGCCCCCTGCGCGACGGCGACCACCCAGACCGCCGTGTAGCGCTGCCAGAGGCTCTTCGGGGCGCCGACGCGCAGCAGCTGGAGGCCGAACACCGCGAGCAGCAGCAGGTACAGCACCAGCAGGCCGCCGTGGACCTGGGCGAGCGCCTCGACCGGGGCGTCGAGGCGGTGGGTGTTGATGTCGCCGCTGTGCGGGCCGGCGCCGGTCACCGTGGTGCCCGCCGCCAGCACGAGCCACAGCACGACGGCGAGCAGAACCAGGATCGTGCGGCCGGCCGGCGGCACCAGCGGGCGCGGCGCCTCGTCGCCTTCGCGGAACGCGCGCAGCAGCAGAACGGCGAGCCAGACGAGCGGCGTCGTCGCGAGGAAGTGGATCGCGACGGTCCACCACTCCAGCTTCGCCAGCACGGTGATGCCGCCGACGACGGCCTGCAGCAGGACGCCGCCGGGCATCGTCCAGGCCAGCTTGACCAGGCGCTTGCGGCCCGGGTGGTCGATCTGCACGCGCCACGCGGTGACGACCGCGACGGCGGCGACGAGGATGACGACACCGGTCAGCAGCCGGTTGCCGAACTCGATCCACTGGTTGAGCGCGTCGATCCCGGAGTCGTGCTTCGGCACCAGGCTGCCGGCCACGCACTGGGGCCAGGTCGGGCAGCCGAGCCCGGACCCGGTGACGCGCACGATGGACCCGGTGACGCCGATCAGCGCCTGCGCGAGGACAGCGGCGATCCCGACGGCCCGCTGCGCGGCGGCGGACGGAAACGGCAGACGGGCGACAAGGCTGGTGAACGGCACGGCATCGATGGTAGAGCGCGCGGAAAACGCGCTTTCGGCAGGTCCGGACGCCCAGAACGACGGCGCGCCCGCAAGGGACCAAGGTCACGCGAAGCCCGGGACCCAAGCGCCCCAAGGTGGCCTTCGGTGCGTTGGACGCACCCAATGTGGCCTTCGGTGCGTTCAACGCACCCAAGGCCACATTGGGGCGCTTCAGGTGAGCTTCGTCGTCCGCGAAGCCAGCGCGCCCGCCAAAACCGCCCAGACCGCGAGCACCGCGAGCGGCCCCGGTGCGAAAGCCCCGTCCACCAAGGCCGCGCGCATCCCCTCCGCGAGCGCCCCCGACGGCAGCAGCTCCACCACGGGCGCCAGCCCCGGCGGCAGCGACGACGGTGCCAGCAGGATCCCGCCCGCCAGCAGCAGCACGAACCACACGACGTTCGCCAGCGCCAGCACCGCTTCCGCCCGCAACGCCCCACCCAGCAGGACGCCCAGCGCCCCGAACGCGAGCGTCCCCAACACAAGCAGCAACACGGCCGAAAAGAGCCCGGCAAACGAAGGCGACCAGCCCAGGAACGCCGCCACCACGCCGATGATCACCGACTGCAGGGCCACCACCGCGAGCGCCGCAGCGAGGCGGCCCGCCACCAGCAGCCAACGGGGCAACGCCGTCGCCGAGAGGCGCTTCAGCACCCCGTAGCGCCGGTCGAAGCCGAGGGCGATCGCCTGGCCGGTGAACGCCGACGACATCACCGCCAGCGCCAGGATTCGCGGCGTGATCCAGTCCACTCGCGACACCGAGCCCAGCGAAGACGCCGGCAGGATGTCCAACAGGGACAAGCCGATCAGCAGCGCCAGCGGGATCAACAGGGTCAGCAGCACCTGCTCGCCGTGGCGCAGGGTCAGGCTCACCTCGACGCGGGCGTGCGTGCGCAGCATCCGGCCCAGTGATCCCCGTCCGGGGGCCGGCGTGAACGTCCCAGGAGCAAAAGTCATGCCCGCAGCTCCCGTCCGGTCAGCTCGAGGAAGACCTCTTCCAACGTCCGCTTGCCGACCTGCAGCTCCTCCGGCAGCACACCCTGCTGGGCACACCACGCCGTGACCGTCGACACCACCTGCGGGTCGACCGAACCCACCACCACGTACGTCCCCGGCGCCGACTCGCGCACCGCGTAGCCCTCCGGCAGCGCCGCCGTCAGCAACGCCGTGTCGAGCCGGGTGCGGGCCTTGAACCGCAGGCCCGCGCTGCCCGTCTCGTCCATCGTCAGCGACTGCGGCGCACCGGACACGACGACCTTGCCGTGGTCCACGATCACCACCGTGTCGGCCAGTGCCTCGGCCTCCTCCATCAGGTGCGTGGTCAGCAGCACCGAGACGCCGTCGGCGCGCAGCGCGCCCAGCAGGTCCCACACCAGGCGCCGGGCCTGCGGGTCCATGCCCGCCGTCGGCTCGTCGAGGAACACCAGCTCCGGCCGCCCGACCAGGGCGCACGCCAGGGAAAGCCGCTGCTGCTGCCCGCCGGAGAGGCGCTTGAACGGCGTCCGGCGCACCGGGGCCAGCCCGAGGACGTCCAGCAGCCAGGCCGGGTCCAGCGGGGTCGCGGCGCAGGACGCCACCAGCCGCAGCATCTCGTCGGCCCGCACCCCCGGGTACGCGCCGCCGCCCTGGGGCATGATGCCGACGCGGGGGCGCAGCGCCGCAGACTCGCGGACCGGGTCGAGACCGAGCACGCGCACCGAACCCGCGTCAGGTTTCGAAAACCCTTCGCAGATCTCGACGGTGGTGGTCTTGCCGGCCCCGTTCGGGCCGAGCAGGGCGAGCAGGCTGCCGCGCTCCATCCGCAGGTCGAGGCCGTCGACCGCGCGGGTGGAGCCGTAGCTTTTGACCAGCCCGCTGATCTCGACGGCAGGGACACTCACATCGGGTCACGATACGGCGTCGGCGTGCGCGCGCCCCCGCGGGGACGGCCTGGACAGCAATACCGGAGCAAGCCGCCGCACGATCAGCATCCCGGTCCCGCAGACGACGATCGCCGCGACGTAGGCGAACGGCAGCACGTACGGGCGGCCGTCGAAGGTGCTGCCGGTGGGCGGCAACAGGAACGGCATGGCCGCGCTGATCACCGTCGCGGCGACGCGGAACCGGGACGTCCCCGCCGCGGCGGCCAGCGGGATGACCGCCCACAGCAGGTACCACGGCTGCAGGTTGATCTGCAGGATCATCGCCGCGCCGAGGGAGACGCCGAGCCCGATGATCGGCCGGTAGCGCCACTTGAAGCTGTCCCACAGGAACTTGAAGGTGATCGCGACCGCGACGAGGTAGCCGAGCGCCCCGAGGATCGGCACCAGCGCGTTCGTGTGGTTGCCCAGCCCGAGCGCGATGCCGAGGACGCCGGAGAGGTTGGCGAGCTCGGCGGTGGGGGAGATCCAGGAGCGGACCAGGCCGGGGGTGTTGAACGTCGCCCCGAACCAGCCGAAGCCGAGGCCGGTGCCGAAGCAGACGACGACCAGGACCACACCGAACCACAGCGCCATCGGCGCGCCCGCCGCGAAGAGGTCTTTGAGCCTGCCGTGCCAGCGCCGCGCCACCATCACCGCGAAGAACGGCAACGCGAACACCGCGGGCAGCTTCACCGCCACGCCGAGGGTGATGATCGCGACACCGAGCCCGATGTAGAGCAGTTCCCCGCGGGCGAGGGGTGGTGGCGTGTCGCCCTTCACCCGGATCGGCAGCCGGCGGATGCCCACCTCCAGCCCGGCCAGCATCAGGCCGATGGCCAGCGCGTCGTTGTGGGCGCCGGCGACGAAGTGGAAGATCAGCAGCGGGTTCAGCGCGCCGAGCCACAGCGCGGTCGCCGGCTGCACGCCGAAGCGGCGCGCCAGCCGGGGCAGCGCCCAGACGATGAGGATCACGCCGACCAGGGCGATCGCCCGCTGCAGGAGCACGCCCATCGCGATGCTGTTGCCCGAGATCGGCGCCAGCCAGCCGCCGAGGCGCAGCACCACCGGCCCGTACGGCGCCGGCGTCTCGCGCCACATGTTCGACACGCCCGCGGTGAACGGGTCGGCGACGCCGAGCGCCTGCGCCGGGCCGAGGACGTACGGGTCCATCCCGCGGTGCACGATCTCGCTCTGCGCGAGGTAGCTGTAGACGTCGCGGGAGAACAGCGGCGGGATGACCAGCAGCGGCAGCACCCACAGCGCGATGGTGCGCGCGAGCTGGCCCTGCGACGCGAGCCGGGCGCGGTCGGGCAGGGCGAACTTGCCGAGCATCAGCCAGCTCAGCACCAGGATGCCCATGCCGGAGATGGCGATGGCCAGCGACACCGTCGGGATCCGGGTGAACAGCCGCAGCACCGGGATCTCCTGCACCGGGTTGATCACCGGGGCGGCGCCGGCGCCGAGGGAGCCGAGCGCGAGGAAGAGCGAACCGACCGTGCCGAAGCGCCGGACGACGTTCAGCCCGCGCTGCTCGGCGGCCTCCAGGGGAAGCGGTTCGCGGGGGCGGACCGGGGAGAGCGTCACGGGGTGGGCACTCCCGGTTTCGAGCTGTGCCACTTGCTGCTCCTGTTCACCCACTGCCACGCGTGCAGGGTATCGGTCCGCCTCCGCGTGAGTCGGGTCACTGCCGGACACCCCGCCTTTGCGGGGCACCCGGAAATAAGACACACTTGTGTTGTGAAAAAGACGGAGGCGGGTGATCAGGCGGGCGGCGACATGCCGCGTGCCGCACAGCCGCACGTTCCGTCGCAGGTCAGCGCCGAGGGCAAGACCCGGCACGAGGTGGCGCGGCTCCTGCTGGAACAGGGTCCCATGACCGCCGTCGTGGTCGCCGAGCAGCTCGGGATCAGCCCCACCGCCGTCCGCCGGCACCTCGACGCGCTTCTCGCGGACGGCGAAGCCGAGACGCGGGACGCGCCGCGCCGCGGACCCCGGGGCCGGGGTCGTCCGGCGAAGCTCTTCCTGCTGACCGAGCCCGGCCGCGCCCGCTTCGGGCACGCCTACGACGACCTGGCCGTCTCCGCCATCCGCTTCCTCGCCGAGCACGCCGGGGAGGACGCCGTCCGCGCCTTCGCCGAGCAGCGCATCGAGAAGCTCGTCGGCCCGCACCGCTCCGCGATCACCGGCCCGGGCGATCCGGCGGCCCGCGCGGAGGCCCTCGCGACCGCCCTGAGCAGGGAAGGCTACGCTGCGTCGACCCGCCAGGTCGGCGCCCCGGCTCCTGGTCAGAACGTGGGCGCGCAGCTTTGCCAGCACCACTGTCCGGTCGCCCACGTCGCCGCGGAGTTCCCGCAGCTGTGCGAGGCCGAGACGGAGGCGTTCGCGCAGCTGCTGGGCACCCACGTCCAGCGGCTGGCGACCATCGCACGCGGGGACTCCGCGTGCACCACCCACGTACCCGTCACGGCGGGTCAGCCGGCCCATCCCGAGCCGGCGAGAACGGTGTCCCCCGAGGGGCACACAGCACGGATCCCGAATGGAGGGAAACCCGCATGACTGCCGCTGCCGAGCAGCGCACTCCCACCACCGCGCCACTGAGCCAGGAAGAGACCATCGAGTCCCTTGGCAAGTACGCGTTCGGCTGGGCGGACTCCGACGAGGCGGGCGCCAGCGCCCGTCGCGGGCTGAACGAAGATGTCGTCACCGACATCTCCGGGAAGAAGTCCGAGCCGGAGTGGATGCGCGAAGCGCGACTGAAGGCGCTCAAGCTCTTCGAGAAGAAGCCCATGCCCAACTGGGGGGCCGACCTCTCCGGGATCGACTTCGACAACATCAAGTACTTCGTGCGGTCCACGGAGAAGCAGGCCACCTCCTGGGAGGAACTGCCCGAGGACATCAAGAACACGTACGACAAGCTGGGCATCCCCGAGGCGGAGAAGCAGCGCCTCGTCGCCGGTGTCGCCGCGCAGTACGAGTCCGAGGTCGTCTACCACCAGATCCGCGAGGACCTGGAGGAGCAGGGCGTGATCTTCCTGGACACCGACTCGGGCCTGCGTGAGCACCCCGAGCTGTTCCAGGAGTACTTCGGCTCGGTCATCCCGGCCGGCGACAACAAGTTCTCCGCGCTGAACACGGCGGTGTGGTCCGGTGGCTCGTTCATCTACGTGCCGAAGGGCGTGCACGTCGAGATCCCGCTGCAGGCCTACTTCCGGATCAACACCGAGAACATGGGCCAGTTCGAGCGCACCCTGATCATCGTCGACGAAGGTGCGTACGTGCACTACGTCGAGGGTTGCACGGCGCCGATCTACCAGTCCGACTCGCTGCACTCGGCGGTCGTGGAGATCATCGTCAAGAAGGGTGCCCGCTGCCGCTACACGACCATCCAGAACTGGTCGAACAACGTCTACAACCTGGTCACCAAGCGCGCCAAGTGCGAAGAGGGCGCGACCATGGAATGGATCGACGGCAACATCGGTTCCAAGGTGACGATGAAGTACCCGTCGGTGTTCCTCATGGGCGAGCACGCCAAGGGCGAGGTCCTGTCGGTCGCGTTCGCGGGCGAGGGCCAGCACCAGGACGCGGGCGCCAAGATGGAGCACCTCGCGCCGTACACGTCCTCGACCATCGTGTCGAAGTCGGTGGCGCGCGGCGGCGGCCGGACGTCCTACCGCGGCCTGGTCAAGGTCGCGAAGCGGGCGCACCACTCGCGCTCCAGCGTGGTCTGCGACGCCCTGCTGGTGGACACGATCTCGCGCTCGGACACGTACCCGTACGTGGACATCCGCAACGACGAGGTGTCCATGGGCCACGAGGCCACGGTGTCCAAGGTCAGCGAGGACCAGCTGTTCTACCTGATGTCGCGCGGTCTCGACGAGGCCGAGGCGATGGCGATGATCGTGCGCGGCTTCGTCGAGCCGATCGCCCGTGAGCTGCCGATGGAGTACGCGCTCGAGCTGAACCGCCTGATCGAGCTCCAGATGGAAGGGTCCGTCGGCTAGTCATGTCGGTTACCGAGAACAACGTTTCCGAAGCCCTTTCACACCGCGAGGGCGCCTCGCCCGCCGGCGATGGAGGCACTAGCACAGTCATCCCGGCGGCCTCCCGCGCGGAGCGGTTCACTTCTTACGACGTCGAGGCCTTCGAGGTCCCGGGCGGCCGTGAGGAGAACTGGCGCTTCACGCCGATGAAGCGCCTCCGCGGCCTCCACGACGGCAGTGCGGCCGCCACCGGCGAGATCACCATCGACGTCGAGGCCGCCGACGAGCTGAAGGTCGAGACCGTCGGCCGCGACGACGAGCGGCTGGGTGCCGCCGGTGTCCCGAGCGACCGGATCGCCGCGCAGGCGTACTCGTCCTTCAAGCAGGCCACCGTCGTCACGGTGCCGAAGGAGACGCAGGCGTCGAAGCCGTCGGTGCTGCGCGTCCACGGCCCGGGCGAGGAGAAGGTCGCCTACGGGCACCTGCAGGTCCGCGCCGAGGCGTTCGCCGAGGCCGTGATCGTGCTCGACCACGTCGGCTCCGGCACCTACGCCGACAACGTCGAGTTCGTCATCGGCGACTCGGCGAAGGTCACCGTGGTCAGCGTCCAGGACTGGGCCGACGACGCGGTGCACGTCTCCGAGCAGCACCTGAAGCTGGGCCGCGACGCCACGCTCAAGCACATCGTCATCACCCTGGGCGGTGACCTGGTCCGCGTCTCGCCGACGGCGACGTTCGCGGACAAGGGCGGCGACGTCGAGATGCTCGGCCTGTACTTCGCCGACGCCGGCCAGCACCAGGAGCACCGGCTCTTCGTCGACCACGCGGTCCCGAACTGCAAGTCGAACGTGATGTACAAGGGCGCGCTGCAGGGCGAAGGCGCGCACACGGTGTGGATCGGCGACGTCCTGATCCGCGCGGCCGCCGAGGCCACCGACACCTACGAGCTCAACCGCAACCTGGTGCTCACCCCGGGAGCGCGCGCGGACTCGGTGCCGAACCTCGAGATCGAGACCGGCGAGATCGAAGGCGCCGGCCACGCGAGCGCGACGGGAAGGTTCGACGACGAGCAGTTGTTCTACCTGCAGTCGCGCGGGATCGCCGAAGAAGCCGCCCGCCGGCTGGTCGTGCGCGGGTTCTTCCACGAGATCCTGGTGAAGATCGACGTCCCCGAGGTGCGCGAGCGCCTCGAAGCCGCGATCGAGGCCGAGCTCGAAGCCGTTGGTGCCTGACCCTCTCTGACTTAGGAAAACGAAGAAATGGCAACGCTGGAAATCAAGGACCTGCACGCCTCGGTCACGACCGAAGAGGGCGCCAAGGAGATCCTCAAGGGCGTCAACCTGACGATCAAGTCGGGCGAGACGCACGCGATCATGGGTCCGAACGGCTCGGGCAAGTCCACCCTGTCCTACGCCATCGCCGGCCACCCCAAGTACGAGGTGACCTCCGGCGAGGTGCTGCTCGACGGCGAGAACGTGCTCGAGATGAGCGTCGACGAGCGCGCGCGGGCCGGCCTGTTCCTGGCCATGCAGTACCCGGTCGAGGTGCCGGGCGTGTCGATGTCCAACTTCCTCCGCACCGCGGCCACCGCGGTCCGTGGCGAGGCCCCCAAGCTGCGCCACTGGGTCAAGGAGGTCAAGGAGGAGATGGGCAAGCTCGAGATCTCGCAGGAGTTCGCCGAGCGCTCGGTCAACGAAGGCTTCTCCGGCGGCGAGAAGAAGCGCCACGAGATCCTGCAGCTGGCGCTGCTCAAGCCGAAGTTCGCCATCCTCGACGAGACCGACTCCGGCCTCGACGTCGACGCGCTGCGGATCGTTTCGCAGGGTGTCAACGAGTACAAGGCCAACAGCGAGGTCGGCGTCATGCTGATCACGCACTACACGCGGATCCTGCGGCACATCACGCCGGACTTCGTGCACGTCTTCGCCGGCGGCAAGATCGTCGAGTCGGGCGGCAAGGAGCTGGCGGACGAGCTGGAGGAGAACGGCTACGTCAAGTACGTGGGCAAGCCCGAGCCCGCCGCGCTCTGACGTTCCACCACACCGAGAATGAGAGGAGTCGGCCCGATGACCACCACCTCGGCCAGCTCTTTGCCACTGGACGTGGCGGCCCTCAGGGCCGACTTCCCCATCCTGTCGCGCACGGTTCGCGACGGGAAACCCTTGGTGTACCTGGACTCCGGGGCGACGTCGCAACGCCCGACGGCCGTGCTCGACGCCGAACGGCACTACGTCGAGACGTCGAACGCGGCTGTCCACCGCGGCGCGCACCAGCTGTCCGAAGAAGCGACCGACGCGTATGAGTCCGCGCGGGCGAAGATTGCCGAGTTCGTCGGTGCCGACCCCGAGGAGCTGGTGTTCACCAAGAACGCCACCGAGGGCATCAACCTGGTCGCCTACTCGTTCGGCAACGCCGCGACCGCGGACCCGGAAGCCGCGCGGTTCGTGGTCGGGCCGGGTGACGAGATCGTCGTCACCGAGATGGAGCACCACGCGAACCTCGTGCCGTGGCAGCAGCTGTGCCAGCGCACCGGGGCGACGCTGAAGTGGTTCAAGGTGACGCCCGAAGGGCGCCTGGACCTGTCCGATGTGGACGAATTGATCACGCCGAAGACCAAGGTCGTCGCGTTCGCGCACCAGTCGAACGTGTTGGGCACGGTCAACCCGGTCTCGGTGCTGGTCGAGAAGGCTCGCGCGGTCGGCGCGTTCACCGTGCTCGACGCCTGCCAGTCGGTGCCGCACTTCGCCGTCGACTTCCACGCTCTCGGCGTCGACTTCGCGGTGTTCTCCGGGCACAAGATGCTCGGCCCGTCCGGCATCGGCGTCCTCTACGGCCGCACGGAACTCCTCGAAGCCATGCCGCCGTTCCTGACCGGCGGGTCGATGATCGAGATGGTCCGCATGGAGGGCTCGACGTTCGCGCCGCCGCCGCAGCGGTTCGAGGCCGGCGTCCCGATGACGTCGCAGGCCATCGGCCTCGGCGCGGCCGTCGACTACCTCTCGGCCATCGGCATGGACCGCATCGCGGCGCACGAGCACCAGCTCGCCGCGGCGGCCATCGAGGGCGTCGGCGCGATCCCCGGTGTCCGGATCATCGGGCCGACCGACCTGACGGACCGCGGCGCGACCGTGTCGTTCGTGATCGACGGCGTGCACCCGCACGACGCCGGGCAGGTGCTCGACAGCCTCGGCATCGCCGTCCGCGTCGGCCACCACTGCGCGTGGCCGCTGCACCGGGCCTGCAACGCGCAGGCGACCGTGCGCGCGTCGTTCTACCTGTACAACGACCTGGCCGAGGTGGACGCCCTGGTGGCGGGCGTGCGCGAGGCGCAGAAGTTCTTCGGGGTGGCCCAGTGAACCTCGAGAGCATGTACCAGGAGATCATCCTGGACCACTACAAGAACCCGCACGGGCGCGGCCTGCGCGACCCGTTCGACGCCGAGTCGTTCCAGGTCAACCCGACCTGCGGCGACGAGGTGACGCTGCGGGTCAAGCTCGACGACGGGAAGGTCGCCGACGTCTCCTACGAGGGCCAGGGCTGCTCGATCAGCCAGGCTTCGACGTCGGTCTTGACGGATCTCGTCGTCGGCCACACGCTTGAGGAGGCGTTCACCACCATGGACGCCTTCGTGGAACTGATGCAGGGCAAGGGAAAGGTCGAGCCGGACGAGGACGTGCTGGAGGACGGGGTCGCCTTCGCGGGCGTCGCCAAGTACCCGGCCCGCGTGAAGTGCGCCCTCCTCGGCTGGATGGCTTTCAAGGACGCCGTCGCCCGGACGACCAGTGGAGCTGAAAAGGCATGACCGAAGACACCGCGACTCGTGAGGGGCGTACCGCCGCCGACCTCGACGCCGAGACCACCGCGAAACAGGACCTCGACCTCGCCAAGCTCGAGGACGTCGAGGAGGCCATGCGCGACGTCGTCGACCCGGAGCTGGGCATCAACGTCGTCGACCTCGGCCTGGTCTACGACATCCGCGTCGAGCCCGACAACACGGCGACCATCGACATGACGCTGACGTCCGCGGCCTGCCCGCTGACCGACGTCATCGAGGACCAGACGTCGGCGGCGCTGACGTCCGGCGGTCTGGTCAAGGACTTCCGGATCAACTGGGTCTGGATGCCGCCGTGGGGCCCGGAGAAGATCACCGAGGACGGCCGCGAGCAGCTGCGCGCCCTCGGCTTCACCGTCTGAGTTCGGTTTGTCGAACGGGTCACCCTCCAGGGTGGCCCGTTTGGCGTATAACGACCTATACGGCGCCCGTGGCGGCGGAGTGGTGGCGCTGGGTGTGTACGGCTTCGTGGCCACCCTCCGGCCGGACGTCCACTTCGGCCGCATCCTCGCCGCGGTGATCAGGTACGCCCCGCGCGCACGGGGTAACGCCGCACGTGAGGGCGCGATAGATCTTCGTGACCGAAATGTCGTTCCCACCCGCGCCGCCGGAATCGTCCCCGCGCCGCCGCTCGTGGCCCATGGTGCTGGTGATGGTGGCCCTGATGGTGCTCGGTGTCGGCGCCGGCCTCTACGGGGTCGTCCGGCTGACCGTCGGGTACCAGGCGTACGTGCAGACGAGCGAGAACATGAGCCCGACGTTGCAGCCGGACGAGCGGCTCGTGGTGCGCCGGGCGAACGGCGGCGAAGTGCACCGCGGGGACGTGGTGGTCATCGAGGGCGGGGCGTATGCCACCGACGGGCACCCCGGTGTCAGCGTGGTCCGGGTGGTCGGCGTGGCCGGCGACACCGTCGCCTGCTGTACCGACGAGCACCTCTCGGTCAACGGCAAACCCATCACCGAGCCCTACATCACCCCGGGCTACGAAGGCCTTTTCGAGTTCTCGGCCAAGGTGCCCGAGGGCACGGTCTTCGTCGAGGGCGACAACCGCGGCAACTCCGACGACTCGCGGTTCCGCAGTCCCGTGCAGCTGTCCGGCGTCACCGGGTTCGTGGTCGCGACCGGCACCGTGATCACCCCGGACTCGCTGCCCGCGGTGACCGCGTTCACCGACGCCGGCCTGCAGGGTGCGCCGTTCACCGACTCGATCCTGCCCACCTTGCGGTGGTGGATCGTCGGCGGTTTCGTGCTGTTCGTCGCCGGGTTCACCGGGCTGATCGTGACGCTCGTCCGGAGCGCCGGAAGACGACGAAAAGCAGCCGCAGTCCCACCAGCGCACTGATCACCAGCAGGTTGTAGCCGAACACCTGGTGCAGCGTCAGGTCCGCGGCGATGCGCGGCCCGCCCGAGCCGGTCAGCAGGAACACCGCCATCAACCCCGTTGCCGCGCCGACGAAGGCCAGCAGGGCTTCGTGGACCAGGCCGGTGACGACGTCGCGGTCGCGCTCGTCGGAGAACAGCCGGACGTTCACCGACAGCCTGCCCTCCTCCAGCGCCGCGCCGATCCGGTCGATGCGGCGGGGGAGGCGGCGCAGCACCGGGAGCAGCGCCGTCAGCTCGCCGGCCGCGCTGCGGCCGAGGGGGCCCGGCCGCAGCCCGGCGCCGACCTGCTCGACGGCGAACGCGCGTGATTCGGCGACGACGTCGAAGCCGGGATCCAGCGCGGCCAGGGTGCCCTCCACGGTGGCCAGCGCGCGGAACACCGCGGCCACCGGCGGTGGCACGCTGAGCCGGAAGTCCGCGACGACCCGGAACAGGCCGGTGAACAGGTCGAGGTCCGGGGTGCGGCCGGGGCCGAAGTGCCGGGCGACCAGGGCGCCGAGTGCGCGTTCGAGGCGCTGTTCGTCGATCTCGCCGGTGCGGTCGACGACTTCCAGGAGCCCGTCGCGCAGGGCCGCCGGGTCGCCGCGGTCGAGGGCGAGCAGCAGGTTCTGCAGGCCGTCGCGCAGCCCGGCGTCGAGGCGGCCGACCGATCCGAAGTCGAGCAGGCCGAGCCGGCCGTCGCCGAGCAGCATGAGGTTGCCCGGGTGGGGGTCGGCGTGGAAGACGCCGCCGGTCATCACCTGGTCGAGCAGGCTGCGCAGGAGCGAGCGCGCCAGCCGCTCGCGTTCGGCCGCCGGCAAGGAATCCTTCGCCGTGGCGAGCGGCTTCCCGTCGAGGCGGGACATGACCAGCACGCGGTCGGTCGAGAGTCCCTTGTGGACTCTCGGGAGCGCGACGTCCGGGGAGCCCGTCGCGGCGACGGCGGTGATGTTGCGGGCTTCGATGGTGAAGTCGAGCTCCTCGGCCAGCGCGTCGGCGAACCCGGCGGCCAGGTCGGCGACGCCGAGCGACCGCGCCCAGTCCGCGCGGTCCTCCAGCGCCGCGGCGACCCGCCGGACGATGGCGATGTCGCGCTCGGCCTGGTCCCGCACACCGGGGCGCTGGACCTTGACCACGACGTCTTCGCCGCTGTGCAGCTTGGCGCGGTAGACCTGGGCGACCGACGCGGCCGCGAGGGGTTCGGGGTCGAACTCGGCGAAGACGTCGTCGGGCGAGCCCCCGAGCTCGGCGGCCAGCACGGCCCACACGGCGTCGGCGCGGGCGGGCGCGACCCGGTCCTGCAGCCGGCCGAGCTCGTCGACGAACGCCGGGGGCAGCAGGGCCGCGCGGGTGGAGAGCAGCTGGCCGAGCTTCACGAACGTCACGCCGCCCTCTTCGAGTGCCTGGCGCAGCGACCGCGCGAGCTTGGCGTGGCGCGTGCGGCCCGGTTCCCGGCGGCCGGTCAGGTAGCGGCCGAGGCCGTGCTTGACCGCGATCCGGCTGATCTGCGCGTACCGGCGGGTGCGGGAGAGCCGGCCCCGCAGCCGGCCGAACCCGAAGCCGTTCGGCAGCGCCAGCTCCGCGACGAACAGGAAGATCAGCGTCGCGAGGAAAGCGCTGCCCGCCAACGGGATCAGCAGGCCGAGAGCCGCGCCGCCGTTGTGCAGCAGCGAAACGGGGAACGCCTGCCCGATGCCGCCGGCGACGAGCCACCCGAACGCGGCGGCGCACAGGGCGCGCACGGCCCCGATCCGGACGCCGAGCACGCGCCGGGCCGCGGCGACGAGCGGCCACAGCACGAGCACGTACAGGGGGAGGGTCAGCAGGCCCAGCAAGATGTCCATCGGTTCCCTTTCGCCGTCGCCGAGCAGATCACGACGGACACCGCGCGCGGCTCACGCGACGGCGGGAGGCGGCTCCCTCCCGCGAGGGAACGACTTTCGGCCGTGGCCGCACTGTGGTTACCTTCTGACCTGATCGCGCGTAATGCGGTCAAGTGCTCTCTGAATGGCTTCGGCGGCGACGGTCACGGACGTGAAGCTGGTCAAGCGCGGCGCGGGCGCACTGACGCCGGGCCGTTCCACCGCAAGAGGGAGGCGCGCACCGCGTCCGGCTGCGAAGATCGGCCGGTGCGCATCTTCCGGCCGCTGACGAGCAAGGCGACCTACCGCCGCTGGGTCTACCTCGTCCTCGGCGGCGCCATCAGCGTGCCGTACCTGCTGTTCTCCGCGGTCGCCGTGCCGTCGCTGCTGCCGTTCGTCACCACGCTGGACCGCGCCGTCCTCGTCGGCGGTCTGCTCACCCTGGCCGTCCTGGCCGGGACGGCGTTCCTGCCCGCCGTCCACGTCCTCGAGTCCACCGCGGTCCGCGAGCTGCTCGACGACCCGGTGCCGGACGCGCCCGCGAAACCCCAGACCCGCGCCGGGCGCCGGCGCGCCGCGGTGATGTTCGTGCTGCACGTCGGCGCCGGGTTCGTCGTCAGCTTCTTCAGCCTTGCCGCCCCGGTCGCGATCGGGCTGTCGATCGGCGCCGTCTTCACCGGGCAGCTCGTCCAGACCGGCGAGGGCGACGCCGTCACCGTGCCGGCGGGCTGGGCGTCGGTGTGGCTGCCGGTCGTCTTCCTGATCGGCCTGGTCGTGCTGGTCTACGCCGTCTGCGTGGTCGGCGGGCTGCTGCGCCGGGCCGCGATCGCACTGCTCGGGACGACCGCCGCCGACCGGATCGCCCGGCTCGAACGGCGGACCGAGCAGCTCGCCGAACGCAACCGGCTGGCCAGGGAGCTGCACGACTCGGTCGGGCACGCGCTGAGCGTCGTCACCGTCCAGGCGGGCGCGGCCCGGCGGACGCTGCGCACCGACCCGGATTTCACCGAGCGTGCCCTCGGCGCGATCGAGGAGTCGGCCCGCACCGCGCTCGACGACCTCGACCACGTCCTGGGGTTGCTGCGCGAGGAGACGGCCGGCCGGACACCGCAGCCGACGCTGACCGCGCTGCCGGCGCTCGTCGAAACGACCCGGCTCGCGGGTACCGAAGTCACCGCCGACCTGGGCGGAGACCTGGCCGCCGTGCCGCCGGTGGTGTCCCGCGAGGTGTACCGGATCCTGCAGGAATGCCTGACCAACGCGGTGCGCCACGCCGGTAGGGTCCCGGTGACGGTGGTCGTCGAGGTGGCGGCACACGACCTGCGCGCGCGGGTCGCCAACCCGCTGGGCAGCGGCCCGCGCCGCACTGGCGGCGGCCGTGGCCTGCGGGGGATGGCCGAGCGAGTGGCGGTGCTCGGCGGCGAGCTGTCGGCCGGGCCGGAGGACGAGCGGTGGGTGGTCAAGGTGCGGGTGCCGTGGGGGAGCGGGCGGTGAGTGGCGGCGGCGAGTTGCCGGTGGAGCGGCGATGGGGGAGCGGGACGGAGAGGGGGAGAGAGTGATGAGCGTGGGTGTGCTGCTGGTCGACGACGAGCCGCTGATCCGGGCCGGGCTCCGGGCGATCGTCGACAGCGAAGCCGGCCTCACCGTGGTCGGCGAGGCCGCCGACGGTGCCGAGGTGCCCGGCCTGGTCGCCCGGCTGCGGCCCGATGTCGTGCTGATGGACGTGCGGATGCCCGCCGTGGACGGGATCCGGGCCACCGCCCACCTGATGTCCACTGTGGACGAGCCGCCGAAGGTGATCGTGGTGACCACCTTCGAGAACGACGACTACGTCTACGACGCGCTCGTCGCCGGCGCCAGCGGCTTCCTGCTCAAGCGGGCCCGGCCGGAGGAGATCGTCGCCGCCGTCCGGACCGTCGTCGCCGGTGAATCCCTGCTGTTCCCGGCGGCCATCCGCCGGCTGGCCGCCCGGCACGCCCCCGCCCCGGCCGGTGACGGCCTGGCCGGCGCCGGGCTCACCGAGCGCGAGCGGGAAGTGCTGCGGCTGATGGCCGGTGGACTGTCCAATGTGGAGATCGCGGGCGAGCTCTACGTGGGTGTCCAGACGGTGAAGACCCACGTGGGCAACGTGCTCGCGAAACTCGGCGCGCGGGACCGCACCCAGGCGGTGATCCGCGCGTACGACTCGGGCTTCGTGGCACCGTCGCCCTGATTCGGGCAGCATGGGCCGCATGACTGCCGCGTACGACGACTTCGCCGGGGCTTACACGGCCGAGAACGAATCCAGCCTGATGAACGCCTACTACGAGCGGCCGGCGACCCTGGCCCTCGCCGGTGACGTGGCCGGACGGCGGATTCTCGACGCCGGCTGCGGCTCGGGCCCGCTGTTCGCGGCGCTGCGGGAGCGAGGCGCCGTCGTCACCGGGATCGACCAGAGCGCCGGCATGCTGGCGCACGCGAGAACGCTGCTCGGTGCGGACGCGGACCTGCGGGTCGCCGACCTGGCCGAGCCGCTGCCCTTCGCCGACGCCGAGTTCGACGACGTCATCGCGTCCCTCGTGCTCCACTACCTGCGCGACTGGGCTTCACCCCTCGCCGAGTTCAAGCGCGTGCTGAAGCCCGGCGGCCGGCTCATCGCCTCGGTCAACCACCCGATGATGGTCAACCTCACGCACCGCCACGAGGGGCCCCGGCCCGACTACTTCGAGCCCTACACCTGGACCGACGAGTTCGAGCTCCACGGCGAAAAAGCACGCATGACGTTCTGGAACAAGCCGCTGCACGCGATGACCGACGCCTTCACCGCGGCCGGCTTCCGGATCGCCGTCATCAGCGAACCCCACCCGGTGCCGGCCGCCCGGGAGCTGTTCCCCGGCGACTTCGAAATCCTCGACACCTTCCCGAGCTTCCTGTTCTTCGCGCTCGAAGCCGACGGGCGTCGCTACTGCTGACGCGGCCCGTATCCCGGCGGCGGAGGCTGCTGAAACCCCTGCGGCGGAGGGAACCCCGGCTGCTGCTGGAACCCCGGCTGCTGGAACCCCGGCTGCTGCGGGAAGTTCTGGTGCGCCGGAAGTCCCTGCGCCGGGTATCCCTGCGCCGGGTATCCCGGCGGCGGCACAAAGCCGGGCTGCTGCCCGGGCGCGGTCTGGGCGACCGGGCCGGACCCCTGGCCGGCCCTGCGCCGGATCGCGACGATCAGCCGCCAGCCGCACGCACCCGCGATCACGGTGCCGATCCCGAACGTGACCCACCGGCCGCCGCCCTTGAAGGTGGCCGCGTCGTCGATCGCTTCCTGCCGTTTTTCCTCGTAGGTCTCGCTGGATGTCTGGCCGTACCGGGTCTCTTCGCAGGTCTGCCCCGGCCGCATCTCCTCGCCGCCGCACAGCACCTTGCCGGACCCGCCGGAGCCGAACAGGCCGAGCGCCATCAACCCCAGCCCGAACAGCAGGCCGACGGACCACCAAACCACGCTTTTCACGGATCCCCCTCTGGGCCATACGGAGTAGCGGGGGATATCAGACCACAAATCGGTCTGTGACGCACGTGCTTCCGATGTAACAGGCCGGGCAGGGCTCAATCGAGGCAGAACTCGTTGCCCTCGATGTCCTGCATGTTCTGGCACGATTCGTTTTCCTCGTCGGCGAGCAGGAGCTGCCCGCGGACCGCGCCGAGCTTCTCCAGCCGCGCGCACTCGGCCTCGAGGGCGGCCAGCCGCTCTTCGCCGACGAGCCCCGTGCCGACCCGGACGTCGAGGTGCACCCGGTTCTTGACGACCTTGCCTTCGGGCACCTGCTGGAAGTACAGCCGCGGGCCCACCCCGGTGGGGTCGCTGCAGGCGACTCCGCTGCTGTGGAGCTCGTAACCGAGCACCTCGCACCAGAACCGGGCGACCCGCCCGGGATCCGCGCAGTCGAAGGTGACCTGGACCTGCCTGACCGTCGTCATGAGGCCCACCCTAGGGTGCGTGCGCAACCGAATTCAGCCGAGGTCGTCGAGCAGGGCCTGGATCGCCGCCGCCATGGCCGCCGGGTCGCCGTCGCCCGGGCGCAGCACCAGGTCGGGCGACGACGGGCGCTCGTAGGGGGCGTCGATGCCGGTGAAGCCGGTGATCTCCCCGGCGCGTGCCTTCGCGTACATGCCCTTCGGGTCGCGGGCCTCGCACACCTCCAGGGGCGTGTCGACGAACACCTCCACGAACGGCAGCCCGTCGTGGATCGCCCGCGCCCGGGCGCGATCGGTTTCGTAGGGGCTGATCAGCGACGCGATCGCCACCACGCCCGCGTCCGCGAACAGGCGCGCCACCTCCGCCACGCGCCGGACGTTCTCCGCCCGGTCCTCGGGGCTGAACCCCAAGCCGGCGTTGAGCCCGTGCCGCAGGTTGTCGCCGTCGAGCAGGTACGCCGGGCGGCCCGCCGCGACCAGCCGGCGTTCCAGCTCGACCGCCACCGACGACTTGCCCGACGCCGAAAGCCCGGTCAGCCACACCGTCGCACCGCGGGTGGGGCGGTCTTCACGCCGCACCGCCGCAGTGTGCCAGACGACCGGGGAGGCGACCGCGCCGGTGATCATGCCCGCCGCGACCGTGTCGCCGGTGTGCTCGTCGACCAGCAGGAAGCCGCCGGTGGCCCGGTTGCGGCGGTACGGGTCGAACAGCAGCGGCGCACGCGTGCGCAGCCGGACGCGGCCGATGTCGTTCAACGACAGCGCTTCCGCCGTCTCGTCGCGGTGCAGCGTGGTGACGTCGAGGCGGTACTCCAGCCGCTCGACCGTGCCCCGCGTTTCGGTGGTCGTGTGCCGTACGACGTACGAAGCACCCGGGGCCAGCGAGGAATGCTCGGAGAACCAGCAGACCAGGGCGTCGACCTCGCGGGCCGACTCCGCGCGGTTGCCAGGCCGGCAGAGCATGGTCCCGCGGCCGAGGTCGAGGTCGTCGGCCAGCTCCACGGCCACCGCCTGGCCGGTGAACGCCTCTTCCAGCGGCTGCCCGCCCGGTCCCCAGACCGCACGCACCTTCGACGTGAACCCCGACGGCAGCGCCACGACCTCGTCGCCCGGCTTGAACACCCCGCCGGCGATGGTGCCCGCGTAGCCGCGGAAGTCGGACTTCCGGATGACGTACTGCACCGGGAACCGCGCGTCGATCAGGTTGCGGTCGGAGGCGACGTGCACCTCTTCCAGCTGGTGCAGCAGCGAAGTGCCCTCGTACCACGGCATGCTCGCGCTGCGGTGGACGACGTTGTCGCCGTGCAGCGCCGAAACCGGCACGAACGTCAGGTCGGCGACGTCGAGTTTCATCGCGAACCGGCGGAAGTCCTCGCGGATCTCGTCGAACCGCTCCCGCGACCAGCCGACGAGGTCCATCTTGTTCACGCACACCACGAGGTGCCCGATCCCGAGCAGCGACGCGAGGAACGCGTGCCGCCGCGACTGTTCCAGCACGCCCTTGCGCGCGTCGACGAGGATCAGCGCCAGGTCGGCGGTCGACGCGCCGGTCACCATGTTCCGCGTGTACTGCAGGTGACCCGGCGTGTCGGCGATGATGAACTTGCGCCGCGGCGTGGCGAAGTAGCGGTGGGCGACGTCGATCGTGATGCCCTGCTCGCGCTCGGCCCGCAGCCCGTCGGTGAGCAGTGCGAGGTCCGGGTAGTCCTCGCCGCGGTCGCGGCTGGCGCGCTCGACGGCGGCGAGCTGGTCGGTGAAGATCGCCTTCGAGTCGAACAGCAGCCGGCCGATCAACGTCGACTTGCCGTCGTCGACGCTTCCGGCGGTGGCGATCCGCAGCAGCTGCATCAGAAGTAGCCCTCTCGCTTGCGGTCTTCCATGCCGGCTTCGGAAATCCGGTCGTCGGCGCGCGTCGCACCGCGTTCGGTGACGCGGGTGGCGGCCACCTCGGCGACCACTTCGGCCGGCGTCGTCGCCGACGACTCGACGCAACCGGTGCAGGTGGCGTCGCCGACGGTCCGGAAGCGCACGGTCGCCTCGTACGGCGACTCACCGTCCACAAGGGACAGGAAGCGGGTGGCCGCCAGCAGCATGCCGTCGCGCTGGACCACCGGGCGCCGGTGCGCGTAGTACAGCGGCGGCAGCGCGATCCGCTCGTCGCGGATGTACTGCCAGATGTCCAGCTCGGTCCAGTTCGACAGCGGGAAGACGCGGATGTGCTCGCCGCGGCGGTGCCGGCCGTTGTAGAGGTTCCACAGCTCCGGGCGCTGCGCCCGCGGGTCCCACTGGCCGTGCTCGTCGCGGAAGCTGAACACGCGTTCCTTCGCGCGGGCCTTCTCCTCGTCACGGCGGGCGCCGCCGAACACGGCGTCGAAGCCGCCCTCGCGGATGGCCCGCAGCAGCGTCACGGTCTGCAGCCGGTTGCGGCTGGCCCGTGGCCCGGTCTCCTCGACGACCCGGCCGGCGTCGATGTCGTCCTGCACGCTCGCCACCTCCAGGCGGAGGCCGAGAGCGGCGACGGTTTCGTCGCGGAAGCGGATGACCTCGTCGAAGTTGTGGCCGGTGTCGACGTGCAGCACGGGGAAGGGCAGGGGCGCGGGCCAGAACGCCTTCGCGGCGGCGTGCAGCATCACCACCGAGTCCTTGCCGCCGGAGAAGAGCAGGACCGGGCGCTCGAAGGTCGCCGCGACTTCGCGGAAGACGTGCACGGCCTCCGCTTCGAGCGCGGCCAGGTGCGAGAGCTCGTACGAGGTCACGGACACGGGAAAAAAGTAGAACATGTTCTTGTCTTTGGTCAAGCGGTGCGGGACGCTGGTGACATGGACCTGGTCGTACTCGAAGAGATCAAGCGGCTGAAGTACCGGTACCTGCGCGGGGTGGACCTGAAGCTGTGGGACGAGGTGGCCGACACCTTCACCGTCGACGCCACGGCCGACTACGGGACCCGCGCGACCGGGAGTGAGGGCAAGCAGTTCGAGGGCCGCGACGCCATCGTCGAGTTCCTTACCCAGAGCCTCGGAAACGGCATCATCACTGTGCACCACGCGGCTCAGCCGGAGATCGACGTCGACGGCGACACCGCGACCGGGCGGTGGTCGTTCACCGACAAGGTCATCGTGCCGGAGCACAAGATGATCGTCGAAGGGGCCGCGTTCTACGAAGACACCTACCGCCGCGAGAGCGACGGCGTCTGGCGGATCTCGCACATCGGGTACGTCCGCACCTACGAGACGCTGACGACCTTCGACAGCATCCCGGGCTTCAAGCTGATCGCGAACCGCTGGGCCGTCCCGGCATGATCGAGAACGAGTTCTCGTTGACCCGGCCGTTCGCCGACGCCATCGTCGAGGCCGAGAAGCTGATCGCCGAAGCCCCGCCGGCGCAGACCGAGCAGGGCCTGCTCGAGGGCTACGACTACCTCGCCGGCAGCATCCGGGCGTCGCTGCAGATGGCCTGGGCCTACCAGCGCGACTTCCCGTACTTCACCGCGTCGACCGGGCCCTACACGAAGATGGGCCTGGACAACCCGGACACGCTGTACTTCAACGCGAACATCCGCGCCGACCGCGAGTACCTGGTCACCGGCGTCCGCGGCACGACCGCCGACCTCAGCTTCCAGGTCCTCAACGGCGACTACTCGCCGGTCGAGGTGCCCGGCAGCCTCGCCGCGTTCGACGACCGGGCCATCGAGATCGGCCCGGACGGCCGGTTCGAGCTGCGCTTCGGCCCGGCCCGCGAGAACCCGGGCCCGAACTACTTCGTCCTCGGCGAAGGCGCGTCGATGCTCGTGGTCCGCGAGGTCTACAGCGACTGGGCGACCGAGCGGCGCGGCGAGATCCGCATCCGGTGCGTCGACACCGCGGGCCAGGCGCCGCCGGTGCCGGACCGGTCCGCGCTGGCCAAGCGCTACGGCGTCACCGGCAAGATCCTGCTGAGCCGGCTCAAGACGTTCCTGGCCTTCCCGAAGTGGTTCTACGACAACCTGCCGGTGAACACGCTGACCGAGCCGCGCTCGACGCCGGGCGGGCTCACCACGCAGTTCTCCTCGGCCGGGCACTACGAGCTCGGCCCCGAGGAAGCGATGATCGTCACCGTGCCGCGCTGCGCGGACGCGCCGTACCAGGGCATCCAGCTCGGCAGCCGCTGGTACGTCTCGCTCGACTACATCAACCACCAGACGAGCCTCACCGCCGACCAGGCCCGCGTCGACCCGGACGGCAAGATCCGGTTCGTGCTCGCCGAACGTGACCCCGGCCTGGCGAACTGGCTGGAGCTCACCGGCCACGACCGCGGGTACCTGCAGATCCGCTGGCAGCGGCTGGCCCGCGACCTCGGTCCGGACGACGGCCCGGTCGTCGAGGTGGTCAAGGCCGACGAGCTGCCCGATCGGCTGCCCCATTACGCGGATGCGCGGGTGACGCCGGAGCAGTGGGCGGCGCGGATCGCGGCCCGGCAGGACGCCGTCGCCGCCCGGATGCTGGGGTGAGCGTGGAGAACGTGTTGCAGGGCAAGGTGGTCGTCGTCTCGGGCATCGGGCCCGGGCTTGGCCGGTCGATCGCCGTGCGCAGCGCGCGGGCCGGCGCGGACGTCGTGCTCGCCGCGCGCACGGAGTCTCGGCTGAGCGAAGTCGCGAAGGAGGTGACCGACCTCGGCCGCCGGGCGGTCGCGGTCCGCACCGACATCGACGACGCGGACTCCGCCGCCAACCTGGTGAACGAGGCGGTCGAGGCGTTCGGCCGGGTGGACACGGTGGTGCACAACGCCTTCGCCGTCCCGCCGCTGACCGACCTGGCCACTGTGGACCTCGACGCCGTCCGCGCGGGCTTCGAGACGGCGGCGATCTCCGTGCTCCGGCTGACCCGGCTGTTCCTGCCCGCGCTCAAGGAGAGCAAGGGCTCGCTGGTGATGATCAACTCGGCGGTGCTGCGGCACTCGCGGCGCACGTTCGGCGCCTACAAGATGGCGAAGTCGGCGCTGCTGTCGCTCTCCCAGAGCCTGGCCAGCGAGCTGGGTCCGGACGGCGTGCGCGTCAACACCGTGGCGCCCGGGTACATCTGGGGCCCGAACCTCCAGTGGTACTTCGCCTACCTGGCCAAGGAACGAGGCATCACGCCGGAGGACGTCTACGCCGAAACAGCGTCCACAATAGACCTGCGCAAGCTGCCCGAGCCCGACGAGATCGCCGACGCGGTCGTGTTCCTCGCCTCGCCGATGGCACGCGCGATCACCGGGCAATGCCTCGACGTCAACAGCGGCGAGTACCACCACTGAGGAGGACGCCATGCTCCCCGGCCGGGAAGACGTGGGCACCGTCGAGGACCTGCGCGCCTCGGCGTCGAAGCTCACCGGGCTCGACGACTTCGGCACCGACGAGTACGTCGAAGGCCTGCGCGTGCTGCTGGAGTCCTACGAGGCCGAAGCGGAACTGACGCCGTACGGCAACAAGGTGCACCGGGCGTTCCTGCGCGGCGCTCTGGTGGCGCGGCTGCTCAGCGAAGCGTCGTGGAAGCAGAACCCGGCGTACGCCGACGTCCGCATCGAGCGGCCGATCTTCGTCACCGGCCTGCCCCGCACCGGCACGACGGCCCTGCACCGGCTGCTCGCCGAGGACCCCGCGCACCAGGGTCTCGAGGTGTGGCTCGCCGAGGTCCCGCAGCCGCGGCCGCCGCGGGCGTCGTGGGCGGACAACCCGATCTTCCGGGGCATCCAGGCCGGCTACGAACGCCACCACGTCGAGCACCCGGAGTTCATGGGCGTGCACCACATGTCCGCCGACCAGGTGGAGGAGTGCTGGCAGCTGCTGCGCCAGTCGATGCGGTCGGTGTCCTTCGAGTGCCTCGCGCACCTGCCGCGCTACTCGCGCTGGCTGGCCAAGCAGGACTGGACGGACGCCTACGCCCGGCACAAGCGCAACCTGCAGCTGATCGGGCTGCCGGACGCGGGCAAGCGCTGGGTGCTCAAGAACCCGAGTCACCTGTTCGCGCTGGACGCGCTGATGGCGAACTACCCGGACGCGCTGGTGATCCAGACGCACCGGGCGCCGAGCACGATCATGGCGTCGATGTGCAGCCTCGCCGAGAAGGCCGCGGACGGCTGGTCGGCGAAGTTCCGCGGCGAGGTGATCGGGCAGGGGCAGCTCGACCTGTGGGCACGCGGCGCGGACGAGTTCGGCTGGGCCCGGGCGCGGCACAACCCGGCGCAGTTCTGCGACGTCCGGTACGAGGACTTCGTCGCCGACCCGATCGGCACGGTGTCCACTGTGTACGACCACTTCGGACTGGAGTTCACGCCGGCAGCGCGGGCGGCCATGACGGCGGTGCACCAGGCGAGCCGCACGGGCGACCGGAAACCGGTGCACCGCTACAGCCTGGCGGACTTCGGGTTGACGCCCGAGGAGGTCGACGAGCGGTTCGCGAGCTACCTGGCGGCCCACGGCTCGTGAGTGGTAATTCGGGTTAGAACCCTAATTACCACTCACGACAAGCCGCGGGAGGCTCGGTGATCAGCTTCACCACTTCGTCCATCGACGGTCCGGCGGCCATTTCCGCGGCCAGCTCCCGCGCGCGCCTGCGGTAGCGCGGCTCGTCCAGGACCGCGCGGACGGCCCGCCGCAGCGTCCGCGGCGCGGCCGACGCGCGGGCGTGGCCGATCCCGGCTCCCGACCAGGTGACCCGGGCCGCCACTTCGCGCTTGTCCTCGCTGGCCCCGACGACGACCAGCGGCACGCCGTAGCGGAGGGCGTGGTTGACGCCGCCGTACCCGCCGTTGCTGACCATGGCGGCGCAGCGGGGGAGCAGCTCGTCGTAGGGCAGGAAGTCCGCGACCCGGACGTTGTCCGGCAGCGGACCGGGCCGCAGCCGCCCGCCGCACGTCGTCGCGACGACCAGGACGTCCTCGCCGGCCAGGGCGTCGATCGCCGGCTCGACGAGGCGGCCGAGGTCGTCGTTCGCGATCGTTCCCTGGGTCACGTGCACCACCGGGCGGCCGCCGTCCAGGTCGGCCCACCACGGCGGCAGCGGGTGCTCGCTCGCCGCGCTGACCGTCGTCGGCCCGATGAAGTGCAGCGGCGCTCCTTCGCGCGGGTACTCGAAGCCGGGGCAGGTCATCTGGAGGACACCGTCGCCGCGCAGCGGCCAGTCCGTGAACAGCAGGCCGGGATCGCCGCCGAGCAGGTCTTTCGCCAGCTTCTGCGCAGGTCCGGTCACCCACGGTGCGAGCGCCCGGAGGATCGCGCCGCGGACCGGGTGCCCGGGCGGGCCGGTCGGGACGGGCGGCATGAACGGCAGGAAGCCGAGGACGAGCAGCCTCGGCCGTCGTTCGCGCCGGGACAGGGCCAGCCCGGCCATCATCAGCGGATCGCACAGCATGACATCGGCGTCCTGCCCGTCGAGCACGCTCAGCTGGGCGGGCATCGCGCGGACGAAGTGGGTCAGCTCGAACCGGGCGAGCTTCAGCCCGCGCAACCCGGCGCGGCCGGGGATCGTGCCGTCCAGGTCGGTCTCGTCGAAGTCGGCCTCTTCGGGCAGGACGGTGACGGTGGCCCCCAGCTCTTCGAACGCCTGCCGGTAGCGGGCGCCGGTGACGACGGCGACGTCGTGACCGGCGGCGAGCAGCGCGGCGACGATCGGCTTGGTCGGCCCGACGTGGCCGCGGGCGGGCTGCACGCCGACGAGTACCCGAGTCATGGCTGCCCCTTTGATCGATACGCTGTACCATCCAATTGATGACGATACCCGAAGGACCGAGGCGCCGATACGAGTCGCCGGTGCGCGAGGCCCGCGCCCGGCGCACCCGCGCGCACGTGGTGGCGACGGCGGGCAAGCTGTTCGCTTCGCGGGGCTACGCGGGCACGAGCATGCGGCAGATCGCCGCGGCGGCGGGGGTGAGCCTGGAGACGGTGACGCAGACGGGCCGCAAGCCGGAGCTGCTGATCGCCGCGTTCCGCGACGGCTTCGCGGGCGACCCGGACGCGGTGAACCTGGATGCGGTGGTGGGCTCGGCCGGCCTGGACGACCTGCCGGCGGTGGTGTCGCGGGTCGCGGCGGGCCTACGCGGATCACTGCCGATCTGGCGCGCGTTCACCACGGCGGCGGCGGCCGACCCGGCGGTGGCGGCGGTCCGCGCCGCACAGGCGGTGGCGCGCAGGACGGAGATAGCCGGCCGGCTGTCGGCGGCGGGCCTGGCCCCGGAGGGCGGGGAGATCGGCCGCCTGGCCGACGCGGTGGGTCTGGTCATGTCACACGAGGCGTACGACCACCTGACGCAGGTGTGCGGCTGGCCGCACGAGGACTACGTGACCTGGGCGACGGCGGCGGTCCAGGCGCAGCTGACCCTCGGCTGGGCGTGAGCGCGCTACAGCTAGCCGGCCGCGGCCTGTAAGCCGTGGGTTCCGATGCCGCGCAACACCTCCACGCGGTCCGAGCCCGGGCGGCTCAGCACCCAGCTCGACCCCGGCACCGCCTTCGCGCGCTTCTTCAACGGCGCCAGCAGCCGCGAAACCTCCTGGTACGAACCGATCGCGTCGCTCGCGCAGACCAGCGTCGCCAGCGATACCGTCACCGGCAGGCCCTCCGCCGCCCACGGGCGGTCGAGCAGGGCCGCCGCCACCGTCGCGATCTCGTCGACGTCGCAGACCACCAGGAAGTCGTCGCCGCCCACGTGGCTCACCCGCATCCGGCGCAGGCCCGCCGACAGCTCCGTCAGCGCCGCGCCCAGCTCTCGGATCAGGTGGTCGCCCGCCGCGAAGCCCGCCGTGTCGTTGACCGTCTTGAAGCCGTCGATGTCCAGCCACGCCGCCACGAACGGCTCGCCGATCGTGATGCGGCGGGCGACGTCGCGGGCGACCGTGTCGCTGCCCGGCAAGCGCGTCAGCGGGTTCAGCGCCGCCGCGGCCTCGACCTTCGCCTCCGCCACGCCGCGGACCACCTCGGTCACCAGCACGACGCCGAGGCAGCGGCCGAGCTCGTCGACCACGACCACGTCGTCGCCGGTGCGGCCCCAGTCGGCGTCGGTGACCAGCTCGAGGAACTCCATCGCGCCCGCGCGGGCCTCGATCGTGTGCGGCGTGTCGGCGAGCCGGGCCGCGGGGCGCTTCGCGTGCAGCGCGTGCCCGTACGGGCCGGTCACGGCCACCAGGAACCGGGTCCGGTCGACCGACCAGCGCGGCCGGTTCAGCTCGTCCACCCCGACCACACCGCTCGGCGCGTCGGCCGCCGCCAGCACCGCGCGGACCTCGTCGCAGGTCGCGGATTCCGGCAGCGTCGTCGCCGGGCGGAGGAAGTCGCCGACGCACGGCGCCGGTGCCGCGGCCGCCGGACGACCGCGCGTGAGCAGGGCCGGGGCCGGACCGGCCGCGGTCGGCGGGGCGAGGAGGTGCCCCTGGGCGATCCGGACGCCGAGGCCGCGGACGGCGTCGAGCTGCGCGTCGGTCTCCACGCCGGTCGCGACGAGCCGGGTGCCGGTGCGGTTCGTGTAGTGCAGCAGCGCCTCGACCACGGCGACGGCGGCCGGGCCGTCCGGCAGCCCGCGCAGCACGGTCCGGTCGAGCTTCACCAGGTCGATCGGCGCCTCGACGAGCAGGCCCAGCGGCAGGTCGCCGCGCCCGAGGCCGTCGAGGGCGACCCGGAAGCCGAGCTCGGTGAGCGCCCGCATCCCGCTGAGCGCGCGGCCGGCGGGCAGCGGCGCGAACGGCGGGCCGATCTCGAGGACGACGTCACGGGTGCGGCGGCCCGCGTCGCCGAGTGCTTCGAGGAGGTCGTCGTACAGCGACGGCGGCGCGGCCAGGGTGCGCGCGGAGAGGTTGAGGTGCAGGGGGAGCGACGTCGGGTTTTCGGCGTCCTGCCGGACGGCGGCGACCGCGAGCCCGACGTCGGCTTCGGCGAGCCTGCCGTCGCGGCGCGCCTGCGCGAGCAGTTCGGGGACCGCTCCGCGGCCGGGCCTGGCCAGCGCTTCGTGCGCCACGACGCCTCCCGTGTGGAGGCTGTACAGCGGCTGGAAGGCGAAGCGGACCGCGCGTGGCGACTTCACGGCCTCGATCGTCGCGGGTCGCGCGGCCGAGCGGAACCGATGTCGGCTGATGTTCACCCTGGGTTACGCACATCGGCGTAACTGTTTCAGGCTTGACTTATATAAGTCGCTGCTTGTAGCTTGGCGGGGTGCACGCGTTCGACGTCCTCGGCGACCCGGTCCGCCGCCGGATCCTCGAGCTGCTGGCCGACGGCGAGCGGGCCGCCGGCGCGGTGACCGAGGTGATCCGGGCCGAGTTCGGCATCTCGCAGCCGGCGGTGTCGCAGCACCTGAAGGTGTTGCGCGACAACGGCTTCGCGGTCGTCCGCCAGGACGGGACGAGACGGCTCTACGCGGTCGGCCACGCGCCGCTGCGTGACGTCGACGTCTGGCTCGACCGGTTCCGCCGGTTCTGGACGCCGCCGCTGGACGCGCTGGCCACCGAAATCGCCCGCGGCAAGCGCGAGCGCCGCCTCAACCAAGGAGAAGATTCGTGATCGACGTCAGCCACCAGATCAGCGCCGTCCGCCGGACGGTCGGCCGGCGCGTGCTCGAAGCGGGCGACGCGCGCGTCATGACGATCAGCCAGGTCTACGACACCGACGTCGACGACATGTGGGACGCGGTGACGAACCCCGAGCGCATCCCGCGCTGGTTCCTGCCGGTGTCGGGCGAACTGCGCGTCGGCGGGAAGTACCAGCTGGAGGGCAACGCGGGCGGCACGGTCGAGCGCTGCGACCCGCCGAAGAGCTTCGCCGCGACGTGGGAGATGCACGGCGGGGTGAGCTGGATCGAGGTCCGCCTGACGCCGGAGGACGGCGGCACCCGGTTCGAGCTGGAGCACGTCGCGCACGTCGACGACCACTGGGAGCAGTTCGGCCCGGGCGCGGTCGGCATCGGCTGGGACATGGCGCTGACGGCCCTGGTCCGCCACCTGGCCGCCGACCCGGGGTACGTGGTCGATCCGGCCGAGGCGATGGCCTGGATGGCATCCCCCGAAGGGGTGGAATTCGTGACGCGGGCCGGGGAGGCCTGGTACGCCGCGCACGTGGCCGGCGGCGAGGACGAAGCGGTGGCCCGCGGCCAGGCCGACCGCTGCCTGGCGGCCTACACCGCCCAGCCGGAGGCCTGACACCGGCGTGTCGTCCCCCCAGTCACGAGTGATGCCCCTCCCGTCACGCGAGATGCCCGCCCAATCACGCGAGATGCCCTTCTGATCACGGGTGATGCCGTTCCGGGCACCGGCGTGACCGCTTCGCCATGGCCCGCTTTCGTGCGGGTCCGGGTATCTCGCGTGACTGGAGGGGTATCTCGCGTGACTGGAGGGGCTTCTCGCGTGACTGGAGGGGCATCACGAGTCAGCGGTCGTCGTACTTGACCGCGGTCAGGGTGATCACCGTGTCCGGGGCGACTTCGGTGCCCGCGGCCGGGTCCTGGCCGGTCTGGACCCAGTTGCGGTCGATCACCAGGGCACGGCCCTGGCCGGTGCCGTCGACCTCGCGCAGGTTGTAGAGCCCGGCCCGCTGCATCGCGTTCTGGGCGTCCTGGTGGTTCATGCCCGAAACGTCCGGGACCTTGATGAGTTTCGCCGGAGCCGAGGTCGAGGTCGAGGTCGTGGTCGACGTTGTCGTGCCGGGCTCGCCCGGTGGGGCGCCGCAGGAAGCCGTGGCGAGAGCGAGCGCGGCCAGGGTCGTGACCATCCGTCGGGACATACCTCCGGAGTACCCACGCGCCTGCCCGCCGTTCAGGTGAACCTGCGGATAAGGTCGGGCGCATGGATCAGGGCAGCGAGCACACCGACCCGCGGGCGGCCCGGCGCGACCCCGTGGCGAACGTCGGCGGGTTCACCGACCTGGCGACCAGCCCGTTCCGGATCGACCGCGACCGGATCGCCGCGTCGCCGTTCTTCGCCCGGCTCGGTGGCGTGACGCAGGTCGTCAGCGCCGGCGGGGCCGGGCTGCTGCACAACCGGCTCACCCACAGCCTCAAGGTCGCGCAGGTCGCGCGCGCCGTCGCCGAGCGCATCGCCGGCGGCCCCGACGCCGTGCTGGCCGACAAGCTGGGCGGCTGCGACCCCGACGTCGCCGAGGCCGCGGCGCTCGCCCACGACCTCGGGCACCCGCCGTTCGGGCACCTCGGGGAGCAGACGCTCGACCGCATCGCCCGCCACCGCTTCGGCCTCGCCGACGGCTTCGAGGGCAACGCGCAGACGTTCCGGATCATCACCACGACCGACGTGCGCGGGCCGTCGGCCATCGGGCTCGACCTGACCACGGCGGTGCGCGCCGCCGTCCTGAAGTACCCGTGGCTGCGGCTGCACCACCCCGCGCCGCACCCGTCGGCGATGGCCGTGCCCCCGCGCGGCGCCGGCGAGCCGGGCGACCTCCCGGGCACCGGCGCGGCCAAGTTCTCCGCCTACGCCACCGAACTCGACGACTTCGAGCAGGCGCGCGCGGTGTTCGCCGGCCGCGTCGAAGGCTGGCAGCAGACCGTCGAAGCGTCCGTGATGGACACCGCCGACGACATCGCCTACGCCATCCACGACCTGCAGGACTTCCACCGCATCGGCGTGCTGCAGCACGCGCCGGTCGCGGCGGAGCTGGGGGAGTGGCTGGAGCACGCGGCCGAGCTGGCGTCGCTGGACGACGAGACGCTGCACGTCCAGCTGCGCCGCCCGGGCCGGTCGCTGGAGCGCCTCCGCCGCCGCATGCACGCGAAGGACGCGTGGATCGTCGACGACGACGCGTTCGCAGCGGCGGTCGCGCGGGTGCGCGCGGAGCTGGTCGACGGGCTCCTGGCGGGCGAGTTCGACGGTTCGATCGAGGCGGAGCAGGCGACGGCGGCGTTTTCCGCGAACTGGACGGCCCGCCTGGTCGAGGGCGTGTTCGTGCTGCCGTCGCCGTCGACGCGCACCGGCCACGTCTCGCTGCGGCCCGCGCAGTGGCACGAGGTCCAGGTGCTCAAGTTCGTGCACCGCCGGTTCGTGCTGCTGCGCCCCGACCTGGCGCTGCACCAGCGCGGCCAGGCCGGCTTGGTGACGAGCCTGGTCGACGCGCTCGACGCGTGGCTGCTCGATCGCGACGAGGTCTCCCGCCTGCCCCGGCGGCTGCACGACCTGGTCGAGCTGGCCCGCGCGGAGTACGCGGGACTGGCGCGCACGGCACCGGAGCTGCTGGTGGGGGCGACGGGCGAGCCGGTGACGGGAGCGGACGCGGTCCGCGGGCTCGCGCGCGGCCGGGCGGTGGTCGACTTCGTGGCTTCGCTGACGGACAAGCAGGCGGTGACGCTGCTCGACGCGCTGTCCGGGCGGGCTTCGCAGCCGTGGTCGGATTCGTTCGTGCTCTGACGGCCGGGGCCTCGCCGCGCCGTGACTCGCGCGCGGCACCGTAACGAATTTTCCCCGTCACCCCGCCGGTTGCACGGTGCGGCGTGTTGCTTGTGGACATCCCACCCGGACATCCCACTCCGTGGTCACCCTTGCGGCCCACGGTGGAGCGATCATTTGTCCGCTCCGTGTCCGGTGACCGGTTCACCGCTGCGCTGAACGGCCTACAACATCCGGCCCGTTCGGGAAATTATCCGTCCTTTGTCACTCGAACGGCTGATGTTTACCTGGAACTCGCGGTACTTAGCTGGATCCAGCCGGTGATCACCGGCGTCGGTCAGCGTGAGTCGGGGCACGCGCCTTGGAGATTCGGAGGGCGCCCGTGCGTCGTACCCGTTCCACGAGATCGAGATCCACTGTGTTCACCGCCTCAGCCGCGGCCCTGCTCGCCGCGCTCGGGCTGGTTTCCCCGCCCGTCGCGGGGGCCGCACCCGCGTCCGCTCCGGACGCGTTCAGCGAGACCGCTCAGCAACAGATCGCCGCCCTGCAGGCGGTCAAGGCGGGCCGTACCGCCACCGAGTCCAAAGTGGACAGCAAGCTGCTCGTCGCCGCCAAGGGCGTGGGGAAGCAGCTGAACTCACTGCAGTCTGGGGCCACCGTTTCCGCGGCCGGGACCGTCCTGGTCGACATCCGCGCGAGCAAGGTCTCGCCGGACCTCCTCGCCGGGCTCACCAAGGCCGGGGCGGGCATCCGCGCGGTGTCGGACCGCTACGGCAGCGTCCGCGCCGAAGTACCGCTGGCCAAGGTCGGCGAGATCGCCGCGCGCGGCGACGTCAAGCGCGTCGAACAGGCCGACCAGGCGATGACCGCCCGGGAACTGGCCACGCCGGCGACGACGCCGGAAAAGACCGAAACCAAGCAGCAGAAGGCCGATCGCATCGCCGGCGAGCTGCAGAAGGCCCTCAGCGCCAAGAGCCAGCGCAACGCCGTTGCGGCCGCGCCGCTGGTCAGCGAAGGCGACCGCGCCCACAACGCCGATCTCGCGCGCCAGCAGTTCGGCGTCACCGGCGTCGGCGTCAAGGCGTGCGCGCTGTCCGACGGCGTCAACTCCCTGGCCGCTTCGCAGGCCAGGGGCGAACTGCCGGACGTCGACGTCATCGCCGGCCAGGAGGGCGACGGCGACGAGGGCACCGCGATGCTCGAGATCATCCACGATCTCGCGCCCCGCGCCGCGCTCGGCTTCGCGTCGGCGTTCAACTCCGACGCCAGCTTCGCCGACAACATCCGCAAGCTGCGCTTCGAGTCGCACTGCGACGTCATCGTCGACGACGTCCTCTACTTCAAGGAATCGCCGTTCCAGGACTGGATCATCGCCCAGGCCGTGAACGACGTGACCGCCGACGGCGCGCTGTACTTCTCCTCCGCGGGCAACGAAGGCAACGTCACCAGCGGCACCGCCGCGCACTGGGAAGGCGACTTCGTCGACTCCGGCAAGTCGGTCGGCAAGTTCGCCGGTACCGCGCACAACTTCGCCGGCGCGGCGGGCAACCAGATCTACGAGCCGATCTCGAACGCGTCCTCGGCCAACGTCCCGGTGACGCTGCACTGGTCGGACCCGCTCGGCGCGTCCGCGAACGACTACGACCTCTACCTGCTCAACTCCGCGGGCGCGGTCGTCAGCTTCAGCCAGGACGTCCAGACCGGCACCCAGGACCCGTACGAGCGCGTCACGACGCCGGCCTTCGGCGGCACCGGGCTGCGGCTGGCCATCGTGAAGTTCTCCGGCCAGGACCGGTACCTGTCGCTTTCGGCGCTGCGCGGCCGGTTCTCCGACTCGGCCGACGGGCTCAAGGCCTACAACACCCCGGGCGTTTCACTCGGTCACTCGGCCGCGCGGGACGCCGTCAGCGTCGCGGCCGCCCCGGCGGCCAAGGCGTTCAGCCGGGCCCTGGAACCGGGCGACCCGGCCAACCCGGTCGGCCCGTACCCGGGCGCGTTCAGCGGTGCCACCAAGGCCGAGCGGTTCACCTCCGACGGCCCGCGCCGCGTGTTCTACGAGGCCGACGGCACGCCGATCACCCCGGGCAACGTGTCCTCGACCGGCGGCGAGGTCCGGAACAAGCCGGAGATCACCGCGGCCGACGGCGTCACCACCAGCGTGACCGGGTTCAACCCGTTCTTCGGCACCTCGGCCGCCGCCCCGCACGCGGCCGCCATCGCCGCGCTCGTGCTGTCCGGCAACCCCGGACTGCCGCCCGCGGAGGTGCGGGAAGCGCTGATCAACACCGCGATCGACATCGAAACCCCGGGCCGCGACAACTTCACCGGGGCCGGCGTCATCCTCGCGGACAAGGTGCTCGCCTACACCGGTGCCAGCCCGCAGCCCCTCGCGGTGGCCAAGCAGCCCACGGTCACCCCGGCCGACGGCGGCTCGGCGCTCGACCCGGGCGACACCGCCAAGGTGACGCTGCCGGTGACCAACGACGGCGACGGCACGGCGGTGTCCACCAGCGTCGTGCTCACCAGCCCGACGCCGGGTGTCACGGTGGCGCCGCGGTCCAAGTCCTACGGCACCATCAGCCCGGGACAGACCGGCGTCAACGACTTCACCATCACGGTCCCGGCGAGCCAGCAGCTCGGCGCGCCGGTGGTGCTGAACGCCCGCGTCAGCTTCGCCGGCTCGCATTCGCCGACGACGCAGACGTTCTCGCTGCCGGTCGGCACCCCGTCGCCGGTCGCGCAGGACTTCGCCTACACCGGCGCGCCGGTGGCGATCCCGGACAACAGCCCGGTCGGCGCGTCGGTGACCATCCCGGTCACCGGGGTCGGCCGCGCGTCCAAGGTGACGTTCTCCGTGGACGGCACGACCTGCAGCGCCGACCCGGCCTCGACGACGGTGGGTCTGAACCACTCGTACGTCGGTGACCTGGTCGGCACGCTGACCGCGCCGTCCGGGGCGAAGGCCACGGTGTTCCAGCGCAACGGCGGCTCGGGCAAGAACCTGTGCAAGGTCGTCTTCGCCGACAACGCGGCGGCCGCGTTCAGCACGGTGACCTCGGCCACCGCGCCGTTCACCGGCACCTGGCGGCCGACGCAGGCCCTGACCGGCAACCTCGCCGGCGCGGCCGTCGACGGCACGTGGACGTTCGCCGTGGTCGACGCGGCCGGCGGCGACGCCGGGTCGATCCGCTCGGTCGCCCTGCACATCAACGGGTTCGTGCAGCCCGCGGCGGCCGGCGCGCCGTCGAACGTGCGAGGCGTGACGAACAACGGCCCGGTGCACCCGCTGTAACGTCCCCAGCGCCCCAATGTGGCCTTCGGTGCGTTCAACGCACCGAAGGCCGCCTTGGGTGCTCCATCCATGCCCCCGCCACCACCCTCAACGGAGGCGCTTCGCGCCGCGGTGCCGGTTCAACGCAACCAAGGCCACATTGGGGCGCTACCTTTTGTCCATGGCGAAGGGGCGGGAAGCCGCGGGTGGCGGCCGGACGGTCGAGGTCCCGCCCGAGCGGCTGGCGGGGTTCTTCGCCCGGTTCGGCGAGCGGCACGACGGGATCGCCGCCACCGAGGCGACTCCGCACGAGGTCCGGGTGACCGCCGCCGACGGCACCTCCGCGACCGCCACCGTCCCGTTCGGGCCGCTCGGCGAACCGTCCGTGGCCGGGCTCGTCGCCCACGCGCTGGTGCCGCGGCGCCTCGCGCTCGTGGTGGTGCGGCGGGGCGGGCACAGCGTCGGTATCGCGCGCGGCGGCCGGATCGAGGTTTCGCGCACCGAGCGGCACCTCGTGCAGGGCCGGTCCGCCGCGGGTGGGTGGTCGCAGCAGCGGTTCGCCCGGCGTCGCGCGGGGCAGGCCCGGCACGCGCTCCAGGACGCGGCGAAGGACGTCTTCGAAGTGCTCGTGCCCCGGCTGTCCGAAGTGGATGCCGTGGTGCTCGGCGGCGATCGGCGGGCCCTCGACGAGCTGCGCGAAGACCGCCGGCTGGCGCCGCTGTTCGCCCGTGCGGAACCCCGCGTGCTGGACGTCGGCGAGCCGAGCCGGGCCGTGCTCGAGGAGGCCGCCGTCCGCGCGCTGTCCGTGCAGGTCACGCTGCGCGACGGGTGAGACCGCACACGTCCGGAAAATCCGCTGGACCGCGGCCCGTACACTGGGCTTCGTGGATATCCAGCTGGAGTGACGCCGCGGCCCGAGCGGCTGCCTGATGCTGTCCTCCGTACGCCCCCTTTCCACGGGAGTTTCCCTTGATCACGGCCACCGGCCTTGAGCTGCGCGCGGGTTCGCGCATCCTGCTCAACGGCGTCACCGTCCGCATCCAGTCCGGCGACCGCATCGGCCTCGTCGGCCGCAACGGCGCGGGCAAGACCACCTCGCTGAAGGTCCTCGCCGGGGAAGGCGAGCCGCACGCGGGCGACGTCCGCCGCACCGGTGAGCTCGGCTACCTGCCGCAGGACCCGCGCGAAGGCGACCTGTCGGTCACGGCGAAGGACCGGGTGCTCTCCGCCCGTGGTCTGGACAAGCTGATGCGCGACATGGAGAAGGCGCAGGCCTCGATGGCCGAGCTCGTCGACGACGCCGCGCGCGACAAGGCCATCAACCGCTACGCCCGGCTCGAAGAGCGCTTCGCCTCCCTCGGCGGGTACGCCGCGGAGAGCGAAGCCGCGCGGATCTGCTCCAACCTGGGCCTGGCCGACCGGATCCTCGCGCAGACGCTGCAGACGCTTTCCGGTGGTCAGCGCCGCCGCGTCGAGCTGGCCCGGATCCTGTTCGCCGCGGCCGAAGCCGGCGCCGGCGGCAAGTCCGAGACGATCCTGCTGCTCGACGAGCCGACCAACCACCTCGACGCCGACTCGATCAACTGGCTGCGCGGCTTCCTCAAGCAGCACGACGGTGGCCTGGTCGTGATCAGCCACGACGTCGAGCTGCTGGCCGACGTCGTCAACAAGGTGTGGTTCCTCGACGCCACCCGCGCCGAACTCGACCTGTACAACATGGGCTGGCAGCGCTACCTCGACGCCCGCGCCACCGACGAGAAGCGCCGCCGCCGCGAGCGCGCCAACGCCGAGAAGAAGGCGTCGGCGCTGCAGCAGCAGGCCGCGAAGCTCGGCGCGAAGGCCACGAAGGCCGTGGCGGCCAAGAACATGGCGCGCCGCGCCGAGCAGATGCTGTCCTCCCTCGAGGACACCCGCCAGGCCGACAAGGTCGCCCGGATCAAGTTCCCCGAGCCGGCGCCCTGCGGCCGCACCCCGCTCACCGCGGAGAGCCTCTCGAAGTCCTACGGCTCACTGGAAATCTTCACCGGCGTCGATCTGGCCATCGACCGCGGTTCGAAGGTTGTCGTACTCGGGCTGAACGGTGCGGGAAAGACGACTTTGCTCCGGCTGCTCGGCGGAATGGAAACCCCGGACACCGGATCCGTCGTTCCGGGTCACGGATTGCGTTTGGGCTATTACGCACAGGAACACGAAACTCTTGATCATGAAGCGTCGGTGTGGGAAAACATCCGACATCTCGCTCCGGACACCGGGGCGCAGGAGTTGCGGAACCTGCTGGGCTCGTTCCTCTTCACCGGCGAACAACTCGACCAGCCGGCGGGCACGCTTTCCGGCGGCGAGAAGACCCGCCTCGCGCTGGCGGGCCTGGTCTCCAGTGCTGCCAACGTGTTGCTGCTCGACGAGCCGACGAACAACCTCGACCCGGCCAGCCGCGCCCAGGTCCTGGACGCCTTGCGCAGCTTCGCCGGCGCCGTCGTCCTGGTGACGCACGACCCGGGCGCGGTCGAGGCGCTGGAGCCCGAGCGGGTCATCCTGCTGCCCGACGGAACCGAGGATCACTGGTCCGCGGACTACCTCGAACTTGTCCAGCTTGCGTGACGGTGCGTCCATTCGGGTGCAAGATTACTCGCCGTGGAGCACTGGAATGGCCCAATGTGATCGCAATTTCGGCTGTTTCGCGTCTGTCGTCTGGCATTCCGGCGCTCAGTGTTCGATCATTGCCCCGGCAGGGGCCGATATGTGGCCCAGAACACTCTCGGCGGGAAGGCGATCGACGTGGCTGATCTCAAGAAAGGCGCGCGGATCACCGGCAACACGCGCGACAAGCTGGCCGCTGACCTGAAGAAGAAATACGAGAAGGGCTCGAGCATCCGGGCGCTGGCGGAGTCGACGGGGCGGTCCTACGGGTTCGTCCACCGGGTGCTGTCGGAGTCCGGCGTCCAGCTGCGGGGGCGCGGCGGGGCCACCAGGGTCAAGAAGAAGTAGTCGAGGACTGCTGCGCGGGGGGCGCAGCGGGAGCTTCGGCCACGCGGAACACCAGGTGGGCCCCGAGCAGGACCAGCGGGTACACCAGGTAGCCGTACCGGGTGGCCGGGGTGAGCAGGATCAACGCGCCGAGTCCGACGGCGATGCGCAGCAGTGCGGCGGAGCCGTTCGCGGGGGGCCGGCGCACCAGCCAGACGATCATCGCCACGGCCGCGGCGCCGACGAGCACGAACGCCGCCACCTGGCCGACCGGGCCGGTCTCGGCGATCAGGTGGCCCGGCAACGGGCTGGCCGCGGGCGACCGCACGACGCCCATCCCGAGCGGGAACCGGAAGACGTGCTCGACGAACGCGGCCGGATCCACCAGGTAGACCGGCAGGTGCAGGGCGGCCGTGGTCGCCACCAGCGCCGCCGCGAACCGGCCCAGCGCGGGCCAGTCAAGACCCTGGCCGCGGCGCACCAGCACGAGCATCGCCAGCACCGCGGCCGCGGGCGCGACGATGAGCTTCGCGCTGACGACCAGCGCCAGTACCAGGCCCGACCAGGCGATCCGCCCGGTGGCCGCGAGCGCGCAGCTGAGCACCAGCAGGCCGACGATGGCCAGGTCCGGCCCGGCCACGGCCCAGGTGAGCGCGGTGAGCGGGCAGGCCAGCGCGAGCTGCGCGGCACCGACCGGGACCCGGGGCCACTTCAGCAGCTTCAGCGTGCCGAGCACGCACGCGCAGGCGGCCAGGGCGAACATCCACCGGGCGTCGGTGAGCGCGTTCGCCGCCGGGCTGCCGCCGAACAGCGCCCGCGGCAGTCCGAAGACCGCCATCACCGGACCGTACGGTGTGTAGTCGTTCACTTCGGGTGCCCGGCCGAGCGCGGTGACGTCGACGTACGGGGTTCCGTGGCGCAGCAGCAGATCCGCGGACCGCTCGATCACCCAGACCTCGGGCTGCGCGGCCCACGAATTCGGCGTGATCAGCCAGTCCCGCCCGGTCAGCCGGCGAATCACGAGAAGCGCCAGCGGGAGGATCATGGCCAACAGGGCGACCGCGGCGATGCCGCACCAGCGTGACCCGAGCAGGCCGCGCGGCGTCCGCCCGCGGCGGGCGGACAGCAGGAGGAACCCGCTGTGCGCCGCGCCGAAGCCGTAGGCCACCGTCGCGAAGTTGCCCCAGACGCGGTAGCCGTAGAACTCGGACACGAGTGCCGTCGGCAGCGCGAAAGCCAGGCAGGCCAGGGAAAACCCCAGGTCCCAGCGCAGGGGGGCGGCCTCGTCGGGGCGCGCCGGCGCCGTGAAGAGCCGGGCCGCGCGCCGCCATGCGGGCGCCTGGCCCACCTCCGTTCCCACGTCGCCAGGCTACCGAGGGGGCCGCCGCCCGGTTCAGCCGACGTCGCGCCGGTGGGGCGGTGGATTTCCCATCGTCAGTTGGTGAAATAATCGGCGAAGCTGACGATCAGTACAGGTGTAGAGCTCGCCCATGTCCAGCGCGCCCCTCGCCGTCACTCAGCGGCTCGGTTACCTGCTCAAGCACGCCCAGCTGCGGCTGGCGGAGCTGGCCGAGCCGCGGTACGCGCCACTCGGCGTCACCGGACGGCAGCTCGCGCTGCTCACGCTCTTCGCCGACGGCCCGGCGCGCTCGCAGCAGGACGGCGCGGCGCGGCTCGGCGTCGACCGGACGACGATGGTCGCGCTGGTCGACGAGCTGGAGGCCAAGGGCCTGGTCCGGCGCGAGGTGGCGCCAGGGGACCGCCGCAAGCGGCTCGTCGTGCTGACGGCCGAGGGGGAGCGGATCCGCGAGGCCGGGGCGGAAGTCACGCGGCGGGCCGAGGCGCTGCTGCTGGAACCGCTTTCCGCCGAGGACGCCGAGCGGCTGCGCGCCGCCCTGCGCCGAGTTGTTCGCGTCGAGTGAACGACATCGGGAAGGAAACGGACAGCAGGGGCGTTGTCCAGGTCATATCCGCCGAAAACCTCAGCTAATGTAGAGGTTTCAGACACTGGGGGTTTCCCGTGGACAACATGTGGGGGCTGTGGAGTTCGGCGATGCGCGCCGACGACGCCCCGAAGGCGCTGACGCGCGGCACGCTCAAGCGCGTCGCGCGCTTCGCCCGGCCGCATTGGCGGCGGCTGCTGGCCTTTCTCATCCTGACCGTCGTGTCGGCCGTCCTCGCCGTGACGACGCCCGTGCTGGCGGGCAAGGTGGTCGACGCGATCGTCGGCGGCCACGACGTCACGCTGGTCATCTGGCTCGCCGTCGTGATCGCCGGGCTGGCGATCGCCGACGCCGGGTTCGGCCTGATCGAGCGGTGGCAGTCCGCGCGCATCGGCGAGGGCATCATCTACGACCTGCGCCGCGCGGTCTTCGAGCACGTCCAGCGCATGCCGATCGCGTTCTTCACCCGCACCCGCACCGGGGCGCTGGTCTCGCGGCTCAACAACGACGTCATCGGCGCGCAGCGGACGTTCACCGCGACGCTGTCCGGGCTGGTCACCAACGTCATCCAGCTGGCGCTGTCGCTGGCCGTCATGCTCACGCTGTCCTGGCAGGTCACGCTGATCGCGCTGGTGCTGCTGCCGATCTTCGTCATCCCCGCGCGCCGGCTCGGCCGCCGGATGGCCGGGCTGCAGCGGGAAGCCGCGAACCTCAACGCCGGGATGACCACCCAGATGACCGAGCGGTTCTCCGCGCCGGGCGCGACGCTGGTGAAGCTCTTCGGCCGGCCGGCCCAGGAGGCCGACGACTTCGGGCTGCGGGCCGGGCGCGTGCGGGACATCGGCGTCCGGACCGCGATGCTGACCCGCTGGTTCATGACCAGCCTGACCCTGGTTTCCGCGCTGGCGCAGGCGCTCGTCTACGGCCTCGGCGGCTACCTGGCGCTGACGGGGGCGCTGGCCCCGGGCACCGTCGTCGCGCTGGCCCTGCTGCTGACCCGGCTCTACGCGCCGCTGACCGCGCTGGCCAACGTCCGCGTCGACGTCATGACGGCGCTGGTGTCGTTCGAGCGGGTCTTCGAGGTGCTCGACCTCAAGCCGATGATCGAGGAGATGCCGGCCGCGCGTGCGCTGCCCGCATCGGGTGGCGTTTCGGTCGAGTTCGCGGGAGTCCGGTTCGGGTACCCGGCGGCGGACCGGTACTCGCTGGCGTCGCTGGAGGACGTCGCCACGCTCGACCACCGCGGTGGGGAAGAGGTGCTGCACGGGATCTCGTTCCGGGCCGAGCCTGGGCAGATGGTCGCGCTGGTCGGGTCGTCGGGGGCGGGGAAGTCGACGATCGCGTCGCTGCTGCCGCGGCTGTACGACGTCGACGCCGGCTCGGTGCGGCTGTCCGATGTGGACGTCCGGGACCTGACTTTCGCTTCGCTGCGGGAAACCGTCGGCGTCGTGACCCAGGACGGGCACCTCTTCCACGACACGATCCGCGCGAACCTGGCGTACGCGCGCCCCGGCGTCACCGACGACGAGATCTGGGAAGCCCTGGAGCGGGCCCGGCTCGGCGAGCTGGTCCGTGCGCTGCCCGACGGCCTCGACACGACGGTGGGCGAGCGCGGCTACCGTCTTTCCGGCGGCGAGCGTCAGCGGCTCACGATCGCGCGTCTCCTGCTGGCCCAGCCCAAGGTCGTCATCCTCGACGAGGCGACCGCCCACCTGGACTCGGAGTCCGAGGCCGCCGTCGGCGAGGCCCTGACCCACGCCCTCGCGGGCCGCACGGCCCTGGTCATCGCCCACCGGCTGTCGACGGTCCGCGCGGCCGACCAGATCTTGGTCCTGGAGCACGGCGAGATCGTCGAGCGCGGAACCCACGACGAGCTCCTGGCCGCGGGCGGCCGCTACGCAACCCTCCACGCAACCCAGTTCGCCGACGAAGAACCCGCCGCGGCGTGATCAGCGGGGCATCACCCGTGATCCGGGAGGCATCACGCGTGATTGGAGGGGCATCACGTGTGTTTGGAGGGGCATCAGCGTGATGCCCCTCCAATCACGTGAGTGTCCCCTCTGATCACGGGTGATGCCCCTCCAAGCACGTGTAGAGGGCTTGGACCAAGGCCATTTTGCGGGGGTCGTCGCGGATGAGAGGGCCCAGCTGGTTGAGGGTGTAGCCGAAGGCGATGCCGTTTTCCGGGTCGGCGGCGCCGGTGGAGCCGCCGAGGCCGTCGTGGCCGAAGGCTGTGGGGTTGGGGCCGAAGCCGCGGGCGTCGCTGCCGAGGTAGAAGCCCAGGCCCCACTCGTTGGGGAGGCCGAGGACCGCGTCGATCTCCTTGCCCTGGCTCTCGCGTGCCACGGCCAGCGCTGCCGGGGACAGGAGGGTGCCGGTCGCCAGGCCGGAGTAGATCGTCGCGATGGCGCGGGCCGTGCCGTGGCCGTTCAGGGCCGGCATGACCGCGTGGCGCCACGCCGGTTCGTTGGCGTCGTGGCCCTGGAGGCGGGGGTTGAGCAACGCCGCCTGCCCGACCGGGCCGGCCGCCGCGAACGCCGTGGCCAGCGCGTTCGCCACCTCTTCGCTCAGCACGGGGTCGACCAGCGTCGCGCAGCGGTCCAGGTCGGCGGATGAGGCGAGGCCGATCGAGAAGTCCGCGTCCAGCGGCCCGGCGATCTGCTCGGCGAAGAACTCGCGGATGCCCTGGCCGGCGATCCGCCGGACGACTTCGCCGACGAGCCAGCCGTAGGCCAGCGCGTGGTAGCCGCTCGCGGACCCGGGCTCGCACAACGGCTCCTGCGCCGCGTACAGCGAGGTCATGAGGTCCCAGTCGTACAGCTCCTCGATCCGCACCGGCCGGTCCAGTCCGATCCCGGGCACGCCGGAGCGGTGCGAAAGCAGCCACCGCACCGGAATCCCGGACTTCCCGGCCGCGGCGAACTCCGGCCAGTACTTCGCGACCGGCGCGTCGACGTCGAGCTCGCCCGCGTCGGCGAGCCTGTGCGCGCACAGCGCGGTCATGCCCTTGGTCGTCGACCAGACGTTGGCCAGCGTGTCCGGCTGCCACGGCCGCGTGCGGTCGGGACCGGACCAGCCGCCCCACAGGTCCACCACGACCTCGCCGTGGCGGACGGCGGTGAACGCGGCCCCCAGCTCGCCGCGGGAGCGGAAGTTCTCTTCGAAGGCCGCGCGCACCGGTTCGAAACCGGGTGCGCACTCGCCGTGCACCGTCGCCGTGGCGCTGTCCATCGGACCTCCTCCGGGGAGCGACCGGTTCGCACCGACCAGTCGGTATGTCGACGCTAAAGCGGCCGGGCACGTGGCGTCAAGACGCGCCCGGATGGTGCTTTCTGACGAACTACCGCAGCCGGGGGACGATTTCGCCGTACTTCGCCAGCAGTGAGGCGTTCGCTTCGTCGCCACCCTCCACATTGGAGCTTCGCCACAGTGGGACGTCGAGGCCTTCCGCCGTCCCGCGGTCGTAAACCTGGGCCAGCACCAGGTTCCACAGGAACGCATTGACCACAGTGGACAGTGGCGCGGTCCGCGGGGCGTCCGCCGGGTAGCTCGCGTCCCCGGGGACGACCAGCGAGTCCAGCACGACCGTGCTCTGCTCCACCACCGTGCTCGACGACCGCCGCGGCGCCGCCGCCACGGACGCCCGCGACGTCACCGCGATGACGGCCGCGCCCCGCTTGCGCGCCTCGATGCACAGCTCGACGGGATACGGGTTGACGCCGGAGGTCGAGAACACCACCAGCACGTCGTCCGGCCCCGGCGCACGCTCGGACAGGACCTCCGCGGCCAGGCCGCTGCGCCGTTCGGTCCGCGTGCTGGACACCGCGCCGTGCAGCGGGAGCAGGTCCGGGTGGTAGAGCGGGTAGACGCAGGCCAGCCCGCCGGCGCGGTAGAACGTCTCGGCGACCGCGGCCAGCGAGTGCCCGGCACCCGCGGTATAGACCAGTGCGTCGGCCCGGATCACCCCCAGCACCAGGTCCGCCGCGGCCCGCACCGCTTCGGCGTTGGCCTGCTCGACGTCCGCCAGTTGCTCGGCGACGCTGCCCGCGATGTCCGTGGCGCTCACCACACCCACCCTTCCGTTGGGGACCGGGCGCCGAATCTACCGCGAATATGGTGGTAGGCGGGGGAACGGCAGGCGAGGAGGACGCGGGTGGGCGAAGCAGAACCGGCGGTGTCCGTGTGGCCGGCCCGCGGACGGACGCGGGCGGTAGTGCTTGTGCTGCACGGCGGCGCCGAACACAGCACGGGCAGCGTCCAGCCCTGGAAACTGGCCTACCTGCGGATGGTGCCGATCGCGCGCGCCCTGCACCGGGCCGGGCGCAAGGACGGCGTCGAGGTGCGGCTGCTGCGCAACCGCCGCTACGGCTGGAACGCGCCCGCCGAGGACCCGATCGACGACGCACGCTGGGCCCTCGACCGCCTCCGCGCCGACCACCCCGGCCTGCCGGTCGTGCTGGTCGGTCACTCGATGGGGGCACGGGTGGCCCTGCGCGTGGCCGACGACCCGGCCGTGCGCGGGGTCTGCGCGCTGGCGCCGTGGACGCCGCGGGGCGAGCCGGTCGAGGCCGTCGCCGGGCGGTCGGTGCTGATCGTGCACGGCACCCGCGACCGGATGACGAGCCCGGCGGAGTCCCACGCCTTCGCCGAACGGGCCGCGGACGTCGCCGCGCGCCTGGCCCGGTTCGAGATGGCGAACGAAGGGCACGCGATGCTGCGCCGCGCCCGGGTCTGGACCCGGCTGACGGTGGCGTTCACCCTGGAGCTGCTCACCGGGGACGACGGCGGGACCCTGCGCGGGGCGTGGGCCGCGCCGGCGCCGCAGCGGCTGCGGATACCCGTGTGAAAGTGCCCCGAACAGGGCATTCGGCGAAGCGCGCCGCGGGGGTGCGGCGATTAGGATCGACCACCGGCGAACCTGGCCGGCCGGAGGGAGTACCCGTGACCACTTCGAGCGCTGACCGGGCCTCGGCCCAGGACGATGACCGCTGGCCCGGCCTGGCCACCCCGCCGCACTCCGCGCTGCGCGCCCGGATCGCCGCCGCGCTGTTCCGCCACGCGGTCCGCCCGCTCGACGTCCGGGTGACCTTCCCGGACGGCACCGTGCTCGGCGCCGGCGGTCCCGAGGCACCCGAGCTGCGGATCCTGCGCCCCGAGGCGTTCTTCCACCGCCTCGGCGTCGACGCCAAGATCGGCTTCGGCGAGTCCTACATGGCCGGTGACTGGACCGCGTCCGACCTGGCCGAAGTGCTGACGCCGTTCGCCGAGCGGATGGCCACGCTCGTCCCGCCGGCGCTGCAGAAGTTCCGCCGGATCGCCGAGCGGACGCAGCCGCCGTCGGAGGAGAACACCCTCGAAGGCGCGCGGGCCAACATCCACCGGCACTACGACCTGTCCAACGACCTGTTCGGCGCCTTCCTCGACGAGTCGATGACGTACTCCTCGGCGCTGTTCGGGCTCGACGACGACCTGACCGCCGCGCAGCACCGCAAGATCGACAGCGTGCTCGACTACGCCGGCGTCCGCGACGGCAGCGCAGTCCTCGAAATCGGCACCGGATGGGGTGAACTCGCCATCCGCGCGGCGGCCCGCGGCGCGCACGTGACGTCACTGACCATTTCGGAGGAACAGCGCAGGCTGGCCACGGAACGCATCGCCGCGGCCGGGTTTTCCGACCGCGTCGAGGTGAAGCTGTGTGATTACCGCGAGTCGAGCGGCCGGTACGACGCCGTGGTCAGCGTCGAGATGATCGAGGCCGTCGGCGCGTCCTACTGGCCGGAGTTCTACCGGGTGATCGGGGAGCGGCTGCGCCCCGGCGGGCGGTTCGGCCTGCAGGCCATCACGATGGACCACGACCGGATGCTCGCGGCGTCGCGGGCCTACGGCTGGGTCCACAAGTACATCTTCCCGGGCGGGCTCATCCCGTCGGTGCGCTCGATCGAGGAGGGCGTCAAGGCGAACACCCGGCTCAAGCTGGCCGGGATGCGCGAGTTCGGCCAGGACTACGCGCGCACGCTACGGTGGTGGCGCGAACGGTTCCTGCACCGCTGGGCCGACATCGCCGGGTTCGGGTTCGACGACGTCTTCCGCCGGATGTGGGAGTTCTACCTGGCCTATTCCGAGGCCGGGTTCCGGTCCGGGTACCTCAAGGTCCACCAGTTCGGCTACGAGGCGACCGGCCGGTGACCGCAACCCGACCCCGGTGCCGGACGTCCTCCCTTCGAGGACGTGCGGTGTACTGACCACGACACGTTTGTCCGGATCGGGATTGGGTGATGGTGATGACGTACCGTGGCGACGACGGCGGGCGCCGGATGCCACCGCCCCGGCCGCCTGCCGGCCGCCCCCGCGACCACCAGCGCGCGCAGATGATGCCGCTGCCCGGGCGGGGCCGCAGCCCGTACGACGAGCGCACCCGCCCGATGGGCACCCGCGAGCCGGAGTACGCGCCGCCCCCGCCGCCGCGGCAGGACCCGCCGCGGCGCCCGGTGGACGACGGCTACCCGCCGTCCCGCCCGCCGCGTCGCCGCCGGTGGAGCTTCGGCAAGGTGCTGGGTGCCCTGGTGCTGGTGTTCGTCGTGTTCCTCGCCGGCATCTGGGTCTACCTCGAGTTCTCGATCAAGCGCGTCGACGCGCTGGCCGACTACTCCGGCCGCCCGGTCGCCGAGTCCGGCACCAACTGGCTGATCGTCGGCTCGGACAGCCGCGAAGGCCTGACCGCGGAGGACGAGGAGCGACTCGCCACGGGCGACGTCGCCGCGGCGGGCGGCGGGCAGCGCACCGACACGATCATGGTCGCGCACATCCCGGACAACAGCACCAAGCCGACGCTGCTGTCGCTGCCGCGCGACTCGCAGGTGTCGATTCCCGGGCACGGCAAGAACAAGATCAACGCGGCCTTCTCGATCGGCGGGCCGAAGCTGCTCGCCCAGACCGTCGAAGGCGCGACCGGGCTGCACATCGACCACTACGCGGAGATCGGCTTCGGCGGGTTCGCCAAGATCGTCGACGCGATCGGCGGCGTCGACATGTGCATCGACAAGGACATGAACGACACCATGACCGGCATCAGCATCAAGGCCGGCTGCCAGTCGCTCGACGGCCGCTCGGCGCTCGGCTTCGTCCGCATGCGCCACAGCGCGGCGACCCCGCGTTCGGACCTCGACCGCGTCGCCAACCAGCGCAAGTTCATCGGCGCGCTGGTCAGCCAGATCGCCAGCCCCGGCACGCTGCTGAACCCGTTCCACTTCTTCCCGCTGCTGTCCTCGGCGCCGGACGCGCTGACCATGGACTCGGGCGACCACGTGCACAACCTCGCCGGCCTGGCGATGGCGATGCGCGGGATCTCCTCCGGTGGCGTGGTGACGACGACGGTGCCGGTGACCAGCGGGTCGGCGGAGAACTGGGACAAGGCCAAGTCGAAGCAGCTGTTCGACGCGCTGAAGAACGACACCGCGGTGCCGGACAGCGTCATCGTCAATTGATTCGCGCTCCAGGACTCGGCCGGGGCACCATGAACCGCATGGAAACCCCGGCCGAGACCTATCGCGACGGTGACCTGACGCTGACCCGCTGGCACCCCGGCGATCGCACGGTGCTGACGGCCGCGGTCAGCGGGTCGCTGGCGCACCTGGGCGCGTTCCTGATCTGGGCCACCGGCGGGTACACCGACGACGACTCCGACGAGTTCCTCCGGCGCACCGTGAACAGCTGGGAGAACGGCGAAGCGTACGAGTACGCCATCTCGGCCGGCTCCGATCTGGCCGGCGGCATCGGCGTGATGCGGCGCGACGGCGGCGTCGAGATCGGCTACTGGCTCGCGCTCGGCTTCGTCGGCCGCGGCCTGATGACGCGGGCGGTCGCGCTGCTCACCGAGGAGGCGCTCCGCCTCGGCGCCGGGTACGTCGAGATCAAGCACGACGAGCGGAACGTCCGAAGTGGAGCGATCCCGGCGCGCCTCGGGTTCACCAAGGTGCGCACGGAACCGGCGGAGAAGCCGCTGGCGCCGTCGTGCACGGGCACCAACCACGTGTGGCGGCTCGCTAGGAGACCTTGTTCCGCTCCCGCAGCACCTTGAGCGCCTCGTCGGCGTGGACGGTGAAGTTCAGCTCGCTCTTGATCTTCGCGAGCACCTTCCGGTCCTCGCCGATCACGAAGGTGGCCCGCTTGGTGTGCAGCGGCACGAGTTTCCGCCACACGCCGAACTGCTTCGCGACCGCACCCTCCACATCGGACAGAAGCGGGTAGTCGAAGCCGTTGGCCTCCGAGAAGGCGCGCTGCTTGGTGATGGCGTCGGGGCTGATGCCGACGCGGTGCGCGCCGACCGCCGCGAACTCGGCGGCCAGGTCGCGGAAGTGGCAGCTTTCGGCGGTGCAGCCTCCGGTCATGGCGGCGGGGTAGAAGAAGAGGACCACGGGCCCGGTGGCCAGGAAGTCCGAGAGCGTCCGCTCCCGGCCCTGGTCGTCGGGCAGCGTGAAGTCGGGGGCGAGGTCTCCGGCGTCCATGGACGTCCTTTCGCGTCGGCGGCAGAACCCAGTCTGCCGGGTGTTCGGAACCGACGGGACACCGGCTTGGTCTGGACCCGCCCTACTTCGACGGGTGCCGGGTGATCATCTCGTCGACCTCGTCACCCGAGGCCGAGTCCGCCACGAACGGGCCCCGGGCCGCGAGCACGCCCAGCTGCCGCAGCCGGGCCGCCTGCTCGTGCGTCCGGACGCCCTCCGCCCCGACCCGCAGGTTCAGCTCGCGCGCCCGCGTGATCAGCTGCGTCAGGTGCCGCAGGTCGGGCTCCGCCGGCTCGTCCGTGTCCAGCGCGTCGACCACCGGGCCCGAGAGGATCACGTGCTGCACGGGGAGGCGGTGCTGGGGGATCAGTTCGAGGTCCGCCGAGCCCGAGATCGTCAGCACCAGCTGCGCGCCCAGGTCGGCCAGCACCGCGAGCGAGTCCAGGACCTCGCCGCGCGGGGCCAGTATCGAATCGCGGTCGGTGCACAGGCGCAGCGCCCGCGCCGGGAGCTCGTGCTTGTCCAGCTGCTCCTTCACCAGCAGCACCAGGTCCGGGTCGATCGCCAGCCGGGTCGGCAGCCGCACGCAGACGTCCGGGGCCGCGTCGCCCAGCTGCGCGCGCCAGCGGGCCGTCGCCGCCAGGGATTCGGCGAGCAGCCAGCGTCCGAGCGGCACCGTCATGCCCGTGGTCTGGGCCAGCGGGTAGAACTCCTCGGAGCCGAGCTCGCCCTTCTCCGGGTGGTTCCAGCGCAGCCCGGCGTTGACGGCGGCGAGCTCGTCCGGCCGGGACAGCTTCACCGTGGGCTGGTAGACGAGCGAGAACTCGCCGTTCTCCAGCGCGCCGGCGATCACCGCGCCCAGCTGGTAGCGGCCGCGGTCGCGGGCGTCCAGCTCCGGGTCGAACAGCATCCACTGCGCCTTGCCGGCCTCCTTGGCCCGGTGCAGCGCGATCTCCGCCGCCCGCAGCAGTTCGGCCGCGCCGCCCTCGACGGCCGCCCGCACGACGATGCCCGCGCTCGCGCTGACGCCGATGCCGTGGCCGCCCAGGTAGATCGGCTCGTTGAGGTCTTCCAGGGCGCGCTCGACCAGCCGGACGACCTCGGGTGCCGCCAGCTCGCCCCGCAGCAGCACCGCGAAGCCGTCGCCGGACAGCCGGGCGACGAACCCGTCGTGGTGGCCGGTGAACACCGCCGACAGCTTGTTCGCGACCCCGCGCAGCACCTGGTCGCCGACCCCGGCGCCGAGGCCGTCGTTGATCACCTTGAAGCCGTCGACGTCGAGGTAGACCAACGCGATGTCGTCGCGCGCGCCGGCGCCGAGCGCGGCCTCCAGCTTGGTGGTGAACGACGACGCGTTCGGCAGCCCGGTCAGCGGGTCGTGCACGTTCTGGTGCAGCAGCCGCTCCTGCAGCAGGTGCAGCTCGTTGGCGTCGGACACCATCAGCACCGGGTAGATCGAGCCCGGCCGGTCGCCGGGCAGCGGGGCGATCGTGACGTCGGTCCAGAGCTGCCCGTCTTCGGTGTGGTCGAGCAGCATCCGCTCCTGGTAGCGGTCGCGCCCCGCGCGCACCAGCTCCAGGCCGGCCGCGAGCCGGGAGACGTCGTGGTCGGTGGAGCCGAGGTCGCTGATGTGCCTGCCCCGCAAGCGTTCGGGCGAGCAGCCGAGCAGCTGGCCGAGGGCCAGGTTGGCCTCCACGATGTCGCCGTCCGGGTCGGCCAGCGCGATCCCCATCGGCGACGCGGCGTACAGCGCGGTGAACCGCAGCAGCGCGCCGTCGTGTTGCGAGCCGGCTTGGCCGACCGCGTCGTGCGCGACCTCCAGCAGGAGGGCTTCGAGCTCCTCCGGGGGAAGCGTTACTCCTTTGGTGTCGGCCAACGTGGCCGCCCACCGCCGCGCCACGTCCAGCAGCCCCGACGCGGCACCGGGTTCAGGCACACTCCACCTCTTCACGCACAGGTATGGCCAGGTCGGACACGGTGTCGAGGATCATGAAGCCACACCAGGCAGCCTTCGCCCACGATCGATGCCACGCCATCATGTGCGTGACAGGGTGTCTACCGGCTGAACGAGTGAACGAATCTCCACAAACGGTAACTTTTCGTTACCTAGTGTATGCGGTGGTGGACATCCGCCGGGTCAGCGGGGGGTCAGGTGCACCGGCAGACCGTCCGCGGGCACCGGCAGCGAGACGTAGTCCCAGCGTGCGGTGTAACTCTCCGGAACCGACCAGCGGTACGCCCGCAGCAGTTCGTGCATCAGCAACTTCACCTCGAGACCGCCGAAGTGCAACCCGATGCACTTGTGCGCGCCACCGCCGAAGGGCATCCACGCCATCCGGTGCGACTTGTCCTCGCGCCGCGGCTCAGCGAAGCGCTCCGGGTCGAAGGCGAAGGGGTTCGTCCAGCACTCGGGCGTGAAGTGGTTGATCGTCGGCGAGACGCCGACCAGGGTGCCCGCCGGGATGTAGTGGCCGAGCACCGCGGTGTCCTTGACGGTCTGGCGGGTCAGCGACGGCACCGGCGCGACCAGCCGCAGCGCCTCTTTCATGACGAGGTCGAGGGTTTCGAGCTTTTCGACGGCGTCGATGTCGAGGACGTCGTCGCCGAGGGCGAGCGACTCCGCGCGGGCGCGGTCCTGCCACGCCGGGTGCTTGGCCAGGTAATAGGCCATGGCGCTGCTGGTGATGGTCGTCGTGTCGTGCGCGGCCATCATGAGGAAGATCATGTGGTTGACGATGTCGGTGTCGGAGAACCGGTCGCCGTCCTCGGTGGTGGCCTGGCACAGCGCGGCGAACAGGTCGTCGCCGCCCGAACGCCGTTTGGCGGGCAGGCTTTCGCCGAAGTAGCGCTCGAGGACACGGCGCCCGTGCAGCCCGGCCGACCAGCGCCCGCCCGGCACCGGGAAGCGCACGAACGAGGTGCCGGCCCGCACGCAGCTGACGAACGCGCGGTTGATCCGGGCGGCGTCGTCACCGCTGGGCATGCCCATGAACACGCGGGTCGCGACGTCGAGGGTGAGCTGCTTGAGCGCCCAGTACAGCCGCGGCCGCTCGCTGCTGCTCCACCCGGCGACGCCCTCGCGCAGCGCCGGGCCCATCTCGCCGACGTAGCCGGCCAGCCGCGGGCGCGTGAAGGCCTCCTGCATGATCCGGCGGTGCAGGTGGTGCTCGCCGAAGTCCATCAGCATCAGGCCGCGGTCGAAGAACTTCTCGATGAAGAACTTCCAGCCCTCCTGGGAGAACGCCTTGTCCTTGTTGACGAGCGCGATCTGCGTGGCTTCGGGCCCGGACAGCGCGACGATCCGGCGGCCGAACCCGCCGGTCCACGACACCGGGCCGTAGAGCTCGTGGCGGCGCAGGCCGAACGCGGGCCCGAACCGCATCATCTCGAGCATGTGCCCGACCACCGGCGGGCCTTCGTCGCCCAGCACGGGCTTGAGGCCGCTGCCCGCGGGCGGCGCCGCGAGTTCCTTGACCGGCCACCGCGAGCGCAGCCAGCGCTCGTCGACCCCACGGGGCAGCGGCAACGCCGTCAACGGCGGCACGCGTTCGCGCAGTGCTTCGGCGGCTCGGCTCACGGTGCCCGGCAAAGTGACCATCTCCTGCGTCGAGATCGGCTACCCCTCCACGATGCCCTCTTGTTGACGCTCTGACAACACCCTGGCGGCCGTCCTTTCGGGTGGACTGCCGTGCTTCCGGTACTCGCTCGGCGTGACGCCCCGGATCCGCTTGAAGGCCGCGCTGAACCCGAAGGCGTCGGCGTACCCGACGCTGCGGGCGACCTCCGAGACGGTGACGGCGGGCCGCCCGGCCAGCAGGTCCGCCGCGAGCGCCATGCGGCGGCGGTTTTGTTTGGTGTGGGGGGGTGGGCCGCCGTGGGGGGCGAACCGCTTGGCCAGCGTCGAGCGCGAGACGCCGGCCCGGGCGGCCAGCGCGGCGACCGTCCACGGTGCCGCGGGATCGTCGTGCAGCAGGCGCAGCGCGGGGCCGGCCACCGGGTCGCGCTGGGCGGTCCACCACGCCGGTGGCTCGCCGCCGGGGCGGTCGAACCACGCTCGCAGGGTGCAGACGAGCATCCAGTCGAGTAGCCGGTCGAGCACCACCTGCTGCCCGGGCGTGTCGGCGGCGACCTCGGCGGCGAGGTGGTCGAGCACGGCGTCCCCGGTACCCCCGCCGTCGACCCGCAGCACGACGGGCAGGGCGTCCAGCAGCGGGCGGCTGACCTCGCCGCCGGCCGGGTAGGCCCCGACGATCAGCGTGGTCGGGCCCGCGCCGTCGTCCCGCCAGCCGCGCCGGTACCGCGTCCCGCCCAGCTCGGGGGCGGCGCAGTACTCGCCGCACGCGACGGGTTCCGCGCCGGTGCCGATCTCGTCGACGAAGCGGAAGGTGCCGGGGCCGCGCACGACGACGGTGTCGTAGGCGCGCAACGGCTCGGGGTCGCCGTGCTCGGGGACGATCCAGCCGCCGCCGGAGAGGACGGTGCACAGCGTCAGCGGCGCGCCGTCGACGAAGTGCAGGGAAAACGGCGGCGACAACGCCGAGCTGCCGAACAGCGAGCCGTGGGCCCGCACGCCGCGGAAGAGGTCGTCCACGACTCCGACCTTAGACGAATGGACAGGGATTCCGGTGTTTCACCCATGGGATCGTCCGGGCAGTCCCGGTTGACTGAGCCTCATGAACGCACTGACCCCCGAAGATCTCGATTTCCTCCGGCGCCCCCTGCACGGCTTCCTCACGGTGGCCGGCGGCCGGCCGCGTCCGGTGTGGTTCGAGGCCGCCGCCGACGGCACGCTCCAGCTGTTCTCGGAACCGGACGCGCCCAAGGTGCGCCGCGTCCGCCGCGACCCGCGCGCGTCGATCGTGGTCGCCGCCCCGGTGGGCGAGCGGGAGCGCTGGGTGTCGGTCGAGGGCCGGATTTCGGTGGAGCCCGACGGAGCGCACGAGCTGGCGCAGCGCCTGGCCGCCCGCTACTGGGACCTCGGCGATCCGGACCGGGCGGCCGACGCGAAGGCGATCCAGGGCACGGACCAGGTCCGCCTCGTCCTGCACCCGGAAACCGTGCGGCGCTACGCCTTCTGAGCCGCCGTGCTCAGCGGCGCAGGGCCGCCGCGGTCTCGGCTTCGAGCGCTTCGAGGGCGCTCAGTGCTTCGGTCTGCCCGGGGTCGTCGCCGATCCGGCTGCGGAAGAACGCCAGCGCCCGGCGTCCGCAGTCGTGCAACGCGGGGAGCAGCTCGGCCGCCGGGGCGGCCCATTCCGTTGCCGCGGCACCGTTCGCGCTCAGCACCGCGCTTCCGTGCAGCCGGACGTCGGCCCCGGCCGGTTCGAGGTGGTACTCGCCGGGATACCGGTTGGTCCAGGCCGCGAACGGCTCGCCCGCCGCGAGCTGCGCCGGTGCCTGGAAACAGAGGCTCGCGACCAGCGGGAGGAGCTCGTCCTCGACGAAGACACCCGGGGCGTCCAGCAGCACGCGCCCGTACCAGTAGTCCTGCCCGCCGGGCGGCTCCAGGCCGGGCCCCGGCTCGACGGCGAACACGTCGGGGCCCGTCCGGACCCCGAACCGCGCGGTTACTGGCATGGTCAACCCTATCCCACGATCTTCGCGATGGCGTCGAGCAGCGCCTTGGACAGGTGCTCGACGCCGGGGCTGCCCGGCAGCGGGAAGAACTGCCCGATGCCGGGGCTGGCGTTCGGCAGCTGGGTGCCGAACTGCACCCGGATCCCGCTCGGCAGGGTGAACCGGACCGGTCCCTTGATGGTGCCGGCCGTGACCACCGAGTTCGGCTGGGCACCGTTCAGCACCCGCAGCGGGGTGGGCCGCGCGAGCCCGGTCGGTCCCATGGAGATCGAATCGACCACCGCGCCCGGGTTGTCGAGCAGGTTGACCGCGCTCTGCAGCTCGGCCTGGACGTCCGCCGCGGTGTGCCCGCTGGGCCAGAAACTCTGGCCGTTCGCGCCGGTCTTGGTGAAGTCGTAGTGCGCGATGGTGTGTTCGTCGAGGAAGTGCGTCATGTTCGAGCTCGGGTAGGGCCCCATCGCCGGTCCCGGTGTGGTCGGCGCCGGCGTGCGGGCGTGGAACAGCTTGGCCAGGTTGCCGAGCCGCTGGAACTCGGTGGCGTTGCCGGCCGCCTGCGCCGCCAGGTCCGCGACCTCCGAAGCCGCCTTCCCCCGGGCGACCGCGAGGTCCATCAGCTCCGCGAGCATCGCGGCACCCGGCTTCCCGCCCGCGTTGGTCAGCAGCGTGCGGAGCAGGCCGCCGTCGTTGGCCAGCGCGGTGAGCATCTTGTCCAGCTGCGCGATGTCGTCGGTCGCCTTGATCAGCTCGTCCAGCAGCGGCGCGTCGTTGCGCAGGCGGGTGAGCAGCCCGGTCAGCTCGGCCGGGTTCGCGGTGCCGGCCAGCAGCCTGCCGAGCATCGGCGCGTCACCGCCGGCCGCGGTGACGATGCCGAGGAGCCGGTTGACCTCGGCGACCGAGCCCGCCTTGCCGACCATGGTCCGGATCAGCGCGGCGTCGCCGCCGGCCGCGGTCACGTTCCGGACCAGCTGCGCGACCTCGGTCCAGCTCGCGCTGCCGAGCAGATCGTCCAGCAACGCCGAGTCCCGGCCGAGCGCGCCGACCACGGCGCGCAGCTCCGCCACGTTCGGCGCCTGCCGCAGGAGGCGGATCAGCCGGGGTGTTTCGCCGACCAGCGTGCGCAGTTCGAGGAACTCGGTGATGTTCGCGGTCCGGCGGACGATCAGCATGATCTCCTCGATCGTGCGGATCTCCGCGACGATCGCCCGCACCGCGACGAGGTCGCCGCGCGCCCAGATCAGGAGCATCACGAACCGGGTGCCTCCGCCGGCCGACGCGACGAGGGCGCGCAGCCACCGGACCTCGCCGAGGAACTTCAGCACCCGGCCGGGCACGAGGATCGACAGGATGTCGAACACCGAGCGGCCGACGAGCTTGCCGCGCTCGTAGTCGGACAGGTCGTCCCGCACCCACGCCTGGTAGAGCCGCCAGGCGGCGATGGCGACCAGGACGATCACGCCGACGACGGCGAGCACGATCAGGATCACCTTGATCACCCCGGCCGCCGCGGCGAGGAACGCGGCCACCGCGGCGATCGCCTCGAGCAGCAGCGCGATCCCGCCGATGGCCAGGATGATCAGGGCCGCCACGACGATCACCGCGACGACGATCAGCACGATCCACGCGAGCACCTTGACAAAATCCCACAGCTCCTGCAGGAAGCCGACCAGGACGCCACCCAGGAAGTGGGCCGCCCGGCTGAGCCAGCTCTCGTCCTGGATCTCGTGGGCCCGCTTGTCGATCTGCGCGCCGAGCCCGGTGACCACCTTCTCCTGCGCCGCCAAGGTGTCGTCGACCTTCTTCGCCGCCTGGGTGCGGCCCTCGTCGAGCTGCCTGCCCCAGCCCGCGTCGGCATCGGTGACGGCCGTGCCCAGCTCCCGGTCGGTCTCGGTGACCGCGGCGGCGATCCCGTCCGTCGCGTCCTTGGCGGCCTTGGCGATGGTGTCGTTGGTCTGGCTCATGGTGTCCGCGGCCCGGGTTTCGAAGTCGGCCGCGGCCTGCTCGACCGGCTGGGAGACCTGCGCGGTCCCGGCGGAGATGCGGCCTGCCGTGTCCGCCGCGCCCGTGTCGAACGCCTGCCCGGCCTGCGAAACCTGACCTTCCTGCGCACTGTCGAACTCGCCGAGGCCGGCCGCCAGCTGGGTGTCGGCCTCGGCGACGACCTGCGCGGCCGCGCTCGCCGGCGCGCCGCGGAGCGCGCCGGCCACCTGCGTGGCGAAGGTGTCGATCGAGGCGTTGGCGTCGGCGGTCTGCGCGTCGATCTGCCGGGCCGCGTTCTCGCCCTGCGTCCGCATCCCGGTCGCCCCGGCCTCGCCGAGCTGCCGCAGCGCCGGACCGAGTTCGGCCCGTTGCCGGGTGAGGGTCTCGGTCAGCCGGTCGGCGGACCGGCGCAGGCCGTCGATGGCGTCGTCCGCGGACTTGCCGATCCCGTCGGCCGCGGTGCGCCGCTCGGCCTCGATCTTCTTGTGCCCGGCCCGGCGGGCTTCCTCGAACTTCTCGGCGTTGTCCCGCCCCTCGCGGAGGAACTTCTCGGCGAGGTCGGTCCCGTCCTTGCGGACCGCGGCGGCGACCTCCTGCCCGGCCGCCTCGATCTTCCCGGCCGCGTCCCCGGCCATCTCGCGCGCTTCGGCCGCGATCCGGGGTCCCCGTTCCGCCGGTTGGTACTGCTGGGCCTTCTGCTCGCCGACGGCACGGGCCCGCCCCGCGCGCGTCCCGCATTCCCGGATCGCGCGGGCGGCCTCGTCCGCACCGAACTTCCGGGCCGCCTGCGCCCGGGTACCGGCGGCCTTCAGCAAGGCGGCCTTGTGCCGGTCCACCGCGGCGTCCAGGGCGGTGTTCTTCTCGCGGGCGGCGTCACCCACCTCGGCGAGCTTGGTCCGGCGCTGGGCGTTGATCCCGTCCCGGGCACTGGCGAACCCGGAGCGGACGCGAGCCAGCGCGGAGTCCAGCGTGGCCAGGACGGACTCCTGCTCGGTCCGGGCCGCGGCCCGGATCACCTGACCGGCCGCCGCCGCGGCCGCCCGGACCTGCGCCTGCCGCCCCGCAGACGCCTCGGAGACGGCGCTCCGCCGGGCGGCGACCTTGCCGTCCAGCTCGGCCGAGCCGCTCTCGGTGGCAGCCTGTGGTGGCGTGCTTGCCTGTGGTGCGGGTGGCTCGAGCGTCGTGGTGGCGGCTTGTGGTGGTGCGCTTGCCTGTGGTGCGGGTGGCTCGAGCGTCGTGGTGGCGGCTTGTGGTGGCGCGCTCGCCTGAGGTGCCGGTGGCTCGAGCGTTGCGGTGGCGGCTTGTGGTGGCGCGCCCGTTTCCGCTGCCGGCGGCTGGACCGTTGCGGTGGCGGCTTGTGGTGGCGCGCCCGTTTCCGCTGCCGGCGGCTCGAGCGTCGCGGTGGCGGCCCGCGGTGCGGGCGAATCAGCCGGAGCGGGTGGCGGTGCGGCCGGCGCCGGGGTGGCCGGCGTCCGGCCCGGGGCCGGCGCCGGTTCTTCCTGCCGTTGCACACTGACGTTTTCCGCGGAAGCCGGTGCCGAGGGCTGGAGCAGCCGGGCCACGGCACTCTGCCCGGCCGCGCTCTGCAGGGCGAGGATCGCGCGCGGGCTGCTGGTGAGCACGCGCGGACGTCCGGACCGGTCGGCGCCGGTCGCGGGCGCCGGACCTGCCGGATCGGCGGTCCGCGCCCGGGTGTGTTCGGCGTCGGCGGGCCCACCGGTCTCCGCTTCGGCCTTGTCCCGGCGCACCGGTCCATCGTGCCCCGCTCCCGGCCGTGCGGAAGGGGCCGAACGGGCAGCCATGCGGGCAGGCGTGCCAGGCCGGACGGAGGCAGCGAGGGCCCGGTTCGGAGCAAAAAAACCGGCCCCGCCCTGGCGAACCAGGACGGGGCCGGCCGTACCGGGAGCTCAGTCCCAGTCGAGGGCGCCGCCCGACTGGTACTCGATCACGCGGGTCTCGAAGAAGTTCTTCTCCTTCTTCAGGTCCATCGCCTCGGACATCCACGGGAACGGGTTCTCGGTCTCGCCGAAGATCGGCTGCAGGCCGATCTGCTGCGCGCGCCGGTCGGTGATGAAGTGCATGTACTGCTCGCACAGCTGCGCCGACAACCCGAGCATGCCGCGCGGCATGGTGTCGCGCGCGTACTTGACCTCCAGCTCGCACGCCTCCTGCAGCATCCCGCGCACCTCGGCCTGGAACTCTTCGGTCCACAGGTGCGGGTTCTCGATCTTGATCTGGTTGATGCAGTCGATGCCGAAGTTCAGGTGGATCGACTCGTCGCGCAGGATGTACTGGTACTGCTCGGCGATGCCGACCATCTTGTTCCGGCGGCCCAGCGACAGGATCTGCGCGAAGCCGGTGTAGAACCACATGCCCTCGAAGATCACGTAGAACGCGACGAGGTCACGCAGGAACGCCTGGTCGGCCTCCGGCGTGCCGGTCTCGAAGTCCGGGTTCTCCAGGTTCTGCGTGTACTTCAGCGCCCACGCGTCCTTGTCCGAAATGGACGGAACCTCGCGGTACATGTTGAACAGTTCGCCCTCGACCAGGCCGAGGCTCTCGCAGATGTACTGGAAGGTGTGCGTGTGCACGGCCTCCTCGAACGCCTGGCGCAGCAGGTACTGGCGGCACTCGGGGTTGGTGATCTGCCGGTACACCGCGAGCACGATGTTGTTGGCCACCAACGACTCCGCGGTCGCGAAGAAGCCGAGGTTGCGCTTGAGCATCTGCCGCTCGTCCTCGGTGAGGCCGTCCGGCGACTTCCACAGCGCGATGTCGGCCTGCATGGCGACCTCGGTCGGCATCCAGTGGTTGTTGCAGCCGGCCAGGTACTTCTCCCACGCCCACTTGTACTTCATGGGCAGCAGCTGGTTGACGTCGGCGCGCGCGTTGATCATGCGCTTGTCGTCGACGTTGATCCGGGCGGCGCCGACCTCGATCTCCCCGAGGCCGGTCGCGTCCGTCGTCTCCACGTTGGTCATTTCTGCAGGGATTCCTTTACTGGCAGGCTTCGCAGTCGGGGTCGTCGATGCGGCAGGCGGCGCCGTCGGTGGCGACGAAGTCGACGTCCGGCTCGGGCTTGGGCGACGGCGTCGGCGTCGGCGCGGGAGCCGGGGCCGGGGCCGGGGCCGGGGTGGCCGCGGGGGCCACGGCGGCCGGGGTGGCCGAGACGGCGTTCAGCTTGCCGTCGGTGCCGCGCAGGGTGCTCTTCTCCACGTGCGTCGCGGACTGCGCCCGCAGGTAGTACGTGGTCTTGAGGCCCTTGTGCCACGCGTAGCGGTAGAGCTGGTCGAGCTTGCGGCCGCTCGGCGCCGCGATGTAGAGGTTCAGCGACTGCGCCTGGTCGATCCACTTCTGGCGCCGCGAACCGGCGTCCACCAGCCACTTCGACTCGATCTCGAACGCCGTCGCGTACAGCGCCTTCAGGTCGTCCGGCACGCGGTCGATCTGGCCGAGGCTGCCGTCGAAGTACTTGAGGTCGCTGACCATGACCTCGTCCCACAGCCCGCGCGCCTTGAGCGAGCGGACCAGGTGCGGGTTCACCACGGTGAAGTCGCCGGACATGTTCGACTTGACGTACAGGTTCTGGAACAGCGGCTCGATCGACTGGCCGACACCGCAGATGTTGGAGATCGTCGCGGTCGGCGCGATCGCCATCACGTTGGAGTTGCGCATGCCGACGGTCTTGACCCGCTCGCGCAGCGGCGCCCAGTCCAGCGTCGTGGACAGGTCGACGTCGAGGTTGTCACCCTGGCGCGCGTCGATGAGCAGCTGCATCGAGTCGATCGGCAGGATGCCCTTGCTCCACAGCGATCCCTCGAACGACTGGTACTGGCCGCGCTCCTCGGCGAGGTCGGTCGACGCCGAGATCGCGTAGTAGGAGATGTGCTCCATGCTCGTGTCGGCGAACTGCACGGCAGCCTCCGACGACAGCGGCAGGCCCAGCTCGAACAGCGCGTCCTGGAAGCCCATCAGCCCCAGCCCGACCGGCCGGTGGCGCAGGTTGGAGCGGCGCGCCTCCGGGATCGTGTAGAAGTTGATGTCGATCACGTTGTCCAGCATGCGGACGGCGGTGCGCACGGTCTTCTCGAGGCGCTTCGTGTCCAGGCCCTCGGGGGTGACGTGCTTGAGCAGGTTCACCGAGCCGAGGTTGCAGACCGCGACCTCTTCGCTGTTGGTGTTCAGCGTGATCTCGGTGCACAGGTTGGACGAGTGCACGACGCCGGCGTGCTGCTGCGGCGAGCGCAGGTTGCACGGGTCCTTGAACGTGATCCACGGGTGGCCGGTCTCGAACAGCATGGTCAGCATGCGGCGCCACAGGTCGACCGCGCGGACCCGGCGGAACACCTTGATCTCGCCGCGCTCGGCGGCGGCCTCGTACTCGCGGTAGCGCTGGGCGAACTCGTTGCCGTAGAGGTCGTGCAGGTCCGGCGTCTCGTTCGGCGAGAACAGCGTCCACTGCGCGTCGGCCTCGACGCGGCGGAGGAACTCGTCCGGCACCCAGTTCGCGGTGTTCATGTCGTGGGTGCGGCGCCGGTCGTCACCGGTGTTCTTGCGCAGGTCGAGGAACTCCTCGATGTCGACGTGCCACGTCTCGAGGTACGCGCACGCCGCACCCTTGCGCTTGCCGCCCTGGTTGACCGCGACGGCGGTGTCGTTGGCGATCTTGAGGAACGGCACGACGCCCTGCGACTGGCCGTTGGTGCCCTTGATGTGCGCGCCGAGACCGCGGACCGGGGTCCAGTCGTTGCCGAGGCCGCCGGAGTACTTGGCCAGCAGCGCGTTGTTCTTGTAGGCCTGGAAGATGGAGTCCAGGTCGTCGTCCACCGTGGTCAGGAAGCAGGACGACAGCTGCGGGCGCGTGGTGCCCGAGTTGAACAGCGTCGGCGTCGAGGCCATGAAGTGGAAGCTGGACAGCAGCTCGTAGAACTCGATGGCGCGGGCTTCGCGGTCGTCTTCCCGGATGGCGAGACCCATGGCGACGCGCATGAAGAACGCCTGCGGCAGCTCGAAGCGGGTGCCGTCGTGGTGCTGGAAGTACCGGTCGTAGAGCGTCTGCAGGCCGAGGAAGCCGAAGTCGAGGTCGCGCTCGGGCCGGATCGCGGCGGTGATCTTGTCCAGGTCGAAGCGCTGCAGCTCGCCGTCGACCAGCTCCAGCTCGATCGCGCGGCGCAGGTAGGCGCGGAAGTACGCGGGGTACTCGGTCGCCATCTCGTCCTGGCTGGCCTGACGCGGCTTCTTCGCGAGGTAGCTGAGGGCCTCGCCGCGCAGCTTGTCCAGCAGCAGGCGGGCGGAGACGTAGGAGTAGTTCGGCTCCTGCTCGACGAGCACGCGGGCGGCCATGATCTGGGCCAGGGCCAGCTCGTCGGCGCTGATGCCGTCGTAGAGGTTGCGCTTGGTCTCGGCCAGCACCGGCTCGGCGGTGACGTCTTCGAGGCCGGCGACGGCCTCGCCCACGACGTGGGAAACGCGGGCCCAGTCGAGCGGGCGCAGGACGCCGTCGGCGCCCTTGACGTTCAGCGCGACCTCGGCCGCGGCCGGCTTCGCGGCCTCGCGGGCCTTCGCGCGCTCCTCGCGGTAGAGGACGTAGGCACGGGCGACCTTGTGGTGCTCGCCGCGCATGAGGGCGAGCTCGACGATGTCCTGGATCTGCTCGATGTGCAGGGCGGTCTCGGGCCCGGCGTGGCGCAGCAGGGTGGTTTCGACCTGCGTGGTCAGCTCGGCGACGACGTGGTGCACGCGGGAGGACGCGGCGGCGTCGCCGCCCTCGACCGCGAGGAACGCCTTGGTCAGCGCGACCGAGATCTTCCCGGCGTCGAACGGCGACACGCTGCCGTCCCGCCGGATGACCCGGATCGCGGTGGGTGAGGCGGTCGCGGAAGGCCGCTGACCGGTTTCGACTGACATGCGTGTCTCCAAGTTTTCGGGCGCGTTCGATCGCCACACGGCCGCATGAGGCCGTGCGCTGCGGTTTCTCCAAAGCTGCCCGGCGACCCTCCGCAGCGGTCTCCCCGTCGCTGGGGGCTGCCGGTGTTGAGAGACTACATGTAGGGGTCGGGGTGTGCACGGGACCCCAGATGGCGTGTCCCGAGTTCACTCTGGCGAGGTGACGTGATCACCCAGAGGTGCTGCTCAAGCCCCGAACCGCAGCTCGGCGCCGGGCAGGGCGAGGCTCAGGAACGGCCGCCGGCCGGCCAGGTAGCCGAGCGGACCGCGGGCGTTGACCGACCAGTCGGCCGCGGCGAGCCGCGGCCGGATCTTCGCGCCGACGGGGGTCCGTACGGGAACGCCGTCGCGGTCCTGGAGGACGTCGAACCGGGTGGGGAGGGCAAGCGGCGAGCCCGGCCTCGGCGTGAAGGCCGCGGTGGCGATCCAGTCGTCGTCGGTGGCCGCGGTGTGGGTGCGATCGGTGAACTGCAGGGCGGCGAGGTCCTTCGGGATGGCCCAGAGTTCGCGGCCGCCTTGGCGGGAGACCTCGGAGTCGACCCAGATCTGCGTGATCGTGCAGGTGGTCCGGGTGGCCGGCGTCCCGCGCACCGGGACGGCCGCGAGCAGCTCGTGGTAGCTGAGCTGCCCGGGGGCGCGGTAGGCGATCCAGGCGGTGAAGACGGTGGTGTACCCGGCGACGGAGAGCGCGCCGGGGTGCACGTCCCGCGCGGGGACCCGCCAGATCGACAGGTGCGCGTCGGCGACCAGGTGCCAGGGCTGCGGGGGATAGGTGGTCATTTCTCCAGCCAGGGCAGGTAGCCGGGCAGGTCCTTTTCGACACGCATGCCGAAGGAGGGTGGCCGTTTCTGCAGGAACGACATGACCCCTTCGACGGCGTCCGGGTTCGCGCCGAGCCCGCCGATCAGTTTCGAGTCGAGCTCGTGCACCGGGAACGGCGACTCGGCGCTGGCCATCCGGTAGAGCAGCTGCCGCGTGACGGCGACCGAAACCGGCGCGGTCGTCTCGACGATCTCCTGGGCGAGTTTCCGTGCTTCGTCCACCACTGTGCCGGTGGGGAAGACGTTGTGCACCAGGCCCTTTTGGTATGCCTCGGCCACATCGAAGACGCGCCCGCTGATCATCCAGTCGAGCGCGGTGCCCATCCCGACGAGCCGGGGGAGGAACCAAGCGGACGCGCCTTCGGGGTAGATCCCGCGCCGGGTGAAGACAAAGCCGAACCGCGAGTCATCGGAGGCGAGCCGGTAGTCGCACGAGAGAGTGATGGTGAGCCCACCCCCCACGGCGGCCCCATGCAGGGCGGCGATGACGGGCTTGTTCATGGTGAAGATCCGCTTCGAACACCGGCCGGCGGGTTCTTGCCAGGCTTGACCGGGCCCCTTTTCGGGGTCGAAGTCGAAGCCACCCTGCGAGAGATCGGCCCCAACACAGAAGTCCTTGCCGGCTCCGGTCAGGATGACAACGCGGACGTCCTCGTCCCGATCGGCGCGGTCCATGGCGGCATTGAGCTCATCGGCCATCCGGATCGTGTAGCCGTTGCGCGCCTCAGGGCGGTTGAGCGTCACGGTGGCAACCCGCTCCGCGACGGCGTAGGTGATCTCGGCGTAGTCGGCCATGCGACGAAGCTATTGCAGAGCGGCGCTACTGGCAAGATGTCAATAGTGGGACTGTCGGGGTGGGTGGCTCGGCCGTGATCGGCGGGTCGGGTGGCTGGGTGAGGTTGGCGCGGGTTGGGATGGGCAGCACGGTGGCTTCGCTGCGGTGACTGACTGGCTGGCTGGCTGGCTGGGTGGGTGAGGTGGGGTCTTTCGGGTGGGGCTTGGACGGCTGTTGGGTGGGGTCTCTCGGAAGCGCTTCGCTGGCTCAAGGTGACGTGGGTGTGGGCCCGTAGCCGTTGGGCTGCGGGCCTTTTCCCGTGTTCAGGCTGTGGATGGGAGTGGTTCGTGGAGGTTGTTGCGCCTGGGTTTGCGGCGACGGTCGATGAATACCGGTGGGAGGAATTCGGGGAGGCCGTCGGTGGCGATGCGGACTTCCCAGCCCGAGCGGTGCAGCAACCGGTGGTGGTGAGCGCACATCAGCACCAGGTTGGTGAGATCGGTGGGGCCGCCATCTGCCCAGTGCCGGATGTGGTGACCTTGACAATGCCGGGGCGGCCGATGACACCCCGGGAACGCACAACCCCGATCCCGGAGGAACAACGCGCGGCGCAGCCCGGCGGAGATCAACCGGCGGAGGCGACCGAGGTTCAGCGGTTCACTCTTGTCGCCCAGCACCGCGGGGATGATCATGGCGTCGCAGGCGTGCACCCGGGCCTCAGCCGCGGTCATCGTGCCGGTGTCGCCGAGGGTGGCCTTGCCAACACCGGATTTCAGGTCTTCGAACGACACGGCGACCATGACGTGGGCTCGTTCCCCGGCCTGCATCGGCAACTCCGGAGAATTCAGAGCCAGGTCGACGGCATCAGAGAAAGCATCCCCGTAACGCTGCGGGGCGGTGCGGAAGTCGGGACCCTCATCCCCGGAGCGACGCTCGGCCAGAGCATCCAGCAGGGCGTGGGCGCGGGTGCCGGTTTCGTCGTCGAACCGGCCACTCAGTTCCCAGATCCCGGTTCTTTTGCGACGGAGGAACAGCTCCCGGGTCGGAGCCGTGGGTTCGGTGTCGTCGGGTGCGGGGCCGTCGGGGGCGAGGTGGGCGAGGATGCGGGCGCCGAGGGCGGCGACCTGCTTGTGCCCGGCCTCCTCGGCGAAAGCCAGCAGGTTGGCCTCGGCACTCACACCATGCTCGGGCGGAACCTGAGCCAGCACCGAGGTGATCACATCGATCATCGGGTTGCTCAACCGCCCCGCCCGAGCCGCAACACCAGTGGCGGGAGCCAAGGCAGGAATGGGACTGCCGTCGAGGTTCCGGCCGGGGTTGAGCAGGCGGGCGCGTTTGACGAGCCGTTCCGTAGCCGGCTTCGGCTCATCGGCGAGGTGCTCCATAAGCCGGGCAGCGGAGCGGTAGCCGAACAGCTCCATCACACCCCGCTGTTCGATTTCCACCAGCACCGCACCAAGTTCGGCCTCAGCGGACCGCATCGACGCGACCAGTTCGCCGATGCGGTCGGCGAGAGCCACCGCCTCGGGGGACTGGGTCGCGTCGTTGGTCATGTCTCCAAGCTACCGGCGATCGAACACAGGGTCATCACTCGATGCGGTGGGAACAAAAGGTAAAGCCGCTGTCCGCACCCGAGAACACCGGAAACCACGGCAGGGCAACCGAAGCGTGGGGAATCGGCGCTGCCAACCACAGCGGGACGCAACCCCGTGGAGCGCCGATTTCCCACGCCACGGCGAAGCCGTGCCTGAAACCCAGCCAAAGTGACCCCAGTCACAAGAAACCAAAACAATCAGGCGTGCTTGATTTTTCCGACCCCGGCTGCCACGCTGACAAGCAGGACGCAAGGAGGCGTGGCAATGGCGGACCTCGGCGTGATCCTCGCGGATCTCGACGCGGAGACACAGACGATCGACGACGTGGTAGCGGCGCTCCCCGTCGAAGACTGGGCGCGCGCGACACCGGCCGAGGGGTGGACGATCGCGCACCAGATCGCCCACCTGGCCTGGACCGACCGCAAGGCCCTGATCGCGGCCGCGCACCCCGAAAACTGGCAGGCCGAGGTCGAAGAACTCCTCAAAGCCGGCGAGACTTACGTCGACGACGGCGCCGAGGAAGGCGCGCAGCGGCCGCCGCAGGAGATTCTCGATGGGTGGCGAGCAGGTCGGAAAAGCCTGGCTCAGGCCCTGAAAGCGGTGCCGGACGGGCAGAAACTGCCCTGGTACGGCCCTCCGATGAGCGCCGCCTCGATGGCCACCGCGCGGTTGATGGAGACCTGGGCCCATGGCCAGGACGTCTTCGACGCGCTCGGACTCACCCGCGAGCCCACCGCGCGGCTGTGGCACATCGCCCGGTTCGGCACCCGGACCCGCGACTTCGCCTACAAGGTCCACTCCCTCGCCCCGCCGGCCGAGGAGTTCCGCGTCGAGCTGACCGCGCCCGATGGCGCCACCTGGGCTTTCGGGCCCGAGGACGCCGCGCAGAAACTCACCGGCAGCGCGCTCGGCTTCTGCCTCGTCGTCACCCAGCGGCGGCACCCCGCCGACACCGACCTGGTCGCCGACGGCGCCGACGTCGAGGAGTGGCTCAGCGTCGCGCAGGCCTTCGCGGGCCCGCCGGGGAACGGCCGGAAGCCGGGGCAGTTCGCATGACCTACCGCATCGGCAACGCGTCCGGCTTCTACGGCGACCGGTTCTCCGCCGTGCGCGAGATGCTCACCGGCGGGCCCCTGGACGTCCTGACCGGCGACTACCTTGCCGAGCTGACCATGCTCATCCTCGGCCGCGACCGGATGAAGGACGACACCCGCGGCTACGCCAAGACGTTCCTCCGCCAGATGGAGGAAAACCTCGGGCTGGCGCGGGAAAAGGGTGTCAAGATCGTCGCCAACGCGGGTGGGCTGAACCCCGCCGGACTCGCCGATGCCCTCCGGGAGCTTGCGCGGAAACTGAGCCTCGACGTCAAGATCGCGCACGTCGAAGGCGACGACCTCGTCCGGCGCGCCGAGGAGCTGGACCTCGGCAAACCCTTGACCGCCAACGCCTACCTCGGCGCCTGGGGCATCGCGGAATGCCTGAACGCGGGTGCCGACGTCGTCGTCACCGGCCGTGTCACCGATGCCTCCGTCGTCGTCGGCCCGGCCGCCGCGCACTACGGCTGGGCGCGCGACGACTTCGACGCCCTGGCCGGCGCGGTCGCTGCCGGGCACGTCATCGAGTGCGGTGCCCAGGCCACCGGTGGCAACTACGCCTTCTTCACCGAACACAGCATCGGCGTGCCCGGGTTCCCGATCGCCGAGATCGAGGCCGACGGGTCCAGTGTCATCACCAAGCACCCGGGCACCGGGGGTGTGGTCAACGTCGGCACCGTCACCGCGCAGCTGCTCTACGAGATCACCGGCGCGCGGTACGCCGGACCCGACGTCACCACGCGGTTCGACACGCTGTCGCTGAGCCAGGAAGGGCCGGACCGCGTCCGCGTCTCCGGCGTTCGCGGGGAAGCGCCGCCGCCGACGCTCAAGGTCGCCCTCAACAGCCTCGGCGGGTTCCGCAACGAGACGACGTTCGTCCTCACCGGACTCGACATCGAGGCGAAAGCCGCCCTCGTCAAAGAACAGCTCGAAGCGTCCCTCAAGGACCGGCCGCCCGCCGACGTCCGGTGGACCCTCGCGCGCACCGACCACCCCGACGCCGGCACCGAGCAGACCGCCAGTGCCCTGCTGCACGTCGCCGTCAAGGACGCCGACCCGAAGGTGGCCGGGCGCGCGTTCACCGGCGCCGCCGTCGAACTCGCGCTGGCCAGCTACCCCGGCTTCCACGTCACCGCCCCGCCGTCGGACGCGTCGCCGTACGGCGTCTACACCGCGGCCTTCGTGGACGCAGGCCAGGTGCCGCACGTGGCCGTGCTGCCGGACGGGATGCGGGTCGACATCGCGCCTTCGGTGTCCACTCGGGACCTGTCCGAAGTGGACGAGCCGGCGCTGCCCGAGCCGCTCGGCCACGGGCCGGTGTGGCGCGTGCCGCTGGGCACGATCGCCGGCGCGCGCAGCGGCGACAAGGGTGGCAACGCCAACGTCGGCGTCTGGGTGCGCTCCGAAGAAGCCTGGCGGTGGCTGGTGCACCGGCTGACCGTCGCCGAGTTCAAGCTGCTGCTGCCCGAGACCGCGGACCTGCCGGTGACGCGCTTCCTGCTGCCGAACCTGCGGGCGATGAACTTCGTCGTCGAAGGCATTCTCGGCGAGGGTGTCGCGTCGCAGGCGCGGTTCGACCCGCAGGCCAAGGCCCTCGGCGAGTGGCTGCGGTCGCGGGAGGTCGATGTGCCGGAGGTCCTGCTGTGACCGATCCGTTCCGGACGCCCGAACGGGCCGAGCTGCGCAGGACCGTGCGCAAGTTCGTCGAGCAGGAGGTCCTCCCGCACCTCGACGACTGGGAGCGGGCCGGCGAGCTGCCGCGTGACCTGCACCGGAAGGCCGGGGACCTCGGCCTGCTCGGGGTGGCGTTCCCCGAGGAGATCGGCGGGGGCGACGGCAACTACCTGGACGCGCTGGTCGTCGCCGAGGAGATGCACTACGCGGGCGGCTCCGGCGGGCTGTTCGCGTCGCTGTTCACCTGCGGCATCGCCGTCCCGCACATCGCCGAGGCGAACGATCCCGTCCAGATCGAACGCTGGGTGCGGCCCACCCTCCGCGGCGACAAGATCGGCTCCCTCGCCGTGACCGAGCCGGACGGCGGCTCCGACGTCGGCGGGATCCGGACCGCCGCTGTCCGTGAGGGCGACGAGTACGTCGTCAACGGCGCCAAGACGTTCATCACCTCCGGCTGCCGCGCCGACTTCGTGACGACGGTGGTGCGCACCGGCGGCGACGGCGCGCACGGGCTCTCGCTGCTCGTCGTCGAGCGCGGGACGCCGGGGTTCACGGTGAGCCGCAAGCTCGACAAGATGGGCTGGCTCTGCTCCGACACCGCCGAACTGTCCTACGTGGACGTCCGGGTGCCGGTGGAGAACCTGGTCGGCGCCGAGAACAGCGGGTTCGCGCAGGTGGCCACCCAGTTCGTCACCGAACGGCTTTCCCTGGCCGTGCAGGCCTACGCGCACGCCCAGCGCGCGCTCGACCTGACGCTGGACTGGTGCCGGCTGCGCGAGACGTTCGGCCGTCCGCTCATCTCGCGGCAGGTCGTGCAGCACAAGCTCACCGAAATGGCGCGGAAGGTCGACGTCGCCCGCAGCTACACCCGGCAGGCGGCGATCCGGCACGTCTCGGGCGAGGAAGTCGTCGCCGAGGCCTGTTTCGCCAAGAACACCGCCGTGGAGGCCGCCGAATGGGTGGTCAACGAGGCCGTCCAGCTGCACGGCGGGCTCGGCTACATGCGCGAGTCCGAAGTGGAGCGCCACTACCGCGACGTCCGGATCCTCGGCATCGGCGGCGGCACCACCGAGATCCTCACCGGCCTGGCCGCGAAGCGATTGGGATACACGTCGTGACTGCTCTGAGGTCCACAGTGGACACGCGGGCCGCCGAGTTCGGCGCGAACCGCGAAGCGATGCTGGAAAAGCTCGCCGAGATCGACGCCGAACACGCCAAGGCCGTCGCCGGCGGCGGTGAGAAGTACGTCGAACGTCACCGCAAGCGCGGCAAGCTCCTCGCTCGCGAACGGATCGAGCTGCTGCTCGACCCGGACTCGCCGTTCCTGGAACTCTCGCCCCTGGCGGCCTGGGGCACCGACTACCGTGTCGGCGCGAGCCTGGTGACCGGAATCGGTGTCGTCGAAGGCGTCGAGTGCCTGATCTCGGCGAGCGACCCGACGGTCAAGGGCGGCGCGAGCAACCCGTGGACCACGAAGAAATCCTTCCGGGCGGCGGACATCGCCGCGCAGAACCGGCTGCCGTCGATCAACCTCGTCGAATCCGGTGGCGCCGACCTGCCCACGCAGAAGGAGATCTTCATTCCCGGCGGCCGGATCTTCCGCGACATCACGCGGGCCTCCGCCGCGGGCTGCCCGACGATCGCACTGGTCTTCGGCAACTCCACGGCCGGTGGCGCGTACCTGCCGGGCATGTCGGACTACGTCGTGATGGTGAAGGAACGCGCCAAGGTGTTCCTCGGTGGCCCGCCGCTGGTCAAGATGGCCACCGGCGAGGAGTCCGACGACGAGTCGCTCGGCGGCGCCGAGATGCACGCGCGGACCTCGGGCCTGGCGGACTACCTGGCCGTCGACGAGCAGGACGCGATCCGGCTGGGCCGCAACATCGTCAAGCGGCTCAACTGGACCAAGCAGGGGCCCTCGCCCAAGCCGGACTACGACGAGCCGCTGTACGCCGCCGAGGACCTGCTCGGCATCGTGCCCACCGACCTCAAGGTGCCCTTCGACCCGCGCGAGGTGATCGCCCGCGTCGTCGACGGCTCCGACTTCGACGAGTTCAAGCCGCTCTACGGATCGAGCCTGGTCACCGGCTGGGCGAGCATCCACGGCTACCCGGTCGGCGTGCTCGCCAACGCCCAGGGTGTGCTGTTCGGCGAGGAGTCGCAGAAGGCCGCGCAGTTCATCCAGCTGGCCAACCAGATCCACACGCCGCTGGTGTTCCTGCACAACACGACCGGCTACATGGTCGGCAAGGAGTACGAGCAGAGCGGCATCATCAAGCACGGCGCGATGATGATCAACGCCGTGTCGAACTCGAAGGTGCCGCACCTGTCCGTCCTCATGGGAGCGTCCTACGGCGCCGGGCACTACGGGATGTGCGGCCGCGCCTACGATCCCCGGTTCCTGTTCGCGTGGCCGAGCGCGAAGTCCGCGGTGATGGGCCCGGCCCAGCTGGCCGGCGTGCTGTCCATCGTGGCCCGCGCCGCCGCCGAAAGCCGGGGCCAGGAATACAACGAGGAGCACGACAAGGCCATGCGCGCGATGGTCGAAGGGCAGATCGAAGCCGAGTCGATGCCGATGTTCCTCTCCGGCATGCTCTACGACGACGGCATCATCGACCCGCGCGACACGCGCACCGTGCTGGGGCTGAGCCTGTCCGCGATCCACAATGGACCAGTGAAGGGCGCCGAGGGCTTCGGCGTCTTCCGGATGTGAGCGAGCGATGATCCAGAACCTGCTGGTCGCCAACCGCGGCGAGATCGCCCGCCGCGTCTTCCGCACCTGCCGCGACGCCGGGATCGGCACGGTCGCGGTGTTCTCCGACGCCGATGCCGCCGCCCCGCACACCCGCGAAGCCGACGCGGCCGTCCGGCTGCCCGGCAACGCGCCGTCCGAGACGTACCTGCGGGCCGAGCTGCTGGTGAAGGCCGCGGCCGAGACCGGCGCCGACGCCGTCCACCCCGGGTACGGCTTCCTGTCCGAGAACGCCGCGTTCGCGCGGGCCGTGCTCGACGCCGGGCTGACCTGGGTCGGGCCGCCGCCGGAGGCCATCGAGACCATGGGCTCCAAAGTGGAGTCCAAGCGGCTGATGGCCGCGGCCGGGGTGCCCGTGCTGCCCGAACTGGACCCGGAGTCGGTCACCGAAGAGGATCTTCCGTTGCTGGTCAAGGCGTCCGCGGGTGGTGGTGGCCGCGGGATGCGCGTGGTCCGTTCGCTCGACGAGCTGGCCGAGGCGGTGCGGGGCGCGAGCGCGGAGGCCGCGTCGGCGTTCGGCGACCCGACTGTCTTCTGCGAGCGCTACCTGGAGACCGGGCGGCACATCGAGGTCCAGGTGCTCGCCGATCAGCACGGCACGGTGTGGGCGGTGGGGGAGCGGGAGTGCTCGATCCAGCGCCGGCACCAGAAGGTCGTGGAGGAAGCACCGTCGCCGTTCGTCGACGCGGCCATGCGCGAGGAGCTGTTCGAGGCCGCGCGCAAGGCCGCCAAGGCGATCGGCTACGTCGGCGCGGGCACGGTCGAGTTCCTGGCCGGACCCGACGGCCGCTTCTCCTTCCTCGAGATGAACACCCGGCTGCAGGTCGAGCACCCGGTCACCGAGAACGTCACCGGCCTCGACCTGGTCGCGCTGCAGCTGCGGATCGCCGAGGGCGAGCGCCTGCCGGCCGACCCGCCGCCGGCCGTCGGCCACTCCATCGAGGTCCGGCTCTACGCCGAAGACCCGGCGGCCGGGTGGCAGCCGCAAAGCGGGACGCTGCACACCTTCGAGGTGCCCGATGTCGACCGGCAGTTCCGCGAAGGCGCCGGGCTGCGGCTCGACTCCGGCTTCGAGACCGGGTCCGTGGTGGGTGTCCACTACGACCCGATGCTCGCCAAGGTGATCACCTGGGCGCCGACCCGAGCCGAAGCGGCCCGGCGGCTCGCGAAGGCCCTGGCCGCGGCGAAGATCCACGGCGTCGTCACCAACCGCGACCTGCTGGTGAACATCCTGCGCCACGAGGCTTTCCTGGCCGGGGAGACCGACACGGCGTTCTTCGACCGCCACGGCCTCGACACCCTGGCCGCTCCGCTGGCCACGCCCGACACCGAACGGCTGTCGGCGCTGGCGGCGGCGCTGGCGGACGCGGCGGGCAACCGGGCAGCCGCGACGACACAGAGCAGGCTGCCCAGCGGCTGGCGCAACGTGCGCTCGGCCGGGCAGCGCAAGGTCTTCACCGTGGCCGGCCGCGAGTACGAGGTGGTCTACTCGCTGATCCGGGACGGCCTTCGCGCGGAAGGCTTCGAGGCCGAGCTGGTCAGCGCGGAACCGGGCCGGGTCGTGCTGGACGTCGCCGGGGTCCGGCGTGCCTTCGACGTCGCCCGGCACGACGGCGTGTCCTATGTGGACTCGGCGCTCGGCTCGGTGGCGCTCAGGGCCGAGCCGCGGTTCGCCGACCCGGACGCCGCACTGGCCGCCGGGTCGCTGGTCGCGCCGATGCCGGGCACCGTCGTGCGGCTCGCCGTCCAGGCCGGGGACCCGGTCAAGGCGGGCGACCCGCTGCTGTGGCTCGAAGCGATGAAGATGGAACACCGGATCGCCGCGCCCGCCGACGGCGTGGTCGCGGAACTGCCGGTGACGGTGGGACAACAGGTCGAAGTGGGCACGATCCTCGCGGTGGTGGGAGAAGCAGAATGAACGCGATGAACTTCGTCGAGCCGGAGGAGCGGATCGCGCTTCGCAAGGCCGTGGCCGAGCTGGGCGCCAAGTACGGGCACGAGTACTACGCCCGCAAGGCCCGCGCGGACGAGAAAACGCACGAGCTCTGGGACGAGGCCGGCCGGCTCGGCTACCTCGGCGTCAACATCCCGGAGGAGTACGGCGGCGGGGGCGCGGGCATCGCCGACCTCGCCGCGGTCCTCGAAGAGCTCGCCGCCGCCGGGTCGCCGTTGCTGCTCATGGTCGTCTCGCCGGCCATCTGCGGCACCGTGATCTCCCGCTTCGGCACCGACGAGCAGAAGAAGCAGTGGCTGCCCGGCATTGCCGACGGAACCAAGCGGATGGTCTTCGCGATCACCGAGCCGGACGCCGGGTCGAACTCGCACAAGATCACCACGACCGCGCGTCGCGACGCCGGCGGCTGGGTCCTCAATGGACGCAAGGTCTACATTTCCGGGGTGGACGAGGCGGACGCGGTGCTCGTCGTCGGCCGCACCGAGGACTCGAAGACCGGGCGGCTCAAGCCCGCGCTGTTCATCCTCCCGACCGGCACCGCGGGCTTCGAGTACACGAAGATCCCGATGGACATCATCGCGCCGGAGAACCAGTTCTCGCTGTTCCTCGACGACGTCCACCTGCCCGCCGAAGCGCTGGTCGGCGAGGAGGACGCGGCGATCGCGCAGCTGTTCGCCGGCCTCAACCCGGAACGCATCATGGGCGCGTCGTTCTCCTTGGGCATCGCCCGGTACGCGCTGGCCAAGGCCGTCGGGTACGCCAACGAGCGGCAGGTCTGGGGCACCCCGATCGGGACCCACCAGGGCCTCGCGCACCCCTTGGCGGAGATCAAGATCGAGCTGGAACTCGCGAAGCTGATGACGCAGAAAGCGGCGTCGCTCTACGACTCGGGCGACGACTTCGGCGCGGGGGAGTCGGCCAACATGGCGAAGTACGCCGCCGCCGAGGTCGCGATCCGGGCCACCGACCAGGCCGTGCAGACCCACGGCGGCAACGGCCTGGCGACCGAGTACGGTCTCGGCACGCTGGTCACGGCGGTGCGGCTGGGCCGGATCGCGCCGGTCAGCCGCGAGATGGTGCTCAACTTCGTCGGCCAGCACAGCCTCGGGCTCCCGAAGTCCTACTAGGAGGGTCGTTTTGGCTACATTGGCGGGGAAGACCCTCATCATGTCCGGCGGGAGCCGGGGCATCGGCGAGGCGATCGCGCTGCGGGCCGCCCAAGACGGCGCGAACGTCGCGCTGCTGGCCAAGACCGCCGAGCCGCACCCGAAGCTGCCCGGCACGATCTACACCGCGGCGGAGGCGATCGAAAAGGCGGGCGGGTACGCGCTGCCGATCCTCGGCGACGTCCGCGACGACGACGGCGTGGCCGCGGCGGTGGCGAAGACCGTCGAGCAGTTCGGCGGGATCGACGTCGTGGTGAACAACGCGAGCGCGATCGACCTGACGCCGACCGAGCAGGTCAGCATGAAGCGCTACGACCTGATGCAGGACATCAACGCGCGCGGGACGTTCCTGCTGTCCAAACTGGCCATTCCGCACCTGCGCGCGTCGGCGAACCCGCACATCCTGACGCTGTCGCCGCCGATCAGCCTCGACGAGAAGTGGTTCATCGCCGGGCACCTCGCCTACAGCATCGCCAAGTACTCGATGAGCCTGGTGACCGTCGGTCTGGCGGCGGAGCTTCGTGGCGACGGGATCGCGGTCAACTCGCTGTGGCCGCGCACGACGATCGACACCGCGGCGATCCGCAACGTCGTCGGCGCGGAACTGGCATCGCGCAGCCGGACGCCGGAGATCGTGGCCGACGCGGCCCACGTGATCCTGACCAAGCCGAGCCGCGAGGCGACCGGCAACTTCTTCCTCGACGACGAGATCCTGCGCGCGGCCGGCGTCACGGATTTCGCGAAGTACCGCGTCGGCGGGTCCGAAGAGGACCTCCAGCTGGACTTCTGGGTGGACCCGGCTTGACCGGCATCCGCGAACCCCAGCAGGAACGCAGCCGCACCACGCGGCGGCGGCTGGTCGAGGCCGCGCTCGACAGCTTCGGCGAGCGCGGCTGGCACGGCGTCACGGTGGCCGGGATCGCCGAGCGCGCCGGCGTCTCGCGCGGCGCGGCGCAGCACCACTTCCCGGCGCGGGAGGACCTCGTCGTGGCGGCGGTCGACCTGCTCGGCGAGGCCCAGATCGACGAGCTGCGGGCCCAGGCGGCCGGCCTCCCGACCGGCGCGTCCCGCATCGAGCGCGTCGTGGAGATGGTGCTGAACCTGTACACGGGCCCGCTGTTCCGCGCGGCCCTGCAGCTGTGGGCGGTGGCGGCGACCGACGACGCCCTCCGGGACGTGCTGGTGCCCCTGGAGGCCCGGGTCGGCCGCGAGGCGCACCGGGTGACGGTGGAGCTCCTCGGCGTCGACGAGTCCCGGCCGGGGGTGCGGGAACTGGTCCAGGCCACCTTGGACCTGGCACGCGGACTGGGCCTGGCGAACCTGCTGACGGACGACGCGCGCCGGCGTCGCCAGATCGTGCGCGAGTGGGCCCGGACGCTGGAGCTGCGGTTGTCCTGAGTCAGCGGTCGTCCACGAGGCCGTGCTCGTAGGCGTGGATCACCAGGTGGACCCGGGTGCGCAGGCCGAGCTTGGCCAGCATCCGGGCCACGTGGGTCTTCACCGTGCCTTCGCCGACGACGAGGGCGCCGGCGATCTCGGCGTTGCTCATGCCCTTCGCCACGTGACGCAGCACTTCGAGCTCCCTCGGCGTGAGCAGGTCCCGGCCGCCCCGGCGCCGCGGGGCCGGCTCGGCGAACCGGCGGAGCGCGCGGCGGGTGACCTGCGGGTCGAGCAGCCCCTGGCCGCGGGCCGCCGCGCGGACGGCGTCGACCAGCAGTGCCGGTTCACTGTCCTTGAGCACGAAGCCCGCCGCGCCCGCCTTGAGCGCGCCGAACAGGTACTCGTCGACGTCGAACGTGGTCAGCGCGACGACCGCGGGCGCGGGGTTGACCGATTCGCCGATCCGGCGGATGGCGGCGACCCCGTCCAGGCGCGGCATGCGGAGGTCGAGGACCACGACGTCGACCCGGCAGTACCGGGCCTTCTCGACGGCTTCGGCGCCGTCGGCGGCCTCGGCGACCACCTCGATGTCTTCTTCGGCGTCGAGCACCAGGCGCAGGGCCCAGCGGACCGGCTCCTGGTCGTCGGCGAGCAGCGTGCGGATCATCGCGGGAGCCGGGCTTCGACCCGCCAGCCGGTCGGTTCGCCGGGCTCGATCGTGACGGTGCCACCGAGCAGCCGGGCCCGCTCCCGCATGCCGCGGAGCCCGGTGCCTTCGGCGGCGCCGGGCGTGGTGGACCCGTTGTCCGCGACGGTGATCACGACGGCGTCCGGGCGGTGGTCGACGCCGACGTCCACGCGGGTGGCGTCGGAATGGCGCAGGACGTTGGTGAGCGCTTCCTGGGCCACCCGGTAGCCGGCGTGGTCGAGCAGCGGCGGCACGTCCGGCGAGCCGCGCCGGGTGAGCGTGACGGTGCGGTCCGGGCCCGTGGTGCGCTCGACGAGCGTGTCCAAATCGGACAGTGAGCTGCCGTTTCGGGGGAGCACGGCCCGCACTTCGGCGAGGGCGGCGGCCGAGGCGTCGGCGATGGTGGCCAGCGCCCGATCGGCGGCCGGCGGGAGCGCGCGGAGGACGTGGCGCACGGCGGTGGCCTGCAACCGGATGACGGTGAGGTGGTGCCCGACGGCATCGTGCACCTCCCGGACGACGCGGGCGTGCTCCTCGGCGACGACCCGCCGCGTCTCCGCCCGGTAGAGCCGCGCGGCGTGCTCGGCGCGGTCCCGGTGCAGCCGCAGCGCGTACCCGGCGGCGACGGGTGCGACGCCGAGGAGCACGAGATCGGTGTAGGTGGCGGCATTCGCGGGACGAACCCCGGCGACGGCCAGCACGACGAGCCAGCCGACGGACCAGCAGAGAACGCTCGCCCGCGGCCGGTGGAAGGCGGCGGACGCGAAGGCGGCCATGGCGACCAGCCGCCCGGGCCACAGCGGAACGGCGGCGGCGACGACAACGGCGGCACAGACCAGGGCGGCGCCGAGCGGGAACCGGCGGCGAAGCACGAGAGGCGCGGCAACGGCGGCCGCGGCAACGGCGGTGGCGAGCGGATCGGCGGCGGAGCGTTCGGCCAACCCGAGGCCGAGGACGGCAACCGCGGCGACGGCGGCGACGAGCAGGTCGCCGGCCGGGGTGTGGCTGAGGCGGGCCAGGCGGTGCCATGGTCCCGGGCCGGGTGGGTGGTCGGTGGCCATTTGCACGTTGTACACGTCCGGTGGAGTGGTTGGCGCGGCTTCGGGTGAGTCGGTTCGCGGTGCGGGTTTGGTGGCTGCTGGGTTGGGGTCGGCGGGGCGGGGCCGGCTGGGCAGGCGGGGTGGCGCGGGGTTTGGGGCGCTGTGCGGCGCAGCGGCGCAACCCCGCGAACCGGTCCGCCCTTCGCGCAGCGGCGGCGGCCAGGTGAGACGAGGCGCGGGCGGGCACGCCATCCGCGCCCGCCCGTCCACCGCACGACCGCCGTCCCCGCCTCAGCAGCGGGCCCCCGCCGCCGGCCACTTCCCTTCCCACAGCCACCGGTGCACGTGACCCCGCACGCACGTGTTGCCCCGCAGGTACAGCGCATGCCCGCCCGCCGACGGCAGATACCTCCCGTGCAGCTGCCCCGCCACCCGGCGGCCGTGGTCCGCCGGGGTCAGCGGGTCGTCGTCGCCGTTGGCCACCAGGGTGCGGGGCGTCGGGGGTAGCGCTTCCGGCGGATTCGGCCCGATCCGTGGCAGTCCCGCGCAGTGGCCCGTCACCCGCCACGGGTGTGCCGCCCAGCCCAGCCGGGGCGCCGCCGCGCGCAGCTCGTCCTCCACCTCCTTCGCCGCCGAAAACCCTTCCGGAGCGGGGAAATCCGCGCAGAACGCCGTGCGGGCCAGCCGCGCGTCGGGCGGGGACGGGCGCGGTGTCGTCGGGGTCGTGTCGCCGGCCGCGGCCGAGGCCAGCCCCGCCGTCAGGGCCGGCCAGCTCGCGTCGCTGCCGATGCGGGCCGCCGTCCAGGCCACGATCGCGCCCGCGTCCGGTGTTGCCATCAGCTCGTCCCACACAGCGAGCACGTCGCGGCCGTGCAGGGCGCACCCTGCTTCCGCCGCGCACCAGCGGGCCATCCGGGCCAGGTTGCGCTCGGCCGTCACCGCGCCGGCGCGAGCCCACGCCGCCGGGTCGGGCCGGGTGTGGTCCAGCACGCTGTCGAGGTACATGCGCCCCACCCGGGAGCCGAACCGCGCCGCGTACTCCTGCCCGTACACCGTGCCGTACGAGCTGCCGAAGTAGTTCAGCCGGCGCTCGCCCAGCCGGACCCGGATCGCGTCCATGTCGCGGGCGACCTGGTCGGCGCCGAGGTGACCGCGGACCGCGCCCGCGGCCGTCGTGCAGTCCGCCGCGAACTTCGCGTTCGCCGCGGCGTAGGCGTCATACGCCCGCTCGGTCAGCGGGCCCGGCAGTGGCGCGGGCGTCGGCGCCGGGCACGTGACGTCGAGGCCGCGCGGGTCGAACACCACGACGTCGAACCGCGCCGCGAGATCGGTGAACTGGTCGCGGTAACCCGGCACGGCGAACAGCGGGACCGCCTGCCCGGGGCCGCCCGGGTTCACCAGCAGGGTGCCGAGTTTCCCTTCGCGCGCCGGGATCCGCAGCAGCGGGACGGTGACGGTGGCGCCACCGGCCGGTTCGTCCCAGTCGGCGGGGACCACGATCTCGGTGCAGGACAAGCCGTCGTAACAGTCTCGCCACGGCAGGCCCCCGTCCGCCGTCGCGGTCCCGGCTCCGGCCACGAGCAGCACGGCCACCGCCGTCACCTGCTTGAACAGTGCTTTCATGCCTCGATTCGAGCAGGCGGCGACGGCGCGCGCGTCTGCACTGGGACAGACTTTTCCGGCCGCGGAACCTCCCCCGCACCCGAAACGTCATAGTGCCGTAAGTAACACAATCGGCCCAATGGGCGAATGACAGGTAGTAGCGAACCTCAGGGGAAGGCAAGCCGGTGTCCGGTTCAGGAGTCGAGCTCACCCACCGCGCGATGGCCATGCTGAAGGCGGTGGCCGCGGGTCGTGCGCAGATGTCGTGCAGCTGCGAGCCCGACCTCTTCATCGACGGATTCGCCTGTTGCGATCAGATGACCGCGCACGCGCTCGCCCACGGCGGCTACCTCCGCCCCGCCGTCGAAGGCGCCACCGGGCGGGTCGACGCCGAGCTCACCGAGGCCGGGCGCGCCGCGCTGGCCGTCACCGTCGCCGCCTGAGCTGCCGGGCGTGCCTCACGCACGGTCGTGAAGTCGCTCGCCTGTTCGATATCTTCCGGGTCGGGGGACCTGGCAGGCTTACCCCCATGCACCCACCACCGGCCGACGACGAGGCGACGGTCTTCCTCCCGAGCGAGCTGCGGGGCCCGCACTGGCCCACCCGTGACCTCGACGTCTCCCGGCGGCCCTACGACGAGTTCGCCGGCCAGATCGTCGCGCGGCCGCCCGCTTCGCCGGTCAGCGCCGGCCGCGGGGAAGGCGCCGGCTCGTCGCTGGCCCGCTCCAGCGGGCGGATGGCGGTCGCCTCGGCCGTCAGCCGGGTCACCGGGTTCGTCGCGAAGCTGCTGCTCGCCGCCGTGGTCGGGGCCGGGGTCGTCAACGACTCCTTCACCGTCGCGAACACGTTGCCCAACATCGTGTTCGAACTGCTCTTCGGCGGTGTCCTGGCCAGTGTCGTGGTGCCGCTGCTGGTCCGCTCCCACGACGACCCGGACGGCGGCCGTGCCTACACGCAGCGGCTGATCACGATGGCGCTGGTGCTGCTCGTCGTCGGCACGGCCGTCGCGGTGGCGATCGCCCCGCTGTTCACCGCGCTCTACGTCGACAAATCGTCTCCGACGGCGAACCCGGCGCTGACCACCGCGCTGGCCTACCTGCTGCTGCCGCAGATCCTGTTCTACGGCCTGTTCGCGCTGCTCTCGGCCATCCTCAACGCGCAGAACGTCTTCGGCCCGCCGGCCTGGGCGCCGGTACTGAACAACGTCGTCGTCACCGGCACGCTCGTCGTGTTCGCCGTCGTGCCGGGGGAGCTGACCCTCGACCCGGTCCACATGAGCGACCCGAAGCTGCTCGTGCTCGGCCTCGGCACGACGCTCGGCATCGTCGCCCAAGCCGTCGTGCTCATCCCGGCGTTGCTGCGCACCGGGTTCCGGTTCCGCTGGCGCTGGGGCTTCGACCCGCGGATCAAGGAGTTCGGCGGGCTCGCGGCGTGGATCCTCGGGTACGTCGTCGTCAGCCACGTCGGGTTCGTCGTCACCACCCGTGTGCTGACCGGCGGCAACAGCGGTGGCGTCACGGCCTACAGCTACGCGTCCCTGCTGTTCCAGCTGCCGTACGGCATCCTCGGCGTTTCGCTGCTGACAGCGCTGATGCCGCGGATGAGCCGCGCCGCCGCGGACGGCGACACGGTGTCGCTCGTCGGCGACCTCTCGCTCGCCTCCCGGATGTCGACGGTGCTCTTCGTGCCCATTTCGGCGGTGCTGGCCGTGGTCGGCACGCCGATCGGCATCGCGATCTTCACCTGGGGACGCGGCACCCTCGACGACGCCGAGCGGCTCGGCCAGACCCTGGCCGTCTCCGCCGTCGGGCTGCTGCCGTTCGCGCTGGTCATGTTGCAGCTGCGGGTGTTCTACGCGATGAAGGACGCCCGCACGCCGACGCTGATCATGCTCGTGATGACGGCGGTGAAGATCCCGCTGCTGCTGGCCTGCCGCGGGCTGCTCGACGGCGAGCACGTCGTGTACGGCGTCATGCTGGTCAACGGCGCCGGGTTCGTGGTCGGCGCGGTCCTCGGCCAGGTCTGGCTGTGGGTCCGGCTCGGGCACCTGCGCAGCAAGCGGTCGCTGCGGGTCGGCCTGATCACGCTGTCGGCGAGCGCGCTCGGCGTGGTGGCCGCGGTGCTGGCGGGGCACGCGGTGCCGGCGTCGCTCGGCGCGATCCCGGCGGCGTGGGTGAAGCTGCCGGTGCAGGGGCTGCTCGGGATGGCCGTGCCGTTCGGGTTGCTGGCGCTGCTGAAGCTGCCGGAGTTCGCGCCGGTGACCCGGCGGGTGGCGGGGTTGCGGCGGCGGTTCGCCGCTCGTTGACGGCTACGGCCGGGAACGCGATCCGGATGTCTCGAAACGATAACGAGACCGCTGCGATCAGCGCGTTTACAATTACCGCAAGGGTTTCTACTATCCACCGGGGATCAGGCGGCCGCGGGCGAGCGCGGCGGCGGGGGTATTCGGGTGGAGGTCGTGCATGACGCGCCGTGCGCGCAGACGACGTGACCGGGTCACGGTCGACGAACTGCTCAGACAGACCGGGGCGCGGCCGCGCAGACCCGGGTCGCGCGCGGCCGAACTGGCCGCACGCCGGGACGCCGAGCCGGAGGTCCGGCAGAGCGGGGCGGCGCGGATGGCGCTGGCCTCCGCGGTGATCGTCGTGCTGGGCGGGCTCGTGCTCGTGCTGGCCACGCGGCCGGATCCCGTGCCCGATTCCACGCAGTTCCCGCAGCTGCAGCCGGCGACCGCGATCCCGCCGTCGACCGCGGTGGCCGCGCCGACGCAGACCAGCACGCCGTCCCCGGTGGTGATGCACGCCCGCAAGACGCCGACACCCACCCCGACGGTGACGGTCGAACTGCCGCCGCCACCTCCGCCGTCGACGACGAAACCGTCGCCCTCCGGCTGGAACCCGTACCAGTGCAACCCCTACTACTGCGGCGGCTGGCGGCGCTGACCCGCGAAGACCCCCTCGCCGACCCCGATGCCGGCGAGAGGGCCTCCGACAGCCCCACTACGGGTCTCCGCGTCAGCCGGTGTAGCCGGCGACGATCTTGGTGAACGCGTACTTGTCCTGGGTGATGCCGCTGCATTCGCCGCCACCGCCGCAGTCGCGGTTGGTGGCCCAGAAGGTGAAGCGGGCCAGGTGGTGGCTCGCCGCGTAGCTGCGGATGGAGTTGAAGTTCGCCACCGTGACGGTCTCGCCCGCGTTGTCGGTCTTGCCGTTCATCGAGGAGAGGCCGCTGTGCCGGTAGGCGGTGTCGTCGTTCCAGCCGAACGTGGTCTTGAGCTGGTTCTTCAGGCCGTCGACCGCCGACTTCGTCATGGCGGCCATGTCACCGCCGTTCGAGAAGTCGAACGGCATGACCGACCAGACGTCGACGCCCGCGCCGATCGCCTTGGCCTGGTTGATCAGGCGCTTGCCCCAGCTGTCGGGACCGGTCGTCGTCGTGCCGATGGTGATGACCACGCGCAGGCCCGGGTTCTTCTGCTTGGTCAGCTTGACGGCGTTGAGGATGCGGTCCTGCACCGTGGCGTTCTGGAACTCGTCGGTGTTCTCGACGTCGAGGTCGATCGCCTTGAGCGCGTAGGCGTCGATCACCTTCTGGTACGCGCCCGCCAGTGCCGAGGCCGACGTGCACTTCGAGCCCAGCTTCGTGCCGGACCAGCCGCCGAAGGACGGGATCACGTCCCCGCCGGCGTTGCGGATGTTCTGGATCATCGTCTTGTCGGAGCCGGTCAGCGACCGGGTGCCGTCCCATTTGGGGTTGCAGGTCCCGTCGGACAGGACGAAGGCGAGGGTAAACGCTTTCACGCCGGTCGCGGACATCGCCGCGGCCGGACCGGTCTGCCCGCTCCACTGGTACAGGTACGGCGAGGCGAGCACGGGGTCGACTGCGGCCATGGCCGGTGGGGCGAGGCCGATCGTGGTCGCCAGCGCGGCCGAAGCCGCGGTCGCGAGGGTGAGCAGACGGCGCACTGATGGCATGGAAGTCCTCCGAAGACGCAGGTGGAGCACCTCCGGTTTGAGGCGGCGGGATCAACCCGGGAGGAGCACGGTGTGCCACCACACAGTGGACTGGACCAATGTTGTGTGTCAACCCTCCGCCGGTCGGAAAATGACCCACGAAGCCGGCCGGGCCGACGATGTGAAATTCCCCTGAAGGCGGAGTGACACGGGCCCGCATTCCGGCTACTTTGCCGAAATGGTGGGGGATTCCACGGTCGCCGCCGGCGGGGAACGCCGCCCGGGCCGGTCCCTGCCCGCCCTCCTCCCGCGGCGCTGGGCGCTGCGGCAGTGGGCCCTGTGGCGGCTGCCGCGCCGCGGCCAGGTCTGGTACTTCGTCGGGGTCGACGTCCTCGCCGTCGCCGCCGTCGTGCTCGCCGCCCTCCGCTTCCCGCCGCTCGCCGCGATGCTGGCGCCGTTCGCGCTGCTCGCGGCCGGGATGCTGGTGTCGGCCGAACTCGCGCGGCCGGTCGAACGTCACCGCGAGGACACCCTCCTCGGCCCCGGCGTCGACACGCCGTGGATCTTCGCCGGGGTGCTCGTGCTCCGGCCCGGGCTCGCCGCCGCACTGGTCGTGCTCTCCGCACTGCACCAGTGGTTCCGGGTCCGCAGAAAACCCGTGCACCGGCAGGTGTTCGGCGCCGCGGCGACGGCGCTGGCCGGGCTCGCCGCCGGCGCCTTCCTCACCGCGACCGGCGTCCGCCCGCTCGGCGACGTCCTCGGCACCCGGACCGTCCTCCTGCTCGCCGCCGCCGGGCTGGTGTTCCTCGCGGTGAACGCCGCGCTCGTGACCGGCGCCGACGGGCCCCGCCGGCCGCGCGAAGCCGCGCCGGGGCACGCCTTCGACGCCGCGATGACGGCGTTCGGCCTCCCGCTCGCGTGGGCCGCCGTCGCCGCGCCGATGCTGGTCCCGCTGCTGGCCGGGGCCACAGTCGTGCTGCACCGCGGCGGGCTGGGCGCCGGCCGCCGCGACCACGTCACCCTCGATCCCGGCACCGGCGTGCTGACGGCCGCGTCCTGGCGCGGCGCCGCGGAGGCCCGCCTGGACCGGCTCGGCGGCCACGGCCCGGGCCCGGCGGTGCTGCTGCTCGACCTCGACCACTTCCGCCTGCTCAACGACCGCTACGGCGGCCGCATCGGCGACGCGGTGCTGCGCGCGGTCGCGGGCACCCTGCGCGACGAGGTCCGCGCCGCCGACCTGGTGGGCCGTTCGGGCGGCGAGGAGTTCGCGGTGCTGCTGCCGGGCACGGGCCGCTTCGACGCGATGGCGATCGCCGAGCGCATCCGGCTGCGGATCGCCTCGACGCTGGTGGCCCTGAAGGCCTCGGGCGACGGCCCGCAGTTCGTCGGGGTGACGGTCTCGATCGGCGTCGCGGACTGCGCGGCCGACGGCGTGCTCGAAGACGCGCTGCTGGCCGCGGAGCAGGCCTTGCTGCGGGCGAAGGCGGCGGGCCGGAACCGGACGGTCTGTGCCGAGCCGGACGTCAGCTCATCGTGATCGCGTTGAGCTTTTCCTTGAGGTACTGCGAAGCGATCACCTCGGGGTAGGTGCGCGTCCCCAGCGGCGGCGCCAGCGACGTGATCCGCGCGTCGTGGTCGGTTTCGTAGAAGAAGATCAACGACACCAGGTCCTCGTCCGGCGCCGTTGCCGGTGGCGGGAGGACGCGGTGGCGGGTGGACCGCCAGCGGTCGCCCGTCCAGCGGGCCATCAGGTCGCCGATGTTCACCGTGAACGCCTCCGGGTGGAACGGGGCGTCCTCCCACTCGCCGTCCGCCGTGCAGACCTGCAGGCCGCCGAGCCCGGCCTGGCGGTCGAGGACGGTCACCGTGCCGAAGTCGGTGTGCGGGCCGATCCGGAACTGGTCCGGCGCCGGCGGGCCGACGTGGGTCATCGGCGGGTACCAGTTGATGTTGAACGTGTACGTCGGGTGCCCGGTGTGCCGGGTGAAGTGGCTCTGGGCGAGGCCGAGTGCCGCGGCGAAGATCTCCAGCAGGTGGTCCGACAGCGCCCGCATCCGGCGCATGTACTCCGTCGCCGCCTCGCCGAGGCCGGGCACCTCGTGCGGCCAGACGTTGGGCTGGAACCAGAACCCGTCGACCTCCGCGACGCCGGTCCGGGTGTCCGCGCCCGCCGAGTAGGACTCCTTGAGGTCCGGTGGCGTCTCGGTGCCCTCGGCGTAGCCGTTGGCCTCGACGCCCGGCGGCAGCCAGCCGCGGCCGCCGACCGTGACGGCGTAGCGCTGCTTGACGTCCTCGGGCAGCGCGAAGAACTCCCGCGCCAGCTCACGCGTCCGGTGGCGCAGGTCGTCCGGCACACCGTGCCCGGTGACCAGCAGGAAGCCGGACTCCCGCAGCGCGCGGTCGATGCGGCCCGCCACCTCGGCCCGGCCCTCGGAGGTGCCCGCGAACCACGGCGAAAGGTCCACGAGCGGAACGGATGACGGCATACCGGCTCCTGTCACACACTGTCCTATTCGGACTTCTCGACCCCGATGTCCTCGAACCACAGGTCCGGGCGCGCGGCGATGAACTCCGTCATCAGCGCGGTGCAGCCGGGATCGCCGAGCAGGGTGATCTCCACGCCGAGCTCGGCGAGCCAGTCGTGACCGCCGTGGAACGTCTCGGCCTCACCGATGACGACGCGCCCGATACCGAACTGACGGACGAGCCCGGAGCAGTACCAGCACGGCGAGAGCGTCGTGACCATGATCGTGTCGCGGTAGTGCGGGCGGCGGCCGGCGTTGCGGAACGCCGCGGTCTCGGCGTGCATCGACGGGTCGCCGTCCTGCACGCGCCGGTTGTGCCCGCGGCCCAGCAGGGTGCCCGCGGTGTCGAACAGCGCGGCCCCGATCGGCACGCCCCCTTCCGCTTTGCCCAGTTCGGCTTCTTCGCGGGCGACGGCGAGCAGGGCGTGCGGGTCGATCGGCATGCGTCACTCTTTCCGCCCGGGGCGGTGCCTGGCAAGTGTTTGACCGCTCGGCTGCACGATCCGGCGGATCGCGGACCGCTGCTGTCCTCGATGTCTGGCACACTGCGTGCCATGTACGGCACCGCGGAACGCCTGCTCAGGCTCCTCTCGCTGTTGCAGGCGCGCCGGGACTGGCCGGGTGCCGACCTCGCGACGCGGCTGGAGGTCGACGTCCGCACGATCCGCCGGGACGTCGAGCGGCTGCGGTCACTGGGCTACCCGGTGCACGCGACCCCGGGCGTGGCGGGTGGCTACCGGCTCGGCGCGGGGGCGGCGCTGCCGCCGTTGCTGCTGGACGACGACGAGGCCGTGGCGGTCGCGGTCGGCCTGCGCACGGCCGCGAGCGGCACGGTCGGTGGCATCGAGGAGACGTCGGTGCGCGCGCTGGCGAAGCTGGAGCAGGTGCTGCCGGCGCGGCTGCGGCCCCGGGTCGGCGCGCTGCAGGCGGCGACGGTGGCCCTGCCCGGTTCGGGTCCGACGGTGGACGCCTCGGTGCTGACGGTGCTCGCCGCGGCCTGCCGCGACCAGGAACGGCTGCGGTTCGCCTACGCCGACTCCTCCGGTGCCGCGACGGAACGATCGGTCGAGCCGCTGCGACTGGTCCACACGGGACGCCGCTGGTACCTGGTCGCCTTCGACCTCGACCGCGCGGCCTGGCGCACGTTCCGCGTCGACCGGATCGCGGGGCCGCCGGCGGTGGGCTTCCGGTTCACGCCGCGCGAACCGCCGGCTCCGGACCTCGCGGAGTACGTCTCCCGCCAGATTTCGACGGAGGTGTACCCGCACCGGCTGGTGCTGCGGGTGGCCGCCCCGGCCGCCGAGCTGGCCCGGCGCGTCCCGCCGACCTCGGGCGTCGTGGAGGAGGTGGACGAGCACAGCTGCCGGCTGCGCACGGGGGCGAACAACCTGGACGCGGTGCCGTACCACCTGGCGCAGCTGGGGTTCGACTTCGTCGTCGAGGAGGCGCCGCCGGGCCTGGTCGAGCGGCTGCGGGAGGTGGCGGAGCGGTTCGCCAGGGCGGCGGGTTAGCCCAGTCGCACCTGGTCGGTCTCGCCGTCGCTCAAGAACGCGGCCAGCGCGCTTCCCTCGGCGGCCACCTCGCCGCGTTCGGCCTTCGTGAGGGGCCGCAGTGGCCGCACGACGACCGCGCCCTCCTCGACCGTCCACGTCGCCGAGACGCGGCCGTCGAGCAGGACCACCCGCTCGCCCGCCACCGACAGCCCGCGGTGGGCGTCGTCGATGATGCGGGACCGGTCGTCGTAGCCGAGGATCGCGTTGTCGAACGCGGGCAGGAACCGCACCGGCGCCGGCGTTTCCGGGTCGGGACGGGGTGCTTCCGGCAGGTCGAGCAGCTCGCGGCCGCGCTCGTCGCGGAAGACCACCAGCTCGTCGCGCACGGCCTGCACCGCGGCCGGCAGACCGGTCAGGCCGGACCAGGCGCGCAGGTCAGCCGTCGCCGCCGGGCCGAACGCCGCCAGGTAGCGGCGGACCAGCGTCCGGCCGACGCCGTCGTCCGGGGCGAGGGGGTCGACGTCGCGGCCGAGCCACGTGGCCAGGGGGAGGTTCCGGACGCCCGCCTTGGTGCGCCACAGCCCGCGTGGCGGCAGCTGCGCCGACGGGATCAACGCGGCGACCAGCAGCTCGCCGAGCGGGCGCGGGCCCGGCTCGGGCCACCGGCCGGCGACCGCCCGCGCGAGCTCGCCCATCGAGCGGGGCTCGCCGTCGGCCAGCACCGCCCGGCCCGCCGCGGCGAGCTCGGCGAAGTCCACGCCCTCGAGTTCGCGGCGGTAGGTGGTGACGACCCGCTGCCGCAGCATCGCGTCGAACCGGCTCCGCCACGCCAGGACGTCGTCGGCGGCGAGCAGGTGGACGGTGCGGCGCATGAGGTGGGTCCGCACCACCTGCCGTCCGGTCAGCAGGGCGTCCAGCGTCGCCGGGGCGAAGGCGCGCAGCCGCGACCACAGCCCGGTGAACGGCTCCTGCGGCTCTTGCGCCTGCAGGCCACCGAGGTGGGTGACGGCGTCGAGCACGGGCAGCTCGGCGCGTTCGAGCAGCAGCTGCCGGGCGAGGGTGGCGCGGTTGAGGGCCCGCGAGTCCAGGACGGTGTGCACGAGACCACCCTGCCGGAAATAGCGGACAGAGAATGACCGCTATCGGCCGGACACGCCGAGCATGCGCAGCACGAGCCCGCCGTACTCGGTGCCCAGCGCGGCCGGCGTCTGACGGGCGCGCTCGCTGTACCAGCGGGCGACGTCGACCCCGAGCGACAGCACCGCCCGCGCGGCGACGTGCGGGTCGGCCACGGTGAACACGCCGCCCTCGACGCCCTCGGCGATGACTTCCCGCACGATCCGCTCGATCCGGCGCCGCAGCGCGGCGACCACCTCGAACTCCTTTTCGGGCAGCGCCTGCAGCTCGTACTGGACGACCCGCGCCACCGTGTGGCGCCGCGCGTGCCAGGCCACGAAGTCCTCGACGATCAGCCGGATCCGCTCGACCGGGTCGGACTCCTTGGCGACGACGTTCTCGACCAGCGAAAGGGTCTGCTCGTGGCCGTACCGGCTGATGGCGAACAGCAACGCGGCCTTGGAGGGGAAGTGCACGTAGAGCGCGGCGGGCGACATCCCGGCGGCGCCGGCGATGTCCCGCGTGGTGGTGGCGTGGTAGCCGCGCTGGGCGAAGGCTTCGACGCCGGCCAGCATGAGCCGCCGCGCCGTCTCCGGCTGCACGTCCGGCCAGAGTTCGGCCGACAGCGACATCGACATCCGGTGATCCTCCCACTCCGCCGCCCGGCCGGCAGGCGCGGACGGGTTCATTGTAAGCGGGCGCTCAGCGAAGCGGGGACACCTCCCCGGCGACGGCCGGCCACGACGCGGCCGAGCCGGCCGCGAAAAGATTTCCGCCGGCGGCGAAATCGGAACGCTCGCTCGCCGTTCTCCGCGCGTCGATTATTCGACTATTCGACTATTCGACGTACCGGCATTCGATGATTTCGCAGGATATACCGGAGACAAAGGCAGAACCGCAAGTATTGCGTTGACCGCGACGCGGCCCTAACGTGCCATGGAAACACTTCGACTGCCGGGCTCCCGGAAACGCCTCGACGATGGATGGTGCCGATGAGGATCTTCGTCGCTTTCCTGATGCTGCTGGGCCTGGTCGTCGCACCCGGTTCGCCGGTGCACGCGTCGCCGGACGCCGGGGCACGGGGACACCAGGTCGGCTACGACAGGTACTCGCTCAGCGTCGACGGCCGCCGGCTCATGCTGTGGTCCGGGGAGTTCCACTACTTCCGGTTGCCCAGCCCCCAGCTGTGGCGCGACATCCTGGAGAAGATCCGGGCGGCCGGGTTCACCGGCGTCTCGCTGTACTTCCACTGGGGATACCACTCGCCGGCGCCCGGGGTGTACGACTTCAGCGGCGTCCGGGACGTGGACCGGCTCCTGCGGATGGCCGAGGAGATCGGTCTCTACGTGGTCGCCCGGCCCGGGCCCTACATCAACGCCGAAACCACCGGCGGGGGATTTCCCGCGTGGCTCAAGACGGTCGACGGGCGCGCGCGGTCGAGCGACCCCGGATACACCGCCGCCTACCGGGAATGGCTGGACCACATCAACCCGATCCTGGCGCGGCACCAGGTCACCCGCGGTGGTTCGGTGATCGCCTACAACGTGGAGAACGAATACGCCGTCAACGTCGACCCGGCCTACATGGAACAGCTCCAGCAGAAGGCCAGGGCCGACGGGATCGACGTGCCGATCGTGCACAACAACTGCTGCAACGCCGATCTGGCGAACTGGTCGTCGGGACAGGGGGCCGTCCAGATCCCCGGCGTCGACGACTACCCCCAGGCGTTCAACTGTCCCGATCCGGACACGTGGGGGACCTGGGGCGAAGGTGTCACGCGGCGGTTGCGCGAAGACGCTCCGGTCTACGCCGCCGAGTACCAGGCCGGGGCGATCGACCTGAACAACGCGGGCTACGAAAAATGCCGGGCGCTGACCGGGCCGGACTACATGAAGGTCTACTACAAGTCGAACGTCATCGGCAGTGGTGCGACGATGTTCGGTTACTACATGCTCTACGGCGGCACGTCGTGGGGCTGGTTGCCACAACCCAACGACGTCTACACCTCCTATGACTACGGCGCGGCGATCACCGAGCCGCGCGGGCTCACCACGAAGTACGACGAGTTCAAGCGCCAGGCGTACTTCATGACGACCGTCGCGCCGCTGACCAAGACCGACCCGGCCACGGCCCCGACGTCCGGCGACGCGGCGGTGTTCACCCAGGCGCGGGCGAACCCGGACACCCGGACGCAGTTCGTCCTCGTCCGCCACGCCGACCGGCGGGCCGGCACCGACGTGGCGACGACGCTGGACTGGTCGACGCCGGACGGCGACTACCGGGTGCCGGTCCGGGTCGACGGGCGGGACGCCAAGATCCTGGTCGCCGGGTACGACCTCGGCCGGCAGCGGCTGGTGTACTCGACGTCGGAGATCCTGACCCACGTGACCACCGGCGGCCGGGACGTCGCCGTGCTTTACGGGCGTGCGGGCGAGCAGGGGACGACGGTGCTGCGGTACCCGTCGGCGCCGTCCGTCCGGGTGCTGGAAGGCGAGGTGCGCAGCTCGTTCGACGGCAAGGACCTGCGCCTCGACTACACCCACGCCGGGCTGGCCCGGGTGCTCGTCTCCGGGGGCGGCCGGCCACCGGCGTTGCTCCTGCTCGGCACCGACGAGACCGCCGCCCGGTTCTGGCGGCTGGACACCGGGGCCGGGCCGGTCCTGGTCCGGGGCACGTCGGTCGTGCGCGAAGCCAGGATGGCGGACGACCGGCTGGTCCTCCGCGCGGACACGGACGCACCGGGGGACGTGGAGGTCTTCAGCCCGGCCCGCCGGCTGGTCGTCGGCGGCAGGCCCGTCGACACCCGGCGCACGCCGAGTGGTTCGCTGGTGGGTGCTCTCCCGGGACCGCGCGCGGTGTCACTGCCCGCGTTGTCGGGCTGGGGGTACCGGGCCGAGCCGCCCGCCGCCGGCGACGAAGGCTGGACGGTCGCGGACAAGACCACGACCGCGAGCCCGATCAAGCCGAAGACGCTGCCGGTGCTCTACTCCGACGACTACGGCTACCACCACGGCAATGTCTGGTACCGCGGCGACTTCGTCCCCGACGGCACCGAGAAGACCGTGTCCCTGAACGCCATCACCGGTAAGCGGGGAAGCTACCTCGTGTGGCTCGACGGGCGTTACCTCGGGTCCGCCGCCGGCGGTACGCAGGCCGACTCGGACGCACCGGTGAACACCGACCCCGGACGCGGTGATTTCCCGGTGCCGGAAGGAGCGCTGGTCAAGGGCAGGGCGGCCCGGCTTTCGGTGCTCGTGACCAACATGGGGCACAACGACGACTGGACGGCCGACGACACCCGGTTCAAGCAGCCGCGGGGGCTCTTCGGGGCGGCGGTCGGTGACGCGAAGATCTCCTGGCTGATCCGGGGCGCCCGCGGCAACGACGGGGAACGCGGCCCGTTGAACACCGGCGGCCTCCACGGCGAACGCCAGGGGTGGCACCTCCCGGGCGGCCACGCCCGGTGGGACCGGCCGCCGGCCACCACCGAACCGGGGGTGTCCTGGTACCGCACGACGTTCCGGCTCGACACCCCGAAGGACCAGGACGTCTCCGTCGCGCTCAGGTTCGGCGAGCGGGCCGGCACCTACCGGGTGTTCGCGTTCGTCAACGGCTGGAACATGGGCCAGTACCTGAGCGGTGGTCCGCAACGCGACTTCGTGCTGCCGAACGGGGTGCTCAAGACCGCCAACACCCTGACCTTGGCGGTGGTCTCGGCCGAACCCCGGGAAGCGGGACCGGTGCCGGTCCCGGTGAGCCTCGTCCAGCTGGGGAACCAGTGGACCGGCGCGCACCCGGCCGGGATCCTCCCGTGAACACCAGGCCGCCGGGCTTGAAGGTGACGATAATCATTGTCAGGTAGCCGGTCTTGTCAGGACACCGGCGCCCGCGCGGGTTAAGCTGCCGATCTCGCGCGGATGAGCGTGCCGGCACAGGTCAGGGCACCTCCGGGCGAGCCGGATGACTGAGGAGGCCGGTGGTGCTGAGCGGGATCGCCGCCAAAGCGGTGGGCGTGGTGGTGACCGGTGTTGCCGGGGCGGCCGTCTACGACGGCGCCAAGCGGATCGCCCGGTCGGGTGCTTTCCGGTCGGCGACGGTGGCGGTCACCGCGTGGGGCCTGAAGGGTGCCCGCGCGGCGGAAACCGGGGCGGAAAAGGTGCGGTTGGCGACCGCCGACGTGCTCAGCGAAGCGCGGGAGCGCATCGGGGAGCAGACGCCCGTACCCGGGGCGCCGGCCGGGCACGGGCACGAACACTGACCGCCGTGACCCCCGCGCCGCTGACCCTCGTGTCCGATGCCGGCGGCCGGGTCCGGTTCGTCGGGCCCGCGCTGCGCGGCAGCCACGCCCGGGCCGTGGCCGTCGAGGACGCCGTCGACCAGGTCCCCGGGGTGCGCGGGGTGCACGCCTATCCGCGCACCGCCAGCGTCGTGGTCTGGTACGACCGGCTCCGCTGCGACCGGCACGAGCTCGTCACGGCGATCGAGCGGGCCCTGCGCTCGGACCCCGCGGCACCGGTCGTGCGGTCGCCCCGCTCGGCGGACGTCCGCACCGGCGACATGCTGCGCATGCTGGCCGGTGGGCTGGCGCTGGCGCTGCTGGGGATACGGCGCTACGGGCTGCGCCGGCCGCCGATGCTCGGCCCGGCCGGCCGCACGGCGGCGACGGCGGTCACCATCTTCACCGGCTACCCGTTCCTGCGCGGCGCGCTGCGGTCGCTGGCCGGCCGCCGCGGTGCCGGGACCGACGCGCTGGTGTCGGCGGCGACCATCGCGAGCCTGGTGCTGCGGGAAAACGTCGTCGCCCTCACCGTGTTGTGGCTGCTCAACATCGGCGAATACCTGCAGGACCTGACGCTGCGGCGCAGCCGGCGGGCGATCTCCGAACTGCTCACCGGCACGCAGACCCGGACCTGGGTGCGCACGCCGGCCGGCGCCGAGGTCGAAATCGACATCGCCGAGCTCCTGGTCGGGGACGAGGTCGTCGTCCACGAGCACGTGGTGCTGCCGGTCGACGGGGTCGTCGTCGAGGGCGAGGGCATCCTGGACCAGGCCGCGGTCACCGGTGAGCAGCTGCCGGTCACCGTCGCGCCGGGGACCGCGCTGCACGCGGGCTCGGTGCTGCTGCGGGGCCGGATCGTCGTGCGGGCCACCGCGGTGGGCCCCGACACCGCGATCGGGCGGATCATCGCGCGCGTCGAGCAGGCCCAGGAGGACCGGGCGCCGATCCAGACGGTCGGCGACACCTTCTCCCGCCGGTTCGTGCCCGCCTCGTTCGCCCTCTCCGCGCTCACCCTGCTGGTGACCCGCGACGTGCGGCGGGCGATGACGATGCTGCTGGTGGCCTGCCCCTGCGCGGTCGGGCTGGCCACGCCGACGGCGATCAGCGCCGCGATCGGCAACGGCGCCCGCCGCGGGATCCTCATCAAGGGCGGCGCCCACCTGGAGGCCGCCGGCCGCGTCGACGCCGTGGTGTTCGACAAGACCGGGACGCTGACCCTGGGCCGCCCGGTGGTGACGAACGTGATCTCCTTCGACGACGCCTGGTCGCCGGAACAGGTGCTCGCCTACGCCGCCAGCTCCGAGATCCACTCCCGGCACCCGCTCGCCCAGGCGGTCATCCGCTCCACCGAGGAACGGCGGATCGAGATCCCGCCGCACGAGGAGTGCGCGGTCCTGCTCGGCCAGGGCATGCGCGTGCAGAGCGACGGCCGGGTCATGCTCATCGGCAGCGTCGAACTGTTGCGGCAGGAGCACATCACGATCCCCGGCGAGGCCGAGCGCTGGGTCCGCAAGCTCCAGCAGGACGCCGAGACGCCGCTGCTGCTGGCGGTCGACGGCCGGCTGACCGGGCTGGTGTCCCTGCGCGACGCGGTACGCCCGGAGTCGCGGGAAGTGCTGGCCGCGCTGCGGGCGGACGGCGTCCGGCGCGTCATCCTGCTCACCGGCGACCACCCCGACACGGCCGCGGCGGTCGCGGCGGAACTCGGCGTCGACGAGTTCCGCGCCCAGGTCCTCCCCGAGCAGAAGCAGGACGTGGTCCGGCAGCTGCAGGCCGAGGGGTACACGGTCGCCGTCGTCGGCGACGGCACCAACGACGCGCCCGCGCTCGCGCTGGCCGACATCGGCATCGCCATGGGGGCCGGCGGAACGGACGTCGCCGTCGAGACCGCCGACGTCGCCCTCGCCACGGACGACCTGCGTGCCCTGCTCGACCTGCGTGACCTGGGCCGCCGCGGGATCACCCTGATCCGGCAGAACTACGGGATGTCGATCGCGGTCAACGCGGTCGGGCTCGCGGTGTCCGCCGTGGGCGGGCTGTCGCCGGTGGCCGCGGCGATCCTGCACAACGCGTCCTCGGTCGCGGTCGTGGGGAACAGTTCCCGGTTGATCCGCTACCGGCTCGACCGCTAGCGGCCTCAGTGGGTCGCGAGCGCGCGGCGCACCTCGTCCGCGCCCAGCACCACGGGGGAGCGCAGCGAGCCGACCTCGCCGATCTCGATGTCGACCACGTCTCCCGGCCGCAGCCCGAGGTCGAGGCCCGGCACGACGGACGTGCCCGTCGAGAGGACGGCGCCGTCGGGGAAGTCGTTGTCGCGCCACAGGTACTCGACCAGCTCGGCCGGCTCGCGGTTGAGCTGGGCGGTACTGGCTTCGCCCGCGAACACCTCGTGCCCGTCGCGCAGGATGCGCATGCGGAGGTCGAGCGAGAGCGGGTCCGGCACCTCCCACGCCGGCCGCACCCGCGCCGACACCGCGCACGATCCGGTGTAGATCTTGGCCTGGGGGAGGTACAGCGGGTTTTCGCCTTCGATGCTGCGGGAGCTGACGTCGTCGACCACCACGTACCCGGCGATCTCCCCGGTGGCGGTCAGCAGCAGGCCGAGCTCGGGCTCCGGCACGTTGTTGGCGGAATCGGCGCGGATGGCGACCGGCTCGCCGTCGGTGACCACGCGCCAGGCCGCCGACTTGAAGAACAGCTCCGGGCGCTTCGCGCGGTACACCCGCGCGTAGACGTCCTCGTCGGCGCTCTCCTCACGGCGGGCCTCCTCGGACCGCAGGTAGGTCACCCCGGCGGCCCACACCTCCATCCGCCCGTCGAGTGGCGGCAGCAGGCTCGCCCCGGCCGCGGGCACCGGCTCCCCGGTGGCCTCGGCCAGCTCACGGATCTCCGCCACGGGGCGGCGCAGCAGGTCGCTCATCGACGTCACCGCGAGCGGCCGCAGCTGCTCGCCGGTGAGCAGGCCGACCCGGACGGTGCCGGTCCCGTCGGTGAATCGCACCAGGTGGCTCAAACCGGGCCTCCTCGACCTTCGGGGGTGTGCGACCAGGTTACGGGTACGACGGGCCGTTCGGGACCGGGCGCTTGGCCGAGGTGAGCCGGACGATGCCGATGACCGCGGTGGCGATGAGCGCGACCAGCAGGAACGGGATCGCGGTCAGCTGGACCACCCGGAACCCCAGCGCCGCGGAGATCAGCTGCCCGATGACCGGCCCGAGCAGCAGGGCGAGGACGGCGAGCGCGGCGGTCACGCCGGCGACGACACCGCGGCCTCCGCGAAGCTTCCTGATCAGCGCGACCGTGGTCCCGGCGGCCGCACCGGTGCCGAGGCCCGCGAAGGCGCGGCCGATCGTCAGGAGCCCGCCGGCGTCGGTGAAGGCGGCCAGCAGGACGCCGACGAACAGGGCGCCGAGCGCGGGGATCGCCACCGCCGTGGGGAAGCGGGCGCCGAGCAGGAGCCCGGCGGGCACCGCGAGTGCCGCCCCGGCCAGGTAGGCGACCAGCCCGATCAGGAGGAAGCTCAGGCTGGACAAGCCGAGTTCGAGCTGGATCGCCGGCACACCGTCGAACCGGTAGATCGCGGTCAGCATGAACAGCCCGATCAGCGCGGCGAAGCCGGGCCCGGACACCTGCCACCAGGCCGGCGCGGCAGCGGGACGAGTGACAGGCGATGGCGGAGGCGTCACGTGCATGGCGGTCACCGTATTACTTCGCTAGCCGCCTCGTTCGCCGTTGCCGGAAGTCTTCACGGCAAGCCAAGTCGCGAAACTCCGTGCGGATGGCGCCGGCATGCCGGGCGAACCGGCCGGCCCGGGGCGTTCGACGGATTCACCGGCCCGGCCTGTGGCGGGGTGTTGACGTCCGTGACGGCGGTCACCTAATCTCACGGAAGTCTCCTCGGGTTGAATCGTTTCAATTCTCAGGTCGGAGTAGCCGTGGCCTTCAGGCAGCGCCGCACGAAAGCCCACCGTCCCGCAGCGACGCTGCCGGCCGTCATCCTGCTGGGACTCGCGTTCCTGCCGGGAACTTCCGCCGCCGCTCCGGGCGGCGGAACAGCGACCGTCGACGGGCTCACCACGAACGGCCGGGTCGACCCGCTGGGGATTCCCGGCGCCGCTCCCGTCTTCGGCTGGCAGATCTCCGCCGCCCGCCGAGCCGTGACGCAGACCGGCTACGAACTCGAGGTCGGGCGGTCGCCGCAGGCCGCCGGCGGGTGGCGCTCCGGCCGAGTCGCGTCGGCCCAGCAGGTCGATGTCGCCTACGGCGGCCCCGCGCTCGCCTCCGGTACGCGGTACTTCTGGCGGGTCCGGGTTTGGGACGACCGGGGCACGCCGAGCCGCTGGAGCGCGCCCGCCTGGTTCGAAACCGGGCTGCTCACCGCGGCCGACTGGGGTCCGGCGGCCTGGATCGGCAAGCCCGCTCCGGCCTACGACCAGTGGACCGGCTACACCGTCACGGAAACCTTCCGGCTGAACAACCTCGCCTTCGGGACCTTCCTGCGCGCGCGGGACCTCGGCAACGCCTTCATGTGGCAGATCAACGTCGGTGACTCCGCGACGTCGGTGCCGATGCTGCGGCCGCACCGCCGGGTCAACGGCGACTACGCCGTGCTGGCCGAAGTGGACCTGCGGCCGTTCGGGTTCACCCGGGCCGGCCTGCTGACCGGGACGCACACCGTGGCCTACACCGTCGAGGGCACCACGATCCGGACCACTTTGGACGGTGTCGTCGTCGACACGCGCACCGCGGCGGACCTCCCGAGCGGGCGGCCCGGCCTGCGCACCTACGGGACGGAGTCGGTGACCGTGCGGAAGTTCACCGTCACCAAGCCGGACGGCACCGTGCTGGCGGACCCCGAGTTCGCCGTGCCCAACCCGTTCACCGGCGGCAGCGTCGGCAACGGCGAACTGACCGTCACGGGGAACACCGACGCCCTGCTGGCCGGCCGTGACACCTACGGGCCGCTGCTGCGGACGTCGTTCGCGACCACGCCGGGCAAGCGCGTGGCGCAGGCGCGGGTCTACGCGTCGGCGCACGGCGTCTACCAGCTCACGCTCAACGGCCGCAAGGTCGGCGACCAGTACCTCGCGCCGGGCTACACCGAGTACGCCCGGCGCATCCAGTCCCAGACCTACGACGTCACCGGCCTCGTCCGGGCGGGCGCGAACGGGTTCGGCGCGGCACTGGGCGACGGGTGGTGGGCCGGGAAGATCGGCCTCGCCGGCAAGGGGCAGTACGGCACCGACCTGGCACTCGTCGCGCGGCTCAAGATCACCTACGCCGACGGCAGCGTGCAGTGGGTCGACACGACGCCGTCCTGGAAGTGGGCCACCGGCCCGTTCGCGGCCACCGACAACCAGCTCGGCGAGACCTACGACGCCCGGCTCGAGCAGCCGGGCTGGGCGGACGCCGGGTTCGACGACTCGGCGTGGGCGCCGGTCGTCGTGCGGCCTTCGGACACGGCCAAGCTGGCGCCGCAGCCGGACGAGCCGGTGCGGGAAACCCAGGTCCTCGCCACGAAAGCCGTGACGACGCCGGCGCCGGGGGTGACCGTCTACGACCTCGGCCAGAACATGGTCGGCGTGGCCCGGGTGAAGATCACCGGCAAGGCCGGCGACACGGTCCGGCTCCGGCACGCCGAGGTGCTCAACCCCGACGGCACGATGTACGTGGCGAACCTGCGGGCCGCGACCGCCACCGACTACTACCGGTTCGCGAAGGACAGCACGATCACCTACCAGCCGACGTTCACCCAGCACGGGTTCCGCTACGTCGAGGTCACCGGGCTCGCCACGCCGCCGCCCGCCGCCGACGTCCAGGGTGTCGTGTGGGGCTCGGACCTGCGCCGCACCGGAACCCTGGGCACGTCCGACGGCATGCTGAACCAGCTGCTGAGCAACGTCGCGTGGGGCGCGCGGGGCAACTTCCTCTCGATCCCGACCGACACCCCGGCGCGGGACGAGCGGCTCGGCTGGACCGGCGACATCAGCATCTTCGCGCCGACCGCGAGCTACCTGAGCGACATGCGGGCGTTCCTCGGGAAGTGGCTGACCGACGTCCGCGACGAGCAGAAGCCCACCGGGTCGATCCCGGCGGTCGTCCCGGCGACGAACGGGGCGTTCGACGAGAGCGGCGTCGGCTGGGAAGACGCGCTCATCACCGTGCCGTACGCCCTGTGGCACGCCTACTCCGACACCCGGGTGCTGCGCGACAACTACGACGCGATGAGCCGGTTCTTCGCCTACGCCCGGGCGAGCGCCGGGCCGGACAACCTGGAGACCGGGCGGCTGACGTTCTTCACCAACGACTGGCTGAACCTGGACGACCCGTCGGACCAGGGCGTGCTCGGGACCGCGATCTGGGCGCAGGACGTCCGGATGATGGCGGAAATGGCGGCGGCGGTCGGCCGGACCGCCGAAGCGGCGGAGTACTCCCGGCTCTATGAGGACGTCCGCGCCGCGTTCACCAAGGCCTACGTGGCCGCGGACGGGACGGTGCTGGGCGGCTCGCAGACCGGGTACGCGCTCGCCCTCGGCATGGAGCTGATCACCGATCCGGCGTTGCGGGCCAAGGCGGGGGAGAAGTACGTGGCGAAGCTCGCGCAGAGCGACAACCACCTCAAGACCGGGTTCATCGGGACGCCGTGGCTGCTGCCGGCGCTGACGAACATCGGCCGCGACGACCTCGCCTACACGCTGCTGTCCAAAAAGGACTACCCGTCGTGGGGCTACGAGATCGGCAAGGGCGCCACCACCGTCTGGGAGCGCTGGAACTCCATCCAGCCCGACGGCACCTTCGGGCCGGTGGACATGAACTCGTTCAACCACTACGCCTACGGCGCGGTCGCCGACTGGATGCACCAGAACATCGGCGGCATCCGGATCAAGGAAGCCGGCTACCGCAAGAGCGTGATCGAGCCGCGCGTCGGCGGCGGGCTCACCCACGCCGAAGGGGCCATCGACACCGTTTACGGGCGGCTGTCGAACGCGTGGGCTCTCACCGGTGACGGGCTGACGATGACCGTCACCGTGCCGGCCGGCACGACCGCCGAGGTGGTGATCCCGGCCGGGAACGTCACCGAGTCGGGCAAGCCGGTGCGGTGGGCGCCGGGCGTTTCGAGCGTGACGTACGATGCGGGGAAGAAGGCCACCGTCGTGGTCGTCGGGTCCGGGACCTACCGCTTCCGGGCGCCGAGGTAGAGGTCCCTGGCCACGAGGCTGACGGCCAGGTGGTCGGCGAGCGGGTCGAAGAAGGCGCTGCGGTACTTGGCGTCGGTCACCGTCGAGGCGGCGAAGTACAGGCCGGAGAACGCGGCGATGAACAGGGAGACCTGCAGCAGCTCTTCCGGCACCGGCAGCTGGATGCCGAAGAGCGTGCCGGAGGCCGGGTCGCGGCCGATCCACGTCTTGATCACCGAGTGCTGGATCGCGATGATCCCGAAGGCCACGAAGAAGACGAAGACGAGCGCAGCGAGCACGAGGGTCTGCAGCACCTGGGTCAGCACCAGGACGAGGACCATGTTCGCGCGTTCCAGCTTCGTGAGCGGGAGGCGTTCGGCGGGGACGCCGTCCGCGAGGAACGGCGCCAGCGGGGTTTCGCGCAGCTTGTCGAGGCCGACCGGGGCGGTGCGCGACTGGGTCAGCGTCGTGACCTCCGCCTTGAGCATCGCGAGCAGGAACACCACGGCGACCACGGCGAAGAGCCCGACGACCAGCCACATCCGCGGCCGCGGCAGCGCGGCGCCGACCTGCCAGATCTCGGTGGTGAAGAACCCGAAGACGGTGAACAGCAGGAGCAGGGGGAGTACCCGGCTGGTCAGTTCGCCCAGCAGCCGGATCTGGCGGAACGCGGCCCGCAGCGCCCAGCCGACGATCGAGCCGACCCCGACGAACGCGGCGGCGAACAGCCCGGCCAGGATCGCCGCCTGGATCACCAGGCCGAGTGGCACCGGGTCGTCTTCGAGCACCTGCTCGGCGACGGGCACGGCAACCACCAACACGGTCGCCATGACCGCCGCGGGCCCGGCCCCGCCGCGGTCGACCAGCTTGCGCCGCACCCACCGCGCGGTGAGCCAGGAGCCGAGGGCCGGGACGACGACCAGGCCCAGCAGCAGGCCGCCGTACCCGAGGGCGAACAGGTCGCTCTGCATCAGCCGGTCGAATTCCGCGTCTGTTTGGCCGTCCACCGCGGACAGCACGGAGGTCAGTACCTGCCAGGCGGCGATGAACACGACCGCCGGGGCGGTGCGGACCAGCAGGTGCGCGGGCCGCCCCCGCACGACGGCGGGCAGCCCTCGCCGCCGGAACCACTGCTCGACGGCTTCGACGCCGCGTTCGTCCGCCATCTTTCGCCTCCTGATCGGCGCGGCCGCCGCCGGGATGCTAGCGCGGCCCGGGGACAGGACGTCGAACCGGCCCAGGAGCCGGCCGCGCGCAACCCGGGCCGAGCCGCCGGTCAGCCCTTCAAGGAACCCGCCAGCAACGCCGACACGAAGCGCCGCTGGAAGATCAGGAAGACCACCAGCGTCGGCGTCAGGATCAGCAGCGAACCGGCGCACAGCAGCGGGATGTCGGTGCCCCACTGGCCCTGGAACGCCCCCAGCGCGCCGGCCATCGTGCGTTTCGTGGGTTCGTCCACCAGCACGATCGCGAGCAGGAACTGGTTCCAGGTCCACAGGAACAGCAGGATCGCCAGCGACGAGAGCGCGGGCTTCGCCAGCGGGACGTGGATGCGCCAGAACAGCTGCCAGGTGCTGACGCCGTCCACCCGGGCGCTCTCCGACAGCTCCTGCGGCATCGTCACGAAGTGGGCGCGCATCCAGTACACCGAAAACGGCATGTACAGGCCGATCAGCGGCAGGATGATCGCCCACCGGGTGTTGAGCAGGCCCATGTCCCGCACCTGGAAGTACAGCGGCGTGATGATGCCTTCGAACGGCAGCGTCAGGCCGAGGACGAAGACCAGGAACACCGCGCGGCCGCCGGGCATGCGCAGGTGCCCGGTGGCGAAGCCGGCCATCGTCGCGATCAGCAGCGAGACGGGGACGACGCCGAGCACGATGAGCACGCTCGACTTCAGGAACTCGCCCAGCCGCGCCACTTCGAACGCCCGGACGAAGTTGCCCCACTGCGGGTCGGCCGGCCAGTCCAGACCGGACGGATAGCTGCCCGCCGGGTGCAGGGCGGTGACGAAGAGGCTGACGAACGGCAGCAGGGTGACCGCCATCAGCACGATGAGCAGGACGCGGCCGGTGAGACCGGCCCGTGCGGTGCCCGTCACGGTTTCTCCTCCCGGGAGATGCGCTGGATCGGGAGCACGACCACGAGGACGACCACCATGAGCACGACGGCGAGCGCGGAGGCCAGCCCCACCTCGCGCTGCGAGAACGCGAGGTAGTAGATCTCCAGGCCCGGCACCATGGTGGCGTTCCCGGGGCCGCCCTGGGTCGAGACGTACACGATGTCGAAGCTCGCGAGCGCGGCGATCACCGTCACGGTCACGCAGACGCCGATCTCCTGGCGCAGGCTCGGCACCGTGATCGCGAAGAACTCGCGGACCACCCCGGCCCCGTCGATGCGGGCCGCCTCGTACAGTGCCGGGTCGATCTTGCTCATGCCGGACAGGAACAGCAGGATGCACAGGCCGAGCAGGACCCAGGCGCCGATCGCGCCCACCGCGGGCAGCGCGGTCGAGGAGCCGCCGAGCCACGCCGTCGTCACCTTGCCGAGGCCCAGCGCCGAGAACAGCTGGTTGACGACGCCGGTGGCCGACAGCAGCCACGTCCACGCGATGCCGGCGGCGACGAGCGGGATGACCTGCGGCAGGAACAGCACGGTCCGGGCGACGAGCGCGAGGCGGCTCGTCGCGATGCGGCGGATCGTCGCCGCGATCGCCAGGCCGAGCAGCACCGGGATCCCGCTGAAGAAGAGGATCAGCTCGAACGCGTGCAGGATCGACTCGTACAGCTCGGGATCGGTGAAGACCTTGCCGTAGTTGGCCAAGCCCGCCCAGCGGGACGCGCCGACGCCGTTCCAGTCGTAGAACGAGTACTGGACGGTGAGGACGATCGGCCGCAGCACGAACACGGCGTAGCAGATCAGGGCCGGGGCCACGAAGAGCCAGCCCGCCCAGCCCGCACGTCGTCGCCGGCGCGCAGGCGGCCTGCGCCCCAATGTGGCCTTGGTTGCGTTCAACGCACCGAAGGCCGCCTTGGGTGCGTTCAACGCACCGAAGGCCACATTGGGGCGCTCGTCCCGGACGGCAAGCGGTTTGTGACGCGCCATCCTCAGCTCCCGACCTGCTCGGCGTAGTCGCGCTGCACCGACTTGAGCAGCCCGTCCGGTGTCTGCTCGCCGGAAACCAGCTTCTGCAGCTGCGGCGTCCAGCTCTTGGCGTAGATGGCGCCGGTCGCGTTGGCGATGAAGTCCATGGCGGTCCCGTCCCGGTCGACCTGGGCGGCGGCTTCGAGCGTCCCCGCGGTCACCGTGCCCGCCGCGACCGGCGGCAGCGGCGCGTCCGCCGGGCCCATGGGGTGCGATCCACCGGTCTGCACGGCGACTTCCCGCGCCTTGGTGTTCGTCGCCACCCAGTTGAGGAAGAACGCCGCGCAGTCGGCGTGCGGTGCCTTGGCGCTGATCCCGACGGTGAGCGGCGCGGACATGGCCGCGGGCTTGGCGCCCGCCTGGGCCGGCGGCATCGGGAAGAACCCGGCGTTGCCGGCCATCAGCTTGTCCAGGTTGGCCGACTCCCAGTCGCCGTTGAAGCTGAACAGGCCTTGCCCGGCGGTGAAGCGGCTGACCATCTGCGCGTAGTCGACGGCGTTGACGTCCGGCGCGAAGTACCCGGCCTTGATCCACTGTTCGAGGTGTTGCGCGGCCTGCAGGTTCGACGGCGTGTCGATCGTGGCGCCGGGCTTCTGGTAGATCCAGTCGTTGATCGGCGCCGGCTGCCCCAGTGCCGCCATCAGGTTCTGCAGCGGGAACGCCAGTCCGCCGGTGGCGCCGCCGTTGAACTGCTGGATCGGCTGGATACCGGCGTTCTTCGCCCTCGCCATGGCTTCGTCGAGCTGCGCGAGCGTGGCCGGCGGGGTGGTCATCCCGATCCGGGCCGCGAGCTGCTTGTTGTAGAAGACGCCGGTCATGCTGAAGTTCAGGCCCATCGCGAACAGCGAGCCCTCGCCCCGCGGCCGCCCGCCGGGGCCCATCCGCAGCTGCGCGAGCTGGCCGGCGGGCCACTTGTCCCAGCCGAACCACTTCGCGTACCCGTCGAGGTTCTTCAGCAGGCCGTCCTTGACCAGCTCGGACACCTGCGGCAGGCGCATCAGGTCCGGCGGGTCGTCGGCGAGGACGCGGGGCGCGTTCTGGGTGATCACCGCGAACTGGTCTTCACGGACGTCCCACTTGACGTTCGGGAACTGCTTCGTGAACTCGTCGGTGAGCGCCTTGGCCATCGGGAAGCCGGTTTCGAAGTACCCGCGCATGGTGACCGGCGCGCTGCCGCACGTCGGCTCCGCGGTGACGGCCGCGGCCGTGGTGTCGCCCGGCCCCGCACTGCCGCCCGGCGCCGAACAGGACGCCGCCAGTGCGCCGGCCAGGGTGAGGGTCACGAGCGTGCCGAGGGGCCGGCTGTGGTGTGTTCGACGGGACAACATCGTCTCCTCCGTCGCGTGTGGATTCCCCGGTCGAGCTGGGGATTCGATCTTGCTAAACCGAGTTAGCATCGGTAGTCTCGGTGATCGGACAAGCCGGTGTCAAGGTTCGAGGGGAAGGCGGGGGTGCGACGGTGAGCCCACGACGGGTCACGCTGGCCGACGTCGCCAAGGCGGCGGGGGTGTCGCGGAGCACCGCATCCCTGGTGCTTTCGGGGCGCGGCGCCGAGCTGCGCATTTCCGACGAGGTGCAGGAACGCCTCAAGGCGGTGGCGGAAGAAATGGGCTACCGGCGGAACATCGTCTCCGCCGGGCTGCGCACCGGGCGCACGATGACCATCGGGTTCGTCTCCGACACGGTCGCCACCTCCCGGCTGGCGGGCGACATGATCAAGGGGGCGATCGAAGCCGCCCGCGACCGCGGTGTCCTGCTGTTCATCGGTGAGTCCGAAGGGGACAGCAAGCTCGAACACGCGTTGCTGGAAGGCCTGCACGACCGCCAGGTCGACGGGATCGTCTTCGCCTCGATGTACACCCGGCGCGTCACGGTGCCCGAGAACCTGCGGGCGACCTCCGCGGTGCTGCTCAACGCCGTGCCGAAGACGCCTTCGCCGCTGCCCGTGGTGGTCCCGGACGAGGTCGAGGCCGGCCGCGCGGCCGCGCGGGTGCTGCTGGAAGCCGGGCACCGCGACGGCATCCACCTGATCGGCGCCGGGCCGGGCGTCCGGAACGTGCCGCGGGACAGCGTCGCGGCCGTCGAGCGGCTCATCGGCATCCGCGAGGTCTTCGCCGAGGCCGGCGTCGAGATCGCGAGTGGCACCCGGACCGCCGACTGGCTGCCCGAATACGGCTTCGAAGCGACCAGCGCACTGCTCGCCCGCACCCGGCCGCGGGCCTTGATCTGCCTCAACGACCGGCTCGCCTTCGGGGCCTACCAGGCGCTGGACGACGCCTCGCTGCGCGTCCCGGACGACGTCTCGGTGGTCTCGTTCGACGACCACCCGCTTGCTTCGTGGATGCGGCCCCAGCTCACCACCGTCGCCCTGCCGTTCTACGAGCTCGGCCGCCGGGCGGTCGACGCGCTCTTCGCCGAAATCAACGGCGAAACCACCGGGGAGCCGCCGGTCCACCGCATCCCGATGCCGCTGCGCACCCGCGCGTCGGTCACGCGTCCGCGGTCCTGAACCCCCGACCTGGAGGTCACCCGATGTTGCGCCTGCCCGACCACTGGGTGTGGGACAGCTGGTACACGACGGACGACGACGGCCGGCACCACGCCTTCTTCCTGCGCGCCTCGCGGGCGTTGCTCGATCCCGAGCGGCGCCACCGGCGGGCGTCGATCGGGCACGCCGTTTCCCGCGACCTGCGGAACTGGGAGCTCGTCGCCGACGCCCTGGTCCCCGCCGACGGGCCGGCGTGGGACGACCTCGCGACCTGGACCGGGTCCGTCGTCCGCGGGCCGGACCGGCGCTGGTACCTGTTCTACACGGGGGTTCGCGACGACGGCGGCCACGCGGTGCAGCGGATCGGCCTCGCCATCTCGGACGACCTGCACACGTGGCACCGCTTCGGGGCGAAGCCCCTGGTCGAGCCCGATCCGGCCTGGTACGCCCACGACGACCGCGCGGACTGGGCCGGCGAAGCCTGGCGGGACCCGTGGGTGTTCCCCGCGCCCGGCGGGGACGGCTGGCACATGCTCGTCACCGCGCACGCGAAGGACGGCGGCGGCGTGATCGGCCACGCCTTCTCGGCCGACCTGCTGCACTGGGAAGCCCGGCCCCCGCTCACCCGGCCCGGCGGCTTCGGCCACCTCGAGGTGCCCCAGGTCGCCGTCGTCGACGGGCAGCCGCTGCTGCTCTTCTGCAGCAACCTGGGCGTCCGCGCGGCCGAGGCCGCGGTGTGGGCGGTGCCCGGCCCCGCGGTGACCGGCCCGTGGGACCTGTCGCTCGCCCGGCCCGTGTCGTGCCCCGGGCTGTACGCGCCCCGCCTGGTCCGCGACGCCGGGAACGCGTGGCACCTGATCGGGTTCGTGTCCGAACGCGACGGTGGGTTCGCCGGGGAGCTGTCCGATCCCTTCGCGGTCCGCTACACCCCTTCCGCGGGGCTGCAAGTGGTCTGAGCTTCACCGCGGGCGCGGCGGCGCGGTGCTGGCGCGGGCGGTCAGCTCCGGGACCAGCAGCCGGGTCTCCGGTGCGCTCTCGCCGTCCAGCCGGCGGATGACCGTTTCGACGGCCAGCGCGCCGATCTCCCGCGCCGGGATCGCCACGCAGGTCAGCTCCAGCAGGCTGTGCGTGGTCAGGCTTTCCGGGCAGACCGCGACGAGCGAGATGTCCTCGGGAACCCGCAGGCCCCGCCGGCGCAGGCCCGCCAGCACCGCGGGCAGCGCCGTTTCGTTGTGGACCACGAGACCGGTGACGTCCGGGTGGCGGGCGAAGAGCACGTCCAGGCCGCGGACCGCCTGCCGGTGGGTGTCGCCCCACGCCAGCGTCGTCGAGCGGACGCGCCGGCGGTTCGCTTCCGCCGTGAAGCCCCGCGCGAGCCGGGTCGCGGCGCTGCTGCCCCGCCGGTAGGTGGCCGGTGACGAGCCGATCAGGGCCACGTGCTCGTGCCCGAGGCTCGCGAGGTGGCCGAGGCACAGCGCGCCCGCCGCGGCGAAGTCGAGGTCCAGGCAGCCGAGCCCGCGCGGGCGGTCCGGCACGCCGATCAGCACGGCGGGCCTGCCCAGGCCGAGCAGCACCGGGACGCGGGGGTCGGCCGCTTCGACGTCCATCACCACGACACCGTCGGCGACGGACGACGACACCGCGCGGCGCAGCGCGGCCGGGCCCTCTTCGGCGGTGAGCAGGAGCAGGGCGTGTTCGCGGGCGCCGGCCGCGGCGATGGCGGCGGCCACGAACTCCCGCACGACGACGTCGTGGGCACCGGCGCGCAGGGGGACGACCAGGGCCAGGACGTTCGTCCGGTGGCCGGCCGCGGGCGGGGCCCCGGCGGGCCGGTGGTGAGCGCGCTTGCGCATGGCGTTCCCGACAGCCTCCCCCCAGGAGCCGGCGACTCGTCACGATCCGTCGAACCGCATCGACGACATCCGAACGTAGAACACCCTTCGGGGATAAGCAAGCAGATCCGAGCTGGTCCCAATGCATTCACTGGGAAAGGTGATGATCGAACCGATTCGATCGGTTCCGTTGTCGCGCAGGCCACTTCATCACTGCCCGGCGGTCCGCCGGCCGGGACCAGTCCCGCTCGCCGTAGACGAGGTGGATGGGCGCCTTGACTCCGGGGTAGCGCGACGAGGCTCGGCAGGTTCCGGGAGACGCCGCGGGCCACGACGGGGTAGCCGGGGCGGCGGCCCACCTGGAGGAGTTCGGTCAGGTAGTCCTCGCGCAGGCTGTCTTGTCGCCGAGCCCGCCCCGCAGGATCCTGCGCAGCGCGGCCTTCGGTTCGACTCCGGCGATGACGCGCCGGACCCGGTCCGGCAGGCCGGCCGCGGTGGTCAGGGCGAGCACTGCGCCCATGGACTCGCCGAGCAGTGTCACGTCCTCGAGGTCGAGCCCGGTGAGGAGCCGTTCGACGCCGGCGCGCATCGCGGGCTCGTCGTAGGACGCGCCGGGCACGATCTCGGAGTAGCCCATGCCCGGGAGGTCGAGGGCGTACCCGGTGAACCGGTCGGCGACCAGCGGGATGAGGGCGCGGAAGTGCTCGGCCTGGGTGCGCACGGTGTGCAGCAGCACCGGGGGAGTGCCGGAGCCCGCTTTCAGGTAGCGCAACGCGCCTTCGCGCCGGTCTCGGGCGGCGAGGGTGTGGCTGGTCGTGCCGGGCACGGGGATCGCGGGTCGTGCTGCGTCGGGCATCTCGCCGGCTTCCTGTGCGTCGGGCGACCGGAAACCGATCGGTTTCAGATCGTAAACCGATCGGTTTCCGGTGGCAAGAAGAGCTGCTAAGGTGGGGGAAACCGATCGGTTTACAGTGTGGCTGCAACGACCAGGGAGAGCGGATGACGGCCGGGAAAGACCCTGTGCTGCCGGCAAAGCTGGCAGCGCACCCTTCGGTGCGGGCCGTGCTCGCGCGGCGCCGGACGACCACGGGCCCGCCGCCGGTGCTCGACGCGGCCTGGCTGCGCGAGCTGTGCCTGGCGGCCGGCGCGGACGACGTCGCCGCGGTGAGCCTCGACCATCCCGATCTGGCCGGCGAGCGCGAGTACGTGCTGGGCGCGTTGCCCGGCACCCGCAGCCTGGTCGCGATGGCGTTCCGGATGAACCGCGACAACTGCCGTTCGCCGGCCCGCAGCGTCGCCAACCAGGAGTTCCACCAGACCGACGAGCAGGCCAACCACGCCGCCCGCGCCGTGGTCCAGGCCCTGCAGGACGCCGGCCACCACGCGATCAACCCCTCGGTCGGCTTCCCGCAGGAGATGGACCGGTTCGGCACGGACCGGATCTGGGTGGTGGCGCACAAGACGGTCGCGGTCGCGGCCGGGCTCGGGGTGATGGGCCTGCACCGCAACGTCATCCACCCGAAGTTCGGCAGTTTCGTGCTGCTGGCCACCGTGCTGGTGGACGCGGAGGTGAGCGAGTACGGGCAGGAGCTGGACTACAACCCCTGCATCGACTGCAAGCTGTGTGTCTCGGCCTGCCCGGTCGGGGCGATCGGCAAGGACGGGGCGTTCGACGGGCTGGCCTGCACCACGCACAACTACCGCGAGTTCATGAGCGGGTTCACCGACTGGGCGCAGACGGTGGCCGGCAGCGCGGACGCCGCGGACTACCGCACCCGGGTCACCGACGCCGAAAACGCCTCCCTGTGGCAGAGCCTGAGTTCGCCGCCGGGGTACAAGTCGGGGTACTGCCTGGCCGTTTGTCCCGCGGGCGAGGACGTCCTCGCCCCGTACCTGGAGGACCGCAAGGCGTTCCTGGACACGGTGCTGCGGCCGTTGCGGGAGAAGCGGGAGACGCTGTACGTCATGCCGGGCTCGCGGGCGGCGGAGTACGTCCGGAGCCGCTTCCCGCACAAGCCGGTCAAGGAGGTCACCGGCGGCTGGCGGCCGCCGGGGTGAGGCCTGCCGCGTCGAGCAGGACGGTGACGGTGGGGCCGACGAGCCCCTTGAGGTCGTCGACGCCGATCCCGGCCCGCGCGCTGGCGCCGTCGAAGACCACGAGGAGCTGCCGGGCCAGCAGGTCCGGATCGCCGGCGCCACCCCGTTCGGCTTCACGGCGGAAGAAGCCCAGCAGGTTGCGCTTGATCCGCCGCGCCACCTTGCTCGCGGGGTGCCGCGGGTCCTTGAGCTCGACCTGCGCGGCGAGGTACCGGCAGCCGTGGAACCCGGGCGCGCCGGCCTGGGTTTCGAGCTGCCCGAAGACGTGCATGATCCGCGCCCGCGCGTCGCGGCCGTCGTCGGCGGGCGGGAGCAGGGCGGCCACGAAGGCGGCCGCGCCTTCCTTGAGGCTGGCGGCCAGCAGGGCGTCCTTGTTTTCGAAGAGCTGGTAGAGGGACCGCTTCGAGACGCCCGCGGCCTTGCACAGCGCCTCGACCCCGATGCCGACCCCGTCGCGGTAGGTGAGCTCGGCGGCCGCGGCCAGCAGCCGGTCGCGTGGGGTGGTTCCGGTGGTCATCCTGCGAGGTTAGCCCGGTTGCGGCGGGAGGGAAACCGATCGGTTTCGAGGAAACGGCCCCCGCCGAAGCGAGGGCCGCCGCCGGGAACCGCCTCAGGCGAGAGCCGCGTCCATGGTGATCGTCGTGCCCGCCAGGGCCTTCGACACCGGGCACGTCTTCTCGGCCGTCTCCGCGTACTCCGCGAACTGCTCGGCCGTCACGCCCGGGATCGACGCCCGCAGGGTGATCGCGATGCCGCTGATCTCGAAGCCGCCGCCCTTCGCCGGGCCCAGCGTCACCTCCGCGCTCACGTCGATCGAGTCCGCGGTGAGCTGGTGGGACTCGAGTACGCCCGACAGGTTCATCGCCAGGCAGGACGAGTGCGCCGCCGCGATGAGCTCCTCCGGGCTCGTCTGGCCGTCCGGGTTGCCCGCCCGGGTCGGGAACGAGACCGCGAACGTGCCCGCGTTGGACGAGTCCAGCGTGACCTCGCCCTTCCCGCTGTTCAGTCCGCCGACCCAGTGGGTGGTGGCGTCACGGCTGGGCATAAAGCCTCCTCAGTGCTCGGATGAATAAGCGGCGGCCGACGCCGTCAGCTGCCGCAGGGTCTTGATCAGTTCCCGGCGCGAAGTGTCGTCGAGACCCAGCGCGCAGCCGATCGCCGAGGGGACGCCGGCGGCGCGCGTGCGCACCGCCCGGCCCTGCTCGGTCAGGCTGACCACCACCGTGCGTTCGTCCGCGGGCAGTCGTGTCCGCGTCACCAGCCCGTTGGCCTCGAGTCGCTTGAGCAGCGGGGAAAGCGTGCCGTAGTCCAGGTGCAGCGCCTCGCCGATCTCCTTGACCGGCCGGGCGTCGGACTCCCACAGCACCAGCAGCACGAGGTACTGCGGGTAGGTGAGATCCAGCTCGCCGAGCAGTGGCCGGTACGCGTCCGTCACGGCTCGCGACGCCGCGTACAGCGCGAAGCAGGCTTGCTCGTCAAGAAGGAACTCGTCCGGCACGGTCACGAACCTAGTGCACGATTACATCGTGCGCAAGGTATTAGAAACTGTCGGACCCGTCTGGCACAGTTCCGATCATGACCGAACGACCGAAGCGCCCCGAGGTGCCGCTCACCGGCGGCGAACGCGAAATCCTCACCGGCCTGCTCGACTACCACCGGGCCACCGTCGCGTGGAAGGCCGGCGGGCTCACCGAAGACCAGGCCCGGCAAAAGCACCTGCCCAGCGAGCTGACGACCGTCGCCGGTCTCGTCGCCCACCTCACGCTCAACGAGTGGTTCTGGTTCGGCGTGGTCGTCGACGGCGAGGAGGACACCTGGGAGGAGAAGCTCGAGCAGGACCCGGACGCGGAGTTCCGGGTCCCACCCGGGACCACCGTGGAAGACCTCCTCGCGGACTACGAGAAGCAGTGCGCCCGCAGCCGCGAAATCGTGGCCGAGCGCAGCCTCGACGACCAGGTCACGCACAAGGACGAGACCTTCAACGTCCGCTGGGTCGTCACGCACATGATCGAGGAGACCGCGCGCCACGTCGGCCACCTCGACGTCCTGCGGGAGCTGACCGACGGCCTCACCGGGGAGTGACGCGCCTGGGCGGCAACGGGAAGAAGCCGCTGGTCCGCTCGACGTAGTGCGCGTACGCCGGGCGGGTGCGGGCCATTCCTTTCTCCAGCAACGGTTTCCCCGTGCCGCGGGCCAGGGTGAACGTCATCGCCACGGGGGAGAGGATCGTCGCCGCGCCCGGCCACGTCGAACACGCCAGGAGGTACAGGCCCCACCACACGCACGCGTCGCCGAAGTAGTTCGGGTGCCGGGTGTAGCGCCACAGCCCGGTGTCCAGCACGCGGCCGCGGTTGGCCGGATCGGCCTTGAAACGGCGCAGCTGGTCGTCGCCGATCGTCTCGAACGCGAAGCCGGCCAGCCACACCGCCACGCCGAGCCAGCCGAGCACGCCGATCCCGGTGCCGTCCATCGCGAACTGCACCGGCAGCGACACGAAGTACAGCACCACGGCCTGGAAGAGGTACACGCGCACGAACATCTTCGCCTGCCCGTGCCCCATCCGCGCGTACCGCGGGTCCTCCGGCAGCTTGTGGTTGCGCAGGTGCAGGTGCACCGACAGCCGCACACCCCAGACGACGGTCAGGAGCACCACCACGAGCCGCAGGGAGAGCGGGCCGTCGCCGAGCGGGAAGGCGGCGATCGCGACGAGCGCGAAGCCGAGTCCCCAGAACGTGTCGATCGTGTCGTAGCGCCGGCGCGCCCGCGCGATCGCGAAGGTCACGGCCACCGCCGCGAGCGTGACGGCGGCCGTGACGAGCAGCTGCGGCATCGTCACCACTCCCGGGTCGCGGGCATGCCGCTGGTGCCGCCGGGGTGCGGCCGCACGGCCAGGATCTGGTCCACGCCCATCCGGTTCTCCTCGAACGCCAGCGCCCCGCCCACCAGGTACAGGCGCCAGACCCGCGCGCCCGTCTCGCCGATGAGCGCGACGACGTCGGCCCAGTTGTCCTCCAGGGTGGCGGCCCAGGCCCGGACCGTCCACACGTAGTGCTCGCGCAGCGCGTGCACGTCCCGGACCTCCAGCCCGGCCGTCTCCAGGTGGCCGATCGTCCGGCCGACCGGGCGCATCGTCATGTCCGGCGCGATGTACCGCTCGATGAACGCGCCACCACCGGGGGCGACGTGCCCGCGGGACATCTGCTGGAGCAGCACGCGGCCGCCCGGCTTCACCATGCGGTGCAGCGTCGCCGCGTACGCCGGGTAGTTGACCTCGCCGACGTGCTCGCCCATCTCGATCGACGCGACCGCGTCGAACGGCGCGTCCGGCAGCTCCCGGTAGTCCTGCCGCCGGACCTCGACGCGGCCGGCCAGGTCGTGCTGGGCGAGCCGGCCGCGGACGTGCTGCAGCTGCTCGGCCGAGAGCGTGATGCCGACGGCCTCGACGCCGTGGTGCTTCGCGGCGTGGACGAGCAGCGAGCCCCAGCCGCAGCCGACGTCCAGCAGCCGCATGCCCGGCCGCAGCCCCAGCTTGCGGCAGATCAGCTCCAGCTTGTCGTGCTGCGCCTGTTCGAGGCTCCGCGACTCCGAGGTGAAGTACGCGCTGGAGTAGGCCATCGACTCGTCCAGCAGCAGCTGGTAGAAGGCGTTGCCCAGGTCGTAGTGGTGGGCGATGGCGGAGCGGTCGCGCCGCAGGCTGTGCAGCCGCCCCGACAGCCGCGCCTCCTCGGCGGGCGGCTTCGGCGGCAGCCCGGCGACGCCGAGCCGGGCGGCCAGCCGGACGGCTTCGGCCCACTCACGCGGCCCCAGCTCGACCCGGGCGAGCTCACCCGAGCGGGTCAGTGCCCAGATCCGGCGGAAGCCGTCCGCCAGGTCTCCTTCGACGTCGAGGTCGCCGGTGACGTAGGCGCGGGCGAGCCCCAGCTCACCGGGCGCGTAGAGCAGGCGGCGCAGGGCACGGCGGTTGCGGAGCACGACGGTCGGCGCGTCCGCCGGGCCGGCGCGGGTCCCGTCCCAGGTCCGCAGGCCCACGGGGAGCGGGCCGCCGAGGAGCTTTTCGGCGAAGGAAGCGAGGTGGTGCGCGGTGGTGTGCGGCATGCCCGGGATTCGCGCCGCCCACCCCGGTGGATTGGTCGCCCGGTCCGGCAATCCGGCCGGGCCGCGGTCCCGAAGGACCGGTGTGGAGATCACGGGAGAACGCATCGGCGTCATCGGCAGCGGGGTGGCCGGGCTGACCGCCGCATACCTGCTGCAACGCAAGTACGAGGTGCTGCTGTTCGAGGCCGACGACCGCCTGGGCGGGCACGCGCACACGCACGACGTGCCGAGCACCCACGGCGGCACCGTCGGCGTGGACTCCGGCTTCATCGTCCACAACGAGCGCACCTACCCGACCCTGCTGAAGCTCTTCGGCGAGCTCGGGGTGCGCACCCGCGACACCGAGATGTCGATGAGCATCCGCTGCGACGGCTGCGGCCTGCAGTACGCCGGCGCCAAGGGCCTGGCCGGGCTGTTCGCGCAGCGCGGCAACGCCGTCCGCGGCCGGTACCTGCGGATGCTGGCCGAGGTGAAGCGGTTCCACCGGCACGCGAAGCGCCTGCTGGCCGCGCAGGACGCCGGCGACGTCACGCTCGGCGCGTTCCTCGCCATCGGCGGCTACACCCGCTACTTCGTCGACCACTTCATGCTGCCGCTGGTGTCCACGGTGTGGTCGGCCGACCGCGCCGACACCCTGCGGTACCCGGCCCGGTACCTCTTCGAGTTCCTCCGCAACCACGGCATGCTCTCGGTGAAGGACTCGCCGGCCTGGCGGACCGTCGTGGGCGGCTCCCGCGAGTACGTCGAGCTCGCGGCGAAGCAGCTGACGGCGGTGCACCTCTCGACGCCGGTGCGGTCGGTGCTGCGGACCGCGCGCGGCGTCGAGATCCGCGACGACGCCGACACCCCGCACCGGGTGGACAAGGTCGTCGTCGCCACGCACGCCGACCAGGCGCTGGCCCTGCTGGCCAACCCGACCGCCGCCGAGCGCGCGGTGCTCGGTGCGTTCCGGTACTCCGGGAACGAGGCCTGGCTGCACACCGACACGAGCGTGCTGCCCTCGCTGCCCGGCGCCCGGGCCGGCTGGAACTACCGCGCGCCAGCCTGCGGCGCCCCGACCGGCGCGGTGCAGGTCAGCTACGACATGAACCGCCTGATGCGGCTCGACGAGCCGGCCGGCTACGTCGTCACGCTCAACCCCGGCGACGGCCCCGGGCCGGAGCACGTCGTCGCGCGGACGCGGTACGAGCACCCCGTCTACACGCCGGAATCCGTTGCCGCGCAACGCCGGCTGGCCGGGCTCAACGACGGCGTGCTCGCCTTCGCGGGCGCCTACCACGGCTGGGGCTTCCACGAGGACGGCTGCGCCTCGGGCGCCCGCGCCGCGGAAAGCCTGGGGGTGACGTGGTGACGAACGCGCTCTACGACGCCACGGTCGCGCACGTGCGGCGGATCGAACCGCGGTACGCCTTCACCCACCGCGTGTACCTGTGGCGGGTGGACCTGGACGACCTCCCGCGGCTGCCGTGGTGGCTGCGGCCTTTCGCCCGCTTCGACCGCCGAGACCACTTCGCCGCCACGGATCCGCGCGGGATCCGGGAAAAGCTGGACGCCTGGCTCGCCGAGCGCGGGGTCGACCTGCGCGGCGGCCGGGTCGTGATGCTGGCCGCCGCGCGCGTGCTCGGGTACGTGTTCAACCCGATCAGCGTCTACTGGTGCCACGACGCGGGCGGCCGCCTGGCGTGCGTCGTGGCCGAGGTGCACAACACCTACGGCGGCCGCCACGCCTACCTGCTGCACCCCGGTGAGGCCGGACTGGCCCGCGCGGCCAAGGAGTTCTACGTCTCGCCGTTCCAGGAGATGGACGGCGAATACCGGATGCGGCTGCCCCGCCCGGAAGCACTGCTCGACCTCACGGTCGCGTTGCGGCGCGGGACGGCCACGCCGCTGGTCGCTACGCTGCGGGGAGTTCGCCGCCCGGTGAACCCGCGGTGGCTGGCCCGGCTGGTCCTGGCCCGGCCGCTGCTCCCGCAACGGGTGTCCGCGCTGATCCGCCGCCACGGTGTCACGCTGTGGCTGCGCAAGGCCGCGGTCGTGCCGCGCACCCCGCAGAACGCCGGAGGACAGCTGCATGGATGAGCCGGCCCGCCCGCGCCGGATGGCGCCGGTGCCCTCCGAAATCCCGGCCGGCCCCACCGCCGAGGAACTGATGGTCCGCGTCGCCAAGGGCGACGAGCGCGCCTTCGAGCTGCTCTACGACCAGTTCGCCGGGCCGATCTACGGCCTGGTCCGGCGGATCGTGCGCGACGCGGCCCAGTCCGAGGAGGTCGCCCAGGAAGTGCTCGTCGAGCTGTGGCGCACCGCGACCCGCTACGCGCCGGACAAGGGCTCGGCGCTGAACTGGGCGATGACGCTGGCGCACCGCCGCGCCGTCGACCGCGTCCGCTCGGCCCGCGCGAGCACCGAACGCGAGCAGAAGGCGAACTTCGAAGCCGCCCGCGGCCGCCCGTTCGACGAGGTCGCCGAGTCCGTCACCGCCCGGCTCGAACGCTCCCAGGTGCGCCGGTGCCTGTCCTTCCTGACCGACCTGCAGCGCGAATCGGTGCTGCTCGCCTACTACCAGGGCTATACGTATCGCGAGGTGGCCGAAGTGCTGTCGACGCCGCAGGGCACGATCAAGACGCGGCTGCGGGACGGGCTGATCCGCCTGCGGGACTGTCTGGGGGTGACCGCTTGAGCACACCGGAGATGCACACCCTCGCCGGCGCCTTCGCGCTCGACGCCGTCAACGACGTCGAGCGCGCGGAGTTCGCCCGCCACCTGGAGCAGTGCGACTCGTGCGCCCAGGAGGTCGCCGAGCTGCGCGCGACCGCGGCCCGGCTGGGCGCGGCGATGGCCGAGGAGCCGCCGCCGTACTTCAAGGACCGCGTCATGGCCGCCATGCACGCCACCCGGCAGCTGCCGCCGCGGACCCGGCCCGGCTCACCCGACCGGCACCGCCCCTCGGCGCGCGCGCCGCGCTGGGCCGTGATCGTGTCGGCCGCGGCCGCCGTCGTCGGCCTCGCCGCGGGCGGGGTGTTCGGCGGGATCGCGCTGACCCAGCGGCAGGAGCTGCAGGCCGCGCAGAGCCGGCTCGACCAGGCGAAACAGCAGTTCGCGCCGGTCGCGGCGCTGCTCGCGGCCCCGGACGCGAAGACCGCGCACGGCGAAGCGCCCACCGGCGGCGGCGTCACGGTCGTCCTGTCGCGGTCGCTGAACCGGGTGATGGTGATGGACGCGGGCCTGCCGGCGCAGCCGGGCGGGAAGGTCTACGAAGCCTGGCTGATCACCGGCGCGGGCGCGCCGCGCTCGGCCGGGGTGATCGCGGCCGCGGACCAGGGCGGCCTGGTCGTCGCGGACGGCGTCGGCAGTGCCGACAAGGTCGCGGTGAGCGTGGAACCGCCCGGCGGATCGGCCACCGGAGCGCCGTCGGAAGTCCTCATGAGCATGCCCGTGCCGGCCTGATCCGGCGGCCATACCAGATCGGGCTCCGGCGGCGCTCGCGGCCCGTCGCTCTTGCGCGCTCGAACGTGTTGTGGCAAAACACCTTTGCGACACACGGCGTGCCTACTGGATTAGAGCCTGCCTGGTGCCTACCGTCCTGCCTAACGTCGGCGGTTGACATAACTCTCGATCTGGGGTTGAGGTTGAGGGTTTGATCACCGGCGGCGGGCTGTACGGGCACAACGATCAGGAAGGCGGACTTCGATGACGCCCCCGCACAACTACCTTGCGGTGATCAAGGTGGTCGGCATCGGCGGTGGCGGCGTGAACGCCGTGAACCGCATGATCGAGGTCGGCCTCAAGGGTGTCGAGTTCATCGCGGTGAACACCGACGCGCAGGCACTGCTCATGTCCGACGCCGACGTCAAGCTGGACATCGGCCGCGAGCTGACCCGTGGCCTCGGCGCGGGCGCCGCCCCCGAGGTCGGCCAGAAGGCCGCCGAAGACCACCGCGAAGAGATCGAAGAGGTCATCAAGGGCGCCGACATGGTGTTCGTGACCGCGGGCGAGGGCGGCGGCACGGGGACCGGCGGTGCGCCGGTCGTCGCGCAGATCGCCCGCAAGCTGGGCGCGCTGACCATCGGCGTCGTGACCCGCCCGTTCACCTTCGAGGGCAAGCGGCGCGGCAAGCAGGCCGAAGAGGGCATCCAGGCGCTGCGCAACGAGTGCGACACGCTCATCGTGATCCCGAACGACCGGCTGCTGCAGCTCGGCGACATCGGCGTCTCGCTGATGGACGCGTTCCGCTCGGCGGACGAGGTGCTGCTCTCCGGTGTCCAGGGCATCACCGACCTGATCACCACGCCGGGCCTGATCAACCTCGACTTCGCCGACGTCAAGAGCGTCATGTCCGGCGCGGGCTCCGCGCTGATGGGCATCGGCTCCGCGCGCGGCGAGGGCCGGGCCATCCAGGCCGCGGAGAAGGCGATCAACTCGCCGCTGCTGGAGGCGTCGATGGACGGCGCCCACGGCGCGCTGCTGTCCATCGCGGGCGGCTCCGACCTGGGCCTGTTCGAGATCAACGAGGCCGCGTCGCTGGTGCAGGAGTCCGCGCACCCGGACGCCAACATCATCTTCGGCACGATCATCGACGACTCCCTCGGCGACGAGGTCCGCGTCACGGTGATCGCGGCCGGGTTCGACGCCGGCGCGCCGACCCACAAGAAGCTGGACCCGTCGACGTTCGGCTCCGGCTCCCGGTCGTCGTCAGGGGCGACAGCGTCTGCTGTGGCCGGCCAGGTCTCGAACCCGCCGACGCCGCCGTCGGGCGCCACTCCGGTGCCGTCCGCGGGCAGCTCCGGCTACCCGGTGGCGCCGCCGCGCACGCACTCGTCACTGCCGCCGGCCGGCGGCAACCAGCCGCCCGGCGGGCTCCCGCAGCCCGGCGGCGGTTCGCGCGGCTACTCGCCGCTCGGCTCCAACGCCACCCAGGGCAGCCTGCCCGGGCGCGCGATGCCGGTGCACGACGACCCGTCGGACGACGAGGTCGACGTCCCGCCGTTCATGCGGCGCTAGCCACCAGCCCCTGAAGGCCATCACCCGCGAACTAGAGTCGTGGGTGGTGGCCTTCGGCAATTCCGGCCCGGCTCACCTTGTTGACCAGCGGCCAGCGCCCCAAGGTGGCCTTCGGTGCGTTGAACGCACCGAAGGCCACCTTGGGTGCGTTGAGCGCAACCAAGGCCACATTGGGGCGCACGGGGCCGGGCTTCAGCGACTTTCAGGAGGATTCGTGCGGGTTCGGCGAGTGGTCACGACCAGGGCGGGCGGCGCGTCACGGCCGCCGTACGACAGCTTCAACCTGGGCGACCACGTCGGCGACGACGAGGGCAACGTCTACGCCAACCGCAAGCGCCTGGCCGCCGAGCTGGGCCTGGCCGAGGACAAGCTGGCCTGGATGGAGCAGGTCCACGGCCGCACGGCGACCGTCGTCGACGGGTCGGAGACCCGCGCCGCGGAGGCGACCGACGCCCTGGTGACGGCGACGCCCGGGGTCGCGCTCGTGGTGCTGGTCGCCGACTGCGTCCCGATCCTGCTGGCCGACGCCGAGGCCGGGGTGGTCTCGGCGGTGCACGCGGGCCGGGTGGGCACGCGCGTCGGCGTCGTCCCGGCGGCGGTCGAGGCCATGCGGGAAGTGGGCGCCGAACCGCACCGCATCGAGGCGCTGCTCGGCCCGGCCATCTGCGGCGACTGCTACGAGGTCCCCGCCGAAATGGCCGCCGACGTGGAGAAACACGTCCCCGGGAGCGCGTGCAAGACCCGCAAGGGGACGCCCGGGCTCGACCTGCGCGCCGGGCTCTGGCGGCAGCTCGCCGACCTGGGCATCGGCAAGATCGGCGTCGACCCGCGGTGCACGAACGAGGACAGGACGCTGTTCAGCTTCCGCCGAGACGGGACCACCGGGCGGATCGCGGGCATCACCTGGATCGAGGCATGACCGGGCGCAAGGCCGAGCTGGCCGAGAACCTGCGCGAGGTGGAGGAGCGGATCGCCGCCGCGTGCCGGGCCGCCGGGCGGGCGCGGGACGAGGTCAAGCTGATCGCGATCACGAAGACGTTCCCCGCGTCCGACGTCGCGCTGCTGGGCGAGCTCGGCGTCACCGACGTCGGCGAGAACCGCGACCAGGAGGCCGGCCCGAAAGCCGCCGAAGTCCCCGAGCTGCGGTGGCACATGGTCGGCCGGCTCCAGCGCAACAAGGCACGTTCCGTGGTCGGGTGGGCACACGAAGTGCAGTCCGTCGATTCCGCGCGGCTCGCCGACGCGCTCGCGAAGGCGGTGCGTGCGGCTCGCGACGCCCAGATACGTGACGAACCCCTCGACGTGCTGATCCAGGCCAGCCTCGACGACGATCCCGCGCGCGGCGGCTGCCCGCTCGGCGAGCTGGACGCGCTGGCCGGCCGCATCGCGCAGACCGGGGAGCTGCGGCTTCGCGGCCTGATGGCCGTCGCGCCGCTGGGTGCCGACCCGGCCGCCGCCTTCGAGCGGCTGGCCCGTGCCGCCGAACGGCTCCGCAAAGATCACCCGAATGCCGCAGACGTGTCGGCCGGGATGAGCCATGATCTCGAACAGGCGATCACGCACGGCTCGACCTGTGTGCGTGTCGGAACCGCGTTGCTCGGTGGGCGCGGTTTAGCCTCGCCGTAGGGAGCTCGCGCGGTCGTCACGTTTCGTGTCCGCCCGCGCGGGGCACTGACGGCGTGGAGAACAGTCAGTGCGGGAGCGGCTAGGGCTAGGGAGAGGCATGAGCGCGCTGCAGAAGCTGAAGGCCTACTTCGGGATGGTGCCCGCTGACGACGACGGCTACGACGACGGAGACGACTATCGGCGCGGTTACGACGACGACTACGACTCCTACGAGGAGCCGGCCCCGCGGTCGTCGCGTTCACGGTACCGCGACGTCGACGACACGTACGACGAGCCCGTCAGCCGCAGCCGGTCACGCTCCGTGTCCGGTTCCGAGCCTGCCGTTCACGGGGCACTGGCCGTCGACCGGCAGCCGGAGCCGGTGGCGCGGCTGCGCCCGGTCGTCGAGCCGGTCGTGCGCCAGCCGGTGCGCGACCCGTTGAGCCGCATCACCACGCTGCACCCGACCAGTTACGCGGAGGCGCGGGCGATCGGGGAGCACTACCGCGAGGGCATCCCGGTGATCATGAACCTCACCGAGATGGAGAACGCGGACGCGAAGCGGCTCGTCGACTTCGCCGCCGGGCTGGCGTTCGCGCTCAGAGGGTCGATGGACAAGGTCACCAACAAGGTGTTCCTTCTCTCACCGCCCGATGTGGACGTCACGGCGGAAGACCGTCGGCGGATTGCCGAGGGCGGATTGTTTTTGCGGGGCTGAAGTCGCCCGTACCGCTGAGCGCAAGCAGACGTGACTTTGCCGACCCGATCCGGGCTCGGCCCCCCTCAACTGCGTCTTCGGAGAGGACGCCCGGTTAGAGTAGGTACGTGGAAGCTGTGTGGCTGGTCGTCTGGTACGTGCTGTTCGCCTTCTGGCTGCTGCTGACGGCGCGGATCGTGGTCGAACTCGTCCGGACCTTCGCGCGTGAGTGGCATCCGGCCGGAGGGGTTGCGGTCACGCTCGAGACCATCTACACAGTGACGGACCCGCCGGTCCGGTTGTTCAGACGGATCATTCCGATGGTTCGGATCGGCGGCGTCGGACTGGACTTGTCGATTATGGTGCTGCTGTTGGTTGTGTTCTTCGCGATGCAACTGGCGACTCCAAGTTGATCGGGGAGACTTGGGTGGACCCTGCAGGCCATGGAGTGCGTGAGGTGATCTGATGTCGTTGACCCCCGCTGACGTGCATAACGTCGCGTTCAGCAAGCCGCCCATTGGCAAACGGGGCTACAACGAGGACGAGGTGGACGCGTTCCTCGACCTGGTGGAGACCGAGCTGGCCCGGTTGATCGAGGACAACAACGAGCTGCGCCAGCAGATGGAACAACTCGACGCGGAGCTCGAGTCGACCCGCAGCGAGCTGGAGAACGCCAAGGCGAACGTCGGCGCGCCCCCGATGCGCGAAGAGCCGTCGCGGCGCCTGGCGCCGGTGCCGCCGCCGCAGTCGGCCATGGAGCAGACGCAGGCGCACTCGATGGTCGGCGACAGCACCGAGCCGAACGTGCAGGCCGCCAAGGTCCTGGGCCTGGCCCAGGAGATGGCCGACCGGCTCACCGCCGAGGCGAAGACCGAGTCCGACGGGATGCTGGCCGAGGCCCGCACCAAGTCCGAGCAGCTGCTTTCGGACGCCCGGGCGAAGTCCGACTCGATGGTCAACGAGGCCCGCACCCGCGTCGACACGATGCTGAACGACGCGCGGACCCGTGCCGAGACGCTGGAGCGCCAGGCGCGTGACAAGGCGACGACGCTGGAGCGCGAGTCGCAGCGGAAGTACACCGAGACGATGAACAGCCTGAACTCCGAGAAGAGCGGGCTGGGCAAGAAGATCGAAGAGCTGCGCACGATCGAGCGGGAGTACCGCACGAGGCTGCGCGGGTTCCTCGAGTCCCAGCTGCGCGAACTCGACGACCGCGGCTCCGCGGCCCCGGCGTCGGCGTCGTCGAACTCCGGGCAGTCGTCCGGCTCGTCGAGCGGCGGCCAGGGCTACTCGTTCGGCCCGCGGGCCGAAGCCGGCTGAGTTTCCTTCCGGCCGTGGGGGGGGGGGCGCCCGGGGGGGGGGGGGGGGGGGGGGGGGGGGGGGGGGGCGGGCCGGGGGGGGGGGGGGGGGGGGGGTGGGTGGGGGGGGGGGGGGGGGGGGGGGGGGGGGTGGGGGGGTCTTTCGGGTGGGGCTTGGACGGCTGTTGGGTGGGGTCTCTCGGAAGCGCTTCGCTGGCTCAAGGTGACGTGGGTGTGGGCCCGTAGCCGTTGG
>NZ_JADWPD010000078.1 GCF_017308975.1 Amycolatopsis sp. MtRt-6 | reverse complement strand
GGGCGAGTTCAATCGGTCGATGCAACACCGGGTGTTTGTAATGAGCGTAGCTGCTCGGCGAAGACCTCGGCCGGGGTTCGCCAGCCGAGGATCTTGCGGGGCCGGTTATTGATCGTGAAGGCGATGGCTTCCAGCTCCTCGGCGGACCACCGGGAAAGATCGGTGCCCTTCGGAAAGTACTGGCGCAGCAGGCCATTGGTGTTCTCGTTCGTCGGTCGCTGCCATGGCGAGTGTGGGTCGGCGAAGAAGACCTTCGTCCCGGTCTCGAGGGTCAGCTGTGCGTGCCCGGACAGTTCTTTCCCGCGGTCCCAGGTGATCGTCCGCCGCAGTTGCTCTGGCAATTGCGTGATCGAGGCAGCCAACGCGGCGTTCATCGCGACGGCGCCGTAACCGCCGAGCGACGGCCCGTTCTTCACCGGTGGGGCCTCACCCCAGCCCTCCAGCCTGGGCAGATGCACCAGAAGCGTGGACCGGCTGCTGCGCTCGACCAGCGTGCCGATCGCAGACCGGCCCGTCCCGATGATCAGATCCCCCTCCCAGTGCCCTGGAACGGCGCGATCGGCGGCTTCGGCGGGGCGTTCGCTGATGACGACGTCCGCGCTGACATGCCCCTGCGGCTTGTTGCGTGATCGGGCTCGCGGTTCCCGCAGGGCACGACCGGTGCGCAGACACGCGACCAGCTCTCGCTTGAGCGCGCCGCGTCCCTCGATGAACAGCGACTGATAGATCGCCTCGTGACTGATGCGCATGGACTCATCATCGGGGAAATCAACCGGGAGCCGGTGAGAGATCTGCTCCGGGCTCCACGCCATCGCCCACCGCCGATCCTGCCGATACGGCTTGTTCA
>NZ_JADWPD010000077.1 GCF_017308975.1 Amycolatopsis sp. MtRt-6 | reverse complement strand
GACACAGCTCGAAGACGTCGTGATCAGCGACGCGCACCCGTTCGGCCGCTAACCGCCCGGACGCCGTTGCGCGCCGTGGATCCCGGTGACCAGGACCGCCGCCTGCGACCGCCGCTCCAGCCCCAGCTTCGCCAGCAGCCGGGACACGTAGTTCTTGACGGTCTTCTCCGCCAGGAACATCCGCTCGGCGATCTCCCGGTTCGTCAGGCTCTCCCCGAGCAGGTCCAGCAGCACCAGCTCCTGCTCGCTCAACCCCGCCAGCGGACCCGGTTCCCCGGTCTTCGCGCGCAGCTCGGCCACCAGCGCGGCGACCGCCCGGCCGTCCAGCAGCGTCTCACCCGACCCCACCCTCCGAATCGCGTCGACCAGCTGCAGCCCCTTCACATCCTTGATCACATACCCCTCGGCGCCGGCCAGCACCGCGGCCACCATCGAACCCTCGTCGGTGAAGGACGTCAGCATCAGGCACCGCAGACCGGGCAGCGCCGCGCGCAGGTCGCGGCACAGCTGCACGCCGCTGCCATCGGGGAGCCGGACGTCCAGCACCGCCACGTCCGGGCGCAGCGCGGGCACCCTGGCCAGCGCTTCGGCCGCCGAGGAAGCCTGCCCGACGACGCTCAGGTCGGGTTCGTCGCCGACGAGTTCGGCGACCCCGCGCCGCACGAGTTCGTGGTCGTCGACCAGGAAGACCGTGATGACGGGCAGAGCGCGCTGCGGGCTGTCATCCACCACCCGAGCCTACGCCCGCCGCGCCGGACGACCCCCGGACAAAGGTCCCGCGACTCTAGGCGGCGCGGCGCGGGCGGACCACCCTGGAGGAATGACACAGATCCAGCACCGGCCCGACCACCACCTCAAGACGGCCGTCACCGACGAACTCGCCTGGACTCCCAGTGTCAACGCCGAAGCAATCGCCGTGAGC
>NZ_JADWPD010000076.1 GCF_017308975.1 Amycolatopsis sp. MtRt-6 | reverse complement strand
TTGCACTCCACGATCGCTGTGGTGGACCAGCCCGGTCAGGTCGGCGCGGTCGGCTTGGCGGCGCCAGATCGCCATCTGCAGCGCGTCCAGCGCCAGATCCGTGTAGAGACTGGTGGCGACCTGCCAGCCGACGATCAGGCGGGAGAACACGTCGAGCACGAACGCCGCGTAGACCCAGCCCGCGGCGGTGCGCACGTAGGTGATGTCCGCGACCCACAACTCGTTCGCCCGTGTCGCCGTGAAGTCACGTTCCACCAGGTCAGTCGGCCTTCCGGTCTCCGGCGCCGGCCGGGTCGTGCGAGGAGACTTGTCCCGCAACAGCCCTCGTAACCCGGCCTCGCGCATGAGCCGCTCGACCGTGCACCGGGCCACCTCGATGCCGTGGCGGTTCAGCTCAGCCCAGACCTTCCTGGCTCCGTAGACGCTGTAGTTCGCCTTATGAACCCGTTTGATCTTCTCGGTCAGCTCTCGGTCGGATGCCGCGCGGGCGGATTCGGGACGGGTCTTGGCGGCATAGTAGGTCGACGGTGCGATCTGGGCAGGTGTGCCCTCAAGCACCCGCAGGACCGGCTGGACACCGTGCTCCTTCCGTTGTGAGTCAACGAATTCGACCTTCATCGCGAGGGACGGTCCAGCTCCGCTGCGAAGAAAGACGCCGCTGACTTCAGGATCTGGTTCGCCCGGCGCAGCTCACGCACCTCACGTTCCAGCTCGGCGACCCGCGCCGCCTCCGTCGAGGCCGTCCCCGGCCGCGCCTCCTGGTCGGTCTCGGCCTGCTTCACCCACGTCCGCAACGCCTCCGGGTGCACACCGAGCTGCTCGGCGATCCGTTTGATCGCCCCGGCCGCCGACGCAGGATCCCGCCTGGCCTCGACTACCAGACGCGTCGCCCGCTCCCGCAACTCGTCGGGGTACTTCCGTGGTGCCGCCATAACCGTGAATCCTCCGGGTGTTCGATGTCTCCATCAAACCCGGGGCGGGACAG
>NZ_JADWPD010000075.1 GCF_017308975.1 Amycolatopsis sp. MtRt-6 | reverse complement strand
GATGAGCAACCTCGACCTGGCGCGATGGCAGTTCGGGATCACCACCGTCTACCACTTCATCTTCGTCCCGCTGACCATCGGGCTGTCGTTCCTGGTCGCCGGGATGCAGACGGCCTGGGTGCGCACCGGGAACGACAAGTACCGCCGGATGACGAAGTTCTGGGGAAAGCTGTTCCTCATCAACTTCGCCATGGGCGTGGCGACCGGCATCGTGCAGGAGTTCCAGTTCGGGATGAACTGGTCGGACTACAGCACCTTCGTCGGCGACATCTTCGGCGCGCCGCTGGCCATCGAGGGCCTGCTCGCGTTCTTCCTCGAGTCGACGTTCCTCGGCCTGTGGATCTTCGGCTGGGACAAGCTGCCGAAGAAGCTGCACCTGGCCACCATCTGGCTCGCCTCGATCGGCACGCTGCTCTCGGCGTACTTCATCCTCGCCGCCAACTCCTGGATGCAGCACCCCGTCGGCTACGCGGTCAATCCCGCGACCGGCCGCGCGGAGCTGAAGGACTTCGGCGCCGTCCTCACCAACTCGACCGCCGTCGGCGCCTTCGCGCACACCATCACCGCGTGCTTCCTCACCGCCGGCATGTTCGTCGCCGGCATCAGCGCCTGGCAGCTCAAGCGGCAGCGGAACGCGGACGTCTACCGGCCGTCGATGAAGCTCGCCCTGGTCACCGTGCTGATCGCGAGCTTCGGCGTGATCGTCACCGGTGACCTGCAGGCGCGGCTGATGACCGAACAGCAGCCGATGAAGATGGCGGCCGCCGAAGCCCTCTACGACACCGTCGCACCCGCCTCGTTCTCACTGTTCACCATCGGCTCGCTCGACGGCTCGCAGGAGAAGTTCAGCATCCGCGTCCCCGGCGTCCTGTCCTTCATGGCCACCGGGAAGTTCGACGGGCAGGTCGAGGGCATCAACGACCTCCAAGCCGCCGAACAACAGCAGTACGGGCCCGGCGAATACCGGCCGAACATCCCGGTCGCCTACTGGACGTTCCGCCTGATGATCGGCTTCGGCTTTCTCTGCCTGCTGATTTCGCTGGTGGGCCTGTGGTTGTTCCGCCGCGGCCGCACGCCGCGCGCCCGCTGGTTCTTCCCCGTCGCGACCGCCGGGATCGCGCTGCCGTTCCTGGCCAACAGCGTCGGCTGGATCTTCACCGAAATGGGCCGCCAGCC
>NZ_JADWPD010000074.1 GCF_017308975.1 Amycolatopsis sp. MtRt-6 | reverse complement strand
GGGTCTGCCCAGGGTCTGGTTGACACCTCATCTGTGAGGCTTCGGCCTCGCCTGGAAGGATGTCACCGTGCCCAAGCCCTACCCCCGTGAGTTCCGTGACGATGTCGTCGCGGTGGCCCGTCGCGGCGAGGCCCCGTTGAAGCAGGTCGCGAAGGATTTCGGGATTTCCGAGTCGTGCCTGGCCAACTGGTTGCGCGCGGCTGACGTCGAGGACGGCACCCGGCCTGGTGTGACCCGGGATGAGTCCGCTGAGCTGCGGGAACTGCGTAAACGTAACCGGCTGCTGGAGCAGGAGAACGAGGTCCTGCGCAAGGCCGCGGCTTACCTGGCGCAGGGCAATCTGCCGGGAAAATAGCGTTCCCGCTCGTCCGTGAACTGGCCGCGGCCGGCGCCCCTGTGCGGGTGCCGGTCGCGGTGACGTGCAGGGTGCTGGGCATCTCCCGGCAGGCCTACTACCAATGGTGCGCCGCTCCGGTCTGCCGGCGGGACTGGGATGACGCGCACCTGGTCAACGCCGCCCTCGAGATCCACGCCGACGACCCGGCTGACGGATACCGGTTCATCGCCGACGAACTCGCCCGCCGCGGGTTCACCGCCTCGGAGAACCGGGTGTGGCGGATCTGCTCGATGCAGCAGATCTTTTCGCTGCACGCCAGAAAGAAAGGCCGCCCACGTAAGGCGGGGCCACCGGTGCATGACGACCTCGTGCGCCGCGACTTCACCGCCACCTCGCCGAACACCAAGTGGCTGACCGATATCACCGAGCATCCCACCGGCGAGGGCAAGCTGTATCTGTGCGCGGTCAAGGACTGCTACTCCAACAAGATCGTCGGCTACTCCATCGCCTCGCACATGCGGGCTTCACTCGCCGTCAGCGCGTTGCGCAACGCGATCGCGCTGCGGGACCCGGCCGGCACCGTCGTCCACTCCGACCGCGGCGCTCAGTTCCGATCCGCCGCTTACCGGCGTTTACTGCACGCTCATGGGCTGACCGGGTCGATGGGCCGGGTCGGGGCGTGCGGGGACAACGCCGCGATGGAATCGTTCTTCTCGTTGCTGCAAAAGAACGTTCTCGACACACGACGGTGGCGCACCCGCGAGGAGCTGAGGCTAGCGATCGTGTCCTGGATCGAGACGAAGTACCACCGCAAACGCCGCCAACGGGGGCTGGGCAAGCTCACCCCAGTCGAGTTTGAGACCATCTACACCCCCGCAGTGGCGGCCTGAGAAACAGTCAGCTCCGGTGTCAACCGAAGTCTGGGCAGACCC
>NZ_JADWPD010000073.1 GCF_017308975.1 Amycolatopsis sp. MtRt-6 | reverse complement strand
CGGAAGGCGTTGATGCCTTCGATGTGCTTCGCGCGTTTCTCTTCGTTACGGACGCCGAGGCCTTCCTGCGGGGCGAGGGCGAGCACGCCGACCTTGCCCTGGTGGGCGTTGCGGTGCACGTCGAGAGCGGCCTGCCCGGTCTCCTCCAGCGGGTAGGTCTTCGACAACGTCGGGTGGATCAGCCCCTTCGCGATCAACCGGTTCGCCTCCCACGACTCACGGTAGTTCGCGAAGTGCGAACCGATGATCCGCTTCAGGTTCATCCACAGGTACCGGTTGTCGTACTGATGCATATACCCCGACGTCGACGCGCACGTGACGATCGTGCCGCCCTTCCGCGCGGCATACACCGAAGCACCGAACGTCTCCCGGCCCGGGTGCTCGAACACGATGTCCGGATCCTCACCCCCGGTCAGCTCCCGGATCTTCGCCCCGAACCGCTGCCACTCCCTCGGGTCCTGCTCGTCGTCGTTCTTCCAGAACCGATACCCCTCGGCGCTGCGGTCGATGATCAGCTCGGCACCCAGCTTCCGGCAGATCGCCGCCTTCTCCGGGCTCGACACCACACACACCGGAATCGCGCCGCCGTTGAGCGCGTACTGCGTCGCATACGAGCCCAGCCCACCCGAGGCACCCCAGATCAACACCACATCACCCTGCTTCATGTCCGCGCCGTTACGCGAAACCAGCTGCCGGTAGGCGGTCGAGTTGACCAGCCCGGGCGAGGCGGCTTCTTCCCAGGTCAGATGATCCGGCTTCGGCATCAGCTGGTTGGCCTTGACCAACGCGATCTCGGCCAGCCCCCCGAAGTTCGTCTCGAACCCCCAGATCCGCTGCTCGGTGTCGAGCATCGTGTCGTTGTGCCCGTCCGGGCCCTCCAGCTCGACATTCAGGCAATGCGCGACCACCTCGTCACCGGGCTTCCAGTTGTGCACACCGGCCCCCGTCCGCAACACCACCCCGGACAAGTCCGACCCCACCACGTGATACGGCAGGTCATGCCGCTTCGCCAGCGGCGACAGCCGCCCGTACTTCTTCAGGAACTTGAACGTCGGAATCGGCTCGAAAATCGACGTCCACACCGTGTTGTAGTTGATCGCACTCGCCATCACCGCGACCAGCGCCTCACCCGGCCCCAGCTCCGGCACCGGCACCTCATCCACATGCAACGACTTACGCGGATCCTTGTCCCGGCTCTCCAGGCCCTCGAACATCCCGACCTCGTCCGCGTGCACCGTCACCCCGCGATAACTCTCGGGCACCGGCAACGAGCCGACCACGGCCGCCTCACCGGTCAGGATGGCCTGCTGGATCTCGCCGA
>NZ_JADWPD010000072.1 GCF_017308975.1 Amycolatopsis sp. MtRt-6 | reverse complement strand
GGGGGGTGTCCCTATGTGGTTGTCAAGCGGCAGTGGGGGCCGGAGCGGGTTCGGGATGCCGGTAGTGGGTGCCGTTGCGGAGCATGGCGTAGAGGACGTCGCAGCGGCGGCGGGCGAGGCAGATGAGGGCGGCGTTGTGCTTCTTGCCCTCGGCTCGTTTGCGGTCGTAGTAGGCGCGGCTGGTGGGGTCGGACAGGGCAGCGAATGCGGCGAGGAAGAAAGCGCGTTTGAGCTGGCGGTTGCCGGTGCGAGCGGGATGTTCGCCCTTGATCGACGTGCCGGAGCTGCGGGTGACTGGGGCGATGCCGGCGTAGGCGGCCAGGTGCCCGGAGGAGGCGAAGTTGGCGGCGTCGCCGACTTCGAGGAGGATGCGGGCGGCGGTCCTGACGCCGATGCCGGGCATCGAGGTCAGGACCCCGGCAAGAGGGTGCGCATCAAGTATCCCCTCCACCTGCTCAGCAACCTGCTTCCGCTGCAGGAGAACCGTTTTCAAGCTGTCGGCCAGCCGCGGCAAGACCGTGTCGGCGGCGGCGGTGCCCGGGACGGTGACGGTCTGCTCGGCCAGCGCGACCATGATCGCCTCGACCAGCCGCTCACCCATCCGGGGCGCGTGGACCTTCGCGATCGCGGTGAGTTTGCGGCGGCCGGCCTTGGCGATCCCGGTCGGGCCGCCGCAGCGGGAGAGGATCTCCAGCACCGCGGGGTGGCTGATTCTGGGGCCGATGGCGTGTTCGAGGGCGGGGTGGATGCCGGTGAGCAGGCCGCGGATGCGGTTGCTGATGCGGGTGGCTTCGCCGGCGAGGTCGTCGTCGAACCCGACCAGCACCTCCAGCTCGGCCAGGGCCTCGTCACCGACATCGACCGGGCGCAGCGTGTGGGGCAGCGAGCGGGCGGCGTCGGCGATGACGAACGCATCCCGGGCGTCGGTCTTCGCGCGACCGGGGTAGAGGTCGGCGATGCGGCGCATCGCCAGTCCGGGCAGGTAAGCGACCTGGTGCCCGGCGGCGCGGGCGACCGCGACCGGCAACGCCCCGATCGTGGCCGGCTGGTCCACCACGACCAGCAGTGGCCCGTGGGCGGCGAGCTTGGCGAACAAGGCCCGCAGTTTCGGTTCGGTGTTGGGCAGTGGGGCGTCGTGCAGCCGGTTGCCGTCGGGGTCGAGGCCGACCGCGTGGTGGGCTTCCTTGCCGACGTCCAGGCCGAGAAACACGCTGAAGCTGCTGCTCATCCACTGTGCCGTTTCGTTCGCCGCGTCGTGGTCACCGAGTCGGGCATCGATGGCCGGCACCCACGTTACGACGAGACCTACCCAAAGGCGGCCGTGTCCCTATTCAGCGGTCCCTCGATGCCACCAGACCCGGTGACACCACCCCCCGGATCATGCGAGCGACTGGGGGCCTGAGTCATGCCGGGCCTGGCGACCACAGCTCCTTGATCAGGAACTACGAAAAAGGTAACGGGGC
>NZ_JADWPD010000071.1 GCF_017308975.1 Amycolatopsis sp. MtRt-6 | reverse complement strand
GGTGGCGGTTGTTGCGGTGTAAGGGTTTCACCGTTTGGTGGCAGGTCAGGCACACGCCGGTCCAGGTCGCGAGGAGCAGTTGCAGTTCGCGGATGGTCACGTAGAGGGTCAGGCCGGCGCAGCCGCTTTTGGGTCGCCTCGCAGCAGGGTGAGGAACAGGTGGGCGGCGGTGACCAGAGTGACGTGGCGGTGCCAGCCCCGCCAGGAGCGGCCCTCGAAGTGGTCCAGGCCCAGACCGGTTTTGAGTTCGCGGTAGTCGTGCTCGATCCGCCAGCGGATCTTGGCGTAGCGGACGAGATCGGCGGCAGGTGTGGTGGCGGGCAGGCTGGACAGCCAGTAGGTGACCGGTTCGGGCTCGTCGCCGGGCCATTCGGCGATCAGCCACCGCTCGGGCAGAGCGCCGTCCTCGGCGCCGCGGGGGACACGGTGCCCGGCGGGCCGGACTCGCAGGAACACAAACTGCGAGGACATTGCGCCTTTGCTGCCTTCGCGCCAGGTGATGGGGATCGCGGCCTGGCGGCCGGCGTCGGTCACGTGCCGGGCCAGGCTGACCGGCTCGCCGGGATAGACGGGCGTGGTGGCCGGTGGGCGGCCGCACCGGCCCGTGCCGGACCATTCCCGCGGGACGGGAACTGCCTCGCTGGTGTGGGCCAGGGCTTCGCCTTTGAGCTGGACGCTGTAGGCGATGTCCCGCTCGTCGAGCGCGGCCCGGAACTGGCTGTTGTCGCCGTAGCCGGCGTCGGCGACCAGCACCGGTGGCCGCAGGCCGTGTCCGGCGAGTTCGTCGAGCATCTCGACGGCCAGCATCCACTTCGGACGGTGACCCTCGTCCTCGGGGATGCCGCACCGGTTCCGGCGCGCCCTGGCAGCCTCGGTAACCGCCTCCACGTCCACCTCGATCCCGGCGCCGGCCTGCTCGCCTGCCGGCGCGGCTCGTGGTGCGTTCTTCAGTGTCTTGCGCCGCTTGGCTTTGGCCGCCTTGACCGCCGCCGGGCCTGCTTTGGCGGTATCCCAGGACTCCGGCAGGAACAACCGCCAGTCCAGTGGGCAGGAGGCGGTGTCGGTGACCGCGTGCACACTGACCCCGATCTGGCAGTTGGCGACTTTGCCCAGGGTCCCGGAGTACTGCCGGGCCACGCCCGGTGAGCCCGTGCCGTCCTTGGGGAAACCACTGTCGTCGACCGCCCACGCCACCGGAACGATCGCTTCCACCGCCAGCCCGGCCAGCCGCGCTCGCACCGCGTCGGTGTCCCAGGTCGAGGTGGTCACGAACTGCTGCAGTCCTTGGTGGTCCACGCCCAGCCGTTCCGCCATCGGCTGCATCGACTTACGCCGCCCATCCAGCAACAGCCCCCGCAGATACGTCTCGCCCTTGGCCCGCTGATCCGACCGGGCCAAAGGAGCGAACACCTCCGCCGCAAAGGACTCAAGACATTGCCGGACATGGACAAGCTCGTCAGGAGTCACCGAAGCATGAAATCACCCAGCCTGCTCCACGTCCCCACGACACGCCAAGACCTAACAAAGTACTACTAG
>NZ_JADWPD010000007.1 GCF_017308975.1 Amycolatopsis sp. MtRt-6 | reverse complement strand
CGGCCCGGTCGTGCGGGACTACGCCGGGTTCTCCGCGACGGCGAGGTAGTCCGTGTAGATCTGCGGCGAGCCGGAGAACGAGGCCAGCCGCTTCCACTCCTCGTACATCTGCTTGGTGTCGCGGTGGGCAGCCGCGAACTCCGCAGCCTCCCCGGTGGCGATGTCGGGCTCGGGATAGAACACGTCCAGCGCGTCCAGGCTCGCGATCTCCATCATCATCACGTACTGGTCGAGGCGATTGCCCCGCTCACCCTTGAGCACGTGGAACCGCCAGTCCGGGTAGTCGTCGATCCGGTGGTGGTTCTCGGCGATGAACCGGTCGAACACCTCCTCCGTCACCCCGGCGCGCAACGCCAGGTTGTGGATCCCGACCACCCGGGCGACGCGCTCCTCCCCCGCGCGGTCGCGGTAGCGGGGACCGGGCGTGACCGTGCTCCGCGGATTGTCGGCCAACAGCCGGTAATCGGTGAACAACGTCGGCAACTCAGCGAACGTGCCCAGCCGCCGCCACCGCGCCAGCACCGCCTCCGCCTCCGGGTACCGCGCCCAGAACAACCGGGCCAGCTCGGTCTGCTCACCCCGGGCCGTGACATAGCGGTCACGCTGCTCGGCGCTCTCGATCTCGAACAACATCAGGTACTGCCCCGTCCGCTCTCCCCGCAACCCGCGCAACAGCGTCCACCGCCACCCCGGGTACAACGGCAGATGAACACCTTCACCACGCACGAAGGTCTCGAACTCCTCCGGCGTCACACCAGCCTCCGTGTCGATGGCGATGTACTGGAAGGTGAACACCGACGACCGTCCCATTGCGCGTCCAATCCTCAGGCCGGGAAAAGGGACCGCGTCCGACAAGCACGACTCCCCACACCCCATCCTGCCCGTACCCGGTGCCACGATCACCTACGACGTCACCGGCAGCGGCCCGGTCCTCCTGCTCCAGCGGGACAAGGCGGCCACAGCCGACGCCGAGGACACGCACGTCCGAACCACACGGCGACCCGCAGCCGACCTGGCCTGGCCGGTGCGGTCAGGCCAGGGACGGGTCGGCGAGGGCTCGGCTGGTGATTTCGGGGGCGGAGGCGCCCAGTGCGGCGATGCGGGTACGGATGGCGCTGCGGGCTTCGGTGGTGAGCGCGGCGGTGCGGGCCGCGTCGAGTTCGTCGGCGATGGTGAGGAGCGCGAAGTCGGTGAGGTCGTCGCCGGTCAGGGAGACGACCTCACCGGTGAAGCGGTCCGTGAGCGGGAGCGGTGTCCTGCCGAGGTGAGCGTAGGTCCTGCCCCGGTCGCAGGCGGCGTAAAGGTGCACGAGGGCTTCGGCGTCGTCGCCGATGGCCGCTCGCAGGCGCGTTCGCCGATCCGGCGGGAGCAGCGGGTGCGGGAAGCCGTCGGTGCCGTAAGTGGCGTGGCACAGCGCGGCGAGGCGTGCGCGCCGGCTCCCGCCCCATTCGGCCACCTGCTCACCCGTGCGCCGGAGGTGGTCGAGGAGGTTCCCGCCGGGGTGGCCGACCTGTCCCGCGCCGAGATCGCGCAGGAGCGCGAGCGCCGGCCACTGGTCTGTGACGGCGGCGACGGTTTCGGCCAACGCCACCGGTTGGTCCCGGGCGACGAGGTGCCCGGCTTTGCGGATACGGGCCACTGCGGCGTGCGGCGCCTGGCGCAGCAACCGGTCGACATCGCCGTCGGTGACGGGCGACCCACGGCCGCCGCGAACCAGCAGGACAGGCACGTCGAGCTGGGCGGTGACCTGGCGCAGCCGCGGGACCTGGGCGAGTGTGTCTTCGACGAGCTCGGCGTGCGTGTCGAGCATGCCGTCGGCGAGGAAGCCGCGGACCCGGCCGGGGTCGAGGTCGGGCACGACGTCCACCAGTACGAGCCCGGCCACCCTCTCCCGGACCGCTGCATCACCCAAGGCGGCGATGGCAGCGAGCCCGCCCAGTGAGGCGCCGACGACCACGCATCCAGGAGGTTCGGCGTGGAGCATGGCGGCGACGTCGTCCGCGAAGGGCGCGAACGCCCGCGGCGAGCCGCCGCTGTCACCGTGTCCGCGCTGATCGAAGACCACGCACCGGAACCCGGCGTCGACGAGGACCTCGATGACCGGCGTCCAGACCCGGCGCCGCTCGCCACCTGCGTGCAGCAGCAGGACGGTCGGCCCGACGCCGGCCTCGTGTCCGCGAAGGACTGCGTCCGGGCGCGCGATCCACCGCAGATTGCCGATGAGCTCGAACATGGGGCGACCCCCTCTCTACCTTGCATGGTCAAGGTAAGAGGCTAACCACCGTACCTTGACATGCCAAGGTACGGTGGCGGGCGTGACATCTTCGCGTGTGCGGCGTCCTGCCGGCGAAGCCCGGCGCCTGATCCTGGACGCCGCCGAGCGGCTCCTGGCCGATGGCGGCGTCGCCGCCGTCCAGGTCCGGGCCATCGCCACCCGCGTCGGCATGACCGACGCCGGGATCAACCACCACTTCGGCAGCCGCGACGGCCTCCTGGAAGCGCTGCTGCGGCACGGCGGCCGGAAGATCCGCACCGGGCTGGCGGAGGTGCTGGACACGTGGCTCGACCGTGGCGCCGATCTCGGTGAGCTCGTCGACGCCCTGGCCGCGTTCTATCGCCGGGGCTACGGCGAACTGGCCGTGGCGCTGCACGCCGCCGGATGGCGGGATCAGGGATCGGGCATGCTCGCCCCGGTCGTCGACGCGCTCCACGCACTGCGAGCCGACGCGGCCGACACCCCGGTCGAGGACACCAGGCTCGCCGTGGCGGCTCTGCACCAGGCTCTGGTCACCGAGCCGCTCTACGGCGCCACGTTCCGCCGCAGCGCCGGCCTCACCGGCCCGGAAGGAGAGGCGAGCGGCCCGCAGCTTCGCTGGTGGGCCACTCACCTCTCGCGCTCGCTCGGCCTCCCCTAGGTTGCCCGAGCAGCCGAATACCGACCGTCCCCGGTAGCAGATCACCGCACCGACGCGGATCCGGCCATTCCCGGCCGCCCGCGGGATGCCACGCTCTACGATCGCCCGCGGAGGTGGGTGTGGAGCCGTTGGGTCCGGGTGAGCCGGCACAGGTGGGGCGGTACCGGCTGCTCGCCGCGGTCGGCGAGGGCGGGATGGGCCGCGTGCTGCTCGGGGTCGCCCCCGACGGCCGGCTGGCCGCCGTCAAGCAGGTCCACCGTGGCTTCGCGCACGATCCCGGGTTCCGCGAACGGTTCCGCCGCGAGGTCGAGGCATCCCGGCTGGTCTCGGGCGCCTACACCGCGGCGGTGATGGACGCCGACCCGCACGCACCCACCCCGTGGCTGGCCTCGGTCTTCGTCGCCGGTCCTTCGCTGCAGGAAGCCGTCGACGCGACCGGGCCGCTGCCACCGACCGCGGTGCGGCACCTGGCCGCCGGGCTCGCGTCCGCGCTGACCGGCATCCACCGGGCCGGGCTCGTGCACCGGGACCTCAAGCCGGGCAACGTCCTGCTCGCCGACGACGGCCCGCGCGTCATCGACTTCGGCATCGCCCGCGCCGCCGAAGGCAGCACCGACCTGACCCACACCGGAGTCATCCTCGGTTCGCCCGCGTTCATGTCGCCGGAGCAAGCGGACGGGCGGCCACTGACCCCGGCGAGCGACGTCTTCTCCCTCGGCACGCTCCTCGTCCTCGCGGCCACCGGACGCAGCCCCTTCGCCGGGGCGTCGGCTCCGCAGTCGCTGTACAACGTCGTCCACACACACCCGGACCTGCGGATCCTCCCGCCCGACATCCGCGCTCTCGCCGAACCGTGCCTCGCCAAGGACCCGGCCCGGCGGCCGGCACCGGCGCAGCTGCTCGAGCTCCTCGGGCCGCTGCCGCCGGTCCAGCGGCCGTGGCCGCCCGCCGTACACGGCCTGATCGCGCGCCACCAGGCCGAGGTGACGGCCGTGGTGGCCAAGCCGCCGAAGCCGCGGCGGCCGGGCCGGCGGATCGCGCTCGCCGCCGCGGCCGCCGCGGCCGGCACGATCACCACTGTCACGCTGCTCAACGGCGACGGTGGCGCGACCGCCGCCCCGGCGAGCAGCCCGGCTCCGTCCCCGGTGACGACGACGTCCGCGCCGAACCCGGATCCGCTGGGCCCGGACAAGCTGCGCGGCGCCGATCCGTGCCAGATGCTGCCGTCGGTGCCCGGGATCGGGAAGCTGACCCCGCAGGGCGAGGTTCTCTTCTTCTCCTGCACCTTCCAAACCACGCAGCGCCAGTGGATGCAGCTGACGATCGGGGGCCCGTCGGCCGCCGCGGGCACTCCCGCCGGGGAGCTGGCCGGCCTGCCGCTGAGCCTCGACGTCAAGAGCAGCGGCTGCACGGCTTCGGTGCCGGTCGTCGACCGCCCGGCCGCCACCATCGGGGTCGAGGCCGGAAACCTCGGGGTGGGCAAGTTCGCCCAACCGTGCGACGCGGCGAAGTCCGCGCTCACCGAAACCCTGAACCGCCTCCGCGCCGGGAGCGTTTCCGCCGCCCCACCGGGAAGTCTCGCGCCGGTCGACCCCTGCGGCCTGGTCGACTCCGCGACCGCGCAGCGGATCGCCGGGCCGATCACCAAGGTGGAGCCCCGCGGCCTGCACGAATGCCACTGGACGGCCGGCGGCGACATCTCCGTCGCGCTCGAGCGCGGACGCCCGCCCGTCCCGGCGAAGGACGGGTCCTACGACGCGGCCGGCACCGTCGACCTCGGCGGCGTCACTGCGTACTTCACCGCGGACCGCGACAACCCCGCGTCGGTCAACTGCACCGTGACCTGGCCGCACCGGCAGGTCAGCGAAGAAGCCTCGGAGAACGTCATCGTCCGTTACGCGACATCCGCCAGCACGCTCACCATCGACCAGACCTGCCGCCAGGTGCAGGACTTCGCCAAGGCGGCCCGGCCCGGGCTGCCGAAGCCGTGAAGCCGCTGCAGCCGGGCGAGGCCCGGCACGCCGGCCGGTACCGCCTGGTCGCCGAACTCGGCGAGGGCGGCATGGGCCGCGTCCTGCTCGGCGTCGCCCCGGACGGCCGCCTGGTCGCCCTCAAGCAGGTGCACGCGGAGTTCGCGCGCGACGCCCGCTTCCGCGGCCGCTTCCGGCAAGAAGTGCTGGCATCGCAACGGGTTTCCGGCGCCTTCACCGCGGCGGTCATGGACGCCGATCCGGACGCCGAAACCCCGTGGCTCGCTTCGGTGTTCGTCACCGGGCCGTCGCTGAAGGAAGCCGTCGAAGCGACCGGACCGCTGCCGGTCGAAGCAGTGCGCCGGCTCGCCGTCGGGCTGGCGACCGCGCTGATCGAGATCCACCGGGTCGGGTTGATCCACCGCGACCTCAAGCCCGGTAACGTGCTGCTGACCGGGGACGGGCCGCGGGTGATCGACTTCGGCATCGCCCGCGCCACCGAGGGCGGCGCCGACCTCACCGGCACCGGCGGCATCGTCGGCTCCCCCGCGTTCATGTCCCCCGAACAGGCCGAAAGCCGCCCGCTGACCCCGGCCAGCGACGTCTTCTCCCTCGGCGGCGTGCTGGTGATGGCGGCGACCGGCCGCGCCCCGTTCACCGGCTCGACGACGGCGCAGCTGCTCTACAACGTCGTGCACGCCGCCCCCGACCTGACCGGGCTGCCGCCCGAGATCCGGACCCTCGTCGAGCCGTGTCTGGCCAAGGACCCGGCCCGGCGGCCGTCGCCGCAGCGGATCCTCGACTTCCTCGGTCCGGTGGCGCCCGGGACCCGGCCGTGGCCGGACACGGTGCACCGCCTGATCGACGTGCAGGACACCGCGGTCCGCACCGCGCTGTCCTGGCCGGCGCCCGCGCCACTGCCCGCGCCGCCCCGCCGTCGCCGCTGGTTCCCGGTCGTGACCGCGCTGGCGGCCGTCGCCGCGCTCGCCGCGGGCAGCCTCACGGCAGTGCTGGTGACGAGAGCCCGTGCGGATCCGCCGACCGCGGGCGCGAACCTCGATCCGACGAGCCTGGAAACGCTGCGGCGCACGGATCCGTGCAAAGTGCTGAACGACATCAGCGTCCAGGACGCGGGCAAACTGAGTGCCGTCCCGGACTCCGGGTACTTCGACCGCTGCGACTACCGGACGAAGTCCGGCGAGAAGATTTCGATCAAGCTCGGCGACGAGATCTACGTCGAAGGCGGCAGGCCGGCCGAGGACCTCGACGGCCGGCCGGTGCTGTTCACCGAGATCAGCGGCAGCACGTGCGACGCCAGCGTCCAGGTTCCCGCACAGCCGGAACTGGGTGTGACGGCGCTGGCCGAGACGTGCGGCCTGGCGAAGACCACTCTCGCCAAGGTCCTCGAACGCGTCCGCGGCGGCACCGGGTACGACCTGCCACCCGGCACGCTGCTCGCGACGGACCCGTGCGCGGTGCTCGACAAGACCGCGGTGGCGCCGGTGCTCGGCCCGGTCCGCGAAGTCAAGCTCAACCGGCTGCGCGAGTGCGAGTGGACGGCGGCGACATCGTCGTCACTGCGGCTGACCTTCGACAAGGGGTACTCCACCGTGCCGGACGACGGGAGCCCGGTCGACCTCGGCGGCGTCACCGGTACGCGCAACCCGGCCGGAGACAGCTGCGCGGTGTCGTGGCACCACCGCCAGTTCGACGCGAAGCGCACGGAGCACATCCGGATCTTCGCCTCGAAAACCGGCGGTGGTGCCTGCGACGCGGCGGTGGCGTTCGGCAAGGCCTTGGTGGGCAAGCTGCCGAAACCCTGACGCAGGATCCCGGCAGGCGCCGCCGGCTGTTTCCGGTCCTGCCGTCAAGAAGTGGCCTCCGGAGCCAGGCCGGCGATCTGCTGCGCGGACCAGTGCCCCTGCACCCCCGGCAGCGGCGCCAGGTACTCGGCGATCTTCGGGTAGGACCAGCCGTACGCCTCCCGCAATCCGCCCACGAGCATGGCCAGGTAGGCGGCCGACGGTGGGTTCTTTTCGATTTCCGACGCCGACCACGGTGCCGTGAACGTCAGGACGGGGAAGCCGTCGAGATCACCGAGGTGCAGCAAGGTCTCGTAGCGACCCGGCCCGAGCTCGTCGCGTCCCTGCCGCAGCACGGTGGTCAAATCCAGGTCCGGCCCCGGCTCGCGGTACATCTCCTGCGCGGCGATGTCGGCGAACTGCCCGGCGGTCAACAGGTACGACCGCATCGCCGCCCGGCCCGGCAGCTGCGGGTCGAAGAACGCCCGGCCACCGTGCCAGACCGGCGACTCGGTGGCGAAATAGATCCCGCCGGAGAACTCGCTAGCCACGATGCGCCGCGCCGGACTGCGGTCACGACATCCGACGTAGGAACGCTGAGCGCCGAGCGGAGTTCCTCCTTCGAGGTAACACCGCAACCGCGCGGAGTACAGGTTCGATCCGTAGCTGGCGTACCAGACCAACGGCGGCAGCGTGCTCATGGGAGGACGGTACCGCCCGTGCCCGGCGCACCCGGTCCGCACAGCTTGACCGGCGGCGTCGGGTGCAGGAGGAGCAAGTGACCGCTCTTTCGCGAGTTCGCGCGGGAGGCGGCGGTCAGGTTCTCGGGCGCTGTGAGATGGTCCGGCGAACGCGGCCGAGCGATTCGCCGTGCACGGAGCTGGTCTCCATCCGCCGACAACGCTCCACCGAACTTGACCTGCTCAACAAATACGAAGCCCATCGCCTCGCCGAGCGGGTAGCCGAAGCCGCCCAAGGTGACGCGGTCGAACGGCGAATCACCGAGTTGTACACCCAGGCCGCCGATCAACTCGGGTCAGACAAAGCGCCGGTGCGACTGGCGGGGCTCTACGCACTGGAACGGCTGGCGCAGGACACCTCTCGGCTGAGGCAGACAATCGTCAACGTCCTTGCGCCTATCTGCGAATGCCCCACACATTGCCTACAATGGCGACTTACCTCCACCCGCTGGGGCCGCCTCGCAAAATCCGACTGCGTCAACCCGCGTCCCGGCTTCGTCTGCATTCCGCAATGCCCGGATCAGCCCCGGCCGATGCTGTCAGGCAAGAACGGGAAGTCCGACTTACGGCCCAATCTAGTGAGTTTGGCGCTCGATCGGATGACGGCCGCTAGCCGCCGTAGCGCTTGGCCACCTCGTGGAAGGCTGCCTTGGGGGTCCAGGTGGTCGGGTCGTCGGCCGGGACCTTCACGATGCCGAACCCGGCCTTGTCGAGGTCGCGGCGTGGGTCGTCGTGGTGGGGGTAGTCGGGCATGGCGAAGGTGAAGACGAAGCAGCCGTGCACGCCGGCCTCGTTGTAGAGATCGATCAGCTCGCCCAGATAGCGGGCCTGGGTTTGTTCGTCCCTCGGGTGATCGCCCTTGATCGTGGGTTCCTCGGCGAACCAGTTGACAATCCGGAACGAGGCCGGTCCCCTGCGCTCGGCACCCTCGTAGGCACCGCAGCCGAACTCGTTGATGATCACCGGCTTGTCGTTGTCACGCACCAGATCGGTCACGCGGCGGGCGTAAGCGGCATCGTCGGTTCCCGTCCGGTAAAGGCTGATAGCCACCGAGTCGAACCTGGACCAGTCGACCTCCTCCCAGCTCGCCGCCCCGTAGCCGACCGAACCGCGGAACACCCGCCTCGCCGTCTCGGCGGCCCGGCCGAGCAGGACGTCGAGCCGCCGGTTCATCCGCCGTCGCACGAGCAGGCGTGCCTTGAAAATGACCCGCAGCCGCAGGAAGGACCACCGGCCGGGCACGAGCCCGCGAACGGTGTGGGAGAACTCGCTGCCGACCAACAGCGTCACCCGGCCCGGATGGCGTGCGCGCAATTCTTCGGCCGCCAAGCCGATGTTCTCCAGGTGGGCCAGCACCTCAGGCTCGCGACGGTCCACCAGGTGCGGTCGGATCCACACGTCCAGCCCGACCTCCAGTGCGTACTCGGCCGCCGCGACGAGCCGGTCACCGTCAGGACCGATTACCGACACGGTCGTACAGTGCAGGTCGTCGCTGATCGCCTGGAGGTCCCGCCGAACGACGTACTCTGGAGCGTCCTCCACCAGGTAGGTCATGCCCCGAATGGTCAGCATGCGATCACACCCCTTTCGGCACGGCGGACGCGGGTGGCGGCGGTCAACAGCGCGATGGCGCCGAGGAGGATCACGGCGTTCATCGCGTACTTCGTGCCCTCGTCCACCTCGCCGAGGAACTCGACCAGGAACGCCAGGGTGGCCCTGGGGAGCAGCGCGCCGCCGACGATTGCCAGGACATACTCTCCTCGATTCCTTGTCGTGCCATGCTCGACGTCCCCCCGCGAACTCGCCCAGTACGCCGGTCGGCTGCTGCGCGCCGAACGCCGCGAGCGCGGCACCCGCAACGGCAGCAGGGCGCTGACCTGCTTCTACCAGGCAGTGTTCGCGCTGCGCTGGTTCCGCGAGAACCGCGACATCGCCGCGCTGGCTCGCGACCACGGCATCTCCCGCGCCACAGGCTACCGGTACCTGGACGAGGTCATCACGGCCCTCGCCACACAGGCCCCGGACTGGCACGAGGCCCTGCAGCAGGCTCACAACGACGACGCCACACAGGTCATCCTGGACGGCAAGCTGTTCGGCAGCGATCGGCTCGGCGAGCAGACCATCAGCGTCAAAGGCAGGCTGATCGACGCCTGGTACTCCGGAAAGGCCCACGAGCCCGGCGGCAACATCCAGGCCCTCTGCGCCCCGGACGGCTTTCCGCTGTGGGTCGCCGATGTCGAACCCGGCTCGACTCATGACCTGACCGCCGCGCGCGCCCACGTGCTCGCCGCCCTCTACTGGGCGGCCTCCCAACTGAACCTGCCCACCCTGGCCGACGGCGGCTACGACGGCGCCGGGATCGGCGTGTTCACCCCGGTCAAACAGCCCTCCGACGGCCGCGCGGCCGGCTCACCTGAAAGTCGTTGAGATCACTTCAGTGACGCCAACTTCGACGGAGGCGCCGGATTTGAGGGCGCAATTTTCGCGGGACCTGTCTGGGTCGGCGGCACGAGGTTCGGCAGCTCCGCCAGTTTCAAGAATGCTCTTTTTGGGGATACCGCCGCGTTCGGCGACGCGGAGTTCACTGGCGACACCTGGTTTGACGGCGCGGCGTTTGCCGGCGAAGGCAGCATGCACGGTACGTTCGCTCGGTATGCCGGGTTTGAAGGCGTGCAGTTTGATCGTGGAGTTCCTCCCGAACTAGCCGCCTTCGTCCGGCGCCAGCCTAAGCCCGAAGTGGACGATGCGGATCCCGTCGTCCGGGAGCAGGCCCCGCCGCACGAGGTCGATCACGAACCGGATGTTCGGGTCGCGATGCCGGTCTTCCAGCAGGCGGCCGATCCGTCGCTCGACCACGGGGCGGGCCGGGCGCCACCACAACGCCGCCAGGATCTGCTGCATCCCGGCGTCCGGCCACGGCCAGATCTCTTGCGGCGCCAGGTACTTCCACGCCCGCGGCGACCGCGCACGCGGGTACCGCCGGAAGAGGTGATCCGCGACGAGGTAGTCCGCCACTTCCGGACGGCTGAACCGGAGCCCGCTCCCGTCGGCCACGACGAGACCCGTCGTGCGCAGGTACGCGGCCACCCGCTCCCGGCGTTCGGTGTCGGGCATCTCCCGCGGCCAGTCGAACCGGGCCAGCCCATCCCGTTCGCGCGCGACGTCTTCCAGGACTGCCCGCGCCTCGCCCGGCCGCAGGAACGACGCCGTGGCGAGCGCGCGGACCGCGGCCTGCACAGCAGCTCACTCACCGACGGCTCGCCGTCTCCCGATCCCTTGCCGCAAAGGGTGAGCAGGCGCCGGCGAGCCGGGCATGATCGGATTCACCGGAGATCCGGCGTCCGCTCACCGCAGCGTTAGTTGCAGATCATGGTGTCACGCCAGCAATTCGTGAAGTCGTACACCCTTCCATACTCGCTTTTGATGGCGAGGTAGACACGATTCGCCCCACCGGGAACGTCCGCGGAAAGGGAAAAGCTTCCCGAGGTGACAACATCGCAGTGAAGGCTCGTGCTTCGCGCGTCAAGCGCTTTCAAGTCCACCAGTGAGGTCGCGTATGCCCGCTCGCAGCCGCTGGCGTTGAACGACCCGATGACGCCGACTGAACGGTTGTAAAAGGTGACCGTACCGGAGTAGTAGCCACCCGTGCCGTCCTTGATGAGGAAGTTGAGAGTGGGGTAGGCAGCTGCGCTTGCCGGTGACGCCGCGGCGGCTGTGGGCCCGGCGACAAGGGTGGGAACTGCCGCCGCGGCGGCCACGATCATGCCGATCCTTTTCATCGGATCTCCTCTGCTTGTAGATTGTGAATGCAATCCATCGGGGTGGAAAGTCGTTTCACCGTCAGTTCCGGCACGTCCAGAGCGTGCCGATCTGCCGCGTGTTGTCGGTGCTGATCCCCGCGATCTGCCGCCCGTCGGCACTGATCGCCGTCGGGTGGAGCGGGTAGGTGTTCCCGAGCTGGGGCAGCTGCAACTGGCGGCCGTACTTCCAGCGTGCCGGGAACCCGGAGCGGTTCTTCGCCGCGACGACGCCGTTCGCCGCGAGGACCCCGCCCTGGGCATACGTGCTGTCAGGCAATGGGCGCTCTCCTCCGGTCACCACGTCGATGAAGGTGAGCTCGTCGCCTTCGGGGCCGCCGCGGTCGGCGATCAGCACGCCACCCGCCAGGTCCGAAGCGCGGTGCCCGCCCGGGCCGATCACCGGGAACGACCGCACGACCGTGCCGTCCAGCCGGTAGACCGTCTGCACCTCGTCGCCGGCGAACCCCGCCGAGCCGAGCACGAATCCGAGGTCGTCCACCTTCAGGGCCATCGTGTACACCGGACCGTCGTCGAGCACCCGCGGCGTCCGCGTGCCCGCCGGCCAGACGACGGCGCGGGACAGGCCATTGACCCAGGCGTACCCCGAGACATCGCCGCGGGCGTTGATGTCGGTCGCCCCGGAGCCCGGCTCGCCCGGCTCCGGCAAGAACGTCGTCACGCCACCCGACCGGATCGCGGCGCGCCGCGTCCCGTCGGCGAACTGCGAACCCACCATCACCCCGCCGGCGTTGATCGCGGACGGGATGAACGCCCCGAGGTCCGTCGTGACGCCGTCGCGCCACAGCAGTCCGTGTTCGTTGTCGCCGAAGTGCGACCGGCCGAGACCGACAAAGGTGCCGTGGTCGTCCGTGCCTGCCGGGTAGACTTCCTCGCCGGCGACCGACCCGGGCAGCTCGGCCACCCGGCACACCGCGGCCGGAGCGAGCTCCGCCGCGGCCGCCGTCGCCGGTGCGGCGACCGCCAGCACGCTCATGGCGGCCAGCACCTTCAGTCCTGCTCCCACGTTTCCTCCCCTGGTGAACCGGCGGGCCCGCGCGGGCCCGCCCGAACCCCTCACGCTCGAGCCGGTCCTTTGGTTGAGTCCTCGGGCGCGGGTTCCGCGGGCTCCGGGGCGAGCACTCCGGTCCGACCGGCAAAATGGCACGACGATCAGGGGGAGGTCGCCATCGCCGGCACGCCCGGGTCGGTCTGCGCGGCGGGCACGTCGAGCTCGCGCCGGGGATTCGGATCGGGTTCGCGGTGTCCGGACTCGGCGGCGTGGTCGGCGTGAACCGGCGCGTCAGGCCGCGGCCGCGGCCGTGTCCAGCTCGTGCTGGAGCACGAGGAAGAGCGCCAGCAGGAGGTCGTCCTCCTGCGACCGGTGCTCGTCGGGCACCTCCACGCGGCAGGGGCGGCTGCCGAGCCGGTCGTAGCAGACGGTGAGCGGGCCGATCGCCCGGGTGCGGGTTCCCCACCGGTCGAACGCCAGTTCATACGGGCCGATCCGGCGGAGCCGCGAGCCCAGCCGGTCGTACTCCAGGTCCCACGGGCCGACGGAGCGGCGCCGGCCCCAGCGGTCGTAGCCCACCTCGAGCCCGCCGATCGCCCGGAGGCGCCATCCCCACCTGTCGTACTCCAGGACCCGGGGCCCGACCGAAACCGGGCGGCCACCCATGCGGTCGTAGGCGATCTCGAGGTCACCGATCATCCGGAGGCGACTGCCCATCCGGTCGTAGCCCAGCTCGACGTTCATCGAACCTCCCCGTTCCGCTACGCAGTCTAGTGCGACGAACGGCGGGGCGGCGTGGGATGCTCGGCGCCGGAACTGGGAGGAACCGGACATGACTGGCGCGCTGATCGGGCGAGCGCACCCCGCCGCGGCGCTGCGGGCCGAACTCGACCGGGCCGTGGCGAGCCACGGCGGCCTCGTCCTCGTCACCGGCGAGGCCGGGATCGGCAAGACCACCCTCGTCACCGAACTGGCCGACGAGGCACGCCGGCGCGGTGCCCTCGTGCTCGCCGGCGCCTGCTGGGACTCCGGCAGCGCACCCGGGTACTGGCCGTGGGTCCAGGTCGTGCGCGGCCTGCGGCGCGAACTGCCGGAAGAGGAGTGGGCGCGGACCGGCACCGCGACGCTGTCGGCGCTGCTCGGCGAAACCGTGGGCGCGCCGGACGACGACGGCTTCCGGCTGCACGACGCGGTCACCACCGCGCTGGCCGCCGCGGCCCGCGACCGCCCGGTCGTCGTGGTGCTCGACGACCTGCACTGGGCCGACGCGGCCTCGCTGCGGCTGCTGGACTTCGCGGCGCGGCACACCTGGTTCGAACGGCTCCTGCTGGTCGGCGCCTACCGGGACGTCGAGGTCGACGCGCCGGGCCACCGGCTGCACGAGCTGATCCTGCCGCTGGTGGCGAAGGCGACCACGGTGACGCTGACCGGGCTCGCGCCCGACGAGGTGGCCGAGCTGATGACCCGGACCGCGGGCACCGAGCCGGATCCCGCGCTGGCCGCCGAGGTGCACCTGCGGACCGGCGGCAACCCGTTCTTCGTCGAGCAGACCGCGCGGCTGTGGCACAGCGGCAGCCCGGTGTCGGCCGTCGCGCCCGGCGTCCGGGACGCCTTGCAGCGGCGGCTTTCCCTGTTGCCGGCACCGGTCACGCGCCTGCTGATCGACGCCGCGGTGCTCGGCCGGGAGTTCCACCGCCGGGTCCTCGCCGCGCTGGCCGGGGCGCCGGTACCGGAGATCGACCAGCTGCTGGCCCGCGCGGCCGCGGCCCGGCTGGTGACCGCGCTCGGCAACGGCCGGTTCGCCTTCGCCCATGACCTGGTGCGGGAGTCGCGGTACGCCGAGCTGGCCCCGGCCGAGGCCCGGCGGCGGCACGCCGCGGTCGTCCGCGCCCTCGACGCGTCGCCCGAGCTGGCACCGCTGGTGTTCGCCGCCGACCGGGCCCGCCACGCCTACCTCGCGGACGCCGAGGTCGACCCCGGCCGCGCGGCCGACCTGCTGGTGGCGGCGGCGCGCGACGCGAGCGCGCGGCTGGCGACCGACGAGTCCGTCGGCCACTACCGGCGCGCGCTGGAGCGCGCCACCGACCCGCGGCGGCGCGTCGTGATCGCCCTCGACCTCGGCACCGTGCTCAGCCGCTGCGGCGAGAACGAAGAGGCATGGCGGCACTTCGAAGACGCTGTCGCGCTCGTGCGTGAGCTCGACGACGACGCCCTGCTCGCCAGGGCCGCGCTCACCCTGTCCCGCACCGCCCCGGCCGGACCGCGCCTCGAGCTGACATCGGAGCTGCTGCTGTCGGCGCACGAGCGGCTGGCGGGGAAACCGGCGGAGCCGCTGTCGCTCGAGCGCGTCACGCTGGAGCTCACCGCGCGGGCCGCGGCGCTGGCGCGGGACGGCGACGACGACCGCGAGCTGTCGTTCACGCTGTGGGCGCGGCACGACCTGATCTGGGGGCCGGGCACCGCGCGGGAGCGGGAGCGGCTGACCGACGAGCTGGCCGTGCTGGCCCAGCGGACCGGCGACCGCGAGAACGAGTACTTCGCGTCGTCGCTCAAGTGGGTGGCGCTGCTGGAACAGGGCGACCCGCGGTACCTCGACCAGTTCCGGGCCTTCCAGGCGCTGGCCGAAGGCAGCGGCCTGCCCGGTGCCGAGTTCGCCGGCCTTCTCGACCGCAGCATCATCCGCGCGCACCGCGGCCGGTTCGCCGAAGCGCACGCGGACCTCGACCAGGTCGAGGAGCGGCTCGGCCGGGAGTTCGGCTACATGATGGACCACCTGCGCTGGAGCTACCTGCTGCTGCAGGGCCGGTTCGACGACCTGGCCGCCGGCGACCACCCGCACCCGGACCTGCTGGCTCTGCTGGCGGCCGCCCAGCGGGGCGACGCGGCCGCGGCCCGCGAGGCGGCCGCCGTCGCCGGCCCGTTCCCCCGCGAATTCGGTCCGCTGCGGCTGCGCTGCCAGGCCCAGGTGGCGGCGCTGACCGCCGACCGCGAGGCCTGCGAACGGCTCCTCGGCGAGCTCAGGCCGTACTCCGGGGAATGGCTGGTCGCGTTGTACGGCTGCGAGATCAGCGGGCCGGTCGACCTGTGGGCCGGGCTGCTCGAGGCGGCGCTGGGCCACCTCGACGAAGCGGTGACGCGGCTGAGCGCGGCGGCCGCGTCGGCGGACCGGATGCGCCTGCGGCCGTGGGCGGCGGAAGTCCGCGCCCGGCTCGCCCCGGTCCTGGTCGCCCGCGATGCGCCGGGGGACGCCGCGCGGGCGACGGCGCTGCTCGAAGCCGTGCGCGCGGAGGCCCGCGAACTGGACATGCCGCACCTGATCTCCCGTAGCGAGCCGGTCGTGAAGAAACCGTTGCCCGCCAACGAGTTCCGCCGCACCGACGAGGTCTGGTCGCTGCGGTTCGCCGGCCGTGAGGTCCGGGTGCCGGACGCGAAAGGCCTGCGGGACCTCCACATCCTGCTCGGTCTCCCGGGCACGGAGGTCCCCGCGGTCCGGCTGCTCGCGCCCGAAGGCGGCGAAACGGTCGTGGCGGCGAAAGGGATCGGCGCCGACCCGGTCCTGGACGAGGCCGCGAAGGCGGCCTACCGCCGCCGCCTCGGCCACCTCGACGAGGAGATCGACAGCGCGGCCGACCGCGGCGACGACGCCCGGGCGGCGGAGCTGGACCGCGAACGCGCGGCCCTGCTGGCGGAGCTGCGCGCGGCGGCCGGGCTGGGCGGCCGCACCCGCCGCCTCGGCGACGAGGCGGAGCGTGCCCGCAAGGCCGTGACGGCCCGGATCCGGGACACGCTCCGCAAGCTGGCCGACCTCCACCCGGAACTGGCCGGGCACCTGAAGTCCTCGATCACGACCGGCTCGTCGTGCCGTTACGCCCCGGATCCGGCCGTCCGCTGGCGGCTCTGACCCGCGGTCACTTGCGGTTGTAGAGCCGCATGGTCAGCGTGCCGAACACCGCCACCAGCAGCACCGACGCCCCCAGCGTGATGAGCACCGCCGGGACGTCCCACGCGCCCGCCATCATCGAACGCACGCCCGTCACCAGGTGCGAGATCGCGTTGATGTCGACGACCACCCGCAGCCAGCCGGGCATCGTCGAGGGGCTGACGTAGATGTTGGACAGGAACGTCAGCGGGAAGATCACCATCATGCTGACGCCCATCACCGACTTCTCGGTGCGCAGCAGCAGCCCGAACATCGTCCACACCCAGGAGAACGCGAACGAGAACACCACCAGCAGCGCCACCCCGGCCACCACGCCGGCGAACCCGCCGCCGGGGCGGAAGCCGAGGATCAGGCCCACCACCATGATCACCGCGGACGCGATCAGGTAGCGCAGCACGTCGCCGAGCAGGTAGCCGACCATCGCGGACGGCCGCCAGATCGGCAGGGTGCGGAACCGGTCGAAGACCCCCTTCTCGATGTCGGTGTTGACCGCGACGCCGGTGTACATCGTGATCATCACGACGCTGCTGGCGAGGATGCCGGGCAGGAAGAACTGCAGGTATTCCCCCGGCGAGCCGGCCAGCGCGCCGCCGAAGAGGTAGGTGAACATCAGCGTCATCATGATCGGGAACGCGGTGACGTCGAACAGCTGCTCGGGCACGTGCTTGATCTTCAGCATGGCTCGCCAGCCGAAGGTGACCGACGTCGACAGCGCGCCCGGCCGCGGCGGCCGCTCGGTGGCGACGAGCACCGCCGCCAGGTCTTCGGCCTTCGGTGCGGCGAGTTCGGTGTCCTTGACTGCGGTAGTGCTCATGCGCACACCTCGCTGACGCTCGGTGCGCCCTGAGCGGGACGCGCAGTGTTGAATGATTCGCTCGCAGGCTCGCTCATGCCGCTTCCTCTCCGCTGGCGGTGTGGTCGGTCAGGGCCAGGAAGACCTCGTCGAGGCTGGGCTGGCCGAGTGAGAAGGTGTCCACGGTGATCCCGGCGGCGGCGAGTTCGGCCAGCGCGCGGGCGGACTGTTCCGCGGCGGCCGCGTCGCCGGCCGCCGCGGTGAGCCTCGCGGTCAGCGCGACCGGGTCCGGCTCGCGCTGGATGGCGGCGTCGACCACCCGGGCCAGCACGCGTCCGGCGGCCTCCCGCTGGGCGGCGTCGCGCAGCCGGAGGTGGATCGCGCCCGCGCCGACCGACGCCTTCAGCTGCCCTTGGGTGCCTTCGGCGATCACGCGGCCGTGGTCGATCACCGCGATCCGCGACGCCAGCTGGTCGGCTTCGTCGAGGTACTGGGTGGTGAGCAGCACGGTGGTGCCCTGCGCGACGATCGCGCGCACGATGTCCCAGACCTGGTTGCGGCTGCGCGGGTCGAGCCCCGTGGTGGGCTCGTCGAGGAACAGCAGGTCCGGGGTGTTGAGGATGCTCGCGGCGATGTCGAGCCGCCGCCGCATGCCGCCGGAGTAGTGCTTGACCTGCTTGGCGGCGGCCGCGGTCAGGCCGAACGCGGCGAGCAGCTGCGCGGCCCGGTCGCGGGCCGCCGACCGGGTGTGGCCGAGCAGGCGGCCCAGCAGCACCAGGTTTTCGGTCCCGCTCAGGTCTTCGTCCACCGACGCGTACTGGCCGGTGAGGCTGACCCGCCCGCGGACGGAGTCGGCCTCCCGGACGACGTCGCGGCCGAACACCCTGGCTTCGCCACCGTCCGGGCGGAGCAGCGTGGCGAGCATCTTGACGGTCGTGGTCTTGCCGGCGCCGTTGGGCCCGAGGACCCCGTAGACGGTGCCGGCCGGCACGACGAGGTCAACCCCGTCGACGGCGCGGGTGTCGCCGAAGGCTTTGACCAGCCCGGCGGTTTCGATCGCGGGTGAGTTCATCTGCGGACCTTTCATGCGCAGTAAGGGCGGGCCCGGCGGGCGTCGCGCAGCGCGAGCCCCCACCAGGTGAGTTCGTCGAGCAGGACGGTCACGTGGTCGTCGTCGAACGACCGGTCGGCCAGGTCGAGGGCGACGACGTCGCGCATCGTCACGGTGTGCAGCTCGAGGAAGACGTCCCGCAGGTGTGCGACGGCGTGGCGGCCGCGGGCGCGGTAGCCGTAGGAGACGAAGCCGACCGGCTTCGCGTGCCACTCGTCGTAGGCGAAGTCGATCGCCTGCTTGAGCGGCCCGGGGAAGCTGCGGTTGTACTCCGGCGTGACGACGACGTACGCCTCCGCCCGGGCGATGCGCTCCCGGAACCGGGTCAGTGCCGGGGTCGGCGCCGCCGGGTACGCCGCCGGGAGGTCCGCGTCCGCGAGGTCGAGCGAATCGAGGTGGAGCCCCACCCGCCGGCCGGCGGCGGCGGTGAACCACCGGCCGACGCCCGCGCCTGCCCGGCCTTCGCGGGTGCTGCCGATCAGGACCGCCACTCGCAGTGCCTCCTCCATTCCCGCCTCCTCTCGCCTTACTCCTTAGGCGCGAGACGCCCTGCCAGATCGGATCTGGCGGGGACGTTTCCTCCGCTCGGTCGGGTCTCGCCTTCTCCGCGAGGAGGTGCGGTGGTGCGGCAGTCCGGGCCTTACCGGCTGATCGAGCACGCCGCCACCTTCACGCAGCTTTCTCCACGATGTGGTAATTCGCGACGAGGTTGTCGAAGGCCTGGCTGCAACGGAAGTCGAGCTGTTGGTCGGTTGGATACCTGCTCACCGGTCTTGTCGGCGGCGAACCGTTTGCGCTACGGTACCTGGGAGCGCTCCCAGGCGCGCGGACCCGTGTCCGCGAGCTCAGTACGCACCCTGCTCGCAAGGAGGCGATGCACGGCTCTCTGCGCACAAAAGCCTGGTGGGCCGGCATGTTCCGCGTCCGGACCGGCTCCCGCGGTGAGCGGCGACCGGGCATGGTGCCACTCACTCCCCCTTGGCGATGCAACGCAAGCCGCCTCGCGTTTCGTGAGAGAGGAACACCATGCGAGCTACCCCGGGAAGGAACCGCTCGGGCCTCCGGGCGGTGTGCACAGTGGTGCTGGTGGGTCTCGGTGTCGTGCTTCCGGCGCCGGCCGCGTCGGCCGCCGCCGTGGACACCAGTGCCTCGTACGTGCTGGTCAACCGCAACAGCGGCAAGGCACTGGAAGTAGCCGGAAGCGCCACCCACGACGGGGCCCGGATCACCCAGCGCACCCGTGACGACCGCGTCTCCCAGCAGTGGCAGTTCGTCGACTCGGGTGATGGCAACTACCGCATCAGATCCCGGCACAGCGCCAAGATCCTGAGCTTTCCGTCCACCGCCGACCGGGCGGGCCTGGTGCAGAACACCGACGCCGGCCGCGCCGGCCAGCAGTTCCGGCTGGCCGACTCCGCCGGTGGCGACGTGCGGCTGCTCAACCGGGCCAGCGGCAAGGCCGTGGACGTGCTCGGCTCCTCCACCGCCGACGGCGCGCGGGTCGTCCAGCTGCCCGACGCCGACGGCGCCAACCAGCGGTGGCAGCTGGTGAAGCTCGCCGCCGACGCGACGCCGCCGACCGCGCCGGCCAACCCCCGCGTCTCGAACCTGACGTGCGCCAAGGTGACGTTCTCGTGGTCGGCGTCGGCCGATGACGTCGGAGTGGCCTTCTACGACATCTACCACGACGGGCAGCTCATGACCTCGGTGCCGGGCACGGCGCTGTCGGCCGAGCTGACCGTCGTGCCGGGGGCCACCTGGGGGCTGTACGTCAACGCCCGCGACGCCGCGGGCAACGTCTCCCAGGCCAGTCCCACGGTCACCATCACCGTGCCGCAGTGCCAGGCCGACACCGAGCCGCCCACCACCCCTGGCGGCGTGACGGCGACGGCGTCGGGCACCACGGTCACCGTGCGCTGGTCGCCGGCCACCGACAACGTCGGCGTCACCGGCTACGAGGTGCTCCGCGACGGCACCGTGGCCGGCTCCACCAGCGGCGCGGCCACGACCTCGTTCACCGACAGCGGCCTGGCCGCGAACACCCGCTACCAGTACCAGGTGCGGGCGCGCGACGCCCAGGCCAACCGGTCGGCCCCGAGCACGCCGGTCGCGGTCACCACGGGTGCCTCCTGCGCCACGCCGATCTGCTCGGTCACCAGGGCCGCCACCGACACCGACCTGCCGTGGGGGCTGACCACCCTGCCCGACGGACAGGTGCTCTACAGCCGCCGCGACGCCTTCGAGATCGTCCGCCTCGACCCCGCCACCGGCACGAAGACGGTGGCCGGGCGGATGCCGAACGTCGCGGGAACCGACGGTGAGGGCGGGGTCCTCGGGCTCGCCGTGGCCGCCGACTTCACGGCCGACCCGTGGCTGTACGTCATGCACACCAGCTCGACCGACAACCGGGTGGTGCGCATCCGCTACACCGGCGGAGTGCTCAGCGGCACCCCGCAGGTGCTGCTCACCGGCATCCCGCGCAACAAGTACCACAACGGCGGCCGGCTGCGGTTCGGGCCCGACGGCAAGCTCTACGTCGCGACCGGCGACGGCCAGAACGCCGAGTGGGCCCAGGACCGCGGCAACCTCGCCGGCAAGGTCCTGCGCATCAACCGCGACGGCACCACGCCCTCGGACAACCCCTTCGGCACTCCGGTGTGGAGCTACGGCCACCGCAACCCTCAGGGCCTGGCCTTCGACGCCCAGGGCCGGCTGTGGGAGCAGGAGTTCGGCAACAGCGTCATGGACGAGACCAACCTGATCGTCCGCGGCGGCAACTACGGCTGGCCCCGCTGCGAAGGCACCACGGGCAGCTGCGCCGAAGCCGGCTTCGTCGCGCCCAAGCGCACCTACCCCGTCGCCGAGGGCTCCTGCAGCGGCATCGCCGTGGTCGGCAACGCCCTCTACATCGCCTGCCTGCGCGGAGCCCGGCTGTACCGGGCCGAGATCTCCGGGGACAGCCTGACCAACGTCCAGCAGTACCTCAACGGCACGTACGGGCGGCTGCGCACGGTGGAACCGTCCGCGTCCGGCGGGTTGTGGCTGACCACCAGCAACTACGGCGACAAGGACAGCGTCGCGAACAACAGCAACGAAAGCATCCTCAAGGTCGAGCTCGGACGGTGAACCCGGCCCTCCCCTCGTGAAAGGAGAGCCGTCATGGCTCACCGCAGGACACCCCGACACCGTCGCGTGTGGACGGTGGCGGCGACGGCGATCGTCATCGCGGGCGTGGTGACGCCGGCGGCGTCGGGCACCACCACGGCCGCACCGTGCACCCCGGGAGCGACCTACGGCCCGCCGTTGCCCGGCCCGGCGGTGGCGGCCCGGCTCATCCGGAGCGGGTTCAACTTCCTCGAAGGGCCCACCTGGGACCGGCGGACGGGTACCCTGCTGCTGTCGAACATGCAGAATCCGACCGGTCCCCAGGGCGTGCAGCCCTCGGCGGTGCTCCGGTACCGGCCGCCGGCCACCTTCGAGACGTTCATCGCCGGCTCCGGCAGCAACGGCCTGGCGATCACCGCCGACGGCACGCGGGTGCTCGCCGCCACCCACGACAACCGCACCGTGTCGTCCTACAGCCTGGCCGACCGCAGCCGGACGACGGTCGCGGCCGGCTACCTCGGCCGGGCGTTCAACTCGCCGAACGACCTGACCACCGGCAAGGACGGCACCACCTACTTCACCGACCCGAACTACCAGCGCGGCAACCGCCCCGACGAGCAAGGCGGCCGGACCAGTGTCTTCCGCGTCCGCGACGGCGTGGTCAGCCTCGTCGACGACACGCTGCCGCAGCCGAACGGCGTCGTCCTGTCCCCCGACGGCAAGACGCTCTACGTGGGCGCCACCGGCGCCGACGCGATCATGAGGTACACCGTCTTCCCCGACGGCAGCACCGGCAACCGCACGACGTTCGCGACCATGCGGACCCCCGACGGCGCGACCGTCGACTGCGCGGGCAACCTCTACTGGGCCTCCTACGACGAAGGGCTCGTCCACGTCTTCTCCCCGTCCGGTGCCCGGCTCGGCACCATCTCGGCCGGCCGCAACACCACCAACGCGGCGTTCGGCGGACCGGACGGGCGGACCCTGTACGTCACCTCCGGGGTTTCGGGTGGCGGGTTCGGCCTCTACCAGGCGCGCCTCAACGTGCCGGGCAATCCTTACTGAGCCGCCCACCGTCACCGTGGCGGCAGCACGAAGGAAGTGCTGCCGCCGGGGCCGGTGACGGCGAGGCGGACCGTGGTGACGTCCGCCCGGGTGACCGTGATCTGCCAGCTCCGCGGCCACCCGACGTCGAGGACGCTCGTCGCCTGCTCGACGAGCTCGGGGATCCGGTCGGGCGGGACCTGGGCGCTCGCGGCCAGCACCTCGATGGCGCGGCGCAGTTCCGCCGCGTCCGGGAACGCCTGCCGCGGGCCGACGACGATCGTGGTGGAGGACGTCGAGGAGGACGTCGGCGGCTGTTCCTCCGGCGGCGGTTGCGGGGTGAACAGCTCGACGCGGAACAGGCCGAGCACGATGGCCGCGCCCAGGAGCAGGCCGGTCCAGCCGGCCAGGGCGAAGCCCCAGCCCTCCGGGGGTTCCTGGACCGACGTGGACTCGGGTGCGGGCCGGATGACGGCCTCGGCCGCGCGGCGCTGCCACTCCGCCGTCGGGTTCGGGACGATCGTGGCTCGCCACGGCCGATCCGGCGGGTAGGCGACCACGAGGACGTCGCCGGGGCGGTAGCGGGGGAGGTCGACCAGGTTGACGTGGTCGGTCATCCGGCTGCGGAACGGGGGCTCGCCGGCGGGGGCGATCGTGAGGACGAAGTCGACCGGGACGTCGCCCGTTTCGGTGCCGCTCGCGCGCAGGCTCTCGATCCGCGCCAGCGCCAGGCGGGGAACGACCGCCGCCTCGCGGGCGCGGCGCGGGATGCCCGCGACGAAGACCAGGAGGCCGTAGCCGATCGGCAGTCCCAGGCTGAAGAGGACCAGCGGGACCTTCTCGAGCACGATGCCGGCGATGAAGCCGCTCAAGGTCGCCCCGGCGACGCCGCCGCCGAGGAAGCCGCCCAGCAGGGCGGCCGGGCGGACAGGACTGGACACAGTGGACATGGGAGCACTCCCGGCGCTAGAAGGACGATCCGGCCGGAGCCGGTTCCACCAGGACGGTGTCGGGGTCTTGGGGGTCGTAGCGGACCTGCACCGCCGAACCACGGGCCGGGGCCTGGAACAGGGACGTGACCATGGTCGTCACGACCGTGCGCTCCCCCGTCTCCGCCGGGAACCGGACGTGGACGACGAACCGCGGGTGTCCCATGACCCAGACGTCGGTGAATTCGACGTGCGTGACGAAGCCGGTCACCTGGCGGCCGCGGTGGCGCAGCGCCTGCACACGGTCGTCGGCCTCCGCCTCGGTGAGGAAGGCGCACACCAGCACCACGACCAGTACCAGGGCCACGAGGGCGGCCACCGCGGGCACGAGGTAGGGCTCGTAGTACACGACCCAGTCCACATCGGACCACGGCTCGGCCGTGCCGCCCGGGACCGGCAGCCGCTGCCCCACCGACTCCGGTGGCGTCCACGACGGGATCGCCAGGCCGCTGCCCAGTGCCACGCCCAGAGCCGTGGCCAGGGAGCTCGCCCGGAAGCCGACGCCCATCCGCCGCAGGGAAATCCCGGCCGCCCACAGCATCGCGAAGCCGAGCGACGACGCCACCGTGACGGCGACGCTGAAGAACAGCACCAGCGAAACCGCCGGGCCCGCGTCGGCCCCCCACGCGCCGACGCGGTTCAGCGACATCAGCCGGAAGCCGTCCAGCAGCCCGAGGGCCCCGGACCAGCCCGCCGCCGCCCACGCGAGCGTCGTGGGCACCCCGAGCAGCCACAGCCGGAGTCCGGGCCCGCGGCCCGGCCGTGGGTCCTCCGGCAGGGCGAAGGCGAACACCGCCGCCCCTAGCCGATCGGGCCGAACACGGCGACCTTCGCCGGGTCGGCCGGGTCGACGCGGGCCTCGTGCCGGGTGCCGGGCGCGTACTGCTGGATCGTCGCCGGCGGCGTGATCAGCGGCGTCACCGTCCGGTAGGTGGTGCCGTCGGCGCGGGTGACCTCCAGCGTCGCGGTGTACCGGGCCTGCCCGGCGACCGTCCGGTGCGTCGGCTCCAGGGCCCGCACGACCAGGGTGGCCGGCTCGCCGGTGTCGTAGAGGCGCCGCAGTTCGGTGCCGTAGGCCTGCAGTTCCTGCTGCTGGCGCAGCTGCTCGTCGGCCGGCAGCGCCAGGAACGCCGCCATCTCCGGGTCGGCGTTCAGCATCCGGAACGCCTGCGCGGCCAGCTGCGGTGTCGGCAGCTGCGGGGTGATGTCGTACCCCTCGGCCGCGGCCTCCCGCCGGAACTGCTCCGCGTGCTGCCGGAACTCCTGGGCACCGCGGGCCGCGCCCTGCCGGGTCGCCTCGTTGACCCGGTCGCGGATCTTCTTGAACATCGGTCCTGCCTTTCGCCGTGTGGGCACACAGCTTCGGCGGGACGCGCTGCTACCGAACCCGGGTTTGCCCGTCGTCGGAGGCATCGAGGCAGGTCAGGGCCGCCCAGAACGCCGGCGAGCAAGCCGGTTCGGGCCGTTCGCGCCACCGGGCGAGCCGGGTGCGCTGCCACGCGCACAGGTCGGTGACCGGGTCGTCGCCGGCCAGGGCCGTGTCGACGGCGATGACCAGTTCGGCCATCGGGTCCGCGCCGGGCACGGCCGCCGACGTCGGCAGCGCCCACACCGTCGCGGCCACCAGCCGCGCGCCGGCCGCGACGGCGGCGAGCAGCACGCCGAACGGCTCGGGCAGGCCGAAGTCGCTCGCGCTGGCGCAGCCGATCAACGCCACCCGCGCCGGCATCGAGTCCGGTTCGGACAGCGCCAGATCGGCGGCGGTGAAGGGCCGGTGCGCGCCGATCGGCTCGGCCGTTCCGGGCAGCTCCGCCGGGCAGGACAGGTGCAGCGCGGTCTGCGCGCCGTGGTCGTCGCGGACGCGGCTGACGTGCCCGACGAAGACCAGCCGGGAACACGGCTCGGCCAGCAGCCGGGCGAGCAGCCGCCGGTCGGTGTCGGTGCGGCGGACCAGCTCGAGCCCGCGCGCCGCGGCCGGCCGGACGGGACCGGCGGCGAGCTGCGCGTCGAGGTGCCGGATCAGCGGCGACGCCGGATCCTGCCTGCCCAGCACCGAGCCCAGCTCGCCGAAGGCGCTCTGGCCCGGGATCCGCGGATCCAGCACGTACACCGGTGGCCCGGCCGCCGCGGGTGGCCGGCGCGGGATCCCGGCCGGAGCCAGCAGCGACACGTCGGCGACGTCGAGGACGCGGTCGTCGCCGTCGAAGCAGCAGCCCTCCTCACCCGGCTCGAGCGCGCGGTCCGGCCGCCGGTCGGGCAGGGCGAGCAGGCCCCACGGCACCGCGGCGAGGCTCGGCGACGGCTGCACACGCAGCACCGGCCGTCGTCCGCCGGCGGCCGCCGCCCGCAGCCGCGCGACGAGGTCGGCCGGCAGGAGGTTGAGGGCAAGGATGCGGGCCAGCCGCTGTTCGCCGGCGAAGCTGCCGAAGGCGTCGTCACCGAGCGAACGCCGGACGGCGTCGGCGACGCTCTCGCCTTCCCGCGGGGTCGGCGTCGCCGCCGCCAGCAGCTCCCGGGCCGTCGCGACCAGCGCGGCGTCGACCGGGTGCGTGTGGACGGTGTCGAGGTCGCCGGTCGTCCGCCAGCTGAGGTAGGTGTGGCCGGCGTCGGCGTAGCGCAGGAGGAACGTCTCGGTTTCGGTGTCCGGCCAGGTCGCGACGGGTTCGGTTGCCGGCCGGGGCAGGCCGTACCGCTCCGCGGCGACGTCGAGCCAGCGCTCGAGCCGCAGCGGCGCGGCCGGCGACCACCGCAGTGCGGGCGGCGGGGCCAAGCGAAGTGGGAGAGCCGCCGTGACCGTGCCCAAGGCTGCCAAGGGCAGTCCGGCCGCGGGCGGTGCCGGTTCCGGCGCGGGCAGCGTGCCGGTCAGGTCGAGCGCCGGTGCCTCGGCCCCGGTGTACGCCCCGACCGCGCAGGTGCGCTCGATCAGTTCGGCGGCCAGCCTCGGTTCCTTCAGCCGGGCCAGCAGCACCATCAGCAGCTCGGTCGCCGGGCCGGCGACGTCGCGCGCCCAAGCCGTGCGTGCCCGCGGCGACGCGAACTCGAACCGGTAGTCCGCCGCCGCCAGCGCCACCGGGAGCAGCAGGTCCAGCACGGCAGGCAGGTCGTCGCCGCGGGCGAAGCCGATCTCGGCCGCCGCGAAGTCGGTGTGCAGGCGCTGCAGCCAGTCCCCTGACGCCCGCGCCGACTCCCGCGCGCGGTGCACGTGTTCCGCCGCGGCCGCCCAGTCCTCCTCCGCCGCGGCGCAGCGGGCGAGGGCGACGTCCAGCCGTCGCAAGGCCGGCGTGTCCCCGTTCGACTTCCAGATCTCGCCCGCGTGCGCGAACTGGTCACGCGCCTGCCGCGCGTCACCGGCGATCAGCAGCAGCGCCCCCAGCGCGTGGCTCGCCTCCGCCACGTCACCGGTCGCGCCGGCCGCCGTGAGCTCGTCGCGGGCGGCGACGAGCGCGGCCACCGCACCGGGGAAATCGCCGCCCAGCGCGCGGTCCGCGGCGAGGTCGACGGCGAACTTCGCGGCGGCCGGCCGGCCCTCGTTCTGCGTGGCGAGCCGCACCAGGTCCGCCCGCGCGTCGGCGTCCTCACCACCGGCCCGGCGGAGGCGGGCGCGTTCGGCGCGCGCCATCGCCCGCAGCGACGCCACCTGGTCGCGGACCTCCTCGACGTCCGCGATGGCGTCCAGTGCCGCGAGGATCTCCTCGAGCGCGGCCAGCGCGCCGGCCGGGTCCCCGGCGGCAACCTGCACCCGTGCCTCGAGGATGCGCAGCGTCAGCTCGTCGGCGCCGTGCGGGTCGAGCAGCCGGCGCGGGTACTGCCCCGGCTCGGCCGCCTTCCGCAGCGCCGCCCGGTGACGCTGTCCCGCGATCAGTTCGCCGGCCCGGGCGACGTCGCCCTCCTCGGTGGCCAGCGAGATGAGCACGCGGTCGGCGACCTCGCGAGAGCCTTCCAGCATCCGGATTTCCGCGTACTGTCCGAAGTGGACGATGCCGGTGACGCTGGTCCGGAACGCGCTCAGGACCGCCTCGGCGCACTGGCGCGCGTTGTGCAGGTCGCCCGCGGAATAGCAGACCGTGGCCAGATCGCTGACGGCGGCGAGTTCGAGATCGGTCCGGTCGAGCCGGTGGGCGAGGTGCCGCAGCCGGCCGTACTCCCGGTGTGCGCCGGTGACGTCCCTCGCCACGGCGAGCTGTTTGGCCGCCCGCTGGATCTCCAGCGCCTGCTCGAACAGCTCCGCGTACTCGGCGTCGGTGAGCGAGCACGCGGGCAGCACCCCGTAGGGCTCCGGGTCCAGGCCGAAGTGGACGGCGACACACCGGCAGTTGTAGCCGTGCGAGGTCGCCCCGGCCAGTTCGGCCGGCAGCGGCCGGTCGGGCGGGTTCAGCGGCGGCGGCATCCCGGCGAGCACGTCAGAACTCCGCCGCCCCCGCCGCCCGCTCGGCCAGCGTCCGCGCCACCGGGGGCAGCGCCTCGCGCGCTCGCACGAGCGAGACCACTTCGGCCCGGTCCGCCGGTGTCGTCCCGGCGACGTCCTCGGCCGTCACGCCGACGGTGAGTCCGATGTGCCCGGTGGGGACGGTGGCCAGGTCGACGGCGCCGGTGAACCGGCCGGGGCCGAGCCGCAGGGGAACCTTCGCGAGCACCGCCCCGTCGTGGGTCGCGAACGCGGTCAGGGCCGCGTCCGCGAACGCCCCGGCGACCTCGACCTCGAGCCGGGTGGCCGCCGGGGCGGCGACGATCCGCCAGGTGACGGTGTCCTCCGCGGCGTCGAGAACGCCCGGGGGCACCCGCGCCCAGTCGACGCTCGCCCGGCCCCCGGCCACGACCCCCTCGCCCGGCACCGGCACCTCGGTCCCCGCGGCCAGGGCGTAGTCCCGCCGGCCCGGGGACGCAGCCTCCGCCAGCGCGGCCGCGGCTTCGGCGCGCACGACGTCGTCCCGGTCGTCGAACCACGCCGACAACCGCAGGCACAGGTCGCGCACCTCCTCGGCGACCGCCGTCGCGGCGACCCCTTCCGCGGCGGCGTCGAACAGTTCACCCGGCGTGGCTTCGAAGCCGTCGAGCATGCCCTCGGCCACGTCCTCGACCGCCGCCGTCGCGGCGGCGGCTTCGAGGTCCAGGAAGGCCGGGTCCAGCGACGGCACCCCGAGCACCGGGCTCGCCGGCCACCACCGGCGGGCCCACAGCAGCAGCGCGAGCGTGGCCAGTTCCGGCCGGGCGGGGGCATCGACGTGTCCGGCCACGAGGGCTTCCAGCGCGCGTTCCTCGCCGACGAGCCGGGTCAGCCACGGTTCCGCGGCCGCCGCGTCGGTGAGTTCGATCCGCATCGACCCCGGAGTACCGGCGAGCAGCTCCGCCAGTCCGAAGTGGACGAGCCCGCCGTCCGCCGCGACGACGGGGGTGTGCACCGGGTGCGTCACGACACGGCCTCCAGGTCCGGCAGCCGGGCCACGAGCGCGCGGCGCACCTTCGTCCGCAGGTCCAGCGAGGTCGAGCGGACCACGCCGGTGACGAGGTCCCGGACGTCCGCGGCGTCGGACGGCCGGTCGCCGCGGACGTCGAAGCCGTGCAGCCGGATCCACAGCCTGCCGAGGAACTGCCGGGCGAACTCCCGCAGCTCGCGCACGAGTCCGGCGTCGGGCCGCGGGGTGAGCGGCGTGGTGCCGGCCAGTGCCCGGCGGGCGTGCAGCACGTAGCCCTCGCGCGCGACCCGGGCGTTGAGCTGCCGCGCGAACCCGGGGGCGCTGTCGGGGGCGCCGCCGTCGAGCGGCCGGAGGGCGGGCGCGAGGACGACGCCGAGCGCGAAGCACGTGGCCAGGACGGGCCGGCCGAGCCCGAACCCGGCGGCGACCCGGGCGAGCTCGTCGTCGACGAGCCCGGCGACGGACCCCCGCTCGCCGGCGGGCAGCCGGCGCAGGGTGGCGCGCACCCGCCGTTCGACACTGCGTTCGAGGAGTTCGGGGCCGGTTTCGTCCTGCCGGCGCAGCGGCGGGACGGCGGTGCGGTCGCCGCGCTGCAGACCGAGGTCCGCCAGGCCGGGGACGGCCTCGGCCAGTGCGCCGGTCCCGCCGGGACGGCGCAGCGCGAGCCCGAAAGCGTGCCCGGCGCCGGAATCCGCCAGCACCCGCCACGTGGCGTCGGCGAGGTCCTCGGCGAACGCGCCGAGCAGCGCCACGGCGTCCGCCGGCTCGGGACCGGTGTCCGCGCCGGCGTGCCAGCGACGGCCGAGCTCCGCGGTCAGGTCCGCGGTCACCCGCGGATCGGCCAGGTACGCGGCCAGCCGGGCAACCCCGGCCTCCCCGGCTTCGCCGTGCAGCTCGCGCAACGCCGACGCGGCCGCCTCCGGCGCGTCCGGGCCCGGCATGCCCAAGCCCGTCGCCAGCTCGTACGCCAAGGGGAAACAGACGTCCTGGACGTCGCCCGCGGTGATCCGCAGGGCCCGGCGCTGCCGCTTCAGGTGCGTGAACCACGCGGCGGTCGCCCGCAGCCGGGCCGCGTCGGCCAGCAGCAGCCCGGTCAGCTCCGCCGCGTCGGCGGGCTCCAGCAGCGGGCGGCCCAGCCGCGGCCGCGCCGCCGTGCGCACCACGAGCGGGTCGATGATCTTCTTGACGGTGCGGGTCAGCGGACCGCCGTCACCGGACGACAGCACCTCGACCCCGGAGATCCGCGCCCACGCCGCCGCGAGGACCGCGGAGCGCAGCCGGGGCCTGCCCGTTCCCGTCACCGCCACCCCCTCGCTCCCACCGCACCTTACCGACGACGGCGGAGCCCGGGACGCTTACGCCGTCACGACCGGGGCACCTTGCTCCGGGAGGCGTTGATCCCGATCGCCAGCACGATGGTGACCAGTGCCAGCGCACCGGCCGTCCAAGAGGCGGTGGTGTAGCCCGAGTCGGTCGGGGCGAAGCTGCCTGCCGGGGTGTGCGCGGCCAGGATCAGGCCGCTGACCGCGCTGCCGAGGGAGAACCCGACCGAGCGCACGACCTGGTTGACGCTCATCGCCGCGGCGGTCTCCTCGGCCGGTGTGACGGCCAGGATCGCCTGCGGCATCACGGCGGAGAACCCGCCGACGCCGAAGCCCAGCACGCCCATGACCACGACCGGCCACGCCACACCCATCCCGCGGACGCCGGCGAACAGGACGCACGCGAGGACGATCACGACACCGTTGGCGGTCAGCAGGCCGAACGGGCTGACCTTCTCCCGCACCTTCGGCACCACGCGGCCCGCGACGAAACCCAGCGCCGAGAACGGGACCAGCACCAGGCCCGCCTCGACCTCGCTGAGCCCGTAGCCGTAGCCGACCTGCGAAGGGGTCTGCACGAACCGGGTGATCAGGGTGAAGAGCAGGTACATGGCGGTGCCGGAAACGAACATCACCACGTTGGCGCCCGCGACCGCCGGGTGCCTCAGCGCGATCAGGTCCACCAGCGGCCGCGCCACCTTCCGCTCGACGACGACCCACCCGGCCAGCACCGCGACGCCGACGGCGAGGATCAGCACGACCAGCAGCGGGTTGCTCGACCACCAGCCCGGCTGGCTGGTCACCAGGAGCACCGCCACCAGGCCGGCAGAGAGCAGGGACGCGCCGAACCAGTCGACCGGTTCGGCCGCGGACGGCGCCGCGGTGTCGCGCGGGATCGCGACCGCGGCGGTGACCAGCGCGGCCACCGCGACCACCACGCCGAGCAGGTAGGCCACGCGCACACCGCCGAGCTGGGTGAGCAGGCTGGCGATCGGGTAGCCGACGCCGATGCCGATGGTGGACGCCACCGACAGCATCGCGATCGTGCTCACCGCGCGCTCGCCGAGGTGCTGCCGGGCGGTGGCCATCATCAGCGCGGTCAGGCCCAGACCGACCCCCTGTGCGGCGCGGCCGGCCAGCAGCACCGCGAACGGCGCCGGCACGACCGTGGCCACACTGCCCACCGCCACGACGGCCAAGGTGGCCAGCACGACCTTTCGCCGCCGGTGGGCGCTGCCCAGCCGGCCGAGCAGCGGAGTGGCCACGGCGCCGGTCAGCAGCGTGATGGTCAACGTCCACTGCGCGGTGGCCAGCGACACGTCGTAGTCCTTGGCCACGGCCGTGATCAGCGGCGCGCCCAAGCTCCCGATCGCCGCGACCACCAGCGCGATGAACACCAGCGCCGCCACCAGCGTGGTGCCGCCGCGGCCGGCAGCCGCCGCGTGGCCGGTCTCCGGTGCCGGGGAAGCAGCACTCACTGGTTGTTCTCCTCGGTCAGGTGATCGAACAGTCCCGCGTGGATCCGGGTGCGGAGGCCGCGGGCCCACTCCGCGTCGACGTCGTCGATGTCCAGCGCGGCGGCGACGTTGAGCAACATCCCGTAGGCGACGAAGCTCTTCACGGCCACCGGCGGCAGGCCGGTGTGCCCGGCGGCCGCCGCCCACATCCCGGCCATCTGCTCGCGCACGACCTCGCGGACCTCGGGGTCACCACACGCGGCGAAGGCCTGCAACTGCACCAGCAGCCCGGTGCGGTCGGCCAGCGCGCGGTCGTAGAACCGGCCCATGACCGCGACCGAGTCCACCCCGGAGGTGTCGCCGGCGGCGCGGTCCATCCCTTCGACGAGCCGGGTGAACGCACGCCGCACCACTTGCAGGAACAGGGCTTTCTTGGTGCCGAACAAGCGGAACACGTAGGCCTGCGAGATCCCCGCCCGGCGTGCGAGCTCCTCCATCGAGGCGCCGTGCAGCCCGGCCGCGGCGAACTCCTCGGCCGCCAGCTCCAGCAGCTGCTCGCGCCGCTGCTGGGCGGACATGCGCTCGGCGGCACCCGTCTTCATGGCGGCAAGGCTAGCAGGAATTAGTTACTAACCACTAACTAGCCGGGGTGTTCCCCCTCACTCGGCGATCACCGCGGCCGCCGCGGCCGAGGCCCCCGGCGTCCCGCGCAGGACGTTTTCCGGATCACGGCTCCGCGCGATCCGCGCTTCCGTGTCAATCGGAGTTGCCGGGTGCCGGAATTGCCGATCCGAGCCATTGTCGGACGACTATTGCGGTTGCGCGTTGACTGCGCGACCAGACGGAGCTCGGGAGGTGCCCTGCTCCGAATGGAGCAGCACGAGCGGATCACCGGTGATAAGATGTGGCTCAAATCACAGAAATACCGAGGGAAACCGCCAATCGAGGGAACCAAATCCGGACAATCTCTCACGAACTTACCCGGCGGGCGGGTTTCAACCCACAGCCGACATGGTCGAACCCGCCCTGGTCGATCATCGACGTCGCGCGTTTTGTTGACGCGCCTCGACGCGGCGAAGTATGAATTTGGGCAGCGATGGGGCGTCCCGGTTCTTACCGATCACGAGATGGGTTCGATTGTATTAAGCGTACCCGCGATCGGGTGATTCATCGCCTTTCCGTTTTCCGTGACCGGATTCTGTGGGGAAGCGAATGAGCGACGACTCGGCTGCGCAGCAGACACCAGCGTGCCCGTTCAGCGGGACCGAACCAGGACCGGAACCACCAGCCCGGACGGTGCCGGTCGCGCCCGGCCGGCTGCCCATGATCGGCCACATCTGGCCGCTCATGCGCAACCCCTTCGACTTCTTCGCCGACCTGCGTGCCCGCGGCGACGTGGTGAAGCTCTACATCGGCAAGCGGCCGATCTACTTCCTCACCACCGCGCGCCTCGCGCACCAGGTGCTGGTGAAGGAGGCCCGCTCGTTCGGCAAGGGCATGGTGTGGGAGGCCGTGCATCCGTTGAGCGGCAACGGTTTGCTGGCTTCCGACCGCGCGCTGCACCGCCGCCAGCGACGGCTGATCCAGCCGCTGTTCCACCGCCAGATGATCGCCTCCTACGCGCAGATCATGACCGCCGAGGCGCAGGCGCTGGCCGAGTCCTGGCAGCCGGGGCAAAAGGTCGTCGTGCAGCAGGCCATGATCGAGCTGACGCTGACCACCATCGTGCGGTCGATGTTCTCCGGCAGCCTGCCCTCTGACGTCGTGCGGGAGATCATCCGCTCGCTGCCGATCTTCACCTACGGCATGGTCGCCCGCACCGTGCTGCCCGCCTGGCTGTGCAAGGTCTCCGGGTTCGACCGGCGCTTCCTCGACGCCGCGAACCGGCTGCGCGCCGCCGTCGACCACGTGGTGCGCACCGACAAGAGCGCCGACGGGACCGACCTGCTTTCGCACCTGCGCGCCGCCCGCGACCCGGACACCGGCGAGGCGATGGGCGACGACCTCATCCGCGACGAACTGGTGTCGATCATGATGGCCGGCACCGAGACCACGGCCGCCACCCTCACCTGGGCGTTCCACGAGCTGTCCCGGCACCCCGAGGTCGAGGCGAAGCTGCGCGCCGAACTGCGGGACGTGCTCGGCGGGCGCCCCGCGGAGTACGCCGACATCGAGAAGCTGCCCTACACCCGCGCCGTGGTGAACGAGGTCCTGCGCCGGTACTCGCTGCTGATGCTCTTCCGCCGCGCGGAGGAACCGGTGGTGGTCGACGGCATTCCGCTGGCCGCGGGCGCGGACGTCATGTTCAGCCAGATCGACCTGCACCGCGACGGCGCGGCGTTCCCCGACCCGGACCGGTTCCACCCCGGACGCTGGCTCGTCGACCGCGAGCACCTCCCGCACCGCACCGCCTTCCTCCCGTTCGGCGAGGGCAACCGCCGCTGCATCGGCGAGCCCTACGCCCAGGCCAAGGCGGTCATCGCGCTGGCGACCATCCTCGGCCGCTGGCGGCTGGTCCCGGCACCCGGCCACACCGTGCGCCGGGTCGCCGCGGCGATGCCGCGCCCGAACAGCCTGCCCATGATCGTCACCGCGCTCGACACCGATGGGAGCGAGCTGACCCATGCCTGAAACCACCACCGAAACCGACCAGGGGCGGGGCGCCGCCGTCGAGCCGATCGCGATCGTGGGCATCGGGTGCCGGTTCGCCGGCGGGGTCGACTCCCCCGCCGGGCTCTGGAGCCTGCTCGAGCGCGGTGGCAACGCCGTCCGCGAGGTCCCGCCGGAGCGCTGGGCCGTGGACGAGGTCTACGACCCGCAACCCGGCGTGCCCGGCCGCACCGTGTCCCGCTGGGGCGGGTTCCTCGACGACATCGGCGGCTTCGACACCGCCGCCTTCGGCATCACCGAGTACGAGGCCGAGGCGATGGACCCGCAACACCGGATGCTGACCCAGGTGGCCTGGGAGGCGCTGGAGCACGCGGGCATCGCGCCCGGGTCGCTCAAGGGGTCGCAGACCGGTGTCTTCTTCGGCCTGGCGCACCACGACTACCTGCTGCGGACGTTCGACGACTCGCTCGTGGACAACCCGTACGTGATGACCGGCAACGCGCACTCCGTCGGCGCGGGCCGGGTGTCCTACCTGCTCGGGCTGCACGGGCCCGCCGTGGCCGTGGACACCGCCTGCTCCTCGGGCCTGCTGTCGGTGCACCTCGGCTGCCAGAGCCTGCGTGCCGGGGAGTCCGACCTGGCACTGGCGGGCGCGGCGATGCTGCAGCTGGGCCCGGAGGTCGGTGTCCTGTTCTCGCAGTGGTCGATGCTGTCGCCCCACGGCCGGTGCGCCGCGTTCGACGCCGCCGCCGACGGGTTCGTCCGCAGCGAGGGCTGCGCGGTCGTCGCGCTGCAGCGGCTCGACGACGCGCTGCGCGACGGCAACCGGGTCCTCGCCGTCATCCGCGGCTCGGCGGCCAACGCCGACGGCCGCTCCGACAACATCGTCGTCCCCTCCGCGACCGCGCAGGAAGCGGTGCAGCGCAGCGCTCTGCGTGCCGCCGCCGTCGACCCGGCCGCGGTCGAACTGGTCGAGGCGCACGGCCCCGGCACGCCCACCGGCGACCCGGTGGAGTTCCGCGCGCTGTCCGCCGTGTACGGCGCGGGCGACAAGCCGTGCGCGCTGGGTTCGGTGAAGACCAACATCGGGCACACCGAGTCGGTGTCCGGGGTGGCCGGGCTCATCAAGGCCGTAATGTCGTTGCGGCACAAGAAGATCCCGGGCAACCTCCACTTCAGCGAATGGAACCCGGACATCTCCCCGGACGGGACGCGGTTGTACGTCCCCACCGAGCTGCGCGAATGGCACGCGAACGGCTCGCCACGGCTGGCGTCGGTCTCCTCCTACGGGTTCAGCGGCACCAACGTCCACGTCGTCCTCGAAGAGGCTCCGGACATCGCGGCTCCGGTCGCGCTCCCGCCGCCGGCGGAGAAAGCGTTTCCCGTGCTGCTGTCCGGAAGCACTCCGCAGGCCTTGGCGGAAACCGCCGGTCGCGTGGCGAAGTGGCTTTCGGGCGAGGGCGCGTCGGTGCCGCTGGCCGACATCGGCCGCACCCTCGCCCGCGGCCGAGAGCACCGGGTGGAGCGGCTCGTCGCCCTGGCGTCGTCGCACGGCGAGCTGGCCGGGCAGCTGGCCGCGGCCGCGGTGGCGCGGCCCGCGCCGGGCGTGGTGTCCGGCACGGCCGGCAGCCACAGCGGGGCGCCGGTGTGGGTCTTCTCCGGCCAGGGCTCGCAGTGGGCGGGCATGGGCCGGGTGCTGCTGGAGACCGAGCCCGCGTTCGGCGCGATGATCGACGAGCTGGAGCCGCTGATCGCCCGCGAGGCCGGGTTCTCCGTGCGCGCCGAGCTGGTGGCCGACGAGACCGTCACCGGCATCGAGAAGGTCCAGCCGACGATCTTCGCCGTGCAGGTCGCCCTCGCGGCCGCCTGGCGATCGCGCGGTGTCGAGCCCGCCGCGGTGATCGGGCACTCGCTCGGCGAGACCGCCGCGTCGGTGGTCGCGGGCGCCCTCACCCCCGACGACGGGGTGAAGGTGATCTGCCGCCGGTCCCGGCTGATCACCCGGATCGCGGGCGGCGGCGCCATGGCCACCATCGAGCTGCCGCACCAGGAGGTCGCGGCCGAGCTGGCCGCCGCGGGCATCGAGGACGTCACCGTCGCGGTGATCGCCTCCGCCGGGTCCACGGTCGTGGCGGGCAACCCCGCCCGCGTCGACGAACTGGTGGCCGGCTGGGAGGCCCGCGACCTGCACGCCCGCCGGATCGCGGTGGACTACGCTTCGCACTCCCCGCACGTCGACCCCATCCTCGACGAGCTGGCCGAGCGGCTGGAGGACCTCGCCCCGGCCGCGGCGACCGTGCCGGTCTACGGCACCGTGCTCGACGACCCGAAGAAGCCCGCCGCGTTCGACGCCGGGTACTGGGTGCACAACCTGCGCCGTCCGGTCCGCTTCGCCGACGCGGTCACCGCCGCCGTGCTGGACGGGCACCGGATCTTCGTCGAGCTGTCCCCGCACCCGCTGCTGATCCACGCGATCACCGAAACGGCGAAGTCGATCGGCCGCGACGCGACCGCCGTGGCCACCCTGCGCCGCGACGGCGACCAGTCCACCGGGCTGCTGCCCCGGCTCGCCGACCTGCACTGCAGCGGGGTCCCGGTCGACTGGGCGCGCGCCTACCCGGCGGGCAATCTGGTCGACGTGCCGCTGCCGGCGTGGGCAGGTGCCGACCTGGGCGTGCTGGCACTGCAGGTGAAGAAGCCCGGCGCGCGGGTGGACGCGCACCCCCTGCTCGGCGTGCACGTCAGCCCGGTCGACACCGGCGACGAGCACACCTGGCAGGCCACGATCACCGGCCGCGACCTGCGCTACCTGGCCGACCACCAGGTCCACGACCAGCCGGTGCTGCCGGGGGCGGCCTACTGCGAGATGGGGCTCGCCGCGGCGAAGACCGTGTTCGGCGCCGGCCTCGGCACGGTCGAGGTGGCCGACCTGACCATCCACGAGATGCTGCACCTCGACGAGCACACCGTCGTGTCCTCGCGGACGCGCCCCGTCGGCGACGGCGTGGTGCGGTTCGAGTCGCTGACCCGCCGCGACGGCGAGGACCCGACGCTGCTGGCCACCGGGACCCTGCGGGTGCGCGCGGCGGCCGAGCCGGACCGGCTCGACGTCGCCGGGCTGCTCGCCGCCCACCCCGGGTCGCTCTCCCCGCGAGCGGCCTACGCCAAGTTCCACGGGGCCGGTGTCCGGCACGGAGACGCGTTCGCCGCCCTGGTCGCGCTGCACCTGTCCGAGGAGCCGGGCACCGGGCAGACGGTGCTGGCGGAGCTGGCACTGCCCGCGGCGGTGCGCGGCGACCTCGGCTCCTACGGGCTGCACCCGGTCCTGCTGGACGGCTGCCTGCAGACGCTGGCGGCGCACCCGGCGCTGATCCGCGACGCCTTCCCGGTGGGGGCCGGGGCGCTGCGCGTGCACCGCGACCCGCACCGTGCCCGCTACTGCCTGGCCCGGTTGCGCCACCTCGACGAGCAGCTGGCCGTCGGCGACGTGGCGTTGCTCGACGAGGACGGCACCGTGGTCGCCGAGGTCACCGGCATCCGCCTGGCCACCACCGACCGGCGGCTGGCCGAGCGCCTGCTCGCCGTCGGCTGGGACCGTGTCGATTTTCCGGAGCCGGCGGCCGCCGCCGGGCCGTGGCTGGTCCTGACCGAGCCGGACGCGGGCCCGGAGCCGTTCGCCGCCGAGCTGACCTCGGCACTGGGCGCCGAGACCGCCCATCTGGGCTCCACTGTGGACGAACTCGAGGCACGGCTGAACGCGCGGCCGCCACAGGGGCTCGTCGTGGTGTGCCCGGCGCCCACCGGCCCCGCCGGCCACGACGCCGTGGAACGCGCGGAGCGCCGGGTGAAACGGCTGATCGGCCTGGTCCGGACGCTGGTGGAGCGCACCGACGGACACCGGCCCCGGCTGTGGGTCCTCACCCGCGACGCCCAGCAGGTGGGCGAGGACGACGGGCTGAACCTGGAGCAGACCGCATTGCGCGGCCTGTGCCGGGTGATCGGTCACGAGCACCCGGAGCTGGGGATCTGCCACCTCGACACCGACGCCGCTACCACGCCCCGGCGGGTGGCCGAGCTGCTCGGGGCGAACGGCGACGCCGACGAGGTGGCCCTGCGCGACGGCGAGCTGTTCCTGGCCCGGCTCAAGGTCGCGCCCCTGCACGACGGCGACCGCCGGGTGCGCCCGATCCGCCACGGCCGTGACCGGTACGCACTGGCCACCCGGCACGCAGGCGACCTCGGCAGCCTGGAGCTGGTCGCGGCCGAGCCGCGCGCGCTCGCGCCGGACGAGATCGAGATCCGGGTCGCGGCTTTCGGCTTGAACTACGCGGACGTGCTCAACGCGATGGGCCTCTACAAGACCGTCGACGGCAGCCCGATGCCGTTCGGCTTCGACTGCGCGGGCACGGTCGTCGCCGTCGGCGCGGACGTCACCGCGTTCCGGGCCGGCGACCGGGTGGCGGCCATGCACCCCGGCGCGTTCCACGCGTTCGCGGTGGTGCCCGCGTGCAAGGCCAACCGGATTCCCGACGACGTCACGTTCGCGGCGGCCGCGGCCCGGCCGAGCGTGTTCGCCACCGCCTGGTACGGCCTGCACCGGCTGAGCGGGCTCGGCGCCGGCGAGCGGGTGCTGATCCACTCGGCGACCGGTGGCGTCGGCCTGGCGGCCATCGCCGTGGCCCGGCACCTCGGCGCGGAGATCTACGCCACCGCGGGCACCGACGCGAAGCGGCAGTACCTGCGCGACCTGGGCATCGAGCACGTCTTCGACTCCCGCTCCACGGAGTTCGCCGACCGGATCCGCGAGCTGACCGGCGGCGAGGGGGTGGACGTGGTGCTCAACTCGCTCACCGGTGCCGCCCAGCGGGCCGGCCTGGACCTGCTGCGCATCGGCGGCCGGTTCGTCGAGCTGGGCAAGAAGGACATCTACGCCGACGCGCGCATCGGGCTCTTCCCGTTCCGCCGCAACATCTCCCTGCACAGCGTCGACCTCGGCGTGCTGGCCTACGAGCACCTCGGCGACATCCTCCGCGAGGTCCACGAGCTGCTCGCCGCGGGCGCGCTCACCCCGGTTCCGCACACCACGTACCCGCTGGCCGAGGCCGCCTCGGCGTTCCGCACGCTCGCCTCGGGCGGCCACCTCGGCAAGCTCGTCCTCGCCGTCCCCCAGGACGGCGACGGCGAAGCGGTCGTCCGGCCGGACGACGTCCCGGTGATCCGGGCGGACGGCGCGTATGTCGTCACCGGCGGCCTGGGCGGCCTCGGCCTGATCATCGCCCGGTGGTTCGCCGGCGAGGGCGCGGGCCGCGTCATCCTCAACGGCCGCTCGGCCCCGTCCACCGAAGCGCAGGCGACCATCGACGAACTGCGCGCGGCCGGTGCCGACATCGAGGTGGTGCGCGGGGACATCGCCGCGGCGGGCACCGCCGGGGAACTGGTGCGCGCCGCCACCGCCACCGGGCTGCCCCTGCGCGGGGTCGTCCACGCCGCCGCGGTGGTCGACGACGCGGCGATCACCAGCGTGGACGACGCGCTGGTCGAGCGGGTGTGGGCGCCGAAGGTGCGGGGCGCGCTGCGCCTGCACGAAGCGTGCGCGGACAGCCAGCTGGACTGGTGGTTCGGGTTCTCCTCCGCCTCGGCACTGGTCGGCTTCGCCGGCCAAGCCTGCTACGCCTCGGCCAACGCCCTGCTGGACGGCCTCACCACCTGGCGGCGCGGACACGGGCTGCCTGCGCTGAGCGTCAACTGGGGCGCGTGGGCCGAGCACGGGCGCGGCACGATGTTCGCCGAACGCGGCAACGCCATGATCGACCCGGACGAAGGCGTGAAGGCCTGCGACGCGCTGCTGCGCCGCGACCGGGCCCGCGCGGGCTACCTGGCGATCCTGGACGCGGGCTGGCAGGCGATGTTCGCGGAGAAGATCCGCACCTCGCCGTTCTTCGCCGCCATCCCCGCCGACCGCGAGGCCGATCGGGGCGGCGACACCGCCGGGTATCCCGTGCTGGCGGAGCTGCGGACCGCCGACCCGGCGGCCCGGCAGCGGTTCCTGGAGCAGCACCTCACCGCGCACGCGGCGGAGATCCTCCGGGTCGACGCCGCGGGCCTCGATCCGGACCGGTCGCTGACCGACCACGGCCTGGACTCGCTGATGGCGCTGGAGCTGAGCACCCGGATCAACCGGGAGCTCGACATCCGGGTCACGCCCAAGCAGATGCGCCAGGACGCCAGCCCGGCGGCGCTGGCCGCGCACATCGTCGCCCGGCTCGACCTCGGGGCGGCGCAGTAGATGGCAACCGACCGACCGCGCAGAGGGAGTCACCGTGGCCAACCGTCCGCCCCGGGTCGCGCACGCGGCCAGCGGGATCGTCAGCCTGCTGATCCTGGCCTCCACGATCCTGGTCCTGGCGCCGATCCCGCCCTTCGGGTCGCCGGAGACCGAGGTCGCGCAGTTCTACGCCACCCACGTCACCAGCGGGTACGTCTACCAGTTCATCGCGGGCATCGCGCTGATGGTCGCGCTGTGGTTCCTCGCCTACCTCTACACCCGGTTCCGCCGGGAGGTGCCGGACAGCCCGCTGCCGGTGCTGATGATCGCGGCGGGCACCGCCTGGGTGGGCTTCGCCGTGGTGTACCTGGGCCTGTTCCAGATCTTCTCGGGCTGGGCGCGGGACCCGGCGACCCGGCCGCTGCTGCGCGCGTTCTCCGACGCGTACGTGCTGGGCTTCATGTTCAGCGCGGTCCCGGCCGCGGTCGTGGTCGTCGCGGCGGCGCTGTGCACGAGCCGGAGCGCGGGGTGGCCGGGCTGGCTCAGGCCGGCGGCCGCGGCCGTCGTGGTCGTCGAGCTGCTCGGCTGCGTGCCGCTGCTCGCACCGGAGGGCCCGCTGAAGGCGGGCGGGCCGATCACCTACGCGAGCGTGTTCGCCGTGATCGGCTGGCTCGCCGTGGCGAGCGTCGCGGCCGTCCGCTCGGAACGGGCGAAGTCGTATTCGGAAGCCTGAACCCGTGCACCGGAGCGCTGGGATGACAGACAAGTTCGACGTGGTGATCGTGGGTGCGGGTCTCGCGGGCCTGCAGATGCTGCACGAGGTCCGCGAGGCCGGGCTCACGGCGCGGGTGCTCGAGGCCGGCGGCGGCGCGGGCGGCACCTGGTACTGGAACCGCTACCCGGGTGCCCGCTGCGACGTGGAGAGCCTGGAGTACTCCTACCAGTTCTCCCCCGAGCTGCAGCAGGACTGGGAGTGGACCCGGCGGTACGCCGGCCGGGCCGAGATCATGCGCTACATCGGCCACGTCGTCGAACGCTTCGACCTGGCCCGCGACATCCGGTTCCACACCCGGGTCGAGGCCATGACCTACGACGAGCCCGCCGCCACGTGGACCGTGCGGACCGACGGCGGCGACGAGGTCGTGGCCCGGTTCGTCATCATGGCCACCGGCTGCCTGTCCGAGCCGAACGTGCCGGACATCCGCGGCATCGAGACGTTCGCGGGCGACGTCCTGCACACCGGGCGCTGGCCGCGGGAACCGGTCGGCTTCACCGGCAAGCGCGTCGGCGTCGTCGGCACCGGCTCCTCCGGCGTGCAGGCCATCCCGATCATCGCGCGGGCGGCGGCCGAGCTCGTCGTCTTCCAGCGCACCCCCGCGTACACGCTGCCCGCGGGCGACGAGCCGCTCGACCCGGCGCTGCAGGCGGCGATCAAGGCCGACTACGCGGGGTTCCGCGCGCGCAACAACGAGATGCCCACGGCCGGGCTCTCCCGGTTCCCGGCGAACCCGAACTCGGTGTTCCTGTTCTCCGCCAAGGAGCGGGAGGCGACCTTCGAACACTGCTGGAACCGGGGTGGGCCGCTGCTGCTGCGTGCCTTCGGCGACCCGCTGGTCGACCCGGCGGCCAACGAGGTCGTCGCCGAATACGTCCGCGGCAAGATCCGCGAGATCGTCACCGACCCCGAGGTGGCGGCGAAGCTCACCCCGACGCACGTCATCGGGTGCAAGCGCATCTGCCTCGGCGACGGCTACTACGAGACCTACAACCGGCCGAACGTGCGCCTGGCCGACATCGCGGCCCATCCGATCGAGGAGGTCACGCCGACCTCGGTCCGGACCGGGGAGGGCACGTACGACCTCGACGTGCTGGTGTTCGCCACCGGGTACGACGCCATCACCGGGGCGCTGTCGCGCATCGACATCCGCGGCCGCGACGGGCTGTCGCTGCGGGAGGCGTGGTCGGCCGGCCCGCGCACCTACCTGGGGCTCGGGGTGCCCGGCTTCCCGAACCTGTTCACCATGACCGGCCCCGGCAGCCCGTCGGTGCTGACCAACGTGCTGGTCGCCATCCACCAGCACGCGACGTGGATCGGCAGGTGCCTCCGGTACCTCGCCGGCAACGGCGTCCGGACGATCGAGGCCACGCCGGCGGCCGCGGAGGCCTGGGGCCGCCACGTCGGCGACGTCGCCGGGCGGACCCTGCTCCCCTCGTGCGGGTCCTGGTACCTGGGCGCGAACATCCCCGGCAAGAAGCGCGTCTTCATGCCGCTGGTCGGGTTCCCCGACTACGCCGAGAAGTGCGCGGCGATCGCGGCCACCGGCTACCCGGGCTTCGCCCTCGCCCACGACCCGGTCCCGGCCACCCGAAGCTGACAGGAGCGCACCCGCATGAGCCACCCCGAGATCCCGGAAATCGACTTCGACCACCACTCCCCGGAGTACTCCGCCGATCCCTGGGCCGCCAACACGGCGCTGGGCCGGAAGTGCCCGGTGGCGCACAGCTCGCACTACGGCGGCTTCTACGTGGTCACCGGCTACGAACAGGTCGTCTCCGTCGCCCGCCGCCCGCAGGTGTTCTCCTCCGCGCACGAGCTGCCAAACACCCCCGGCCGTCCACAAGGGACGATCATCCCGGCGTCGACGTTCCGCGCGCTGCCACTGGAGATGGACCCGCCGGAGTTCCTGGAGTGGCGCCGGGCGCTGAACACCTTCTTCACGCCCACCGCGGCGAAGAAGCTGCGCCCGCGCATCGAGGCCTACACCACCTGGTGCCTCGACCAGTGCGTCGAGTCGGGCGAGATCGACCTGGTCATGGACCTGGCCAACGCCGTGCCCGCGCTGCTGACCCTGGACATCGTCGGCCTGTCGATGGACAACTGGCGCGTCTACGCCGAGGCCGTGCACTCGCTGGCGTACACGCCGTCGGACACACCCGGGTACAAGACGGTCGAAGCAGGCTTCGCGATGCTCATCAAGGAGGTCGTCGAGACGATCCCGGTGCGCCGCGCGAACCCCGGCAACGACCTGATCAGCTTTCTCACCCGGATGGAGATCGGGGGCGAGAAGATCGGCGACGCGGACATCATCGCCGTCTGCAACGCGATGATCGCCGGTGGCATGGACACCACCACGGCCCTGCTGTCCTCCACCTTCGAGCACCTCGACCGCAACCCCGGCGACCGCAGGCGCCTGATCGAGCACCCGGAGGACATCCCCCGGGCGTGCGAGGAGCTCCTCCGGTACTTCACCCCCGTGGTCTGCGTCGGGCGCACGGCCACCGAGGAGGCCCGGATCGACGGCGCCACCGTGCGCCCCGGCGAGCGCGTGCTGATCTCGTGGGCCGCGGCGAACCTCGACGAGAAGGTCTTCCCGGACCCGCTCACCATCGACTTCGACCGGGACACCCGCAAGCACGCGGCCTTCGGTATCGGGGCGCACCGGTGCATTGGGCGCCACATCGCGCAGACCGACTTCCAGGTCGTCGTCGGGGAGGTGCTCCGGCGGCTGCCGGACTACCGGCTGGTCGAAGGGGCGGCGGTGCGCTACCCGACGGTCGGGCAGATCAACGGCCACGTGAAGATGCCCGCCCGCTTCACCCCCGGCCCCCGGACCGGGCCCGCCTTCGAGACGGCGAACGACCTGTTCGCCTCGTTCGGCGAGCCGCGATGACCGGCGCCGCGGACTCGCCGGTGGTCGAGGTGCGGGCCGGGCTCCCGCGGTTCCCCTCGGCCCGGGCCCGCAACTGCCCGCTCGACCCGGCACCCGCGCTGCGCGCGGTCCAGGCGGCGGCCCCGATCGCCCGCGTGGAGATCTGGGACGGCAGCACCCCGTGGCTGGTCAGCGGCTACGACGAGGTGCGGACGCTGCTGCGGGACCCGCGGCTGAGCGCGGCACCCGAGCACCCCGGCTATCCGCACTCGACCCCCAGCAGGTTCATGCAGCGCCTGAGCTTCCTCACCATGGACGCCCCGGAGCACACCCGCCAGCGCCGCTTCGTCGCCAAGCCGTTCTCCGCCAAGCGCGTCGAGGCCATGCGGCCGCGGATCCAGGAGCTGGTCGACGACCTGATCGACCGGCTGCTGGCCGGCCCGAAGCCGGCCGACCTGCTGGAGGCGTTCGCGCTGCCGGTGCCGTGCACCGTGATCTGCCACCTGCTCGGCGTGCCGTACGAGGACCACGAGTTCTTCTCGACGAGCGCCAAGGCGCTCATCGACCCCCGCGCCACCCACGAGGAGGCCATGGCCGCCCGGGCCGGCCTCGTCGACTACATCGACCGGCTGCTGACGGTCAAGCGCACCGACCCGGCCGAGGACATGCTGTCGGAGCTGGCCAACGAGCAGGTCGCCACCGGCAACCTCACCCAGCAGGACGCCACCCTGATCGGCATGCTGATGCTCCTCGGCGGCTTCGACACGACGGCGAACACCATCGCCCTGGGCGTCCTGGCGCTGACCGGGAACCGCGACCAGTTCGACGTCCTGCGACAGCTGGCGACGCCGGCGGAAATCGACGGCGCGATCGAGGAAATCCTGCGGTACACCGCAGTCCCCCAGGGCGGCAGGCGCCGGGTGGCGCTGGCGGACATCGAGATCGGCGGCGTGGTCATCCGGGCCGGGGACGGGCTGATCCTCGCCGGCGACCTCGCCAACCGGGACGCGTCGGTGGTCGAGGACCCGGACCGGCTGGACCTGCGCAGGCCCGCGTACCGGCACGTGACCTTCGGACACGGGCCCCACCAGTGCCTGGGCATGCCCCTGGCGCGGCTCGAACTGCAGATCGCGTTCCCGGCCCTGGTGCGCCGCATCCCGACGTTGCGCCCGGCGGTGGACCTGGACCGGATCGAGTTCCGCGAGCCGGGCATGGGTGTCTACGGAGTGAAGGAACTGCCCGTAACGTGGTGATGATCGATTCCCTGCTGGCGAAGGCCGTCGACAACGGCGTCGCCGCGGGCTTCCACGCGATGGCCGCCCACCGCGGCGAGATCGTGTACTCGGGCGGTGCCGGCACCCGTGACGGTGCGGCTCCGTGGACGGAGGACACCATCGCGTGGCTCGCGTCGATGACCAAGCCGATCGTGGCCGTCGCCGCGCTGCAGCTGGTGGAACGCGGGCTGATCGGGCTGGACACGCCAACGGACGACGTCCTCCCCGAGCTCGCCGCGGCCCAGGTGCTCGAGGGCTACGACGGGGACGTGCCCCGCCTGCGGCCGGTCCGGACGCCGGTGACGTTGCGGATGTTGCTGTCGCACACCGCAGGCGCGGGGTACGCGTTCCTGTCGGCGGACCTGGCCCGGTACCAGCGGGAGAACGGCATCCCGACGAGCCTGGAGTGCAAGCGGGCCTCGATCGTGGACTCACCGCTGGTGTACGAACCGGGAACGGACACGGGGTACGGAACCGGTCTCGAGTGGGTGGGGCTGGCCATCGCGCGGCTGACCGGCCGCGACCTGGCGACCCACCTGCGGGAGGCGGTCTTCGACCCACTGGGGATGACGGACACGGCGTTCGGCGTCGTGGACCGCTCCCGGCTGGCGACGGTGCGGGCGAAGACCCCGGAGGGGTTGGTGACCGTTCCGTTCGAGCTGCCCGCCGAGCCGGAGTTCTTCTCCGGCGGGGGCGGGTTGTACGGAACCCCGCGGGACTACTTGAAGTTCCTGCGAATGCTGGGCGAAACCGCCGACGGCGTGCGGCTCCTCGCCCCCTCGACCCTGACCGCGGCCCGCCGGAGCCAGTCGCCGGTGTTCGGCTGGCTGGCCTCGGCCAATCCCGCGACGTCACACGACATCGACCTGCTGCCGGGCACTCCGGTGTCCTGGTCACTGCTCGGAATGCGCAACGAGGAGCGCACCCCCCAGGACCGTCCGATCGGGACGGTGGCCTGGGCCGGCGGCGCGAACTGCTACTTCTGGGTGGACCCGGACGGCGCGACGGCGGGTGTCCTGTTCACCCAGCTCGTCCCGTTCGCGGATCCCGAGGTGATCGCGCTCTTCGCCGGCATCGAGCAGGCGGTCCGCGCCTGATCCCCGGCTCCGGATGACGACTGGGCCGGACGGGTGATGCGGCTCAACCCGCGGGCGTGGTCGTGCGTGGAGTCGGCGTCGACCGATTCCGAGGGGAATTCGCATGTTCCGACGTGGCGCCCGGCGGCTATCTCGACGCCGACGTCTCCATCACGGGGACCGACAGCCACGGCAACTACTCCGGTCACGTCAGCGACCGGAGCGTCAACATGGGCAAGGTCGTGCGCTGGACCGACGGCAAGCCCCGCATCCCGGACGCGCTGGCACCGTTCGTCTACCCGCACGTCGCCGACGAGAACTCCGCGGGAACCGTGCTGCTGGACGGCGGCCTTCCGTCGGCAACCTGGGGCGTCTACCTGTTCAGCGGCGGCCACCGCGGCCCCGGCACGCTGACCCGCCTGCCCGACCCGCCGGGCTACCGGCTGGAGTCGGCCGTCGCGCTCAACGACCGGGGCGACGTGCTCGCCTCCGCGACCGATCTCAAGGACGGCCACCGGGTCAGCGTCCTCTGGTCGGTGCTGGCCGTGGGACCGCGGATCATCGACGTCCCGGACCGGTACGGCATGGATCTCGACGACGACGGCACGGTGCTGCTGGGCGCCCCGGACAACAAGCTCGGCGGGCTCTGGCGGGCCGGCGTTGTCACCCCGCTGACCGGCGAAGACCGTCCCGTGCTGATCCGTCAGATCCGCAACGGCGTCGTGGCCGGCACGGCGATCGACTCGTGGCCCGCTTCGCGCGCCTTGGCGTGGCACGGCCCAGCCGACCCGCGGCCCCTCGAGCAGGGCGGGACGGCGGAGGCGATCAACAAGCACGGGCTGATCGCGGGCAGCCTGACCAACCTGATCGGACCGTCCGCGGTCTGGCAGGACACGAAGCTGCTCGGCCTGCTCCCGTTCCCCGACGGCGGGGATGCGGATGTGTACGTCATCGGCGACGACGGCGTGATCTTCGGCAACACCGACGGCGATCACGCCGCGCTGCGCTGGACCTGCGACTGACGAACGAGGAGCTTCCCATGAGAATTCTGTCCCGGACCCTGGCCGCCCTTTTCGGTGTCGCGGCCGTCCTGGCGGCCGCGCCGCCCGCCGGAGCGGCCACGAACCCGTACACCCCGGCCGAAGTCTGCGGCGCCGGTTACCGGATCATCTCCTCGCTGCCGGCCAAGACCGACGACGGGCGCCAGTGGGGCGGGGTCTACCTGCTCTACAAAACCGGCGGCTACAACTGCGTCGTCACCATCAAGTGGTCGTTCATCGGGGTCGCCACCGACACCTTCGCCGGGCTGTACCGGGACTCCGAGGACTCGAGCCGGAACATCTACGACCGCGGGAACTTCAAGTACTACGCCGTGGTCCGGGGGTACGCCCCCCAGTGCGTCAAGTACGCGGGCTGGGTCGGCGACCACACCGGGGACGCCGGTACGCGCGCGGTCGCCACCAGCGGCTGGGGCTGGTGCGACTGATCGGGTTCTCCGCCGGACATCGGCAGGCGGCCGGGCCGCCCCGGGAGCGGCCCGGCCGCAGCGGTCAGCGTGCGTAGAGGGTGTTCCGGATGATGTCGGTCAGGGCCGCCACGACGTTCTCGTCCTGGGCCGGCTCCGTGCCGCGGACCAGCTGGTAGCCCGCGCGCTCGACCATCCAGGTGAGGATCGCCGCGGTCTCGGCCGGGCGGACCGGGCGCATCACGCCGGCCGCCTGGCCGCGCTCGATCGCCTGCCGGGTCGCGTCGATGATCGACTGCATCAACCCGCGCACCTCGGCCGCGACCGTCGGGTCGTAAGCCGCTGTTTCGGTGATGATCGTGAAGGCCGCCGCGCGGCGGCGGTACACCTCGACGATCGCCGTGATGGCCGCCGTGAGGCCGGCCGGGTCGGTGTGGTCCGCCGTCTCCCACCAGGTGGCCGACACGTCGCGGAGCTCCGCCAGCACCGTCGCGGCCAGGCGGCGGACCAGGTCGCCCTTGTCCTCGAAGTGGACGTAGAACGTCGAGCGGGAGATGCCGGCCGCCGCGGCCAGGCGCTCGACGCTGAGTTCGGTGAAGCCGTCGCCCTGGGCGACGAGCTCCTCCGTGGCCGCGAACAGGCGGCGCTCCAGCTCTTCTCGGCGGTCCTGCCGCTTGCTGCCTGCGGGCCGGGTTACTGAAGACACGGCCGGATCATACCCGGACAGCAAATCCGGACACACTGTCCTGACACTATGTCTTGACGGAGCGTCCGGATTCGGCGATCCTGGGCCGAACGAGCCTGGGAGGCGCTGTGCCGGTGTTGTGGGTCCTGTGGGGAATCGGCGTCCTGAACGTCGTGGCGGTGTTCCTGACCTTGGCGGTGTACCTGATCCGGTCCCGCTTCATGGAGGTGGGCCCGCCGTTTCTCTTCGTCCTCTCGACCATGCTCGCCATCGTGACGACGTTCGCGGGCGGCCTCAGCGGCCTGCTGCTCGTCCTGCTTACCGACGCGGGCGTCGTTCTCATCGCGGGCACGGTCGTCCTGCTCGCCGGGGCCGCTTTCGCCACGGCCTTCGCGCTCAACCAGGTCCGGCTGTCCAGGCAGGTGTCCCGCATCGGCAAGCACCTGCTGCGGCGCCGGGACAAGGTGCTCGACCTGATCCGGGCCGGCCGCGTGCGCTCCGGTGGATCACCACGGAAGACCGCGGTTCTGGGTCGACGGCCGCTATGAACGGTAGCGGCCGTGGGTGACGGCCGCCCAGGCGTCGACCGCGCCGTGGCCGTAGAAGCCGTTGAACTCCGCGTCGCCCTCGCACGTTGCCGTGTACGAAGCGTCGCGGCCCTCCTTGAGGTAGTCCACCGTGCGGGGGACCGGGCACGGGATCTTCGACGCCGTCCGCTCGAGGATCCGCTGCACCACGTCCGGGTTCAGCCCGAGCCCGCCGCCGCCTGCCGGGCGGCCGTGCTGCGACACGATCAACGCCGCGACGCCCGCCGCGTGCGGGGCCGCCATCGAGGTGCCCTGCAGCCACCGGAAATAGCCCACTCGGCCATCCGCGGCCGTCTCCTTCCGGATCCCCACCGAAGTGCCCGCGGGCGTGATGTCCCCCGCCGCGTCGATGTACCCCGCCGCCACGCCGACGCTGCGGGCGTACGTCGACAGGATCTCGTTGTCGCGGCTGTCGTACCACGGCGTCCCGAAGTAGTCGCGCTTGTACCCGCCGGGCGCCGACACCGAGATCTGCTCGACGCCGTAGTTCGAGTAGTCCGCCTTCGCCTGGGACGGGCCGAATCCGGCCACGCCGATCGTGTGCGGCCCCTCGACCGGCAACGTCAGGCAGGTCGCGTTGTCCACCGTGCGCGGGTGCGTGCTGTTCGCCGGGAAGCCGGGGCTCGTCGCGTCCGGCCGCGGTGCCGCCAGGTCGCTGTGCTGGTTGCCCAGCGCGACCACCATCGTGACGCCCTTGCGGTGCGCGTAGTCGAGCGCGCGCCGCGTCGCTTCGATGACCGTGCGCTGCTCGGCCTGCTCGGCCGGGGAATCCGCCGGGTTCGCGACGCAGTTGTACAACCACGGGTCGATGTAGAACGACATGTTCACCACGTCGATGCCCGCGTCGCCGGCGTAGGTCAGCGCGTCGACCGTCGGCTGCAGGAAGTAGAAGCCCGAGTCCTGCGCCGCGCGGAGGTTCACCAGCGTCACGTTCGGCGCCACCCCCGAGACCCCGAAGCCGTTCGCCGCCGCCGCGATGGTGCCCGCGAGGTGCGTGCCGTGCCCGCTGCCGTCGACGTCGACGGGGTCGACGCAGCCGCGGTACTCGCACGGCCCGTCGACCGGCACGCCGTTGACGTCGGCGACGATGTCCGTGGTGAAGTTGCGTGACGCGGCGTGGTCGAAGTTCGGCGCGATGTCCGGGTGCGTGCCGTCGATGCCCGAGTCGATGACGCCGACCTTGACCCGCTTGTCGCCGGGCTGGACCGTGCGCGCGAGGTCCGACCGCACCGACTTGAGGCCCCAGAGCCGGTCGTCGAGCGGGTCGAGACCGGCGGACGAACCCGGCCGAGGTGCGGCGCGGCCGGGTTCCGCCTCGACGACGTCGGGTTTCGGCACGGCCTTGCCGCTCTTCGGCACCGTGCCGATCGACTTCGCCTTGGCGGCGCCGAACACCGCGCGGTCGCGCGAGATCCGTTCGAGGAAACCGCCGGCGGGCGCGGTCGCGGTGATCAGGCCGGCCGCGGCGTTGCTCGCCACGACCGTGCCGCCCGCCGCCCGGACGGCCTTCTCGGCCGCCACGACGTCGTAGCCGCCGGCACCGGCACGGGCCAGGACGGAGAACTCGGAGGCCGGCAACGGTGGCTGCGCCGACGTGGCAGGCACGGCGATCGCGACCGACAGCGGCACCACGAGGGCCAGTGCGAGAGCTCTTCTCACCGCACTTCTCCCCCGTGACGCAGTTCCAGCGTGCAGCACTTGACGCTGCCGCCCCCTTTGAGCAGCTCCGACAGGTCGGCGCCGATCGGCTCGAAGCCCCGCTCCCGCAGCTGCGCCGTCAGCCGCGTGGCGGCCTGGGGCAGGACGACGTGCCGCCCGTCGGAGACGGCGTTCAAGCCGAACGCCGCGGTATCGGCGGACGAGGCGATGACGGCGTCCGGGTACAGCTGCTCGAGCCGCCGCCGGCTGTCCTCGGCGAACGCCTCCGGCGCGTACATGATCACGTCGTCGGCCAGCACGGCCAGTGCGGTGTCCAGGTGGTAGTAGCGCGGGTCGGTCAGCGTCAGGCCCACCACCGGCAGGCCGAAGAACTCCGCGGCCTCTTCGTGGGCCCGGGGGTCGGTCCGGAACCCCGAACCGGCCAGGATCCGGGGGCCGGCGACCAGGAAGTCGCCTTCGCCCTCGTTGGGCCACCGCGCCTGCCGGACGTCCCGGTACCCGTGCCCGGCGAACCACTTCCGGTACGCCGCCGACTCCGGACGACGCTGCCGGTGGCGGAAGCGCGCGACGAGCACCCGGCCGTTCACCACGGTGGCGCCGTTGGCCGCGTACACCATGTCCGGCAGGCCCGGCACCGGGTCGAGCAGGTCCACCCGGTGCCCCAGGTCGAGGTAGAGGTCGCGCAGCCACTCCCACTGCGCGACCGCGAGTTCGGTGTCGGTGGGCTTGCCGGGATCCATCCACGGGTTGATCGAGTATTCGACGTCGAAGTACGCCGGTCTGACCATGAGGTAGTGCCGCAAAAGTCTCTCCTGGGTGTGTTCAGGCCGTCTGCAACGACTTCTCGGTGCCCACCAGCCGCTTGACCAGCTGGGCGCGGATGCGGGGCGGGATGTCCGGGGCGAACCGCCGGAAGTAGCTCTCGGCGTGTGCCGTGCTGTCCATCAGGAACGGCAGGTCGAACACGACCAGCTTGCGAACGGCCAGCAGCGGCACCGGCGCGCGCAGCGCCTTGAACTCGTCGTTCCACAGGCCGGGCTGGTCGCAGACCGGGTGGAACTGCCCGATCATCAGCCCGTCGGCGACGAACCCGTCCTTCGCCTCGCGCTGCAGGTCGTCCAGCGGGGTGGCGTCACGGTGGTCCAGCTGCGGCAGCACGAGCAGGATCGTCAGCAGCTCCCGGTGCTCCGGCGCGATGCCGGCCGAGAGCCGCTCGTACCACGCGCGCAGGCTCTCGATCGCGGCGTGGACGTCGACGTCGTCGGGCGCGGCGGTCAGCGCGGCGAGGTGGAACAGTCCTTTGTGGAGTGACGGCTGGGTGTAGGGGCACACCGGGCCGTTGCGGCCGAGGTCCGGGTGCGGGGACACCAGGTACCGCCACGCCCAGGCGAGGATTTCGCGCAGGTGCGGGAGGTGCTCGGCCGGCCCGGTGCCGGCCGCGACTTCGGCCGCCGTCCAGATGCGCACCTTGTCGTCGCCGATCATGAGCCGATGCTTTGCGCGAAGGTGAAGAACCCGTCCGGATCGACCTGCTCCTTGATCCGCCGCAGCCGCGGGTAGTTGACGCCGTAGTACGCGCTGCGCCAGTCCGCGAGGTCCGGGTCGGTGAAGTTCTGGAAGGCGCCGCCGGACACGTACGGCGCCATCGCCTCCCCCAGGTCCGCCAGCCAGCGGAGATTGGCCTCGACCACGGCCGGTTCGTCGTCCTCGGCCCACGACGTGTCCATCGACAGCAGGAACATCGTGTCGCGGTGGACGAACGCGGTCTCCGTCGCGCCCACGCGGTTGATCGCGCCGCCCCAGGAGAACAGGGCGGCACCACCACCGTCGGGGTTGCCGCTGCCGGGACGGCGTTCGACGAACGCGAGCATCGTGGCGATCGCCTCGTCGGGCAACGGCCGGGAGACGATGTTGGTCCGGGCCGCGAACGCGCCCTCGGCGGTCTCGTGCCGCAGGTCGTCCTTGGCCTGCCAGAAGGTCCGGTTCTCGATGACCGCGCGGACCGGCGGCGCGACGGACAGCACCGGGTCGAGGATTTCCCGCAGCTCGGCGGCGGACCCGAGGTGCTGCCCGATGGCCGACACGACGGTGTCTCCACCGGCCCTGCTGACGCCGATCCGGGCCGCGAACTCGTCCGGGGCGCGCCGCACGGTGTCCTGCAGGACCGAAAAGACCTTCGCCGCGTCCGCGCTCTCCCACAACAGCACGTAGGTGGCGCAGCCGGTCACCGGCCGCGCCTGGAAGGTGAAGGACACGTTGACGCCGAAGTTCCCGCCGCCCCCGCCGCGGCACGCCCAGAACAGGTCGGCGTTGGTCTCGGCGTCGCAGTGCCGCAGCCGCCCGTCCGCGGTTACGATCGTGGTCGCGACGAGCGCGTCCGCGGTCAGCCCGTACGCGCGTGAGGTGGCCCCGCACCCGCCGCCGAGGGTGAGCCCGCCGATGCCGACCGTGGCGCTGTTGCCGAGCGCGAAGGCCATCTCGCAGGGCTCGATGGCGGCGTAGACGTCCGTCATCAGCGCGCCGCCCCCGGCCGTCACCAGCCCGGTCGAGGCGTCGGCCGACACCGTGTTCAGCGCGCCGAGGTCGAGGACGAGGCCGGTGTTCACCGAATGTCCCGCGAAGCTGTGCCCGCCGCCGCGGGCGACGACGCCGACACCGGTGTCGCGCGCCCACTCGATGCCGCGCCGCACGTCCGCGGCCCCGGCCACGGACACCACGCCGGCGGGGGTGATCCCGGCGAACCGCTTGTTGAACGGCGCGCTCGCGGCGCGGAACCCGGTCTCGCCGGGCCGCCGCACGCGACCGGTCACCGCGTGCTCGAGACGTCTCCAGTCCGCGTCGGAGGGGCGCCGGGACACTAGCTCACCTCGTCGAGGTAGGAGACGCCGGTGGCGGCGTGCGGGCCGTAGCGCTCCCACACCTCGCGCAGCCGGAGCCGGCCGTCTTCGGCGACCTCCGGCGTGTTCACCGTGTGCCCGCAGATCACCTCGCCGGTGGCCAGCACCACCGTGTAGCCGAGGTGGAGGACCCCGTCCGCCCGCTGGGTGCCGGCGATCGCGCCGCGCCGCACCTCTCCCCCGGCGAACTCCGCCCAGACGATGTCGTCCTCCTGCCGGTAGACGGCCACGGCCTCGGCGCCGGCCTTGCGGAACTTCCGCCCGTCGTAGTCGATCACGCCGATCCCGCCTCACCGGTGTCGTGCGCGGCGAACTCGGCCGACATCTCCCGGTCCCACCAGATCGCGTAGTAGGAGAAGTCTTCGCCGGCGTCGGGGTCGTTGACGAGGTGGTGCTCGATGCCCGGCCGCAGGAACACGATGTCCCCGGCCGCGAAGGCGTGCCGGCGGTCACCTGCGACAACTTCGGCGCGCCCGGCCATGCCGATGAAGATCTCGTGCTCGTGGTGGGCGTGGGCCACCGACGAGTCACCCGGGCGCAGCACGCACCAGGCCCCGCGGAACGGCGCGGCCATGCCGTCCCACGGGTAGAGCAGCTTCATGTCCAGTCCGTAGGCCCGCGTCAGGTGCTCGGGTTCCAGCCTGCGGATCTCCACGAGGGCAAGGTCCTGTCCAGTCACATCCCACTCCGATCAGCGTGGTCCGGCGGTCGGGCGTCCGACGCCGATCGACGCTAGGTCGGGCCGGTTTCCCGGCGATAGGGGAACTGTTCCCGATCGCCGGTGAATTCCCCGCGCCCGAGTCCGGCGTCCCGCGCCAACACTATGGCCTGTGCTCGATCGGCTACTCGGAGTTTTGTAAAAATTGCCGACACGCGATTGCTGATGGTCTTGGGGGCGAGTCCGAGATCGCGGGCGATTACCCCGTTCGAGCGACCGGCTGCGATACGCTCGAGGACCTGCCGTTCCCTCGCCGTCAATTGCGGAAAGGGATACGGCTCGGCACCTCCGCCCCGCACCAAAGCGCTGAACCGGGCCGCGATCGCCCGGCCGACGATCGCCTCGCCCGCCGCCACGACCCGCACCCCCCGCACGATCTGCTCGGCATCCGCCCCCTTGACCAGGTACCCGCGCGCGCCCGCGTGGATCGCCGACCGGACGGCGGTGTCGTCGTCGGCCGAGCTCAGCACGAGGACTTTCGTTCCCGGTGACACCAGCGGCACCCGGCCGATCACCTCGGCCGGTCCGGCCCCGCCGAGCAGTGGATCCACCACCAGGACGTCCGGCCGGTGCCGCGCGGTTTCCGCGAGCACCCCGTTCGCCGTGGCCGCCTCGCCGACCACGAACACCCCGCCGGCGCGTTCCAGCGCGGCCCGGACCCAGTGGCGCACCGACGGCTGCGGGTCGGCGAGCAGCACGGTCAGCGGAGCGGGGTCGAGGTGTTCGGCCGGCCACAGCCGAGCGGTGCTGCCGAAATCGGTGGCCTGACTCATGGTTCCCCCTACGTCGACCGCTGCCGATCCGTTCCGATCGGCTCCTCCCAGTGGAAGCACGTGCACACCTTCCGTATCGGACACGTGAGTCTCATCGTTAGGGAGAATTGATCGCAATCAATTTCTTGATCGCGATCAAAGATTCCCCGAAGCCCGGGAAAACCTTCCCTACCAGCCGGGAAAGGCTGCTCCTTACGATCGCTGGCGGCGGCACGCGGCACGCCGACCTATTCCCAGAAATCGGAGTGTATCTGTGACCGAAGTACAGGTGGGTTTGCTCGCGATCGGAGCCGGACCGGCGAACCTCGCGCTCGCGGTGGCCATCGAGGAGTCCGGGCACCCGGAACTGGCCCGGCAGACGCTGCTGCTGGAGCAGGGCCCGGACATCAAGTGGCAGCGCGACCTGCTGATGCCGTGGGCGCGCAGCCAGGTCTCCTTCCTCAAGGACCTGGTGACCCTGCGCAACCCGCGCAGCAGGTTCTCGTTCCTCAACTTCCTCCACGACCAGCAGCGACTCGACGAGTTCGTCAACCTGGGGACGTTCCACCCGTTCCGGTGGGAGTTCTCCGACTACCTGCAGTGGGTCGCGAAGTCACTGGAGCAGGTCCGCATCCGGTACGACGCGAAGGTCCGGAGCGTCGAACCCGCGCGCGACGACGACGGCTCGATCGTCGGCTGGATCGCCACCCTCGCCGACGGGGACACCATCCGCTGCCGCGACCTGGTCGTCGGCGGCGGCCGGGACACGCACGTGCCGGACGTCTTCGCCGGCCTCCCGGCCGACCGGCTCATCCACAGCGCCCAGTACCGCCGCCGGATCGCGCAGCTGCCCGCCGACGCGCCGCTGCGCGCCGTCGTCGTGGGCGGGGCGCAGAGCGCCGCGGAGATGTTCATGGCCCTGCACGACAACCTGCCCAACAGCACCCGCACGATGATCGTGCGGTCGGTCGGCCCGCAGAACTACCAGACGAGCAAGTTCGTCAACGAGCTGTTCTTCCCCTCGTTCGTCGACCGGTTCTACGACAGCCCGCCCGAAGTCCGGCAGCAGGTGCTGGACGAGATGCGGCTGACCAACTACGCCGGTGCGGCCCCGCCGTTCCTCGACCACATGTACACGACGCTCTACCAGCAGCGCGGCATCGGGCAACAGCGTTCGGAGGTGCGGACGCTGACCGAGGTGGTGGGCGCCCGGGTCGACGGCGACGAGGTCGTGCTCGACCTTCGTGACCGCACCAGCGGCAAGGTGGAGCCGCTGCACTGCGACCTGGTCCTGCTCGGCACCGGCTTCGACAACCGGATGCCCGCGCTGGTGCGCGACCTGGCCAAGCACGTCGGGCTGGCGGAGATCTCGGTCAGCCGCTGCTACCGCGTCGACCTCGGCGAGTCCGCGTGGGGCGCGGTGTACCTGCAGGGCGTCAACGAGGCCACGCACGGCATCGCCGACTCGCTGATCAGCGTGCTGGCCCACCGGTCCCACGACATCGTCGACGACCTGCTCGCCCGCCGCGGCGGCGGCGAGCGCGAGGCCGTCTGATGGACCGCCTCGTGGTGATTTCGCCCGCACCGACGGCGAACGGGGACCTGCACCTGGGCCACCTCGCGGGCCCGTTCCTGGCCGCCGACGTCTGCACCCGCTACGCCCGCGCGACCGGCCGGGAAGCGCTGTACGGCACCGGGATGCACTTCACGCAGAATTACGTCGTCGCCGCGGCCGAACGGCTCGGCGTCACCCCGGAGGACCTGCGGGAGCGCTCGGCCGAGCAGGTCCTGCGGACCTTCGCCGCGATGGGCGTCGAGATCGACGGATTCGGCTGCCTCGGCGACCGGTTCACCGCGCTGGTCACCGGGTTCTACGAGCGCCTGCACCGGCGGGGCCTGCTGGAGCTGCGGACGGTGGAGTTCCCATACCTGCGCAGCACGGGCGAGTACCTGATGGACGCCTACGTCACCGGCGGGTGCCCGTTCTGCCTCGCCGAGGGGTGTGCCGGGATCTGCGAGAGCTGCGGGCTGCCGATCGCCCCGGGCGAGCTGATCGGCCCGCGCTCGACGGCGCGGCCGGACGAGCCGCTGGAACGCCGTGAGGCCGCCATCCTCGTGTTCCCGGTGGAGCGGTACCGCGCGCAACTGGAGGCGTACTTCGCCCGGACGCCGATGCGCCCCGGCATGGCCCGGCTGATCGGGTCCGCGCTGGCGCGGCCGCTGCCGGACTTCCCGATCACCCAGCCGGCGTCGTGGGGCATCCCGGCGCCGTTCCCGGAGGTGGCGGGCCAGGTGTTCTACGCGCACATGGAAGGCATGCCGTGGAGCATGTTCACCACCGCGCTGGGCGCCGAGCGGCGCGGCACGGTGCTGAGCGCCGACGACGAGCTCTGGCGGGCCGGCGCCGGCACGACGGTGGTGTACTTCCTCGGCCTGGACGCGACGTACCCGTTCGCGATCGTGGGCACGGCGCTGCTCACCGCGCTCGGCGAGCACGTGCTGCCGGCGCAGTACCTCACCAACGAGTTCTACGAGCTGGCCAACGAGAAGTTCTCCACCAGCCGCGGGCACGTGGTGTCCGGCCGGGAGCTGGCCGCCGAGGTACCGCGCGACCTGATCCGGTTCCACCTGTGCGCGACCAGTCCCGAGTACCAGCGCACGGACTTCACCCGCGAGGCGCTGGTCCGAGTCGGTGCCACGCGGCTGACCGGCCCGTGGAACCGGGTCGCGGCGGCGGTCGACCGCTGGGTGGACCGCGGCCCGCTGCCGGTGTCGGCGGACGCCCGGCGAACGGCGAAGCGGATGGTGGAACGGTTCGCCGACGCCTACGAGCTGCCGCGCTTCAGCCTGACGGCGGCGGCGTCGACGCTGGCGGAGCAGCTGGGCCGGTTGGACCGGCTGGCGCCGGCGGTGACGTTCGCGACGGCGGGCGACCTGTGTCACCAGGTGGAGGTGTTCCTGAGGTGCGCGGCGCCGATCCTGGTCGACCTCGCGGCGGCGGCACTGCCGGACACGATGCTGCCGGGTCATCCGGACTCGGACACGGTGACCCCGAAACGCTTACCGCGGCTGTCGGTGACGGTCCGCGCGACCGAGGCCACCACCCCGGCTCGCTGATGGCCACGGTTGTCGTCGTCGGGGCCGGGGTCACCGGGCTGGTCACCGCGATCGGGTGCGCGCGGGCCGGGCATCGCGTCATCCTCCTCGACCGTGGTCCCATCCCGAATCCCGCCTCGACGTCGTCCGACCAGCACCGGGCGCTGCGCGTTCTGCGGCCGGACGATGTGGACGGCACCGTGCGGATGGCCGAAGCCCGCCGCCGGTGGGCGGAGCTGGAGTCGCTGCTGCGAAAGGACTTCGTCCGGCCGGTCGGTGTGGTCACCGCCGGTACCCCGGACGAACTCGAGCGGGCCTTCGGCACCGCGCGCCAGGCCGGCGTGCCCGCCACCGCCGTGCCGGCCGGAACGCTGCCGCCCGTGCTCTTCCCGGCCGGAACCAGCGGCGTGCTCGACCCCGGCGGTGCGGTGCTGCTGGCCGGCCGGTTCCTCCGGTCCGCCGTCGAGTGGCTTGCCGCGCACCCCGCCGTGACCCTGCGGCCGGGGTGCGCGGTCGTCGAGGTGCACGACCGGGCGGTGGTCCTGGCCGACGATTCCACGGAAAGCGCGGACACCGTCCTGCTCGCCGGCGGGCCGTGGACCGCCGCGCTCGGCGGGCCGCCCGTCGTGCTGCACCGGCAGACCATGGTCTACCTGCGGCCGCCGGCGCACCTGGCCGCCTGGTGGGCGGCCGCTCCCGGGGTGGGCCGGATCGGGGCCGCACGCAGCGCCTGGCTGCTGCCGCCCGGTGCCGGCACCCTGCTCAAGATCAGTTCCGACGCGGTGTGCCGGGCGGTCGCCACCACCGACGCCCCCGACCGGGAACCGTGGGCCGGCCGGCTGCTCGCCGAGCCGATCCTCGCCCGGGCCGAGGACTACGCCGTGGTGGCGACCAAGGACTGCCACTACGCGACCGACGCCGGCACCGGTGGTCCCGTGCTCGCCCGCCTTCACCCGTCGGTGTGGTCGCGGGCCGCGTGCGGCGGCTCCGGGTTCGGCGCCGCCCCGCTCGTCGCCGGGGAGATTCTCGGCCACGTCAACGACAAGGAGTGTGCGTAGTGGAGTTCACGATCGTGGGGGCCGGCATGGCCGGCGCGTTCCTCGCGCTCTCGCTGGGCCGGCAGGGACACGTCGTGACGGTGTACGACCGCCGGCCGGACCCGCGGGGGACGTCCGTCGCGGTGACGTCGATGAACCTCGGCCTGTCCCGGCGCGGCCTGGCGGCGCTGGACCGCCTGGGGCTCGCCGAAGACGTCAGGCGGTTCGTCGTGCCGATGCGCGGGCGGCTGCTGCACAACCCCGACGCAAGCCTGCGCTTCTCGTCCTACGGCGACGGCGGCATCCTCGCCATCCAGCGCCAGGACCTCAGTGCGCTGCTGGTCGACGCGGCCCTGGCGGAGCCCGGCGTGCGGTTCGTGTTCGACACGCGGTGCACCGGCGTGGACCGGGACCTGCCGTCGGCGACCTTCGAGGCTCCGGACGGGCAGACGTTCAAGGTGCGCCCGGACGTCGTGGTGGGCGCGGACGGCGCGTTCTCGGCCGTCCGCCGGTTCATGCACCACGAGCTGCGCGCGGAGTTCTCGCAGAGCTACCTCGAGTGGGGCTGGCGCGAACTGCACATCCCGGCGGCCGCCGACGGCACCCACCGGATGGCCGACGACGTCTTCCACCTGTGGCCCCGCGGCGACACGATGATGTTCGCCCACCCCAACCGCGACGGTTCCTTCACGTGTTCCTGCGTCCTGCCGTTCCACGGTCCCGCCGGCTTCGACGCGCTGCGGACGCCGTCGGACGTCGAATCGCTGTTCCGCCGCGAGTTCCCCGACGTCCTGGCCCTGGTCCCCGACCTCGGCGAAAAGTTCCTCGAGCGCCCGACCTTCAACCTCGTCACCGTCAGTACGGCGCCGTGGACCTACGAAGGCAAGGTCGCGCTGATCGGCGACGCCTGCCACGCGGTCTACCCGTTCCTGGCCCAGGGCATGAACTCCGCCTTCGAGGACGCGCTCGAGCTGACCGGCAGCCTGGCCGCCCACCCGGCCGACCCGGCGGCGGCGCTGGCCCGGTACTACGCCCGCCGCAAGCCGAACACCGACGCCCTCGCCACCATGTCCCACCGCAACTTCGCCGAGCTGCGCGACACCGTACGGTCGCCGGCGGTCCGCCTGGAACGCGCCTGCGACACGGTCCTGGAGAAGCTGCTGCGCCACCGCTGGATGCCGCTGCACGCGATGGTCACCAACACGACCATCCCTTATCTCCGGGCCCAGCACCGGGCGAGCCGTCAGCACCGCATCCTGCAGGTCCTCGGCGCGGCCGCCCTCTCGGCCGCCGCCGCCGGTGTGGGTCGCCGGCTCCGCCGCTGACCCACCCACGAGAAGAGGCCTTCGCCGGACCATCGGCGAAGGCCTCTTCCGTTGGCAGGGAACCACTTACTCCGTGCGCATCTCGATCCGCACCAGGCCCGCGGCCTTCTCGGCGCGCTGCAGGGCCTCGGCCGGGCTGTCGGCCTCGGCCATGACCAGGCCCGCGCGGTCCCAGGAGCTGCGCAGGCCGGCGAACCGGTGCCCCGGGCCGACCTGGAGGTCGACGAGGAACACGCCCGCCACCCGGCGGGCCTGCTCCAGGCCCACCACGGCGTCGATCACGCCGGGCTCCATGGGGACGAACCGGACGGCCGCGCCACCGGTCGCCCGGGTGGGCAGCGGAAGCGGGGTTTCGCCGCGCATCACGGCGAAGTACGCACGCAGCAGCTTGACGGAGTAGGCGTGGTCGATGATCTCCATGATGCCGTCGCCGGCGATCCGGCCCGCGCACTCCACGAGGTACGGCACGCCGTCGTCGCCGACGATCCACTCGCAGTGCACGATCCCGTCGGCGAACCCGGCCGCCGCGACGACCCGGCGGGTCACCTCCGCGAGCGTCTCGGTCAGCGCATCCGGGATGTCGGCCGGCACGATGTGCGCCAGCTCCACCGGCCGCGGCCCCGGGTACAGCTGCTTGCCGGTGACGTTGGCGAACAACTGCTTCCCGCCGCGCACGAGCATCTCGACGCTGTACTCGGCGCCCGGCACGTACCGCTCGGCCAGCATGCGCAGCTCCATCGGCCGGTCCGGGACGAAGATGCCCTCGTCCTGTTCCACGCAGTTCGCCCAGGCCTGCTCGACGCCGGCCGGGTCGCGCACGATCTGCGTGCCCACCGCGGCCTGCCGGTTCGCCGGCTTGAGCACCACCGGGCCCGGGCAGGCGCGCATGAACGCCAGCACGTCCGCCGGGCCCGTCACCTCGGCGCTCTCGGGGTTGGCCAGCCCGGCGGCCGCGCTGACGCGGCGCAGCACGGCCTTGTCCCGCAGGACGAGCGCGGCGCCGAGGCTCGCGCCCGGCACGCCGTAGCGTTCGGCGAGCCGGGCGGCGAACGGGGTGGCGTACTCGATCAGCGGGATCACCGCGACCGGGTCGAGGTCCGGGTGGGCGGCGTGGAACTCGTCGGCCGAGCCGGGCCGCGTGTGCTCCCACTCGACCAGCTCGCGGACCAGCGCGGAGCCGGCCAGTCTCGCGCGCAGGTCGCGCTTGCGGACCACGTCCGGCTCTTCGACGAGGACGACGGAGCCGTCGGGCTCGACGCCGGTGAGGGCCAGCAGCACCGGCGTCACGAACCCGACGACCAGGACGGGCCGCTCAGGCATCGGTCTCGGTCTTGGGCTTGTCGACGATGCCGAGCATGAACCGCATGGACGGCCGCGCGCCGACCAGGTGCGCCCCCACGGTCTGGGTGACGCGGTCGCGCGCGGTCGGGTGCATGGCCATGGTCACCGAGTCCCGCAGCCACCGGTTCATCGGGTCGCCGGACCGGATCGCGGCGGTGCCGAGCAGGTCGCACAGCCGCAGCACGACGCGCTTGGCCATCTGGAACGCCTGCCAGCCGGTCAACGCCGGCGCGACCCGCTCGTCGGGCGTGAGGTCGTCCAGGGTGCCGATGCCGTCGGCGGTGACCTCCCACTGCCGCTCGAGCGCGCGGTAGACACCGGCCCGGGTCGTGCTGTAGTCGGCTTCGCACTCGGCCAGGGTGATCTGGATGTGCTCGTTGTCCTTCCAGGCGACCCCGCTCATCCGCCACGGCGAGCCCTTCAGCATGTCGACCCGCTCGATGGTGAGGCCGCGGACGTAGTCCAGTGCCGCCCGCGCCGTGCCGAGCGGGACGCCGCACATGCTGCGCTGGATCACGTCCGGCTGCACCAGCGGCCCGTTCGGGACCTTCGGGTTGTCGAACGTCAGCGTGTGGTTCTCGGGCACGAAGACGTCGGTGATCGTGTAGTCGCTGCTGCCGGAGCCGCACAGGCCGAGGGTGTACCAGTTGTCGAGGGAGCGGATGTCCTCCTGCGGCACCATGAACAGCCGCGACTCGTGCGGGTTGCTGCCGTCCGGGCTGGCGTAGGGCTCGCCGTTCTCGAACACCATCGCGCCGGAGGCCACCCAGTCGGCGTGCGTCGAGCCGCTGCCGAACCCCCACCGGCCGGTGAGGCGGTAGCCGCCGGGCACCCGCTCGGCGTGCCCGGTCACCGGGAGCACGCCGGCCGAGTGCATGTCGATGCTGGTGAACATCCGGCGGGCCTCGTCCTGGTCGAGGAAGTTCGCGTGCAGGCCGATGTCGGAGCCGAGCTTGGCGCACCAGCCCACGGACGCGTCGCCGTAGGACAGCGCTTCGATCACCTCGGTCTGCTCCATCGACGTCATCTCGGGGCCGCCCCACTCCCGGCTGAACCCGATCCGGAAGACGCCGGCGTCGCGCAGCAGCCGCACCACGTCGTCGGGCAGGCTGCGGTTCGCCTCGATTTCCGCGGCCCGTTCGCGCAGGACCGGCGCGAGCGCCTTCGCGTTCTCGAGGATCTGCGCGCCGGTCAGCGGCACATCGGTGCGGGCGGGCTCGGTCATGGTCATGCGGAAACTCCCTCGTGTTCGTCGACGTCGAGCAGTCCGGCGGGCATTTCGAAGGCGGTACCGGGTTCCGGTGGGTCGACCGGGTCGGCGTCGACCCGCACCGAGGCGGCGGCGGCGTCCAGTCGCTGGTCGCAGGTTGCGGGGTCGCCGGCCTCGCACACCACGAACGAGTGCCGGGCCAGGTAGCCGCCGGGTGGCAGGCGCAGGGTGGTCCCCCGGTCGATCATCGGTGCCGCGAGGACCAGACCGGGTGCGCGGTCCGGGACGGTGATCTCGTGGACGAGGCAGTCGTGCTCCGGGTAGCCGAAGCGGATGCCGGCGACGGCCTGCCGGGTCGGCGTGATGGCCGGGCGGTTCCCGGTGGCGACGGCGAACAAGACCTCGCCGGGGTCGATGCCGGTGGCCGTCTTGCCGAGGAACGGGATCAGGTCGCCGCCGAGCCGCCCGTTGACCTCGATGATCAGCGGGCCGTGCTCGGTCAGCCGGACCTCGGTGTGGGTGATGCCGTCTTCGACGCCGAGGGCGCGGTGGGCCCGCGCCAGGACGTCCAGCAGCTCGGCGTCGCGCAGCAGCGGGTCGGCGGCGTCGACGACGTGCCCGACCTCCTCGAAGTACGGCTGGTCGCCGGTGTGCTTGCGGGCGACGAACATCGGCAGGTACTCGCCCTTGTGCACGGCGGCGTCGATGCTGATCTCCGGCCCGCGGACGAAACCCTCGACGATCGCGGCCCCGCCGTAGCGGCTCTGGTCGACCGTGGCCGCGCCCATCGCGACCGCGAACGCGGCGGCCAGCTCGGACTCGTCGCCGGCGAACACCACGCCGATGCTCGCGCCCATGGCCCGCGGCTTGAGCACGACCGGGTAGCCGATCCGGGCGGCCGCCGCGCGGGCCTCGTCGAGGCCGGTGGTCAGGGCGTAGCCCGGCTGCAGCAGGCCTGCGGCGGTCAGCACGGTCCGGGTGCGGTTCTTGTCCCGGCAGCCGCGGACCCCGGGCACGCTCAGGCCGGGCACGCCCAGCTCGGCGGCGAGCTCGCCCGCGGCGAGCACGACGGGTTCGTCCCAGCACATCAGGCCGGCGACCCGGTGCCGGGCGGCGACTTCGCGGGCGGCGGCGAGCATCTCGCCGGCGTCGAACACGTCGACGTGGACGATCTCGTCGAAGTAGCCGCGCTGCCAGGTGGGCTTGAGGTTGTTGAGCAGCACCAGCCCGAGCCCGGCCCGGCGGGCGCACCGGTGGATCGACGCGACCAGGTATTCGCGGTAAGTCCGCAGCCCGCTGCCGATGACCAGCAGCACACGTTCGGGTTCGGTCATGATCGCTCTCCCACGGCTTCCGGTTCGGGAACAGGGACCGGCACCGGCGGCGTCCGGAGCCCGTAGATGTGCATCGAGCCGGCCGCGACGGACAGCAGCGCGCAGCAGCCCCAGAACACCGGGCCGCCCGCCCGGCTGAAGACGAACAGCCCCAGCACCGGCCCGATCGTCGCGGCCAGGCCGGACAGGGTTTCCTTCGTCGCGATGTAGCGGCTGCGCACCGCGACCGGGAAGGTGGCCGGGTGCGCGGCGGTGCTCGGGCCGTGGATCATCAGGCCGGACACCGCGAAGAGCGCGCCGGCGACCACGAAGAACGGGTGCTGCGCGATCAGCCCGTAGAGGGTGAACCCGAGCCCGCTGACGAGGTTGCCGACCAGCCCGGCGACGTACTTCGGGATGCGGACGATGTAGGTGGTGATCTTCAGTTCGCAGGTGATCAGCACGACCGACGAGATCACCAGCACGGTGCTGTACAGCCCGACCGGGTAGCCGGCGGAGACGATGTTCAGCGGCAGCACCGCGACCGACCCGGCGTAGACCATCATGCCGAACACGCCGGCCACCAGGTAGCAGAGGAACCGGGTGTCACGGAGCATCGTCCCGTACACCGCCCGGGCGCTCACGGCTCTCGCCGGGCCGCCGCCGGGCTCGGTCCGGTGCCGGGCGCCGGACTGCCGCGGGAGCAGGGCGAACGCCAGCAGCGCCCACAGTGCCGCGGTCGCGCCGTCCAGCCAGAACAGCAGGTCCCAGTTCACCAGGATGAGCAGGGCCGCGAGCAGTGGTGCCACGGCGGCGCCGATGTTCAGCGCGATGCGCATCATCGAGAAGCCCATGACCTTGTGCTCTTCCGGCATGCACTCGGCCAGCAGCACCGCGGCCGCCGGCCGGTACGCCTGGATGGCCAGCCCGGACAGCGCCACCACCGCGAGCAGCGCCGCGGGCACGCCCCGGACCAGCGGGATCGACGCGACGAGCGGCGCCGCGCACGTCATCACCGCGACGATCGTCGTCCGGCCGCCGAACCGGTGGGTCAGCTCGCCGCCCAGCATGGCGCCGAAGATCGCGCCCACGCTGTAGGCGGCGAGGCAGACGCCGGCGAAGCCGGGCGAGCTGCCCCGGAACGTCAGGTACAGCACCAGGAACGTCTGGACGAACGCGCCCAGCTGGTTGACCAGCATGCCGGCCAGCAGGTACCTGACCGGGGCGGGGGTCGCCCGCAGCACGGCGAAGACGCCGGTGCGCGCACTGCCGGTCACCCGGCCACCTCCTTGGTCGGTCGCACAGTCACCTCCGTGGTCACGAACTCGCGACGGCCGGCGACACCGTGCGTCCACATCGGACGCTGGGTGCCGCCGGCCCGATGCGCAAAGGCTAGGTTCGCGCGGTTCCCGGTGGGTAGGGGAACTGTTCCCGCCGATCCGGGAATCTCGGCGGCACGCACCGCTCCGCGGCGAACACCTTGACCAGCGTGGGAATCGCGTAGCGGCCGGCGACGTCGGCGCGCCGGAGTAGCCCGGCGTCCACAATGGACTCCAGGAGCTCTTCGGCGGTCTCGGTGGCGATGCCCAGCGCCGCGGCGATGCGGGCCGGCGTCGTGCCGTCGGAGCCGAAGTGGTGGACGGCCGCCCGCCCCGCGGCGGAAAGGCCTTCGTACGCCGCGGTGAACCGGTCGCGGACGTGGACGTCCCCGACACCGAGGCTGTCCAGCAGCCGTTCGCGGCCGGCGAGCCGGGCGGCCGTGGCGGCGATCGTCCATTCCGGCCGCACCGCGATCCGGCGCCCGAGGACGCTGACGGCCAGCGGGAGATCGCCGCACAGCGCGGCGATCGCGTCCGCGGCGGCGTGCTCGGCGTGGACCCGGTGCTCGCCGGCGATCCGCCCGAGCAACGCCACCGATTCCGCGCGGGCGAAGGCGCCCAGCTCGACCCGGTGCGCGTCCTCCAGGGCCGGCAGCCGCGCGCGGCCGGTCACCACGACCTGGCTGCGCGCCGTCCGCCCGAGCAGCGGGCGTACCTGCGCCTCGGTGCCGGCGCCGGTCAGCAGCACGAACAGCCGGTGTTCGGCCAGCAGCGACCGGTAGAGGTCGACCCGGTGCACCGGGTCGTCGGGCACGAGGTGGGCCGGCACACCCAGGGCCCGCAGGAACCCCCGCACGATGTCGTCGGTCGTCCGGGCGCCCGTCCCGTTGCCCAGGTCCGCGTAGAGCTGCCCGTCCGGGAAGTGCGCGGCGACCTCTTCGGCCAGCCGCACCGCGAAGGCGGCCTTGCCGGTCCCGATCGGACCGGTGACGAGCACCGGCCCGCCCGCCTCGATCGCCCTGGCGGCGGCCGCCAGTTCGGGTGCCCGCCCGACGAAGGTCCTCGAGCCGGGCGGTAGCTGAGCCGGCCGCACGGCCTGGGTGCGCACCTCCTGGGCAACGCTCCGCCAGCGCCGTTCCCACGCCCCGCGGTCACCACCGCACGCGGCCACGAACGCCAGTGTCACGGCCAGGGTCGGCAGCCGCCGCCCGCTGGCCGCGGTGGACAGCACGGACGGCGCGAAGTGCGCGGCCCTGGCGAGTTCCCGGTACCCGGCGTTCCCGGCCTGGTTGCGCAGCACCCGCAGCTCGTGAGCGAAGGCGGCGACCGGCCCGGCGGTGGGATCCAGCGGGCGTTCGGGGCGACCCATTGCCATCTCCCTCTGCCTGAGCTCATTGCTAAAGGGGCGTTGAGCTTTGCTACAGATACAAAGGGAAACCGGGCCACAGTGGATGGCCCGATCGGCGTAACCGCGGTGGCCGGAAACGACGCCGTTTCCGGCCACCGCACCGGGCTACGCGCCGTGTGCAAGCGTTCCGGCGGCGGTGTCACGGCCGAGCCGGCGCGAGGGCTGCCTCCACTTCGGCCGGTGCCGGCCCGCCCGCGCGGGCGCCGGGTGCCGTCACCGACAACGCCGCCGCGACGTTCGCCGTGCGGACCGCTCGGTCCAGTGGGTCGCCCGCCGCGAGGCGGGCTGCGAGCACCCCGTTGAACGTGTCGCCGGCGCCGGTTGTGTCGACCACCTTCGTGCGGTGCGGTGCCACGTCGACCGGGGACTCGCCCGGCAGTACGTATCGCACGCCCTCGCCGCCCAGTGTCACCACCACCGGCGCCCCCGTCCGCGCGGCGAGCGTCGGGAGGTCGGGCGCCAGTTCGGCGGCCTCGCCCCGGTTCGGCGTGAGCACCGGGCCGTGCCGCAGCAACTCCGCGACGACCGGGACGACCGGGGCCGGGTTGAGCACGCAGCACACCCCGGCCGCGGTGGCCTCCTCGACGGCCGCCGCGACCGCCGCCTCCGGGATCTCCGTGCTCACCAGCACGCAGCCGCACGACGGGAGCACCGCCCGCAGCGAGGCCCGAACCCGGTCCGGATCGACGTGGGCGTTCGCGCCGGCCCCGACGGCGATCTGGTTCTCGCCCGCGGCGTCGACGACGATCACCGCGGCCCCGGTGGGCACCTCGGCGAGCCGCTCGACGGACGCGACGTCGACCCCGGCTTCGGCCAGCTCGGCCAGCGCGCCCGCGGCGACGTCGTCGGTGCCGACCGCGCCGATCAGCCGGACGTGTGCGCCGAACCGGGCGGCCGCCACCGCCGCGTTCGCGCCCTTCCCGCCGCCGTGGCGGACCATCGCGGGCCCGACCACCGTCTCGCCGGCCCGGGGCAGCCGGCCGGTGACGACGACGTGGTCGACGTTCACCGCGCCGACCACGACGACGGATCCGGTCACCACGCCACCCCCGCCCGCAGCAGGACGTTGGCGTACGGCGTCGCGTCCCCGGTGCGGACCACGAACCGGCACTGCCCGAGCCGGTCCTTGAACTCCGGATGCGGCAGCAGCTGCGGCTCGACGAGTTCGCCGAGCGCCCGGTGGACGTCCGGGTTGGCCTCCACCACGTCCTCCGACGCCCACGCCGCCTCGACCGTCACCTCGGCCAGCAGCGGACGCAGGACCGTGAAGAAGTCCGGTGTGCCGTAGACGACGCCGAGGTCGATCACCTCGACGCCGCCGGGCACCGGCAGGCCCGAGTCGCTGACGGCGAACAGGTCGGTGTGCCGCAGCTGCGCGAGCGCCCGGGTCAGCTGCCCGTTGATCAGGCCGGTGCGTTTCACGCGGCCTCCGAGATGGTTCCGGTGATCAGGCCGACCAGCTGGTCGCCCGTGACGCCGTCGACCGGACGGCGCGCGACCGCCCGCCCGCGGCGCAGCACCACGACGGTGTCGGCCACCCGCATCACCTGCTCGAGGTCGTGGCTGATGATGAGCACGGTGACGCCGCGGTCGCGCAGCGACAGGATCAGCTTCTCCACCGCCGCCGTCTCGCGGACGCCGAGGGCCGCCGTCGGCTCGTCCATGATCACCATCGACTTGCCCCAGGTGACCGCGCGGGCGATGGCGATGCTCTGCCGCTGCCCGCCGGACATGCGCCGGACCGTCGTGCGCACCGACGGCACATTGACGTCGAGCCCGCTGAGGATGTCGCGGCTTTCGCGGATCATCCGGGGCCGGTCGAGCACGCCCAGCAGGGGCACCGGCCGCAGCAGCTCGCGGTTGAGGAACAGGTTCTGCCACACCGCGAGGTCGTCGATGAGGCCGAGGTCCTGGTAGACCGTCTCGATGCCGAGGTCGCGCGCCGCCTGGGGCGAGGAGAGCCGGATCGGCTCGCCGCGGAAGAGCAGCTGCCCCTCGGTGGGCGGGTGCACGCCGGTGAGGCAGCGCACGAGGGTGGACTTGCCGGCGCCGTTGTCGCCGACGATCGCGGTGACCTCGCCCTCGGCGAAGCCCGCCGTCAGGCCGTCGAGCGCCCGCACGGCGTCGAACGACTTCACCAGGTCGCGGGCCTCGATCAGGTACTTCGTCTCTGTCATGTGCCGCCTCACTTCCGGAACCGGGCGAGCAGCGCCGCGAGCAGCACCACCGCGCCGACGGCGATCGTCTGGAAGTACTGGGAGATGCCGATGATCGTGAAGCCGTTGACCAGGCTGGTCAGCAGGACCGCACCGGTCACCGAGCCGACGACCGACGCCTTCCCGCCGAACAGCGACGACCCGCCGAGCACCACCGCGGCGATCGAGCTGAGCAGGTAGTTGGTCTGCAGCGACGGGTCCGCGCCGCCGTTGCGGGCCACCAGCATCACCCCGGCCACGCCGCAGAGCAGGCCGGACGCCGCGTAGGCGGCCAGGCGCACCCGCCGCACCGGGATGCCGGAGCCCAGCGCCGCGTCCGAGCCGCCGCCGACGGCGAGCAGGTGCGTGCCGGCGCGGGTGCGGAACAGCGTGAACCACACCAGCACCGCGGCGGCCAGCGCGATCAGCCAGAACCAGCGCACCGGCCCGATCCCGTCCAGCGCGATCGCCTGCAGGAACGGCGAGGACACCGCGACCGTGTTGCCCTCGGTCAGCAGCAGGGTGATGCCGCTGACCACGCTCAACGAGCCGAGCGTCACGATGAAGTCGGTCATCTTCAGGTAGCCGACGAGGAACCCGTTGACGACGCCGACGACGACGCTGCCCGCGATCGCGATCAGCATCGCCAGGCCCAGCGGGACGCCGGCGGTCGCCGTCGCGCCGAGCAGCGCGGCCGCCCACGGCAGGTTCGCGCCCACCGACAGGTCGATGCCGGCCACCACGACGGCGAACTGCTGGCCCAGCGCCAGCACGGCCAGGATGGAGGAGGCGACCAGCAGGTCGCCGATGTTGCTCAGGGTCAGGAAGTGCGGGGTCGCGATGAAGAACGCGACCCACACGACGACCAGCGCTCCGGGTGCGGCGTAGTCGGCCGCGCGGGCGAGGTCGAACGAACGCGGCCGGGCCGCCGTCGCCGTCATCCGGCGACCAGCGCGGCGAGCGGGTTGTCGAACGGCGCGAACGGCTTCGGGAACGAAGCGAGCTGCTGGTCGACGACCGAGTTGTCGATGAACGCGATCGGCGCGACCACGCGCTGCGGGATCGGCTTGCCGGCGTGCGCGGCGATGCAGGCCTGCACCGCGAGCTGGCCTTCGGCGTACGGGTACTGGGTGATCGTGCCGTAGAGGTCGCCGTTCTTGACCGAGGCGAGGGCGTCCTTGATGCCGTCGACCGAGATCACCTTGATCTTGCCGGCCAGCCCGGCGTTCTTGATCGCCTGGACGGCGCCGAGGCCCATGGTGTCGTTCGCGGCGAAGATGCCGGTGATGTCCGGGTGGGCCTTGAGGATCGCCTCGGTGACCTGCAGTGCCTTGTCCTGCTCGTAGTCGGCCGGCGCGCGCTGGACGATGTCGAGCTTGCCGCCGGTCGCCTCGGTGAAGCCCTTTTCGCGGTTGATGCCGTTCTGCTCGCCGGCGATGCCCTGCAGGATGACGACCTTGCCGCTGCCGCCGAGCGCGGTCAGCATCTTCTGCCCGGCCAGCGTGCCCGCCGCGATGTTGTCCGAGCCGATGAACGACGCGTACGAGACGCCCGCCGCGCTCGATGCGGCCGGGTCGATCTGCGAGTCGAGGTTGAGGATCGTCTTCTTCGCGCGCGCCACCGGCACGAGCGGGGTGATCACGTTGCTCGCGTTGACCGGGACGACGCCGAAGCAGTCGTAGCCCTGGCCGGCCAGGGTGGAAATCTTCGCGTTCTCGCCGTCGGCGTCGGTCTCGGACGTGCCGGCCTGCACGTTGACCTCGACGCCGCGCTGCTTGCCCTCGGCCAGCGCGCCGTCGCGCAGCGCGGCCCAGTACGGGTTGGTGAAGTTGCGGGTGACGATGGCGATCCGCGGACCGCTCGCCTGCTTGGTGTCGTCACCACCGCGGCCGCAGGCCGCGGTCATCCCGGCGACCGCGGCGGCCGCGACCGTCACCGCGACGATGCGGCGAAGGTTCCAGCTTCCCATGAGTGTTCTCCCTGGTCCGAGCGATTCAACTCGTGTTGATTCTTGGGTGTGGACACGGGCTGAGGCGCCGTCAACTCGTGTTGATGAGGCATCCTGTGCTCTGGCACACTGCTTGTCAAGATTCGGGGGTCAAGACTCGGGCTCGAAGAACGGAGTTCTCGGATGGCGGTGACGCGGGCGGACGTCGCCCGGCGGGCGGGGACGTCTCCGGCGCTGGTCAGCTACGTGCTCAACGACGGGCCCCGGCGCGTCGCCCCGGAGACCCGCGAGCGGATCCTCGCCGCGATCGACGAGCTCGGCTACCGCCCCAACACGGTGGCCCGGTCCCTGCGGATGGCCCGCGGCCACGCGCTCGGGCTGGTCATCCCCGACAGCGCGAACCCGTACTTCGCGCTGCTCGCCCGCGCGGTCGAGGAGACGGCGCACCGGTTCGGGTACCCGCTGCTGGTCGGCAACGCCGCCGACGACGAGACGCGCGAGCTCGGCTACCTGCGCGCGTTCCTGGACCGGCAGGTGGAGGGTGTGCTGGCGATCCCGTCGACGACGGGCCCGGCCCTGCGCGCGGAGTACGCGAAGATCCCGACGCCGGTGGTGTTCGTCGACCGGTCGTTCGGCGAGGGGGACCTGCCCACCGTCGTGGCCGACGCGGTCGACGGGGCCCGCGAGGTCGTCGCCCACCTCATCGGCCACGGCCACACGCGGATCGCCTGCCTGAGCGGGCCGGACGTCTCGACCTCCCGCGACCGCGTGGCCGGGTACGAGCGGGCGCTGGCCGAAGCCGGGCTCGCCGCCCTGCCGGTGCTGCGCCGCCCGTTCGGCGGCCGGGCCGGCTACGAGGCGCTCGAAGCGCTGCTGGCCGGACCGCACGCGCCGACCGCGTTGTTCGTCACCAGCGACCTCGCCGCGCTCGGCCTCCTGCGGGCCGCCACCGACCACGGCCTGCGGGTCCCCGACGACCTCGCGGTCGCCTCGTTCGACGGCATCGAGTACGCGGCCTACACCAGCCCCGGCCTCACCACGGCCGAGCAGCCGATCTTCGAGATGGGCAAGCTGGCGGCCGAACTGCTCGTGGGCGCCCTCGGCGACGAACCGCGCCCGACCGGGCTGCACACCCTGCCCACCCGGCTCACGACCCGCGGCTCGTGCGGCTGCGCCGACTCGTTCGTCCGGTCGTCGAACCTGCTGGAGTGACCGGCCGAGGTCACGCGCCTTCGCGCAGCCGGCGCCGCAGGTGACGGCCGCCCACCAGGAGCACGGCTCCCCCGGCGACGACCAGGCCGGCCACCGCCAGCACCGCCCCCAGTGACGCCGGTGCCTCCGGCGTGGCCGCCGCCGCGCTCGGAGCGATGGTCTGGATCGGCACGGCACCGCCGTCGTTCGGGGCGATCGGGGGCCGGATCGCGCCCCACGGCTGCTTTTCGCCCCAGGCCATCGGAGCCGGGGGTGGCGTGACCGCCAGCCGTCCGGGCACCGTCAGCGTGCCGATTTCGTAGTCGGCGAAGACACCCTGCCGCGCCGACACCCGCCAGCTCCCGTCGTGGGGCAGGGCGATCGCGGTCGCGTAGTGCGCGGGTTCGCGCAGGGCGACACCGGGGAACACCACGGGCTCGCCCTGCGCGGGCGTGAAGACGAGCGCGGTCGCGCCGAGTTCTCCGTCGCTGACGTGGGAACCGTGCTGCAGCACCCAGTAACCGACGGTGTAGGGCTGTCCGGCCCGGAAGGTGTCCGGCAACGGGTCGGGGTAGGTGACCGCCCAATTGCCCGCCCACGCGCTGGGCACCGGCACCAGCATGGCCACCAGGACGGCACCGAGCAGGGAAGCGAGTCGCAGTTTCATGTCCGCCCTACACCGCCGGGCGCGAACCGGTTCCCGGGGAACCTCGCGGCCGCGGCCGGTGTAGAGGAGGGTGAAACCACCGGCGGGAAGGGGCGGACGACGGACGACGACGAAGTGGTGGCCCGGATCCGCGACGGCGACCCGGCGTCCTACGGGACGCTGGTCGACCGGTACACCGCGCTCGCCCACCGGACGGCCTACCTGCTGGGCGCCGGGCATGAAGCCGAAGACGTCGTCCAGGAGGCGTTCGTGAAGGCTTTCCGGGCGCTGCCGTCGTTTCGCGGTGGCGCTTCGTTCCGCGCCTGGCTGCTGCGCATCGTCGCGAACGAGACCCACAACCTCGTCCGCTCCCGGCGCCGGCGCGCCGCGACCGAGCTGCGCGCCGCGAGCCTGGAACCGGTCCCCGACGGCGATCCGGCGGCACGGGCGCTGTCGGACGCCGCCGGCGCCGCGTTGCTCGACGCGGTGCGGGCCCTGCCCGAGAAGAACCGGGCCGTCGTGGTCTGCCGGTACTTCCTCGACCTCACCGAAGGCGAGACGGCGGAGGTGCTCGGCTGCCCGCGGGGTTCGGTGAAGTCGCGGGCGCACCGCGCGTTCGCCCGGCTGCGGGAGCTGCTGGCCGAACCGGCCAAGGAGGCGGTCGGTGACTGATCCCCAGGACGCGCGGCTGGCCGCCGCGCTGCGTGAGCTCGGCGACCGCCTCGACGTGCCGCCGGCCCCCGACGTGCGCGAGGCCGTCCTGGCCCGGCTGCCCGCGCGGCCGCGACGGCGTCCGGTGCTGCCGCGCTGGGCCACCGTCGCCGCGGCGCTCCTGCTGGTATTCGCCGCGGCGGTCACGTTCTCCCCCGCGGTGCGCGCGACCGTGACCGACCTGCTGCGGTTCGCCGGGATCGAGCTGCGCGGCGAACCCGGTCCCCCGGTGCGCGGCCAAGGCCTGCTCCCCGGCGAGCGCTCGGTGGACCTCGCCGACGCACGCCGGCTGACGGCGTTCCCGATCGGGGCCCCGGCCGCGCTCGGGCCACCGGACGACGTCCGGATCACCGGTGATCCGACGCGCGTGGTTTCGTTGCTGTACCGGGGCGGCGCGGTCCGGGTCGACGAGTTCGACGGCCGGCTCGGCCCGGTGTTCGAGAAGTTCCTCGGCATGTCCGGCGGCCGCCGGGTGAGCGTCGCCGGGGAACCGGCGATCTGGATCGACCGGCCGCACGAGCTGATGTACGTCGACCGGGCCGGGGAGTGGCACACCGAAACGGCCCGCCTCGCCGCGCAGTCGCTGGTCTGGCAGCGCGGCGAGGTCACCTACCGGCTCGAAGGCGCGCTCACCTTCGAGGACGCCGCGAAGATCGCGGCGACGGTCTCGTGAGCGTCAGCGGACGCCCGCGACGCTCGCGACGCGGGAACTCCTGCGGCTCAACGCGTACGCGGCGATCGCGGCGGGCACGAACATCACCGTGCCGTAGATCCCGGCCGGGACGGCCATCGGCTCGCTGCCCAGCACCGACATGGCGAGCGTGATGGCCAGCGCGGCGTTGTGGATGCCGATCTCCATCGCCGACGCGATCGCCTGCCGCCGCTCCACCCGCAGCAGCCGCGGCACGCCGTAGCCGACCGCCAGGCTCAGCACGGAAAGCAGCAACGCCACCGGCCCGAGCGTTTCGCTGTTGTCCAGCAGGAGCCGGAAGTTCCCGGCGATGGAGAACGTGACCGCCAGCACCAGCACGACGACCGACGCGATCTTGACCGGCTTCTGCATCTTCTCGGTCCAGCCGAGGTAGCGGTGCCGGACCCACATCCCGATCGCCACCGGGACCAGCACGATCGCGAACATCTGCAGCAGTTTCGCGGGCTGCAGCCCGATCGACGCGTCGCCGGCCATGAACTGCGCCAGCGACCAGGCGACCACCACCGGCAGCGTGAACATCGCGAGGACGGAGTTGACCGCCGTGAGGGTGACGTTCAGCGCGACGTCACCACCCGCGAGATGGCTGAACAGGTTCGCCGACGTCCCGCCGGGCGAGGCGACGAGCAGCATCATCCCGACGGCCAGGACGCCGTTGAGCCCGAACAGCACGACCAGCCCGTAGCAGATGGCGGGCAGCACGACGATCTGGCACGTCAGCGCCACGATGGCGGCCTTCGGGTACTTCACCACCCTGGCGAAGTCGGCCAGGGTCAGCGACAGGCCGAGGCCGAACATCACCAGCGCGAGCGCCACCGGCAGAAAGATCGAGACGATCTGCGCACCCATCCGAACCTCCGCGAGTTCAATGCGAGAACCGGCTGCCAATCCTGCCCCCAGGCGGGCGCGGTGGTTCTCCTCGCGTGCCTTGAATGACCGATTTGTGACCTTCGCCCGGCGAAAAGGGTCGTCACCGGGCCGCGAGCCGGCGGATCAGGGCGGCGGTGGTGGCGCAGGCTTCCTCGGTCACGATGTGCTCAGTGCCCGGCTCGATCTTCAGGTCGAGCCGGGCACCCGCGGCCTCGAACAGCCGGCCCGTCTCCACGACCCGGTGGGCCGGCACCCAGGGGTCGTCCTCGATGCTCCGCAGCAGCACCGGCACGCCGTCGAGTTCGGTGCCCGTGGGCGGCTCGATCGGGTCGGGGCCGATGAACCCGCCGGTCAGCAGCACCGCCGCGCCGAGCCGCCGGGGCCGGGTCAGCAGCAGGTGCGCCAGCAGGCAGGCGCCCTGGGAGAACCCCAGCAGCACCAGGTTTCCGGCGTCGGGCAGGGCGTCGACGCGGGCCTCGATCGCCGCGAGTGCGTCGTCGAGCTGGGGCTGGTTGCCGGGCAGCGGCTGCAGGAACGGCAGCGGGTACCAGCTGCCGCCCGCCGCGGCCGGGGCGACGAACCGGGCCGGCAGCGGGCCGAAGCGCGTGGTGAGCTCACGCATCACCTCGGGCTCGTGCCCGCGACCGTGCACGGCGAGCACCACGACCGCCGCCTCGGGCGGGCCCCACGTCAGGACCCGCCCGCCGAGGTGGGGGTTCACCGCTCAGCCGTCGATCGGCTCGAGCGCCGCGAGCAGCTCCTCGCGGCGGTCCTCGAACTGCTCGGGCAGCTGGAACCGCTGCCCCAGCTCGTGCGGCGATTCGTCGCAGTCCCAGCCACCGTCGGCGTGGGTGACCGCCAGCTCGAACAGCGCACCCGCCGGGGACCGGACGTAGACGCTCTTGAAGTACTTGCGGTCCTTCAGCTCCGAGATGTCGGTGTAGCCGCGGCCCTCGACCTCGAACTTCAGCTCGTCCTGGTTCGCCAAGGTGTCGGCGTTCCAGGCGAAGTGGTGGTGGGTGCCGGCCCCGTAGTGCCACGTCCCCTGGTCGTCCGCGCGGTTGACGGTGATCTCGAGGTGGTTGCCGTGGGCCTGCTTGCCCAGCTGCACCGCGATCCGGTCGCCGTCCTCGGCCAGGCCGTCCTGGGCGTAGAAGGTGTCGTTGGCGAACTCGACCGTGCGATCGGGAGTCGTCACGTGCACGCCGAGCCCGTGCAGGCCGTGGATGGCGTACTCCGGCGGCACGCCGTGGCCGGCGTGGCCGACCCGGTCGTCACCCTCGTTGGCGACGAGCACGTACTCGATGCCGCAGGGGTGCTCGAACGCCAGCCGCCGCCGTCCGAAGACCTCGACGTTGCGGACCTCGACGTCGTGCTCGGTCAGCCGGCGGTGCCAGTGGTCGAGGCTGCCCTCGGGCACCGACAGCAGCACTTCGCGGCTCTGGTTGGTGCCGCGCTTGCCGTACAACCCGGCCTGCGCCCACGGGAACGTCGTGACCACGCTCGACGGATCGCCGTTCGCGTTCGCGTAGTACAGGTGGTAGATCGGCACCGAGCCGTCGAAGAGCACGGTCCGCTTGATGAACCGCATGCCCAGCACCTTGACGTGGAAGTCGACGTCCTCCTGCGCCCGGCCGACCGACAGCGTGATGTGGTGGGAACCTTCGATGTAGGCCATGCCCCACGTTATGAGCGGCGGGCCGCCCCGGACATCGGCGAAACGTGCACGCCGATGTCGCCGATGTGCACGACGGCGCGCCCGGCGTACCCTGGCCGCGTTGCCCGAGTGCCCCCAGGAGCGACCATGGCCGGTACGTTGAGCCTGATCCCCACCGGGCACGCCGTGCCCCGCACGGCCGCCAAGGTCGGCCCCGGCGTCTGGGAACAACAGGTCAACACCGGGGTGTCGCTGCACTTCAGCTTCGAGTTCGACAACCCGAAGGCCTTCGCCGGGTCCATCGCCCACCGGGCCGTCGGCGAGCTCGGCCTGTTCGGCGTCACCTGCCTGCGGCACACCGTCCACCGCCGCCCCGACGACCTGACGCGCGCCGCCGACGCCTCCTTCCTGCTGACCCTGCAGCTCGCCGGCACCAAGCAGCTCACCCAGGACGGCCGGGCCACGACACTGCGCGCCGGCGAGTTCGCGCTCTACGACTCCGAACGGCCGCTGACCCTCGACGTCAGCGACGACTACCGGTCGGTCAACGTGCGCTTCCGCAAGACCGCGCTCGGCGCCCCCGACGCCGCGGCCTTCACCCACCTGGTGGCCCGCAGGTTCTCCGCCGACCACGGCATCGCGCCCGTGGTCTGGTCGGCCATCCTCGGCCTCGGCTCGCTGGCCCCGGACTGCCAGTCCGCCGGGATCCTGGTGGCGGGCAACGTGCTCGACATGACGGCGACCATGCTGCGCGCCCACGCCGGCGTCGCCGGGCCGGCCGGTGACGACGACCGGCTCCGGCGACGGCAGGCCGTGCAGGCCTGCATCGACGACCGGCTGTCCGATCCGGACCTGCGCGTCGACACCCTCGCGGCGGCGTGCTTCGTCTCCGTGCGCCACCTGCACGCGCTGTTCCACGGCAGCGGCCACACCGTGGCCGGCTGGATCCGGCACCGCCGGGTGGAGGCCTGCAAACGCGACCTCGCGGACCCGGCCGCCCACGCCGTCCCGGTGGCGGCGATCGGCGCCCGCTGGGGGTTCACCGACCCGTCCCACTTCGGCCAGGTCTTCAAGGCCGCCACCGGCCTCACCCCGGCGGAGTTCCGCCGCCGGGCGCTCAGGTGACGGTGAAGCTCGCGGTGAGCGTCGCCGCCGAGCTGTTGCCGACGTAGACCTGGATTTCGCCCGGCTCGACGCGGAACTTCGCGGCATTGTCGTAGAAGCCGACGTCGTCGGGAGTGAGCGTGAACGACACCGTCTTCGCCGCGCCCGCCGCCAGCGTCACCCGCTCGAACCCGCGCAGCCGCCGGACAGGCTGCACGATGCTCGCCACCGGATCCCGCAGGTACAGCTGGACGACCTCGTCGCCGGCGCGGGTACCGGTGTTGGTCACCCGCGCGCTCACCTGGACGCGGCCACCGCGGGCCGGCATCCGCGTGGCCGACAGGCGCAGGCCGTCGATCCGGAACGTCGTGTACGACAGTCCGTGGCCGAACTCGTAGAGCGGACCGGACTCGAGGTCGAGGTACTTCGACGTGTACTTGTTGGCCGGGTCGGCCGGGCGCCCGGTGTTCTCGTGGTTGTAGTAGATCGGCACCTGCCCGACCGCGCGCGGGAAGCTGACCGGCAGCTTGCCACCGGGGTTGACCGTGCCGAACAGGACGTCGGCGACCGCGTGGCCACCCTGCACACCCGGCGCCCACGCTTCGAGGATGGCGGGCGCGGTGTCGTGCAGGGACGAGATCGTCAGCGGACGGCCGTTGACCAGCACGACCACGAACGGCTTCCCGGTTTCCTCGATCGCCGCCACCAGCTGCTGCTGCACCCCGGGCAGGTCGATGTCGCTGCGCGCGGCCGCTTCCCCGCTCATCGCGGCGGTTTCACCGACCACGACGACGGTCACCTCGGCCGCGCGAGCCGCCTGCTGCGCGGCGGCGAACCCGCTGGTGTCGGTGCCGTCGACGGTGCAGCCGGCGGTGTACGTCACGGTCGCGCCGGGCACCGCCGCCCTGATCCCGTCGACCACGGTGACCGGCGGGGTCGTCCAGGCGCCGGTGCCCAGGCCCGCCCATGTGCCGTTGAGGTCGTAGGTGGCCGCGCCGAGCGGACCGACGACGGCCACCGAACCGACGGTCTTCGCCAGTGGCAGCACCGGCCCGTCGTTCTTGAGCAGCACCATGCACCGCCCGGCAGCCTGCCGGGACGCGGCGAGCGCGGCGGGAGAAGGCGCTTTCACCTCGCCGGCCTCGTCGACGTACGGGCGGTCGAACAGCCCCAGCCGGAACTTGACCAGGAGGATCCGGCGGACGGCGTCGTCGATCTGGTCACGGGTGATCCGGCGCTCGGCCAGCAGCCGCGCCCCGAACCGCACGTAGTTGGTGCTGACCATTTCCATGTCGACGCCCGCGGGCAGGGCCGCGGCCGCGGCGTCGGCGCCGTCACCGGCGAGGCCGTGCAGGATCAGTTCCTCGACGCCGGTGTAGTCGCTGACGACGAACCCGCGGAAGCCGTAGGCGCCCTTGAGGACGTCGTGCAGGACGTAGCCGTTGCCGTGGGCGGGCACGCCGCTGATGGTGTTGAAGCTCGCCATCACGGTCGCCACCCCGGCTTCGACGCTCGCCTTGAACGGCGGGAGGTAGAGGTTGTGCAGCCGCTGCAGCGAGACGTCGACGGTGTTGTAGTCCCGGCCGCCCTCTGCGCCGCCATAGGCGACGAAGTGCTTGGCGCAGGCGGCAAGCCGGTCCGGGGCGGCGATGTCGTCACCCTGGTAACCGCGCACCTTGGCGACGGCCATGCGCGCGGCCAGGTAGGGGTCCTCACCGGAGCCTTCGGCGATCCGCCCCCACCGCGGCTCGTGGGTGACGTCCATCATCGGGGCATAGGTCCAGTGGATCCCACTGCGCCGGGCCTCCCCCGCGGAGATGGCGGCGTCGGTGCCGGACACAGCGGGGTCGAAGCTCGCGCCCTGGGCCAGCGGGATCGGGAAGTTCGTGGTGTACCCGTGGATGACGTCCAGACCGAAGATCAGCGGGATCCGCAGCCGGGTCCGTTCCACGGCGATGCGCTGCAGCGCGTTGAGCTTCGCCGCGCCCACAACCGAGAAGACACCGCCGAGCCGCCCGGTCGCCAGCGCGGCCCGCGCGGCGTCTTCGGTACCGACGAGCTGAAGCTGGCCGAGCTTCTCGTCGAGGGTCATCTTCGCAAGCAGCCCCTCGACACGGGGATCACGCTCCGGCCGGCCGCTTTCCGCAGCGGCGGCCGGAGCGAGCAGCGCGGCCACTCCCCCGGCGGTGAGGAGACCACCGACCCCGGCGAGCAGACTCCGCCGGTTCACCCCATCGGCGGTTGCCGTGGCTTCGTGACTCTCGGGCTGTTCCATGGCGAGACCCTTTCGCGAGAGAACGAGACCAAACAGGGTAACCACGAACACACCGCGACTGCGGGCTGAAAGTTCCCGCCGATTCGATCACGTGATTGCCGGTCAAACGCGAGGCAAGTCCCGCCCCGGACAGCCGTCACCCCGGCCTGCTCACCGGCCGACCGTGCGGTCCGCCCACGCGATGACAGCCCGGAAGTAGTCGGGCGCGTTGGGCGCGTAGTTGATCGCGTGCCCGTAACCCTGCAGCGCGTACGTCGTCAGGTCTGTCGCGGCGGCGTAGTACGGCAGCTCGGAGTTCCGGATCCCGGCGGCGGACGAGCAGTTCGTGGCCAGCAGCCCGCAGAACACCGTGTCCTGGCCCAGCACCACCATGACCGGCTTGTCGATCAGCAACGAGTACGGCGCGATGATCCCGATCGGGAAGAGGTCGGCCGCCTGCTCGTACGCCGAGGTGTCCTTCGTCGCCTCGTCGAACGCGATCGCCCCGGCCACCTTCGGACCCGGTGCGTGGAAGATCGAGTACCGGCTGTCCGGCACCGTCGTCAGGTACCCGACGTCGTAGCCGCCGGTGGCGAACCGGGGGTCGAGCATCGCCGGGTAGGTGGCGGCGAACACCGCCGTCGTCCCGGCCAGGTTCAACCGGTGGGCCAGCCCGGTGACCAGCACCGCGTCGACGTCGTGGAACGTCGCCGCCTCGATGCTCGCGGTGCCGGAGCCGAACGAATGCCCGGCCAGGATCACCTTGCCGAAGCGCGGCCCCTGCGCCCCCGACCGGACGGCCTGGATCACCTGGTGCACCACCGTGGCTTCGGTGACCGTCGTCAGCACCGCGCTCGGCGGCGTGCTGCTGCGCCCGGTGCCGAGCCGGTCCAGCGCCAGCGTCGCGTATCCGGCGTTGTTCATCGCCAGCCGGTACGACCGGATCTCCGGCTGGTAACCGATGTCCCAGTAGGAACTGTTGTACGTGCCGCCGGGAATCAGCACCTGCACCGTGTTCGCGCCGCCGTCCGGCACGCACAGGGTGCCGTGCATCGTCTGCGGGAGCGCCACGAGCGTCACCGGGAAATACACGTCCCGGCAGCTCGCGCCCTCCGCTCTCGCGGAAACCGGCACCAGCAGGAAACCGAGCGCCACCAGCACGAGCACGGTCGCCCGCCGGCGACGGCCGGCGACACGTTTCGTCCCACCACGGAATTCGGACACGGAAAACTACCTCCGGAAAAGATCAATTGTCGAAAACGGGAAATGATCGAACTGTCAGGCCGCCCGCCGGGGAACCACGGTCATCGGCATCCGGTCGGGATAAGCGGCCGAAGTCACCGTGAGACGCACCGGCACGCCCGGCACCGGGAACAACTCCCACCCGGCCAGCACCGTGGCCGCGACGAGGGTGATCTCGGTGTGCGCGAAAGCCTGCCCGATGCACTGCCTGGTGCCCGCGCCGAACGGGACGTACGCGCCTTTCGGAACGCGGGCAGCGCGCTCGGGCAGCCAGCGATCGGGCTCGAACTCCTCCGGGTCCTCGTGGAACCGCGGATCGAAGTGCAGCGAAAACGGGCTGAACATGACCTCCGTACCGGCGGGCAGCCGCACCCCACCGAGCTCGACGTCCCGCAGCGCCCGCCGCATCAGGATCCAGATCGGGTACATCCGCAGGACCTCGCTGACGACCCGGCGCAGGTACTCCAGCTTCGGGACGTCGGCGAAGGCCGCCGCACGACCGGACACCACCCCGTCCACCTCGGCCCGCACCCGCCGCAGCACCTCCGGGTGCCGGGCCAGCTCGTGGAAGAGCCAGGTCAGCGCGACGGCCGTGGTCTCGCTCCCGGCGGTCAGCAGCGTGATCACCTCGTCGTGGACCTGGTCGTCGGTCATGCCCTCGCCGGTGCCGGGATCCCGGGCCAGCATCAGCAGGGACAGCAGGTCACCGTGATCCTCGCCGGTGGCACGCCACCCGGTGATCACCTCCTGCACCACCTGCCGGAGCCGCTCGACAGCACGGTCGAACCGCCGGTTGGCGGGCACGACCGGGACGTGCTCGAGAAAACGCGGCGACAACGCCCGGACCATGCCCGCCTTGAGCACCACCGGGATCGACCGGCGTGCCTCCGCGACGGCCCGGCGCCCCAGCTCGGTGGCGAAGAGCGTCTCCCCGACGACGGTGATGGCCAGCCGCTGCATGTCGGCGTCCAGCCTGCGCACCTCGCCCGCGCGCCACGTGGCCGTCAGCTCCTCGGTGGCCCGCACCATCGTGTCCGCGTACGCGGCGAGCCGCGCACCGTGGAACGCCGGCTGCATCAACCGGCGCTGCCGCCGGTGGAACGCGCCCTCCGACATCACCAGCCCGTTTCCCATGAACGGCCGGAAACGGTCGAAGATGATCCCCTTCGAGAAGCTGCTCCCCTCCCCCACGAGGACGTGATTGACCAACTCCGGGCTCGTCAGGAAATAGGTCTCCAGCGGGCCGAGGAAGAGCCGCACGATATCGCCGTGCGCACGCAGGGAAGACGTGAACCCGACCCGCTGCCGCAGCATCGACGGGGTGTGTCCCAGCAGGATCCGACGGCCTGGCGCGACCGGGACGTTCATTTCCTCTCCTTGGCAGTCCGGAGGAGGTCTGCCACCTTAGGCCCATCCGGCCGCACGCGACAGCACCCATCGGCTGAAACGCCGTCACACCTATGGCGTAATCATAGGAGCCACGAGAGTGAGTATGTTCTTCGTGCGAAGGCGAGTGAGGTGACGGTGATGACGCAGCACCAAGAAGAGGAATGGGTTCCTCCGGGTATCGACACGACGAAACCCAGCAGTTCCCGCACCTACGACTATCTGCTGGGCGGCGCCCACAATTTCCAGGCCGACCGGGACGCCGCCGAACAGGCCGAGAAGATCATGCCCGGCATCCGCGACGTCGCCCGGCTCAACCGGGCCTTCCTCGGCCGCGTCGTGCGCACCCTGATGGGCCTGGGCATCCGGCAGTTCCTCGACATCGGCTCCGGAATCCCCACCGTGGGCAACGTCCACCAGATCGCCGGAGAGATCGACCCACGCTGCCGGGTGGTCTACGTCGACCGCGACCCCATCGCCGTCGCACACAGCAAGATGCTCCTGCGCGCCAGCGAAAACGCCACGATCGCGCACGCCGACTTCACCGACCCCGACGGCATCCTCGCCCACCCGGAAGTCCGCCGGCTCCTCGACTTCGACGCACCGGTCGGCCTGCTCACGATCGCGATGCTGCACTGGATCCCCGACGCCGACGACCCGCACGCGCTGCTGGCCCGCTACCGCGACCACGTCGCGCCCGGCAGCTACCTGGCCATCTCCCACCTGGTCAGCGACCAGGACAGCGACCGGATCAACAGCGCGGTGGGCACGTTCAACCAGGCCAGGGGCCACGACCAGGCGACCACCCGCAGCTACAAGGAGGTCGAGACGATGTTCGGCGACTTCGAGCTGATCGAACCCGGCCTGGTCGGCTGCGCGCTCTGGCGCCCGGGCGGCCCCGGCGACATCTCCGACGACCCCTACACCAACACCCAGCTCTACGGCGGGGTGGCGCGGAAGGCGAGCTGACCCGGATCAGGCGCCGTCAACGCGGCTTTTTGTGCTGGCTTTTGACTGCAAATTGTGCTGAAATCATCGGTGCCGTATATGGCGTTATACACTTTTCTGGGTCTGTTGCCGGAACTGGCCGGCGCCGCTGGCCGTGAAGTTCACCCCTGCCCGGACGAGTGACGCGCTCACCCGCCGATGCGCAGGCTCAGCAGGTAGCCGGCCACGAGGAGGAGCGGGCCGGCGATGCTCCCGATCAGCAGGCAGCCCCAGCCGGTCCGCACGTCCTGCTCGCTGTCGGCGGCCAGCTGCCCGTGGGTGCGACCGGAGACGAGGTGCCTGCCCCGCGCCCCACCCAGCACCGGCCGGCCCTGCCGGATTCCGGGCCGGCCCTGGACGTGCAGCGGCTCCCCGATCGGCAGGACGTACTCCCGCACGCTCCAGCCCAGCGAGCCGGACAACCACCCGCGCCGGAACGACTTCTCGGTCAGGATTCCCCGGGCGATCAGGCCTTGGAGGTGAGCGCTGTCCTTCGCCGACCTGACGTCCTCCTGCACGGCACGCCGCACCGGCGGACCGTGGCCGGTCCGGCTCGACCGGTGTTCTGGGTGCACGAGGCACCCGTCGACGAGCACCGGTCCGCTTTCGTCCCGGACCTCGAACGCCATGGCACCGCCGGCTTCCCAGACGAGCCGCCTCGACGGGCCGTCGCCGCTGACCTTCTCCTCCACCTGGCTGAAGTACCAGGCGCACGGCTCACCCGACAGCGGCGCGGTCAACGTCCCCAGTGGACCGGGCCCGCTGCGCCCCTCCACGGCACGCAGCCGCCGTCCCGGCCCGGTCACGTCGGCGCACCGGGAGACCGGCAACCGCGCGAGCCGCCGGCGTTCGCGGTGCGAACCCCAGGTGAGCAGCGCCCACACGGGCATCAGCACAGTCAACGCGAAGCCGATGGTGACGAGCACGACCGCCAGCGCCGTCATCCCGACCTCCTTGCCGCGCCCCGGGGAAAGCGTACGGGGAGCGACGCCACCGGCGGGGCGGAACGACGCGCTACGTGTTGGCGGTGACCACACGCCGGCTTCTGCTGGTCAGGAGCCGCTATTCGAGGGTGACCGACGAGGCCTGCTGTGGGCCGAACCGCTCACCGACGTCGCGCTCAAGGGCAGTTACGAGCGCTGGCACACCAACGGCGTGTACACCGGTAACTCCTACCTGACGCTACGGCGTGGCGACGGCAGTCTGGTCAGGCTGAACCCGCGCAGTGGCTTCTGGGGTGGCGGCCACTCCGCCGACGACACCATCGACGAACTGTACTCGGTCGTCCCGCGCAGGTTCTGATCACGGCTTCCACAAGCGCGACGGCGCCCCGCTCGCCGCCCGATGCGCCGAACCGGTTCGCCGCGCACCACCCTGGACCGGTGACGGCCCGTACCCTTCGCTCATGGGCGAACTAGGGGCGTTCGTGAGCACCCATCCGGTCGACAACCGGCGGCGCTGGGTTATCGCCACGCAAGCCGCGGTCGTGACCGTCGTCGCCGCGGTGGGGCTGGTGGCGCTCGTGGTGCACCCGGTCTGGAGCGCGGGCAGGCTGGTCGGGCTCCTGCTGGTCGTGCTGGCGGTGGCGTTCCCGGTCGCGGCGGTGCAGGCCTTCCGGGCTGCTCGTGGCGGATCGCGCGAACGGTTCGACGTCCACGAAAACGGCATCGCGCACACGACGAAGAACGGGCGGCGAGCCTGGACCTGGGACCAGGTCACCGAAATCCGGGTCACCCGCGACCCGGGCCGGTCGCCGCGCCACGGCCGGAACCTGCGCTGCGCCACCGGCTTCGCCGATGGCGGGAAGGTCCGGTTCGACGGCCTCACCACGAACGCACCCGTGCTCGCGGACGCGCTGACCACGTCGCGCCCGGACGCCGTCGCGGCGGACGACGGGATGCGCGGCTGGAAGGTCCTCCGGTGGGTGCTGCCGGTTGTCGCCGTTGGCTGCGGGTGGTACCTCGTGGCCGCGTTCCTGATGCTCACCGACGACGAGGTCGAAGTCGAGGTCCAGCCGGGCTACGTCAAGATGGTGCCCCGGTTCGACGACAGCACCATCGCCCTGCTCGCCGTCGGCGGACTCGTCTGCCTGGTCGGGATCGTCATGTCGCTGGCGTACCTCGTGGTCGGGTTCACCCGGTCGCGGAGGCGGTAGCCGACCACCGTCAGCCGACCGCCGCCGCAGCGGTGGCGCTTCAGGCGGCCGGGCCGGGACCCAGTGCGCGGTCCAGCAGCTCCCCCAGCTGGTCGAGCTGCGCTTCCGACAGCTCCCGGAACGACGACTCGACCACGGCGTCCACCAGCTGCTGCCCCTCCGCGCGCAGCCGCGCGCCTTCCTCGGTCAGGCGGTGGCGCACCGCCCGGCCCGGACCCGGGACGCGCTCGATGAGCCCGCGCTCCGCCATCCGGGTCGCGAGGGACCCGAAGGACTGGTCGGTCTGGAACGTGAGCACCGCCAGCTCGTGCAGCGACGCCTCCGGCCGCCGGTGCAGGTGGCGCAGGGTGTCCCACTGCACCAGCGACAGGCCCACCGGCGCCAGTGCCTTGCTCAGCGCCCGGTGGTGGCGGTGCTGCAGGCGCTTGACGGCCAGGGCGACGTCGCCGGGGTGGTACTTCATGCGGTCAGCCTAACCCAGGTTGCTTATCTAAGGAACCTTATCTAAGGTTCCTTAGATATACCCGACCGAAAAGGAACACATGCCGACCACCACGACACACACGCTCGGCCCGGCCGAAGTGACCGTCCGGGACAACGACGACCACGACCGCACCGATCCCTTCCTGCTCCTGCACGGCGGCGGCGGGGTCGCGACGATGACCGGCTTCGCCGACCTGCTCGCCGAACGCACCCGCTCGCGCGTGCTGCTCCCCACCCATCCGGGCTTCGGCGGCACCCCGAAGGCGGCGCACCTGACCGGCGTTACCGCACTGGCCCGGCTGTACGTCGACCTGCTGGACCGGCTCGGCCTCACCGGCGTCACCGTCGCCGGCAACTCGTTCGGAGGCTGGCTCGCCGCCGAAATCGCCTTGCTGAAGAGTCCCCGCGTCCGCCGCGCGGTGATCGTCGACGGGATCGGCATCGAGGTCGCCGGCCACCCGCTCACCGACATCAGCGGGATGTCCGTCGCGGAGATCCGGACACTCTCCTTCCACGACCCCGGCCGCGCGCCCGCCCCGGCCGGCGGGGGTCCCGGACCGAGCCCGGACGTCCGGGCCCTGATCGGCTACACCGGCCCGGCCATGACCGACCCGGCACTCGCCCGGCGGCTCAGTGAGATCACCGTCCCCGTGCACGTGCTCTGGGGCGAAAGCGACGGCATCGCCGGCCCGGAGTACGGGAAGGCCTACGCCGCCGCTATCCCGGGTTCGACCTTCACCCTGCTCCCCCGCACCGGGCACCTGCCCCAGGTCGAGACGCCCGGGGAACTCCTGGACGCGATGCTCGGCGGCTGACCCGGGAATTGGCGGAACCCGCACTGGGCCACCCGGTGTCGGCAGTTTCCCCCATCCGCCGTGCGACTTCCGGAAAGTGCGACGTCCCGGCTTTGTCGAATTTCCACCGGTTCACACCGCAGTTCATGAATCGCTTTTGGCAGGCGAGCCGCACCCGTCCCAGCGGATCATTGCGTCCGCCCCCGTCGTTACGAGCGTTTCCGCATCGGGACCATTCCGTTACCTGCGTTGGTGGCCCACAGTGAAACGCCGGGGCGATATCGGGCGATTAGTACAGCGGGTGACCAGCCCGCTACGCGAAACGGAGCAGCCGGCTGGGCTACCCGCACGAGAGCTGGTTCCCCGATTTGCGTTGGGGGTCCAGACCATTTCTGGCGGACGGGGAGAAGATGCGCCGGACATTCGTCGTCGCCGACTTCATTCGTCCCGCGGGGTACGAAGACCGGCTGAAACGGGTGCTCCACGACCTGCACGACGGACTCGGGCCGACACTCACCGCCGCGGTGCTCGGGCTGCGCGCCGCCCGGGATCTGGTCGGCCGGGACCGGGCCGCCACCGAACACCTGCTGGGACGGCTCGAAGACGAGCTCTACGGCGCGATCACCGACCTGCGCCGGATCGTGGCCGACGCGCGGCCGCCCGCGCTCGACGAGGCCGGGCTCGTCCTGGCCGTGCGGCGGTACGCCGCCACCCTCACCGGGCGGGTGCCCGCGGAACACGGCCCGCTGCGCGTCGACGTCGAGGTGCGCGGCGAACTGCCGCCGTTGTCAGCCGAGGTCGAGGTCACCGCGTACCGGATCATCCGCGAGGCGCTGGTGAACGTCGCCCGCCACTCCGGCGCCCGGCAGTGCACCGTGCACCTCTGGCCGCTCGACGGCGACCTGCACGTGGAGATCGTCGACGACGGCGTGGGCACCGACGGCGAGGCGTTGCCCACCGTCGGCGGGACGGGGCTGCGGTCGATGCGGGAACGCGCCGGCGACCTCGGCGGCGGCTGCCGCGTCGAGCCGGTGTCCTCCGGCGGCACGCGGATCGCCGCCTGGCTGCCCCTCGCCGCGGGGAAGTGAGGCGGTGTTCGGTTCCCTGCGCGTCCTCGTGGTCGACGACCACCCCGTCTTCCGGGCCGCGCTCTGCGCGATGCTCGATGCCACCGACGGCATGGAGGTCGCCGGCGAAGCGGCCGACGGCCTGACCGCGGTCACCGACGCGGCCCGCCTGGAGCCCGACGTCGTCCTGATGGACCTGAACCTCCCCGACCTCGACGGCGTCGAAGCGACCCGGCGGATCGTCGGCGCGAGCCCGCACACCGGCGTGCTCATGCTGACCATGTTCGAAAACGAGGCCGCGGTGTTCGCGGCCATGCGCGCGGGTGCCCGCGGCTATCTGCTCAAGGGGGCGCGCAACGAGCAGATAATCCGCGCGGTCCGGGTGATCGGTGACGGCGAAGCCATCTTCAGCCCGGCGATCGCCACCCGGGTGCTGTCCCTGCTGGGCACGGCGACCCCGCGTGACGAGTCGTTCCCGCGGCTCACCTTGCGCGAGAAGGAGATCCTGCGGCTCGTCGCGCAGGGCATGGGCAACGCGTCGATCGCCGAAGAGCTGGTGCTGAGCCAGAAGACCGTGCGCAACCACGTGTCCCACATCTTCCGCAAGCTCCGCGTCACCGACCGGACGCAGGCCATCGCCAAGGCGAGAGAGGCCGGCATTGCCCGATCGGAGTAAGGAAAGCGGGACATATCGGGACTCCATGTCCCTGTTCGCCAGGCGTCCGCACCACGATCCTTGGTGGTGGCGCGAGACGGCGTCTTTCGAGGGAGGACTTCACCGATGATCACCGACCAGGTTCCGGTGCTGCTGCACGCCACCGACACGATCACCCACGCGGGCGTCACGGCCGCGCTGCGGTCACGTCCCGAAATCCGCTTCGCCGAGGAGGGCTCGGGCGAGCCCGCCGTCGTCCTGGTCATCGTGGAGCGGCTGAACGCCGAGGCCCGGCAGCTGCTGCGCAGCCTCCAGTGCGCCGGCCACGCGGGCGTCGTCCTGGTGGCCGGGGAGGTGGAGGACTCGGAGCTGCTGGACGTCGTGGGCAACGGGGTGTCGGCGATCATCCGCCGGGCCGACGCCACGCCGGACACGCTGGTCCGGCTGGTCAAGGCCGCGGCCGTCGGCGAAGGCGCGCTGCCGCCCGACCTGCTGGGCCGCCTGCTGTCGCGGGTGTCCCGGCTGCAGCGGGACGTACTGCACCCGAACGGGTGGGACCTGGCCGGGATGTCCCAGCGGGAGACCCGGGTGCTGCGGCTGGTCGCCGACGGCTTCGAGACCAAGGAGATCGCCGACCAGCTGAGCTACTCGGAGCGGACGGTGAAGTCGATCCTGCACGACATCACCAACCGCTTCCAGCTCCGCAACCGCGCCCACGCGGTGGCGTTCGCCATGCGCGAAGGGCTCATCTAACTTCGCGCATGGCAAGTGGTTCGACGTCCGCCCGGGTGACCCATGCGCCCCAATGTGGCCTTCGGTGCGCTCAACGCACCCAATGTGGCCTTCGGTGCGTCCAACGCACCCAAGGTGGCCTTCGGTGCGTTGGACGCAACCAACGCCACATTGGGGCATGGTCTACTCGACCCGGCCGGAGAAGGAGACCGACGGGGTGCAGCGGCCACGGTCGGGCGCGTTCTGGCAGCTGACCGCGAGCACGATCTTCTCCCCCGGCTGGAACCGCCAGGCCTGCAGCCAGTGGTGGTCGAGGTCGCGGAAGTTGGACAGCCCGACCTCGAGCAGCACGGTCTTGGTGCCGCCGGAATCCCGCAGCAGCCGCAGGGTTCCGGTGTCACCGCGCGGGTTCTGCAGGATCAGGTCGGTGATCACCAGCGTCTTGGTCGCGTCCGGCAGGGTGTAGGGGAACTCGGCGAACCGGTTGACGTTCGAGTCGATCCGGGCGTCGGCGGCCACCCGGAAGTCCGTCGGTGTCCCGTCGGCGGCGGCGTTCGAGACGCGGGTCGGGGGTGTCCCGGGACCGGAGCCGGGGGCGCCGGGGTTGTCACCCGGCGGGGTCAGGCCGACGGCCTTCATCGCCTGTTCGGAGTTCTGCTTGGCCTGGTCGGCGTTCTTCTTCGCCTGGTCGGCCCCGGCGCCGGCGTCCTGCGCCGCCTTCACGATCTCCTGGTTCTGCTCCTCGGCGGCCTCCCGGGCGGCCGACTTCACCGCCGGCCGCAACACGGTGAACCACAACGTCACCAGGGCGAGCAGGAGGACGAGCAGTGCGGCGAGCGCGGGCAGCAGCCACTTCGGCAGCAGCTGCCGCTGCACCATGGTGCCTTCGGTCTTGAGCGGCTCGGCGCCGTCGGCGATGACGAACACCTGGAAGCGGTGCCGGATCGGCTGCCCCCGCAGGAAGCGCTTCCGCGGCTTGGTGCGCATCCGGATGAACGCGGCGGTGCCCGGCGCCAGCTCGGCCCGGTCGCGCTCGAGCCGGAAGTCCAGCTCGTCCTCCGGGTCCAGCGGGCTCAGCTCGACGGTCACCGGCCGGTTGCCGCGGTTGTCGACGGCGACCTCGAAGTCGGCCTTCGAGCTGCCCTCCACCTTGCCCGGCACGATCTCGGCGGTCACCTCGGTGAAGGCACCGAGCTCGACGGTGCCCTCCTCGACGACCGAGCCGGCGGGGTCCTCGCTCGAGAACACCCGGACGCCGAACGGGATCGTGCCAGCGGGGACGTCGGACGACCGCGGCGGCGCGAACCGCACGGTGACCGTCCCCGTCTCCCCCGGCATGAGGTTGACCGTCGCCGGTTCCGCGGTGGCCCAGCCACTCGCGTCACCGACGACGTCGATCGCGAACTGGTCGACGACCTGCCCGGCGTTCCGGATGGTCACCGTGCAGCTCGTCTCCTGGCCGGGTTCCGCGACCAGGCCGGCCTCGGACAGCGTCGCCGTTGCTCCCATGCGCGAAGTCTCCCTTTCGTGTCGCGGGTCCGGCAGCAGCGGACGGGTGTGCGGCCGTGCGCCGGTGGTTGCCCCTATGGGCAGTGGGTTCGCCGCGGCTCAGCCGCGGCTGATGAACGGCGGTTGTTCGGTGCGCAGGACGACCAGGACCGGGTTCGACTGCACCGTCCCGAACTTCGGCCCGCTGACCGGGGTGACCGACGCCGTGCGCGGCCCGATCAGGTCGTGGTGGAAGACCAGGAACTGCGCCTCGAACCGCCCGTCGACGCCCACGGTCGCCAGGCCGGGTGTCTCGGAGATCCCGGCCGACCAGGCCAGCCGGACCGTCGCGCCCGGCGGGAAGTCCGTGCCCGTCACCCGCGGGACCGAGCCGAGCGGGGCCACGCCCGGCTCGACGGTCACCACCGGCTGGCGGATCACCACGCGCCCACTGGCCGTGTTGTCCCCGGCGTTGTTGTCCGGTCCGGTCGTGCTGACCGTGCCCGACACCGGCGAGTCCGCCGCAGCCCTGGCCGCCAGCGAAATCCGGATCTCGACGGTCTGGCCGGGCGCCAGCGTCCCCAGCGCACAGCTGCCGCCGCCCGGCGCGCACCCCGGCGAAACCGACGTCGCGGGCAGCTGCGGCGGCAGCTGGGTGACCAGCCGGACGTTCGGCATCGGGGCCCCGGAACCGTTGTGCACCAGGAAGGTCAGCACGACGTCGTCGCCGCCGGCGAACAGCGGGACCGCCGACACCGCCAGCCCCACCGACAGCGAGCCCGGCGTGACGGGGGGCACCGGCCTCGCGCCGACGGTGACCACGGCCGTCGCGGAGTTGTTCCGCGCGTCGGCGTCCTGGCCGGCCGTGGTGGCCGTGCCGGTCGCGGCCTGCGTCCCGGGTTCGGCGCCGGTGGCACTGAACCGCACCCGCGCCTGCGCACCCGGCGCGAGCGTGCCGAAGGCGCAGACGAGGTCCGGCGTGCAGGTGCCCACGCTGGTGATCGGCGCCTGCGGCCGCAGCCCGGCGGTCAGCCGGACGAACAGCCCGACGCCGGGCGACGCGGCGACGCCGTTGTTGGTGACGACGAACTCGAACGTCGTCAGCCCGGAGAACGGGATCCCGGCCGGGACGGCGGTGGCGGTCACGCCGATGTCGGCGATCCGCTGGAACGCCGGTTGCGACGCTCCGCCCGGCCCGGCGATCAGGACGGCCGGCGCCCCGCCGGCCGACGGCACGGTCAGGACGCTCGGCTGCGCCTCCCCCGGCACGCTGTCGAAGGCGACCAGCGTGCCGTCCGGCGACCAGGCGGGACTGTCCACGGATCCGATGTTCTGCACCAGCACCCGCGCGGCGCCGCCGTCGGCGGGCGCCACGCAGAGCTGACGGCGGTCGTTGTGGAACACGAGCGCGGCGCCGTCGGGCGAGACGTCCGCCGAGCCCTGCCGCCCGATGCCGCACGGCTGCCCGAAGGACGGTGAGAGGTCCCGCTGGACCCCGGCGACGACGCTGTCCGGCCCGGCTTCGAGCGAGACCTGCCAGAGCTCCTGCCGGAACTCCCCACCGGGGTCGACGGACATCACGGCGGTCTCGGTGGCGGTGCCACCCGCGCCGGTCGCCGTGCAGGTGACGGTGGTGGCGCCGACGGCGAACAGGCTGCCGGACGACGGGGTGCAGAACGGCGTGAGCGGCGTTTCGCGGTCGGCGTCGACCGCGGTCGCGGAGTATTCGATCACCGTCGGGGCGGTCCCGGTCACGGTCCTGTCGTGCACGGTGATCAGCGGCAGCCGCGGGTCCTTGACCCGCACGGTGACGTCCTCGGTGTAGCCGGGCCGGACGAAGTTCTCCCCGTCGATCCGGAACTCCACCCGGCAGCGCAGCACCGCCCCGAGCGGCGCGGTGGCCGCGACGGCCGCGAACTCGGTGAAGCGCGCGTCCGTGCCACCCGGCACCTGCTGCGCTCCCTCGGGGTTGAACGTCAGCGTCAGCCCGGGATCGCAGAACGGCACCGGCAGCACCCGCACCCCCAGGTCGCCGATCTTTTCGGTGATCACGGCGCTGATGTTGCCCGGATCGGTGCTCGCGATGACGCCGTCGGTCGCGTTGACCAGCTGGGTCGCCTGGCCCGCGGCGTCCAGGCCACCGCCGCCGCTCCCGGCCGACACCGCGACCACCCGGATGCCCTGGGCCTTCAGCCGCTCGATCGCCTGGGCGAGGGTCACGCCCTGGGTGGGCTGCCGGGGCACGCCACTCGGGTCGTGGCTGGGGGCGTCGCCGACCAGCACGACGATCTTGCTGCTGTCCGGCCGGAAGGTGACGGCACCCGTGGCGACCCGGTCGAGGGCGTACACCCAGTCCTCCGGGACGTCCCCGCCGCCGAACGGCGTGATCCTCGTGAAGGCTGCCTTGACGTCGTCCTGGTTCTTCGTCAGGTCCTGCTGCACCTGGAACAGGCGGCCGTTGGGGTTGTTCGCGTCGACGATGTCGTCGCGGTCGCCGAACGCGACGGCGGCGAACTGGGCCTCCGGCTGCGCTGTGCTGATGGTGCCCATGACGCGGGTCAGGTTGGTCTGCATGTCCCCCAGCGCGGTGCCCATCGAGCTGCTCTGGTCCATCAGCAGCACGATGTCCGGCTTGGCGGGCACCTTGTCGGTCGGCACGGTCTTGGCGATCGCCGCCGAAGAGCCCTGCCCGACCGGGATGTCCACCACCGTCGGCTGCACCCGCCCCGGGGGCGGCGGCGCGACCCGCGAAGCCGCGCGGGTCAGCGTGACCTTCGTGCCGTCGGCCGACCACACCGGCTGGGAGTCGTCGCCGCGCAGGTACGGCGGGATCGGGATCTCGCCCAGGATCCGGCCGTCCGCGACGCGGGCGATCCGGACGGTGTCCTGCTGGTCCTCGCCGCGGTACACGGTGTTCGTGAACGCGATCATCGTGGCGTCCGGCGACCAGGCGGGGTGCTGCTCGTGCTTGACGCCGTCCCGCGGGCCGGTCAGGGACCGGGGCGCGCTGCCGTCGGCGTTCGCCACGACGACCTCGGTCTCCCCCGACGCCTCGCCGGGGCCGGCCTGGGTGTAGGCGAGCTGCGCGCCGTCGGCGGAGAACGCCGGGTCGAACTCGTCGGCGCCCGGCCGGTGGGTGAGGTCGCGGCGGTCGCCGCCGGTGGCGTCCGCGCTCCAGATGTCGGTGGTGATGCCCGCGCGCAGCTGGGTGAACACCGGCTGCCCGCTCGGGCGGAACGCCGGTTCGGTCTCACCGATGGCCGGCAGCGCCGAGATGGTCGACACCCGGCCGGCGGAGATCTGCTTGACGTCGCCGAGCGGGTCCTGCGCGCGGGTCGTGAACGCCAGCCGCGTGCCGTCGGCCGACCACGCCGGCTCGGACGAATCGCCGGGGTCGGGCACCGCGCGGGTGACCGCGCCGCCGGTCTCGGCGACCAGCACGACGTCACCGGCCGGGTGGAAGCGGGTCGTGGTGAACGCGATCCGGGCCGGCCCCCACGCGGGCTGGGTGTCGGCGGCCGGGTCGGCGGTCAGGCGCGCCGGCGTCCCACCGGCCACCGGCACGGTGTAGATGTCCCCCGCCGGGTCGTCGCGCGTGCTGCTGAACACGAGGCGGGTGCCGTCGGGCGACCAGCTCGGCGAGTCGTCGGTGGCCGGCCCGGACGTCACCTGGCGCAGGCCGCGGCCGTCGACGCCGATGACGAAGAGCTTCCGGCTGCCGGCGCGTTCGGAGGCGAACGCGACCGTGCGGCCGTCCGGCGACAGCGCCGGGTGGACGTCGACGGCCTCGTCGTTCGTCAGCGGCCGCGCCGCCGAAGCACCGTCGGGGAGGTAGAAGAGCTCGCCGTCCCGCTCGGCACCACCGGCGGTCGCGGCGCGGTGGCTCACCCACACGACGCCGCCGGTGCCGGGGAACGCGTCGGAATCGACGCCGCCGGCACCGCGCGGCAGCGCCGCCTCCGCGCCTTCGCCGGTCGCCTGGTACAGGCCGGTGGTGGCCTCGCTGACGTACCCGACGCGGTACGGCGCGGCCACCGGTGCCGGTGCCTGCGCTTCGGTCGGCGCGAGCGCTCCGCTGATCGCCCAGCCGCCGAGCACCGCGACGACCGCGCTGCCCGCCACCGCTCGGTTCGCGCGCATGGTCGGTCCTCCCCAAGAAAACTTTCGGGTGAACCTTATTCAGCCGTCGGCCGGCGCGAGAGTCACCACGACCAGCAGGTCGCAGTCCGTAGCGCCGACCTAACCAGAATAAGATTCAGTGGATCAGCCGGCTTCGAACAGCTCGATCTCGGAGATCGCGACGTCCGTGCCGTTGAGCGAGCGGTGCAGCCCGACCACGTGCAGCTCGACGCTGGTGGCGCCTTCGCTGTTCTCGATCGCGACTTCCTGGGCGTCCGGCGTGTCGGCCAGCGCCATGTCGTAGGTCTTGCCGGTGGAGAACACCAGGTGCAGCTTCGACGGCCGGTGCGCGGCCTGGAAGTCCGCCGCGTCACCGGAGTACACGATCGCCTTCCGCAGGTCGGCCGGGTGGTCGAAGGTGAACACCAGCGCCTGCTCCCGGTCGGTCGGCGCCGCCCAGAAGGTGTTCTTGGCGTTGTCGGTGACCAGCGGTGCCGCGTGGCCGTTCGCCTGCGCGGTCGCGGTCACCTTGACCGGGCGGACCGGGTTCAGCTTGGCCTCGAAGATCCCGGTCACCTGGTTCCACGCCCCCACCGCCGCCGTGTTGATCGCGCCGCGGAACGGCTGGTACAGCGCGTAGATCAGGGCGCAGAAGATCAGCGCCACCGCGACGGCCCGGCGGATCACCTTGCCGACGGTCCGGCGCGCGGCCCCGGCCCGGCCGGTCCGGCGGCGGACGCCGTCCTTGCCCGGCCGCGCCCCTGCCTTGTGCTCCTTCGGCTTGCGGCCGAACAGCCGTCGCCACCACGACGTCTTGACGACTTCGGACTCGGCCAGCGACCCGCCGCAGCGGCTGCAGAAGTTCCGGGTGGGCGCGTTGCCCTTGCCGCACTTCCCGCAGATCAGGTCGCCGGGGTTGAGGACCTGCTCCTCGACGGTCTGCTGCACCGGCTGCCGGACCGGGGCGATCGGCTCGGCGGGCTGCACGACCTGCTGCTGCTGCACCACCGGCGGTGCCTTGACCGCGACCGGGCCGTCGTCGTCCCACTTCAGGTAGCGGCCGCATTCGCCGCAGAACTCGACGTCGGCGGGCCCCTGGTGCCCGCACTCCGCGTAGATGACCATTCTCAGCCCTCCAGCACTTCCACCGTGACCCGCACATGGGCGGGCACCGCATCCACGACCGTCGCCGTCAGCCGCCGCACGTCGACCCGCGCCGGATCGGGCACCCGCACCCGCACCTGCACCCAGGGCGGCCCCGGGTCCGGTAGCGGCGCCCCCGGCTGCGGCGACTCGACGACCCCGCCGCTGTCGGTCACCTCGACGGTGCCGCCGGTCAGCAGGCCCACGTGCTCGGCGAGGCCGCGCCGCGTGCCGCGCCACCGGTGCAGCTCGACCGACCGCGTGACCAGCTGCCGCAGCTGCTCCGGGCTCCAGCTCTCGTCGACCCGCAGCGCGACCCAGTGCGCCAGCCAGCCGACGAAGTCCGCGGGCGCCACGCCCGGGTCGAGGTAGCCCGCGAAGTTGTCCAAAGTGGAGATGACCGGCGCGATGACTTCGTCGAGCGCACCGGTGAAGCCCTGCACGAACCGGTCCTCGGCGTACACCGCGGGCAGCTGCTCGCCGATCGGGTGCGGGCTGGGCAGCCCGGGAATCCCCGTCCTCATGCGCCCGCCTCCCGGACCCGCACCTGGTGCCCGAACGAAAACGCCAGCGCGTTCGGCGGCAGGTCGAGCCGATCCACCTGCTCGCCCCGCTCCCGCGTGATCGGGTTCGCCGCGAACAACCGCACGTCCTCCACCAGCTCGACGCCGGGCAGCCGTTGCAGCACCGCGAACACCTCGCCCGACTGCACCGGGCGGCCGAACGGCCAGCCGTCGCCGTCCGGGCCGCCGCTGATCGGGTTGAAGTAGTCGTACAACGCCTGGCTCGCCCGGGCGCCCAGCGTGCCTGCCGTCGTGCGGCGCCGGGCGCGCAGCCGCGCGACCACCGTGACGCCCTGGTAGAACGGCGGTTCCACGGACACCAGCGCGCCCACGCACCGCCGCTCGCCGAGGTAGCGCTCGATCCGGCCGCGCATGCCGGGGTCGAGCATCAGGGTCGCGAACGCGAGTTCGCCGCTGTCGGGCACCGCCGGCACGACGAGGACCCGGATCGCGCCGGTCTCGCGGCCGTCGGCGCCGTGCGCCGGGATGCACCGCACGCGGGCCGCCTCCGGGGCCGCCTCGCGCGCGAGCTGCTCGTAGTCCTCGGCCGTCACCGCGCGGTCGCGGGTGCGCAGCAGCAGCGGCCCGCGCAGTGCCGCGTCCCGCACCGACTCGCCGTCCACGCCGCCGATCGCGGGACGGCGGTTGACCACGCTGCTCACGAACGGGATCGGGTCCCGCTGCACCTCGAGGACCTCGCGGGCGACATTGCCGCGGCGCCCGCCGCCGGACCGGTACTCGGGGACGCGGATCGCGGCGGACTTCGGCGGGACCGCCCCGTAGTACCGCAGACCGCCCTCGGGCTGGCGCACCGCGGGCCCGAACGCGACCTCGCCGCCGACGCGGTCGAGCATGACGTGCCGGTCGTCCGGGCCGGAGTCGGCGAAGGAGCGGACCTCCGTCCACTGCTGCCAGCCGTCCGGGCCGGAGACCTCGACGACCAGCTCGCCCTCGCCGACGACCACCGGGGGACGGCCGAGCGGGAACCGCTGGCCCGGCGTGCCGTCGGACGTCCCGGCGATCTCGTTGCGGATGATCTCGGCGTGCACGGCACCCACCGTGCCGCCGATGGTCGAGGCCTCGACCGCGTGCAGCCGCGGCGAGCGCTGGTAGAACGGCTGGTTCTGCTTGGCTTCGACCAGCCGGCACCGCAGCCAGCCGGCCCGCTGCCGCGCCAGCACCGACATGGTGTGCCCGTGCGGGACGTGCACCACGATGTCGCCGGCCCGGTTGAACGCGCCGGTGCTGTCCCGGTCGACCTCGCACGCCGCCCAGCCGGTGCCGTCCCAGGCCTCCCACAGCCACGGCGGGTCGCGCGGGTCGACGCCCTGGCCCTCGACCTCGCAATTCATCCGCAGCAGCACCGCGCAGCCGGGCACGGCGTCCGACAGTCCGAAGAGGACGGCGTCGCCGGGGGCCGGGGTCTCGGAGAAGACCGCCGGACCGCCGCCGACGAGCAGTTCGTCGGTGCGGTCGGCCGGGGGCAGGCCGGTGTCGGCCGTGCTGGTCGCCAGGTGCGCGAGCGAGCACGGCACGATGTTCAGCGTGTGCTCCACGGTGAAGACCACCGGGTCTTCGACCTCGTTGCGCACGCTCGCGACCTGCTTGCCGGCCGCGACGACCACCGGGACGTCGCGGGCGGCCGAGAGCCAGAACGTCACGTCGGTCCGCGCCGCGGCGGGCGGGAACAGCCGGACGCCGATCAGGTCGAGGAACCGCAGGTAGTGCAGCTCGGGCACCCGGTTGACCCGGTAGAGCAGCTGGTCGACCATCTGCGCGAACGTCTCGATCAGCGTCACGCCGGGGTCGGAGACGTTGTGGTCCGTCCACTCCGGACAGTTGCGCTGGACGAGGTACTTGGCTTCGTCGACCAGGTCCTGGAACCGGCGGTCGTCGAGGTTGGGCATCGGCATGGACATCAGGCACCGTCCTCGCCCGAGTCGTGCGGCGGGATGACGTAGAACGGGAAGACGAGGTTGCGCGGATCGTTGGTGCCGCGCAGGCGGTAGCGGATGTCGATCAGCAGGGTGCCCCGGTCGGCCTCGTCGAAGCTGACGACGACGTCGTCGAGGGTGATCCGCGGCTCCCAGCGCTCCAGCGCGATCCGGACCTCGTAGGCGATCTGCCCGGCGGTCGCCGCGTCGGCCGGCGCGAACACGAGGTCGTGCACCGCGCAGCCGAACTCGGGGCGCATCGGGCGTTCGCCCGGCGAGGTCGCCAGGATCAGCCGGATGCTCTCGACGACCTCGCGCTCGCCGCCGACCAGCGCGATCGAGCCGGTCGCGTCGGTGTGCAGCGGGAACGCCAGTCCCCGGCCGAGGAAATCCACTTCAGCCTCCGATCAGGACGGTCGGGCAGCCCATGACGATCGGCGCACCGCAGGCGGCCATGTCACCCATCCGGGCCGCGGGCATGCCGCCGATGAGCACCGTCGGGCAGCCCGGCGGCGCGATCGGCGTCGGCGGGTGCACCGCGGGCGGCGGGAACGAGCACGTGTGCAGCGTCCCGACGTTCGCGGCGGGCATCCCGCCGATCAGCACGGTCGGCACGCCCGGGCCGGCGATGACGCCCGGGTGCCCGGTCGGGTCGCCGACCCTCGCGGCTGGTGGCATGCGCACTCCCCCGTCAGTTGATCTTGACCACGCTGCCGCGCACGGTGACGACACCGCTGGCGGTCAGCTCCGTCTGGCCCTGGCCCGCGACCGACACGGTGGCGCCTTCGAGCTTCGCGCCGGCCGTGCCGCTCAGTTTCAGCTGGGCGGAGGCCTCGATGCTGGCGTCGGTCTGGGACTTCACGGACACCTTCTGGCCCTTGAGCTCCAGCGGCCCGGTGCCGGCGTCGATGCTCACGCCGTTGTTCGCCTTCACCGTGACGCTCTTGCCGCTGGTCACCTCGATGACCTGGTTCTTCTGGTCGATCTTGACCACGAACTTGGCGTCCCCGGAGGACAGGATGATCCCGTCGTCTTCGGCGAACTCGAGCTTGTGCCCCTTCCGCGAGACGAACCCGCGGAGGGCGACCTCGCCGCTGTTGCCGTCGACCACCGGCTTGGTGAACTTCGACGGCACGGCGTCCTTGTTGTTGTACAGGCCGCCGAGCACGTAGGGCGCTTCGAAGTCGCCGTGCTCGAAGCCGACCAGGACCTCGTCGCCGACTTCGGGCAGCACCACCGTGCCCCGGCCCTTGCCCGCGCCGGGCTGGACCGTGCGTGCCCAGGTGCTGGCGAAGTCCTTGTCCAGCCACGGGAACGTGAGCTTGACGCGGCCGAGCTTCGCCGGGTCCTTGAGGTCGCTCACGATCGCGGGCACGACACCCGGCCACGACGCGTTCTTCGTGCCGCCCGCGACCAGGCCGTAGAGCGACCGTTCCTGGCGTCCGGACACGGTGAACTCGGTGGTGTAGCCGACGTCGGCGTTGAACAGGTGCCGCGTACTGGTCAGCGTGTACTTGCCGGAGAACGGGCTGCCGACGCCGGTGAGCGTCACGGCGGCGCCCGCGCGTAGTTTCGGGTTGCCCTTGGCGACACCGTCGAGCTCGGTGCAGGCGCTGCCCAGCCGGTCGGCCAGCGCCTTGGCGGTCGCGTCGGCCTCGCCCTGGGCGCGCCGGGGCGCGGCGGCGTCGAGGAAGGGCGGGCTCGCGAACTTCCCGGCCAGCGCCACCGGGTCCACCCCGGCCACCTCGGTGCCGGCGTTCTTCGGGGTCGCGGTGGCCGTGACCGGCTGCTTGTTCTCGTAGTCCCAGCCGTTCACCCGCACCTCGGGGACCTGCTCGGCCGCGGTGACGCTGGCGCGCAGGGCGATCAGCGTCCGGTGGGCCTCGAGGACGAGCGGGTCGGCGGTCGCCTTGGTGGTGGTCGAGGGCGCGCCGGAGGGCTTCTCCGGCAGTTCGAAGTTCAGCTTCCCGTCGCGGACGGCGATCTGCGCGCCCACCGCCTCGGCCAGCCGCGACAGGAACTCCCAGTCGCTGACGTTGTCCTGGGACAGCTGGGTGTTCGGCCGGCCGCCGAAGCCCTTGACGTTGTCGATCTTCCCGACCGCGATGTTCGCCCGCTGGGTCACCTTGCGCACGACGTCCGCGATCGTCATGTCCGGGTACGCCGCGACGCGCCGGCCGCGGAACAGCCGGTGCGCGTGGTCGTACCCGCGGACCTCGGTGAACGTGCCGTGCTGGTCCAGGTCGATCGCGACCGCGGTGACCTCGCCGGAGACCAGGTCCTGCGGTTTCTCCGGGTCCGACGTCTGGACCTTCAGCTTGACCTTCGCCCCGACCTTGAACTTGCCCTTGTCCAGCACGACGCCCCCGGGGTCGCGGAAGCGCAGCACGAACGTGTCGGGCAGGTTGCGGCTGTCGTCGACGTAGGCGTAGCTGAGCATGACCTTGACGTCGTCGGGCAGCGGCGTGCTCTCGACCTCGACGACGAGGGTGTTCGTGAAGGTCTCGTTAGCCATCGAGCTCCTCCAGCGCGGGCACCAGGAGCCGGGTGCCGGGCCGCAGCCGCATCGGGTCGTCGATGTCGTTGGCGTCGGCGATCTCGCGCCACTTCCCGGCGTCGCCGTAGGCCCGGAACGCCACCGACGGCAGCGAATCCCCGGCGACGAGCACGTGCGTGTCCCGCGCGGCGAGCGCACCCGACGTCGGGTTCTGGCCGCCCAGCTCGCCGGAGATCTCCTCCAGGTTCACCGTGCAGACCGCGCGCACCGGCGTCCCCGACGGCGTGAACAGCGTGTACTTCGCGGTGACGGAGGAGACGTAGGCGGGGAAGCCGGTCATGCCACCCCACTTGAAGATCACCCACGGTGGCGAGGGCTTGCCGTGCTGCCGGCTGTCCTCGGTGGCCACGCAGCAGGTGAACAGCTGCTCGACCTTCTTGACGACGGCGTCGTCCATCTTGTCGGTGGCGTCGAGGAACATTTCGAGCGCGAGCTTGGCCGGATCGGAACCCTTGAACTGCGGCGGCGCGCTCTTCTTGGCGTTGGGCTGCGCGTCCCGCCCCCATTTGGCGTTCTTGCTCAGCGACAGTTCCTTGGGGTTGAACTGGAACTTGACGTCGAACATCTTTTCGCCGGGCGGCTGCCCGGTCCCGCCGGACTGCGGCGGTTTCCGCACTTCCAGCAGCGCGCGCTGGAGGTTGTTCGGCGCGGGTTCACCGGAACCGTAGGCGGTGGGCGGCTGGGAGCCGGCCGAGGTGAAGGTGACGGGTGAGGACATGGCTAGGCCTTCTTCGCCGGGCTGAGGAAGCCGTGGTGGGCGAGTTCGAGGGTCTCGGTGGCGACCTTGGGCGAGTCGGGCGAGAGCTGCGGCCCGCTCCAGCGCACCGGGACGACGCCTTCGAGGGCCCAGCTGGCGATGACGGTGCCTTCGAGGGTGCGCGCCTCGATGGTGGCGGTCTTGCGTTCGATCCCGCTCGCGAGGCTGGCGAACCACTTGGTGATCTGCGCGCTGGCCTCGGTGACGGGCCGCGAAAGCTTGATGTTCGAGTACTTGATCCGGGTCGGCAGCTGCCAGACCATGCCGTTGTTGCCGCCCTCTTCCCGCTGTTCCATGACGAATTCGCAGCCGAGGCCGTCGCAGCTGGAGAACGCGCCGAGGTTGCCGAGGTTTTTGTCGTCCAGCTTGACGACGTAGCACACGGCAACGGCCTCTTCGGTGTCCGGCATCGCGGCTCCTCCTTCAGTGCGGGCGATCGGTGAGCGCGCCACGGCGTTCACGGTCGAGACGAAGTTCGGTCTTGAGGCGGCGAAGAAGCGGGTCGAAGAGCTTCCTGACAAGCTCTTCGGTTTCCGGCGCGGCGGCGGGTGCCGCCGCCGGTGGGGCATCGGTGTGCGGCGCCACGACGACCGGGGCGACGCTGGGGGGCGCGGCCGGTTCGGCGACCGGCGCCTGGTCCCCCGCCTCGACGGCTCGCGCCACCGGCAACACGCTGCGGGACGCCTCGCCTTCGACGGCCCGTGTCGCCGGGCCGTCGTTGTCGCTTGAGCGGGCGACCGGGAGTGGCGGGAGTTCGAGCCCGCGGCCGGCCGGGAGAGTGGGCTGTCCGGCCGTGCCTGCCGAACCGTCGACGATCCGAGCCACCGGCAGCGGCGCAGCGGCGCCGGCGATGGAGCCCGCCGTGCTGTCGGTGGCGCGAGCCACCGAGAGCGGGCCGGCGGTGCCCGCCGTGCCCGCCGTGCCCGCCGTGCCGTTGACGGCGCGGGCCACCGGCAGCGGGGCGGCGGAGCCCACCGTGCCATCGACAACCCGGGCGACCGGCAGCGGTGCAGCGGCGCCTTCGAGAACCCGGGCCACCGGCAGCGGTGCGGCCGTGCCCGCCGTGCCATCGAGAACGCGAGCCACCGGCAGGGGTGCGGCGGTGGTGCCTGTCGTGCTGTCGGTAGCGCGAGCGACCGCGGCGGTGCCCGCCGTGCCGTCGAGAACGCGAGCCACCGGCAGCGGTGCAGTGGCGCCTGCTGTGCCATCGAGAAGGCGGGCTACCGACAGTGGCGGAACTGTGCCCGAGGTGGGGCCTGCCGCACTGTCGGCAGCGCGAGCCACCGGGAGCGGCGAGGTTGCGCCAGCCGTGCCGTCGGTGGCGCGAGCCACCGGCAGTGGCGGAGCTGAGCCCACCGCGCTGGCGGTGGCGCGAGCCACCGGCACCGGGGCTGCTGTGCCTGCCGTGCCGTCGGTAGCACGAGCCACCGGCAACGGGGCAGCTGCGCCCGCCAAGGAGCCCACCGCACCGTCGGCAGCACGAGCGACCGCGGCTGTGCCTGCCGTGGAGCCCGCCGCACCGTCGAGGGTGCGAGCCACTGGCAACGGTGCAGCTGCGCCTGCGGTGTCGTCGACAGCGCGAGCCACCGGCAACGGCGCAGCCGCACCCGCCAAGGAGCCCACCGCACCGTCGGCAGCACGAGCGACCGCGGCTGTGCCCGCCGTGCCGTCGACAACCCGAGCCACCGGCAACGACGCAGCCGCACCCGCCAAGGAGCCAGCCGCACCGTCAGCAGCACGAGCGACCGCGGCTGTGCCCGCCGTGCCGTCGACAACCCGAGCCACCGGCAACGACGCGGCCGCACCCGCCAAGGAGCCAGCCGCACCGTCAGCAGCACGAGCGACCGCGGCTGTGCCCGCCGTGCCGTCGACAACCCGAGCCACCGGCAACGACGCGGCCGCACCCGCCGCGGAGCCCTCCGATCCATCGGCAACGCGGGCCACCGGCAACGGCGCAGCCGAGCCCGCCACACCCTCGGCGGCACGGGCCACCGGCAGCGGCGAACCCGTGCCTGCCGCCGCGCCTTCGCCAGCGCCAGGCACCGGCGAGGCCGCGCCGGCCGTGCCGTCGACAGCGCGTGCCACCGGCAGCTGCGGGGAATCGAGCGTCGGCGTCACCGGGAGCGCGGCGCCCTCGGTGACGGGAGCCACCGGCAACGACGCGGCTTCCGGCACCGGCCGGACTGCCTCTTCGACCGCACGAGCCACCGGTAACGGCGCAGCCCCGTCGACATTCCCGGCCACCGGCAACGGCGCGGCTTCCGGCCCTCGCTCCACCGGGTCAGCCGCGGCATCGACCACCCGTGCCACCGGCAGCGGCAGGGCGGCATCGAGCCCCCGGGTCACCGGCGTGGCGGCGTCATCGACGGCGCGGGCCACCGGCAACGGCGCGGCTTCCGGCCGGACGGCCGCTTCGGCCACCCGAGCCACCGGCAACGGCGCAGCCGACCCCGCCACACCATCGCCATTCCCCGCCACCGGCAACGGCGGCAACGGCGAACTTTCGAGCCCACGAGCCCCCGCCACCGGGTCTGCCGCACCTTCAACCACCCGCGCAGCTGGCAATGGCAACACGTCCGGCCCTCGTTCCGCCGGGAGCGGCGGCTCGGCGGAAACGCTCGTCGAGCCGCCCGGTGACCCGGGCGGCTCCGTGGTCCCGGAGCGGATCTCCGGGGTTTCGAGCGGACGGAAAGAGTTGACCGGTGGCGGCGAAGGGTCGTCGAGGCGTTGCACGGGTTTCGCCACCGACGCCGAAGGCTGCGCGCCGGGCGGCAGGATCGGGGCACCCAGCCCCAGGCGCCGTGGCGGCGGCTGCTGAACCACCGGCAGCTCCACACGCTCCGGCTCCGGTGCCGGCGCGCTTTCGGCCTCCACCGACGGCGTCGGCAGGGACACCACCGGGCCGGGCTCCGCGACCTCGGCCGGAACGTCCACAGCGGACGGTTCCACAGCCGACGGTTCCACAAAGGACGGTTCCACCGGGGCCGCGATCGCCTGGACGGTCCGCACCGGCGGCCCGTCCACCGCCGCCGCGGACGTCAGCGGTGGCACGGCTTCGCGCGCCGTCACCACCGGCAACTCCAGCGGCGATGCCAGTTCCCCAGGCTGCTCGAAAGCCGGCACGCGCTGCACCGGGGCACCTCCCGACCGGGACGGCCCCGGCTCGGCCAGAGGCAGCTCCGGCCGGGCGAGGCCGGCGATCACCCCCGCCGGCTCCGCGGGACCGATCCGGTGGCCGAGCGGCTCGAGGTAGGCCGGGCTCCGCCAGGACGTCAGCGTCGAACTGAACCGCTGCACCGGGTTGACCAGCGGGTGCTCGCCCAGCACCCGCTGGATCGGCGCCACGCTCCGCCACTCCCCCCGCGTCACCGGCAGGGCGGCCGGCCCCGGCGAAGGCGGCGGTGACGGCGGCGGCGAGGCCGCTTCCTTCCTGCGGAACCACATTCCTGCGTCACCGTCCTTGGCTCATCCGGGTGTTGATCCGGGCGATCTCGGCGACGTAGGTCAACCGGTCGGGGTGTTCGAGGTCGAGGATGTCGTCGAGGGACCAGTGCAGGTGGTAGGCGACGTACGCGACTTCCTCGTGCAGCCGGTCGGCCGCGTACGTCACGATTCCCCCAGGCGGCCACCGGCGACGTCGACGACGAAGCCGTGGCCGCACTCGGGGCACGCCACGCCCGCCCTGGTGTGGCCCTCGCTGTTGACCCGGCGGTACATGTCCTGCAGGAACGCCAGGTCAGACGCGAACAGGTTCTCGATGATCCCCGCGTGGACGTCGGTGATGTCGCCGATCCGGGTGACGACCCGGGCCAGCAGCACCACCGTGAGGAACGCCGAGTTCTCGCGCACCCGGTCGTCCCGCAGCGGGATCAGCTCGTCGCGGGCGGTGGCCAGGCGCATCACGCCGGAGTGGTGCACCTTGCCCTCGTCGTCGACGTACCCGCGCGGGAGCTCGAACGCGAACTCCGTCCGCAGCTTCGGCCGCTCGGTGCGCGGCTCCCCCTCCGAAACGGGGGGTTCCGACACCGGCGCCGACGCCATCACCCTGCGCATCGGCTCACTCGACTTCCATCTGCTCGTAGGTGATGACGAGCTTCTCGGTGAGCACGCTCGTGTCGCCGGCCTTCAGCGAGCCGATCTCCAGGCTCTTCGGCCAGGCGTTGGTGAGCTTGTAGCGCTTGAGCGCGGTGCCCTCGTAGTCGTAGACGATGATGGCGCCGCCCTTGCGCGCGGTCGTCATCTTGCCGAAGTGGGCGTCCTTGACCCACTTCTCGAAGCTGTTGTCCTCGGTGAGGCCGCGGGTCAGCGTGACCTCGCCCGCCTTCGGCCGGCCGGGCAGCTTCTTGATGACGTACTTGCCGTCGACGGTGTTCTGCTTGAGCTCGATGACGTCCTGCTCCATCTTGAGGCCGGAGACCTCGGAGATCTGCTTGATCTGGACGCCGTCGATCTCGAGCCCGAAGGAGTGGCCGACAGCCTTGTCAAGATCGGGAAGTGCCATGGTGGAGTCCTCTCACAACACTGCGGCGCGCAGCGCCTCGATTGAGGGTGGTGGCGGGGGCATGGATGGACTACTCGTTGACGAGGCTGGTGCCGCCGGACATCTGGGCCAGCCGGAAGATCACGAACTCCGCCGGTTTCACCGGGGCGATGCCGACTTCGCAGATCACCTGGCCGAGGTCGATGCCCTCGGCCGGGTTGGTCTCGCGGTCGCACTTGACGAAGAAGGCCTCGTCCGGGGTGAGCCCGAACAACGCGCCCTTGCGCCACTCCATGACCAGGAACGCGCTGATCGTGCGCCGGATCCGCGCCCACAGCGCGTCGTCGTTCGGCTCGAACACGACCCACTGCGTGCCGTTGAGGATGGACTCCTCGAGGTAGTTGAACAGCCGCCGGACGTTCAGGTAGCGCCACGCCGGGTCGCTCGACAGCGTCCGCGCGCCCCACACCCGGATGCCCTTGCCGGAGAACGACCGCACGCAGTTGACGCCGATCGGGTTGAGCAGCTCCTGCTCCGCCTTGGTCAGGTGCGTCTCGAGCGCGAGCGCGCCGCGGACGACCTCGTTGGCCGGGGCCTTGTGGACGCCGCGGGTGGCGTCGGTGCGGGCCCACACGCCGGCCATGTGGCCGCTCGGCGGGATGTAGGTGTTGGTGCCCGACGCCGGGTCGAGGACCTGCACCCACGGGTAGTACAGCGCGGCGTACTTCGAGTCGTAGCCGGCCGCGTCCATCCGCCAGCCGCGCACTTCCTGGGGGTTGAGGGCCGGCGGCGGGTCGATGATCGCCATCCGGTCGCCCATCAGCTCGCAGTGCGCGATCATCGCCAGCTGCACGGCCTTGACGGTGTCGAGGTCGATCAGGTCGCGCTGATAGGCGGCCATCAGGTCCGGCGCGGCGACCATGGTGATCTCGTCGATCGCCTCCAGGCCACCGAAGCCGGTCCGGTCGGCGACGTCGCCGACGTAGTCGTCGGCCGCGACCCGGCGCGGGACCGGCGGGGCCTGCGGCTCCTTGGGCGGCGCGGCGAGCACGGCGGTGCCCTTGTCGGGCTTGGTGACCGCACCGCCGGTGGCCACCTCTTCGATGGTGATGAGGTTGGACTTCTCCCGCACCGCGGTGACGACGTTCTCCTTGGTGCGCTTGGTCGTCACGTTGTGCGTCTCGACGACCTTGCCGTCCTGCTTGACCAGCACGGTGAACCGGTCTTCGGCCGGGTTGTCGCCGGTCGGGTCGGCCACCTCGACGGTGATCTCCCCGGCCGGCTTGCCCTCCGGCAGCTCCTTCGCGACGAAACGGTAGCCGCCGAGCACGGCTTGGCGGGCTTCGATCTGCTTCGGCCCGGCGCCGTTGTCCTGGGCGCGCGACCCGCCGATGCGGACGATGTAGCAGTTGGTGCCGCCGTTGAGGAAATAGCCGTAGACCGACTGGGCCAGGTAGCAGCCTTCCATGAAGTCGCCGAAGGTCTGCGTGAACTGGCCCCAGTTGGACACCAGCGTAGGGGTGTTGAAGGGACCGTCCGCCGCGAAGCCGACGAAGGCGGCAACAGCGGTGCCCACGCCCTCGATCGGCCGTGCGCCGGCTTCGACCTCCTCGACGTACACCCCCGGCGTGAGATAGGTGGGCATGCGTGCCTCCCTTGTCGACGCACAAGTCTTGTCTTCGGCGATGCTGCTGCCACGGCGTTCTTCCCGGAACGACCGTGCGGCTAGGCCCGCGGGAACCGATCTCTGCCCTTAAAGGCAACTGCCCGTTCGGGCAGCCGCGCCCGCCCGTCCGGCCGTTGGCAACGGGCCCGGCAGGACCGACAGTTGAACCCATGCCAACGGGGCGGGACAAGGCGCCACGGGAGCCGTCCGGGCAGCCCGCGCGGCCGCCCCGGCCTGCGCGCCGGGCGGCTCCGCCCGCCTTGTTGCGCCTGCAGGCTTCGGCGGGCAATGCGGCGGTGTCGAGGCTGGTCGCGCTGCAGCGGCAGGGCTGTCCCGCGCCCCCGGTCGCGCCACCCGGCGTGACGCCGGCGACCGACCCGAAGTTCCAGTCGCTGAAGAAGGACGTCGGCGCGAACGCCAAGACGGCGAAGGCCCATCCGCCGGCCGGCGCGGAGGTCAAGAAGGCGCAGGACGCCGCGGTGGCGCCCGCCGACGACAAGGACGCCCAGGCCAAGGCCGCCCAGGCGGACAAGATGGCGGCGGCGAAGCCGGCTGGGTTCGACAAGGCGGCCTTCATCGCCGCGGTGAACGCCGCGATCGCCAAGCAGGCGCCGAAGAACCTCGACGAGGCCGACAAGTTCGCCACCTCCGGCAAGGCCGACCAGGTCAAGACGGAGGTGCTGGGCAAGGTCACCAGCGGCAAGGACGCCTCGGCGAAGGACGTCACCGACCGGACGAAGGAACCACCGGATCCGAGCCGGGCCGTGGAAAAGCCCGTCACGCCGCTGCCGGAAACGCCGGCCCCGCCCGCGCTGACGCCACCGGACGCACGCAAGGCGACCCCGGACAAGGCGCCGCCCGAGCAGACCGATCTGCGTGCCGACCAGTGCGAGACCCACGGCGCGATGGCCGCGGCGGGCGTCACCGACCAGCAGCTGGCCGAGTCCAACGAGCCGGAGTTCACCGGCGCGCTCGCCGCCAAGCGGGAAGGCGAGCAGCACACGGCTTCGGCGCCGGCCGCGGTCCGCGAGTCCGAAGCGGGGCAGCTGGCCGCCGTGACCGGCGCGGCCCGGGCGTCCGGGCAGGCCGCGATGGCGGGCATGACGGGCGCGCGCTCGACGGCCGGGCAGCAGGGCCAGGCGGCGAAGTCGGCCACGAAAGCGAAGGACGAGCAGGACCGCGCCCGGATCACCGGGGAGATCAAGGCGATCTTCGACGAGACCAAGACGAAGGTCGAAGGCGTGCTGGGCGCGCTCGACGACCAGGTGGCGAAGAAGTTCGAGGCCGGCGAGGCGCAGGCCAAGGCCGCGTTCACCGCCGACCACCAGGCCCGCATGAAGCGCTACAAGGACGAGCGCTACGACGGGATCAGCGGGGCGGCGCGGTGGGCGTACGACCTGTTCGCCGATCTGCCCGCCGAAGCGAACAACCTCTTCCTCGAGGCCAAGAAGGTCTACGAGGTCAGGATGCAGGCCGTCATCGGCGACATCGCGGACTTCGTCGGGCAGCAGCTGGGCGAGGCGAAGCAGCTGATCGCCGACGGCCGCACCCGGGTGCAGCAGAAGGTCGCGTCCCAGTCGCCGGCGCTGCGCAAGATCGCGGGCGAGGCGGCGAAGGAGTTCGGCGGCCAGTTCGACGACCTCGAGAAGTCCGTCGACGAGAAACAGGACGCGCTGGTCGAGGACCTGGCCCAGAAGTACAGCGAAGCCCGCAACGCCGTCGATGAGGAGATCAAGGCGCTGCAGGCGGAGAACAAGGGCCTGTGGAGCAGGGCGAAGGAGGCCGTCGGCGGCGCGATCGAGACGATCCTCAAGCTGAAGGACATGCTGCTCGGCGTGCTGTCCCGGGCCGCGAACGCGGTCGGGCTGATCATCGCGAAGCCGATCGAGTTCCTCGGCAACCTGGTCAACGCCGTCAAGACCGGTGTCATGAACTTCGGCGCGAACATCGTCGAGCACCTCAAGAGCGGCCTGAAGGGGTGGCTGCTGGGCAACCTCGCCGCCGCGGGGATCGAGATCCCGGAGGCGCTGGACGCCAGGGGCATCCTGAAGATGGTGCTCTCGATCCTGGGCCTGACCTGGGCGAGCGTCCGCGCGCGGATCCTGCGGTTCATCCCGGAACCGGTGCTGGCGAGGCTGGAGCAGACCCTCGACGTGGTCAAGGTGCTGGTCACCGAGGGCGTGCCGGGGCTGTGGCGCTGGGTGGTCGAGAAGCTGGGCGACCTGAAGGAGCTGGTGCTCGGCCAGCTCAAGGAGTTCGTGATCGAGAAGATCGTCAAGGCGGGCATCACCTGGATCATCTCGATGCTCAACCCGGCGGCCGCGTTCATCAAGGCCTGCAAGGCGATCTACGACATCGTCATGTTCTTCGTGGACAAGGCGGCCCAGGTCAAGGAGTTCGTCGACTCGGTGCTGGACTCGGTCGAGTCGATCGCCCGCGGCGGCGCGGGCGCGGTGGCCGGGCTGATCGAGCGGACGCTGGCGAAGGCGCTGCCGATGGTGCTGGGGTTCCTGGCGAGCCTGCTCGGGCTGGGCGGGATCTCGGAGAAGATCAAGTCGATCCTGGAGAAGGTCCAGTCCCCCGTCGGCAAGGTGATCGACTCGGTCGTCGGGACGGTCGTCAAGGCGGGCAAGAAGATCTGGTCGAAGCTCAAGCGCAGGGAAGACGGCACCGACGTCAAGAAGAAGGCGAAGACGGCGCTCGCGGCGAAGCTGGCCACCCCGCCGAAGGACGCGGGTGCGGTGCGCACCGCCGCGGGCGAGGTGCTCGGTGCGCTGCGTCCCGAGGGTCTCAAGGAGCTGCGGGTCAAGCCGCACACCGACGACGAGACCAAGCTCGACGTCATCGCGGTCGCGAGCCCGCCGACGAAGATCAGCGAAGTCCAGGTCGAGGGCGAGAAGGACATCGAAATGTCCATCGCCGCGGACAAGGAGGCCGGGTTCTTCACTCGCGAGTACTTCAAGGAGGCCCGGGTCGGGCACTCCTGGATCATGCTCAAGCACAAGGACGGCAAGGAGGACTCGTTCGGCTTCTGGCCGGCGAACCTCGGCCGCGGCGGCGGCTTCGACCCCCGGCGGCCGTGGAAGAGCGTGCCGGGCGAGGTCCGCAACCCGGACACGGCCCATTCCCCCACCGGCCTGATGAAGGCGAAGATCGGCAAGGAAGACCTCAAGAAGGGCGTCGACTACGCCAAAGGCAAGGCCACGGCGGCGTACAACCTGCTCCGCTACAATTGCACGACGTTCGCCCGCGAGATGTTCGCGGCGGCCACCGGCAAGAGTGCCCCGTCCGGCGGCCTCCTGATCGACAACCCGAACAGCCTCCACAACGAAATCGAAAAGCAGAACAAGAAGCTGGGCCTCGACGCGGAAGGCGAGCAGCTCCCGGTCGACCAGCTCCCGGACAAGACGAACAAGGCCCGCCCGGTTCGCTAGGAGACACGATGTGGCGCCGCCGAGGGCGAGACTACGAGGTCCGCGGAACGATTCGCTCGATCGAGGTACACGAGGTGCCGAACAAGGCCCAGGGAAAGCCGGCCCGTTCGGAAACCCGGTTCCGGCTCGACGTCGACGCGGTGTTCGACGCGCGGGGCAATCGGCTCGCTGATTTTCCGTATGACGATTTCCGCGGCGACGGGGAGATCGCGCGGGAATTCGGCGCCGGCGACGCGGTCAAGGTGACCTTCGCGGCTTCGACGGGGCGGACCGTGAAGTCGATCAGCCGGGTGTGAACGGCCGCCTATTCGGGCGCGGTTTCCTCTTCGGGTGCTTCTTCCTCGCGCTGGACGTACGTCTGCGCGGTCTCCTCCTCCGGCGCTTCTTCCTCGCGCTGCACCGCCGCCGCGTCCGACGACGACGCGTGGTCGCCGTCCTCGCAGCGCTGCACCGCGGGTCCCGCGGGAGCAGGCGCCGGTGTGGACATCAGGCGGTCCGCGTTCGCCACGGCTTCGCGCTCGAACCGGTCCGACGGATCCGAAACCTTCACCCCGCCGCCGGCGTCGGTCCCGTCCACCGGGCCGCTGCGCTGCTGCACCACGTGGGTCAGCTCGTGCGCCAGCATGTGCTTGCCGGAATCCGACGCGGGGTCGTACTTGTCGCGCTGGAACACGATGTTCGACCCCACCGTGTACGCCTGGGCGTTCACCGACTTCGCCGAGTCGTGCGCCGCGCTGTCCGTGTGGACCCGGACGTCGGAGAAGTCGGTGCCGAAGCGGGTCTCCATGTCCTCCCGCGTCGAGGTGTCCAGCGGTGCTCCGCCGCCCGAGCCGACGACGTCGTGGACCGGGGAGCGCTCCTCTTCGACCAGCGACGACGTCCCCGCGTTGCCCACCGCCCGCTGCAGGCCCAGCATGCCCGCCGGGCCCAGGACGTCGGGGCGGCCGGCCGCCGCCGCGCGCCCCAGCAGGTCGTGGTCGTCGCGCTCGATCCGGTCGCCCTGCGGGCGCAGATTCGGTTCGAGGTCGTTGTCGTGGCTGTACCCGCGCATGTCCGCTCCCTCCGCCGCCCGTAAAGCTTGCCCGGTCGGCGCTCCGCGCGCCAGACTGCGGTGCGCGTCCGGACGGGCAGCGAAACCTGCCCGTCCGGGCAGTTCAGCCGTCCGTCACCATCGCCAGGTAGGGCCCGAACTCCCGGTCGAGGCAGAGCCGGCCCAGCTTGCGGTACTCGCGCGCGACCGCGCCGACCAGGTCGGTCATCGCCACCGGGCGGCCCGCCTCGGCCGCCAGGTACGCGCCGGTCACGGCGGCCGAGCGGATGTGCCCGCCCGCCAGTTCGAAGGCCTCGGCGAGAAACCCGAGGTCCAGGTCCGTCCCGCGCGGCATGCGGGTGCCGAGGCAGCGGTCCCACAGCCGGTGGCGGAGTTCGACGTCCGGCAGCGGGAAGTCCACGATGACGTCGAGCCGGCGGGTGAACGCCTCGTCGAGGTTCGCCCGCAGGTTGGTCGCCAGGATCGCGATCCCGTCGAACGTCTCCATCCGCTGGAGCAGGTACGCGCTTTCGATGTTGGCGTACCGGTCGTGGGCGTCGCGGACCTCAGACCGCTTGCCGAAGATCGCGTCCGCCTCGTCGAACAGCAGGACGCCGTTGACCCCGGACGCCTCGGTGAAGATCCGCTCGAGGTTCTTCTCCGTCTCGCCGACGTATTTGTCGACGACGGTCGCCAGGTTCACCGTGTAGAGGTCCAGCCCGAGCGACGCGGCGATGACCTCGGCCGACATCGTCTTGCCGGTGCCGGAGTCCCCGGCGAAGAGCCCGGTGACGCCCCGGCCGCGTCCGCCGCCCGGGCGCATCCGCCACGCGTCGAGCACCTGGTCGCGGTAGCGGGCGCGGGCCGCCAGTTCGTCCAAAAGGGACAGGACGCCGGCGGGCAGCACCAGGTCGGGCCAGCCGACCACCGGTTCGATCCGCCGCGCCAGCCGCTGCAGGCCGGCGGCGTTCTGGCTGCGGGCGCCCGCACGGACGTGGTCGGTGCGGACCAGCCCGTCGTCGGCCAGCGCGGTCACCGACGCGGCCTTGGCGGCGCGGGCGATCTGCCCGGGCCCCAGCACGAAGTGCGCGGTCGCCTCCCCCGGGTCGACGCCGGGCGCGAGCCGGCCGTCGAGGCGGGAGCGCCAGAGCTCCGCGCGGTCCGCGCCCGACAGCGGCAGCGCGTCGAGCTGCAAGGGCGGTGTCGTGCTCCAGCGCGGGTCCCAGGCACCGGTGCCGTGCACCACCAGCGGGATCGCCGGGTGCGCCAGCTCCTCCAGCCGCGGGTCCTCGACGGGTCCCAGCACGATGCCGGCGCCGCGCAGCAACGCTTCCCGTCTCAGCGACGCGGTCAGCTCGCCGTGGCCGGGCTCGGCCTGCCACCGCACCGCGTCCACCACCAGCGCCTGGTACCCGGCCTCGGCCAGCGCGCCGACGCCGAGTTCTTCGGCCCCGCCGCCGGGTTGTTCCTTCAGGTAGACGAGCCCGACCCGGCCGCGGAGGGCGCGGGCGAGCCGGTCCCGGCCCGGGACTGCGACGAGCTCGGCGCCCAGGTGCGCGCAGCCGGCCAGCTCGGGCGCGAGCCGGTCGTCGCCGAGCAGGTGGTTCACCACCCGGTCGGGGACCCGCAACGTGCGCGAGAGGAACGGCCGTTCCTCCTCCCCCACGGCGAGCAGGCCGCAGGTGACCAGCGGGGAGTCGGCGTCGAGCCGGGCGCGGCCGGCGGCCGAGGCCTCGGGGATCCCGCACAGGCGCAGCGCCAGCCCGGCGCTGGCGCGGCGGCGGGTCACGTCGTCGTTGAGGTAGCCGTAGAACTGCTCGAACCGGCTGTCCAGGTCGGGGGCGAGCGCGACCAGCAGCAGTTCGACGTCGACACCGGTGAGGCCCGCGCGTTCGGCGAGCGGGCCCAGCCTGCCGTCCGGGACGGAGTCGGTGAACGGGGCGAACGGCTCGCGGTGGCCGTCCAGCAGCGCGTCGATCGTCTCGTTGGACAGGTACAGGCCGCGGAACGGGTCGTCGGGGTTCGGGTCGGCCGCGCGGCGGCTGTCGACGGCGTCGCGGATCCGCTGTTCGAGGCGGGCCAGCCGCTCGAACAGGTACTCCAGGCTCACCGGGGCTTCCGGTGGGTGCGCGCCATGGCGACCCGGCGCTGGCCTTCGACGGCCCCGCTCGCGGCCACGTGGTGCCCGATGAGCTCGCCACCGCCGGTGTCCAGCTTGAGGCCTTCCTTGACCGGCGGGCCCGCCGGGTAGACGCGTCCACTGTGGATCGGCGCGGAGACGACGACGTCCAGCGACGGCTTGAGCTCCCCACCCAGCGCGGTCCACACGTCGGCGAACGCGCGGTCCTCCGGCGGCGGCAGCGCGACGGTCATCGGCACCGGCAGCCCGGTCTCGGCCAGCGACCCGGTGAGCACCTCGGCCGGCACGGCTTCGTAGCGCAGCAGGCCGAGCAGCAGGTCGGAGAGCACGCGGTGCTCGTCCTCCGGCCGCTGGGTCCACGCGGTGACCAGGTAGGACAGCTTGACGTGCTTGGGCGGCAGGTGCCGCGCCGCGAGCTCGCCGCGCTGGTCGTACTCGTTGAGCAGCCCACGCGACCGCCGGCGCATGTCCTCGCGCACGTCGTAGAGGTAGATGTTGACGGTGGGCGCGTTGCGCCGCGCCGCCCAGTCCTTGGTCGGCGCGTCGAAGGCGACGTCGACCTCGCTGCCGCGCAGCGCCTCGTCCTTCACCAGCCGCCGCAGCGCCTCGTCGACCTCGTGGATCACCGGCGGACCTCCTCGCACTGGCGGTGCCTCCACGATGATCGCGTTCGCGCGCACGGGCCAGCCGCGCAGCGGCAAACCTTCGGGTACGCCGGGCTGCCCGTATGGGCAACGCGCCGATCTCCTCGCGTTGTTCGCGGAGCTGACGCCCCACCCCGTCCGCGCAAGGCGTGCTCGATGCCTGGCGAGCCAGTCCGGTCGCGATCCAGCCGCGAAGCCGGCGAAGGGGTCGCGGTGGCGGCCGGGGGCGTGGTGCGCCCCGAAGCGTTCGCCGCCTCGTACTCCGTGCCCGGCGCCGGGTTGTCCCTCGGCGTCCTGTTCCTGGTGGCCGCTTCGCGCCTCCTCGCGGCCCACTCCGAACGGCCGTTACCCGCCGCGGTCGCGACCGCGGAGTGGCTGTCGGCGGTGCTCTACAGCGCGAAGAGCCTGAACCTCACCGCGCCGGGCGTCCGCGAGACGGCGTGCCGCAACCCCGACGCGGCCCACCACTACCGGTACACGGAGCTGAAGCTGATCCTGCGGTCCGGCAGCCAGTACTTCCTCCTGCCCGTGCGGTGGCACAAGGCCGACGGGACCGCCGTCATCCTCCCCCGCACCGACGCCCTGCGGCTGGAGTTCACCGCGGCCGCGGACGCTCCCTGCTGAACGTTCAGCAGTGCGGCATCACGCCGTCGAAGGAGGCGCAGTTGTCCTGGTTCCACGGGGTGGACTGCCACTGCTCGGCCGTCAGGATCCGGGACGTGTCGCCCGCGACGAACTTCCACGGCCCGTGGTAGGCGTTGCTGAACCAGTAGTTGTCCTGGTCGTGGGTGATGGCGTCCTGGATGACTTTGCCCTGGTACGGCGACCAGGACGGGTACGTTCCCCAGTTGGACAGCAGCGCCATCTTGCCGCAGTGCCCGTTCGTGCAGCCGACGCGGGCGGGGTCGAAGCGGAACGTGTTGTCGTGCACCATGACCAGCTGGGTCTTCCAGCGGCAGTCGTCGTACAGCGGCGGGGACGCGATGCCCGGCGCCGAGCACTGCGTGCGGTCCGCGACGAGCTTGGTGCAGGTGTTGATCGACGTGTTGGCCGGGCTGTTGCAGAACCGGTCGGCGTTCTCCCAGGCGGTGATGCCCGACCAGTTGTTCTCGAAGACGTTGTCGTAGATGTCGATCAGGTAGGTCCGGCCCGGCACCCGCCGCTCGCCGCCCGACTCGGACAGGTACACGCTCGCGACCGGGAAGTTGTCGCCCTTTTCGGCGCGGCGCTTGCCCGCGACCAGGCTGTTGCGGCGCAGCACGTTGTCGCGGAACACCAGGTTGTAGCTGATCTCGTAGAACAGCGCTTCGGCTTCGTTGTCCTCGATGAGGTTGTGCTCGATGAGGAAGTCGTTGTTGTCGGTGTCGGCCCACAGGCCGGCGCCGTGGTTGTGGTGGATCCAGTTCCCGCGGATGTCGGCCTTGTCGACGACCCAGAACTTGATCCCGCCGCTGCAGCCGCAGCCGGGGCTGCGCGTTTCCCAGTCGTCGGTGTTGTTGCCCGAGATTTCGTTGCCCTCGACGATCAGCGCGGTGATCGTGCTGTCGGCCCGATAGGCGTTCATGCCGTACTGCCCGTTGTTGCGCAGGCAGCTGTTCCGCACCTCCTGGCGCGCGCCGGCCATGATTCCCGCGCCTTTGTTGTTCTGCACGGTCGTGTTTTCGATGATCCAGTGCTCGCCGGAATCGTGGTTCACCACGCCCTGGTCCTGCGGGGCGACGAAGTTCTGGATGGTGAGCCCGCGGATGACGACGTCCTTCGCCTGCTGGGTGAACGCCGCCCGGTTGATGCCCTGCCCGTCGAGCACCGCGCCGGGCGCACCGAGGTAGACGTTGCCGTCCTTGGGGATGACCTGCCCGAACGGGTCCGCCGCCAGCTTGTGCGTGCCCGGGGGCAGCCAGAACGTCGTGCCGGGCGGCGACTCCTGCGTCCTGCGGTAGAGGTCGCCGGGCACCGCCGCGTCGACGGTGACGGCCCCCGCCGGCGCCGTCACGTTGAGCGCCGGCTGGCGGTCGCACACCGGCCCGGGCGTCACCGCGGCCACGGCCACCGCCGGGCCGGGCGGCACGACGAACGCGGCCAGCAGAACGACAGCCAGAATGGACCTGATCGGCGACATGCAGCGAACCTACGCAATTGACCGCGCAACAGTCTTGGTCCGATCGAGTCCATTGCGGCTCTTTTCGGGTGTACCAGGTAACGAAAAAACCAGTGATTACTCCACACCTGCGAGAATCGTGGGAACAATCGGTGGACGGTTCTGTTATCGTGGCCCGGCGGGAACATCCACCCGGATTGCCCCGTCGGCACCCGGCTCCGGCGGCGAGCCCCGGGCGCGAGGCGGGTGGGCCACCTGCCGCGTCGGGGTCGGCCGACCGGACGAGGCGGCAGCGGTCGACCGGCGGCCCGGCCCGCCGGGCCCCCCGGCACCGGAGCCACGTTTTTCCCGTTAAACGGAGAACTACCTGAGCGAGTGATTCGACGCCATTCGTTCCGGCCACTCCCACGGCGGCGAACTAGACTGGTCCGACCCCATTCCGCGATTGTCCTCCGCCTGGCGGTTCCGGCGCACCGATCGGGTATTTGCGCAGGTCAACGCCCTATCGCGGCGGTAGCGTCAGTTCTCGGACAGAACTTCTGCCCCGACGTCCGGGCCCCGAACGAAACCCGGTGTCGCACCCAGGAAGGAACCCCGAGAAATCATGTCCACATTGCGACGACTGGCTGTCGCCGGCGCTTTCGCGCTGCCGCTTTCCCTCGTCATCGCGGCACCGGCGACTGCCCATCCGCTCGACGGGCCGCACGGCTCCTGGAACGCCGAGAGCTCCGGCAGCTGGGCCGGCATCGGTGGCGCGGGCACGACCGACACCGACGAAGGTGCGACCTGGTGGGGACACCACTGGTCCGAGCAGGACACGGCGGTGGCCGGCATCGGCGGCGCCTTCGTGACGCACAGTGGCGAGTCCGGCGACGACCACGACGCGGACGACCACGACCACGACGCCCCGGCCGTGGTCCACCACCACGTCATGAGCCATCCCGACCCGGTGGACCAGGAGCCGGCCGGCTCCGTGATCCGCCCGGTGTACGACACCGACGACGACGATGACGGCGACGTCGGCTACCACGCCGAGCAGCAGTCGGCGGGCGTGGACGGCGCGACGTCGGCGCACGTGGCGAGCCACGCGGGTGAGCACCACGCCACCTACGAAGCGGAGAAGCTGACGGCCGGCCCGTACGGCGCATCGTCGGAGGGTGCGCACGCGGTGGCCGTGCCGGACTACGCGGGCTACCACGCCTGGTACACCGCGGCCGGCGTGGGCGGGGCCGCGGCGCACTCGGTCACCTCGGTGGCCGACGCCACGGCCGCGGACGACGACCACTGGGTCGTCGACCACGACGTGGACAGCGAATCCGCCGAAGACGACGACTGATCCGCGGTCGCGGCCGAGCCGGGTCCGCACCGCGCGGACCCGGCTCGCTCACTGCGCGGCGAGCAGCTCCAGCACGGCGGCGGACTTCGCCGCGTCGAGGAACCGCAGACCCATGAAGTTGTCGCCGGGGGTGAAGCCCGGCAGCGCCCAGACGGCCTCGTAGGGCAGCCCGACGCGCCGGTAGCGGCGCAGGCTGTAGACGTTGCTGAGCAGGCACTTTCCCGGGTCCGGCCGCCAGAGGCGGCGCGCGAAGGCGGGGTTGCGGAACCCGTGCCCCACCTCGGCCGTGGCCTGGACGTGCTTGCGGCCGGTGAAGAGCACGACGTCGCCGGTGGTCACGGTGTCCATCCGGCGGTCGTACTTGTCCTTGGCGCCCCAGAACCGGGCCCGGCCGCCCGGGTGCAGCGCGTTCAGGCGGGCGAGGTCGGCGGGGTCGAGCAGGTCGGCGAACTCGCGGAAGGCCACGGTCTTCTCCAGGGATTCCGCGCCGTAGCGGCGGGCGTCCGCGGTGCCGTAGGCGGGCTGGACGAAGACCTGGACCACGGGGGCACGGTAGCTCAGCCGCCGTGGGTGCGGTCGCTCTGGTAGTCGGTGTAGGTGTAGGGGTTGTCGAGGATCTTGGCCGCCGGGACGTCGGGGTTCATCCCCTGCCGCCACGCCTCCTCTCCCAGCTGCGCCCGCAGGTGCCCGACCGTCTCTTCGACGCGCCGCCGGACCGCGGGCAGGTCGGCGCCGACCAGCTTGCCGTCGCGCTTGACGACCCGGCCGCCGACCAGGACGGTGTGGACGTCGCCGCGCTGGGCCTGGAACACGACGTGGCCATAGGGGTTCAGCAGCGGGAACGACGCCGGGGAGTCGTCGTTCTTCAGCAGCACGACGTCGGCTTTCTTGCCGACCTCGAGGCTGCCGATGTCCGAGCGCCCGAGGGCCGCGGCGCCGCCGCGGGTGGCCCACTCCACCACCTGTTCCGCTCGCAGCGCCGCGTGCGTCACCGTTTCGCCCTTGGCGTGCGCCTCCAGGTGCTCACGGGACCGGTCGGCGCCGAGGGTGGCGCGCATGGCCGAAAAGAGGTCGCCGCTCCACCACACCGAGGTGTCCATCGACAGCGACACCGGGATGCCGTACTTGCGCAGCGCCCAGGTGGGTGGGTAGCCCTGGCCGGCGCTCTGCTCGCTTTCGGTCGAGACCGACACCGACCCGCCGGTGGCGGCGATGCGGTGGTAGGAGTCGGCCGACAGCGAAGCGCCGTGGACGTAGACGGTCTCCGGGGTCATGAACCCGTGGTCGTACATCAGCCGGATGCCGTCGTCGCCGGTCGCGCCCCACACGCCGGCGTGCGTGGTCACCGGTACGCCGAGCTCGCGGGCCACCTCGAACGCCGGCTTTTCGGGGAACGCCGGGTCGCCGGTGACGTCGAAGGCGAGCTGGAAGCCTTCGAGGCCACGGTCGCCGCCGGTGCGCCGCGAGACGAAGTCGCGGAACTCCCGCGTGGCCGTCCAGTTCGCCGGGGCGTCCTGGATGTTGCCATAGGCGAGGACGAACCGGCCGGGGACGGCTTCGAGCGCGTCGGCCGCCGCGTCGGCGTGCCCGGTGGTCTGCAGCCCGTGGGACCAGTCGACGGTGGTCGTGACGCCGGCCTCGAGGGCTTCCCACGCGCCGAGCAGGTTGCCCGCGTGGATGTCCTCGGGGCGGAACACCTTGCCCCATTCGAGGTAGTACCAGACGAAGTACTGGGTCAGTGTCCAGTCGGCGCCGTAGCCGCGCATGGCGGTCTGCCAGAGGTGGCGGTGGGTGTCGATCATCCCGGGCATGACGATGCCGCCGGTGGCGTCGATTTCGGTCGTACCCGCCGGGACCTCGAGGGCCGGTCCGATCGCGGCGATGCGGTCGCCGTCGACCAGGACGTCTTCGCCGGGCAGGACGCGGCGCGCGTCGTCGAGGGTCAGCACCGTGCCACCCCGCAGGACGATCGATCCGGACATGACTGCCTCCGTTTGCGTACACTTGTCCGCCCCACGGACACTCGACGGGTGCCGCCACTTTCGTCCAGTGCCGCGCCGGTGTCAATCCCCGCGGCTACGCTGCCAGGACCTGCAGAGGGAGGTCGCATGCCACGCGAGGGAACGGGTCCCGACTTCATCGAGGCGCTGGCGCGCGGGCTCGAAGTCATCACGGCGTTCCGGCCCGGCCGGCGCGCGATGACGCTGGCCGAGGTCGCCACCGCCACCGGGCTGGCCCGCCCGACCGCGCGCCGGATCCTGCTGACCCTCGAGGAGCTCGGCTACGTCCGCACCGACGGGCGCGACTACTCCCTGACGCCACGGGTGCTCGACCTCGGCGTCGCCTACGTGCGCTCCACCGGCCTGTGGGACGTCGCCCGCCCGCACCTGGAGCGGCTGGTCGCGCGCACGAACGAGTCGTGCTCGATCGCCCAGCTCGACGGCTCCGACATCGTCTACGTCGCCCGGGTCGCGGTGCCGAAGATCGTGGGCCTGAGCGTGCAGATCGGCACCCGGTTCCCGGCACTGCCGACGTCGCTGGGCAAGGTGCAGCTCGCCGCGCTGCCGCCGGCCGAGCTGGAGGCGGTGCTGGCCGAGCCGACCCGCTCGGGGCTGGTCCCCCGCTGGCAGCCGAGCCGGGCCGAACGCGACGCCGAGCTGCGGGAGGTCCGGGCCCGCGGCTGGGCGCTGACCGACGAGCAGCTCGCGCTGGGCATCCGGTCGGTGGCCGCGCCGCTGCGCGACGGGTCCGGCCGGGTGATCGCCGGGGTCAACGTCAACTGCCACGCCGCGGAGACGCCCGTCGAGCGGCTGCTGGAGCACCACCTGCCGCTGCTGCTGCAGACGGCCGGGGAGATCAGCGCCGACTTCGCCCGCCTCGACGCCGTCCCGCACGTCACCGTCCCCGCACTCCCTTGACCACACTTCTTGACCTGCCGCCACACTCGGGAGCAGACTGCGGACACTAGTCCGTCAGGCGGACACGAGTGGAGGCATGGCGTGGATTCACCCACCGGCCCGCTGTCCGGGCTGCTGGTCGCGGACTTCTCGCGGGTGCTGGCCGGCCCGTACGCCACGATGCTCCTCGCAGACCTGGGCGCCGACGTCGTCAAGGTCGAGGGCCCGCAGGGCGACGAGACCCGCACGTGGATGCCGCCGGTGCGCGGGGACGTCTCCACGTACTACCTCGGCGTCAACCGCGGGAAGCGGTCCATCGCGCTCGACCTGCGCGACGAGGCCGACGCCGTCGTCGCCCGCGAGCTGGCGGCGCGCGCGGACGTGCTGATCGAGAACTTCAAGCCCGGCGGGCTGGCCAAGTACGGCCTGGACTACGCGGCGGTCCGTCGCGCCAACCCCGGCAGCGTCTACGCCTCGATCAGCGGGTTCGGGGCCGGCGAAGGCGCGCACGTGCCAGGGTACGACCTGATGGTGCAGGCGATCTCGGGCCTGATGAGCCTGACCGGCGATCCGGACGGCCCGCCGTACCGGGCCGGGATCTCGGTGTTCGACGTCATGGCGGGCAACCACGCGGTGATCGGCATCCTGGCCGCCCTGCGCCACCGCGACGCGACCGGCGAAGGCCAGCACGTCGAGGTCAACCTGCTGTCCTCGGCACTGACCGGGCTGGTCAACCACAGCTCGGCCTACGCCGCCGGCGGCGTGGTGCCGTACCGGATGGGCAACGCCCACCCCAGCGTCTTCCCCTACGAGCCGCTGCCGACGGCCGACGCCGACCTGATCGTCGCCGCGGCCAACGACGGGCAGTTCCGGCGGCTGTGCGAGGTCCTCGACCTGCCCGGCGTCCCGGACGATCCGCGGTTCGCCCGCAACGCCGACCGCACGAAGAACCGCGAAGAGCTCCGGCCGATCCTCGTCGAGCGGCTGGCGAAACGCGGCGCGGTGGAGTGGTTCGACGCGCTGACGAAGGTCGGTGTCCCGTGTGGACCGATCAACACGATCGACGGCGGGTTCGCGATGGCCGAGCGCTTCGGGCTGGACCCGATCGTCGAGGTCGGCGAGGGTGCCCGCGCGGTCCCGACGACCCGCCACCCGATCCGGTTTTCCGCGACCCCGGCCGGCTACCGGCTGCCGCCGCCGGAGCTCGACGAGCACGGTGCCGAGCTGCGGGCGTGGCTGACGGAGGCCGCCGATGGCTGACCCGGTCTACGAAACCGCCCTCGGCGCGTCCACAACGGACAAGATCACCCTGCTCGGGCTCGACCTGGCCGAAGACGTCATGGGCACGGTCGGGTTCGGCGAACTCGCCTTCTGGCTGGCGACGCAACGCCGTCCGTCCCCCGGGGAAACCCGGGTCTTCGAGGCGGTGCTGGCCGCGCTGGCCGACCACGGCTTCACCCCCACCGCGATCGTCACGCGGCTGACGTACCTGTCCGCGCCGGACTCGGTCCAGGGTGCCCTGGCGGCCGGGCTGCTGGGTGGCGGGTCGCGTTTCCTCGGCGTCACCGAGGACTGCGGCCGGTTCCTGCACGACGTCCTGTCCGAAGTGGACACCCACCCGGACGACGACCGCGGCTGGGACGCGCTCGCGCTCGAAACCGTCGAAAAGCGCCGCGCGGAGAAGAAGCTCATCCCCGGCCTCGGCCACCACGTGCACAAGGACGGCGACCCGCGGACCCCGCGCCTGTTCGCCATCGCCGATGAGGAAGGTCTGCGCGGCCCGCACCTGGAGCTGTTCGCCGCGATCGGCCGCGTGCACCCGAAGGTGCTGGGCAGGACGCTGCCGCTCAACGGCGCCGGCGTCTGCGGCGCCGCGCTCGCCGACCTCGGGCTGCCCCTGGAGCTGCTGCGCGGGTTCGCGCTGCTGGCCCGGACCGCCGGCCTGATCGGCCAGCTCGCCGAGGAGCTGCGCCACCCCGTCGCGAACGACATCTTCCTTTCGGTCGACCTGAACAACCGGTCGGTCCCGCCGGATCCGCACGCGTGAGAGGAACGCCGATGCAGCTGGTCACCGAGGACAACATCACCGAGCTCGCCGCGCAGCGGTGGGCGAGCGCGCACGACCCGCGCACGGCCGAGGTGATGGCCGCGCTCGTGCGTCACCTGCACGCCTTCGCCCGCGAAGTGCGGCTGAGCGAGCCCGAGTGGATGGCCGCGATGCGGTGGCTGACCGCGACCGGGCAGATCAGCGACGAAAAGCGGGAGGAGTTCATCCTCGCTTCCGACGTGCTCGGCCTGAGCATGCTGGTGGTGCAGATGAACCACGCCTTCGCCGCGAAGGCGACCCCGGCCACCGTGCTCGGTCCGTTCCACATCGACGGTTCGCCGGAGAAGGAGTACGGCGGCGACATGTCCGACGGCCTGCCCGGCACGCCGCTCTACATCACCGGCACGGTCCGCGACCTGGACGGCTTCCCGGTCGTCGGCGCGGTGCTCGACGTCTGGCAGGCCGACGAGGAGGGCGCGTACGAGTCACAGCTGCCGGAGGTCGACGAGGCACGGCTGCGCGCGAAGTACACCAGCCGCGCCGACGGGACCTACTGCGTGCGGACCATCGCGCCCAAGGGGTACTCGATCCCGATGGACGGCCCGGTCGGCGACCTCATCCGCGGCACCGACATCAGCCACTTCCGGCCCGCCCACGTGCACTTCCTGATCAACGCGGCCGGGTACGAGCCGCTGATCACGCACCTGTTCCAGGAGGGCGCGCAGTACCTCGACAGCGACGTCGTGTTCGGCACGAAGCAGGAGCTGGTGGTCGCCTTCGAGCCGCGCGACCCCGGGCCGACACCCGACGGCGGCGCATTGGCGCAGCCGTGGCTCGAAGCGCGCTACGACTTCGTCCTCCAGCCGGTGTGACCGCCGGTGCGCGCGGCTGAGATCCGGGTCGCCGGGCAGCCCCCGGTGGTGGCCGACCGGGCCGAGCCGGCACCGGGAGCCGGTGAGGTCGCCGTGCGCGTGACGGCGGCGCCGATCACCCCGCTCGACCTGCTCTGCGCGTCCGGCACGTCCTATTTCGGCGTGCCCGCCACGCCGTACGTGCCGGGGGTACAGGGCGTGGGCATGCTGGCGGGAACGCCGGTGTGGTTCGCGACGGCGGCGGGCATGCGGCCGGGTGACGGCAGCATGGCCGAGTACGCGGTGGCCGCGTCCGCCGACGTGGTGGAGCTGCCGGCGCAGGCCGATCACGCGCTGGTCGCGGCGCTCGGGCTGTCCGCGGTCGCGGCGTGGATGTGCTTGACGGGCAAAGGAGAGCTGGCCGCGGGCGAGACGGTGCTGGTGCTCGGCGCGGGCGGGGTGGTCGGGCAGTCGGCCCTCCAGCTGGCGCGGGTGGCCGGGGCCGGGCGGGTCGTCGCGTGCGCGCGGTCGGCGGCGGCCCTGGAGCGGGCCCGGCGGCTCGGGGCGGATGGCACGGTCCGGCTCGAGGACGGCGAAGACGTCGAAGGGCTGGCCCAGCGGCTCGGTGCGGTGGCCGGCCCGGTCGACCTGGTGCTGGACCCGGTGTGCGGGCTCCCGGCCGCGGCGGCGCTGCGCACCCTGCGTCCGGGCGGGCGGCTGGTCAACCTCGGCGGCGCCGCGGGCGAGGTGTGCCCGGTGCCCTCGGCCGTGCTGCGCAGCCGGTCGCTGCGGATCCTCGGGTACACGAACAACGAGCTCAGCGCCGGCGAGCGCCGGGACGCGCTGCTGACGGTGGTCGCGCAGACGATGGCGGGTGCGCTGACGGCCGGGTACGAGCGCGTCCCGCTGCACGACGCGGCCCGGGCGTGGAGCCGCCCGGGCCGCGTGGTGCTGGTGCCCTGAACCGGGCTTCCGGCGGTGACCGCTGGGGTCACTGGCCCCCAGGGCCGGGTTTCGGCACGTCGCCGATGTAGGGACCGCCTCCGATCCCGCCGACCGGGTTCGGGTCGCTCGAGGGACCGCTCGCCGCGGACGCCACGGGGGCGAGCACGGCGAGCGCGGCCGCGGTGAGCAGAGCGGCAGCTACAGCACGTTTCATCGTTGGGCTCCTTCGCGTTCCCCCGCATTCTGCGGGATCCGGCTTCCAAACCGCTTCCGTATGCGGAAAACCGCGGCAGTTGCTCCGTTCGGCCCTGCGGTCGTCACGCAGGCGGGACGAGGCCCTTGCGGAGCGCGACGGGGAACCTCGGTTCGACGGCCCGGATCTCGCGCAGCCGGCGCCCAAACCGTCCTAGCCGCCGTAGCCCTCGGCGGCCAGCACCTTCCCGATCTGGTCGTAGACCGCCGGGTCTTCGGGGGCGACCGTGGCGAGGCCGTCGACGTAGCGGTTGTACATGCAGAACGCCGCCGCGATCAGGACCGTGTCGTGCAGCTCGACGTCGGTCGCGCCTTCCGCGCGGGCCGCCGCGATCAGCTCACGCGTGACGGCGCGGCCGGTCTCGCGGGTGGCGAGCGCGATCCGCAGCAGGGCCTTCAGCTTCTCCCCCACCGGTGCGTCGTCGACCCCGGCGCAGGCCGCGTCGACCACCGCGCGGCCGCCGTCGAGGGTCTCGGCCGCGGCGGCAGCGTGGCTGCCGTGGCAGAAGCGGCACTCGTTGCCGTTGGAGACCACCGCCGCGATCAGCTCGCGCTCGCCGACGGTCAGGCTGCCCGGGCCGCGCAGCAGGGTCTGCGCCAGGTGGTTGAGCGGGACGGCGGTTTCCGGCCGGAAGGCCATCAGCGACCGGATCCCGGGCAGCTGCGGGTCGAGCGGGATGTGCGGCATCGGTTCCTCCTCGCGGGGGCGGAAGATCTTCCCCGGGCAGTCTTTCGGTCCGCGGCGGCCCGGCCAACCTCCGTGTTGCCCAACCGGCTGCCGCCGAAAGCCCCAGTAGTCCGTTTTCCTTGTCCCGGCGGCGTTCCCGGCGGCATTCCCGGCGGTGGCCAAGATCGAGTACCCGGACAACGATCGTGACAAAAACGTTCCAAGACAGCCGGGTCGCCGGTAGCGTGCGGCCATGCGGGTGACATGGGGGAAGAATGGACGACGCAGAGTGACCAAGCCGTGGCGAGCGGCCCCGAAGGCTGCCCTCTCCAGCCCGCTGACGCTGATCGTGGCGGCCGTGACCGCCCTGCTGGCGTGCTTCCTCGGCACGGCCGCGGTGCTGCAGGCGTCGGCGGCCGGCGGCGCGACGGTGCGGTACCAGACGGGCATCACCTGCCCGGACAGCTACGGCCCGGCGTTCGGCAAGGGCAACATGCCGGTCAAGGACATCCCGGCGGTGACCGGCGCGATCCAGCGGCACGCGGCCGCGCACGGGTTCGGCACGCCCGTCGTCGGCCAGTTCACCACCGTGCTGCGCGGCACCGAGTTCAACGGCGACCCGCACTACAAGATCCGCCTCGGCTATCGCGACCAGGCCGGCCTGGACAACCTGACGCTGCAGCAGGGCACGCGGGCGCCGGGGCTGTGGCTGGGCAACGTGGTGGCCGACGCCGAGCACATCGGCGTCGGCACGAAGCCGAGCCTGCAGGGCGTGCCGCTGCCGCCGGTCACCGGCATCTACCGCGACCTGCTCGACCCGCCGCCGCGGTGGTGGTGCTCCCAGCAGTCCGGCGCGGTCATCGACCGGCTGGTCGACGACCCGATCGACTCGATCGTCTTCGCCACCGACCGCAAGACCTTCGACGACACGATCAAGGCGATCGGGCTGCCGACGATCCAGTACTTCCACGTCTCCTTCTACGAGCCGGCGCCGACGACGCTGAGCGCGGCGGAGGACCTGCTGCAACGCTCGCAGGACCTCGTCGCCGACGTCCGCGCCGACCTGACCGCGCAGGGCCTGGGCTCGCTGATCGCCGCCGACGTCCCGACGTTCCAGCGTTCGGTGCAGATCTCCCGCCAGGCGCGGGACAACGTGTTCGTCTCGATCCTGCCACTGGCGCTGATCAGCGTCCTGGTCGGCTGCGCCGGCCTCGGCACGGTCGCCCTGCAGTGGTACCAGCGGCGGCACGCGCAGCTGCGGCTGCTGTCCGCGCGCGGCAGCGGCCCGGCGGCGCTCGGCGGGCTCGCCGTCGCGGAGCTGGGCCTGCCGATCCTGCTCGGCGGGGCGGCCGGCGCGGCCGCGGCGCGGTTGCTGCTCGGCGTGTACGGCCCGCCCGGCGCCCCGGACCCGGGGGCCGAGCTGCAGGCCGCCGGGGTCGCGGCCGGGACGCTGGCCGTGTCGCTGGTGCTGCTGGCGCTGGTCGTCGCGGTGCGGGTGCACCGGGAGTTCGAGCTGGGCCGGGTGCGCCGCGGCGGCGGCAAGCGGGTGCGGCTGCTGGCGTACTTCCCGTGGGAGCTGGCCACCGCGGGCATGGCGTGGCTGGGCTGGCGGCAGCTGGCGCACTACGGCACGACGTCGCGGCTGGGCAATCCCCTGCCGCAGGTGGATCCGCTGGCGCTGACCTACCCGGTGTTCGTCGTGCTGACGGTGGGCCTGCTGACCGCGCGGCTGGCGTGGCTGGCGCTGCACGCCTCGCACCGGGCCCGGTTCTGGTCGCGCCCGGCGCTGCAGCTGGCGATCCGGCGGCTGGCCGGCGCCCGCGCCCCGGTGACCGGCGTGCTCGTCATCGGCACCCTCGCCATCGGCACGCTGGCCACCGGCATCGGCATCGCCCGCGGCCAGGAGGAGGCGCTGGCCACCAAGTCGGCGATCTTCGTCGGCAGCAACGCCCGCCTCGACACCGACAGCCCGATCGGCATGGGCCAGGTCGCGATGCCCGCGTCGCTGGCCGGGACCAGCACGGTGGTCGGCGAGCTGACCGGGACCGGCAGCGTGGTGCTGGTGGTCGACCCGGCGACGTTCACCCGCGGTGCCGCGGTGGACCGCGTCCCCGGCGACGACCTGGCCGGCCTGCTGCAGAAGATTTCGCGGCCGGACCCGCGCGGCACGCCGGTGATCCGGATCGGGCACTCGGCCAAGCAGGACGCGAAGCTGCCCGACGGCCTGCCGGACGCGGTCGTCGCCGGCGACCTGCCGGTGTTCCCGATGATCGGCACCTCCCCCGGGTACGTCGTCTCGCGCACGGTGCTCAGCCACGCGCAGCTGGACGGCATTCCGAAGTGGAGCGTGCTGACGACGGCGCCGATGGCGGACGCGACCGCCGCGCTGCGGGCGGCGGGTGTCTTCATCCCGAACCGGATCAGCCGGGAGTCCGCTTTGGACGGTCTGCCGTTCTTCGTGGTGTCGTGGACGTTCTCGTTCGTGGCGCTGCTGGGCGCGGTGCTCGGCGTGGTGGCGGTGCTGGCGCTGCTGGTGGCGGTCGAGGTCCGGCGGCGGCAGAACGCCCTGGCCGGGGCGCTGGTGCTGCGGATGGGCATGCGGCCGCGGACGCTGCTGGCGAGTCACCTGATGGAGCTGGGCGCGCTGAGCGGGCTGGCGATCGTCGTCGGGGTCGTGTGCGGTGTTTCGGTGGCGGGCCTGTCGGTGCCCCGGTTCGACCCGGCGACGTTCCTCGCGCCGCGGTCGGAGCTGCCGGATCCGCTGCCGTTCGTGCTGACCGTCGTCGTGATCGGCGTGGCGGTGGTCGCGCTGGCCGGCTGGATCGCGGTGCGCTCGGTGCGCACCGCCCGGACCGCGGAGCTGATCCGTGCCTGAGAAGCCCATCTTTTCCCTGCGCGGCATCGGCGTCGACTACGCGACGCCCGCCGGGATCGTCACCGGCGTCGACGACGTGAGCATCGACGTCCCCGCGCGCGGGATGACCGTGCTCGCCGGGCCGTCCGGCTCGGGGAAGTCGACGTTGCTGCGGGTGCTGGGGCTGTTCGAGCAGCCCGCGCGCGGCACGCTGACGTTCCAGGGCGCCGACGTCCGCAAGCTCAAGCACCGCGAGCGGCGGGCGCTGCGGCGCCACCACCTGGGGCTGGTGTTCCAGAACCCGGCGGACAACCTGCTGGGCTACCTGACCGTGGCCGAGAACCTGCACGCCGCGGCCGAGGCGGCCGGTACCGAGTGCAACGCCGAGGACATCCTCGGGCAGCTGGGCCTGCACGGCACCGGCGGCTGGAAGATCGCCGCGCTTTCGGGCGGCCAGCAGCAGCGGCTGGCGTTCGGGTGCGTGCTGGCCGCGCGCTCGACGGTGATCCTCGCCGACGAGCCGACGTCCCAGCTGGACGAGGCGTCGGCCGACCTGGTGCTGGACACCCTGCGGTACCTGGTGGACCAGGACTTCGCGGTCCTGGTCGCCTCGCACGACGAACGCCTCATCGACCTCGGCTCGCGGGTGGCCCGGCTGCACAAGGGCGCACTCGAGGGCGTCGAAGAACGGGAGCTGCCGGCATGACACTCGTGGAAGCGGTCGGGCTGCGCCGCAGTTTCGCCCACCCGAGCGGCGACATCGAGGTGCTGCGCGGGCTGGAGCTGCGGGTCGGCGCGGGCGAGCTGGTGACGGTGTCGGGCCGGTCGGGGTCGGGCAAGAGCGCGCTGCTGGCGCTGCTGTGCGGGTTCGACTCCCCCGACTCCGGCTCCGTGCTGCTCGACGGCGTCCCGATCAGCGGCGCGCCGTCGTGGCACACGTGCGCGGTGCTGCCGCAGGCGCTCGGGCTGGCCAACGAGCTGACGATCGCCGAGAACGTGGCGCTGCCGCTGCGGCTGCGTTCGGACGTCCCCCGCCCCGCGCCGTCGGCGATCGCCGAGCGGGTCACCGGCCTGCTGGACGAACTGGGCATCGGCGAGCTGGGCGACCGCTATCCGCTGGAGGTGTCGTTCGGGCAGCAGCAGCGAGTGGCACTGGCCCGCGCGGTGGCCGGCCGCCCGCGGGTCCTGCTCACCGACGAGCCGACGGCGCACCTGGACGCCGGTTCGACACCCCGGGTGCTGCGGCTGCTGCGCCAGTGCGCTTCGGAGGGGGCGGCGGTGATCGTCGCGACCCACGACGAGGAGGTCCACCGCATCGCCGACCGCCGCGTCCGCCTGCTCGACGGGGTGCTCACGGCGCTGCTGGACTGAGCGGTACCTCGGCGTAATCGGGCAGGTCCACGCCGTTGATCGCACGCTCGATCAGCGGCATGAGCGCCGCCATGTCGGGCTCGGCGCCGGTGTCGCGGCTGTGGACGTGCAACCGGCCGATCTCCTGGTTGGCTTCGACGTAGGGGCGCATCCGCGTCTCGTAGCCGGCGAACCCGGCTTCGGGGTCCCACCCGGCGGCGGCCAGCTCGCCGGCCAGCAGGTAGGCACCGACGAGGGCCAGCCCGGTGCCGCCACCGGACATCGGCGAGGAGCAGCACGCGGCGTCGCCGATCAACCCCACCCGGCCGGTCGACCAGCGGTCCATGACCACCTGGGCGACCTGGTCGAGGTAGAAGTCCGGGGTGTCGTCCAGGTGCGCGAGGATGCGCGGCGTCTGCCAGCCCAGGCCGGCCATCCGCTCGCGCAGCAAGCGCTTCTGCGCCTCGACGTCCCGGTGGTCGACGTCGAAGCCGTCCGACGGGAAGGACAGCATGGCCATGGCCCGGGTGGGGTCCTTGAGCGGCCGCAGGCCGGCCGAGCGGCCCTCGTGCTGGTGGTCGAGCATCCAGCGGTCGATCCCGAACTCGTTGGGCACGCTGTAGAAGGCGAGTACGAGCCCGAGGTGGCGGACGAACCGCTCGCGCGGCCCGAAGACCATGGCGCGCAGGGCCGAGTGCAGCCCGTCGGCCCCGACCACGAGGTCGAAGCGCCGCCGGTCGCCGCCGGCGAAGGTGACGTCGACGCCGTCGGGGTCCTGGGCGAGTTCGGCGATCCGGTCGCCGAACAGGTACTGGACGCCGTCGCGGGTGTCTTCGTAGAGCACCTGGGACAGGTCTCCGCGGAGGATCTCGATGTCGGCGATGTAGCCGTCGCCGCCGTCGTCTTCGGCGTGGAAGGTCTCCAGCACGGTCCCGTCGGCGTCGACGGTGTGCGCGCCGGCGGTCTCGGTGCGGGCCGCGCGCACCGCCGCGTCCAGCCCCATCCGCCGGATGACCTCCTTGGCCACCCCGCGCGCGTCCACTGCCTGCCCGCCGGGCCGCAGCCCGGGCGCCCGTTCCACGACGGTGACCTCGGCTCCCCGCCGGCACAGCCAATGCGCCAGCGCGGGCCCCGCGATGCTCGCCCCGGCCACCAGTACCTTGCTCCCGCTCATCGCGGTCCCCCCGTCGCCGTCCGGAGTGTAGCGGCGGCCGCGACGCAACTACTCCAGCGCGGTGGCCCGGCTGACCTCCTCCCAGGCGGCCAGGTCCGCCGCGACGGCTTCGTGGTGAGCGCGGATCGCTTCGACGGCGTCCGCGCCCAGCGCGAGGCGCAGCGGGGCGTCTTCGCTGCCCACCGCGCGGACGATCGCCGCGGCCGCCTTCGCCGGGTCGCCGGGCTGGGTGCCGTCCATGCTCTCGACCGCCGCTCGCGTTCCGCCGGTCGAGGCCGCGTACGCGTCGATCGTGCGGGAGCGGTGCATGCGGCCGCCGCCGAACTCGGTGCGGAACGCGCCCGGCTCGACGATCAGCACCCGTACCCCGAACGGCGCCACCTCCGCGGCGAGGGCCTCCGAAATGCCTTCCAGCGCGAACTTCGGCGCGCAGTAGGCGCCGTAGCCGGGCGGCGACAGCTGCCCGCCCATCGAGCTGATCTGCACGACCGTGCCGCTGCCCTGCGCGCGCAGGTGCGGCAGCACCGCCTTGGTGACCGCGACCGCGCCGAAGAACATGACCTCCATCAGCGCGCGCAGCTCGGCCATGGTGAGTTCTTCGACCGCGCCGACCGAGCCGCTGCCGGCGTTGTTGACCACGACGTCGATCCGGCCGAACGCCTCCAGCGCCGCCTTGACCGCCGTGTCGATCTGCCCGGCGTCGGTGACGTCCAGTGCCGCGGTCCGGAGCCGGTCGCCGCCGCGTTCCCGCAGTTCGGCGAGGGTTTCCGGGCGGCGGGCGGTGGCCAGCACCCGGTCGCCCGCGGCGAGTGCGGCCAGCGCGATCTCCCGGCCGAAGCCGGCGGAGCAGCCGGTGATCAGCCAGACGCGGCCGTCGGTGTTCGTCATTTTCCGTGTCCTCCCAGTGCTTTCCTCCCTCCCATCGTGGAGCCGGTCACGGCCGGGCCGCCAACACCGATGTCCTGCCGCGGCTACAGTCTGAGCCTGTGACCCCCGAGTTGCGGCAGCTCCGCTACTTCGTCGCCGTCGCCGAGGCGACCAGCTTCACCCGCGCCGCCGCCGGGCTGCACCTGGCGCAGCAGTCGCTGTCCCAGCAGATCACCGTGCTGGAACGGGGACTCGGCGTCCGGCTGTTCGACCGCGACGCGCGCGGGGCGCGGCTCACCGCCGTCGGCCGGCTCTTCCTGCCCGAGGCCCGCGCGGTGCTGGCCCGCGCCGAAGAAGCCGTCGCGACGCTCGGGCGGGCGGCGCGCGGCGAGATCGGCGCGGTCCGGCTGGTTTTCCTGGCCACGACGGCGAACTACCTGCTGCCGCCGGTGGTCCGCGCGGTCCGGGAGCGGTTTCCCGAGCTGGCGGTGACGACGGCGGAGGCGTCGATCGCCGAGCTCGTCGACGGGCTGCGCGAGGGCCGGTTCGACCTGGCGTTCACCCGGCCGCCGCTGGTCGACGACCTGGCGTCCCGGACGCTGCTGACCGAGCCGGTCTGCGCGGTGCTGCCGGCGGAGCACCCGCTGGCCGGACGGGCGTCGCTGAAGCTGGCCGACCTGGCCGGCGAGCCGTGGGTGCTGACCCCGCGCGACAGCTGGGAACCGTGGCACCGCGGTTACGACGACGACTTCGCGGCGGCCGGTTTCACCCCGCGGGTGGTGCAGCGGGCCGCCACCGTGCAGGGCCTGCTCGGGCTGGTCGCGGCCGGCATCGGGGTGACCCGGCTGACCCGCTCGTCGCACACCCTGCGCCGCACCGGCGTGGCGTTCGTGCCCCTGGACGGCGACGTCGCCCGGACGGAACTGGTGTGGCGGCCGGGCCACGACAACCCGGCGGTGCCGGCGATCGCCGGTCTCGCGGCCGAACTGGCGGCGGCCACGGACCTGACCCAGGCGGGCTGATCGTCAGAAGGTCTTCGCGGTGTCGCGGGCGGTTTCGTGCGCGACCCGGCCGGCTTCCTCGGCGTCGCCGGTGAGGGTGGGATGGAACCGGATCTCGGTGACGTCGTCGATGCCCGTCCAGTTGAGCCAGCCGGTGAAGAACGGGGCCTGGAAGTCCGCGCCGAACTCACGACCGAGGCCGGGTGCCCACACCGCACTCGTGTAGATGACCGCGGCGCGCTTGCCGCGGCCTTCCAGGAGGTGCCGGTAGCCGGTGACCGGGTCGACGCCGAAGATCCAGCCGGGCTGGGACACGACGTCGACGAACTGCTTGAGCACGTACGGCACGCCGGAGTTCCACATGGGCACGCTGAAGAGGATCCGGTCGGCGGCGTCGAACCTCGCGAACGCCGCCCGCGCCGCGGCCCACGCTTCGGCTTCCTCGCCCTGCGGGGCGCCGCCGCCGAAGACGGTCATCTTGGCGCGGGCCGCGGCCGGGCCGAACGCGGGCAGCGAGCCGTCCCAGAGGTCCCATTCGTCGATGTCGGCGTCCGGGTGCAGGCTGCGGTAGGTGTCCAGGAAAGTAGCTGCCAGCCGCAGCGACTGGGACGCTTCGCCGCGGGGGGACGCGGAAATGTGCAGCAGATCGGGCATGACCATGCTCCTCGAAGGGGGTCGGCTTCCGCCGGACGGAGAATCGGACTAGAGTCCGCTTATGTCCTCGAACCGTAGCGGACCGCAGTCCGCTTCGTCAACGCCCGCCGAGCTGCCGCTCCTCGGCGCACCCGTCCGCGAGCGGGCGGACGCGGCCCGCAACCGCATCCGCGTCCTGGAGGCCGCCGAGCAGCTGTTCGCCGAACGCGGGGTCGACGCGGTGACCATGGACGACGTCGCGGGCGCCGCCGGCGTCGGCAAAGGCACGCTCTACCGCCGCTTCGGCGACAAGGGCGGCCTCGCGATGGCCCTGCTCGACCAGCGCGAACGCGAACTCCAGGAGCGGATCCTCACCGGCCCGCCACCGCTGGGCCCCGGCGCCCAGCCCGCCGACCGCCTCGGCGCGTTCGTCGAGGCCTACCTGGAATTCCTGGAGCGGCAGCTGGACCTCGTGCTGCTGTCGGAAACCGCCACGACCGGGGCCCGGTTCCGGACGGGCGCGCACGCGCTGTGGCGGCAGCACTGCCGGCACCTGCTCGGCACCGGCGGCGCGGCCGACGCCGAGATCGCCACGGACGTCCTGCTCGCGGCCCTCTCCGCCGAGCAGGTCCGGCACTGGCTCCGGGACCGGGAGCTCGGCACGGCGACACTGGCACAGTCGCTCGTCCGGCTGGCGCGAACCTGGCTGCGGTGACGCACCGTGTCCACCGCCGGACCGATCCGTAGAATCGACGGCGATGCGACGTCTTCGGTGGTACTGGGGAGCCCTCGTCCTCGCGTGCGTGGCCTTGCTGGCCGGCTTCTTCGTCTTCTTCGGCTCGGAAAGCAAACCCGGGCGGCCGCAGCCGCGGCAGGGCCCGCCGGGCACCGGTCCGCTCACCGTCGTCGCGATGGGCGACAGCACCGTCTCCGGCGAAGGCGCCGGCCAGTACACCCCCGCCACCAACGGCCAGGGCGGCAACTGGTGCCACCGCTCCCCCAACGCGTTCGTCGAGAAGGTCGCCATCCCGGGTGTGACCGCGCACGTCAACTTCGGCTGTTCCGGCGCGCCCGCCGAGCAGGTCGCGCTCGGCGACGTCAAGCAGTGGACGGAGGGATCGCAGGCGCAGCAGCTGGCCACGCTGGTGAAGGACCACCGGGTGGCGGCGGTGGTGATCGCGGTCGGCGCGAACGACGAGCCGAAGTTCTCCAACCAGGTCAACGAGTGCTTCAAGGCGTGGTTCGACGCCGGCGGCCCGCCGTGCAGCACCGCGCTGAAGCGGACCTGGCAGTCCAAAGTGGACGCGATGGTGCCGAAGGTCGCGAAGGCGGTCTCGGACGTGAAGGCGGTGTTGGCGCAGGCGGGCTACGTCCCCGCGGACTACCAGCTGATCCTGCAGTCCTACGCGGCACCGATCGGCCCGGACCTGCCCGAGGACCTGCGCACCCTCAACGGCTGCCCGTTCCGCACCGAGGACCTGCGCTGGATCGCCCAGACCGGCATCGGCGTGCTGTCTTCGGGGCTCAAGGCGGCCGCCCAGCAGGCCGGCGCCCGGTTCCTGGACCTGGCCAAGGCGGGCGTCAAGCACGAGGCGTGCAGCGGCGGCGCGAACCCGGCGACGGAATGGTTCACCCGGCTGACACTGCAGCTGGCCGACCTCGGCCACGCCGAGCGCGCCGGGCACGCGCTGCAGGAGTCGTTCCACCCCAACGCCGCCGGCCACGCGGCGATCGCCAACTGCCTGACGGAGTTCGTCGCGGCCAAGGAGGGCAACGCCGCCTGTATCGCCGGCGCGGACGGCAAGCTCCACGCGGTCCCGGAGGTCGTCGCCCGCTGACCGCTCAGCGCACTTTGCGGACCGAGGTCGTGCCCACGTCCGCGTGGGTGCCGTCCGAGCCCATGACCTGCAGCGGCGGCAGCGGCAGGCCGTGGTCGTCGACCAGGACCGAGTGGGCCTCGCCGGCGGCGAAGGCGTGCCGTTCGCCCCACTGCCGGAGGGCGACGATGACCGTGAAGAGGTCGCGTCCCGCCGGGGTCAGGACGTAGACCGGCCGCCGTCCCGATGGCGCGGTCCGCCGGTCGAGGACGCCGCGGTCGGTCAGGCGGCGGAGCCGGTCGGTGAGGATGTTGCGGGCGATCCCGGTGCGCTGCTGGAAGTCGGTGAACGACCGCGCGCCGTCCATGGCGTCGCGGACGACGAGCAGGCTCCAGCGGTCGCCGACGAGGTCGAGCGTGCGCGCCACCGGACAGTCCGGGTCGGTCCAGCTGTCGGCCACCACTCCTCCTGAAGAGTTGCTGTTTGAAACCATTCTGCCGTACGGTCAGATCAGTTGCAATTCGCTACTGATGGGGGCGCGATGGGCCGGAACACGTTGCCGGCCGCGGTGTGCGCGGTCGCCGTCGCGAGCGTTTACGCCGCTCAGCCCGCGCTCGCCGGGATCGGCGCGGACCTGCGCGTACCGGCGGCGGACCTGGGCTGGCTCGTCGCGGCCGGCCAGCTCGGTTACCTGGCCGGGCTGGCGCTGCTGGTGCCCCTCGGCGATCTGGCGGACCGGCGCAAGCTCATCGCGGGCCACCTCGTGCTGACGGCGGCGGGCGCGGTCGTCGCCGCGGCCGCGACCCGGCTCTGGGTGCTGCTGGCCGGGCTGGCCGTCGCCGGTCTGTTCGCGGTCGTCGTCCAGACGACCGTCGCCTACGCCGCGGCGAGCGCCACGCCCGCGGACCGCGGCCGCACGCTCGGCGTGGTGACGTCCGGGGTCGTGCTCGGCATCCTCGGCGCCCGGGTGGCAGCCGGGGCGCTGGCCACGGCGTGGGGCTGGCGCAGCGTGTACGTCGTGCTCGCCGTGCTGCTGGTGACACTGGCGGGGCTGGCACTGAAGACGCTGCCGCCCGACCCGCACCCCCGCCGTTCCTCGTACCGGGACGTGCTGACGTCGCTGGGCGGGCTGTTCCGCGAGCGGCTGTTCGTCTCGCGCGGGCTGGTCGCGTTCTTCCTGTTCGCCTCGTTCGGCACGCTGTGGAGCGGTCTGGCGCTGCCCCTGGCCGCCGAGCCGTGGCGGCTGACCGAGGCGCAGACCGGCCTGTTCGGACTCGCCGGCCTGGTCGGCGCGCTGGGCGCCGCCCGCGCGGGCCGCTGGGCCGACGCCGGTTTCGCGCGCGCGGTCACCGTCGGTGCCCTCGCCCTGCTCGCCGTCTCGTGGGCGGCGATCGGGCAGGCGTCGTGGTCGCTGTGGCTCGTCGTCGCCGGCGTGGTCGTGCTCGACTTCGCCGCGCAGGCCGTACACGTGAGCAACCAGCATCTGCTGACCACCGCGCACCCCGACGCGACCAGCAGCGTCATCGGTGGCTACATGCTCTTCTACTCGCTCGGCTCGGCCCTGGGCGCCACCACGACGACGGCCGCGTTCGCCGTCGCGGGCTGGGCCGGTTCCAGCGTCCTCGGCGCGGTGTTCGCCCTGTGCGCCTTGGCCACCGGGCTCACAGGTCGAGCGCGGCCCGCAGCGCGATGTCGATGCGCTCCTGGACGTCCTGGTCGATCTCGGCGATCCGCTCGTCGAACCACGGGCGGTACAGCCGGGTGAGGTTGAGCGTGGACACCCAGTAGCGGGCGTCGATCGCCACGCCGAGGATGTCCATGGGGTCGCGGTCGAGCAGTTCGGTGCCGAGCAGCCACGGGCGCTCGGACTCGTTCACCCCGTCCGAGGACAGCAGCACCACCGTGCGCTGCCGGGCCGGTTCGGTCGGGGGGTGGTACGTCCAGACTTCACCCCTGCGCACGCAGATCCTTTTCCGCCGCGCTCCGCTCGGCCTCGTCCGACTCCGCGACGGCCGGTTCCGGCTTCTGCGGGGTGTAACCCGTGCGTACCGCCTCGCGCCTGGCCGCCTTCGACAGCCAGGACGAGACCGAGATTCCGTGGGCTTTCGCGGCTCGTTCGGCGAATTCCAGCGCGCCGCTGTCCAGCGAAAGCGTGACCTTACGTGTTGCCATACCTTTTACCGTACCAGCGCCCCGGCTGCCGGGCGGAGCGCTGGGTCAGAACGTGGGCGAACGTCCCTCGAACGGCGTAGAGAGCACCACCGTCGTGCGAGTGGACACCTTGGCGGCCTCCCGGATCCGGCGCAGCAGGTCCTCCAGCGCCAGCGGCGACTGGACGCGCACCAGCAGGATGTAGGACTCGTCGCCGGCCACCGAGTAGCACGACTCGATCTCCTTGATGTGCTGGATCCGCTGCGGGTAGTCGTCCGGTGCCGCCGGGTCGTTCGGCGTCAGCGAGATCAGCGCCGTCAGCGGGAGGCCGATCTGCTCGCCGTCGAGCCGGGCGGTGTAGCCGAGGATGACCCCGCGCTGCTCGAGGCGGCGCACCCGCTGGTGCACCGCCGACACCGACAGCCCGACCCGCTCGGCGAGGTCGGTGAAGCTGCGCCGCCCGTCCGCCGCGAGCTCCTGGACGATCGACTGGTCCAGCGGCTCCAGGCCGCCGGTGGTCATGCGTCCAGCACGACGAGCTCGTGCGGCTGGTTGTTGACGGACTCGACGCCGTCTTCGGTGACGATGACGATGTCCTCGATCCGGGCGCCCCACCGGCCCGGCTGGTAGATACCCGGCTCGACGCTGAAAGCCATGCCCGGCGCCAGCGGCAGCGCGTTGCCGGCGATGATGTAGGGCTCCTCGTGCACGTCGAGGCCGATGCCGTGCCCGGTGCGGTGGATGAAGTACTCCCCGAAGCCCGCCTCGGCGATGACGTCCCGCGCGGCGGCGTCGACGGCCTCGGCGGTGACGCCCGGCTTGACCGCGGCCACCGCGGCGGCCTGGGCGCGCTGCAGCACGGCGTAGGTCTCGGCCACGTCGGCGTCCCGCGGCGTCCCGACGGCGTAGGTGCGGGTGGAGTCGGAGTTGTAGCCGGCGGGCAGCGGGCCGCCGATGTCGACGACCACGACGTCACCCTTTTCGATGACACGGCCGGAGACGTCGTGGTGCGGGCTGGCCCCGTTCGGCCCGGAGCCGACGATCACGAAGTCCGCCTGGACGTGGCCTTCTTCGACGATGGCCGCGGCGATGTCGGCGCCGACCTCGGCCTCGGTCCGGCCCGGCCGCAGCCACTCGTGGACGCGGGCGTGCACCCGGTCGATGGCCGCGCCGGCCTCGCGCAGCGACGCGATCTCGGCGGCGTCCTTGCGCATCCGCAGCTCGCGGACCACGGGCCCGGCCAGGGTCTGCTCGGCGGTGCCGAGGGCGGCCCGCAGCGCGAGCACGTGCAGCGCGGGCGTGAAGTCGCTGACGGCGACCCGGCCGGGCTTGCCGAGCCGGTCGGCGACGAGCTTGTAGGGGTCGTCACCGTCGACCCAGGTGAGCAGTTCGACGCCGAGGTCGTCGGTGGGCACGTCGGCGTACCCGGGCGCCTCCAGCTTCGGCACGACGAGCGCGGGGGTGCCGTCGGCGGGGACGACGAGGGTGGTGAGCCGCTCGAAGGAGCCCCCGGCCTGCCCGAGCAGGTACCGCAGATCGGACCCGGGCGCGATCAGCAGGGCATCGGTACCGGCGGCAGCCGCGGCGGCGCGGGCACGGTCCAGCCGCGCCCGAAGGGCGGCAGCATCGGGAGCGGGCGTGTGGAGGGAACGACGCGACATGAAGGCGAGCCTAGTGGGGCGCCGGCCCCAGCGGCCGCGCCCGGGCCCGCGACATGCCGAGCCGGGTGACGCAACCCGGCGCCCGGCCGGGCAGCGAGGCCCTGCGCGCCGGCGACCCGGCTCTTGCGCCCCAATGTGGCCTTGGGTGCGTTGGACGCACCGAAGGCCACATTGGGGCGCATGGGGACCACTCGCCCGGGCCTCGGGCGTGGCAGGCTGTGCGGGTGACCGGATCCCTTGCCCTGCTCGACTCCGCGAGCCTCTACTTCCGCTCCTTCTTCGCCCTGCCCGACTCCATGCGCGCCGCCGACGGAACCCAGGTCAACGCCGTGCGCGGGTTTGCCGACACCATCGCGCGGATCCTCACCGACCGGCGGCCCGCGCGGCTCGTCTGCTGCCTGGACGCCGACTGGCGGCCGAAGTTCCGCACCGATCTGCTGCCCAGCTACAAGGCGCACCGCGTCGCCGAAGAAACCGGCAGCGGCCCCGACGTCGAAGAGGTCCCCGACACCCTCACCCCGCAGGTGCCGATCATCCTCGACCTGCTCGAAGCCTTCGGTTTCGCCACCGCCGAAGCCGCCGGCTACGAGGCCGATGACGTCATCGGGGCGCTCGCCACCCGCGAGAAGACCGATCCGGTCGAGGTCATCACCGGCGACCGGGACCTCTTCCAGCTCGTGCGCACCGAACCCACGCCCACCTCGGTCATCTACGTCGGCAAGGGCTGGGCCAAGGCCGAAGTCCTCGGGCCGGCCGAGATCGCCGAGCGCTACGGCCTGCCCCTCGAGACCGCCGGGCCCGCGTACGCGGACATGTCGATGATGCGCGGCGATCCCTCCGACGGCCTGCCGGGCGTCGCCGGCATCGGCGAGAAGACCGCCGCGAAGCTCATCACGCAGTTCGGCTCGCTCGAAGCCCTCGTCAAGGCGAGCGAAGCCGGCGACTCCGCCCTCCCGCTCAAGACGCGGCTGCGGCTGAAGGAGGCCGCCGACTACCTCGCCGTCGCCCCGACCGTCGTCCGCGTGGCCGTCGACGCGCCCGTCGAGCAGACCCGGCCCGACACCGTCCCCGCCACGCCCGCCGACCCCGCGCGGGTCGCCGAGCTGGCCGAGCGGTGGAACCTCGGCAACTCCGTCGAACGGCTCCTCAAGGCCCTGCCCGGCGCCTAGAAGTGCGTGCCGCACCACGGTGCGGTCCGCGTGGTGAACAGCTCGTCGGCCCGCCCGAGCGCCGCCGCGTCGCGGACGTCGACGCGGCCCGCCTCCGCCAGCGTCGTCGCGCTCCACTGCCCCAGGTAGAGCATGCCGAGGGTGTCGACGTCGAGGGCCAGGTCCGCGGCCGCGCCGGTGCGCCGGGCGCCGTCCGGGCCGATCTCGTAGTGCCCGGTGTTGGCCGGCAGCTGCCGGTCGGTCACCGCCAGCACCACCGGGCCGGCCGCGCCGTACGCGCGGCCGGCGAGCGCGGCCGCGACGTCGACCGGCCGCAGCCACAGGTCGTCCTCGACGGCGAGGGTGGCCGCGTGCCGGTGGTCGGTCAGCATCAGCGCGAGCGGCTCGTCGACCGGGCGAAAACGGGCGTGCACGCCGGAAACCAGGTCGACCGACAGCAGGTACCGCCACAGCGCGGCCCGCGCCCGCGGGTTCGCCGCGTGCAGGTCGTGCACGTCCAGCACCGCGCCGTCGTCCGGCGCCTCGAACCGCCGCCGGTTGATCGTGGCGTACACGACGAAGCCGTCGTCACCGTCCGGTCCACTGTGGACCGCGACGAGGTGCTCGCCGTCCACGACCTGCCGGTCGTGCGAGATCGGCCACCACTGCTCCGGACGCCCGATCATGCCCGGCCGGTGCAGCCCGATCCGCCGGTACAGCCCGGGAATCTCCTTCACCGCATCCTCCGGCGAGAGCAGCCGGACGTCGCCGCCGGCCGCCACGCGCTCGTGCAACCGGGCCGCGGGCCGCTGCACCCGCACGGTCTTGCCCAGCGTGGCCGACCCGTAGCCGAACCGCCCGTAGATCGTCGGTTCGCTGGCGTGCAGGACGGCCAGCGGCACCCCCCGGGCGGCGAAGCCGGCCAGCTGCGCGGCCATCATCGCGGTCAGCACCCCACGGCGGGTCCGGTCGGGGCGGACGCCGACGCCCTCCACCGCCGCCACCGGCAGCGTCCGCCCGCCCGGGACGGCGATCTCGGTGTCGTAGGCACTGACGATCCCGATCGGGCTCCCGCCTTCGAACGCGCCGAACTTGTGCGCGGCGGGCCAGGACTCCCCCACCCGGGCCCAGCGTTCGTCGGTGACGCGCTGGGTGTGCAACGCCCGGCGCAGCACGTCGAACGTGCTGCGCCGCTCTTCCTCGGTGATCGGGCGAACGTCGAAAGCGGTCATGTTCCCGATCTTGCCGCGCGACCGGCGAGTCCGGAATGCGGTTTTCCGCAAAGCTCAGAAGTAGCTGCCGCTCCACGCCGCCACCCGGGTGCCGAAAAGCAGGTCCGCGGCCGCCGGCGCCCGCGGGTCGAGGACCTCGATCCGCCCCGCGTCCGCCAGCGCCGACGGCCGCCAGGTGCCGAGGTAGACCATGGCCAGGGTGGTGACGTCCATGCGGAGCCCGGCCGGCCCGTCCGTGCGCCCGGCGCCGTCCGGGGTGACGAGGTAGCCGCCGCTGTTGCCGGGCAGCAGCGGGTCGGTCACCTCGACGACCACCGGGTCGGCGTGCCCGTACTCGCGGGCGGACAGGGCCGCGCCGACGTCGACGAGCCGCAGCCAGTGCTCGTCCTCGATCCCGCCGACCTTCCCGCCGCGGTGGTCGGCCAGCAGCAGCTCGATCGGATCGTCGAGCGGCCGCGATTCGGCGGCGATCCGGTCCACCAGGTCGATGCCGAGCAGGAACCGCCACAGCCCCGCGAACGCCGTCGCCGAGCCTGCGAACAGGTCCGACACCTCCAGTGTCGTGGTCCACGGGTGGGCCATCGCCCCGTCGACGTGGTAGATCGCGAACCCGTCCGGCCCACCGGGGCCGTGGTGCACGACCGCCTTCGCCGGCGTGGCGTGCCGCCGCAGCTGCATCTCGTAGAGCCGCCACAGCACGTCGGGCCGGGACATCATCCCCGGCCGGTGCTCGAGGCCGTCGTACACCCCGGGACAGACCTCGAGGGCCCGCTCCAGGTCCAGCAGCTCCAGTTCGCCGCCCACCGGCGCGTCCGGCCGCAACCGCGCCCGGCGCGGGTCCAGGCTGTAGGTGCGGCACCGCGTCGCCAAGCCGTAGCCGAACCGGCCGTAGATCCCCGCCTCGGACGCGAGCAGGTTCGCGAACACCACCCCACGCGCGGCGAAGTCCTCCAGCTGCGCCGTCATCAACGCCCGCAGCACACCCCGGCGGGTGCGGTCGGCACGGACACCGACCGAGGTGACACCCACCGTCGGCCGCCGCGCCCCACCGGGCACCGTCAGCTCCGCGTCGAACGACCGCGCGGTCCCGACGAGCTCCGGGTCGAACGCCCCCAGCGCGCCGCCGGGCTGGTAGTACCGCGCCGCGTACACCCATTCGGCGTCGTCGGACGGCGGCATGTGCACGGTTTCCCGGAACAGGTTGCTCGCGGCCCGGTGCTCCGCGGTCGCCAGCGTCCGGATCTCGAAGTCGCTCATGCCCGGATCATCTCCGGAAACGCCGGAGCCCGGCCACCGGATAAGTGGCCGGGCTCCGCAAGCACTACTTCGCGACCGGCGGGGAAACCTCGTAGTTGCCGCCGTCGCCCTTCACCGTGATCGGCACCTGCTGCGGCTTGCCCGCGATCGTGGCGGTGCACTCGAACTTCGCCCCGTCCTCCACCTTCTGCTCGGCGGGACAGGTGACGCCGGTGACGCCGTCGATCTTGTAGGTCTCGGTCAGCAGCTTCTGCACGTCGGTCTGCATCTGGGTGTTGTTGAAGACCTGCGTCTTCAGGAACCCCGGCGCGACGAACCCGAGAACGAGGAACACGGCCACCGCCGCGACCACCGCGGCGACCCCGATCAGCAGGCCCTTCTTCGACTTCGCCGGCTGCTCCCCCTCCGGCGCGCCCGCGCCGGGGAACTGCCGGCCGTAGTCGTACTGGCCGCCCGGCGGCTGCTGCCCGTACTGCGGCTGCGCCTGCGGCCCGCTCTGCGGGTACGCCCCACCGGGCTGCTGCCCGTACTGCGGCTGCGCCTGCGGCCCGCTCTGCGGATACCCACCGCCGGGCTGCTGCCCGTACGGCGGTGGCTGCTGGCCCCACTGCGGCTGCTGCGGCGGGGCGTACCCGCCCGGCTGCTGCCCCCACTGCTGTGGTTGCTGTGGTTGCTGGGGTTGCTGCGGCTGGCCCCACTGCTGTTGCTGGTTCGGGTCGTAAGAAGGCTGCTGCGGCTGCCCCCACTGCGGCTGCTCCTGCGAGCCGCTCGGCGGGTACGCGCCGCCCGGCTGCTGCCCGTACTGGGGCTGCTGTGGGTCGTTGCCGCCATACGGCGTGCTCATCGTCTGCCTCCGCCTGCTTCACTCATCTCGCTGTCCACCCCGAAACACCGCCCAAGCCGCGCACACACGGTGTCGCCCGCGATCCAACCACAGGTCGGACCCGAGCACACGTGTCCACGCGCACCGGTCACCCGGCCGCCGAGCTGCGCTAACACCAAGTTCACGCCGCGCCCGCGGCCACGACCCCGCGACGCAGCGCCTTCACCGCGTCGGCCGCCGCCGCACCCACCGGATCCGCCTTGCCCAGCACGTCCCGGATCTGGTCGAGCAGGTCGATCACCTGCCGCGACCAGCGCACGAAGTCACCCGCCGACAGCTCCTGCCCGTTGGCCTCCGCCGCGGTCAGCACCTTCTCCAGGGATTCACCCCGCGCCCAGCGATAAACCGGCCACGCGAACCCGGCGTCCGGCTCCCGCGTCCGGTCCAGCCGGTGCCGCCGCTCGTCGTCGGCCAGCTCCACCCACAACCGCGCCGTCTCCTGCCACGCCTCCGGCACCGCACCACCCGGCAACCGCGGCTCACCGGCGGTGTCCCGGCGCGCCTCGAACACCAGCGTCGACACGACCGCCGCCAGCTCGGCCGGGTTGAGCTGGCGCCACACGCCGTGCCGGATGCACTCCGCGGCCAGCAGATCCGACTCGCTGTAGAGCCGGGTCAGCCGCCGGCCGTGCTCGGTGACGCGGTCCTCCCCGTCCCCCGCCGACTCCGGCCCCAGATAACCGCGCTCACCCAGCAAGGCCAGGATCCGGTCGAACGCCCGCGCCAGCGAGTGCGTCGTCGCCGCGACCTTCCGCTCCAGCTGCTGCGTCTCCGCGGCCAGTCGCTGGTAGCGCTCGACCCACCGCAGGTTCGCCTCACGCTCGGCCAGCCCGTGGCACGGGTGCGCCCGCAGCGCCCGCCGCAACGCCGCCAGCTCACCGTCCTCGTTCGCCCCCGACCGCCGCTTCTGCCGGCCCGGCAACGAAATCCCGGCGTTCCGCAACGTCGAGGCGATGTCCCGCCGCGTCCGCGGCGACCGCAGCTCGATGTGCTTGGGCAGCTTGATCCGCCCCAGCGCCTCCACCGGACCGGGGAAGTCCGCCACCGACAGCGGCCCCGACCACCGGTCCTCGGTCACCACCACCGGACGCGGCTCCCGGATCGGGTCCAGCCCCGGGTCGACCACCACGGCCAGCCCCGCCCGCCGGCCCGCCGGCACCGCGATCACGTCACCCTTGCGCAGCTTCTCCAGCGACTCCGCCGTCCCGGCCCGGCGCGCCACCGTGTTCTGCCGCGACAACGCCTTCTCCCGCGTCGAAATCTTCGAGCGCAGCTCGACGTACTCCAGCATCTCGTCGAAATCGCCGGTCACCGCGGCCGTGTAGCCCTTCAGGGCCTCCTTGTTCCGCTCGATCCGCCGCGCGGTCCCCACCACCGACCGGTCGGCCTGGAACTGCGCGAACGACTGCTCCAGCAGCTCCCGCGCCTCGGCCGCACCGACCTGGGCCACCAGGTTGACCGCCATGTTGTAGCCCGGCCGGAACGACGACCGCAGCGGATAGGTCCGCGTCGACGCCAGCCCGGCGACCTGCTTCGGGTCCACCCCCGGCTGCCACGCCACGACGGCGTGCCCCTCGACGTCGATCCCGCGCCGCCCCGCCCGGCCCGTCAGCTGGGTGTACTCCCCCGGCGTCAGGTCGACGTGCGCCTCGCCGTTGTACTTCACCAGCCGCTCGAGCACGACCGTGCGGGCCGGCATGTTGATCCCCAGCGCGAGGGTCTCCGTCGCGAACACGACCTTCACCAGCCCGCGGACGAACAGCTCCTCCACGGTCTCCTTGAACGCCGGCAACAACCCCGCGTGGTGCCCGGCGATCCCGCGCTCCAGCGCCTCCCGCCACTCCCAGTAACCGAGCACGCCGAGATCACCCTCGGGCAGGTCCGCCGTGCGCTCCTCGATGACCTTCCGGATCTCCTCGACCTCGCCCGGCCCGTTCAGCCGCAGCCCCGACCGGACGCACTGCGCCACCGCGGCGTCACACCCCGCCCGCGAAAAGATGAACACGATCGCCGGCAGCAACCCGGCCCGGTCCAGCTGCTCGACGACGTCCACCCGCGACGGCGGCCGGAACCGCGGCATCCGCGGCGGCGCGCCCCGGCGGCCCCGCGGCCCGCGGAACCCCGCCGGCGCGTACTGGCGGCCGATCTCCTCGGTCCGGCGCAACAACGTCGGGTTGATCCGCAGCTCGGCGTTCGGCGCGTGCACGTCGTCGCCCGCGAACAGGTCCAGCAGCCGGTTCCCGACCAGCATGTGCTGCCACAGCGGCACCGGCCGGTGCTCGTCGACGACGACCGTCGTGTCGCCCCGGACCTCCACCAGCCACTCGCCGAACTCCTCGGCGTTGCTGACCGTCGCCGACAGCCCCACCACCCGGACGTGTTCGGGCAGGTGCAGGATGACCTCTTCCCAGACCGCGCCGCGGAACCGGTCGGCCAGGTAGTGGACCTCGTCCATCACGACGTACCCGAGGTCGGTGATCGTCGACGAGCCGGCGTAGAGCATGTTGCGCAGTACCTCGGTGGTCATCACGACCACCTGCGCCGAGCCGTTGATCGAGGTGTCGCCGGTCAGCAGGCCGACGGCGTCGGTGCCGTAGCGGGCCACGAGGTCGGCGTACTTCTGGTTCGACAGCGCCTTGATCGGCGTCGTGTAGAAGCACTTGCGGCCCTCGGCCAGCGCCAGGTGCACGGCGAACTCGCCGACCACCGTCTTGCCCGCCCCGGTGGGCGCGCAGACCAGCACGCCGTGGCCGTCCTCGAGGGCCTCGCACCCGCGGATCTGGAACCGGTCGAACTCGAAGGACACCTCCGCGGCGAAGCGCGTCAGCTGGGGGTACTTCCCGCGGCGCGTGGAGGCCGCATAGGCCTCGGCCGGGGACGGAGAAGGGCTACTGGCCACCTCGTCAGGGTTCCACATCCCCCCGGCGGTCCGCACGCCGCGTGACCGATACCCGGTCCTGGCCGGTTTTTCGTTCGTGCCGGTAGCCGTTGATCAAGAAAACCGGCCCGCAGTATAGGTCGTTATACACCGGAACCGGGTGCTGCCGGGCCGCGTCGGAGCGGGCATGACCGAACCGTGCCCGAGCTGCGGCCTCCTGGACCGGGTGCAGCACGTGCCCGCGGCCTACCACGGCGGCCACTCGTACTACCGCGGCCAGGGCCCGGCGGTCGCGGTGCCGGCCGGCGACGGCGTGGTCGTGACGAACGGCCAGGTCAGCGGCGTGACGGTGACGGCGGTGGCCCGGGCACTGGACCCCTTCCCTCCCCCGCGCCGCGGCGGCGGCCTCCTGGCGGCGGCGATCGCGCTGGCGATGGCCGGGAGCTGTTTCCTGCTGCTGCCGCTCTCGGCGGCCGACGACCCGCCTCCGGGCGGCGCGGCGGCGAAGGCGCTGGGGTTCGCGGTGCTCTCGTTGCCGGCGTTCGCGGTGTACGTCGCCGTGGGTGTGCTGGGCTGGTTGTACGTCCGCCGGGTGCGAGCCCACCGCCGGCAGCGGCGCGGGGTGCCGGCGGCCCGGCAGGTGTGGGAGCAGGGCTGGTTCTGCCACCGCTGCGGCGGCGTGTACTTCGCCGACGCGGGACGCCTGCTGACCCCGGCGCACTTCCGGCACCTGGTGGCCCGGGCCGGCGGCTACGACCGTTAGGCCAGCACCGTGAGCGCGCCCGGCACGCAGCTGGCCGTCACCGGGACCGTGCCCTGCGGTTCCCCGTCGGCGTAGGCGGGCCACGTGTTGCCGGCCAAGGTCACCGCGCGGGCGCGCAGCGTGCGGACCGCCGGGTGGGTCACGTGGTTGCCCGTGCGCAGGCCCGGGAGCATGCGGATCAGGCCGCGGCGGGTGGCGTGGCCGATGATCGTCACGTCGAAGACGCCGTCCTCGGGGTCGGCCGTCGGGCAGATCGGGACGCCGCCGCCGTAGAACCTCGTGTTGCCGATCGCCACCAGGGTCGCGTCGAGCTCCAGGCGCTCGGTGCCCGTGTCGACGACCACCGGGCGGGCGCGGAACGCCGCCAGCTCGGCCAGGATCGCCACGTCGTAGCGGCGCGGTCCCGACGGCCACCGCATCCGGTTCGCCCGCTCGTTGACGCTCGCGTCGAACCCCGCGCACAGCACCGTCGCGAACCACGTGTCGCCCACGCGGCCGAGGTCGATCCGCCGCCGGGCACCCAAGCGCAGGGCCGCCACCAGCGCGTCGACCGCCGGGAGCGGCTCGCCGGGGATGCCGAGGGCGCGGGCGAAGTCGTTGCCGGTGCCCGCCGGGACCAGCCCGAGCGCGACAGCGTTGTTCGCGCAGAACTGGACGCCCTGGTGCGCGGCGCCGTCGCCGCCGAGCACGATCAGGACGTCCAGGCCGGCCGCGTGGGACGACCGCATCAGCGCGCGGGACTCCTCGACGCTGTGGGCGACCAGCACGTCGAGCCGGTCCACCGCCGTGCGCAGCCGCTCGGCGACCGTGTCGGCGATCCGGGCGGCCGCGCCGTGCCCCGACGCCGGGTGCACGGCGAGCGCGGCGTGCAGTCCCACTAGGTGACGTCGTCGGTGCTCGACCGGCCACCGGACGCGGTCGGGGCGGACGGCCCGTCGTCGATGGTGCTCGGCGTGTAGTCGAACGGGGCGGCTTCGTCGTCGGCGAGCTTGTCCCAGCCCTCGTCGCCACGGGCCTTTTCGAGCTTGCGGTCGTGGAAGCGGGCCATCTGCACGGCGATCTCGAACAGCACGGTGAGCGCGCCGGCGAGGCCGAGCATGGAGAACGGGTCCGAGCCGGGGGTGGCGAACGCCGCGAAGACGAAGATCGCGAACACGATGCCGCGCCGCCACTTCTTCAGCTGGACGTACTTGACCACGCCGACGCGGTTGAGCATCACCACCAGCAGCGGGAGCTCGAAGCTGATGCCGAAGATGATCAGCAGCGACAGCAGGAACGAGATGTACTTGTCCGCGGTCAGCGCGGTGACGAACGCGTCCTGCCCGAAGCCCATGAGCAGTTGCAGGGCGTGCGGGAAGAGGACGTAGGCGAGCACGGCGCCCCCGGCGAACAGCACCGACGCGAACGCGACGAACGTCAGCGCGTACTTGCGTTCCTTGCTGTACAGGCCGGGCGCGATGAACGCCCAGAGCTGGTACAGCCAGGCCGGCGAGAGCAGCACGGCCCCGGCCGCGATGCCGACCTTCAGCTGCGTCATGAAGGCCTCGAACGGCACGGTCTGCAGCAGCCGGCACCCTTCGGCGCTGTCGAGCCGCCGATCCGGCGGGATGGCGCAGTACGGGTCCTTGACGAGGTCGCCGAGCGACGGGATCGGCCCGATGTGCGTGCCGAACCAAATGAACCCGAAGATCCCGCCGATCACCACCGCGAGCAACGCGAAGCCGAGTCGGCGGCGGAACTCGTAGATGTGCTCGATGAGCGTCATCGTGCCGTCGGGGTTGCTGCGACGGCTGCGCTTGCGCCGCTTCGACCGGCGGCTGTCACCGTTTCCGGAGGCGGGTTCCGCCACGGGTTGTTCCGTTCTCGTCGGAGTCCGCGCGGAACGCACCGGGACCGGCGCGCTCCGCGGACAGGGGACCAGGTGTTGCTGAACCGCTCAGCTGACGTTCTTCTGCGGCTGGTCGGCGGCCTGCTGCTTCTTCAGCTCGTCGAGCTGCCGCTGCAGGTCGGCGACCTGCTGGTCGGTCGAAGCGGGCGTGGCGGGCTTGGCCGGGATCTGCTTCGTGTCGGCGGGCTCGGCGTCTTCGTGCGCCGCGGCCTTGTCGCCGGTGAGGTCCTTGGTCTCGGCCTTGAAGATCTTCATGGACTTGCCGATGGACCGGGCCGCGTCGGGAAGCCTCTTGGCCCCGAACAGCAGCACGACGACGAGCACCAAGATGATCAAATGCCACGGCTGCAATCCGTTCAGCATGGTGGCCTCCTATCTGCGTCTGGTAGGGATGTTACTGGTTTTCCGCTTTGTGGCGGCGCTGCGCGAACGCGACGCGCAACCCCGCCGCCCGGGCACGGACGAGCCCCGCCCGGTCCTGGGTGTTCGTAGCCACCATGCTTGCGGTCCGCCGGAAAGCACGCAAGACCTTGACGGTCCGCACCAGCAGGACCACGAGGACGGCGAGGCCGAGCACGATGAGCACAGCGGTGGGCAGGTACGGCACGCCGTCAGCCTAGTGGTCGCAGGTTGACGGAAGGTGACGGGCTCGGGCCACCGCGTCGGCGGCCCGGCGACCGACGTCGGCGGCAAGGTCCGCCGGGCTCTCCACCAGCGCTTCCCCGCCCAGCCCCAGCACGAGACGCACCATCCACGACTGGTCGGCGTAGCGCATCCGGATCCGCAGCCGGCCGCCGTCGAGCTCGTCGAGCTCCTCGCACGGGTAGTACTCGGCTACCCAGCGTGCGTCCGGGTCGAGGACCAGGACCGCCTCCCGCTGATCGGGCCGCTCCCGGAAGACACCCTCGGAGATGTCCGTGGGGTGGGCGTGCGCGGGCGGCCGCGACGGCTCGCCGAGGATCGCCAGCTCGTCGATCCGGTCCAGCCGGAACAGCCGGACGCCTTCGGCGCGGCGGCACCAGGCCTCGAGGTAGCCGACCGCCTGGACGATCAGCAGCCGCATCGGGTCGACCGTGCGCTCGGTGATCTGGTCCTTCGAGGCGGTGTAGTAGCGGATCCGCAGCGCCCGCCCGTCCTGCAGCGCGCGGGCGACCTCCTCGCGGGTCCGGGCCGTCTTCTTGCCCTCGCGCACTCCCCCGCCGACGACCACCCCGGCCGGCTGGGCCTGCCCGGCGGCGGCCTCGATCTTGGCGATGGAGCGGCGCACGGCGTCGCCGTCGACCACGCCCGGCGTCTCGGCCAGCGCCCGCAGCGCCACCAGCAGCGCGGTCGCCTCGCCACCGGTCAGCCGCAGCGGGCGGCTCATCCCGGCGTCGTGCGTGACGACGATCGTGTCGCCCTCGAAGGACAGGTCGATCAGGTCGCCGGGGCCGTAGCCGGGCAGCCCGCACATCCACAGCAGCTCGAGGTCCTTGCGCAGCTGCTTGGGCGAGACGTCGAAGTCCTGCGCCGCGTCGTCGATGCGGACACCCGGGCGCGCCAGCAGGTACGGCACGAGCGCGAGCAGCCTCGGCATCCGGTCGGTGGACCCGCTCACCGCGCACTCCCCTGCCGGGCGACGACGGCTTCGAGGCGGTCCTGGACGCTCTTGGCCAGCACGTCGGGTTCGAGCACCACGACGTCCGGCCCCTGCGCGCTGATCCAGTCGGCGGCGGACTCCGGGTAGAGCAGGCCGATCTCGACGAGGTCGCCCTCTTCGCCGTCGACGGCGGCGCGGCCGACCACGGTGCCGCGGCGGCGGACCCCGGCCGCGCGGCCGTCGGCGACCCAGACCCGCGCGGTGGTGACCGGCGACGGCTCGCTGTCGCCGGTGGCCGTGACGAGCTTGAGCAGGTTGACCCCCTCGGGACGCCGGACCTCGCCGGGCTTGCCGACCGGGCGCACCTGCCCGGTGACGCGGGAAAGCCGGAAGCAGCGGGTGGCCCCGCGGTCGCGGTCGTGCCCGACGACGTACCAGCGGGCCCGCCACGACACGACACCCCACGGTTCGAGGGTCCGCATGATCCGCTCCGGCGAGCCGCTGCGGCGATACTCGAAGCGCACGGCCTGCCCGTTCTGGACCGCGGCCAGCAGCGGCCCGAACGCCGGTTCGGCGCGCACCCGCGGCTCGACGACGGTGGGCGCCTGGTCGTCGACCTCCAGGCCGGCGGCGCGCAGCTTCACGAGCGCGCCCTGCGCCTGACCGGTGAGCTCCGGGGAGTCCCACAGCCGTGACGCCAGCGCGACCGCGGCGGCTTCATCAGGGGCGAGGTCGATTTCGCCGAGTTCGTAGTCGCGGCGGGCGATGCGGTAGCCCTCGATCGCGTCGAACGCGGAGTTGCGGCCGGTTTCCAGGGGGATGCCGAGCTCGCGCAGCTCGGTCTTGTCCCGTTCGAACATCCGGAAGTAGGCGTCGTCGCTGGCCGCGTCGCCGTATCCGGGCACGATGCCGCGGATCTTCTCGGCAGTGAGGTACTGCCGGGTGGACAACAGGGCCAGCACCAGATTGACCAGCCGTTCGGCACGTGCGGTGGACACCCGGTAGAGCCTAGCCCGCGCCGCCCGCACCGATCGTGAGGTCCGGGGTACGCGCGTCGTAATCGGCGCGCGCGGCGTCCACGGCTTCGAAGTTCGCCTCGGCCCACGCCTTGAACCCGGCCATCAGCGCCCGCAGCGATTCCCCAAGCGGCGTAAGGGAATAGTCGACGCGGACGGGCACCGCGGGAGTGACCTCGCGGCGGACGAGGCCGTCCCGTTCGAGCACCCGCAGGGTCTGGGTGAGCATCTTCTGGCTGACACCGGCGATGCGCCGCGAAAGGTCGCTGTAGCGCAGCGGCCCGTCACCGAGCGCGACCAGGACGAGGCTGACCCACTTGCCGGCGATCTCGTCGAGCAGCTTCCGCGTCGGACAGGCGGCGAGATAGGCGTCGTAGGCGGCTTTTTCGGCTTGCCGCCGCTGTTCCGCCGTGCGCGTGGGCACCGGGCGAACCTCCTGGTGGGGTGGGCACCTGCGAGTGCGTACTTCCCGATGGAGAGTAGCTCCCCCTACGTTCGCGGGGAAGGAGGTTCGGATGCGTGCGATGGTGATCCGCCGGTTCGGCGGACCGGAAGTGCTGGAGTTCGCCGAGGTCCCGGTGCCCGAGCCGGGCCCGGGGCAGGTGCGGATCCGGGTGGCGGCGGCCGCGGTGAACCCGGTGGACCTGGCGACCCGCAGCGGGGCGCTCACCGCGGCGGGGGTGATCCCGCCCCGGGCGGTGCTCGGGCTGGGGTGGGACGTCGCGGGCGAGATCGACGCGATCGGCGGGGATGCCGGGCTCGCGGCGGGACCGGGCGAAGCTCGCGGCAGCCGGCCCGGCCCACCCGGCGAGCGGGCCCCCTTCCAGGTGGGCGATGCCGTGATCGGCCTGCGCGACCGCATCGCCTCCCCGCTCGGCGCCTACGCCGGCTACATCGTCCTGGACTCCGCCGCCGTCGCACCCGCGCCCACCGGCGCCTCCCCTGCCGAAGCCGCCACCCTGCCCCTGAACTCCCTCACCGCCGCCCAGGCCCTGGATCTGGTGGAGACCACCGGGACGGTGCTGGTCACCGGGGCGGCCGGGGCGGTCGGCGGATACGCCGTCGCCCTCGCGCACGCGCGGAAGCTGCGGGTCGTCGCCGTCGCCGCCGAAGCCGACGAAGCGCAGGTCCGGGCCTTCGGTGCGGACGAGTTCGTCCCGCGCGGCCCGGCCCTGGCCGACCGGGTCCGCGCGGTGGTGCCGGGCGGGGTGGACGCCGCGCTCGACACGGCCCTCCTCGGCTTGGACGCCCTCGACGCGGTCCGCGGCGGCGGCGAATTCGTCGCCTTCGCCGCGGGCGCGGCCCCGATCCCCTTGCGCGGGATCCGGGTCCGCGGCGTCTGGATCCGCGCCGACGGCGAACGCCTGGCCGAGCTGGCCCGCCTGGCCGAGAACGGAACGCTCCCCCTGCGCGTCGCCGGAGTCCGGCCCCTGGCCGAGGCGGCCATCGCCCACGAACGGCTCGCGGCCGGCGGCCTGCGCGGCCGGCTCGTCCTGACTCCCTAGCCTGGACCGCATGGATGAACGCGTTCTCCTCGTCACCGGCGCCTCCCGCGGTCTCGGCGCCGCGACCGCGCGCCTGGCCGCTGCCGCCGGCTTCAAGGTCGCCCTCGTCGCCCGCAAGGCCGAGTCCGTCACGGCCCTGGCGGCCGAACTCGGCGAAGACCGGGCCCTCGCGCTCGGTGCCGACGTCGGCGACTGGCCGGGCATCTCCCGGGCCGTCGCCGAGACCGCCGAACGGTTCGGACGGCTCGACGCCGCCTTCGCCAACGCCGGCATCGGTGTCGGGACCTCCTTCTTCGGCGACGACGATCCCGACCCGCGCGCGTGGGAGCCCATGGTCCGCACGAACGTCCTCGGCGCCGCCTACACCGCCCGCGCGGCCCTGCCCGCGCTGAAGGAAACCGCCGGCCACCTGCTCATCACCGGGTCCGTGGCCGGCCGCTACGTCCGCAACGCGAGCCTCTACTCCGCGACGAAGTGGGCCGTCACCGGCATGGCCGGCGCCATCCGCGAGGAAGCCGTCGGCACCGGCGTGCGGGTCACGCTGATCAACCCCGGCATCACCGACACGGACATCCTCACCGAAGCACAGCGCGAGAAGCCCAAGCTCGAACCGGACGACGTCGCCCGCGCGGTGCTCTACGCCCTGCAGCAACCGCCCTCGGTGGACGTCAACGAGATCCTGGTCCGCCCGACCGGCCAGGTGCTCTAGCGAAGCCGGGCGACGCGGCCCTGGGCGCCGCCGGCCCAGCAGGCGCCGGCAACGCAGTCGACGCTGTCGAAGCTGCCCGTGTCGAACGACGTCCAGTGCCGGCCGCCGTCCGGGCTGTAGTCGCTGCCGCCCGGGCCCACCGCCAGCACCGTCCCGCCGCGCCAGGCCAGGCCGGAGCGGTAGCCGGCCGGGTACTGGCCCGGTGTGGTCCAGGTGCGGCCGCGGTCCCGGGTCAGCGCGACGGCCGGGCCGGGCGCGTCCGGGTTCGCGAAGTCGCCGCCGATCGCGACGCCCTGCGACGGTGAGCGGAACGCGAGGGCGAACACGCCCGCCGACGGGCTGCTGGGCAACGGCGTGTCCGACGCCGTCCAGTGCCGGCCGCCGTCGCCGGAGTGCAAGACGCGGGCGGTCGCGCCGCCACCCGTGGCGAGCCAGGCGTCGAACGGCCCGGCCGTCGTGAGGCACTGGCCGCTGGCCGCGAACCCGGCCTCGCCGGGCAGCGCGGGCGGGAAGCCGCTCTCGGGCACCGGCCGCCAGCTGCGGCCGCCGTCGAAGGTGGCCTGGACCCGGAACCGGCCGTCGACCGGGTCGCTCATCGCCAGGCCGCGCCACGGGTCGAAGAAGGCGAGGCAGTCGTAGAACGCCGCCGCGTCGGTGTTCTGGAACGTCTGGCGCCAGTGCGCGCCGCCGTCGTCGGTCCGGTAGACGCGGGAGTCGGTGCCGGGGCCGATGGAGAGGACCACGGCGTGGGCGGCGTCGAAGGCCTCGATGTCCCGGAACTGGAGGGTCTCGGTGCCGGGCGGCCCCACGGACTTCCAGGTCGCGCCGCCGTCGACGGTGCGCAGGACCGTGCCCTGCGTGCCGCTGACCCACGCCACCCGCGCGCTGACCGCGGACAGGCCGCGGAACTGGGCCGTGACACCGGTCGGCTTGAGCTCCCACCGCGGCGGCCGCTCGCCCGCCGACGCCGGAGCCGCGATCGAGACCAGCAGGGCGAGCACCAGCAGCACGACACGCATGCCGCCGATCCTGCCGCACCCGCCCGGCGACTTTCGTAGGGAACACCGGGCGGGTGCGCGCGTCAGAGCGAGCTGATCAGGCGTTCCACGCGCTCGTCGACCGAACGGAACGGGTCCTTGCACAGGACCGTGCGCTGGGCCTGGTCGTTGAGCTTCAGGTGCACCCAGTCGACCGTGAAGTCGCGCCCGGCGGCCTGGGCGGCGGCGATGAAGTCGCCGCGCAGCTTCGCCCGGGTCGTCTGGGGCGGGGTGTCCTTGGCCGCCTCGATCTCGCCGTCGTCGGTGACCCGGCGGACCAGGCCCTTGCGCTGCAGCAGGTCGAAGATGCCCCGGCCACGACGGATGTCGTGGTAGGCCAGGTCGAGCTGGGCGATCCGCGGGCTGGACAGGTCGAGGTCGTGCTTGTGCCGGTAGCGCTCGACCAGCCGGTGCTTGATCGCCCAGTCGATCTCGGTGTCGATCTTGCCGAAGTCCTGCTGCTCGACCGCGTCCAGGGCCCGGCCCCACAGCTCGACGACGCGCTCGTTCGCCGCCGTCGTGCCGTTGTCCTTGATGTGCTGGACCGCGCGGGCGTGGTACTCGCGCTGGATGTCCAGCGCCGACGCCTCGCGCCCGCCGGCCAGCCGCACCTGGCGGCGGCCGGTGAGGTCGTGGCTGATCTCGCGGATCGCCCGGATCGGGTTGTCGAGGGTGAAGTCGCGGAACTGGACGCCGGCCTCGATCATCTCGAGCACCAGGTTCGCCGAGCCGACCTTGAGCATCGTCGTCGGCTCGGCCATGTTCGAGTCGCCCACGATGACGTGCAGCCGCCGGTAGCGCTCGGCGTCGGCGTGCGGCTCGTCGCGGGTGTTGATGATGGGCCGCGAACGCGTGGTCGCGCTCGAGACGCCCTCCCAGATGTGTTCCGCACGCTGGGACAGGCAGTAGACCGCGCCCCGCGGCGTCTGCAGCACCTTGCCGGCCCCGCAGATGAGCTGGCGGGTCACCAGGAACGGCAGGAGCACGTCCGCGATCCGGGAGAACTCGCCCGCGCGCGTCACCAGGTAGTTCTCGTGACAGCCGTAGGAGTTGCCCGCGGAGTCGGTGTTGTTCTTGAACAGGAAGATGTCACCGCCGATGCCTTCGTCGGCGAGCCGCCGCTCGGCGTCGACCAGCAGGTCCTCGAGGATCCGCTCACCGGCCTTGTCGTGCGTGACCAGCTGGACCAGGTCGTCGCACTCGGCCGTCGCGTACTCGGGGTGTGAGCCGACGTCGAGGTAGAGCCGCGAGCCGTTCGACAGGAACACGTTGGAGGAGCGTCCCCACGACACGACCCGCCTGAACAGGTACCGCGCCACCTCGTCGGGCGAGAGCCTGCGCTGTCCGTGGAAGGTGCACGTGACCCCGAACTCGGTCTCGATGCCAAAGATCCGCCGCTGCATGTCCACCAGAGTAGGCGCTGGACCCCCTTCGACGGTGCGCCGTTCGGGCGTCGACACGCCCCCAGTACGCCACAGACGGTGAATTCACCCTGAATACGGCACGATTGGAGCACGGCTCTTGACGGCACGCGGAAGGCGGACCTCTTGTCACACCAGCTCATCCGGGCCTTCCGGCGGGTCGGCCGGACCGACCGCGCCCTGATGCGGCGCAGCGCCTCGCTGCCCGCCTCCCGGGCCGATGACGCGCTGATGGCGCTGTCGAGGTCGGCGAACAAGTCCCGGCTGTGGTGGGTCGTCGCCGCCCTGCTGGCCACCCGCAAGGGCGAGACCCGCCGCGCCGCGCTGCGCGGGGTGGTCGCGATCGCCGGCGCCAGCGCCGCGGCGAACCTCGTCGGCAAGCCGCTGTTCCCCCGCCGCCGCCCGGCCGAGGAGGAGGTGCCCATGCACCGCCGCCTGCGGAAACGCCCCACGTCCTCGTCGTTCCCCTCCGGGCACTCCGCGTCCGCGGCGGCCTTCGCCACGGCGGTGACGATGGAGTCGCCGCGGGCCGGGCTCGCCGTCGCCCCGCTGGCGCTGGCCGTGGCCTACTCCCGCGTCCACACCGGCGTGCACTGGCCCTCCGACGTCGGTGTCGGGCTGAGCATCGGCGTCGGCGTCGGCCTGGCCACCCGGCACTGGTGGCCGCTGCACGACGACGTCCCGGGCCGCACGGCCCACGACGCGGAGGCCCCCGAGATGGTCGACGGCGAGGACATGCTCGTCGTCGTCAACCCCAGCTCCGGCGTGGCGACCCACGACCCGACCGACGAGGTCCTCTTCGCCTGGCCCAAGGCGGCGCTGATCTACCCGGACCCCAAGCAGGACCTCCGCGCCCAGCTCGAAGCCGAGATCGACGCCCGCGGCACGGTCCGCGCGCTGGGCGTCGCGGGCGGGGACGGCACCGTCGCCGCGGTGGCCTCCATCGCCGCCGAGCACGACCTGCCGCTCGCCCTGATCCCGGCGGGCACGCTCAACCACTTCGCCCGCGACGTCGGCGTGCGGGCCATGCCGGACGCCGACGCGGCGACCGAGGTCGGCAACGCCGTCGGCATCGACCTGGGCGAGGTCCGGATCGACGGCCCCGACAACGGCTTTTCGGGGGCTCCGGGTGGCGAAGCCCCCGGCCCGGGGCCAGGCCCCGGAGGTTACAGGGCCGACCACCGCTGGTTCGTCAACACCGCCAGCCTCGGCGGCTACCCGGAGATGGTGCGGCTGCGCGAGAAGCTCCAGCAGCGGCACCCCAAGTGGCCCTCGGCCGCGATCGCGCTGGCCAGGACGCTGCGGAACGCCAAGCCGCTGACCGTCCGGCTCAACGGCAAGCGCACCCAGGTCTGGCTGCTGTTCGTCGGCAACGGCACATACGCGCCGAAGGGGTTCGCGCCGAGCCGGCGGCCCGCGCTCGACACCGGTCTGCTCGACATCCGCTACCTGCGCGCCGACCTGCCCTACTCGCGGGCCCGGTTCCTGATCGCGATGATCACGCGCAGCCTGGCCGCCAGCCACGTCTACCAGGAGCTCGACCTGCCGGAGCTGGAGGTCGAGCTGCTCGACGGCAACCGCCGCGTCGCCACCGACGGCGAGGTCGGCCCGCTCGGCAACCGGTTCCGCTTCCGGTCCCGGCCCAGCGCCCTGACGATCTACCGCCTCTGAAGGTTGCTTTACCTTCTCTCAACGAACCCACAGGCACCTCCGGCTAGCTTCGCGTCCGAGTGGCGGGCGCTCGTGCCCGCGCCAGGACGACGAGCGGGGATTCGATGGACGGGCACGGCCTGGCGAGCGTCATCCACCGGGCTGCGACCGACCCGGTGCTCCCGGGCGACGTCACCGCGCGCGCCCGCGACCTGGGCCCGCTGGAGTCACCGCTGATCTGGCTCGGCTTCGGCTCGGCCGCCGTCGCCGTCCTGGCCGTCGTCGTCGCGCTCTGGTACCGCCGCCGCGTCCGGCGCTGGGGCTTCACGGCGTTCGGCGTCCTGCTGCTGCTGGCGGCGGTCACCGCGGTGAACAGCTACGTCGGGTACGTCCGCACGTCCGACGACCTCGCCCGGCTCCTGCAGCGCGGCCCCGGTGTCGTCAACCTCGCCGGCCGCCTGCTCGACGACGGCAAGGAGGCTCCGGAACCGTCGTCGGCGTCCGTCGCGTCGCACCCGGTCGCCGGGAAAGCGGCTGCCGGGCAGCGGATCGATGTCGTCAACCTCGCCGATCCCGCGCACGGGATTCCGTCCGGGAGCAACTACGTCATCCTGCCGCCCGGGTACGACACCGATCCGGGACGCCGCTACCCCGTTGTCTACCTCATCCACGGCTACCCCTTCGGGGGGCCGCGGGACTGGCTCACCTCCGGTGACGCGCCCGGGGCGTTGCTCGCGCTTCAGCAGGCCAATGTCATCGCGCCGATGATCGTGGTCAGTGTGGACATGACCGCCGGTAATCCGAGTACCGACTGGGAGTGCCTGAACGTGCCCGGTGGGCCGCAGCTGGAGAGCTACCTGGCCGGGACCGTGGTTCCGGCCATCGACCAGCGGTACCGGACCTTGGCCGATCGCACTCACCGGGCGCTCGGTGGCATGTCCGGTGGGGGTTTCGGGGCGCTCAACATCGGGTTGCACCATGTTGACGAGTTCGCCACCCTGTTGATCGCTCTGCCGTACGACGATCTCAATGACTCGGTGGGCATTCTCGACGGTAACCAGGCTGCTGTCGCGGCCAACACTCCGCGGCGGTATCTGCCCACCATGAAGTTCGTGGCGCCGATCTCGGTGATGCTCACCGTGGGGACCGGGGCGCCTACTGATGTCGCTACTGCTCGGCGGATCGCCGATGCGTTGCATGCTCGGGGGCAAGAGGCTGTTGTTCACGCCGAGCGGGGGTTCAACCACACCTGGCATACCGCTCGGGCTACGTTGCCTTATCTGCTGGCGTTTGCCGATCAGGTTTTTCGGGCGCCCTCTGCTGTGTCTTGAGTGTTCTCTGCCGGGGTTTTCCCGCCGGCCCGAACGCTCGATTGTTCAACGGCCGTCAGACCGCGTCAAGGCGGGAAAGCGTGCCTTGACCCGGCCTGCCGGCCGCTGATGTGGCTGCGTATCGGGTCGGCAGGGGGGGTGTGGCCGGGCGCTCTCGACCATCGCGACTCACCCCAACGAAAGCGGGGCGTGGCCCACCCGGCCACGCCCCGCTTCGTCGGTCTTTTCCTTCTTACTCGCCTTCCGGCTTCGCCTCCGGCTCCTCGCCCTGGGGATCCGGGACCGGGAGCAGCGTGTCCAGTGCCGTGCCCGTCAGGCGGCGGAACATGCGGCGGGGGCGGTCGCGGTCCAGGACCGCCACCTCCAGCTTGATCGGGTCCGCCTCGCCGTTGCCGTTCGCCGATGCGGTTGCCGACGACGAAGACGAAGAGGAGGACGAGGAACCCGAGGTTGGCTGGCTCGGCGTCCGCAGGGCCGCCACCGCCACGCCCAGGGCCGCCTGGAGGTCCAGGCCGTCCTCGAACGTCTCCTTCAGCTTCGCCGAGATCTTGTCCGTCTGGCCGCCCATCACCGTGTACTGCGGCTCGTCGAAGATCGAGCCGTCGTACGTCAGGCGGTACAGCTGGTCCTCCGCCGAACTGCTTCCGACCTCCGCTACGCAGACCTCCACCTCGAACGGCTTCAGCTGCTCGGTGAAGATGCTGCCCAGCGTTGCCGCGTACGCGTTCGCCAGCGCTCGGGCGCTCACGTCACGGCGGTCGTACTGGTAGCCCTTCAGGTCCGCGTGGCGGATGCCCGCCACGCGCAGGTTCTCGAACTCGCTGTAGCGGCCGACCGCCGCGAACCCGATGCGGTCGTAGATCTCGGAAACCTTGTGCAACGTCGCCGACGGGTTCTCCGCCACGAACAGCACGCCACCCGAGTACTTCAGCACCACCACGCTCCGGCCGCGCGCGATGCCCTTGCGCGCCAGCTCGGAACGCTCCCGCATCAGCTGCTCGGGAGAGGCATACAACGGCATCGTCACGGTGTGCGCTCCAGGTCTTTCGGTGTTCCTACGTTCACTGGTCCGGCTCCGGTCAGGACAGCCGGCGCTGCTGGCGCTCGATCCGGCCGGCCACCACGGCTTCGGCCACCGCCGCCGTCTCCGACTCCGGCAGCTGGACGGCGCCCTGCTCCGCGGTGATCGTCACGACGCTCGGGAAGATCCGGCGGACCAGGTCCGGACCGCCCGATGCCGTGTCGTCGTCCGCCGCGTCGTAGAGCGACTCCACCGCTACCCTGACCGCGCCCTCGACGTCCGCGTCCGGGTCGTGCAGCTTCTTCAGCGCGGACTTCGCGAACAGCGAACCCGAGCCGATGCTCGCGTAGCCGCCGCGCTCCTCGTAGCGCCCGCCCGCGGCGTCGTACGACACGATCCGCCCGGCGTGCTTGGCGTCCTCGGCCTCCAGGTCGTAGCCCACGAACAACGGGATCGCCGCCAGCCCGGCCATCGCCATCTCGAGGTTCGCCTTGACCATGCCGGCCAGCTTGTTCGTCTTGCCGTCCAGCGACAGCGAAACGCCCTCGATCTTCTCGTAGTGCGCCAGCTCGACCGCGTACAACCGCACCATCTCCACGGCCAGCCCCGCCGTGCCCGCGATGCCGACCGCCGAATACTCGTCGGTGACGTGCACCTTCTCGATGTCGCGGCTCGCGATCAGGTTCCCGGACGTCGCCCGCCGGTCACCCGCGATCAGCACGCCGCCCGCGAACGTGCACGCGACGATCGTCGTGCCGTGCGGGATGCCCAGCTCAGCCGCGCCCGGCGCCACGCGCCGCTCGGGCAGCAGCTCCGGCGCCTGCACGCGCAGGAAGTCCGAAAACGACGACGTCGCCGAGGAGAAGTACGCCGCAGGCAGCGCGGGACCCGAGATGCCCCTGGTGTTGTCCATACGTGCTCAAAAATCCCATCTGTGCGGGCCGGAGCCCCGCGTGCGGCCAGCCGCCACGTGGAGCCCCGGCCGCCTGCTGAACGGTCGGCGGGGGGCGCAGTGCCCGGAGCGGCTACTCGCCGCCCTTCTGGACGTAGGCCCGGACGAAGTCCTCGGCGTTCTCCTCGAGCACGTCGTCGATCTCGTCGAGGATCGTGTCCACGTCCTCGCCGAGCTTCTCGCGCCGCTCCTGACCCGCCGCGCCGGTGTCGTCGAACTCCTCGTCGGAGTCACCACCGCCGTGCTTTTCGATCTTTTCCTGGGCCATCTCGCCTCCCGGTGTGGCTGATGTTTCCTAGCCTACCCAGCGGCCCCGACATTTCGGGGCTCCGCCGCGATCGGTGTGCCAACCGCCTAGTCCGAACCGGTGAGCGCCTCCACCAGCTCCTCCGCCGTCGCCGCGTTGTCCAGCAACTTGCCGACGTGCGCCTTCGTCCCCCGCAGCGGCTCCAGGGTCGGGATCCGCACCAGCGACTCCTTGCCCACGTCGAAGATGACCGAATCCCACGAGGCCGCCGCGATCGAGGTCGCGTACTTCTCCAGCGCCCGGCCCCGGAAGTAGGCCCGCGTGTCCGACGGGGGCGTCGTCACCGCGGCCTGCACCTCCTCCTCCGAGACCAGCCGCTTCATCGACCCGCGCGTCACCAGCCGGTTGTACAGGCCCTTCGCCAGCCGGACGTCCGAATACTGCAGGTCGACCAGCCGCAGCCGCGGCGCGCCCCAGGCCAGGTTGTCCCGCTGCCGGTAGCCCTCCAGCAGCCGCAGCTTCGCCGGCCAGTCCAGCCGGTCGGCGCACTCCTGCGGGTCGCGCGCCAGGGCGTCCAGCACCTCGCCCCAGACCCGCAGGACCTCCTTCGACGCCTGGTCGGCACCCGTGCGCTCGAGGTTCTGCGAAGCGATCTCGTGGTAGGCGAACTGCAGGTCCAGCCCGGTGTACTTCTTGCCGTTGGCCAGCGCGACCTGCGTCTTCAGCGTCGGGTCGTGGCTGATCTGGTGCACCGCCTTGACCGGCTCGTCGAGCTTCAGGTCGTCGAACCGGATGCCCGACTCGATCAGGTCCAGGACCAGCGCCGTCGTGCCGACCTTCAGGTACGTCGAGTACTCCGACATGTTCGCGTCGCCGATGATGACGTGCAGCCGGCGGTACTTGTCCGCGTCGGCGTGCGGCTCGTCGCGGGTGTTGATGATCCCGCGCTTGAGCGTCGTCTCCAGGCCGACCTCGACCTCGATGTAGTCCGCACGCTGGGAGAGCTGGAACCCGGCCTCTTCACTCTGCTGGCCGATCCCGACCCGGCCCGAGCCGGTCACCACCTGCCGCGACACGAAGAACGGCGTCAGCCCGGCGATCACCGCGGTGAACGGCGTCGAGCGGGCCATCAGGTAGTTCTCGTGGGTGCCGTAGCTGGCGCCCTTGCCGTCGACGTTGTTCTTGTACAGCTGCAGTTGCGGCTGGCCCGGCACGGACGCGGCCTTCATCGCCGCCTCCTCCATCACCCGCTCGCCCGCTTTGTCCCAGATGACCGCGTCGCGGGCGTTCGTCACCTCGGGCGCGGAGTACTCCGGGTGCGCGTGGTCGACGTACAGCCGCGCCCCGTTGGTCAGGATGACGTTCGCCGCGCCCAGGTCCTCGACGTCGGGGTCGTGCCCCGGCCCGCCCGGGCCGGTCAGGTCGAACCCGCGCGCGTCCCGCAGCGGGCTCTCCACCTCGTAGTCCCACCGCGCCCGCCGGGCGCGCGGGATGTCGGCCGCCGCCGCGTAGGCCAGCACGACCTGGGTGGAGGTGAGTACCGGGTTCGCCGTCGCGTCGCCCGGCACGGAGATGCCGTACTCGACTTCGGTTCCCATGATCCGCCGCATGTCCCCACCCTACGGGGTCGTCCTAGTGGAACGATGCACCCATGCCAGGCAGTGACGAACTCGTTGCCCTCTATGACCAGGCCGGCGCGGTGGTCGGCAGCACGACCCGCGCCCGGGTCCGCGCCGGCGCCCTGTGGCACGCCGCCGGCGTCGTCCTGGTCCGTTCGGGTGACGGAAACGCGGTCTACGTGCACCTCCGCACCCCCGGGAAGGACGTGTTCCCCTCCACCTGGGACTGCTGGGCCGGCGGCATGGTGGCCGCGGGCGAGACCCCGGCCGAGTGCGCCCGCCGTGAGCTGGCCGAAGAACTCGGCGTCCAAGGGGTGGAACCCGTCCCCCTGTTCACCAAGGTCTACGACGACGGCCGCAACCGCTGCCACAACTTCGCCTTCGAGGTCCGCTGGGACGGCCCGATCCGCCACCAGGCCGAGGAGGTCGTCGAGGGCCGCTGGATCCCCCTCGACGAGCTCCGCGCGTGGGTCGACGACCCGGCCCCGGAGCTGCCCTTCATCCCCGACGGCCGCGAAGGCGTCCAGGAATGGTTCCGCCGCTACGGCTGAGCGGTGAGCTTCGCCGCCATCGCCGGCAGCAGCCGCTTCGCCGCGTCCACCGCGCGGGCCTCCGTGCTCGCCGAAACGGTCAGCCCGGACACGAGCCGTCCCTTCGCCAGCAACACGGTGCACGTCTTGCCCTCGCACCACGCCCGCTGGACCTCGACCCCCGGCTGGGCCGGGACGTTCACCGCATGGCCCGCGCACTCGGCGCCGGCGACGGCTTCGGCTGCCGCCGGGTCCGGGTACGCGGCGACGCGGTGGCTCAGCACCGATCCGCTGGGGTAGCGCCAGGACGCCGTCCGGCTGGTCACCGACACCACGCCCGTCAGGCACCCGGAGGCCTCGCCCGCACCCGGCTGCACGCCCTCTTCCGCGACATCGGCGTCGGACAGCAGCGCCCGCTCGGCGAGCGGGCCGGGATCGGGGGCCGCGGGCTTCGCCGGTGCGGCCTGCGCCTGGCTCACCCGTGCTTCCGCGGGGGCCGGACCCGGCGCCGACGTCGTCGCCGGGTCCTCGTAGTACGTCTCGAGGTTGTTCGGGTCGGGCCCGTCGCAGCCCGTGAGGCCGACCAACGCGACCGCGGCCAACGCGACCGCCCGCCGATGACGCACCTCGACTCCTGTCATCCGGGTTTCGTGCCTGCGCAGAGTAGTGCAGCACCTCAGTCCCACTTCAACGAGGACCGATGTCGCCAGTACTCCTCCGGATCCTCCGCCAGGCCGGCGAGCGCAGCGACCTCTGCCGTGCTCAAGGAAAGCGTGGTGGCCCGCAGGTTGTCCGCCAGCTGCGCCGGGCTCGCCGGGCCGATGACCGCCCGGCCCGCCCAGCCGTGGGCCAGCACAGCGGCCACCGCGACCGCGTCCGGCCCGGTCCCGTGCGCCGCCGCGATCTCGCGCACCACCGCCGGCGCTTCGACCACGAGCCTGCCGTTGGCCAGGGTTTCCTTCACCAGCACGCGTTTCCCGGCCGCGTCCGCCGCGGCCAGCGCCGGGCCTGCGGACGGCTCCAGGACGTTCCACGTCGACTGGACGGCCGAAAACACCGGCTGCCCGGCCGCTTCCAGCGCGAACGCCCGCTCGATCGCGGCCGCCTGGGCCGGCCCGGACGTCGAGAACCCGACCGCGACGCCGTTCGCGGACAGCTCCGCCAGCGCTTCGAGCAACGGCTCGTCGGTGAACAGCGGACTGTCCACAGTGAGCGAATGGACCTGGTAGAGGCTCACCCGATCCCCGAGCAGCGCCAGGGTTTCCGCCCACTGCGCGGCGAACCGCGCCGCCGAGTGCTCCTTCACTTCGTGCACGTCGGCGTCGAGCCGCCACTCCCCCACGTAGGCGTAACCCCACTTGCTGGAGACCTCGACGTCGGTGTGGCCGCGCTCGGCGAGCCAGCCGGCCAGGAACTCCTCGGAGCGCCCGTAGGAGCGGGCGACGTCGACGTGCCGGACCCCGGCGGCGTAGGCGTGGTCGAGCACCGCGAACGTCGCCGCACGCATCGATTCGACGTCCCGGACCGGCGGCAGCGCGCCGTCCCGGCCCAGGTTGATGTACGCGGGGCGGCCCAGTGCGGCCAAGCCGAGGGCGATGCGGCCGGCGCTCATGCGGTCTGCTTGTGCCGCAGGATGGCCAGCCACTGGCTCGCGGTCTGGGCCTGGCGGTGGAGTTTCTCCAGCCGCGCGGCCGGCGCCCGGACGTAGCCCTTGCCGAACACGGGGGCGATCTGACGCAGGCTGGCGCCGCCTTCGCGGGCCGCGAGCAGCAGCCAGTCCGAGGCGTCGGCGCAGGCCGCGGACGCGCGGCGCAGCTCGCCGAGCATGTCGATGAGCTCCTGGGCGCTCACCTCCCCCGCTTCGACGGCGGCCGCCGTCGTCTCCAGCCAGGCCAGGACGTCGGCTTCGGTGATGGGTGCGCGGGGCCGGGTTCCTTCGGTCACGCCGACGAGTATAGGTCGTTATACGCTCGGGTGCGGGGAGTACACGCCGGGGGCGGTTATGCTGATCTCGAAGCCATGACTGCGCACACCGAACCCGAGCCCGACGTCGAGCAGCTGCTCGACGTGTTCAAGGCGCTCGCGAACCCGGTGCGGCTGCAGGTGCTGCGGTGGCTGCGGGAGCCGGCCCGGCACTTCCCTGTCGAGCGGGCCATCGCCGACCCGGTCGAGGTCGGCGTGTGCGTGACCCACATCCAGGAGAAGACGGGCCTGGCGCAGTCGACCGTCTCGGCGTACATGGCCGAGCTGCAGCGCGCCGGCCTGGTCCGGGCGACGCGCGTCGGCAAGTGGACGCACTACAAGCGGGACGAAGCGCGGATAGCCGGGCTCGTCGCCACTCTCGGCCACACCCTCTGACCTGCTCCTCCCCTGTTTCGCCAACCCTCTCCGCCACTTCATATCGAAAATCTGCGATACTTCGATTTATGGGTATGATCGAGAACATGCGGCTCGGCCGCTACGGGATCTGGACGTTCGACTTCGAGGACCAGCCGGCCGGCCTGATCCGGGATTCGGTGCAGGAGCTGGAAGAACTCGGCTGGCCGGCGATCTGGATCCCGGAGACCGTGGGCCGGGAAGCCCTCACGCACGCCGGGTTCTTGCTGGCGGCCACCGAACGCCTCACCGTCGTCAACGGCATCGCGCAGATCTGGTCCCGCGAGGCACAGCGGACCCACGGCGCGGCCCTGCTCCTGGCGGACGCCTACCCGGACCGCCACCTGCTGGGCCTGGGGTTCGGCGCCGGAAAGCCCGGCGCGAAGCCGCTGCAGGCGATGAACGACTACCTCGACGCGCTGGACGTCGGCCCGAAGGCCAACCCGGCACCGCGCACCCCGATGCGGCGGATCCTCGCCGCGTACGGCCCGAAGATGCTGGAACTGGCCCGCGACCGCTCGGCCGGCGCGCACACCTACCACGTGACCCCGGAGCACACGGCCCAGGCGCGGGAAATCCTCGGCCCGGAGCCGTTCCTCGGCGTCGAGCACGCGGTGCTGTTCGAGACGGACGCGACCAGGGCCCGCGAGGTCGCCCGCGAGCACCTGCACCCGTACCTCACCACTCCGTACAACATCGCGAAGTTCCGCCGGCTCGGCTACCCGCAGGAAGACATCGACGGCGGCAGCGATCGGCTCGTCGACGACCTCGTGTTCTGGGGCGACCTGGAGACGATCACCGCGAAGCTGCGGCAGCACCTCGACGCGGGCGCCGACCACGTCGGCGTCCAGGTCATCGGCGTCGAGCCGGGCACGTCGGCCATGCCGCACTGGCGGCGGCTGACCGAGGCACTGCTACCCGCGTAGGCCGAACCGCGCGGTGCAGTGCCACACCCGTTTGAGCACCTGGGGATCGTGCCGGCCGGCGCGGACGGCGTCGCCGATGACGCGGGCGTCCAGCCACCCGTCCTCGGCGATGTCTTCGCCGGCCCGCACGACCTCCTCGCCACGGTAGTCCGCGTGGTCGGCGAGCATCGCCACCGAGAGCCGGAAGCCGTGGTGCCACTCCGTGGGAAACGGCAGGTCGGCGGCCGCCGCTTCGACTTCGGTGCCGCGAAAGCACGGGTCCAGCACCAGCGCCGCGACGTCGGACGACAGCCGGAGCGGACCGTGGACGTGGGCTTCGATGTAGTCGTCGAGCTCGTCGGGGGCGTCGGCTTCGACGAGCGGGATCAGCGGCATCCGCGCGACCGTGCCGAAGTCCCCCGGCTCGCGGAAGCTGTCCGGGTAGCAGAAGGTCGTGCGCTCCAGCACGTCACGCCTGAGGCGGAAGTGCGCGGAACCGAACCGGACGGAGCCACCGGCCGGGCGGCGGCGGTGGTTGAGCGAGCCGTACTTCGGGCGAGCCGCCGGCGGGAGGGTGTCGTAGACCCCGCCGAACATCCGGCACTCCCAGCGCCACCGGTCCCCGCCCGGGTGCGCGGTCAGGCCGCCGTTGCCCGTGCCGGTCTCGAACTGGGAGCGGTAGACGCCGTCGGTCACCCAGTGCCGCAGCAGCGGCACCGCTCCCACCAGCCGGTCCGGGTGGAAGTGGACCGTGACGTCCATGCCCGCCGGCAGCGGTGGTCCTCCGGCGCGCGCCGCGACGTACTCGACTGCTGCTTGCCAATCCTGCCCCATGGTATAGGCCGTTATACACAACGCGGCGTCGGAAAACCACTGGCTTCGCGGCCGGTGCGGCGGTTTGACTGCGGCCATGCGACGGACGGATTTCGGGGTCACGGTGCGGTTCGCGCTGCTGGCGATCGTGTGGGGTGCGAGTTTCCTGTTCATCAAGGTGGGCCTGGGCGGGCTCTCCCCCGGCCAGGTCGCGCTCGCCCGCGTCGCGCTGGGCGCTCTCGCGCTGGGTGCCATCCTGCTGGTGCGCCGGCGGCCGCTTCCCCGCGATCCCGTGCTGTGGGGGCACCTCGCGGTCGTGTCGGTGCTGTTGTGCGTGGTGCCGTTCCTGTTGTTCTCGTGGGCGGAACAGTACATTTCGTCCGGTCTGGCCAGCATCTTCAACGCGACGACGCCACTGGTCACGATGTTGCTGGCGGCCGCGGCGCTGCCGGCGGAGCGGTTCACGCCACCCCGGGTCTTCGGCCTGCTGCTCGGGTTCCTCGGCGTGCTCACGATCGTCGGGGTGTGGCACGGCATCGACGTGTCCCACCAGCTGACGGCCCAGCTCGCCTGCCTCGGCGCGACGACGTGCTACGGCGCGTGTTTCGTCTACCTGCGCCGGTTCGTCTCACCTCGTGGGACAGACCCGGTGGTGGTCGCGTTCGGGCAGACGGCGTCGGCGACGGTGATCCTGGTCCTGCTGGCCCCGGTGGTCGCGGCGACGCCGGTGCGCCTCGACCTGCCGGTGGTGGCGAGCATGATCGCGCTCGGCGTCTTCGGCACGGGCATCGCCTACGCCTGGAACACGCGGATCATCGCCGCCTGGGGCGCGGCCAACGCGTCGGCGGTGACGTACCTGACGCCGGTGGTGGGCGTGCTGCTCGGCGTGCTCGTGCTGGGTGAGCCGGTGAGCTGGAACCAGCCGGCCGGGGCGCTGCTCGTGGTGCTGGGGATCCTCGCCGCCCACGGACGGCTGCGCCTGCGCAGGACGGAACCGGCACTGGTCGACGCGAAGTGACCCACGCGGGGGTCCGGGGGCTTGCCCCCGGGCGGGGTTTGGGGGTTGCACCCCCAAAAGACACTAGGCGGGTGAGGTCGGCTTGCGCTTTCCGCAAGCAGACCTCACCCGCCTTACCCGACTACAGGTACTGACCGGTGTTCGTGGCGGTGTCGATCGCCCGCCCCGAGTCCTGGTTCTTGCCGGTGACCAGCGTGCGGATGTAGACGATCCGCTCGCCCTTCTTGCCGGAGATCCGGGCCCAGTCGTCCGGGTTGGTGGTGTTCGGGAGGTCCTCGTTCTCCGCGAACTCGTCGACGATCGCGTCGAGCAGGTGCTGCACGCGGAGACCCGGCTGCTTGGTCTCCAGCACCGACTTGATCGCCGACTTCTTCGCCCGGTCCACGATGTTCTGGATCATCGCGCCCGAGTTGAAGTCGCGGAAGTACAGGACTTCCTTGTCCCCGTTGGCGTAGGTCACCTCGAGGAACCGGTTCTCGTCGCTCTCCTCGTACATCCGCTCGACGGTGTGCTGGATCATCGCGTCGAACGTCGCCTTGGCGTCGCCGCCGAACTCGGCGAGGTCGTCGGCGTGGATCGGCAGGCCTTCGGCCAGGTACTTGGAGAAGATGTCCTTCGCGCCTTCGGCGTCCGGACGCTCGATCTTGATCTTGACGTCGAGCCGGCCCGGCCGCAGGATCGCCGGGTCGATCATGTCCTCGCGGTTGGAGGCGCCGATGACGATGACGTTCTCCAGGCCCTCGACACCGTCGATCTCCGACAGCAGCTGCGGCACGATCGTGGTCTCCACGTCGGACGACACGCCCGACCCACGGGTCCGGAAGATCGAGTCCATCTCGTCGAAGAACACGATCACCGGGGTGCCCTCGGAGGCCTTCTCCCGCGCCCGCTGGAAGATCAGGCGGATGTGCCGCTCGGTCTCCCCGACGAACTTGTTGAGCAGCTCGGGACCCTTGATGTTCAGGAAGTAGGACTTCCCGTCCTCGTTCTCGCCCCGCGCCGCCGCCACCTTCTTGGCCAGCGAGTTCGCCACGGCCTTGGCGATGAGCGTCTTGCCGCAGCCCGGCGGGCCGTAGAGCAGGACACCCTTCGGCGGCCGCAGCTGGTACTCCTGGTACAGGTCGGCGTGCAGGAACGGCAGCTCGACCGCGTCCCTGATCTGCTCGATCTGCCGGGTGAGGCCACCGATGTCCTCGTAGCGGACGTCGGGCACCTCCTCCAGCACCAGGTCCTCGACCTCCGCCTTCGGCACGCGCTCGTACGCGTAGCCGGCCTTGGAGTCGACCAGGAGCGAGTCGCCCGGCTTGAGCGGCTGCTCGGCCAGCAGATCGGAGAGCAGGACCACCCGCTCCTCGTCCGCGTGCCCGACCACCAGCGCGCGAAGGCTGCCGCCCTCGACGTCGGCGGCGAGCACCTCACGCAACGCGCAGACCTCGCCGGTGCGTTCGAAGCCGCCGGCCTCGACCACGGTGAGCGCCTCGTTGAGCCGCAGTGCCTGACCGCGGCGCAGCGACGAGAGCTCGACCGCGGGCGAAACCGACACCCGCATCTTCCGGCCGGCCGTGAAGACGTCCACCGTGTTGTCCTCGTACGCCTCGACGAAGACGCCGTATCCGGACGGTGGCTGGGCCAGCCGGTCGACCTCCTCGCGGAGGGCGAGAAGCTGTCCTCGCGCTTCGCGCAGGGTTTCGACCAGTTTGGTGTTGCGCTCGGTGAGCTGGCTCACCCTTTCCGAGGCCTCGGCGAGGCGCTGTTCGAGCACCCGGTTCTGCCGTGGCGAGTCCGTCAGTTTGCGGCGCAGCAGCGCCACTTCTTCCTCGAGAAAACGGATCTGCCGAGCCTGCTCGTCCGCCGTCGTCCCAGCTCCTGATGTTGCTGAAGGGTCGGCCTCCTCGCGCCGACCTCCGGGAAGGTCATGATGCATCGGGCACCTCCTCGGAGTGCTTTTCATTCCACGGTACCGGCGATCACCGACAAGAAAAGGCCTTTCCGGATCACAAGATCGGCGCGTCGCGGTTTGCCAGCCCTCCCCAGCACGGACATTCCCGCAGCGCAAGCGGCCATTTCGGTGCCGTGGCGCCGGTGTGTCGCGGGTCCGTACGGGCCGGGACGAAGCAAGCACGTCGGGAGTACCCCGCCCGCGAGAGCCCCAACCGCCGCCCCGATCCGGGCAATTCCGGCCAGTTCCGCCCTAACCGCGCGGCAGGCCGCGCCGGTGGCTAGCATCGGGCCACGCTGTACCGGCCGCGACGGCCGGGCGCAACCGAAGGAACGCTAGGGGGCACCCGTCATGACCTACCCGCCGCAGCAACCGGGCGGCTACGGCCAGGAGCCCGGCGGCTACGGGCAGCAGCCCGGGCCGTACGGCCAGCCGCAGCAGGGCGGCTACCCCCAGAGCGGTCCCCAGCCCCAGCCCGGCTACGGCGGCACGCAGCAGTTCGGGCAGCCCGGCCCCTACGACGGGACCCAGCAGTACGGCGGGTACGACGGCACTCAGCAGTACGGCCGGCAGGGCGGGTACGACCAGTCCGGTCAGGGTGGTTACCAGCCGCAGACGGGCCCTCAGCCCCAGCAGGGCTACCCGCAGTACGGCCAGCAGGACCAGTGGGGCCAGCCGGCCCAGGGCTTCGGCGGCTACGACTCCTACGGCGGCGGCTTCGGCGACGCGCCCCCGCCCAAGAAGAAGAAAACCGGCCTGATCATCGGCATCGCGGCGGCCGCGGTGGTCGTCGTCGGCGGCGGGGTGACCGCGGTGGTCCTCGCCACCCAGGGTGACGACCAGCAGACCGCCGCGCCGCCCGCGAGCAGCAGCTCGGCGCCGGCACCGACGACGGCCCCGAAGGCCTCCACCCCGAAGCCCAAGAGCACCACGCCGACCAGCCCGACGTCGAAGAGCAGCAAGCCCGCGGACGGCCCGGCCCCCGGCGGCAAGGCCAGCTCCCAGGAGCTGTTCGACTCGACCATCGCGGCCTACAACGCGCGCGACGAGAAGGCGCTCGGCGACACCATCTGCCGCAGCGTCTTCGAGGGCACCACGGGCGCGATCCCGCAGGTCACGGTGAAGCTGACCGGCACGCCGACGGAGACCGGCGACAAGGCCACGGTCCGCTACTCCGCCACCGACGGCAGCAAGACCAAGGTCGGCACGATGTCGGCGCAGAAGGAGTCCGGGCTCTGGTGCCTGTCCAACGTCAAGGCGGACGGCTCGTGACCACCCGGCGGCGGTGAACCGCGCGTTCGCCGCCGGGCTGGCCCTGCTCGGCGTGGCCGGGGTGGGCGTGGTGCTGGGGCTGCTGCTCGTGGCCCCGTCAGGCTCGCCGCCCACCGCCTCGGCCACGCCGGCGCCGTCGACCCGCCCGACGGTGCCCTCGGCCCCCGACGAGGCCGACACGGCGGCGGTGGCGGTGCTGGCCGGCGCGATCGTCGACGCGATCGCCCGCCACGACTCCGCGGCGTTCGGCAAGCTCACCTGCCGCCCCCAGACGGCCGAGGCGCTCGCGGGCCTGCAGCGGATGTGGGACGCGGCCGGCCCGGTGACGGTGAAGCTGCTGGCGCCCCCGGAGCTGCGCGGCGAGTCCGCGACGGCGAAGGTGCACGTCGAAGCGGCGGGTGGCGTCAAGGACACGCCCTTCCCGCTGCACAAGGAGAACGGCCGCTGGTGCGTGCCGGGTTAGCCCTTGCCCTTGCTCGGCCGGCGCGACACGCGCGGCGACACCGTGCCGTCCGCCAGCCGCCGCGCGGTGAGGAGGAACGCCGTGTGCGCGACCATCCGGTGGTCGGGGCGGACTGCCAGGCCCACCACGTGCCACGGGCGCATCAGCGTCTCCCACGACTCCGGCTCGGTCCAGCACTGCTGCTCGCGCAGCGACTCGGTGACGCGCGACAGCTGCGTCACCGTCGCCACGTAGACCGTCAGCACCCCGCCCGGCACCAGGTGGGCGGCCACGTTCGGCAGCTGGTCCCACGGCGCCAGCATGTCCAGCACGACGCGGTCGACCTCGCCCTCGTGCGAGGCCAGGTCGGCGACCGTGAGCGACCAGTTGGCCGGCTTCTCGCCGAAGAACTTCACGACGTTGCGCTCGGCGTGCTCGGCGTGGTCGTCGCGGATTTCGTAGGAGTGCACCTGCCCGGCCGGGCCGACCGCGCGCAGCAGGGAACACGTCAGCGCGCCCGAGCCGGCGCCCGCCTCCAGCACGCGCGCGCCGGGGAAGATGTCGCCCCACATGACGATCTGCGCGGCGTCCTTCGGGTAGATCACCTGCGCGCCGCGCGGCATCGACAGCACGTAGTCCGGCAGCAGCGGGCGCAGCGCGAGGTAGGTCGACCCGCCCGAGGACGTCACGACCGACCCCTCGGGACGGCCGATCAGGTCGTCGTGGGCCAGCGCGCCGCGGTGGGTGTGGTACTCACCACCGTCGGCCAGCGTCAGGGTGTAGTGCCGCCCCTTCGAGTCGGTCAACTGCACCCGATCACCCGCGCGAAACGGTCCGCTGACCGACAACACTTCCTCCTGCTGTAACCCGTTTGGCCGACGCCAGATCTTCGCAGGCCGCGCGGGCGCCGGGCTCAGCGGGTACGGCGGTTCAGCGCGGCACGCAGGTCTTCGCGGCGCAGCACGCCCGCCGGCCGGCCCTCGTCGTCGACCACGAGGAACTGCCACGCGGCGGTTTCGCGGACCCGCTCGACGACGTCCTCCCCCGGCTCCGAGGCCAGCAGCACGGTCTCGGCCCGGATCGGCTCGGCCGCCAGCTCGGCCGGCGCGTGCGGCGACGAGCTCGCCAGCCGCTCCGCCGCGCCTTCGTCCAGCAGCCCGGCCGCCACGCCGTCGGCGCGGACCAGGACCACGCCGCGGCCGGCCGACGCGGCCAGCGCGTCCGACACCGGGCTCTCGGCGGGCAGCTGCAGCACCGGCCGGACCAGCTCGCCGAGGGCCAGGCCCTCCGGCCAGGTTCGGCGGGCTTCGGCGGCCAGCTCCGAACGAGCGCCGAGGATCACGAACCACGCCGTCACGACGCAGACGCCGAGCCGCAGCCAGCGGTCCGGGCTCGCCGTCGCCAGGCCCCACAGGGCCCAGACGAGCAGCCCGGCGGCCACGACCGCGCCGCCGGCGACCGCGGCGCGCGTGCCCTTGGCGCGGATGCCGGTGACCGCCCAGACGCCGGCGCGGACCAGCCTGCCGCCGTCCAGCGGCAGCCCGGGCAGCAGGTTGAACACGCCGACGGCCAGGTTCGCCACCGCGCACTCGGCGACCAGGAGCCACACGGCGCCGTCCGGCGGGACGGCGAACATCAGCAGCCCGCAGAAGCCGCCGAGCAGCAACGACACGGCGGGCCCGGCCGCGGCGACCAGGCCTTCGTCGCCGGGGCGCTTCGGGGTGCGGGCCACTTCGGACAGGCCGCCGAGCAGGAACAGGCGCACCCGCCGCACCGGGATCCCCAGCCGCAGCGCGACCAGGCAGTGCCCGAGCTCGTGGGCGAGCACGGACAGCCCGAGCAGCAGCGCGAAGGCACCGGCCAGCAGCCACGACGTCGCCGTCGAGGCGTCCGGCAGCAGCCGCCCGACCAGCGGCGCGTAGAGCACGACGACGATCAGCGAGCCGACCCACCAGGACGGCGCGAGCAGCACCGGCACACCGGCGACCCGGAACAGCACGAGGCCGCCGTCCGGGCGGACGGCCTGCCGGGTCCCCCCGGTGCCCTGTTCACTGGTCGCGGCCATGCGGAGAGCCTAGAGCCCCCGGTGTGGGTACCGGGTGATCCGGCCCCCGATGGGTGTCGTCCGCGGCGAATGCGCCCCAAGGCCACATTGGGTGCGTCAGATGCACCGAACGCCACATTGGGGTGGTCGGGGGTGGCGGGCGTTGCGGTCGCCGGAACTGTCGGACCCCGGCGTTACGCTCTGCCCATGCCCGACGCCGACACCGTCACCACCGACACCCCAGCCGCCGCCGTCGCCACCGAAGTGCGGCGGCGGCCCGCGTTGTCGCCGTCGAGGGCCAGCGACTTCAAGCAGTGCCCGCTGCTCTACCGGTTCCGCGCGGTCGACCGGCTGCCCGAAGTCCCGACCAAGGCCCAGCTGCGCGGCACGCTCGTCCACTCCGTCCTCGAACGGCTCTTCGCGCTCCCGGCCGCCGAACGCGTCCCCGCCCAGGCGCGCGAGCTGCTCGGCCCGGCGTGGACCGACCTCTCCGCCGACCGTCCGGAGTGGACCGAGCTGTTCGACGGCGACAAGCCCGAAGACCACGCGGACTGGCTGCGGTCGGCCGAAAAGCTCCTCGACGCCTACTTCGAACTGGAAGACCCGCGGCGCCTGGAACCCGAGGCCTGCGAGCTGCACGTCGAGATCGAGCTCGGCTCCGGCGTCCTGCTGCGCGGCTACATCGACCGGCTCGACGTCGCGCCGACCGGCGAGATCCGGGTCGTCGACTACAAGACCGGGGCCGCGCCGCGCGAGATCGGCGAGGCCAAGGCGATGTTCCAGATGAAGTTCTACGCCGTCGTCCTGTGGCGGCTGCGCGGGATCGTCCCCCGCCAGCTGAAGCTCATGTACCTCACCGACGGCCAATCGCTGGCCTACACCCCCGACGAGGCCGAGCTGCTGCGCTTCGAGCGCACCCTCGAAGCCATCTGGCAGGCCATCCTCAAGGCGGGCAAAACGGGCGATTTCCGGCCGAACAAGAGCAAGCTGTGCAACTGGTGCGACCACCAGGCCCACTGCCCCGAGTACGGCGGCACGCCACCCGAGTACCCCGGCTGGCCGGAGCCCGACGCCGGTGACGAGACACCGCTGGACCGGGCCGACTGATGGCCGACGCCTTCTACGTCCCGCTCGGCGACGGCCGGTTCTCCGCGACCGCGCACACGGCCGGCCCGTGGACGCCGGACGCCCAGCACTTCGGCCCGCCGTCGGCGTTGCTCGTCCGGGCCCTCGAAACCGTCGAAACCGGCCACCCGGCCGAACTCGCGCGCGTGACCGTCGAAATCCTCGGCCCGGCGCCGGTCGCCGAGCTCACCGTGCGGGCGGGGATCGAGCGGCCCGGCCGGTCGGTCGAGCTGCTGCGGGCCGAGCTGGCGAGCGCCGAACGCGTCGTGGCGCGGGCGTCGGCGTGGCGCATCGCGACGTCGGACACGGCGGCGGCCGGCACCGACGCCGGTCCGCTGCTGCCCGGGCCGGACAGCGTCGGCGAGTCGCCGTGGCCGGAGGGCTGGCAGGGCGGCTACCTCGACGCGATGGAGTGGCGCGCGGTGCGCGGCGGCATGGACGTGCCGGGCCCGGCGGCGGTGTGGGCCCGCCAGCGCGTCCCGCTGGTCGACGGCGAGGAACCGAGCGGCCTGCAGCGGCTGTTCACCGTCGCCGACTCCGGCAACGGCGTGTCCAACTACCTCGACCCGCGGCAGTGGTGGTTCATCAACTCCGAGCTCACCGTGCACCTGCGGCGGGTGCCGGAAGGCGAGTGGATCGGCCTCGACGCGGTCACCCTCGTCGGCGGGCACGGCATCGGCACGGCGACGAGCATCCTGCACGACGCCGGCGGCCCGGTGGCCACCGGCGCGCAGGCGCTGATGGTCCGGCCGCGACAGGCCGGGGGCGGATAGCCACCCACAACGGGCCCGCATCCAATAACCTTCGCGGAACGACCGACTTGAGGAGCGCTCCGGCATGCAGATCACCTCGGTGGTCAACCAGAAAGGCGGGGTCGGGAAGACCTCACTGAGCGTCGGCACCGCGGCCGCACTGGCCGAGCGGGGCCGCCGGGTGCTCCTGGTCGACCTCGACCCGCAGGGCCACGCGACGACCGAGATGCTCGGGCTGTCCGAGGTGGCCGCGGACCAGCCGAGCCTGGCGAAGGCGCTGGCCAAGACGTGGAAGGGCCCGATCGAGGAGCTCGTCGTCCCGCACCCGCGCAGCAACCTCGGGAAGGGCGGCGCGCTCGACGTCGTACCGACGTCGCCGGGGATGTTCGACCTGATCCGGCGGCTCGACTCGTTCCGCGTCCCCGGCTGGCAGCTCGCGCGGGTCATCCAGTTCGCCAACTACGACCACTGCGTCATCGACTGCCCGCCCGCGCTGGACGTGCTGACGAACAACGCGCTGGCGGCCTCGCACGGCATCCTGGTGCCGGTCCAGCCGGACAAGACGAGCATCCGCGCGCTGCGGCTGCTGGCCGACCAGGTCCGGTACGTCGAGCAGACCGTCGGCCGGCAGCCGCTGTCGTGGTTCGGCCTGGTGCCGAGCCTCTACCGGCGGCCGATCTCGCACTACGCGGCCGCGGCGCTGCAGGAGATGTACGACTTCGGCATCCCGATGCTGTCGCACCTGCCGCTGGGTGTGGTGATGAACGAGGCGGCCGCGCACGGCGTCCCGGTGACGACGTACGCGCCGGAGACGCTGCAAGCGCTCTCCTTCCGCGAGATCGCGGAAACCCTGGACGGGTACCTGGCGCAGAACGCGGCCCCGGCGGTGATCCCGGCCGACGAGGAGTTCGTCTTCGAGGACTTCATCTCCGAGGTCGCGGTGGCCCGCAACGTCAACGACAACGGCGCCCGCAAGGGCCTCTACGACTTGCTGCCGAAGAAGCCCAACCGCCCCCGGTAAGCAAGTCTGCCGCGGCTCGTCGTGAGTGGTAATTCGGGTTCTAACCCGAATTACCACTCACGAGCGGTGTGCGTCAGAGGCGGCAGGAGCGGATGTCCGACGCCAGGATCGCCTTCGCGCCCACCTCGGCCAGCTCGTCCATGATGAGGTTGACCTTCTTGCGCGACACCATCGCGCGCACCGCCACCCAGTCTTCGTGCGCCAGCGGGGCGACCGTCGGCGACTCCAGGCCGGGCGTGATCGCGATCGCGCGCTCGACCAGCGTCCGCGGGCAGTCGTAGTCCAGCATCATGTACTGCTGCGCGAACACGACCCCGCGCAGGCGCGCGGCCAGCTGCGACTTCGCCTTGCTCTCCTCGGTGCCCCGGCGCTGCAGCAGCACCGCTTCCGACACGCAGATCGGGTCGCCGAACGCCACCAGGTTGTGCTGCCGCAGCGACCGGCCCGACTCGACGACGTCCGCGATCGCGTCCGCCACGCCGAGCTGGATCGAGATCTCCACCGCGCCGTCGAGGCGGATCACCTCGGCCTCGACGCCGTGGCGGGCGAGGTCGTCGCGGACCAGCCGCGGGTACGACGTCGCCAGCCGCTTGCCGTGCAGGTCCGCCGGCTTCCAGTCCCGGCCGGCCGGGGCCGCGTAGCGGAACGTCGAGCCGCCGAAGCCGAGCGCCTGGATCTCCTCGACCGGGGCACCGGAGTCGAGCGCGAGGTCCCGGCCGGTGATGCCCAGGTCGAGCTCGCCGGAGCCGACGTAGATCGCGATGTCCTTGGGGCGGAGGAAGAAGAACTCGACCTCGTTGACGTGGTCGAGCACGGTCAGGTCGCGCTGCTCATGCCGCTTGCGGTAGCCCGCCTCGCCGAGCATCTCCGTCGCCGCGGCGGCGAGGGCTCCCTTGTTCGGCACGGCAACACGCAGCATTTCGCTTCTCTCCTCGTTCTTCGGGTTCTTCGGGGACCACCCGTCACAGGTAGCGGTAGACGTCCTCGGTCGACAGGCCGCGGCCGAGCATCAGCACCTGCACCCGGTACAGCAGCTGGGAGATCTCCTCGGCGAGGCGCTCATCGGACTCGTGCTCGGCGGCGATCCACACCTCGCCGGCTTCCTCGAGCACCTTCTTGCCCTGGGCATGCACCCCGGCGTCGAGGGCGACGACGGTGCCGGACCCGTCGGGACGGGTACGCGCGCGCTCGGCAAGCTCCGCGAACAGCTCATCGAAGGTCTTCACGGTCCGGAATCCTTCCATCCCGGACCCGGAACCGCCGCCCCGCCCCGCCGCGGATGCCGCCCATCTCACACGCCCGTGGACGCCGGCTCCCACGAGCTGGGATCCGTGGCGATCAGAACAGCGCGCCCTGCTCGAAGTCGAGCAGGTACCGCTTGCGGTCGAGGCCGCCGCCGTAGCCGGTGAGGGAGCCGTTCGAGCCGACCACCCGGTGGCACGGGACGATGATCCCGATCGGGTTCTTGCCGTTCGCCAGCCCGACCGCACGGGACGCGCCCGCGTTGCCGAGCCGGTCCGCCAGCTGCCCGTAGGAGATCGTCGTGCCGTACGGGATCTTCCGCAGCTGGGCCCACACCGCCTGCTGGAACGGCGTGCCGACGAACGTCAGCGGCACCTCGAACTCCCGCCGTTGCCCGGCGAAGTACTCCTTCAGCTCGGTTTCGGCGCGGTCGAAGATCTCCGCGCCCGGGTCGTGCGAGCCGAAGGTCAGCTCGTCCGGGCGGTGGCGCTGGTCGACCATGTAGAGGCCGCAGAGCGCGGCGCCTTCGGCGACCAGCGTCAGCGGGCCGCACGGGCTGTCGACGACGGCGTGGGTACGCATGGGTTCTCCTGTCGGGGTCATGCCGCGGGCATCCGGTTGATCGCGTGGTCACCGGTGGCCCACAGGTGCTGGGTGGCGTAAGCACGCCAGGGGCGCCAGGACGCGGACCGGGCGACGACGGCGGCCTGGCCGCCGAGGCCGAGCGTCTCCGCCGCGTACTTGATGCCGAGGTCGGTGGGGAGGAAGGCGTCCGGGTCGCCGAGGGCACGCATGGCGATGCTCTCGACCGTCCACGGCCCGAAACCCGGCAGTGCGGACAAAGCCGCCCGTGCCGCCTCCCAGTCGCTGCCCGCGCTGAGGTCCAGGCCGTCCGTCAACGCGGCGACCAGGGCCAGCAGTGTGCGACGGCGGCTGCGCGGCATCGCGAGGGTCTCGGGGTCGAGGGAAGCCAGCGCCGGCGCCGAGGGGAACAGGTGCGTCAGGCCGCCTTCGGGGTCGTCGACCGGCTCGCCGTGGGCGACGACGAGGCGGGCCGCGTGGGTCCGCGCCGCCGCCGTCGAGACCTGCTGGCCCAGCACGGCCCGCACCGCGAACTCGGCGCCGTCGACCGTGCGCGGGACCCGGCGGCCGGGCGCGGCGGCGACCAGCGGCGCGAGCAGCGGGTCGGTGGCGAGCTGGTCGTCGACGGCGACCGGGTCGGCGTCGAGGTCGAGCAGGCGGCGGCACCGGCTGGTGGCGGCGGGCAGGTCCCGGAGGTCGGTCAGGGTGAGCCGGCAGGCGATGTGGCCGTCTTCCGGTCGCAGCGCGACGACGCCGTGGCCGCGCGGCAGCCGCAGCGTCCGGCGGTAGGCGCCGTCCCGCCACTCCTCCACCCCCGGCACGCCGGTCGCCACCAGGTGCCCGAAGAGGTTGTCCGGGCACAGCGGCTTCCGGTAGGGCAACCGCAGGACCAGCGCGCCGGCCGCCGCCGACGGCGTGCCCTTCGCGCGCTGCCGCAGCTCGGTCGGGGAGAGGGCGAACACCTCGCGGACGGTGTCGTTGAACGTCCGGATGCTGCCGAAGCCGGCGGCCAGGGCCAGCTCGGTCATCGGCAGCGTGGTCGTTTCGATCAGGGTGCGCGCGGTCTGCGCGCGCTGGGCGCGGGCCAGGGCCAGCGGGCCGGCGCCGAGTTCGGCGAACACCTGCCGTTCGACCTGCCGGACGCTGTAGCCGAGCCGGGCGGCGAGGCCGCGGACGCCTTCGGTGTCGACGACGCCGTCGGCGATCAGCCGCATCGCCCGCGCCACGAGGTCGGCGCGCTCGTTCCACAGCGGCGAGCCGGGGGTGGCGTCGGGGCGGCAGCGCTTGCAGGCCCGGAAGCCGGCCTGCTGGGCGGCCGCCGCGCTGGGGTAGAACGCCATGTTCCGCGGCTTGGGCGGCACCACCGGGCAGCTGGGCCGGCAGTAGATCTTCGTGGTCAGGACGGCGGTGTAGAACCACCCGTCGAACCGGGCGTCCTTCGCCTGCACGGCCCGCACGCACCGTTCGAAGTCTTCATGCACCACGCCAGCATCGCCGACGCGCGGGGCCCGGGGCTAGCGGAAAAGCGACATGGTGGTGATCAGCCGAGCAGGGCCGCCAGCCCGGGGACGTCGATGCCCACCAGGGAGTCGCGGAACACGCGCCGCTCCCCCGCCTCGACCTCGACGTCGTTCGGGATCACCAGGACCGTGCAGCCCGCCGCGACCGCGGACGCCGTGCCCGGCGGCGAGTCCTCGACCGCCACGCACCGCTCGGGCGAGACGCCCAGCAGCTCGGCCGCCTTGAGGTACGGGCGCGGGTGCGGCTTGTTGAGGCCCTCGACCTCGTCGCCGCACACGGTGACGTCGAAGAAGTCCCGGCCGATCGTGTTCAGCGCCAGCTCGGTCAGGTCACGCTCGGTCGAGGTGACCAGCGCCGACCGCAGGCCCGCCTCGCGCACCGCCGTCAACGCTTCGCGCGCGCCCGGGCGCCACGGCAGCTCGTCGTCGAACAGCCCGGCCGTGCGGCGGCGGATCTCCGCGCCGGTCGAGGCGATCGCCTCCGGCGTCACCGGAAGGCCGGTCACTTCGAGGAGGTACGCCGAGGTGTCGTCCATGTTGGACCCGACGAGCGTCATCCGCTGCTCTTCGGAAAGCTTGCCGCCGAGCCAGTCCGCGGTCTCGTAGAGGGCGACGTCCCACAGTTTCTCGGAATCGACGAGCGTGCCGTCCATGTCCCACAACACGGCGTCGAGACCGTCCACAGTGGAATCTCCCTCAGGTGTTGAAGTACTTGGCTTCCGGGTGGTGGCAGACGATCGCGTCGGTCGACTGCTCGGGGTGCAGCTGGAACTCCTCGGACAGCTTGACGCCGATCCGGCCCGGTTCGAGGAGGGCGACGATCTTCGCCCGGTCTTCGAGGTCGGGACAGGCGCCATAGCCCAGGGAGAACCTCGCCCCACGGTAGCCGAGCTTGAAGAAGTCCTCGACGTCGTCGGGGTCCTCTGAGGCGACCGCCACACCGCCGGGGAAGGTCAGCTCGCCCCGGATGCGGCAGTGCCAGTACTCGGCCAGTGCTTCGGTCAGCTGGACGCCGAGCCCGTGGACCTCGAGGTAGTCGCGATAGGCGTCGGCCGCGAACAGCTCGTTCGCGTAGTCGGCGATCGGCTGGCCCATGGTGACGACGGTGAAGGGCACGACGTCGACTTCGCCGGACTCGCGCGGCCGGTAGAAGTCGGCCAGGCAGAGCCGCCGGTCGCGCCGCTGCCGCGGGAAGGTGAAGCGCAGCCGCTCCGGCGCGTCGGGCGCGGGCTCGGTGAGCACGACCAGGTCGTCGCCCTCGGCGACGCACGGGAAGTAGCCGTAGACGACGGCCGCGTGGGCCAGGATTCCGTCGGCGGTCAGCCGGTCGAGCCAGTACCGCAGCCGCGGCCGGCCTTCGGTCTCGACGAGTTCCTCGTACGTCGGCCCGGCGCCGCCGCGGGCGCCCTTGAGCCCCCACTGGCCCATGAAAGTGGCGCGTTCGTCGAGCATGGCGGCGTAGTCGGCGAGCGCGACGCCCTTGACCACCCGCGAACCCCAGAACGGCGGGCTCGGCACCGGCACGTCGGTGGCGACGTCCGACCGCGCGGGCAGCGGCCCCTCTTCCTCGACCTTGCGGGCCTTGCGCGCCTCGGCGATCCGCAGCGAGCGTTCGCGGCGTTCCCTGCGCTCCTGGCGCTTCTTCTCCGCGTCGGCGTCCACCAGCGGCGATTCCCCGCGCTTGGCGGCCATGATCGCGTCCATCAGCCGCAGGCCCTCGAACGCGTCCCGCGCGTAGCGGACGTCGCCGAGGTACAGCTCGGTCAGGTCGTTCTCCACATAGGACCGGGTGAGCGCGGCGCCGCCGAGCAGCACCGGCCAGCGCGCGGAGACGCCCCGGGAGTTCATCTCCTGGAGGTTCTCCTTCATGATCACCGTGGACTTGACCAGCAGCCCGGACATCCCGATGGCGTCGGCGCCGTGCTCTTCGGCGGCGTCGAGGATGGTCGTGATCGGCTGCTTGATGCCGAGGTTGACGACCTCGTAGCCGTTGTTGGACAGGATGATGTCGACGAGGTTCTTGCCGATGTCGTGGACGTCGCCGCGGACGGTGGCCAGCACGATCCGGCCCTTGCCGGAGTCGTCACCGGTCTCCATGTGCGGTTCGAGGTGGGCTACCGCGGCCTTCATCACCTCGGCGGACTGGAGCACGAAGGGCAGCTGCATCTGCCCGGAGCCGAAGAGCTCGCCGACCGTCTTCATGCCGGACAGCAGCGTGTCGTTGATGATCTGCAGGGCGGGCCGCTGCTCCAGGGCCGCGTCGAGGTCGTCGGCGAGGCCACCCCGCTCGCCGTCGACGATCCGGCGTTCGAGGCGTTCGAACAGCGGCAGCGCGGCCAGCTCCTCGGCGCGCGACGCCTTCGACGACGCCGCGCTGACGCCCTCGAACAGGGCCATCAGCTCCTGCAGCGGGTCGTAGCCCGCGCGGCGGCGGTCGTAGATCAGGTCGAGGGCGACCGCGCGCTGGTCGTCCGGGATGCGGGCCATCGGCAGGATCTTCGACGCGTGCACGATGGCGGTGTCGAGCCCGGCTTGGACGCACTCGTGCAGGAACACCGAGTTGAGCACCTGCCGCGCCGCCGGGTTGAGTCCGAAGGAGATGTTCGACAGGCCCAGGGTGGTCTGGACCTCGGGGTGGCGGCGCTTGATCTCGCGGATGGCCTCGATCGTCTCGATGCCGTCGCGGCGGGACTCCTCCTGGCCGGTGGCGATGGTGAAGGTGAGCGCGTCGACGATGACGTCGGCGGTGCGCAGGCCCCAGTTGCCGGTGATGTCCTCGATGAGCCGGGTCGCGATGTCGGCCTTCTTCCGCGCGGTCCGCGCCTGGCCCTCTTCGTCGATGGTGAGGGCGACGACAGCGGCGCCGTACTCGCTGACCAGCTGCATGACCTGGGCGAACCGCGACTCCGGGCCGTCGCCGTCCTCGTAGTTGACGGAGTTGACCGCGCACCGGCCGCCCAGGCGCTCCAGCCCGGCGCGCAGCACCGCGACCTCGGTGGAGTCGAGCATGATCGGCAGGGTCGACGCGGTGGCCAGGCGCCCGGCCAGCTCGGCCATGTCGGCGGTGCCGTCGCGGCCGACGTAGTCGACGCACAGGTCCAGCAGGTGGGCGCCGTCGCGGGTCTGCTCGCGGGCGATCTCGACGCAGTCCTCCCAGCGGCCCTCCAGCATCGCGGTGCGGAAGGCCTTCGAGCCGTTCGCGTTGGTCCGCTCGCCGATCATGAGCACGCTGGCGTCCTGCTTGAACGGCACCGCCTGGTAGAGCGACGACACGCCGGGCTCGGGCCGCGGCCGCCGGGGCACCGGCTTCGTCCCGGCGACGGCGTCGGCGAGCTGCCGGATGTGCTCGTCGGTCGTGCCGCAGCAGCCGCCGACGAGGCCGACGCCGAACTCGCGGACGAACCCGGTCAGCGCCTCGACCAGGGCCTCCGGGCCGAGCGGGTAGACGGCGCCGCCCGGGCCGAGCTCGGGCAGGCCGGCGTTCGGCATCACCGACAGCGGCACCCGGGCGTGCTTGGCGAGCTGCCGCAGGTGCTCGCTCATCTCGGCCGGGCCGGTGGCGCAGTTGAGCCCGATGACGTCGATGCCGAGCGGTTCGAGCGCGGCCAGTGCCGCGCCGACCTCGGTGCCGAGCAGCATGGTGCCGGTGGTTTCGACCGTGATCGAAGCGAGGATCGGCACGGTCCGGCCTTCGGCGGACATCGCCCGCTTCGCGCCGATGATCGACGCCTTCGTCTGGAGGATGTCCTGGGTGGTTTCGACGATCACGGCGTCGGCGCCGCCGGCCAGCAGGCCGCGGACCTCCTCGCGGTAGGCGTCACGCAGCGTGGTGAACGGCGCGTGGCCGAGCGTCGGGAGCTTGGTGCCGGGCCCGACCGAGCCGAGGACGAACCGGGGCCGGTCCGGCGTCGCGAACTCGTCGGCGGTCTCGCGGGCCAGCCGCGCGCCGGCCTCGGCGAGCTCGAAGATCCGCTCGGTGATGTCGTACTCGGCGAAGTTGGCGAAATTGGCCCCGAAAGTGTTCGTTTCGACAGCGTCCGCGCCCGCTTCCAGGTACCCGCGGTGGACCGCGCGGACCACGTCCGGCCGGGTGACGTTGAGGATCTCGTTGCAGCCCTCGAGGCCGCCGAAGTCGTCCAGGCTGAGGTCGTGGGCCTGCAGCGCGGTGCCCATCGCCCCGTCGGCCACCAGGACGCGCGTGCGAAGGGCTTCGAGAAAGGTTGACGACAGGCGGTCGGACATGCTGAACAGGGTAAGGCCGGTGGTCGTAGGCTGGTCCGGTGAGTGAGCCCGTCGACGAGACCCCGCGGCCGCCCGGCGGCCGCCCCGAACCCACCCGGCCGCTGATGGTGGTCGCCTTCGAAGGATGGAACGACGCGGGTGACGCGGCCAGCCGGGCGGTCGAGCACCTGCAGCTGAACTGGGACGCCACCCCGCTGGCGGAACTGGAGCCCGACGACTACTACGACTTCCAGGTCAGCCGCCCGACCGTCCGGATGGTGGACGGTGTCACTCGCCGGGTGGACTGGCCCACGACGCGCCTGTCGGTGTGCCGCCCCGACGGCTTCGACCGCGACGTGGTCCTCGTGCAGGGCCCCGAGCCCAACATGCGCTGGCGCGCGTTCTGCGCGGAACTGCTGGAGCACATCCAGCAGCTCGACGTCGCGACGGTGGTGACGCTGGGGGCGTTGCTGGCCGACACCGCGCACACCCGGCCCGTCCCGGTCACCGGCACGGCCTACGACAAGGACACGGCGTCGCTCTACGGGCTGGACCTGAACAACTACCAGGGCCCGACCGGCATCGTCGGCATCCTGCAGGACTACTGCGTGCAGGCGGGCATCCCGGCCGTGTCGATCTGGGCCGCCGTGCCGCACTACGTGTCGCACCCGCCGTCCCCGAAGGCGACGCTGGCCTTGCTGCACAAGCTGGAGGACATCCTCGACGTCGAGATCCCGCTGGGGGCGCTGCCGGAGCAGTCCGAGGAGTGGCAGCGGACGGTCAGCGAGATGGCCGACGAGGACGAGGAGATCAGCGAGTACGTCCGCAGCCTCGAAGAGCGCGGGGACGCCCAGAGCGAGGTCACCGAGCAGGACGTCAGCGGCGACAAGATCGCCGCGGAGTTCGAGCGCTACCTGCGCCGCCGCGGCCGCGGCGGCGAAGGCTTCGGCCTGCGCTAGTCATTTGAGCCAGCTGGTGGCGAACGCCCGCGCGGGGTTCGCCACCAGCATGGCCGTGACGACGTCGCCGCCGAGCTGCTTGGTCAGCCGCGGCGCGAGCGTGGTGAGCAGGTACCGCATCCCCGGGCCTTCGGCGACGTAGCGGGCCGCGGCCGTCGTCGTGTCGCCGCCGAGCAGGAGCTGCCCGCCGTGCCCGGCCTCGACGAGCGCCTGGAGGCCGTCGAAGAGCCGCAGGTCGGTGGCGTGGTTGGCCCGTGACGGGCCGTCGAAGGCCAGGAACACGCCGGTCTCGGCCACCTCGCGCTGGACCATCGGGTCCGGGTTGCGATTCAGGTGACCGAGGATCACCCGGTCGGGTGATACATCCATCTTTCCGCACAACAACTCGACCACTTCGAGGCCCGAGGTGCCCAGTTCCAGGTGCACGGCGATCGGCGCACCGGTCTCGTCGTGCGCCACCGCGGCGGCCGTCAGCGTCAGCCGCGCGTGGGAGTCGACACCGTGGTAGCTGCCGGCGACCTTGATCAGCCCGGCGCGCGGCCCGGTCCGCGGGTCGTAGGGGCGGTCCGTGGGCGGGGTGCCCTCGACCAGGTCGTCGACGAAGACCCGGACCAGGTCGTCGACCACCTTGCCCAGCAGGGTCGGCGAGTAGTGCGCGGGCCGGTGGAGGCCGGTGGCCGCCACCACGTGCATCCCCAGCTCTTCGGCCATCCAGGCCAGCTTGTGGGTCTGGCGGCCGAGGCCGAACGGGGTCCACTGCACGACGGCCGCCCCGCCCACCCCCTGGAAGTCCAGCAGTTCGTGGATCGCGTGCGCCGGGTCGTCCAGTTCCTGGCCCGGCAGGAGCTTCGAGGCCAGGAAGAGGTGGTCGTGCGAGTTCGTCACGCCGAGTTCGGCCGGATCGATGTCGCCCAGCACCGTCCTGACCTTGGGTTCCCCAGTCACGATCGCGAGTGTAACGCCTCAACCGTTACGATGGCGAGGTGTCCGAAGACTTCCGCCTCGACATGGGCGCCCCCTGGCTGAACCTCCTGGCCACCCGCGGCCGCCACTTCGGTGCGCAACCGGTCGAGCGGATCCCGACCGTCGAGCGGCTGCGTGACTGGCTCGCCGTTTCCGAGCTGACCCCGCTCGCGCCGGCCACATATGCCGACGTGCGCGCGGCTCACCAGCTCCGCGAGGTCCTCCGCGAACTCGCCCTCGGCGCGGTCGACGGACTCCCGCCGGACGCCGGCCAGGTGAGCACGCTGACGCCCTTCCTCAACACGGAACCGGTGCACCTGGCCGCGCTCGACCGGCTCCACCGCAGCGCTCCCGCGACCGCCGCCGACGCGCTCGGCCGGCTGGCCCACCAGGCCGCGGACTGGCTCACCGGTCCCCTGCGGCACGACCTGCGGGCCTGCCCCGAGCATGACTGCCGCGGCGTCTTCGCCGACCCGGGCGGCCGGCGCCGCTGGTGTCCCGCCCCCGCCTGCGCCAGCCGCGGGCGGGTCCGCGCGCTCAGGGAGCGGCGGCGCGCGGAATCATGACGGCCACAGGATCCGGCGCATCGGCACCGCGCCCCGCGCCCGCTTCCGCCACTCGCGCGGATAGCCCAGCGAGACCTCTTCGAACCGCACCCCGTCGGCCTCGGTGCTGCGCGGGATGTGCAGGTGGCCGTAGACCGCGATCTCCGCGCGGTACCGCACGTGCCAGTCCTCGGTCTTCGTCGTGCCGCACCACAGCGCGAACTCCGGCCAGTACAGCGGCGCCGTCGGGTGGCGGTGCAGCGGCCAGTGCGACATCAGGATCGTGCCGTGGTCCGCGGGGATCGCGTCGAGGCGCTCGGTGCTGATCTTCAGCCGGTCCGCGCACCACGCCTGGCGGCTCGGGTACGGGTCGGGGTGCAGGAAGTACTCGTCCGTGCAGACCACCCCGGCCTCGCGGGCCTGGCGCAGGGCCTCCTCCAGGGACTGGCCCTCGGCCTCCGGAGTGCGCCAGCTGTAGTCGTAGAGCAGGAACAGCGGCGCGATCGTCAGCGGCCGCGAGCCGTGCCGCCAGACCGGGAACTCGTCTTCCGGCGTCAAGACGTCGATCTCGCGGCACTGCTCGACGAGGTACTCGTAGCGGGCCTGGCCGCGCAGCTGGCAGGCGTCGTTCTTCGTCGTCCACAGCTCGTGGTTGCCCGGCACCCAGACCACTTTCGCGAACCGGCTGCGCAGGGTCTTCAGCGTCCCGATGGTGGCTTCGGCCAGCTCGGCGACGTCGCCGGCGACGAGCAGCCAGTCTGCGGGGGTTTCCGGGACGACCGAGTCGAGGATCGGGCCGTTGCCCTCGTGGGTCACGTGGAGGTCGCTGGTGGCGAAGAGGTGCGGCACCCCTCCACCGTAACCACCGGGCCTGCCGAAGCCACCCGGATCCCGCGTTTTCGGACCAGGGTCAGCACGCCGGCGAGGACGTAGATGCCGGCCTGGACGTTCAGCAGCACGGCGGGCCCGGTCGTCGCGACGAGCGTGCCCGCCAGCAGCGCTCCGGCCGTGGTGCAGGTCGCCATGGCGGCGAACGTCGTGCTCAGCACCCGCCCGGCGCGCTCGGGCGCGACCGCGCTCTGGATCTCCGACAGCACCCCGGCGCCGACGACCACACCCGGCGCCCCGACCACGACGAACAGCCCGGCGTAGAGCCCCAGCGCCGTCGTGACCAGGGAGAGATTCCAGATCACCGCCGACAGCAGCCCCAGCGCCACGGATCCCCAGCCGAGCAACGCGGCCGGCGCGACCCGCCGCGCCACCGTGGCCAGGGCGAACCCGGCGGCCAGCCCGCCGAGCGCCTGCACGCCCCGCAGCAGGCCCGCGTCGGCTTCGCTGCCCCCGAGGACGTCCAGGACGTAGACCACGAACAGCACCAGGAACATGCCCTGCGCCAGCGAGGTGAACACGAGCGCGAGCCCGGTGCGCCGGAGCCGCCGGTTGTGCGTCAGCTCGCGAAGGCCGTCGAGCCAGGCCCGGACCACCGGTTCCCGCGCGGGCGCCGGTGCCGGCGCGGTGACGCGGCGGAACGGCTTGGCCAGCAGCGCGGCGGCGACCGCGAGGACGGCCAGGTAGCCGATCATCACGTCGGCGAGCCCGCCGAAACCGAGCAGCGCACCCCCGGCCCAGCCACCGGCCAGCCGGGCGACGCTGCCGTTCACGCTCATCAGGCCGTTCGCCGCCGTCACGTCCGCGACGCCGACCAGTTCCGGCACGAGCGCGTTGCGCGCGGGTTCGAACACCGACGCCAGCGCCGCCTGGGCGGCCATCACCGCGTACACCACGGTGACGCCCGGCTCCGCCAGGAGCGGGAGCGCCACGACGGCGAGCCCGAGGCAGACGCCGAACAGCACCGCGCGGCGGTTCCACCGGTCGGCGACGACGCCGGCCACCGGGCTCAGCAGCACCGCGGGCAGCAGGCCGAGCACGATGCTCAGCGCCGTCGTCGCGGCGGAGCCCGTGCGCTGGAAGACGTAGATCGGCAACGCCACCTGCAGCATCCACTCGGCCGTCTCGCCGAAGAACGCCGCCACCCACAGCCGCGCGAACGCCGGCACCCCCAGCAGCTGCTTCATTCCTCCGCCTTCCCCGAGTGTTCGATGCGCGGGAACGCCCGCAGGCCGACGTGCACCGGGCGGGCGTCGGCGGGGGCGTCCGCGCGGATCGCGCCGACGTAGGGCCGGACCAGCGCGTCGATCGCCTCGGCCAGCCGGGTCAGCTCCGCCGGCGTGACGCGCAGCGCGTACGTGGACAACCCGGTGGCCGCGCGCCATTCCGGGTCGAGATCGTCGAGGGAGTCCAGGTACCGCTGGGTCAGCTCCTGCTCGTGGGTCAGCTGCGCGCCGACCACACCCAGCTGCGCGGCCCGGTGCGCCGGGTCGTCGGCCGGCTCCCCCAGCTCGAGACCGACCTGCCGGGCGCGCCACGGCCGTTCGCGGCCGTCCTCGGCGTCGGCCCGCTCGACCAGGCCGTACTGCGCGAGCTGGCGCAGGTGCCAGCTGCAGTTGGACGCCGTCGAGCCGACCGCCTCGGCGCACTCGCTGGCGGTGCGCGGGCCGACGGCGGTCAGGTGGTTCAGCAGCGCCGACCGCAGCGGGTGCGCCAGCGCGCGCAGCAGCTCGACGTCTTCGATCCGCTTACGCGGCGGCAGCCCGGCCATGGTCGTCCAATCTGAAAGAACTATTTCGAAAGTTCTCTTTCATAATTGGTCCCGCCTGCGGGTTTGTCAAGCGGATCCGCTATCGTTCGCGGTGCAGTGACTGCACGGGGCAGTGACTGCGTCCTCACCGAACCTTGGATGGACGTTGCCCGACCAGCGCGAACTCGCCACCGCCGCCGCCCTCGCCCTACCCCGCTTCGTGGGTTCCACCGCGCTCTTCCACGCGGCGGTCGCCGAGCGGATGGCCGTCACCCCGACCGAGCTGCACTGCCTGCACCTGCTCCACGGCGGCGTCAGCGATTCGCCGTCCGAGCTCGCCCGGCTGCTCGGGATGAGCACGGGCGCGTTCACCCGGCTGCTCGACCGGATGGAACGACACCGGCTCGCCGAGCGCGCCCCCGATCCCGCGGACCGCCGCCGGCTCGTCGTGCGGCCGCTGCCCGACCGGATGACCGAGCTCGCCGAGCTCTACGCGCCGATGGCCCGGTTCGTCGGCGAGCGCCTCGCCCGTTTCGACCGCCGTCAGCTGACCGCCCTGCTCGAGTTCCTCACCGACGGCACCGCGGCGGCCGAGCGGTCCACGAACGAGCTCCCAGATGTGACCCAGGCCATAACCCGTTGACTAACTCTACGGTTGTTGCGTTAACCTGGTTCCACTATGAGGAACTGAACCGCGCCCATCCCGCCTGAGGCGGCACCCGGTCGAGCCGATGCTCCCGCGTGCCACGACGCCCGGCCGGGATCTCCGCTTTCTTCCCCCAGGGCTCGGTGATCGCACATGTCTCCCGTTTTTCCGTTGCAGGCCAAGGACGTCGTCTTCGGCTACGGCACCCGCGTCGTCCTCGACGGCGTTTCGCTCACCGCGTCGGCCGGGCAGCGGCTCGGCCTGGTCGGCGAGAACGGCACCGGCAAGTCCACGCTGCTGCGCCTGCTCGCCGGGCTCGAAGAACCCCGCTCCGGCGAGGTGCTGCGCGGCCCGGACGTCGGCTTCCTGCTGCAGGAACTGCCGTTCCCGATGGACGCGACCTTCGCCGACGTGCTCGACGACGCGCTCGCCGAGATCCGGGCCGCCACGGCCCGGCTCGACGAGCTGACCGCGGCCATGACCGACCGGCCCGACGACGCGGGCGTGCTCGAGGAGTACGGCCGGGTCCTGGAGTGGGCCCAGGCCCACGACCTCTGGGACGCCGACCGCCGCGCGAAGCTCGTCTGCGACGGGCTCGGCCTCGGCGGCATCGAACTCCACCGGCGGCTCGGCACGCTCTCGGGCGGGCAGCGCTCCCGGCTCGGCCTGGCCGCGCTGCTGATCCGGCAGCCGGAGACGCTGCTGCTCGACGAGCCGACCAACCACCTCGACGACGCGGCGATGGAGTTCCTGGAACGCCACCTCACCGAGCTGACCGGGATCGTCGTGCTGTCCTCGCACGACCGGGTGTTCCTCGACGCCGTCTGCACCGACATCGTCGACCTCGACCCGGCCGCGGCCGACCGGCAGGCCGGCGGCGCGGTGCGCTACGGCGGCAGCTACCGCGACTACCTCGGCCACAAGAAGGCCGAGCGGGCGCGCTGGGAACAGCGGTACGCCGAGGAACAGGAAGAACTGAAGGAGCTGCGGGAAACCGTCGCGGTCACCGCGCGGAACGTCGCCTACGGCCGCGGCCCGCGCGACAACGACAAGTTCATCCACGCCTTCAAGGGCGCCCGCGTCCAGAAGACGATCTCGCGGCGGGTGCGCGACGCCGAGCAGCGCCTGGAGAACCTCGAACGCGACCAGGTCCGCAAGCCGCCGGCCCCCCTGCGGTTCAAGGCGGAACTCACCGGCCGCGCCACCGGCGACGGCCCGGCGATCTCGGTGCGGTCACTGGAGGTTCCGGGCCGGTTGAGCCTGCCGCGGCTGGACGTCGACGGCTCGGCCCGGCTGCTCGTCACCGGCGGGAACGGCGCCGGGAAGTCGACGCTGCTCTCGGTGCTGGCCGGCCGGCTCACGCCCGCGGCCGGGACAGTCCACTTCGGACATGGCGTGCGGGTCGGGCTGCTGGAGCAGGACGTCGTGTTCGCCGAGCCGGAGCGGACCGCGGCCCGCGTGTACCGGGAGGCGCTCGGCGAGGACGCTCCCCCGCTGAGCCGGCTGGGCCTGCTGGCCTCCCGGGACCTCCGGCAGCCGGTCGGGGCGCTGTCGGTCGGCCAGCGGCGGCGGCTGGCACTGGCGATCCTGCTGGCCGAACCGCCGGACGTGCTGCTGCTCGACGAGCCGACGAACCACATTTCGCTGACCCTGGCCGAAGAGCTGTTCGCGGCCCTGGAGACGGCGCCGGGCGCGGTCGTCATCGCGTCCCACGACCGGTGGCTGCGCCGGGACTGGTCCGGCGACCGCCTGGAACTGGCCGACGGCCGACCCGTCGCCGTGTAGGCCGTTATACAGCGGAAGGGCCCGGCAGCGGGCCGGGCCCTTCCGCTGCGTCAGAGGGTGATGCCGAGGAGGGCGTCGACGGCGTCGCGGATCAGGCCCGGGGCCGTCGGGTCGGTGCCGTCGCGGCGCAGGGCCTCGTTCGCCCACGCGTCGATCGCCGCCAGTGCCTTCGGCGTGTCGAGGTCGTCGGACAGGTGGTCGCGCAGCCGCGTGACGGTGTCCTCCGCCGCCGGTCCGGTGGACAGCGACACGGCTTCGCGCCAGCGCGCGAGCCGGGTTTCGGCGTCGGCCAGCAGCTGCGCGGTCCACGGCCGGTCTTCGCGGTAGTGGCCGGCGAACAGCGCGAGCCGGATCGCGCCCGGGTCGACCTTGTCGGCGCGCAGCCGCGAGACGAACACGAGGTTCCCGCGCGACTTCGACATCTTCTCGCCGTCGAGGCCGATCATCCCGGCGTGCACGTAGTGGCGGGCGAACGGGCCGTCCTTGGCGACGGCTTCGGCGTGCGCGGCGCTGTACTCGTGGTGCGGGAAGATCAGGTCCGAGCCACCGCCCTGCAGGTCGAACCCGAGGCCAAGCCGGTTGACCGCGATGGCGCTGCACTCGATGTGCCAGCCCGGGCGGCCGGCGCCGAGCTCCGACTCCCACGACGGCTCGCCGTCGCGGGCCACGCGCCACAGCAGCGCGTCGAGCGGGTGGCGCTTGCCGGCGCGGTCGGGATCGCCGCCGCGCTCGGCGAAGTACTTCGCCATGGTCTCGGCGTCGTAGTTCGACTCGTAACCGAACCTGCCGGTCGCGGAACGGTCGAAGTAGATGTCCGGGAACTCCGGGTCGTCCGCGCGGTAGGCGGCGCCGTCGGCCAGCAGTTTCGCGATGACCTCGACGATCTCCGGGATGCTCTCGACGGCCCCGACGAACTGCTTCGGCGGCAAGACCCGGAGGGCAACCATGTCCTCGCGGAACAGCGCCGTCTCCCGCATGCCGAGCACGACCCAGTCGTCGGAGTCGCGCTCGGCCCGCTCCAGCAGCGGCTCGTCGATGTCGGTGACGTTCTGCACGTAGTGGACGTCGTGCCCGTTGTCCCGCCAGATGCGGTTCACCAGGTCGAAGGCCAGGTACGTCGCGGCGTGCCCCAGATGCGTCGCGTCGTAGGGCGTGATGCCGCAGACGTACATCCGGGCCGTGGCGCCGGGCGCGGTGGGGCGGATCTGCCCGGTGGCCGTGTCGTGGAGCCGCAGCGGGCGGGGGGTGCCGGGGATGCGGGGCACGTCGACCGATGACCAAGTCTGCATACCTCGACTGTAAGGGCAGGTGTGTCATGCTTTCCCGAGCGGTGGGACGAGCCTCACGCGCGCGTACGCGGCGATGGCCCGCGCCAGCCACGCCGGCAGCTCCGGATCGGCCCGCTCGGCCAGCTGCCGTTGCCGGGGATCGTCGAGGTACAGCCCGCCCAGCGCGGCGTAGGCCGCGGCGGTCGGCTGCCAGAAGCGGGTCACCGACCGGTAGTGCTCGGCGACGGCGTCGAGCGCGGCGGCGTCCTCCGGCGCCGCGCCGGAGCGCATGACGGCGGCCAGCCGCCGGAACAGCGCCGCCCCCTGGGCGGCCGCGTGCCGGTAGTCCGCGGCGGTGAGCCCGTCCTGGGCGGCCCGGGCGGCGTCGAAGGTCGCGGCGGCCCCCTCGCCGAACGTCTCCCGGTAGCTCCGACGCATGGCCGCGCTGTCCTTGCGCAGCCCGGCGAAGAACCGGTCCGGGTCGTCGATCCGCGCGTGGCCGAGGTCGGTGATCGTCTCCTCGACGGTGGCGATGACCCGGTCGAGACGGCGCCGCTCCGCCTCGAGCTGGGCCAGGTGCCCGCGCAGCGCGGCCGCCTCGTCGACCTGCTCGCCGAGGACGGCCCCGATCTCGGCGAGGCCGAGCCCGAGCCGCCGCAGCAGCAGGATGCGCTGCAAGCGCAGCAGTTCGAGCCGGCCGTACCAGCGGTAGCCGTTCTCCGCCACCGACGCCGGGGTGAGCAGACCGATCGCGTCGTAGTGGCGAAGCATCCGCGCCGAGACGCCGGACGCCTTCGCGACCTGGCTGATCGAGTACTGCATCCCTCCAGCTTGAAGTTGACCTTCACACGGTGTCAACTTTTAACGTCGGCCGGGTGACCACGACCATCACCGGCACCCGCGTTTTCGACGGCGCGCCGGCAGGCGCTCACGTTCGGCGTCACGACCGTGCTCGACATGTTCAGCAAGCCGGACACGGTCCGCGAGGCCCTTGCCGCCGGGCCGGGCGCGGCCGACGTGCGCTCCTCCAGCCGGGCTGGTCGTCGCGGCACACGTGCCGACCGCGCGCGGAGCCGTGGACCTGCTGCCCACCGGAGTGGACGTGCTGGCCCACGTCCCGTTCGACGCTCTCGCGGAGCACCAGGTGGAGGCGATCGCGGCCGCCGGCGTCGCGGTGATCTCGACGCTGTCGATCGCCGACGGCTTCCCCGGCGACCGTGGGCTCCTCGGTGCCGGGTGCCGGGCCGTCCGGACGAGGACATCGCGGCGACGCAGCGGGTCGAGGCCGTCTGGCAGGAGGGCGTGCGGGCGGACTTGGCGGGTTACCTCGGCTCGGCCGACGAACAGGCGGGACTCGCGGCCTTGCGGGCGCAGACGGAGAAGGTGATCGCCGCCGTCCGCGACCGGCTCGGGATCGAGCTGTGACACCGGGCGGGCGCGGGTGCGCGCCCGCCCGCGATCACCGTCGGGTGCGCAGGTAGTCCCCCACCACCGCCGCCCCCAGGCCGTCGAGGTCCGGGGCGATCACGCGGCCGCCCGAGCGGCGGGCGATCAGGTCCACGAACGACGTCAGCCGCGGGTCGTCGCCGAGGCGGAACACCGAGATCGACGCGCCCAGCTTGGCCAGCCGATCCACTTCGGACAGTGTCTTGTGGAGGGTCCGGGGCTGGGGCGGGTAGTCGAAAACCGCCTCGCCGTCGGGTTCCAGGTGGGCCGTCGGCTCGCCGTCGGTGACCATCAGGACCACCGGCTGGGCGTCCGGGTGCCGCCGCAGGTGCTGCCCGGCCAGCAGCAGCCCGTGGTGGGCGTTGGTGCCCTGCTCCCACGCGCCCTCCAGGCCGACCAGCTCCGGCAGCTCCATCGACTGCGCGTAGCGGCCGAACGTGATCAGCTGCAGGGCGTCGTTGCGGAAGCGGGTGCTGATGAGCTGGTGCAATGCGAGCGCGGTGCGCTTCATCGGCAGCCAGCGCCCTTCCTGCACCATCGACCACGACGTGTCGACCAGCAGCGCCACCGCCGCGCGCGTCCGGTGCTCGGTCTCGACCACTTCGACGTCCTCGACGTCGAGCCGCACCTGCCGCTCGCCCACCGCCACCGAGCGCAGCACGGCGTTGCGGATGGTCCGCGGCACGTCCCAGGGCTGCATGTCCCCGAACCGCCACGGCCGCGACGCGCCGGTCGGCTCGCCGGCCGCGCCCGCGGACTCCGTTTCGCGTTCGCCGGTCTTGCCGCGCAACGCGTTCACGATGTCGGACAGCACTGTCTCGCCGAGGCGCCGCAACGCCTTGGGCGACAACCGGAGCGAGCCGTCGGCGGCGCGTTCGAACAGGCCCTGGCGCCGCAGCTCGCGTTCGAGCTCGGCCAGCCGCCGGGCGTCGACGCCGGCGTCCTTGCCGAGCTGACGCTCCAGCGACTCCAGGTCGATGTCCTCCAGCCGCGCCCCCGGGTACGACTGGCCGAGCTGCTCGGCCAGCGCGTCCAGCTCGGCGAGGTCCTGCATGGCCTGGGCGCCTTCGCCCATGCCCAGCGGGTTGTTGCCGCGGAAGCGCGCCGAGCCGGTCCAGTCCTCGCCCGGCCGCGCCGCCCGCAGCTGACCGTCCAACCGGGACAGCTGCTGCGCCAGGCGCGGGTCGCCGAAGGCCTGCTGGGTCAGCTCGGCGAGTTCGGCGCGCTGCTGCGCCGACATCGAGTTGAGCATGCGCTGCGCGGCCGCCGACCGCTCGGCGAGCGCGTCGATCAGCTCCTCGACGTTCCGCGGGTTCTCCGGGAAGAACTCGCCGTGCTTGGCCATGAAGTCTGCGAAGCGCTGCTGGATGTCCTCGGCCCCGCGGGCGTGCGCCTCGAGGAGGTCGTTGAGGTCGGAGAGCATCTCGTTGATCCGCTCGACGTCCTCGGGCCCGGCGTTCCGCAGCGCCTGCTTCATGCCCTGGAACCGGGACTCCATCAGCTCCTGGCCGAGCAGGTCCCGGATCTGCTGATACTTCTCCCGGCCCTGTTCGGAGCGCCAGTCGTAGTTCGCGAGCTCGTTGACGGCCGCGGCCGTGCCCGGCGGCAAGGCGTCGAGCTGGGCCTCCCGGAACCGGGCGTCGTCGTCCGGGTCCGGGAACAGCTCGCGGCGTTCGGCGTCGAGGGCTTCCTGGAGCAGGCGCTGGACTTCCTGGAGCGTGCCGTCCAGGTTGTTGCGGCGCTGGATCTGCGACCGGCGCTGCCAGAGCCGCCGGGTCAGCTCGTCGAGGCCCGCGGTGCGGTTCGTGCCGCGCCGCAGCATTTCCTCCAGCGCGGCCCGCGGTGACGCGCCGGCCATGACGTCCTGGCCGATCTCGTCGAGCGCGTCACGCAGGTCGGCCGGCGGCGCGAGGGGGTCCGGCCCGTCGTGCCACGGGCCGTAGGAGTAGCCGTCGGGGAGCGGGACCGCGGTCATCGGCCGTAGACGGTCGTCGCGTCGTCGGAGTCCTTCGCGAGCCTCCGCGAGAGGAACAGCATTTCGAGGGCGAGTTCGACGGCGGCCGCGATCCGCCCGGCGGGCTCGTCGGCGGCGACGCCGGCGCGCTGGGCGACCTCGTGCAGCACCGGCAGCTCCGGCAGGGCTTCGAGGACGTCCTTGCCCGGCACGCGCTCGCCGGTGGAGACCAGGTGGCCTTCGCCGACCGCGTCGGCCAGCGGCCGCAGGTCGAGGCCGGCGAACCGGTCGCGCGCGGTCTCCGCGATCGCCATCCGCAGCAGGTGCACCAGGTGCTCGATCTCGCGGCCTTCCTCGCCGGGTTCGAACTCGATCTTGCCGCGCAGCACCGACGGGACGGCGTCGAGGTCGACCGGGCGCGCCACCGCGGGCTCTTCCCCGGTCAGCGCCGAGCGCCGCAGGGCCGCGGCCGCCACGGTTTCCGCCGCGGCGACGGCGAACCGCGCCGAGACCCCGGAGCGCTGGTCGATCACCGTGGATTCGCGGAGGTTCCGGACGAACCGGGCGAGCACTTCCAGCAGTGGCTCGCCGACTTCGGCGACGAGGTTCGCCTCCTGCCGGACGACCGCGACCTCCGCCTCGACGTCGAGGGGGTAGTGGGTGCGGATCTCGGCGCCGAAGCGGTCCTTGAGCGGGGTGATGATCCGGCCGCGGTTGGTGTAGTCCTCGGGGTTCGCGGTGGCGACGAGCAGGACGTCCAGGGGCAGCCGCAGCGTGTAGCCGCGGACCTGGATGTCGCGCTCCTCCATCACGTTCAGCAGCGCGACCTGGATGCGCTCGGCGAGGTCGGGCAGCTCGTTGATGGCGACGATGCCGCGGTGGGCGCGCGGGACGAGACCGAAGTGGATGGTCTCGGGGTCGCCGAGGCTGCGGCCTTCGGCGACCTTCACCGGGTCGACGTCGCCGATCAGGTCGCCGACGGAGGTGTCCGGCGTGGCGAGCTTTTCGGTGTAGCGCTCGGAGCGGTGGCGCCAGGCCACCGGCAGGTCGTCGCCGAGCTCGGCGGCGCGCCGGATCGACGCGGGCGTGATCGGCTGCAGCGGGTGTTCGCCCAGCTCGGAGCCCTCGATGACGGGCGTCCATTCGTCGAGCAGGCCGGCCAGGGTGCGCAGCAGGCGGGTCTTGCCCTGGCCGCGTTCGCCGAGCAGGACGACGTCGTGGCCGGCCAGCAGCGCGCGCTCCAGCTGCGGCAGCACGGTGCGGGAGAAGCCGACGATGCCGGGCCAGGCGTCTTCGCCGTTCTTGAGGGCGGTCAGCAGGTTGTCGTGGATCTCTCGGGCGATCGGGCGCGGCTCGTACCCGGCCGCGCGCAGGGCCCCGGCGGTGCGGGGAAGAGCGTCTGGAACAGCGGTCACCCGTTCGACGCTACTGCCGGATCGGCGGTGCGTCGACGTGGAGCGGCTCCAGCGTGGGCGCGCACCCGGGATCCCGGGCGGCCCGGTAAAATAAGGCGTCGTGTGCCGTCCCAGTGCGACTTTCGCCGTCTGGTCGAGCGCGTGGCTCAACGGGGCCGCCGCGTCCGACGATGTCCTCGATGCCCTGCTCGCGTGGGGTGAGGCCCACGACGTCGTGGCCGCCGACGCCACCGCGGCCGACGCTTTCGCGCTCCCGCTGGCGTTCAACCGGGCGGCCACGCCGGTGCAGCTGCTGATGGCACTGCGTTCGCAAGGAGCGAAATCGCTGCACCTGGTCCTCCCGGTCCCGGGCGACGTCCGCGGCCTCGGCGGCGGCGGTCCGTTCACCGAGGCGGCGCTGCGCGCGGGTGACGCGCTGGTGCTCCCGGACCTCGGCTTCGGCCTGGTGCCGGAGCCGATCGCCGAAGGCCTGGTGCGCTGGACGGTGTACTCGCTGACCTCGCCGACAACGCCGGAGTACGTCCCGCTCGGCGAGGCCGAGCACGGGCTGACGGACGCGATCCGCAACAGCGCCGGCGCGTTGCAGGCCCTGGACGTCGCCTCGGACCGGCCGGGGGTGCGGGCGGAGCTGTCGGCGCACTTGCGATCCCGCCCGGACGTCGACTGGCCGGCCGGGACGCCCGGTCGGGCGTTGCGGGTGTTGCAGCGGGCGGAGGAGATCGCGGCGATCCTGGCGATCGCGTCCTCGGACGACCCGGGCGGGGCGTTGTCGGCATCGGCGTCGACGTTGCGGGCCCAGGCATTGCGCCCCCTGTCGGACGCGGTCCGCACGGCCCGCTGCGCGGCGGTCAACGAAGCGGTGCGCGTGTTCGCGGAGCAGACGGCCCGCGAAGGCTGAGTCTGTCAGCGGGCCGGGCGCTTCGCCGGTTCGCAGCAGCCGATCGCGCAGGGTGCGCCGTTGATCGTGCAGCCCGCTGCCGGGAACGGTGACAGCTTTCGCGGTTCCGCTCCGTGCGTGTGCTCGCGGATCAGCTCGACCACCAGCTCGGCGAACCGCGGGTCCGCGCCCGCCGTCGCCGCGCGGGCGAACGCCATTCCGTGCTCCGCCGCGCGCTCGGCCGCCTCGTTGTCCAGGTCCCAGATCACCTCGAGGTGGTCCGACACGAAGCCGATCGGCGACACGACCACGCCGGGTACCCCCTCGGCGTGCAGGGCGTCGATGTGGTCGACGATGTCCGGCTCCAGCCACGGCACCTGCGGCGGCCCCGAGCGCGACTGCCACACCACGTCGTACTCCGAGATGCCCGCTTCGGCCGCCACCAGGCGTGCCGCCTCCGCGATCTGGCGCGAGTAGCGGCGGCCGCCCTCCGACGGGGGGCCCGAGGCGCGGTCTGCGCTTTCCGGCACCGAGTGCGCCGTGAACACCGTGCGGATCCCCGGCTCGTTCCCGAGGGACGCGTGGGCCGCGCGCACGCCGTCGGCCACCGCCGAGACGAACAGCGGGTGGTCGAAGAACTGGCGGATCTTCACCAGCTCGGGTGCCTCGGAACCGACCGCCGCGCGGGCGCGCTCGATGTCCTCGTCGTACTGGCGGCACGCCGAGTAGCCGCCGTACGCGCTCGTGGGGAACACCAGGACCCGCTTCGCGCCCGACGCCGTCAGCGACGCCAGGGTGTCTTCGACCATCGGGTGCCAGTTGCGGTTGCCGAAGTGCACCGGCAGCTCCATGCCGGCCGCCGCGAGCTGCTTCTCGACCGCGGCCATCGCGTCGCGGTTCAGCTTGTTGATCGGCGAAACCCCGCCGAAGTGCCGGTAGTGCTCGGCGACCTCCAGCAGCCGTTCGCGCGGCACGCCCCGGCCCCTGGTGACGTTTTCGAGGAACGGCATGACGTCGTCGGGCCCTTCCGGACCGCCGAACGAAAGCCACAGCAACGCGTCGTATCCCACCCCGTCATCTTGCCGCTGTGGCCGCCCGCACGCTGATGCGGGCCGGTTATGAATCGACCAGTCCAAAACTCTGGTACGGTGACCCCATGGCCAGGCCACGGGAGTTCGACGAGACCGCCGCCGTCGAGAAGGCGATGCACGCCTTCTGGGCACACGGCTACGAAGCCACCTCGACGCAGGACCTGTGCGAGGCCACCGGGCTCGGCCGCAGCAGCGTCTACAACACCTTCACCAGCAAGCGGGCCCTCTTCGGGCGGTCGCTGGCGCACTACACCAGCACCCGGCTGGACAAGCGGCAGGCGATCCTCGACGGCCCGGGCACCGCGGCCGAGCGGCTCGCCGCGGTGCTCGACAGCACCATCGAGGACGACCTCGAGGAGCACCGCCGCGGCTGCCTGGTGGTCAACACCCTCGCCGAGCTGGGCGTGCCCGACGACGAAGTGGGTGCCGCGCTGCGGCACGACACCGACCGGAACCTGGCCATGTTCACCGCCTGCGTCCGGGAAGGCGTGCTCGACGGCAGCCTCCGCGACGGCCTGGACCCCGCCGACGTGGCGGAATACCTGCTCAGCACCACGTCGGGCCTGCGCGTGATGGCCCGCCGGGGATCGAGCCGCGACAGCATGCGCGCCGTCGCCGACATCGCACTTTCGGCCATCACGCGCTGAGCGCCGCACGACAGGGATCACCCGCGCCCTGGTTTTGAACTGACCGATACACAATCAGAGGAGACCCCGTGCCCCTGGCCGTCTTCGTCCTCGGGCTCAGCGTGTTCGCGCTGGGCACGTCCGAGTTCATGATCACCGGCCTGCTCCCCGGGATGGCCGCCGACCTCGGGGTCGGCATCCCCGAAACCGGGCTGCTGATCTCCGCGTTCGCCGTCGGCATGGTCGTCGGCGCGCCCCTGCTGGCGATCGGCACCCTGCGGCTCCCCCGCCGCCGCACCCTCCTGGTGATGCTCGGCGTGTTCGTCGCGGCCCACGTCGTCGGCGCCCTCGCCGAGGGCTACGCGCTCCTGTTCGCGACGCGGGTCGTGGCCGCCCTCGCCTGCGCGGGCTTCTGGGCCGTCGCGGCCGCGACGACGATCGCGCTCGTGCCGGTGGACCGCCGCGGCCGGGCGATGGCGGTGCTGGTCGGCGGCCTGACCGTGGCGAACATCGCCGGCGTGCCGGCGGGAACGTTCCTCGGCCAGCACGCGGGCTGGCGCGCGGCGTTCTGGACGGTGGCCGGGGTGACCCTGCTGGCGGTGGCCGGGGTGGCGGCGCTCGTGCCCGAGACGACCGGCGACGCGGTGAGCGTCCGCGGCGAACTGCGGCTGTACCGGCGCGGCCGGGTCTGGCTCGCCCTCGGGGTGATCGCGTTGGCGCAGGCCATGATCTTCGCCGCGTTCAGCTACCTCGCGCCCCTGCTGACCGAGACCGACGGACTGCCCGGGCACTGGGTGCCCGGCGTTCTCGCCCTGTTCGGGGTCGGCGCCCTGATCGGCATCACCGCGGGTGGCCGGCTCGCCGACCGGCGGCCGTTCGCGACCCTCTACGGCTGCCTCGGGCTCGCGCTGGCGGCCCTGCTCGTGCTCGCGCTGACCACCGACACGCTGGTGGCCGTCGCGGCCGTGGCCGTCTTCGGCGTCGCCGGGTTCGGGGCCAACCCGGCCTTGAACGTGCGCGCCTACCAGGTCGCCGGCGACGCGCCCGTGCTCGTGGGCGCCAGCACGACCGCGGCGTTCAACGTCGGCAACACCGTCGGCCCCTGGCTGGGCGGTGTCGCGATCGACGCCGGCCTCGGCTTCCCGAGCGTCGCCTGGACGGGCATCGCCCTCGGCGTCGCCACGCTGGCCGCGCTCACGGTCGCCGCCGCTGTCCAGCGGAACGACGACCGTGAGCTCGTGGCCGTGTGAAGCTCAGACGCCGAGGAAGTGGACCCCGCCGTCGACCATGATCATCGAGCCGGTGGTGGCGGGGAGCCAGTCCGACAGGACCGCGCAGACGCTCTTCGCCACCGGGTCCGGGTCCGTGCTGTCCCAGCCGAGCGGCGCGCGCTCGCCCCAGCCGTCCTCCAGGTCGACGAAGCCCGGGATGGACTTCGCGGCCATCGTCTTCATCGGGCCGGCGCTGACCAGGTTGACGCGGATGCCCTGCGGCCCCAGCTCCTTGGCCAGGTACCGGTTGACCGACTCGAGCCCGGCCTTCGCGACGCCCATCCAGTTGTAGACCGGCCACGCGACGCGCGCGTCGAAGTCCATGCCGACGTACGAGGAACCCCGGCCCAGCAGCGGCAGGCACGCCTTCGCCAGCGACATGTACGAGTAGGTCGAGATTTCGATCGCGGTCTTGACGTCTTCGGCGGGCGCGTCCATGAACGGCGCGCCGAGGCAGGTCTGCGGGGCGAAGCCGATCGAGTGCAGCACGCCGTCGAGGCCGTCGACGTGCTCGCGGACCTTGCCGGCGAGGCCGTCGAGGTGTTCTTGATTGGTGACGTCCAGCTCGATCACCGGCGCCTCTTCGGGCAGCCGCTTGGCGATGCGCTCGACCAGCGACATGCGGCCGAAGCCGGTGAGCACGACCTTGGCGCCCTCCTGCTGCGCGATCTTGGCCGCGTGGAAGGCGAGCGACGCGTCGGTGATGATGCCGGTGATCAGCAGGCGCTTGCCTTCGAGCAGTCCGGGCACAGGTCCTCCAAGTCTTGTTCTGTCTGGGTTTTCGGTCAGTGGCCGAGGCCGAGGCCGCCGTCGACGGGCAGCACGGCACCGTTGACGTAGCCGGCTTCTTCGGAGGCCAGGTAGCGCACGGCGGCGGCGATCTCCGCGGGCTCGGCGTACCGGCCGGAGGGCACCTGCGCGAGGATCTCCTTCTTGCGCGCCTCGGGCAGCTCGTCGGTCATGTCGGTGTGGACGAACCCGGGCGCGACGACGTTCGCGGTGATGTTGCGCGAGCCGAGCTCCCGGGCCAGCGAGCGCGCGAACCCGACCAGGCCGGCCTTCGACGCGGCGTAGTTGGCCTGCCCGGCCGAGCCGGAGAGGCCGACGACCGAGGAGATGAAGACGAACCGGCCCCACTTGCCGCGCAGCATGCCGCGCGAGGCCCGCTTCGCGACGCGGTAGGCGCCGGTGAGGTTGGCGTTGATGACGCGTTCGAACTGCTCGTCGCTCATCCGCATCAGCAGCGTGTCGTCGGTCAGCCCGGCGTTGGAGACGAGCACCTCGACCGGCCCCTGGTGCTCCTCGACGAGCTTGAAGGCGGCGTCGACCTGTTCGGTGTCGGTGACGTCGGCCTGGACCCCGAAGAGCCCTTCGGGCGCCCCCGAACCACGGTGCGTGACGGCGACCCGGTGTCCCTGCTCGGCGAGGTCCCGGGCGATCGCCAGACCGATACCCCGGTTGCCCCCGGTGACCAGAACCGACCGTCCCACTGTGTTCTCCACTCTTCGTCTGCGCGGCTGACGCGCACGAGGTTATCGGCAGTGCCCGCGGGTCGCGCACCCGCGCCCGGTACCGGCGACCGTCCTGAGCCGGTGTCGGGAACTGACTCCCGACCTTGCTGGTTACCCGCTGGTTGGTCACCGTGAGTCGCGACACAGGGGTTGCCGCCGGTGTCGGGGATCCACCACCCCGTCACGACCTCCGGTCCGCGAAGCCGTCGACGTGCTACGCAGCGAAGGCCGGATGACCGACATGGTGCTCGCGGCCGACCGCTACGAGCTGTCGTACGAGTGGCCCGCCGGCCAGGCAATCGACAAGGACTTGTGGCGGGCAGCGCGTGTCCCGCCCTTGGCCGAGCCGGCTCAGATGAGGCCGCGGTCGCGGGCGTAGACGGCCGCCTGCGTGCGGTCGCGCAGGCCGAGGCGGCCGAGGATCCGGGAGATGTGGTTCTTCACCGTGCCCTCGCTGAGGAACAGCTTCTTCGCGATCTCCCGGTTCGTCGCCCCGGTCGCGACCATGCGCAGCACCTCCGTCTCCCGGCCGGTCAGGACGTCCGGGGCAGCCGGGTGTGCCGACAGCGCCGCGGCGACGTGCCGGGCCGCCGCCTGGTCGAGCTGGGTGACGCCGGCGTGCGCCAGCCGGACCGATTCGGCCAGTTCCGCCGCCGGGAGGTCCTTCAGCAGATAGCCGGCCGCGCCGGCCCGCAGCGCCTGCACGACGTACTCTTCGTCGTCGAACGTCGTCAGCATCACCACGCGGCAGCCCGGGACGCGGCGGCGCAGCACGGCGACCGCGTCGACGCCGTCCATCTCCGGCATCCGCACGTCCATCAGCACCACGTCCGGGCCGAGCGCCAGGGTCCGCTCGATCGCCTCCCGGCCGGTGGCCGCCGTGCCGACCACCGAGATCCCGGCCTGGATGTCCAGCAGGGACGCGATGCCCTCGCGGACCAGCCGCTGGTCGTCGACCACGAGCACCCGGACACTCACGGCACGGTCACCGTGACCCTCGTGCCGGTCCCCGGCTCGCTGTCCACGGTCACGGTGCCGCCGACGAGCGCGGCGCGTTCGCGCAGGCTGAGCAGGCCGAATCCGGACCGCGGCTCGCCGGTGTCGAAACCGCGGCCGTCGTCGGTGACGACCAGGCTCGTCACGGCGCCGAAGGTGACCGAAACCCGCACCTGAGCGGCTCCGCCGTGCCGGCGTGCGTTCGTGACCGCCTCCTGCGCGGCCCGGTAGAGGGTGGTGACCGTCGCGGGGTCGAGGGCGGGTTCCTCGCCGTGCACGTCGAGCGCCACGCCCAGCTCGGTGAGCGCGCCGACCAGGGAACGCCCGCCGCCCCGCAGCGTGCCGACCGAGGTCCGGACGTCCTCCAGTGCGTGCCCCACCGAGCGGCGCGCGTCGGCCAGCGCCTGGCCGGCGACGGCGGGGTCCCGGTCGGCGAACGCGGCCACCTTCTCCAGCTGGATGGAGACGGCGGTCAGGTGGTGGCCGAGGCTGTCGTGGATGTCGCGGGCCAGCCGGTTGCGTTCTGCCTCGGCGGACAGCTCCGCGACCCGCAAGGCGGCTCGGCGCTCCCGGACCGCGACGTCGGCCATCGCGAGTGCCAGCACCAGCCCCAGGGTGAACATGAGCACGTCGGACACGTAGCTGGTGTCGGTGTACCAGCCGGGCACCCACACCGCGAACCCGCCGACGAGCAACGCGAGGCAAAGCCCGCCGAGCACGAGCCCGGCCGCGCGCCCGAACGTGAGGTACGCGGCGAACGGCACCAGGACGAACAGCACCCGCGACAGCCCCGACTCGTCCAGCGCGGCGACCGCGAAGAACAGCACCAGCCGCCCGGCGAGGAACGCGACGGGCATCCGTGCCACGCGCCGCTCGACCGCCTCCAGCACGAACAACGCACCGATCCCGGCGACGAAGCCGGCGAGCCGCGCCGTGTTCGCCGGGCCGAGGCCGGCGAACACGTAGTACAACCCGGCCAGCAGCACGATCCCGTACACGGCACCGGAAACCCACGGCACGATCCGCGTCACCATCACCCGAGCCTACGGCCGTTCGCCGCCACGGGGACCGCACTCCGGCCGAACGGCACGTGCCGGGCGGCCACGCGGTCACTGGCCGGCCGGCACTTCCCGCGTCCCGGTCACCGTTCCTACCGTTCGGGGAAACTCTTACGTCCCAAGGAGATTCCCCATGTTGACCCGACTGGGCGCCTGGTGCGGTGTGCTCGCCGGCCTCGCCATCGCCGTGCCCGGCCTGATCGAGGCGTTCGCCGGCGAAACCGCGCCGACGAGCTTCGTGCTCGGCCTGTCCCCGGCGTTCGCCATCCCGCTGCTGACTGTGCTCCACCTACGGCAGGCCACGGCGGCCGGCGCGTTCGGCGCCGTCGCCTACACGGTGAACGCGGTCGGTCTCGGCCTGTTCGGCGGTGCGGCGTTCACCCTGAACCTGGCCCTGTTCTTCCTCGACGACGCGGTGGTCGGAGAACTGCTGAGGGGCCCGACCATGGTGGCCCTGCTGGGCAGCGCGCTGGTCTTCGCCGCCGGCGCGGTGCTGTTCGGGGTGTCCCTGCTGCGCGCCGGGATCCACCCCCGCGTCCCGGCGGTGGCGTACCTCGTGGTGCTGCCCGTGCTGGCGGTCGCGGCCCGGCTGCCGGACACCCCGGTCACCAGCGTCGTGCACGTCGTGGCCGGCGGGGCGCTGGTGTGGCTGGCCTGCGCCGTCACGACCGATGAGCCGGCGCCGCGACCGTCCTAAGCCGGTGTTAGGAACTGCCTCCCCGCCTTGCCGCGCCTCCTCCCGTTGGTCACCGTGAGTCGCAACACAGGAGGTCGACGATGACAACCCGGCTCAACAGCCCCACCCCGGCCGCCGTCAGCGAGAAGCGCGTGATCGGCAACGTGCTGCGCGGCTCGATCGGCAACTTGGTCGAGTGGTACGACTGGTACGCCTACGCGGCGTTCACCACCTACTTCGCCAAGTCCTTCTTCCCCACGTCCGACACCACGGCCGCCTTCCTCGGGACCGCGGCCGTGTTCGCCGTCGGGTTCCTCATGCGGCCGCTGGGCGGCTGGATGCTCGGCCGGTTCGCCGACCGGTTCGGCCGCCGCAGCGCGCTGGTGCTCTCGGTGACCCTCATGGCGGGTGGCTCGCTGCTCATCGCCGTCACGCCGAGTTACCACACCATCGGGATCGCCGCGCCGATCCTGCTGCTCACCGCCCGGCTGATCCAGGGCCTGTCGGTCGGCGGCGAGTACTCCACCTCGGCGACCTACCTGTCCGAAGTGGCCACTCCCGGCAAGCGCGGCTTCTACTCCAGCTTCCAGTACGTGACGCTCTACGGCGGCCAGCTGCTGGCGCTGGGCCTCCAGCTGATCCTGCAGGCGATCCTCACCGAGCAGCAGCTGACGTCGTGGGGCTGGCGGATCGCGTTCGTCGTCGGCACCTTCGCCGCGCTCATCGTCATGTGGCTGCGGCGCGGGATGGAGGAGTCCGAGAGCTACCGGCGCGAAGCGAAGGAAGACAAGGGCGAACGCGGCACCCTGCGCGCGCTGGTCAAGTACCCGAAGGAGATCGCGCTCGTCGTCGGCCTGACCCTCGGCGGCACGGTCGGCTTCTACACCTTCGCCACCTACAGCCAGAAGTTCCTGGAGAACACCGCGCACATCCCGCGCCGGCAGGTCACCATCGTGCTGTTCTGCGCGATCCTCGTTGCCGCGGTCCTGCAGCCGGTGTTCGGGCGGCTGTCCGACCGGATCGGCCGGCGTCCGCTGCTGCTGTTCTTCGGCATCGGCGGCACGCTGCTCACCGTCCCGCTGATGACGGTGATGGGCTCGACCCGCAACCCCGTCGGCGCGTTCTTCCTCGTGCTGGCGGGCCTCGTCATCGTCGCCGGGTACACCTCGATCAACGCGATCGTGAAGGCCGAGCTCTTCCCGACGAAGATCCGCGCCCTCGGCGTCGGCCTGCCGTACGCGCTGACCGTGGCGATCTTCGGCGGCACCGCCGAGCTGATCGCGCAGGCGCTCAAGAGCGCCGGGCACGAAACGGTGTTCTTCTGGTACGTCGCGGGCTGTGTCCTGGTGTCGCTGATCGTCTACGGCACAATGCGGGAAACCTCCAAGACCTCCGAGCTGGAGAAGCGCTGACGAAGGGGATGACCGTGCGCGTGCTCCTCGTCGAAGACGACGCGGGTGTCGCCGGCGCGCTCGCCGAGTCGCTGCACGCGCGCGGTCATCCCGTCACCAGCGTCGCCCGCGGGGCCGACGCGCTGCACCACCACCGCGCGGCCGACCTGGTCCTGCTGGACCTGGGCCTGCCCGACCTCGACGGCCTCGACGTCCTCCGCAAGATCCGGGCCGTCTCGCCGGTCCCGGTGATCGTGCTGACCGCCCGCGGCGACGAACGGTCCGTGGTGCGCGGGCTGCGGCTCGGCGCCGACGACTACCTCACCAAGCCGGTGCGGCTGGCCGAGCTGCTGGCCCGGATGGACGCCGTCGTGCGGCGCGCGGTCGCCCGGGCCACCCCGGCGGGCGACGTCGTGCGCGTCGAAGACGTCGAGATCGACCTCGGCGCGCGCCGGGTCCTGGTCGCCGGGCACGACGTCGGGCTCACCACCAAGGAGTTCGAGATCCTCGCCGTGCTGGCCGCGCGCCCCGGCACCGCGGTCAGCCGCCAGCAGCTGATGGACGAGGTCTGGGGCGACGCCTACCTCGCGGTGTCGCGCTCGCTCGACGTCCACCTGACCGGCCTGCGCGGCAAGCTCGACCGGCCGGGCCTGCTCACCACGATCCGCGGCTTCGGCTACCGGCTCGGCCGGGACTGACCCGTGCGCGCCCGGCTGCTCGTGGTCCTGGTGGCCCTCGCCCTCGCGGTGGTCGCCGCGTTCGCCGTGCCGCTGCTGACCGCCACCGCCGAGCAGCGCACCCAGCAGCTGGTCATCTCCCGCACCGCCGACGTCGACCGGTTCGTCGTGCTCGCCCAGCAGGCCGTCGACACCCGCGCCCCGGCGGCCGTCGCGGCCGACGCGGCGCGCTACGCCGAGCTGTACGGCGAAGGCGTCGTCATCGTCGACGCCCGCCGGCTCCCGCTGGTGCAGGCGGGCGGCCTGACCGCGGGCGACCCGGCCGTGCGCGCGCTGGTCGAGGCGGCGATGCGCAACGAACCGGCGCCGCGGGTGGACCGGCTCGACCCGTGGTCGGCCGAACCGGCCTACTTCGCCCGCCCGGTCGGCACCGGCACGCGCGTGTCCGGGGTGGTCGTGCTGCGCGCGTCGGTGACGGCGGCGGCCGCGGACGTCGCCACCCGCTGGGGCACGATCGGGGCCGGCGCGCTCCTGGTCGCGATGGTGTTCGTGCTGCTCGCCGTGGTGCTGGCCAGGTGGATGGTGCGGCCGCTGCACGAGCTCGAAACCGGCGTGCTCGCGGTGGCCGGCGGGCACCGCGCGCACGTCCCCGAACGCGCCGGGCCGCGCGAGCTGCGGTCGCTGGCGGCGGAGGTCAACCGGATGTCCGAGGCCGTGCTGGAAGCGGCCGAGCAGCAGCACCGGCTGGTCGCCGACGCCTCGCACCAGCTGCGGAACCCGATGGCGGCGCTGCGCCTGCGCGTCGACTCCCTGGCCGGGCGCATCGAGGGCGACGACACCACCTACCGGGCGACCGTCGCCGAGGTCGAACGCCTGGAGAAGCTGCTGGACGGCCTGCTCGCGCTCGCGCTGGCCGAAAGCACCGCCACGCGCGTCGCGGCCGGGGGCGCGGACGAGGCGTGCGACCTGGCGTCCGTGCTCGCCGAGCGCGTCGACGCCTGGCGGCCGGCCGCCGAGGACGCCGGTTCGACGATCGTGCCGCCGCCCGGCCACGACGAGCCGGTGACCGTCCGCTGCCCGGAGGGCGAGCTCGCGCAGATCCTCGACGTGCTGCTGGACAACGCCGTCCACTACGCCGGCCGCGGCGCGAAGATCACCACGGACTGGGAAAGCGGTGCCTCGACGGCCACGCTCGTCGTCGCCGACGACGGCCCTGGACTGTCCGAAGAGGACAGAGCACGGGCGACCGAACGCTTCTGGCGCGCCGGTGGCGAGGGTGCCCCGCGCGGCACCGGCCTCGGCCTGGCCATCGCCCACCAGCAGGTCCGCACCCGCGGCGGCGTCCTGGAACTGCGGCAGGCCGACCCGCACGGTCTCGAAGTCCGCGTCACGCTGCCGTTGCGGGAGGTGCCGGGATGACGCTCACCCGCCGCACGGCCCTGCTCGGCGGCCTCGGCCTCGCGCTGGCCGGGTGCTCGACGTCGGGATACCGAGGCCCGGAGCGCCCGCTGACCATCGCCGCCGGCGAGCGCGGCGGGTTCTACCTGGCCTTCGCCGAGCTGCTGTCGGCCGAGCTGAACCGCGCGGAACCGCTGCTGCACGCCACCGCCGTGCCGACCGAGGCGAGCGTCGCCAACGTCGGGCTGGTGCAGCGGGGACAGGCCGACCTCGGGCTGGTGCTCGCCGACGTCGCCCAGACCGCGCTCGGCGGCGGCCCGCCGTTCGCCGGGAAGGTGCCGCTGCGCGCGCTCGGCCGCGTGTACGAGAACTACCTGCAGCTGGTCGTGCGGGCGGACGGGCCGGTGCGGAAGCTCGCCGACCTCGCCGGGCGCGCGGTGTCCCTGGGCGCGAGCGGTTCCGGCGCGGCCCAGCTCGGCGAGCGCCTGTTCGCCAAGGCGGGTGTCGCGGTGGCCGCCCGGAACCTGCTGTTCGACGACGCGGTCCGCGCCCTGGCCGGCCACCGCGTCGACGCGATGCTGTGGTCGGGTGGTGTCCCGACCCCGAAACTGACCGAGCTGAACCGGACGACGCCGATCGCGCTGCTGCCGCTGGACTCGGTGGTCCCGGCCCTGCGCGCGGCGTACGGCCCGGTGTACGACCAGGTCCAGGTCCCCGACGGCGCGTACCGCGGAGTGGGCGCGCTGAGCACGATCGGCGTGGCGAACCTGCTGGTGTGCGCCCCTTCCCTGCCCGACGACGTCGCCGCGGCGGTGGTCCGGCTGCTCGTCGAACGCGCCACCGCGCTGGTGCCGGCCGAGGCGGTGGGTACGCAGTTCCTCGACGTGCGCACGCTGATCGGGACACAGCCGGTGCCGCTGCAGCCGGGCGCGGCGGCCGCGTACCGGGCCCTGCACGGCTGAACTAGATTAAGGCGCGTGACCGCACCTCGCCGCCCGATCGCCGAGATGCCGCTGCGCGTGCGCTACCACGAGTGCGACGGGCAGGGCATCGTCTTCAACGCCCACTACCTGGCCTATGTGGACATGTGCTCCTTCGAGGCGGAGAAGACGCTGTTCGGCTCGCACGACGAGTTCCTCGCCCACGGCACCGACGTCGTGGTCGCCGAGGCGAACCTCAAGTTCCGCTCCCCCGCCCGCTACGACGACGAACTGGTCGTCGCCCAGTACCTGAACCACCTCGGCACGACGTCGCTGATCTTCGACTTCGAAATCCACCGCGGCGAGACCCCGATCGCGGCCGCGACCATCCGGTACGTCTTCATCGACCCGGCCACGCTGCGGCCGCAGGCGCCGCCCGACGCGGTCCGCAAGGTCTACGCGACCCTGCTCGGGGACTGAGCCCGTGTTCCGCGTTCTCTTCTACCGGCCGGAAATCCCGCCCAACACCGGCAACGCGATTCGCCTGGCCGCGAACACCGGCTGCGAACTGCACCTGGTCGAGCCGCTCGGCTTCACCTTGGCGGACAAGCAGCTGCGCCGCGCCGGGCTCGACTACCACGACCTGGCGCGCGTCCACGTCCACGCCTCGCTGGCCGCGGCCTGGGAAGTGCTGCTGCCGGCCAAGGTCTACGCGTTCACCGCCTCGGCGACGCGGCTGTACACCGACGTCGCCTACGCGCCGGGCGACGTCCTGATGTTCGGGCCGGAATCGGTGGGCTTGCCCGTCGAGGTTCAGGAAGCACCCGAGGTCACCGAGCGGGTCCGGCTGCCGATGCGGCCGTCCAACCGCTCGCTCAACCTGGCCAACACCGCGGCCATCACCGTCTACGAAGCGTGGCGCCAAAACGGCTTCCGGTAGGTTCACCGGATGCGACAGCAGTTCCTGGGGGCGCTCATCGGCGCCGCGTTCGGCACGGTCTTCGTCCTCGTCAACTCCGGTGACCCGCTCCCCGCGGTACTCGGCTGGGTGCTGCGCGCCCTCGCCGTGCTCGCCCTGGCGGCGGTGATCGTCCTCGGCATCCGCGCGGGCGGCCGGCCGACCCTGGACGGCCGGCCGATGTTCGGGCCGAGCTACCGCGTCATCGTCGTCGGCGAGGTCGTGCTGCTCGTCGCCGGGTTCTTCGTGCTGAGCCTGCTGGACGCGCCGGTGCAGGCCAACGTCGCCTGGATCGCCACGATCGTCGGCCTGCACTTCGTCGCGCTCGCCTCGGCGTGGAAGACCCGGTCGATCCTCGTGGTCGGCGTGGTCCTGACCGTGCTCGGCGTCGTCGGGCTCGCCCTGCTCGGGAGCGCCGCGGCGTGGGTGCCGTTCGTCAGCGGCACGCTGTCCGGGGTGACCCTGCTCGGCGGAAGCCTCTACGGCGTCCGCCGAGCCTGACTCACGGCAGTCTCTGCCCGAAGAAGAGACTCGCCGCCGCGCCCAGCATGAGGATCAGCGTGCCCACCACGACCCACGGCTTGCTCGCGTCGGCGTCCTTCAGCTCGTAGCCGATCTGCTCGCCGAGGTCCGCGTAGACTTTCTTCAGCTCCTCGGCGCTCGCCGCCTTGTAGAAGTCGCCGCCGGAGAGCCGGGCGATTTCGCGCAGGGACTCGTCGTCCACGCTCACCGGCTGGGCCTTGCCGTCGATGTCGACCGAACCGTGGGTGGTGCCGAACGAGATCGACGAGATCGGCACGCCGGCCTGCTTCGCCGCCTGCGCCGCGGTGTACCCGCCGCGGGACGCGTACAGGTCCTCCGGGACCGTCTGCTTCCCGTCCGACATCAGCACGATCCGGGCCGGCGGTGGCCCGTCGGCGCCGCCGACGACACTGGAGAAGCTCTCCACCGACTGCAGCGCCGCGAAGATGCCTTCGCCGGTCGCCGTCGACTGGGCCAGCTTCAGGTTCTCGATCGCCTTGATCACGCCGTTGCGGTCGGTGGTCGGGTTGACCAGCACCGTCGCCGTGCCCGCGAACGAGATCAGCCCCAGGTTGATCCCCGGCGTCATGTTCCGCGCGAAGCTCGTCGCCGCCTCCTGGGCCGCCTGCAGCCGCGTCGGCGCGACATCGGTGGCTTCCATCGACAGCGACACGTCGATCACCAGCATCACGGTGGCCCGGTTGCGCGGCACCTTCTGCTCGGCGGTCGGCCCGGCCAGCGCCACGGTGAGCAGCAGTAGGGACAGCACGATGAGCACGGCCGGCACGTGCCGGACCCAGCCCTGGCTCTTCGGCGCGACCTTCTCGAGGAGGTCCAGGTTGGCGAACCGCATGGTCCGCTTCCGGCGCGCCCGCTGGGCGAGCACGTACCCGACCGCGACCGCGGCGACCGCGATCAGCAGCAGGAACCACCACGGAGAGGCGAACCCCGTCAGACTCACGCGCACACCTCGCTGACGCTCGGCGCCGCCTGAGCCGGAAACGCAGTGTTGAATGGTTCGGTCGCAAGCTCCCTCACGCGACACCCCCCGACCAGCGGCGCTTGCGGGCGACGACGAACCGCACCATGTCGGCGATCCAGTCGGCGTCCGTGCGCAGCGTCAGGTGGGCCGCGCCCGCGCGCCGCAGGCCGGCCGCCACCTTCTGCCGGTGGGCGTGGGCCGCGGCCCCGAACTCCTTGCGCAGCAAGGCCGAAGCGTGCACTTCGCGCTGTTTCCCTGTCTCCGGGTCGGCCAGCACGACGGTGCCCACCTCGGGCAGGTCGACGTCGCGCGGGTCGAGGACTTCGATCGCGATCAGTTCGTGGCGCCCGCCCAGCGCCCGCAGCGGCCGCTCCCAGGACGTGTCACCCAGGAAGTCGGAGATCACCACGGCCAGGCCACGGCGGCGCGGCGGACGGCGCAGCGCTTCGAGGGCGGTGGCGAAGTCGCCCCGGGTGCCCTCGGCCGCGCGCGGTGTCTCGGCGAGCTTGCGCACCAGCCCGCGGGCGTGCGCGAGGCCGCCGCGGGCCGGGATGCGGGTGGTGTCGGCGCCGGTGGAGACCAGCGCGCCGATCCGGTTGCCGCCGCCTCCGGTGAGGTGCGCGACCGCCGCGACGGCGCAGACCACCAGGTCGCGCTTCTCGCACAGCGCGGTGCCGAAGTCGAGGCTCGCCGACAGGTCGGCGACCACCCACGTCTCCAGCTCGCGGTCGGCCACGGTCTCGCGGATGTGCGGGGTCGTGGTGCGGGCGGTGACCGCCCAGTCCATCCGGCGCACGTCGTCGCCGGGTTGGTACGGGCGGGCCTCGCCGGGCTCGGAGCCCGGCCCCGGCACCAGGCCGAGGTGGTTGCCCTGCAGCAGCCCGTCGAGCCGGCGGCGGACGTCGAGCTCCAACGTCCGGAGCCCGGCTTCCAGGCGGTCGCCGCGCAGGACCGGCGGCGCCCACGAGGGGCGGTCGCCCTTCTCGTTCTTCGCCATCGCCGGGTTACCTGACCGGCGCGCCCGCCGGGACCGGGCCGCCCTGGCCGGCCCCGCCCTGCGGCCGGGCCGAGACCTGCGGCAGCGGCACGGTCTGCAGCACGCGGGTGATGATGTGGTCGATCGGGACGCCGTCGGCCAGCGCGTCGTAGGACAGCACGAGCCGGTGGCGCAGCACGTCCGGGACGACGTCGACGACGTCCTGGGGCAGCACGTAGTCGCGGCCGCGGACCAGGGCCAGCGCGCGGGCGGCGGCGATGATGCCGAGGCTCGCGCGCGGCGAGGCGCCGTAGGAGACCCAGCCGGCGACGTCGGCGAGGCCGTGCTCGTTCGGCGTCCGGGTGGTCAGCACGAGCCGGACGACGTAGTCGACGAGCGCGTGGTGCACGAACACCTGCGACGCGACGCCCTGCAGCCGGACCAGCTCGCCGGGGCTGAGCACCTCGTGCGGGGTGGGCGGGGCGACGCCCATCCGGTAGATGATCTCGCGCTCCTCCTCGGCGGAGGGGTACTCGACGACGATCTTGAACAGGAACCGGTCGCGCTGGGCTTCCGGCAGCGGGTACACGCCCTCGTTCTCGATCGGGTTCTGCGTGGCGAGCACGAGGAACGGGTCGGGCATCGGGAACGTCTGGCCGCCGATCGACACGTGCCGCTCGGCCATCACCTCGAGCATCGCCGACTGGACCTTGGCGGGCGCGCGGTTGATCTCGTCGGCGAGCACGAAGTTGGCGACGACCGGGCCGAGCTCGACGTCGAAGCGCTCGGCGCCCTGGCGGTAGATGCGGGTGCCGAGGATGTCGGCGGGCACCAGGTCGGGGGTGAACTGGACGCGGGAGAACGAGCCGCCGACGACCCGCGCGAACGTCTCCACGGCCAGGGTCTTCGCCACGCCGGGCACGCCTTCGAGCAGCAGGTGGCCCTTGGCCAGCAGGCCGACCAGCATCCGCTCGACCAGGCGGTCCTGGCCGACGATGATCCGCTTGACCTCGAACACGGTCCGCTCCAGCAACTGGGCGTCCCGGGCCGGCGTCGCGGGCTGCTGCCCGTTCCCGCCCTCGGCGTAGCCGGGCTCGGTCACTCTGCCTCCTCGAATTCTCGTGCGCCGCCCCCGCGACGGTGATCACGCGGTGCGACCGTACTGCGCCCCCGGTCGTCCGTCGCATCCGGCACGCGGACGCCACGCACCTGGCCCACGATCAGCCAACACGGTCAGCGGTGTGGCACCTGTGAAGCCCCTGTCCGGCCCCCGGCCGGCCCGCACCCGCACCCGGCCGGCTCAGCGATGCCGTTCGAGGTCCTCGGGCGTGTCGATGTCCTCCGCTTCGCCGCGTTCCGCCGGGACCTCGGCGACCGCCAGCCCGCCCAGGACCCGGCGCAACGCCGCGTTCTCCACCTGCTCCGGCAGCGCGGCCCGCAGCGCCGCGGCCCGCCAGGCGCCCAGCAGCCACTGCCGCTTCCCCGCGGCGTCCACCAGGACAGCGCCGTCGCCGTCGCCGAGCGCCGCCAGCAGCCTGTCCACTGTGGACCGGCGGACGCCCGGGAGATCGGCGGCCAGCACCACGACCGCCTCGACGTCTTCGGGCACGAACGCCAGGCCCGCCGCCAGCGCCGCCACCGGGCCGGTGCCGGGCACCGGCTCGCGGGTCCACAGCACGTCGAAGCCGGGCCGCCGGGGGCCGACCGCGATCACCCGCTCGGCACCGTCCAGGGCGTGGATCGCGCGGGCCAGCAACGGCTTGCCGCCCACCGAGAGGGCCGGCTTGTCCACACCGGACAGCCTGCGGGCCGAACCCCCGGCCACCACGATCCCCGCGTAGCGCACCGAGGCACCCTAGCGGCCCAGCACGAGGTAGGTGAAGCCCAGCACGCCCCGGTATTCGCGCACGTACTGGCGCTGGCGGGTGTCGAGCCAGTCCCGTACTCCGGCGGCCCGCGGGTCGGCCGGGTTCGCGAGCAGCCACTCCTGCCAGCGCAGCCGCGACGTCGACTCGAAGTCGTCCCATTCCAGCTGGTCGGCGACGCTGAGGTGGAGCACCCGCCAGCCCGTCTCGGCCGCCGCGTCGAGCAGGTCCGGCAGGGCCAGGACGCCGTCGCCGAACATCTCCGCCGCGACCGGCCCGGGCGGCACGGCCCAGAACCCGTCGCCGTAGAGCAGCCTGCCGCCCGGCCGGACGACGCGGCCGAGCCGGTCGAGTGCCTCCCGGGTCGTCCCGAAGGCGTGCGAAGCACCGATGCAGAACACCCGGCCGGCCGGCACGTCCCAGCTCGCCGCGTCGGCTTCGGTGAACCCGGCGCGCGCGTCCAGGCCGCGCCGCCGGGCGGCCGACCGGCCGCGGGCCAGCGCGTCCGCGTCGGTGTCCACGCCGGTGCCGCGCAGGTCCGGCACCCGGGCGACGGCACGCAGGAGCAGCTCGCCCCAGCCGCAGCCGAGGTCGGTCAGCTCCCCCGGCTCGAGGGCCATGCGGTCGAGCAGCAGCTCCGCATGGGCTTCCGACAGCGGCGCGTTCCAGCGCATCCGGTCGCGCCGCAGCGCGTTCAGTTCGGCATCCACCGGGCGATCTTGTGGCCCGGGTGGCCGCCACGTCGAGCCGATTTCGCGCATACTCGCTCCATGACCTACGTCGTCGAGCCGCGCGTGGACGCCTACATCGATGCCCTGCCCGGATGGCAGCAGGCAATCTGCCGGGAGGTCCGCGAACTGGTGCACGCCGCCGACCCCGAGGTCGTCGAGACGATCAAGCGCACCCGGCAGCCCTACTTCGTGCTGCAGGGCAACATCTGTGCCCTGCTGGCGGCGAAGGACCACGTCAACGTGTTCGTCTACGACGGCGGCATAGTCCCCGACCCGGAGGGCATCATCACCGCCGGGCACGGCAACAAGACCGCGCGGACGGTGGCCTTCCGGGAGGGTGAGCGGATCAACGCCCCCGCGCTGCTGGCGATGTTCCGGCAGATCATCGCCAACAACCGGGCGGGTGGCTGGCGCAAGCTCAAGGCCCGCGGCTAGCCGATCAAGCGGGTCGCGTACGGCATGATCCCGCCGTAGCGGACCGAGGTGATGCGGACCCGCAGGCCGGACTGCGGCGCTTCGACCATCTGGCCGCCGCCGAGGTAGAGGGCGACGTGGTGGATGCCGCGCGGGCCGCCCCAGAACAGCATGTCGCCGCGGCGCATCTGCGACAGCGGGACCCGGCGGCCCGACGAATACTGGTAGCCGCTGTAGTGCGGCAGGGACCGGACCCCGGCGAAGGCGTAGATCATCAGGCCGGAGCAGTCGAAGCCGATCTTGTTGTAGTCGCCGTAGCGGTCGGCGACGCCGCCGTCGCGGATGCCGCGCGTCGGGCCGCTCGCGTTGCCGCCGCCCCACGCGTAGGGCATCCCGATCTTGGACAGCGCCCGCGCGATGACCGCCTCGATCGACGAGCCGGCCGGGCCCGACGGCGCCGGGCCGCCCGACGGACGCCCGCCGCCCCCGGACGCCGCGAGCGCGGCCTGCCGGGCGCGTTCCTCGTCCTCGCGCTGCTTCTGGGCGAGCCAGTCCTGGTAGCGCTGCCGCTGGCCCTGCAGCCCGCTGACCTTGGCCTGTGCGGCGTAGAGCTGCTGTTCGACGGCGGACTTGTCCTGCTCGAGCTGGGCGTTCCGGCTCGCCTGGCCGTCCTGGGCCTGTTCGGCGGCGGTCTGCGCCGCGTCGGCGCTGTCCTTCGCCCGGCGGGCGGTGTCCTGCTTCTGCTGGGCGATCTCGGCGGCCTTGCGGGCCGCGGCGTCCTTGTTCGACTTCTCGGTCTGCGCCTGCTCGAGCCGGTCGAGGGCGTTGAGCCGGTCGCCGCCGACGGCGTCGAGCAGCTGGGCGCGGGCCAGCATGTCCTTCGGGCTGTCCGCGCTCAGGTACGCCGAGAGCGAGCCGACGGTGCTGCCCTGCTGGAAGCTCGCCGCGGCGAACGTCTTGAGATCCGCCCGGGCCTGCTCGATCGCCGCCGACGCCGCGTCCGCCTCGGTGCGGGCCGCCTTCGCGTCGTTCTCCGCCTGCGTGGCCGCGTCCCGCGCGGTCTGCAGGTCGACCAGGGCCTTGTTGGCCTCTTCCTGCTTGAGCTCGACGTCGTCCTGCAGCTGCGCCAGCTTCTGCTCGGCCTGCGCCAGCTGATTGGTCAGCCGGCCGACCTCACCGGCCTTCGCGTTGGCGTCGGCCTTGCCCGCCTGGATCTCGGAGTCACTGGGATTGGGCGGCGGCGGAGGCACCGCGAGGCTCGTGCCCCCCGCGCCGAGCAAGATCACCAGCGTGAGCGTGCTCACGCTGAGTCCCCGGCGGACGCGCGGCATCCTCGGACCCCGGCACCGTCCTGACAAGACCGCCACCTCCGCTCACCAGCGCACACCCCGTGTCACTGCAGTCACACCACTATCACAAGCATCAGCGGAAACTTACACACCGTAGGCACCAATTCCCCTCATTGAGGGACCCTCGGATCAGATGGCGCAGCCCACACCGCGTGTCGTCTTGTCCGTTAAACAGGACACGCGTACTGTTTGAAGGACCGCGAGGTGTGCCATCCCGCATCCGGTCCTACGGTGGGGGTGCGCAAGACTCGCCCCACCGAACCGACCGAACTGACCCGGGACTCCCCTGCCGCGACGGCGCGGCGTCCCCGCCACTGGAGTTAGACGTGACCTCACCCGCCAGCAAGGACAGCTTCGGCGCCAAAGACACGCTGAAGGTCGGCGACGCCTCGTACGAGGTGTTCCGCCTGAACAAGGTCGAGGGCGCCGAGCGCCTGCCGTACAGCCTGAAGATCCTGCTCGAGAACCTGCTGCGCACCGAAGACGGCGCGAACATCACCGCCGACCACATCCGCGCGCTGGGCTCGTGGGACCCGAACGCCGACCCGTCGATCGAAATCCAGTTCACGCCCGCCCGCGTGATCATGCAGGACTTCACCGGCGTCCCGTGCGTCGTCGACCTCGCCACCATGCGCGAGGCGGTCACCGACCTCGGCGGCGACCCCGACAAGGTCAACCCGCTGGCGCCGGCCGAGCTGGTCATCGACCACTCGGTGATCATCGACGTCTTCGGCCGCGCCGACGCCTTCGAGCGCAACGTCGAGATCGAGTACGAGCGCAACCGCGAGCGCTACCAGTTCCTGCGCTGGGGTCAGGGCGCCTTCGACGAGTTCAAGGTCGTCCCGCCGGGCACCGGCATCGTGCACCAGGTCAACATCGAGCACCTCGCCCGCACGGTCATGTCCCGCAACGGGCAGGCCTACCCCGACTCCTGCGTCGGCACCGACTCGCACACCACCATGGTCAACGGCCTGGGCGTGCTGGGCTGGGGCGTCGGCGGCATCGAGGCCGAGGCGGCCATGCTGGGCCAGCCGGTGTCGATGCTCATCCCGCGCGTCGTCGGCTTCAAGCTGACCGGCGAGATCCCGGCCGGCGTCACCGCCACCGACGTCGTGCTCACCATCACCGAGATGCTGCGCAAGCACGGCGTCGTCGGCAAGTTCGTCGAGTTCTACGGCGAGAGCGTCGCCGAGGTGCCGCTGGCCAACCGCGCCACCATCGGCAACATGAGCCCGGAGTTCGGCTCCACCGCGGCGATCTTCCCGATCGACGACGAGACCGTCCGCTACCTCAAGCTGACCGGCCGCTCGGCCGAGCAGGTCGCGCTGGTCGAGGCCTACGCCAAGGAGCAGGGCCTCTGGCACGACCCGTCCCGCGAGGCGGCCTACTCCGAGTACCTCGAGCTGGACCTCTCGACGGTCGTCCCGTCGATCGCCGGCCCGAAGCGCCCGCAGGACCGCATCGAGCTGTCCGACGCGAAGTCGTCGTTCCGCAAGTCGATCCACGACTACGTCGACGGCGAGCAGGTCACCCCGCACACGCACGTCGACGAGGCCGTCGAGGAGTCGTTCCCGGCGTCCGACCCGGCCGCCCTGTCGTTCAAGGACGAGGACGCGGTCGACATCCAGTCCGCGGCCAACGGCGGCAGCGGCCGCCCGTCGAAGCCGGTCAAGGTGTCCAGCGCCGACCGCGGCGAGTTCATCCTCGACCACGGCGCCGTGGTGATCGCCTCGATCACCTCGTGCACCAACACCTCCAACCCGTCGGTCATGCTCGGCGCCGCGCTGCTCGCGCGCAACGCCGTCGAAAAGGGCCTCGCGGTCAAGCCGTGGGTGAAGACGTCGATGGCGCCGGGCTCGCAGGTCGTCACCGACTACTACACCAAGGCCAACCTGTGGCCGTACCTGGAGAAGCTGGGCTACCACCTGGTCGGCTACGGCTGCACCACCTGCATCGGCAACTCCGGCCCGCTGTCGGAGGAGATCTCCGCGGCGATCCAGGAGAACGACCTCACCGCGGTCTCGGTGCTCTCGGGCAACCGGAACTTCGAAGGCCGGATCAACCCCGACGTGAAGATGAACTACCTCGCGTCGCCGCCGCTGGTCATCGCCTACGCGCTGGCCGGCACGATGGACTTCGACTTCGCGAACCAGCCGCTGGGCCAGGACACGGACGGCAAAGACGTCTTCCTGAAGGACATCTGGCCGACGGCCAAGGAGATCCAGGAGACCATCGACCACGCGATCACGCAGGAGATGTTCACCAAGGACTACGCGGACGTCTTCGACGGCGGCGAGCGCTGGAAGTCGCTGCCCACCCCGGAGGGCAAGACCTTCGAGTGGGACGCCGAGTCCACCTACGTGCGGAAGCCCCCGTACTTCGAGGGCATGACGCCGGAGCCGGCCCCGGTCACCGACATCACCGGCGCGCGCGTGCTGGCCAAGCTGGGCGACTCGGTCACCACCGACCACATCTCCCCCGCCGGCGCGATCAAGCCGGGCACCCCGGCCGCGCAGTACCTGACCGAGCACGGCGTGGAGAAGAAGGACTTCAACTCCTACGGCTCGCGGCGCGGCAACCACGAGGTGATGATCCGCGGCACGTTCGCGAACATCCGGCTGCGCAACCAGCTCCTCGACGACGTCCAGGGCGGCTACACCCGCGACTTCACGCAGGAGGGCGCGCCGCAGGCGTTCATCTACGACGCGGCGCAGAACTACGCGAAGCAGGGCACCCCGCTGGTCGTGCTGGGCGGCAAGGAGTACGGCTCGGGCTCGTCCCGCGACTGGGCGGCCAAAGGCACGTCGCTCCTGGGCGTCCGCGCGGTGATCACCGAGTCGTTCGAGCGCATCCACCGGTCCAACCTGATCGGCATGGGCGTCATCCCGCTGCAGTTCCCGGCGGGCGAGTCGGCTTCGTCGCTCGGCTTGGACGGCACGGAGACGTTCGACATCTCCGGCATCACGGCGCTGAACGAGGGGACGACCCCGCGCACGGTGCACGTCACGGCCACCAAGGCGGACGGCACGAAGGTCGAGTTCGACGCGGACGTCCGCATCGACACCCCGGGTGAGGCGGACTACTACCGCAACGGCGGCATCCTGCAGTACGTGCTGCGGAAGATGACGCAGGCGTAAGCAGCGGTCCCCGGAGGCCTCCCCGCTCGGCGAGCGGGGAGGCCTCCGCGCTCATGCGGGCACGGCGTCCCAGCGCACGCTCGACACCGACGGCTCCAGCGACAGCCGTGACACCGCCGCTTCCATCTGGGCGTCGTCGCGCTGGTCGCCGATCAGCTCGGCGCGCACCTCGACCGTGCGGTCCGCGCGGTCCGTGCTGAGCACCGACAGCAGCCGGAAGTCCGTGCGGGTCAACGACTGCACCAGCAACGCCCGTACGTGCGCTTCCGTCGCGTCGCGCGTCACCGCCTGGAACTCGTACCTCGCCGGCGTCTCGTCGCCCGCTTCCGGGCGCCGGTCGACCGCGCGGCCGAGCGGGCGGAGCACCACGTTCACCCCGACCACGACGGCGGTCCCGGCCGCCGCAACCGGGTACAGGCCCGCGCCGGCCAGGGCGCCGACCGCGGCCGAACACCACAGCGTCGCCGCCGTGTTGAGGCCGCGGACGTTGAGGCCGTCGCGCATGATGACCCCGGCGCCGAGGAACCCGATGCCCGAGACGATCTGCGCCGCCACCCGGGTCGGGTCGGCGTCGCCGCTCGACGCCAGCCCGCCGAAACCGTGGGCGGACAACAGCACGAACAGCGTCGCGCCGACCGCGACGAGGGCGTTGGTGCGCAGCCCGGCCATCCGGGCGCGGAACTGGCGCTCGATCCCGATGACGGCACCCAGGCCGACACCGGCGCCGACGCGCAGCAGCATTTCGAAGATGGTCATTTCCGGCTCTTTTCCGGCGTGCGCGCACTGCCGGACAGGGGGCGGCCGGACTCAGCCCGCCCGGAAACCTCCGGTGAGCGCGCGCCCGGCCGTCCGATGACTGTCCGCTGGCATGTGCCGCTCACCTCGCTTCCCGTGTTCGTCGAAGATCAACCACGCCAGGGTAGCCGGTCCCGCGGCCCGGGGAAGGGCCGCGGGACCGGGCTCACACTCAGAACGGCTGGACGTTCGGCTGGAACACCTGCCCGTTCGCCGGCACCTTGAGGTCGATCAGGTAGTCGGCCACGGCCTTGTCGACGCCCAGGGAGTCACCCAGGATGCAGTGGCCGAACGCGTCGACCGACAGCAGCCGGGCGTTGCCGAGCTGGGCCGCCATCCGCTGCGAGAACTTGTACTGCGTCGCCGGGTCGTAGTAATTGCCGACCACGACCACCGGGACGTCGGTCTTGGCCCGCCACGGACCGCGGTAGGCGTCCGGCTTCTTCACCGGCCACACCGGGCAGCCCGCCGTGTCGGCGAACGCCTGGTACCGGCCGAACGTCCGCGACTCGCGCTCCCACTTCGCGGCGATGTCCGGCACCTGCTCCTGCCTGATCTTGAAGAGCTTGTCGGAGCAGTTGACGGCGAAGTACGAATCGTTGCCCGTGTACGGGCTGTCGGGGTTCAGGTCGGCCAGCCCCTGCTTGCCGGGCGTGAGCGCCTTCAGCGGCTTCGCCTGCAGGCTCTGCGCCTGCGCCGCCGGGTGGATGGCGTTGTACAGCGCCTGCAGGTCCTCGGCCAGGCCGGTGAACGCCGCCGGCGAGTACAGGATGTTCCCCACGCCGCCGGTGAACCCGTTGATGTCGAGCGGGTCGGCGCCCGGGAGGGTGATCGGCTGCTTGCGGAGGTACTCCCGCAGCTCGTCGAACTTCGCCCGCGGGTTGCCGTCGCTGAACGCGCACTTCGCGCCCACCTGGTCGCACCGCTTCAGGAACGCGTCGAGCGCCAGTTCGAAGCCCTGCGCGCGTTCCCGGTCGTACTGGACGCCGTCGCTGGTGCGCAGCGCCGGGTCGACGTTGCCGTCGATCACGATCGCGCGCGACTGCTTCGGGAACATCGACGTGTAGGTCGAGCCGATCAGCGTCCCGTAGGAGAAGCCGACGAAGGTCAGCTTCTGGTCGCCGACCGCCGCGCGCAGCTTGTCGAGGTCGCGCACGACGTCCTTGGTGGACATGTGGTTGAGCAGCGAGCCCGCGTTGTTCTTGCAGAACCGGCCGTAGTCGCGGTAGCTGGCCAGTGTCCCGGAGATCTCGGCGCGGCTCAGCGGCACCGAGATCTGGGCGCCGAAGACCTCGTCGGCGTCCTCCTGGGTGGTGAAGCACCGGAGCGGGTTGCTCTGCCCGACGCCGCGCGGGTCGAACCCGATCAGGTCGAAGCGGTCGAGCACCTGCGGCTGGAAGATGGCCGGGCCGCTGATCGGCATCCGCAGGCCCGAGCCGCCGGGGCCGCCGGGGTTGAGGAACAGCGAGCCGACGCGCTTGTCGGGCGTGCGCGCGGCACGCTTGAGCATCGCGATGTCGATGGTGCCCAGCGCGGCGTTGTCGTGGTCGATGGGCACGCGGTAGCGGGCGCAGCTGTAGAGCTGCACCTGGTCCGCGGGTACGCCGGCGAGCGTGGCGGCCGGGCAGGTACCCCAGTTCGGCGCGGCGGTCGCGCCGACGACGGCGGGCTTGACCGCCGAGTCTTCGGCCGCGGCCGCGGTCCCGGCCGTCCCGGCCAGGCCCACGCCGGCCACGAGCGCCCCCACCAGTGCGAACGACCGCACCCGGCCCTGTGTGGATCTCGGCAAGACGTCTCCTCCCTAGGTCACGCACTCCGCCGTGATGTCACGACGTCACGGCGCGTTACCCGGGTGAGACTGGCACAAAGCGGTGAATCACGGCACCGGCCGAACGGATGGTCAGCGCCTATCGGGCTACCCGCGTGAGGACGAAAACCGGCAACGGCCGGGCGGCCTCGCGCTGCTCCATCGCGTACCCCGGCCAGAAGGCGAGCAGCTCGCCCCACATCCGCTCGTACTCCTCGCCGTGCAGCTCCCGCGCGACGACGTCGACCGGCTTCCCGGCCAGCGCCACCGCGCACTTCGGGTGGGCCCGCAGGTTGAGCGCCCACGCCGGGTCGTGCGGGCGGCCCCAGTTGGACGCCGTCAGCACGAAGTCGCGGCCGCGCGGGTAGTAGAGCAGGTTGGTGCCGCGAGGCAGCCCGCTCTTGCGGCCGGTCGTGGTGAGGCGCAGCGACGGCAGCCCGGCGAGCGCCACGAGGCTCACCCGGCCGCCGAACGCCTTGTGCAGTTTCTTGTCCGCCCACACGACGAACCGGGCCGTGCGCATCAGCCACGGCCTGGTGCCGACGGCCCGGGCCAGTGCCCGGAGAGGATTAGCCACGCACGGATTTTGCCAGGCTCACCCCGAACCGCTGCTGGGAGTCGGTCCACCAGTGTTCGAGGGCGAACCCGGCCGCGGCCAGCTCGGCCTCGACGCCGCTCGGGCGGAACTTGGCCGAGATCTCCGTCCGGACGTGTTCCCCCGCGGCGAAGGTCACCGTGAGGTCCGCGCCGGGGATCTCGACGGTCAGCCCGCGGCGGGCCCGCAGGCGCATCTCGATCCACTCGTTTTCGGCGTCCCAGTGCGAGACGTGCTCGAACTCGTCGACGTCGAAGTTCGCGCCGAGGCGGGCGTTGATCACCCGCAGCACGTTCTTGTCGAACTCGGCCGTCACGCCGGCGGCGTCGTCGTAGGCGCGTTCGAGGATGCCTGCGTCCTTGACCAGGTCGGTGCCGAGCAGCAGCCACTCCCCCTCGTCGAGGACCTCCCGGACCGAGCGCAGGAAGGTCGCGCGTTCGGCGGGCAGGAAGTTGCCGATCGTGCCGCCGAGGAAGGCGACCACCCGCGGCTGCCCGTCCGGCAGCAGGTCGAGGTGCTGGGTGAAGTCGCCGACGACACCCCGGACGGCGAGGCCCGGGTAGTCCTTCGAGATCGCTTCGGCGGCCTCGGCCAGCGCGGATTCGGACACGTCCAGGGGGACGAACGCCTCCAGGGTGCCGTGCCCGGTGAGCGCGTCGAGCAGCAGCCGGGTCTTCTCGCTCGAGCCCGAGCCGAGCTCGACGAGCGTGTGCGCGTCGGTCAGCTTCGCGACGTCGCCGGCGTGCGCGGCCAGCACCTCGCGCTCGCTGCGGGTCGGGTAGTACTCCGGCAGCTGGGTGATCTTCTCGAACAGCTCGCTGCCGTCGGCGTCGTAGAACCACTTGGGCGGCAGCCACTTCTGCGGCGCGGTGAGCCCGGCGACGACGTCCGCGCGCAGTTCCGCGGTGACGGCGTCGCCGGAGCGGTGGTGGTCGAGATCGACTTCGGTCATGACGGCTCCTGGGTGAGGGGAAGCAGGTCGACGCCGGCCGCGGTGGCGCGCACGGCGTGGTGGTCGGGGACGGGCCGCCAGCGCGGGTCGCCGTCGAGGGGTTCGGACGCCAGCAGCACACCGGCCGGGGTCTCCAGCACGGAGAGCGCGTGCGTCCAGGTGGTTCCGATCAGCGTTTCGCCGTCGGTGAGCAGGAAGTTGAGCCGGGAGCCGGGGGCGGCCGCCTCGACGGCGGTGGTCAGCGCCGCCACCGCCGTCAGCGGGTCCTCCCCCGTGGCCAGCCGGGCCCGCAGCAGCGCCCAGAGCACCACCGAGTCCGTCGGCGCCTCCAGGGTCAGCAGGTCGGTGACCGGCAGGGTCTTGGCCAGTTCGGCCAGCGAGTCCGGATAACCGCGGACGACGCCGTTGTGGCTGAACAGCCAGCGCCCGGCGGTGAACGGCGCCGCGGCCGCCTCGGTCACCGGCAGGCCGGTGGTGCCGTTGCGGACCGCGGCGACGAACGCGCCCGCGGTGACCGCCGCCGCCAGCGGCGGCAGCGTCTCGTCCGTCCACAGTGGAGTCGAACGCCGGTGGCGCAGCGGTGGCGAGCCCGGGCCGGGGTACCAGCCCAGCCCGAACCCGTCGGCGTTCACCGAGCCGCCGCCGCGCATGTCCGCCGGCGCGTAGGACTGCACCAGCAGGGAGTGCGGGGCGTGGAAGAGCACCTCGGCGGGCGGGACCGGCTCGCCGAGGTAGCCGATGTGGCGGCACATGCGCCTACCCCACCTCGCCGGGCGCGGCGTCGCGGGCGGTGCGGAAGCCGGCGAAGATCTGCCGCCGGATCGGGTAGTCCCAGTTGCGGAACGTGCCCCGGATCGCGGCCGAGTCGGTGCCGAACGACCCGCCGCGCAGCACCTTGTACTCGGGGCCGAAGAACACCTCCGAGTACTCCCGGTACGGGAAGGCCGCGAAGCCCGGGTAGCCGTGGAAGTCGGTGCTCGTCCACTCCCAGACGTCGCCGATCAGCTGGTGCACGCCGGTCGGCGACGCACCGGCCGGGTACGCCCCCACGGGGGCCGGCCGCAGGTGCCGCTGGCCGAGGTTGGCGTGCTCGGCGGCCGGTTCCCCGTCGCCCCAGGGAAAGCGGCGCGAGCGGCCGGTGGCCGGGTCGAACCGCGCCGCCTTCTCCCACTCCGCCTCGGTCGGCAGCCGCCGCCCGGCCCAGGCCGCGTACGCCTCGGCTTCGTAGTAGGAAACGTGCACGACCGGCTCGTCGGCCGGAATCCGCTCGTACACGCCGAAACGGGTGCGCCACCAGCCGTCCTGCTCCCGCTTCCAGAACCGCGGCGCGGTGATGCCGTTGTCCTGCCGGTAGGCCCAGCCGGCCGGGCTCCACCACTGCCGGTCGTCGTAGCCGCCGCCGTCGAGGAATGCGACGTACGCGCCACACGTCACCGGGACGGTGTCCATCCAGAACGCCTCGACGGCGATCTCGTGCGCCGGGCGCTCGTTGTCCAGGGCCCACGGCTCGGCGGACGTGCCCATGGTGAAGGCACCGCCGGGGACCAGCACTTCGCGCGGCAGCGTGCCCGACCGCGCGGGCGGCGGCTCGGGCGCGTGCAGCACCGGGTCGCCCTTGCGGAGCTGGTGGGTGGCCAGCATGGTCTCGTCGTGCTGCTGCTCGTGCTGGGTGATCATGCCGAACGCGAACGCCTGCTCGGTCAGCCGCCTGCCTTCCATCGGCGCGTGTTCCAGCACGTCGAAGGCCTTCTCGCGGACCTGCTTGACGTACGCGCGTGCCTCGGCCGGGCCGAGCAGCGGCAGCTCCGGCCGGTCGGCGCGGGCGTGCTGGAAGGCGTCGTAGATGTCATCGATGTCCGGCCGCAGCGGCTCCCGGCCGCCGACGTCGCGGACCAGCCACAGCTCTTCCTGGACGCCGATGTGCGCCAGGTCCCAGACCAGCGGCGACATCAGCTTCGAATGCTGGCGGACGAGGTCCTCGTCGTCGACCGCGTCGGTCAGCGCGACACTGCGCGCCCGCGCCCGGGTCAGTGCTTCGGCCGCCCGCGCGCGCAGGTCCTGCGCGCTCAGGTCGCCCAGTGCTTCCGTGCTCATGCTTTGCTCCTCGATCGGTCCGCGCGCCCCAGCACGCTCTCGCTGATCTCGGCGATCTGCTCCGCCGCCAGCCCGGTCGCGCCCAGTTCGGCGCAGCCGAGCTCGGCCAGTGCCGCCGCGGCGGCCGCCAGCTCCGGGTCGGCCAGGCCGCGGCGCGCCGCCGTGGCCCACCGGTCCGCGACCGGGGCGCCGATCTCGCGCACCTTGTCGACGGTGACCGGCCGGGCCAGCAGCGCGGACACCAGCGCCACCGGGGCCAGCCACTCCTCCGGCGGCTGGGCGTCGAGGTACCGGATCTCCAGGTACCCCTGCGGCCGGACCGGGGTGAACATCGTCGTCAGGTGGTAGTCGAGGTCCGCCACCGTCGGCCGGGGCAGCAGGGCGGCCGCGCCCCGGCCGTCGATCCAGTCGGCGAACGTCAGCCCGTCGGGCGCGTCCCACGGCCGGTCGCCGCGGGGCAGCACCAGCAGCGGGACGTCCATCAGGCGCCCGGCCCACGCTCCGGCCGGGTCGTCGCCCGCCACGGCGGCCGTGCGCGTGCGCACCGCTTCCGTTTCGTGCACCGCGAGCCAGCGCGCGGAGGCGTGCCCGGTGTCGCGTCCGGCGTGGACGCGGGAGTTGGCGAAGAGGGCGAGCAGGGGCGGGCCCATCGCGTGCGCGGCCGCCCACCGGGCGGCGTGGTGCTCGGGCTCGCCCGCGTCGACGCAGATCTGCAGGCCTGCGGTGCTGCACATCATCGTGAGGCCGCCGGGACCGATCGGCGCGAACCGGCGCTCCATCGCCGCGTAGCGCGGGGTGTGCAGGAGCCGGCGGGGCGCGCGGTGGGCGTCGATGCCCGTTTCGCCCAGGACGAGGCCGTGGGCGGCGAGGCGGTCGCGCAGGTGGTGGAGGTCGGCCGTGACGACTGCGTCGAGCTCACGCAGGGAGGCCTGGGGCAGTGCGGAAATCTCGACCTGGCACCCGGGTTCGAGGCTCACGGGCGAGCCGGCCGGGAGTGGCGAGGCGGGGCTGCCGGGGCGGAGTGTCCGCGGGGCGTGCGGACCCAGTGCCGTGGCGAGGACGTCGGGATCGAGGGGTGTGGCCGGGTCTTCGGCATGGTGCACGGTGAATTCCAGTTCCACGCCGGTCAGGCGAGGTGGGCCGTGCTTGAAACACACCGATGCGACGTACGCCTCGCCGGCCGCGCGGTCCGCCAGGACCCGCGCGGTGCGGTTCGACGCACTACCCGACTTCTCGGGGAAATCGTGCACCGTCTGCATGTCCGTTCCTGTCCGTTTGGGATAGAACTTCTCGACTTCGGACGCTACACGCGGGGTACGACAAATTCAGGGCGGATCTTGCGCTCCGGGAGGCGTTCACCACTCCGTAAGAAGTCCCTGATCAGGGCAAAGCGGGCTCGGTGCCGAGTCCGAGCTCGGCCGCGGAGGCCCGCACGGCGTCGATCACGAGGTGCAGCGCGGGCCGCCGGAACGCGGTGCGCCGGTAGGCGATCGACACCGTGCGCAGCAGCGGCGTGGTGAGGGTGACGACGTCGATCCCCGGCGGCCGCAGCAGGCGCAGGCCGAGGTCGGACACGAGGGTGATGCCGAGGCCGGCGCCCACCATCGCCATCGCCGTCGACTGCTCCTCGACTTCGTGGTTGATCTTCGGCGTGAAGCCGTGGCGCTGGCAGGCCGTGCGCATCGCGCGGCCGAAGTGCGACTTGGCGCCGGCCAGGATCCACGGGTGTTCGGCGAGGTCGTCCAGCGACGCGGACCCCGAGGGCACCGCACCCCGCGGCACCGCCGCGTGCAGCCGCTCCACGGCGACGACGGCCCGCTCGAGCCCGGCGTCCCACGGCGTCGGCGCGTCGGAGTAGTCGATCACGAACGACAGGTCGAGGCTGCCGTCCCGGACCGCTTCGGCGGTGTCCTCGGGGGCCAGCTCGCGGGTGCGCACCTCGATGCCGGGGTGCTCCCCGGCGAGCGCGGTCAACGCCGTCGGCAGCAGGCCGGACGCCACCGACGCCCACACCCCGGCGGTCAGCCGGACCGTGCGGGACTCCTGGGCCTCCTCCAGGGCGAGCGTCGCGCGTTCGACGGAGCCGAGGATCTCTTCGGCGTGCTCGGTGAGCAGGGTGCCGAGCTCGGTCAGCTGGACGCGCCGGCCGAGCCGTTCGAACAGCTTCGCGCCGACGTCCCGCTCGAGCTGCGCGAGCTGCTGTGACACCGCCGAAGCGGTGTAGTGCAGCGCCGCGGCCGCCGCCGTCACGGTGCCCCGGCGGTGCAGCTCGCGCAGCATCCGCAAGCGGTGCAGCGAAAGCTCCATACACAAAACTTAAACGAGATCGTGCAGCAGCGTTAAATGGACGGGCGGGCCACCGGGGGCGCACGCTCGTGATGGCGGTCACGAGGCCGCCCCGGACTTCCCTGGAGGTGAGTGGCCCGATGACCCCCGCCCAGCCGCTGATGCGGCTCACGTGGACCGATCCCGTCACCGGCGCGCACGGCTACCTGGTCGTGCACAGCCTGGTCTCCGGTGTCGCCACCGGCGGCACCCGGATGCGGGCCGGCTGCACGATGACCGAGGTCGAGGACCTCGCCCGGGGCATGGCCAACAAGACCGCGACGTTCAACCTGCCGGTCGGCGGGGCCAAGGGCGGGATCGACTTCGACCCGAAGGACCCGCGCGCGTTCGACGTGCTGAAGCGCTTCTGCGCGTTCCTGCGGCCGTGGCTGGACGCGCACTGGGTGACCGCCGAGGACTTCGGCGTGCCGCAGCACCTGATCGACTCGGTGTTCGCCGAGCTGGGCCTGGAGCAGTCGTACCACGCCGCGATCCGCCGGTCGGCCGACCCGGCGCGCACCCTGCGCCGGGTGCAGGCGGGCCTCACCGCGCCGGTCCCCGGCGGGCTGCTGCTCGGCGACGTCGTCGGCGGCTACGGCGTGGCACAGGCGTGCCTGGGCGTCGCGGCGGCGTGGGACTGGGACGTGCGCGAGACGACGGTGGCGATCCAGGGCATCGGCACCATGGGCGGCGGCGCGGCCTGGTACCTGCACGAAGCCGGCGCGCGGGTGGTCGCGGTGGCCGACGCCGCGGGCACGCTGTACGACCCGGCCGGCCTCGACGTCCCGGCGCTGCTCGACCTGCGCGACCGCTTCGGCGAGGTGGACCGGACCCGGCTGCCCGCCGGGGTCCGCGCGCTGCCGCGCGAAACGATCGTCGGGATCGACGCGGACATCTTCGTGCCGGCGGCGATCTCCTACGCGCTGCGGGCGGACAACGAGAGCGCGGTCAAGGCCAAGGTGGTCGTCGAAGCGGCCAACGCGGCGACGACACCGGAAGCGGAGGCGGCGCTGTCGGCCCGCGGAGTCGCGGTGGTGCCCGATTTCGTCGCCAACGCGGGCGCGGCGGCGTGGGCGTGGTGGCTGCTCCTCGGCGAGGTCGGCGCGGACCCGGCCGAGGGGTTCCTGCGGCTGCGCACGGAGATGCAGGCGAAGATCGCGCTGCTGCTGGCCGAGTGGAACATGGACCGGCTCCCGCTGCGCGTCACCGGGCTGCGGCTGGCCGAGGCCAACCGGGCCCGGCGCGCGGAAGCCGCGCTCGCCCCGGAAGGCGAGCCGGGGCTGCTCATCCCCTGAGCGCGAACCGGTCGGTCGCGCCGATCAGGACGTCCTGCATCGGGGCGTCCTGGGTGGAGTGCCCGATGTTCTCGAGCAGCACCAGCTCGCTGCCCGGCCAGCCGTGGTGCAGCAGCCAGGGCGTGCCGACGAGGTTGCTCGTGTCGAGCACGCCCTGCGCCAGCACCGCCGGGATGCCCGCGAGCTTGCCGAGGTTGCGCAGGATCTCGCCGTCCGGGAGGAACGCGCGGTTGCTGAAGTAGTGCGTGACCAGCCGGGCGAAGCAGAGCCGGTAGGCGAGGTCCTCGAAGACGTCGTGCGGCGGGACGCCCGGGAGCATCGCGTCTTCCCAGGCGCACCAGTCCTTCGCGGCCTGGTGGTGGACGGCGGGGTCCGGGTCCATCAGCAGCCGGTGGTAGGCGGCCGAAAGGTCGCCGTCGCGCTCGCTTTCCGGCACGCCTTCACGGAACTTGGCGAAGGCGTCCGGGAAGTAGGCGCCGAGGCCGCGGATGAGCATTTCGATCTCGATGAAGCGGTCGGTCGCCAGGCCCATCAGGACGATTTCGCTGACGCGCTCGGTGTGGCGCAGCGCGTAGGTCAGGCTGAGCACCGAGCCCCAGGAACCGCCGAACAGCAGCCACTTTTCGATGCCGAGGCGCGTCCGGAGCAGTTCGAAGTCCGCGACCAGGTGGTCGGTGGTGTTGGCGGAGAGGTCGGCGACGGGAGCGCCGGCGTGCGGGGTACTGCGCCCACAGCCGCGCTGGTCGACGAGCACGACCCGGTACCGCCGCGGGTCGAAGTACCGGCGCAGGTTCGCCGAGCAGCCGGAGCCGGGGCCGCCGTGCACGACCAGCGCGGGCTTGCCGGCGGGGTTCCCGCAGGTTTCCCAGTAGATCTCGTGCCCGTCGCCGACGTCGAGCATGCCGTGCTCGTAGGGTTCGATCGCGGGGTACAGCATCAGCGCGTCCTTCCACCGGGAAATACAACAGCGCTGTCACATTAGCGCCGAGCGCTCCCCTGCGCACGGCCTTTTCGTTCAGTTCAGCGTGCCGGCCAGCTCGGCGAGCGTGTCGGCCAGCTCCTGCGGACCGGCCGGGCCGATGTGGATGACGGCGTCGTCGCCGGAGCCGGTCGTGTAGCTGAGGTACCGGCCCCAGTCGGTGTCGGCGTAGTGCAGCGGCTGCTGCAGGCAGGTGTGGCGGCCGACGTCGTCACGCCGGCCGACGTAGAGTTCCCCGCTGCCCGAGACCGGCCGCTGCACCAGGCTGACGACGTCGGCGACGGCCGGGTCCAGCGGGTAGGCAGCCTGCCCGCGCCGGGCCGCCTCGGTCAGGTCCGCGACCCGCACGGTCCGCAGCCGGCCACCACCGGCCCCGACCGGCGGCAGCTGCTCGACCAGCGATTCGGCCAGCCGGCTCCGGTCGATCTCCTGCACGCCGACGTGCGTCCCGTCCGAGACGGCCAGGACCGCCTGCAGGCCTTTCGCCGCGGCGAGCACACCGTAGGTCTGCCCGCCGGCGCCGACCCAGCCGTAGCACTCCCGCGCGGGGCTGACCAGCAGCGGAAGCCAGTCGAGGAAGTCGACGGTGGCCCGGCCGCGCGCGTCGACCAGCCCGGCCTCGGCGAGCGCGGCGTCGACCCGCTTGCCGGCCTCGTCGCGTTCGGCGTCCGAAAGCCACAGCGGCTCCGGCCGCAGGGTGAGGTGGAGCTGGCCGACCTGTTCGCGTTCGGCCAGCGCGGCCAGCGCCTCGACCGGAACGTCCACCCGGCCTGTTGCCACGTCCACCACCTGTTTCGCCCTATTCGCCGATGACCGGCGGACTGGTCCGCTGGTCGGTGCCGAAGATCGCGTCCGGATCCGCTTCGATCAGGTAGTCCGGCCGCTGGTGCTCATCGTCGTCCTCGCCCTCGGCCCGCCGGCCGCCGGGGCCCATGGGCCCCATCGCCCCGGCCCGCTGCCCACCGGCGGCCCGCGCGGCAGCGGCTTCCGCGGCGGCGGCGTTGCCGAAGCCGCCCATGCCGGAGCCGCGGCCACCACCGAGGGCGCGTTCGCCAGGGGTGCCGGTTCCCGCGCCGGCCCCGGCACCGGTCCCGCTGAGGGGGCGGCCGTTCGAGTCGAGCAACCGGCTGCCGGCATTGCCACTGGCCGGCCCGCGCCCGCTCGTGCTGGGATCGTTGGCCAAGGTGTTGGAGTAGTTCTGCCCCCCACCGGTCCCGGTCGGGTAGAAGTCGATGCCCCCGGTGTCCGGCGGCGTCCCACCCGGCCGCTCGGTGACCTGCTGCCCCGGCCGCGCCGGCGGGGTCGGCTTGCCGCTGCCGGTGGTGCGGGTCTCGTCGCCGGGCCGGTCCGTGCCACCGGGACGATCGGTCCCGCCGGGCCGGTCGGTGCCGCCCGGGCGATCGGTGCCACCGGGACGGTCCGTGTCGCCCGGCCGGTCCGTGCCACCGGGGCGGTCGGTGCTGCCGGGACGGTCGGTGCCGCCGGTGTCGACGCTCGTGGTGGAGGTGCGGTCGTTGCCGCCCGGGTCACCGCCACCGTGCTCCGGGTACCACTTGTGCTCGTCGACGATGATCGGTCCGGGCCCATCGGGGGTGTTCACCGAGATGGCGGCACCGTCGGGTTCGAGGACGCCGTAGTCGGTGGGCAGCGCGGCCCTGGTGCTGTCGGTGGCGGTGCTGTACTGGTCCATGACGCGGACGTTGGTCTCGTTCGCCGCGTTGTACCGCGCCATGCCTTCCTGGTAGTTGTCGATGTCGTCCTTGGCCATGAAGGGCCCGGCGATCGGAATGGCGGCTTTCAGGCCGGTGGTCCAGGGATTGGGCTTGTCCGGCTTCGGGGGAACCTCGACGACGGTGTTGCTCGAATCCTCGAAGACGGCAGCCTGGGTGTTGACCGAAGCCCTGGTCGCGTCCAGCGGCGCGGAGCTGTCGAAGAAGGCCCGTTCCATCGGCCCGGCGCCCGCGTTCGCGGCCTCGGAGGCGTCCCCGCTCCACGAGTTCACCATGCGCGCCTGGAGCGCCTTGATGCTCGCACCCCGCTCCATGTAGGCGTCGGAGAGCTCCTGCACGGTCTGCGCCATCTGCTGCAGAGCGGTCGTGTCGCCTTGTCTGAAGTTGTCGTAGATCTGCTTGCCGTCCACTCGTCATGCCCCCTTGAGTGTCTTGATCATCGCCGCAGCGATCCGGGCGGCCGTCCCGCAGGAGTCGTCCTCGTTCTTGTAGCCCTGCGCATACACGTCGACTGCGAGATCGTCGGCAATGCCCACGCCGAGGCCACAGGTACCCACCGACCGCATGTCCGCGAGGCCGTAGTAGATCGCCGGATAGCCGTCGACGGCCGGAGCGGGCTCGAGGAACCTGATGAACGTCCGCTGTTTGTAGCCGGCATACAGGCCGGCCAGTCCACCCGCACCGCGGTCGCGGTTGGCGGTGCCGAGGGTCAGCAACACGCCGATCCCTTCGCCCTGGATCTTCCACGAGCAGGACGGCCCGGCCTTGGTCTGCGCATCGTTGCCCGTGGACCGGTTCTCGCCCGGCACGGGGAGGCGCAGAGGGGTGAGCACGTCCGCGGGAACCAGCCCACAAGGATCGGCGGCGTACTTGCTCGCGTCGAGCGGAACGGAGACCTTCGGGACTTCGGGATCCCCCGAAGAAGAGCCGGCCGACGTCGAGCCAGTCGACGAAGGCGACGCGGTGCCGTCCTTGGTCGTGGTGCAGGCGGTCACCGCACCCGCCGAGAGGGCCACCAGCACGGCAAGAACACCCAGTTTGCTTCGGAACAAGATCGGTTCGCCTATGCCTTGAAGGTGTCAGACAGGTCCTGGTCGGTCACCACGGTCTTCGACTGGGCTTCCTTGAGCTTCTTGATGTACTCCTGCACGTACTTGCGCATCGACTCGTTCTGCTTCAGGAGAGCCAGCGAGGAGTCCGAACTGGTCGTCGCATACCCCCCGCTCGCCGGGTCCTTACCGGGCGCTTCCCCGCTCAGAGCAACGATGTCCTGGATCTTCTCGCCGTCGTCGACGATCTTGTCCAGCAGGTCCTCCCACTGGCCGATCACCGCGGAAAGCTCCTCGGGGTCCATCTTGAACTGGCCCCCTTTGCCCCCGCCGCCGTAGACGCGGCCCGGCGTGTCGAAGACGTCGCCCCAGAGTGCTCTCGCCGCCGCTCCGGCCTCACCGATGATCACGACCGCACCTTCCCCTCAGTTCACCCACCGTGATGGGGCAAACCTTAGCCAACTGTCTCACTCCGTGTCAGCGAATCGCCGCAACGTTCAGACGGTCGGGCGGCCGGGCCGGTTCCCTGCACTCCGGGTCACAGTACGTACGTACGGATTGCGAGATCCCGGTCGGCGGTGCCAGGATTTCAGGATGCCACGCGTAAGCCAGGATCACCTCGACGCACGCCGGCGCCAGATCCTCGACGGCTCGCGCGTCTGCTTCGCGCGCTACGGCTACGAAGGTGCCACAGTCCGGCGCCTGGAGGAAGCCACCGGTCTCTCGCGCGGGGCCATCTTCCACCACTTCCGGGACAAGGAATCGCTCTTCCTCGCCCTCGCCGAGGACGATGCCCTCCGGATGGCCGACGTCGTTGCCGAACAGGGCCTCGTCCAGGTCATGCGCGACCTGCTCGCCGGGGGCGACCACCCCGCCGACTGGCTCGGGACGCGCCTGGAAGTGTCCCGGCGGCTGCGCACCGACCCCGAGTTCCGGGCCCGGTGGGCCGAACGGTCGCAGCAGCTCACCACCGCCACCCGGCTGCGGCTGCTGCGGCAGCGGGAGGCCGGGAACCTGCGGGACGACGTCGACGTCGACGTCCTCACCGCCTTCCTCGAGCTCGTCCTCGAAGGACTCGTCTCGCACCTGGCCATGGGCCTGCCCGCCGCGGGGCTGGGGCCGGTGCTCGACCTCGTCGAAGAAACGGTGCGACGGCACCGCCCGAGCCGCGGATGAGCGCGGCGACACACCCGGCGCGCCAGCGGACCGCGCCGGGGACACGTTAAGATTGTCCGCATAACCGCAGTACACGCCGATTTCCCGCTAGGAGTGACCGTTTCGTGCGCGCAGCGCAGTCACCCGGTGACAGTACCGGGCCGGGTGACCGACCCGGCTGTCCGATAGGTTCATCCCCCGCCGCCGAGGCGGGTGCGGAATGATCCAGATCCTGCTCGCCGTCGCGGGCGTCCTCCTCTTCGTGCTGCTGACGATCGGCACCGGGCTCGCCGTCGCGGCCGAGTTCTCGCTGACCGCGCTCGAGCGCAGCGCCGTCGAGGCCAACGTCCGCCAGGTCGGCGACCGCCGCGCGCTGACCGTCCAGAAGGCGCACCGGACGCTGTCCTTCCAGCTCTCCGGCGCCCAGGTCGCGATCACGCTGACCACCCTGATCACCGGCTACCTGGCCGAGCCGCTCATCGGCGAGCTCGTCCGGCCGCTGCTCACCGGCCTCGGGCTGCCGGCCGGGTTCGCCGGCGGCGCGTCGATCGTGATCGCGCTGATCCTGGCCACCTCGCTGTCGATGATCCTCGGCGAGATGGTGCCGAAGAACCTGGCGATCGCCCGGCCGCTGCCGACCGCGCGCGCCGTCGCCGGCTACCACTCGCGGTTCTCCGCGCTGTTCCGCTGGCTCATCACGCTGATGAACAACAGCGCGAACTTCCTGGTGCGCAAGTTCGGCGTCGAGCCGCAGGAAGAGCTGCGGTCGGCGCGCTCGCCGCAGGAACTGGGCTCGATCGTGCGGTCCAGCGCCGAAAGCGGCACGCTCGACACGTCCACGGCCGAACTGCTCGACCGCTCGCTGCGGTTCGGCGAACGCACCGCGGAAGAGCTGATGACCCCGCGCGTGCAGCTGGAGTCCCTGGCCGTCGACGACACCGTGGAAGACCTCATCGAAATCTCCCGCCGCACCGGATTCTCGCGGTTCCCGGTGCACGCCGAGGACCTCGACGACGTCCGCGGCGCCGTGCACGTCAAGCAGGCCTTCGCGGTCCCCGCCGCCGACCGGGCCGCCGTGCCGATCGGCTCGGTCATGCGGCCGGTGCCGACCGTGCCGGAGTCCCTGCCCGGTGACGACCTGCTGCTGCGCCTGCGCGACTCCCGGTTCCAGCTCGCCATCGTCGTCGACGAGTACGGCGGCACGGCCGGGCTGGTGACCCTGGAGGACGTCGTCGAGGAGATCATCGGCGACGTCCGCGACGAGCACGACGAGCGCGAAGCGCCGGCGTCCCAGCAGGTCGGCGCGGACAGCTGGCTGGTGTCCGGGCAGCTGCGCGCCGACGAGGTCACCGGCGTCACCGGCTTCCGGATGCCGGACGGCGACTACGAAACCATTGCCGGCCTGATCCTCGAGCGGCTGGGCAAGATCCCCGCCGAGGGCGACGCCACCGAGGTCGACGGCTGGCTGCTCACCGTGACCACGATGGACAAGCGCCGGATCGCCGAGGTCGAGGTCGCCCCGGTCCGCGCGGCCCCGGAACTGGCCACCGCACCGGAGGTGGTCTCGTGACCGACTGGCTGAACATCGCCCTCGTCGTGGTCCTGCTGCTGGCCAACGCCTTCTTCGTCGGCGCGGAGTTCACGTTGATCTCCTCGCGGCGCGACAGGCTCGAAGCACTGCTGGAACAGGGCAAGACGCGCGCGCGGATCGTCATCAACGCGAGCAGGCACGTGTCGCTGATGCTCGCCGGCGCGCAGCTGGGCATCACCATCTGCTCGCTGCTGCTCGGCCGGGTCGGCGAGCCCGCCATCGCGCACCGCCTCGCGGCGGGCTTCGACGCGCTGGGCCTGCCGGAGGCGCTGCTGCACCCCGTTTCGTTCGCGATCGCGCTGGCGTTCATCACCGTGGCGCACGTGCTGATCGGCGAGATGGTGCCGAAGAACCTCGCCATCGCCGAGCCCGAGCGGCTCGCGCTGTGGCTGGTCCCGGTGCACGTCGCGTGGGTGAAGCTGGCGAACCCGTTCATCTGGCTGCTGAACTTCGTGGCCAACTCGCTGCTGCGCGCGTTCCGCGTCGAGCCGAAGGACGAGCTGGAGACGGCCTACACGTCCGACGAGCTGGCCGAGCTGCTCAGCGAGTCGCGGCGCGAGGGCCTGCTCGACCAGTCCGAGCACCAGCGGCTCGCCCAGACGCTCTCGTCGGTGCAGAAGACGGTCGCCGACGTGCTGGTGCCCACCGCCGAGCTGACCACGCTGCCCTGCGGGCCGACCGTCGGCGAGGTCGAGCGGGCCGTGTCGTCCACCGGGTTCTCGCGGTTCCCGGTGTGCACCGACGACGGGCGCCTGACCGGGTACATCCACGTCAAGGACATCCTCGACCTGGCAGGCCAGGACCCGCGGACGACGGTCCCCGCCGCGAAGACGCGGGCGCTGACCGAACTGCGCGCCGACGCCCGGCTCGACGTGGCGCTGTCGGCGATGCGCAAGGAGCGCAGCCACCTCGCGCGGGCACTGGACGCGAACGGCGACGCGGTCGGCGTCGTCGCGCTGGAAGACCTGGTCGAGGAGTACGTGGGCACGGTGCGCGACGGCACCCACGTGGGCGCATGACCGAGGTACTCGCCGAGGCGGACTGGCTGGCCCGGGAGTCGGCGCACGTCGCCCGGATGCGCCGGTGGACCGGCCCGCACCAGGAGCGGCGGTCCCGCGGCGAGAAGCACCCGGTGCTGGACTTCCTCTTCACGTACTACTCGTACCGGCCGTCGCACCTCGAGCGGTGGCAGCCCGGGCCCGGCGTCGCGCTCGCCGGGCCCGCGGCGCGGCGCTTCCTGGACCGCAAGGGGTATGTCGCCACACCCGACGGCGTGGTGCTCGACCCGGCGGGCTTCGGCGCGGGCAAGGTGCGGACGGCCGAGTTCGTCCTCGGCCTGCTGACGGCGACGGCGTCGCGCGCGCCCCGGCTGAGCTGCTTCGGCCTGCACGAGTGGGCGATGGTGTACCGCGAGCCGGCGGATTCGGTCCGGCACAACCAGGTGCCGCTGCGGCTGGGATCGGCGGGCACGGACGCGGTGGTGGAGTCCCTGGACATCCGCTGCGGGCACTTCGACGCGTTCCGCTTCTTCACGGCGCCCGCGCGGCCGTTGAACGAACTGACGCCGTCGAGGGAGACGCAGATCGCACTCGAGCAGCCGGGGTGCCTGCACGCGAACATGGATTTGTTCAAATGGGCGTACAAGCTCGACCCGTTCGTGCCCGCGGAGCTCGTGGCGGACTGTTTCGAGCTGGCGGTCGAGATCCGGACGCTCGACATGCGGGCGAGCCCGTACGACCTGGCGGCGCTGGGCTACCCGCCGGTGCGGATCGAGACGGCGGCCGGGCGGGCCGAATACGCGCGGGCCCAAGCGGAGTTCGCCCGCCGGGCGGCACCGCTGCGTCATCGCCTGATTGCGCATTGCCATCGCCTGGTCAGCGCAGCACCCTGAGCACGGCCCACTGTGAGTCAGATTATTCTCTCTCCGATACTCACCTGTTAGGGTGATAACGGTTTGGTTGCATAGCAGCGCGTGCTTGACGTGCGCTCACCCCGAAAGGATGACGGATGGGGCGACACTACCGGGACGAGGAGCCGGTGCCGCACCCTCAGGACCGCACACCGCGCGTCCCGGCCGAGGGCCGCAGCGAGGTGTCCGGCGGTTTTCGCACCCCGGGACGCAGCTCCATCTCGGACGCCTTCGGCATCGCCCGCGTCCCGGGCGGGTCATCCGGTTCGGCTTTCTTCACGGAAGGCGCGGAAGCGCCCGGCTTCCCGCCCGCGCCCGGCGCCGACGGCCCGGCCACGCGGCGGGGTGAGGTTTCGGGCGCGTACCCGGCCGCTCGCCGTGGCGAGGCTTCGGGGGCGTACCCGGTCGCGGGCCGGGGCGAAGCCACCGTGACGCGCGCCCCGCGCCGAGGTGAGACTTCCGGCGCGTACCCCGTGGCGACCGGCGAGTTCACGGCGACCCGTGCCCCGCGCCGCGGTGACGTCTCCGGCGCGCACCCGGTGGCGAGCAGCGAGATCACCACGACTCTTTCCCCGCGGCTCGGCGAAGCCTCCGGGCCTTACCCGGTCGCGGACGACGCCACCACCGCGACCCGCACCGGCCGCCGCGGCGAAACTTCCGGCGCCTATCCGGTCACGCACAGCGCCACCACCACGACCCGCCGCGACGAAGCCACCGGTCCGTACCCGGTCACCGACAACGCGACCACGACGACCCGCACCGGCCGCCGCGGCGAAACCACCGGTGCTCACCCGATCACCGACACCACCACCGCCACCCGCTCGCGCCGCAAGGGCGGCGGCAGCCCGGCCCCGGACCGCGTCGAAGCCCCCGGCTCCGGCAGGCCCACCCGCGCGTCCCGTCGCGGCGAAGCCACCGGTGCCCACCCGGTCGCCACGCCTGGCGACTCCCCCGCTCCCCGCTCGCGCCGCCGCGGTGGCAAGGTTCCGGCCGAATCCGCCGCCGAGCGGACCGAAGTCATCACCCGGCCGGAGGACGACTCCGCCGACGACACCGCCAAACGTGCCGCGAGCCGCGGCGAGCGCGGCGACTCCACCGGTCCGCAGCGCGCCGGCCGGGACGACAGCACCGGGCCCGGCCGGGCCGGGCGCAGCGAAGGCACCGGCTCGCACCGCGTCGTCACCAAGAGCGACGCCACCGGCTCGCACCGGATCGTCGGCAAGAAAGCCCCGCGCCGGCGGATCGCCACCTGGCCGATCGCCTGCCTCGTGCTCGCCATCCTCATCGGGCTCGGCGTCGTCGGCTGGAACTGGGCCGACAACGAGCTCAACAGCCGCGCCGAGGCGCAGGCCGCCAGCTGTGACGGCGGGACCGCGCACATGCGGATCCTCGTCACCCCGAGCGCGCAGAAGCCGGTCGCCGCCGCGGCCGACCGGTGGAACCAGGCCGCCACCGTCGTCCACGGTGAGTGCGTGCACGTCATGATCGAGCCCAAGCCGTCGGCGCAGGTGCTCGACGCGCTGGTCGGGCGGGCCAAGATGGACTCCATCGGCGGGCTCCCGGCCGCGTGGCTGCCCGAGTCGTCGTACTGGGTCAGCGAGCTCACCACCAAGAAGCCCGAGATGATCGGCTCGCCCGCCCAGTCGGTGGCGAACGCGCGCTCGGCGGACTACCCGTTCATCGGGCTCGCCGGCCCGGGCATCGACGACACCGCGCTGCGCGCCGCCCAGACGTTCCGCGAATACCTGGAGCAGCCCGCCCAGCAAGCCGACTTCGCCGCGGCTGGCATCAAGTCGACCTGAGCGTCGCCCGGCTCACGGGACGACGCCGGGCTGGTCGCGACCGGTTCCCGCGTCCGCGGCGGCGGCTGTTTTCTTCGCCCGCTCCTCAAGGGTGTTGAGGACTCGCGTCGCGTCGGGGACATGCCTTCTCGCCAGCGTCTCGAGATCTTCGAGCGTGATCGAGCCCTTCCCCGTCAGATCGAGGTTGGCGGCGTTGTCGTCGTAGGCTCTGTCCCCTTTCTTCACGATCGCACCGCCGGACAGGGCCGCCTTGAACTTCTCTTCGCTGCTTTGGAAGTTCCACGCGTAGATCAAGCCGGGAGTGCGCAGCCTGCCGATCACCGGCGCGAAGAACTTCCGGGTGTACTGCAACTGGTCCGTTGCCGTCAGGTCCCGGAAGGCGCGCGAGCCACGGGTGAACCCCTGGGCTTCCTGGGTGCCGGGCATCATCTGGTTGAGTCCGGCCGCGCCCTTCTCCCCGGTGCCCGCCGCCGGATTGATGACCACGGCCTTGAAGGGACCTCGGCCACCGACGGGTTCCGCGGTCTCGGACAACATGACGGCAAGCATGTGCTCGGGCGCACAGCCCAGTTCCCCGCACATTTTCTTGAAGGCCTCGAGAAAGCTGTCCTCGACGGGGTGGAACGTGGCCCGGAACTGCTTCAGCTGTTCCTTGTGGATGAACTTCTCGCCGAGGTCGGCGTCGGTGATGCTGTTCGGGTCCTGGAACGCCTTGATGGCTTTCGCGACGAGCGGCCGCACCTCGGCGTGCGTCGCCAGCGCGGTCAATCGGCCCGCCTTCTGGAGCAGGCCGAGCACCTTGGCGATGTCCGGAATGGCGTAGCTGTTCAGCTCTTCGACGGCCCGTTCGCCCAGCCGGGTGACGTCGGTGTCGAGCAGCTTGCCGATTCTCCGGGCAAGGTCCTCCAGGGCGAGGAAGGCGGGCCGCGGGTTGCCCTCGGGCAGGTCCAGGTCGGCGGGGCCGCCCAGATGGGCGAGGATCGTGGCGATCTGGTCCACGTACTCAGCGCCCAGCTCGCCCAGTTCCTTGTTGTTCGCGGCGACGAAGTCCCGCCACGCCGTGCCGCGGTGCTTGGCGAGCGCGGCACGCAGCGCGAGCCGGAGACGAGGCCCGCCCAGCTGCCGGCAGGAGGCCTCGGCCTTCGCGGAGCCGAGGAAATTCATCGCATCGGCGTCCGCGGACTGGCCGGCCACCAGTTCCGTGAGCTTGCCGAGCAGATCTTTCAGCGGAAGCTTCTGCTGCTCGATGGCCGCCAGGTCCGCCCTGATCTTGTCGTCTTCGATTCGGGAGACGGTTACCGGCACACCCGTGCGCTGCAGGGCGCGTGGCGGGCCCGACGCCAGCAGCGCGCACACCGCCGCGTTGCCCGCTTCCCGTTGGAGGCTCCGCACCTCGGCCGCGGCCGGCCCGCGTATGCGCGCCGTGGCCCGGTGAGCACGAATCTCGCCGGGCCCGGCGGGCGTCTCCGTCGCCGGCTGTGCGCGTATGGCCACGGGTCAACCTTGCGCCTGCCAGGTCCGCGGTGAAGAGGTCCGAATGGGCGTACCTTCGGGCAGCCTGGTGCCGTAGCGGCGCTAGACCCGCGTGCCGTTGTCGAGCTCGGCCACCACGGCGAGGTCGTCGTCGGCCAGCTCGAAGTCGAAGATCCCGAAGTGCTCCCGGATCCGGGTCGTGGTCGCCGACGCGGCCACCGCGACCGTGCCGGTCTGCAGGTGCCAGCGCAGCACGATCTGGGCCGGGGTCTTGCCGTACTTGGCGGCGAGCGCGGTGACCGTCTCGTCCGACAGCAGCGCCGCGTTCGCGGCCGGGCTGGCGGCGGCCGTGACGATGCCGCGCTCGCCGTGGAACTCCCGCAGCGGCAGCTGCTGCAGCCACGGGTGCAGCTCGACCTGGTTGACCGCGGGCACCGAGCCGGTCGCGTCGACGAGCCGGCGCAGCTCGGAGACGCCGAAGCCGGCGACGCCGATCGCGCGGGCCCGGCCGTCGGCGCGCAACCGGCTCAGCGCGCGCCAGGTGTCGGTGAACGCGCCCCGTGTGCCGTCCAGCAGGCACAGGTCGACGCGCTCGAGCTGCAGCGCCGCCAGCGCCTGGTCGGCGGCGCGGCGGGCGGTGTCGTAGCCCTGGGCGGGCACGTGCACGCTGACGAAGAGGTCTTCACGGGGCACGTCGGCGGCGGCGAGCACCGCGCCCACCGCCGGCTCGGTACCCGGTGTCGCGTCGATGCCGCGGTAACCGGTGTCGAGGGCGATGCGGACGGCCCGGCCGGTTTCGGACGGCGACAGGCCGGCGACGCCGAACAGCAGCTGGGGGATGCGGACTCCGACGGACAGGGCGAGCGAAGGCGGGACGGCCATCAACCGGTGATCCTCACTTCGGATGCTGCGCGGACCCCCATCATCCCACCCGCGCGGCCCGCTCGCGCAGATACGCCGCCGTCGCGCTGTCGGCCGGGAAGAACGACTCGATCACCAGTTCCGCCACGGTGACGTCCAGCGGGGTGCCGAACGTGGCCACCGTGCTGAAGAACGTGAGGTCGGTGCCGTCGTGGCGGAACTTGAGCGGGACGAAGATGTCACCCGGTCCGGGGACCTCCACCTCGGGCACCGGCTGGTCGCAGGGGTACCCGCGCAGCTCGTCGAGGAGCTCGTCGAGCCCCGGGTCCGCGGTCTGGCCGACCTGGCGCCGCAGCCGGCCGAGCAGGTGGGCGCGCCACTCCCCCAGGTTGCGGATGTGCGGGGCCATGCCGCCGGGGTGCAGGGTGGCGCGCAGCACGTTGGTGGTCAGCTCGGGCGGAATGCCGGCGACGAAGAGACCGACGGCGGCGTTGGCGTCGACGAGGTCCCAGTTCCGGTCGACGACGGCGGCCGGGTACGGCTCGTGGCTCGTGAGCAGCTGCCGCACGGCCTGCCGGACGGCGTCCAGCTCGGGCTCGGCGAGCGCGGTCTCGGTGTAGGCGGGCGCGAACCCGGCGGCGAGCAGCAGCCGGTTGCGTTCCCGCAGCGGGACGTCGAGGTGTTCGCCGAGCCGCAGCACCATGTCCCGGCTCGGCTTGGACCGCCCGGTTTCCACGAAGCTGAGGTGGCGGGTGGAGATGTCGGCCGAGATGGCCAGGTCGAGCTGGCTGATCCGGCGGCGGTCGCGCCATTCCCGCAGCAGTTCCCCGACGGGCCGCTGCCGCGCCTGCACCGTAGTCGTCACGGAAGCGACGCTACGGCGATCACGCGGTGGCTGCCATTACTTCCGGGGTAATGGCCCGGCATTACCTCTCGCGTAATCGACGCGCCGCCACTCGTCCGCCAAGGTCGGTCCCAGCACCGGATGACGGCGAACCCGTTGTCCCCCAACGAAAGGAACTCCCCATGACCGACGTCCGCACCCTCGTCGAGCAGTACCTCGCCGTCTGGAACGAGACCGACGCCGACAAGCGCCGGGCCCTCGTCGCCGACGTCTTCACCGCCGATGCCGGCTACACCGACCCGCTCGGCGCCGTCCGCGGGCACGACGGGATCGACCGGTTCGTCGCCGGGGCCCAGGCGCAGTTCGGGGGCCTGGCCTTCAGCCTCCCCGCCGAGCCGGACGCCCACCACCACCTCGCCCGCTTCCAGTGGTACCTCGGCACGCCCGGTGCCGAGCCCGTCGCCATCGGGTTCGACGTCGTCGAACTCGAAGACGGGAAGATCGCCGAGGTGCACGGCTTTCTCGACAAGCTGCCCGGCTGAGCGGACCGTGGGGGCTCCGAGACGGGAGCCCCCACGGCGGCTAGCCCTTCAGCGCGCCCCGCCAGCGGACCGTCGGGCGCAGCTTCTCCGGGTTCACCCGGTGCTTGTTGGCGCCCACGATGTCGAACATCGACTCGATCAGCGTGTCCGACAGCAGGTGCGGCTCCAGCCCCAGCCCGACCAGCCCGGTGTGCTTCACGTTGTAGTAGTGCTCCGGCGCTTCCGTGCGCGGGTTCTCCAGCTGCTCGATCTGCACCGGGCCGGGGAACCGGTCGGCCACCAGGTCCGCGATGGCCGAAACCGACATGCTCTCGGTCATCTGGTTGAACACCCGGAACTCCCCCGCCGAAGCCGGGTTCTCCACGGCCAGGCGGATGCACTCCACGGTGTCGCGGATGTCGATCAGGCCGCGGGTCTGCGCGCCTTTGCCGTACACCGTCAGGGGCTGGCCCAGCACCGCCTGGATGACGAACCGGTTCAGCACCGTGCCGAACACCGCGTCGTAGTCGAAGCGGGTCGCCAGGCGCGGGTCGAGCGCCGTCTGCGGCGTCTGCTGGCCGTACACCACGCCCTGGTTGAGGTCCGTCGCCCGCAGGCCCCACGCGCGGCAGGTGAATTCGATGTTGTGGGAATCGTGGACCTTGGTCAGGTGGTAGAAGGAGCCCGGCCGTTTCGGGAACAGCACCCGGTCGCGGCGGCCGTTGTGCTCCAGCTCCAGCCAGCCTTCTTCGATGTCGACGTTCGGCGTGCCGTATTCGCCCATCGTGCCCAGTTTGACCAGGTGGATCGCCGGATTGATCTCCGCGATCGCGTACAGCAGGTTCAGGTTGCCGATCACATTGTTGTGCTGGGTGTACACCGCGTGTTCGCGGTCGATCATGGAATAGGGCGCCGACCGTTGCTCGGCGTAGTGGACGACGGCGTCCGGCGCGAAGTCGCGCACCGCTTCGAACAGGAACTCCGCGTCGAGGAGGTCGCCTTCGTAGCTGGTGATCGTCCGGCCGGAGACCTCGCGCCAGGCGGCGATGCGGTCGGTGAGGGATTCGATCGGGACCAGGCTCTCGACACCGAGCTCGGCGTCGTACCCGCGCCGCGCGAAATTGTCGAGAACAGCCACCTCGTGACCTTTGTCCGATAAGTGCAGCGCGGTCGGCCAGCCCAGATATCCGTCACCGCCGAGAACCAGCACACGCATTGTGCCGCCTTTCCTGCTCGTTTACGCCACACGAACGCTATAGATCACGTGCTGATGAAGACCTGGCAATGACCTGTGAATCTCCTATGCGTGAGGGGGTCGGACGGCGGCGCGGCCGGCCCGCGGGGAGGATGGGGGCATGACGACCGTAACCAACGGCGTGCGGCCCCGCACGGCGGAGAAGACCCGCCGCCGCGGCTGGGCCCGGCTGGCGCGCGCCGCGACGACGTCGGTCGCGGCCACGGTCCTCAGCCAGATCGTCCTGCTCGCCGTGCTCGCCACCGGCGGCGCCGCGGCCTGGGCGAGCACGCTGGCCTGGGCGGCCGGCGCGGTGCTGAACTTCGTGGTCACGCGGCGCTGGGTGTGGGGCCGCACCGGGCGGCCGCGCGTGCGGCGCGAGCTGCTGCCCTACCTCGCGGTGGTCGGGCTCGGCGGGCTCGCGTCGATCGGCCTGACAACCCTCGCGGGCTCGCTGCTGACGCCCTTGGCGCTGCCGCACTTCTGGTGGGTCGTGCTCGTCGACGGCGCGTACGTCGCCAGTTACGCGCTGGTGTTCGCCGTCAAGTTCACCCTGCTCGACCGGCTCGTGTTCGGCCGCGGCGCAGCACGTACCCCCGCCACCACGTCCCGGTCATGACGCGGGCGTAGTTGGCGCCGTAGACGAGGCTGCCGCCCTTCTTGCTCTTGCCCGCCTTGCGCAGCCGCATGCTCATCGGCAGCTCGACGACCCGGGCGCCGCGGGCGGTGACGCCGAGCAGCAGCTCCGACGACTGGTACTGCGGTTCGCGCAGCGGGACCGCGCAGGCCAGCTCCGCCCGCATCGCGCGGAAGCCGAACGACGTGTCGGTGATCCGCCGCGCGGTCAGCACCGACGCCAGCACCGCGAACACCCGCACGCCGAGCCACCGGACGCGGCTGTCGGCCTCCTCGTGCCCGAGCCGCCGGGACCCGGTGACGAAGTCCGCGGTGCCGTCGACGACCGGGCGGACGAGGGCCTCCAGCTCGCTGTTGTCGTACTGGCCGTCGGCGTCGGTCGTGACGACGTACTCGGCGCCGGCTTCGGCCGCGAGGTGGTAGCCCAGCCGCAGGGCGGCGCCCTGGCCCCGGTTGCGGGGCGCGACGCACACGTACGCGCCGTGCGCCTCGGCGATCGCGGCCGTGTCGTCAGTGCCGCCGTCGACGACGACGAGGACGTCCACCGGCATGCCGAGGCATTCGTCGGGCATCTTCTCCAGGACCTCGCCGATGCCGCCGGCTTCGTTGTAGGCGGCGATGACGACGGTCAGCGGCGCCAGCTTCAGCTCCGGGTGCCGGCCCCGGAAGTCGTCGAGGGCGCCGGAGTCGACGTCGTCGGGGAACGCGGCGAGCCGCTTCCGGCTCGCCGACGTCAGGGTCGTGAAGCCGAGCGCCCCGGCGACCGGCAGGAGCACGAGCGCCGGGAGCTGGTAGCGCCAGGAGAACTGGAACACCGCCGAGGCGAACAGCAGGAGGAGCCCGCTCGACGCCGCGAGCAGCGCCCCGGCCCGGGCCCGGTCCGGGGGCTTCTTGCGCCGGAACACCGTCAGCAGGCCCAGCAGCGCGCCGATGCCGAGCACCGCGCCGGGGACGTACCCGCCGCCGAGCTGGTAGTCGCGGAGGATCTTGGCCAGCGGCTGGTCGACGTTCGCGACGACGCCGTCGTTCTGCAGCGTGACCAGGTCGATCAGGGACTGGTCGGCCCACTGCGGGTAGGTCAGCTGGAACTGCCACCGGTCCAGGGGGACGTCGGTCGGGTCCTGCTCGCGCGTCCAGGCGAAGCTCTTGGCGAAGTCGTCCAGGATCGCTCCGGCGACGTCGCCGGGCTGGGCTTTCAGGACACCGATCGCGAACTCGTGGGCCAAGGCGGTCTTGTCCGCGCCCGGCGGCAGCGGGCCCGGCCAGTTCGGGTCGAGGTCGGCGTGGGTGTAGTTGTCGACGAGCCGGGTTTCGCGGGGCTCGGCCGGGCAGAACACCATCAGCGTCGGGTCGAGGTGGAGGTTCGCGCAGTCGGCGACGGCGGCGGTCCGGCCGTAGAGCATGTTCCCGGACGGCCCGCTGAGCCCCCACTTCCCGGTCTCCGCATGCAGTCGCGCCGAGTACGGGACCAGGACGGCGAGCAGTCCCAGGAGGCCGGCGCCGGCCCGGCGCCAGCCCGCCCACTGGCGCCACGCTCCCCCGGCGACGACGAGGAAGACCAGTAGCGGCAACGCCAGCGAGATGCCGATGAGCCGCGTCAGCACGCCGAAGCCGAGCAGCAGGCCGGCCGCGCCGGCCCGCTTCCAGCCGGGGGTGCCCCAGCCGAGCAGCAGCCAGAGGAGCCCGAGGAGCACGGCCTCGAACGTCACCTCGGACATGATGTTCTGCTCGATCTGCAGCTGGTAGGCGTCGAGCAGTACCGGCGCCGCGGCGAGCGCGCCGACCCACGGCCGGCCGCCCAGCCGCAGGACCAGCTTGTACAGGCCGATCGCGATCAGCACGCCGCCGACGTGCTGCACCGCGGCGACCCAGGCGAGCCCGCCGACCGCCAGCAGCGGCCGCAGGACGAGGTCGTAGCCGATCGGGTTGAGCTGGTCGGCGCGCAGGGCGTGCAGGTTGTCGATGTAGCGGAAGGAATCGATGAACAGCAGTGCCGGGCGGTAGGCCAGCCAGGTCAGCACGCGGAGCGTGATCGCCGGGACGAGCAGCAGGAGCAGCAGCCAGTGCCGCTTGAGAAAGACCTTCACGGTGTTTCGAGGCCGGAGAAGTACTTCCACGCCGTCACGAGGCCGTCGGTGAGCGAGACCTCCGGCCGGTAGCCGATGGTCTCCGCGCTCGCCGAGACGTCGACGACGACCGCGGGCATCTCGCCGGCCGGGGCTTCGACGTGTTCCACCGGCAGCTCGGCGCCGGTCACCTCGCGCACGGCCTCGACCATCTCCAGCACGGACACCGAGCGCCCGGCGCCGACGATCGCGCGGCCGGAGTAGCCGCTGCCGAGGGCCAGCAGGACCGCCCGCACGACGTCGTCGACGTGGACGAGGTCGCGGCGCTGGCGGCCGTCGCCGTAGATCCTGACCCCGCCGCCGGTCAGCGCGGCTCGCATCATCCGCGGCACGAAACTGTCCTTGTGGGACATTCCCGGACCGTAGACGTTGGTGAACCGCAACGCACACGTCGTCATGCCGTACGCGCCGGCGTAGCCCGACAGCAGCATTTCGCACGCCGCCTTGGTGGCGCCGTAGGGCGTCAGCGGCCGCAGCGGCAGGTCCGGGGTGATCGTCGCGCCGCCGACGTTGCCGATCACCGCGTTGGTCGAGGCGAGCAGGAACGTGGGCACCTCGTGGCGGCGGGCGAGTTCCAGCAGTTCCTGGGTGACCAGGACATTGTCGGCGAAGGTGTCCTCGGGCAGCTCGACCGACTTCAGCACCGACGTCAGCCCGGCGAGGTGCACGATGCCCACGGTCCCCCGGTCCACGGCCTGCTCGCGGACGGCGGCCTCCCGGAGATCACCGACGACCACGCGCGCGCCGTCGAGCGTTTCCGGGAACGGGACCCGGTCGACGACGGTGACCGGGACGCCCCGGTCGCGGAGGGCGCGCACGACGGCCCGGCCGATGAAGCCGCTGCCGCCGGTCACGACCACGGACGTCCGATCAGGACCGTGCCCATTCGCCATGGGCGTCAACCTACCTCCCGTTCCTGTGCGCCCGCAGTGTGCGTACGCAGAACTGCGTATGGCCGCCCGTCCGGAGCACAACCTGCTGCGCCTCCCGGAGTTCCGCGCGCAGGCCCACCAGCACCCGACGTTCGTGGCCCACCGGGACGGGCGGCTGTCACTGGGGACGTCGGCAGCGCTGAGCGACCTGGCGGACCGGCGCACGCTGCGTGCCCTGCCGCTGTACACGGACTTCTACCGGCCGCGGGGCACCGCCGACCAGCTGTCGTGCGTGATCCAGGTCGACGACCGCCACGGGCGCATCCTGTCGTTCAACCGCTCCCGGCCCGGCTTTTCCGCCCGCGAGCGCGCGCTGGTCGACCTGCTGGCCCCGCACGTGGCCCAGGCGTTCGCCCGCGAGGAGCACCCGCCGGTCTAGCCGCTCACCGGCGTGCCCCTGGAAGTGCTGACCGTGCGAGAACGCGAGGTGGCCGAGGCGGTGGCGCGGGCGGCGACCGACCGGGAGGTCGCCCGGCACCTGGGCATCAGCCCGCGGACGGCGCAGAAGCACCTCCAGCAGATCTACCGCAAGCTGGACATCGCGAGCCGCGCCGAGCTGATCGTCCGCCTCTCACGGAGCTGAAGCGAACGCCTCCGGCGGCGGGCACGAGCAGACCAGGTTCCGGTCGCCCGCCGCGCCGTCGATGCGGCGGACCGGCGGCCAGATCTTGGCCGCCGTCACCCCCGCCGGGAACACCGCGGTCTCGCGGCTGTACGGCCGGTTCCAGTCCCCCGCGACGCACCGCGCCGTATGCGGGGCCTGCCGCAGCGGTGACGCCTCCAGGGGCCACTCCCCCGCCGCGACGCGGTCGATCTCGCCGCGGATCGCGATCATCGCGGCGCAGAAGCGGTCGAGTTCGGCCAGGTCTTCGCTCTCCGTCGGCTCCACCATCAGCGTGCCCGCGACCGGGAACGACATCGTGGGCGCGTGCAGGCCGTAGTCCGCCAGCCGCTTCGCGACGTCGTCGACCGTGACGCCGGTGGCCTTCGTCAACGACCGCAGGTCGAGGATGCATTCGTGCGCCACCAGGCCTTCGCGCCCGGCGTACAGCACCGGGTAGTGGCCGGCGAGGCGGCGGGCGACGTAGTTCGCGTTGGCCACCGCGACGAGCGTCGCGCGGCGCAGGCCGTCGGCGCCCATCATCCGGACGTACGCCCACGAGATCGGCAGGATCGACGCGCTGCCCCACGGCGCCGCGCTGACCGGGCCGACTCCGGTGGCCGGGCCGGCGGCGGGCTGCAGCGGGTGGTTCGGCAGGAACGGCGCCAGATGCGCGCGGACCCCGATCGGGCCGACGCCCGGCCCGCCGCCGCCGTGCGGGATGCAGAACGTCTTGTGCAGGTTGAGGTGCGAGACGTCGGCGCCGAAGCGGCCGTACTGCGCGACGCCGATCAGCGCGTTCAGGTTGGCGCCGTCGACGTACACCTGCCCGCCCGCGTCGTGCACCGCCGCGCACACCTCGCCGACGGTGTCTTCGTAGACGCCGTGCGTCGACGGGTACGTGAGCATGATCGCGGCGAGGTCATCGCCATGGGAGTCCACTGTGGACCGCAGGTGGGCCAGGTCGATGTTGCCGGCGTCGTCGCAGCGGACGACGACCACGCGCATGCCCGCCATCACCGCGCTGGCCGCGTTCGTGCCGTGCGCGCTGGCCGGGATCAGGCAGACGTCTCGCGCGTGCTCGCCGCGGGCGCGGTGGTAGGCGCGGATGGCGAGCAGGCCCGCGAACTCGCCCTGGCTGCCGGCGTTGGGTTGCAGGGAAACGGCGTCGTAGCCGGTGATCCGCGCGAGCCAGGCGCTCAGGTCGGCGGCGACGTCCAGGAGCCCGGCGGCGTCTTCGGCGGGCGCGAACGGGTGCAGGCCGGCGAACTCCGGCCAGGTGACGGGCTCCATTTCGGCGGTGGCGTTGAGCTTCATGGTGCACGAGCCGAGCGGGATCATGCTGCGGTCGAGAGCGACGTCGGAGTCCGCCAGCGCACGCAGGTAGCGCAGCATGGCGGTTTCCGAGCGGTGCGCGTGGAAGACGGGGTGGGTGAGGTACTCGCTCGTGCGCCGCAGCGGGGCCGGGAGCGCGTCCGCGGTGTCCGCGTCGAGGCCGTCCACATCGGACACCGAGACGCCGAACGCCTTCCAGACGCAGGAAAGCCGCTCACGCGTGGTCGTCTCGTCGCAGGCGACGCCGACGTGGCCGGCGTCGATCCGGCGCAGGGAGATCCCGAGGTCGCGGGCGGCCGCGACGACGGTGTCCGCCCGGCCCGGCACGGCCGCGACGACGGTGTCGAAGAACTCGCCGTGCACGACCTCGACGCCGCCTTCGCAGAGTCCGGCCGCCAGCACCGTCGCCATCCGGTGGGCGCGCAGCGCGATCGCCCGCAGGCCCTCGGGCCCGTGGTAGACCGCGTACATCGACGCCATCACCGCGAGCAGCACCTGCGCGGTGCAGATGTTCGACGTCGCCTTCTCGCGGCGGATGTGCTGCTCGCGCGTCTGCAGGGCGAGCCGGTACGCGGGCGCGCCGTCGGCGTCCTTCGAGACGCCGACCAGCCGGCCGGGCAACTGCCGTTCGAGGCCTTTCCGCACGGCGAGGTAGGCGGCGTGCGGCCCGCCGAAGCCGAGCGGGACGCCGAACCGCTGCGTCGAGCCGATGGCGACGTCGGCGCCGAGCTCGCCCGGCGGGCGCAGCAGGGTGAGGGCGAGGGGGTCGGCGGCGACGATGACGGCCGCGCCGTGCTTCTTGGCTTCGCCGATCGTGAGGTCGAGTTCCCGGACCGCGCCGGACGCGCCCGGGTAGGACAGGAGCACGCCGAAGAAGTCACCGCCCAGGCCGAGCCCGGTCAGCCCTTGGGAGAGGTCTTCGACGACGAGTTCGATGCCGAGCGGCTCGGCTCGCGTGCGGAGCACGGCGAGGGTCTGCGGCAGGGTGTCTTCGTCGACGACGAACCGATTCGACGTCGCCCGCCCGGCCCGGCGCACCAGGGTCATCGCCTCGGCGGCGGCGGTGGCCTCGTCGAGCAGGGAGGCGTTGGCGACGGGGAGCCCGGTCAGGTCGGCGACCATGGTCTGGAAGTTGAGCAGCGCTTCGAGCCGCCCTTGGGAAATTTCCGGCTGGTAGGGCGTGTAGGCGGTGTACCAGGCGGGGTTTTCGAGCACGTTCCGCCGGATGACGGGCGGGGTGACGGTGTCGTGGTAGCCGAGCCCGATCATGGCGGCGGTCGGCCGGTTCCGGGCGGCCAGCGCGCGCAGTTCGGCGAGGGCCTGCGCTTCGGAGGCGGCGGGCGGCAGCTCGAGCGGCTCGGCGGAGGCCCGCAGCGACGCGGGAACGGCTCGCTCGGCGAGTTCGTCGAGCGAGGCGACGCCGACGACGTCCAGGATGTGCCGGAGTTCGTCCGGTCCGGGCCCGATGTGCCGGTCGGCGAAGGGAATGCCCTGTTCGAGGGAGGCGAGTGACGGATCCACGATGGCCTCCTGGGGACAGCGGGGCTGGACCGGGACGGCGGTGTCCTGGCCCTCCCCACTCTGTCCGTACCTCCTGGGAGGCGCCTGAGAGTTTCGCCCGCAGGTTGAGCCGGGCTTGCACCGTCGGCGGGGCCATCAGGCTGTGTCCTGACGACCCGCTTTCCAGAGGCGTCTCGTCCGCGCGGTCCAGGGTGCCTGAGAGGTTCCGGGGAGGACTTGCTCCTTCGGCGCCGAGCTCAAGGTGTGGCTCGGACTCTCCCGCGCGGATTCGTCGACCGCACGGTGAACCTTACTCTGCCCGCCGCGGCGGTGATCAACCGGTCTTGCGGGCGTTGCGGCGCTGGGTGAGTTCGTCCGGTTCGTGCGTCTCGACGATGCCGCCGTCGGCGCGTTCGGCCGGGAACTCGTGGATCGTGCCGCTGATCTCCTGCATCGCGCCGCTGACCGCGATGCCGAAGACGCCCTGGCCGCCCTGGAGCAGGTCGACGATCTCCTCCGGCGAGGTGCATTCGTACACCGTGGTGCCGTCGGAGAACAGCGTCACCCTGGCCAGGTCGCGGACGCCGCGGACGCGCAGGTGGTCGACCGCCACCCGGATGTTCTGGAGCGAGACCCCGGTGTCCAGGAGCCGCTTGACGACCTTGAGGACCAGGATGTCCTTGAACGAGTAGAGCCGCTGCGAGCCGGAGCCGTGCGCGGTGCGGATGCTGGGCGCGACCAGCTTGGTCCGGGCCCAGTAGTCGAGCTGGCGGTAGGTGATGCCGGCGATCTGGCACGCCGCCGGACCCCGGTAGCCCACCAGCTCGTCGGGCAGCGAGTTGTCGGGGAACAGTTCGCCCTGCTCACCAGTCGCGACCTCGACAGGCTGCTTCTCGGAACCAGCCTCGACCACGCAAGCCTCCCCTCGCCCGACCTGGCGGCCGGCGAATGACAGCCGGACGGCCCCAGGAGCGGGACCCGCCGGAGATCAACCGCCACGATCCGGCCCCAGACCGTGAATCACACCGTGGCGATTTCCCTTCTTCGACGGTAAGCGCCCGGACAGTGCCGGTCAACGCGACGCGCGGCAAGCTCAGGCGGTCGGCTGAGGCTTTGCGCCGTTCGCCGTACCCCACTCCGGCGCGATTCAAACCCCTTGACGTCTTTTACTCAGCCGAGTAATTTTTTACTCATGCAAGTAAACCCCGACATCATGGCCGAGATGGGCCTGAGCGTCACCGAGGCCGCCCGCCGGGCGCAGATCATCGGCGCGACCATCGGCGTCCTGGCCGACCTCGGCTACCGCCGCACCACCTTCGCCAAGATCAAGGAGCGCGCCGGGCTCAGCAGCACCCGGCTGATCTCCTACCACTTCACGAACAAGGCCGGCCTGCTGCAGGCCGTGCTCAGCACGGTCGTCGAGACGAAGAACGGGTTCCTCGCCGAGCGCACCGGCGGCGGCCTCGACCCAGCCGACCGGCCCGGCTACCTGCGGGCGCACATCGAGACGTCGGTGGCGTTCCTGCGGGCCTACCCCGAGTGCGTCCGGGCGCTGACGGAGCTGGCCGCCAACGCCGACGACGCCGACGGCTGGGTGATGACGAAGGTGCTGGTCGACGACCTGCGCGTGCACGGGCTGGCCCGCCAGCTGAAGCAGGGCCAGGCCGAGGGCGTGTTCGGCGAGTTCACGCCCGAGGTGATGGCGATGTCCATCGCGCAGGCCATCGACGGCGTGGCCACGGCCTACGCGGCCGACCCGGGGCTGGACCTGGAGCAGTACGGCCGCGAGCTGGCCGACACGTTCGTCAAAGCGACGGCGCCGTGAGAACGGAGTCGAGCCGCTCTTCGATGCGGGCCTTCGGGAACGCGCCGACGATCGTCTCGACCGGCTCGCCGCCGCGGAAGAGGATCATGGTCGGCAGGGACATGACCTGGTAGGCGCGGGTGGTCTCCGGGTTCTCGTCGGCGTTGATCTTGCGCACGACGAGGGCGCCGTCCCGCTCGGCGGCCAGCTGCGCGAGCACCGGGCCGACCATCCGGCACGGGCCGCACCAGGTGGCCCAGAACTCGACCAGCACGGGGACGTCACTGGAGAGCACTTCGGCGAAGGTGCTGTCGGTGACTTCGGCAATTTCGGACATGGCCGGCTCCTTCACGGGCGCGGGGATTCGGGCACGACACACGGATCGGGCGCCTGCCGGGCGAGCGCGGCGGCGAGTTTCGCGGCCAGTTCGCCGCGGATGCCGCCGAGCCGCGCGAGGAGGGCGTCGGCTTCTTCGAGCTTGCGCCGGTAGACCTCGATGGAGTTCGCGCAGGAGTCGCCGGTCTCGTGGCCGCTGCGCAGGCACTCGACGAACGGGCGGGTCTCCTCGAGGGTCAGGCCGACCGTCTGGAGGGTCTGGATCTCCCGGACCAGCTGGAGGTCGTCCTCGCCGTACTCGCGGTAGCCGTTGGCCGAGCGCCGGGCGGTGAGCAGGCCCTGGTCCTCGTAAAACCGCAGCGCACGGGTGGTGACACCCGTGCGCTGCGCCAGTTCTCCGATCCGCATGCCCTCGACGCTAGACGTTGACGTGCGCGTCAAGGCAAGTTCCCAAGGCAAGGGAAACGCCTTACCGCGGGAGGACGCGGGGGTCCGGGGGCGTGCCCCCGGGCGGGGTCTGGGGGTTGCACCCCCAGAAGACACGGCGAGGAGTTCCGGGTGAGCGCTCTCCGCGAGCACACCTCGCCCAGGCTCCGCGCCCCCTTACGTGTCGGCGCCCCGGAAGTCCTCGGGCGACACGGAGTCGAGGAACTCGCGGAACTTCTCGACCTCGTCCTCCTGCTCGTCCGGGATGATCAGGCCGGCTTCCTCCAGCACCGAGTCCACGGCGTGGATGGGGACCCCGATCCGCAAGGCCAGCGCGACCGAGTCGCTCGGCCGGGCGGACACCCGGATGTCGCCGTCGAACACGAGCTCCGCGAAGAACGTGCCTTCCTTCAGGTCGGTGATGACGACCTGCTCGAGTTCCCGGCCGAGCGCTCCGATGACCTCTTTCAGCAGGTCATGCGTGAGCGGACGGGCGGGGCGGACCCCCTGTTGCTCCAAGGCGATGGCGGTGGCTTCGACCGAGCCGATCCAGATCGGCAGGTACCGTTCACCTTCGGTTTCCCGCAGCAACAAGATCGGCTGATTCGCGGGCAGCTCGACCCGCACACCGACGACGCGCATTTCGCTCATCGGGCTTCGCCTCCCTCCCGTGCACACGGGCTGCAGCGCTGAACCGGCTTCACGCCCTCACTCCTCGACGCTACCCGTCATCCGCGCGCTGTGCTCGCTGTCCGGACTCTCTCGGTTCGCCTGCCGCAAACCCGTGCCTTCACGGTACGGCATGCGGTGCCGAACATTCAGTCATTGACATGGGACCGCAAAGAGGATCTCACTGCCCCGTTATCGATCAACACCCGGCGACGCCGCGGATTCCCGCCTTGACGAGGAGCGTGTGCAGGGTCACGGACAGTGCCGCGAGCTCCCGCACCACCTCGTCGGCGCGTGCCTTCGCCTCCGGGTCACGGTGCCGGTACACCGGCGTCACGATCTGCTCCAGCAACCCGACCTCGCGGTCGGCCGCGGCGCGGAAGGCACGCAGGTGTCTCGGTTCGATCCCGAATTCGGTCATCGCCTTCACCGTCCGCGCGACCAGCACCGCGTCCGGATCGAAGAACCCGGCGGGACCGGGCCGGACCAGGCCGTACTGCTGCAGCTCGGCCAGCACGGGCGCGTCGATGCCGGCCTGCTCCAGGAGTTCCTCCCGGGTCAGGCGCAGCTCCTTGCCCGCGGTGAAGTCGTCCGCCACGGGCAGGCCGACGTTCTCCGCCGTCACGTCGATGGGCACCAGCCGGCGCGGCGGGCGGGGCAGGGCCGCGGTGGGCCCGGCACCCGAGTCCGCCGCGTCCAGCTGCTCCTTGATGACCTTCAACGGGAGGTAGTGGTCCCGCTGGGCGGCCAGGACGAACCGCAGTCGCTCCACGTCCGCCGCGGCGAACTGCCGGTACCCCGACGGCGTCCGGCCCGGGGTGACCAGGCCTTCCGCTTCGAGGAACCGGATCTTGGAGATGGTGACATCGGGGAAGTCCCCGCGCAGCTGCGCGAGGACCGCCCCGATGCTCAGTCCGTGGTTCTGTGGCCGTCCGGCCGCCGTCACTGCGCCCCCTGGCCCCCGTGCCCCGGGCCGGTCAGGAAGACCAGGCGGAACTTCCCGATCTGCACCTCGTCGCCGCCGGCGAGCACCGCCTGGTCGACCGGCTCGCGGTTGACGTAGGTGCCGTTGAGGCTGCCGACGTCGATGACGACGAACTCGCCGCCCTCACGCCGGAACTCGGCGTGCCGGCGGGAGACGGTGACGTCGTCGAGGAAGATGTCGCTGTCCGGGTGCCGCCCGGCGCTGGTGGTGTCGCGGTCGAGCAGGAACCGCGAACCCGCGTTCGGCCCGCGCTTCACGACCAGCAGCGCCGAACCCGGCGGCAGGGCGTCGACACCCTGGACCGGGGCTTCCGGGGCGGGCTCGCGACCTTCGGCTTCGGCCAGGAAGTCGGCCCGGAAGACAGAGGTCCGCTCCGGAGACTGCTCCGGGGGAACGCCGCCGGGCCCGTCGTTCGTGCTCACCTGAGCTCTCCTCCACACATGCTGTGTTGCCAGTACTCAAGAACGTGTAGCTGCCAACGTACCGTGCCTGATCGATTCTCCGAGCCCCGGCTCCCCGAACCGGCGGAGCGGGCTTCAGCCCTTGGTCAGGGCGTCGTACGCCTCGGCTTCGAGCAGGGCTTCCAGGCCCGCCGGGTCGTCGAGCCGGATCTCGATCAGCCAGCCCTCGCCGTAGGGATCGCTGTTGATCAGTTCGGGCGAGTCGGCGACGGCGTCGTTGACCGCGACGACCTCGCCGTCGACCGGCGCGAACAGCTCGGAGACGCTCTTGGTCGACTCGACCTCGCCGAAGACGTCGCCCGCGCTCACCTGCCTGCCGACGTCGGGCAGGTCGACGAAGACGACGTCGCCGAGCTGGTCCTGCGCGTACTCGGTGATGCCGACGCGCACGAGGGTGTCCTCGCCGCGGGTGGCGACCCACTCGTGTTCCTCGGTGTAGCGAAGCTCTTCAGGAGCGGACACCGCCGGTCCCCTTTCATGCCCTCACTGGAAGTGTTGGGCGAAGTCTTACACCCACACGGCGCAGCCGCCCGCCACGACCCGGCGAAAGCTCACTGGGTGGTACCGCGCAGCGCGTTGCGCGCCTGGACGACGTAGAGGACACCGGACCAGACGTAGAGGACGGCACCCCAGATCGTGAAGGCGTACCCGATCGGCCGCGCGACCGCGGCGACGTCGGAGCCCCCCTGCGCGAGCAGCAGGAACGGGAAGGCGTACATCAGGACGAAGGTGGCCCCCTTCCCGATGTAGGTGACCTCGGGCGGCGCGAACCCCCGGCGGCGCAGGGTGACGACGCAGACGCCGAGCACGGCTTCCCGCAGGACCAGCGGGACGACGACCCACCACGGGATGATGTCGCGGACGAGGAAGGCAATGAGGGTGGCGAGGATGTAGAGCCGGTCGGCGGCGGGGTCGAGCAGCTGCCCGAGCCGGGACATCTGGTTGAGCCAGCGCGCGAGCTTGCCGTCGAGCCAGTCGGTCAGGGCGCTGAAGACGAGCAGGGCGAGCGCCCAGCCGTCTTCTCGCGGGCCGAGCAGCAGCCAGAGGAAGACGGGCACCCCGGCCAGCCGCAGCAGGGAGAGGATGTTGGGGACGTTCAGGGCTTGCCGCAGCAGCGAGGGCTCGGCGGCGGGCCCAGCCTGAGCGGCGGGTTCGGGGGCGGCTGTGCTCACGGGGCCATTAAACAGCGGGGCGCCGGTGGGGCGCCCGGTGGTGCGGCGCGGTTCGGGTTGCCGAGCGTGCGCCGGCCGGGAACCGGGACGCGGGGTGCAGGGGCTGCGCCACCCGAGCGTCGAAGCGCAGGTCGCGGCCGGCGCCGAACCTGCGGCACTCCGGCCCCAGGCCATCCGGCGGCAGCTCGCCACCAAACCCGCCACCAGGCCATGCACACCACCAGGCGATTCTCGCCCCAGGCCCTCCCCCGCAGGCCGATCGGGAAAGCCGGGCCACCCCCATGACCCGGCCTCACCTTCAGCTCGCGCGGCGGTGGCTCCACCCACGGCGCTGCAGCTCCGCGCTGCTCAGCGACTCGGGACGGCCTCGGTAGTCAGTGCCCATCCACCGCGCCCGGCCGGCGCTTCCCTCGAGGACGTACGGGCGGCCGCAGCACCAGACCACGGTGCTCGGGACGGTCGGCGGACTGGACGGTTCTTCGGTGCTCACAGCGTCGGCGTTCATCGCTCTCACGGATTCGGGACGGTTGTCGGGGACGGGAAGCTCGTCAGCCTCCACCAAGATCTTCGGCGCACGCGGCCGGATTGTTAACGGTCACGGCCGGAATTAGACCGATCGATTCTTGATGACAGCGGGAGGTTTCGGAGCGTGAACGGAATGTTAATCGTCCATTGTGGACATAATTCCGGCGGCCACCGGACCGGGCCGCCGGGGCACTGTTGTAATCTCCGGCACACCCGTGGCTCCACGGGGACCGACCCGGGGAGGAAGGATCGCGGTGCCCCACCCGACCACCACGAGGACGTGGCTCGTGGCCTGCCTCGCCCTGCCCCTGCTCGCGGCCTGCTCCGGCGATCCGGCCGCGCAGGCTCCCCCGGCCCCGCCGTCCGGCACCACCCCGGCGTCCGCGACGACGCCGACCGGCACCCCGCCGCCTCCGCCCGGCGGCACCGGCAGCGAGTCCGCGCCCGCCCCGGCGACGCGGCCGTCCGGTCCACCGCCGTCGGTGCCCGGGGCGTGCGGTCCCGTCACCGCCGCCAGCGGGCTGACGCTCTACGTCTTCGACAGCGGCGCCGCCGGTGTCAGCTGCGTCGCGGCGACGAAGCTGGTCGGCGACTTCCACCGCAAGATCGCCGGGCGCCAGGGCGCCGGCTCGAACGACGCGGTGAACGAGACCGTCGACGGCTGGCTGTGCACCTCCGGGCCACCCGCCGCGCAGGGCGGCACCACCTGCACCAAGGGCGAGCAGACGGTCTTCGCCGCCGTCGTGCCGTCCGAATGAGTCCGATCCGATCCCGAGGGGCCTTGAAGACACTCGCCTACCCCCTGCTGCTCGTCGCCACGGCCGCCGCGCTGGCCGGCTGCGGCAGCGAGCCGGCGCCCGCCGCGCCGTCGTCCGAGCCGCCGGTCCCGGCCGCGGCCGCGGCGGCCGGGTCGACGGCGCCCGGCGTGCCGTGCGGCGACGTCACCGGCACGGGCGGCGCGAAGACGGCCGTCGTCGCGCACGGCAAGGTCGACTGCCCCGCGGCGACGAAGCTCCTGAAGGACTACTTCGCGAAGCTGACCCCGGCCGAGGCGAACGACGCCGACGGCCCGGGCCCGGTCGTCGTCGACGAGTGGACGTGCGGCAGCGGCCCGAACGACCCGGTGACGGCGTGCTCCACCGAGGACGGCCGCCAGGTCGAGGGCACCCGCACCTGATCGACCCGGCCCCCAGCGCCCCAATGTGGCCTTCGGTGCGTCCAACGCACCCAATGTGGCCTTCGGTGCGTCCAACGCACCCAATGTGGCCTTCGGTGCGTTGAGCGCAACCAAGGCCACATTGGGGCGCTTGAGCCGGGCCCGTCAGGACTTGAGGTCGGGGAAGTCCTCCTCGCGGTACTCGGTCCCCGCGCCCCGGGCCGGGTCGCTCTCGCGGCCGCGCAGCTCGACGCGGCGGATCTTGCCCGAGATCGTCTTCGGCAGCTCCGCGAACTCCAGCCGCCGGATCCGCTTGTACGGCGCCAGGTGCTCGCGGCAGTACGCCAGGATCGACCGCGCGGTCTCCGCGTCCGGCGAGAAGCCCGCCGCCAGCACGACGTACGCCTTGGGCACCGCGAGCCGGATCGGGTCGGGGGCCGGGACGACCGCCGCCTCGGCCACCGCCTCGTGCTCGATGAGGACGCTCTCCAGTTCGAACGGCGAGATCCGGTAGTCCGACGCCTTGAACACGTCGTCGGTGCGCCCGACGTAGGTGATGTAGCCGCGTTCGTCGATCGAGCCGACGTCACCCGTGTGGTAGAAGCCGCCGGCGAACGCCGCCGACGTGCGCTCGTCGTCGTCCGCGTACCCCGTCATCAGGCCCACCGGCCGGTGGGCGAGGTCCAGGCAGATCTCGCCCTCCGCCGCCCGCTCGCCGCTGACCGGGTCGACCAGCGCGACCACGAAGCCGGGCAGCGGGCGGCCCATCGAGCCGGGCACGACGTCCTGGCCCGGCGTGTTCGCGATCTGCACGCTGCTCTCGGTCTGGCCGAAGCCGTCGCGGATGGTGACGCCCCAGGCCTTCTCGACCTGGTCGATCACCTCGGGGTTCAACGGCTCGCCGGCACCCACCACCTTCCGCGGCGGATGGCGCAGGGCCGTCAGGTCGGCCTGGATGAGCATCCGCCACACCGTCGGCGGCGCGCAGAAGCTCGTGACCCCGCACCGGTCCATCTGCGCCATCAGCGCGCCCGCGTCGAACCGGCTGTAGTTGTAGAGGAACACCGTCGCCTCGGCGTTCCACGGCGCGAAGAAGTTGCTCCACGCGTGCTTCGCCCAGCCGGGCGAGGAGATGTTCAGGTGGACGTCCCCCGGCTGCAGCCCGATCCAGTACATCGTGGACAGGTGGCCCACCGGGTACGAGACGTGCGTGTGCTGCACCAGCTTCGGCTTCGCCGTCGTGCCGGAGGTGAAGTACAGCAGCAGCGGGTCGGCGGCCCGCGTCGGGCCGTCCGGGGTGAACTCCGGCGACTCGGCGAACGCGGCCGAGTACGCGTGCCAGCCCTCGACCGGCTCCCCCACCGCGATCCGGGTGTAGTCCCCCTCGACGCCGTCGAACTTCGGCGCGTCCACCGAGCGGACGACGACGTGCTTGGCGGCGCCGCGCTCCACGCGGTCGGTCAGGTCGGCCGGGCCGAGCAGCGTCGACGCCGGGATGATCACCGCGCCGAGCTTGATCGCGGCGAGGATGGTCTCCCACAGCTCGCCCTGGTTGCCCAGCATGAGGATCAGCCGGTCGCCGCGCCGGACGCCGAGCGTGCGCAGCCAGTTCGCGACCTGGTTGGACCGGCCGGACATCTCCGGGTAGGTCCAGCGGTTCTCGCGGTCGTCCTCCTCGACGATCCACAGCGCGTACCGCTCGGCGTTGTCCGGGTCGTGCGCCACGACGTCGAACCAGTCGATCGCCCAGTTGAACTCGTCGAACTCCGGCCAGGCGAAGTCGCGGTAGGCCGTGTCGTAGTCCTCGCGGTGGGTCTGCAGGTAGTCCCGCGCGACGCGGAACGCGTGGTGGACGTGCACGCTGCCTCCTATTCGCCCTTGAACTCCGGCGGGCGGCGCTCCATGAAGGCCTGGACCGCTTCGCCGAGGTCCTTGCTGGGCAGGAACGCCGAGTTCCAGGCGGCGACGTACCGGAGGCCGTCGGCGACCTGGCGCTCGGTGTTCGCCGCCAGTACCTGCTTCGTACCCTGCACCACCAGCGGCGGGTTCGCAGCGATCTCGCCGGCGAGCTCGCGCGCGGCCTTCAGCAGCGCTTCCTGGTTCTCGTGGACGTCGTTGACCAGGCCGATCTTCTCGGCGCGGGCGGCGTCGATGTCCTTGCCGGTGAGGGCGAGCTCCCGCAGGTGCCCCTCGCCGACGATGGAGGCGAGCCGCTGCAGGCTGCCGAGGTCGGCGACGATGGCGACGCGCACCTCGCGGACGCTGAACTTGGCGTCGGCGCTGGCCAGCCGGACGTCGGCGGCCGCGACGACGTCGACCCCGCCGCCGATGCACCAGCCCGAAACGGCCGCGACGACCGGTTTGCGGCATTCCGCGATCGAGCTGACCGCCGCCTGCAGCGACCGGATCTGGTCGAGGAACGCCGTCCGCGGGCCGGCCAGGCTGTCACCGCCCAGCATCGGCGCCCAGTCGCCCATCATCGCCGGCAGGTCGAGGCCGTAGGAGAAGTGCTTGCCGCTGCCGGTCAATACCACGGCCCTGACCTGCGGGTCGGCGTCCAGCGCGCGGAACACCAGCGGCAGCTCGCGCCAGAAGTCCGGGCCCATCGCGTTGCCCTTGGACGGGCCGAGGAGCGTCACTTCGGCCACATGGCCGTCGACGTCGACCTTCAGGGAGACGAGGTCGGGCAGACTGTCAGCAGTAGCGGTCATAGGGTCATCTTGACCCATGCCCGCGGCGACCCGCCATTGGCACCTTGTCAATTGCCCCCCTGTGTCACTGTGCCAACCTGGTCGGGGGATGCTTTCCTGAAAGAACCGACGCCGACACGGGGAGGACGGTGGGACATGAGCCCGGCCAGCGCGACCGCGATCGAGCCCGAACCGGCGTCCGCACCGTCCCGGCGGGCCTCCCGCCCGATCGAGCTGACCGGTTCCTTCGACCACGAAGGCCACCGGCTCTGGTACACCGAGTTCGGCAGCGGCGACCAGGTCGTCGTGCTCACCCACGGCATCATGCTCACCCGCCGGATGCACGCCCCGCTGGCCCGCAGGCTGGCCGACGCCGGCTTCCGCGTGATCACCCTCGACCTGCTCGGCCACGGCGACTCCGACCGGCCGACCGAGTCGTGGCTGTACTCGATGCCGTCGTTCGCCGAGCAGACCCTGGCCCTGCTGGACCACCTCGACGTCGGCTCGGCGGTCATCGGGGGGACGTCACTGGGCGCGAACGTCTCGCTCGAGGTGGCCGTGCAGGCGCCGGCGCGGGTACGCGGGCTGATCGTCGAGATGCCGGTGCTGGACAACGCGATCGTCGCGGGCCTGGTCACGTTCGCCCCGCTGCTGATGGCGGCCCGCTTCCTGCCGTTCACGGTGCAGGCGGTGGCGCTGGCGGCGTCGGTGGTCCCGCACGGGAACCAGTGGGTCGACGTCGTGACGGACACGCTCTCCCAGCGCCCGGCCCCGATGGCGGCGCTGCTGCACGGGGTGCTGTTCGGCCGCATCGCGCCGCCGAAGTCGGTGCGCCGCAAGATCACGACCCGGGCACTGGTGATCGGCCACCAGAACGACCCGATCCACCCCTTCGGCGACGCGGACACCCTGGCCGTCGACATGCCGGAGGCGGAGTTCGTCCAGGCCCGCAGCCCGGTCGAGCTGCGGTTCGACCCGACCCGGCTGTCGGACGCGATCCGCGATTTCGCCGCGAGCTGCTACCGGGACTGAGATGCCCCTGGTGTGGGTGACCGGCAACGCGGGAGCCGGCAAGTCGAGCGTCTGCGCACTGCTCAAGGAGCGGGGCGAACTGGCGGTCGACGCGGACAACGAGGGCTACCACCACTGGGTGGACCGGACGACCGGCCAGGTGGTCACCGATCCCCCGGATCCGGTGCCGGCGGGCTGGCTCGACCGCTACGGCTGGAAGATCAGCCGGCCGAAGGTCGAGGCCCTGGCGGCTCGGGCGTCCGGGGGGATCGCGTTCTTCTGCGGCTGCCCCGAGAACCACGAAGACGTGCGGGATCTCTTCGACCTCGTGGTCTGCCTGGTGATCGACGAAGACACGCTCCGCCACCGGCTCCTGACCCGCACCACGAACAGCTTCGGCAAGCACCCGGAGGAGCTGGCCGCGGCGCTCGCCGACAACGCCTACCGCCACCCCGGCGCCACGATCGTCGACGCCACCCGCCCGTTGCCCGAAGTCGCCGACGCGATCCTCACCGCCGCCGGCCGTGCTTGAGCGGGCATCACGCGTGCCTGGAGGGGCATCAAGCGTGATTGAGGGGGCATCAGGGTGATGCCCCCTCAATCACGTGTGATGCCCGCCGGATCACGCGTGTGTCCTCTTACGACACGGGGGCCAGGCCGGCCACCGGGCCGATCACGATCACCGCGGGCGGGCGGACTCCCGAGGCCGCCGCGTCCGTGACCACCGTGTCCAAAGTGGACCGGAGGGTGCGCTGGGTGCGCATCGTGCCGTCCTCGACGATGGCGACCGGGGTGTCGGCCGGGCGGCCGCCGTCCAGGAGGGCCTTCGCGAACTGCGGGAGCCGCTCCACGCCCATCATCAGCACGATCGTGCCGCGCATCCGGGCCAGCAGCTCCCAGTCCACCAGCGACCGGTCGTCGCCCGGCGCCACGTGGCCGGAGACCACCACCACCTCGTGGGCCACGCCGCGGTGGGTCACCGGGACGTCCGCCACCGCCGGGACCGCGAACGCGCTGGTGATACCGGGGACCATCGTCACCGGGACGCCCGCCTCGGCGCAGGCCAGCACCTCCTCGAACCCGCGGCCGAACAGGTACGGGTCGCCGCCCTTGAGCCGGACGACGAACTTGCCCTCCTTGGCGCGCTCGACCAGCGTGCGGTTGATGACGTCCTGGCTGGCCGCGCGGCCGTAGGGGATCTTCGCCGCGTCGACGATCTCCACCTCCGGCGCGAGCTCGTCGAGCAGCTCGCGGGGCGCCAGCCGGTCCACCACGACGACGTCCGCGCGCGACAGCAGCCGGCGGCCGCGGACCGTGATCAGCTCCGGGTCGCCCGGGCCGCCGCCGACCAGCGCCACACCGGGCAGGCTGCCCTCGGGGTGCGGCCGGCGGCCGTCCTCGATCGTGCCGTTGTGCAGGCCGTCGAGCATCGAGTCGCGGACCGACGCCGAGCGCAGCGGCTCGCCGCCGGACAGCACGCCGAACAGCAGCCCGCCGTGCCGTCCGGACGCCGGAGTCACCGCGCTGCCCGACTCACCCTCGTCGGCGCGGACGCAGAACACCCGCTCCCGCTCGGCCTCGGCGCACACCGCCGCGTTCACCTCGGGGTCGTTCGTGCAGGCCAGCGCGTACCAAGCGTTGCGGAGGTCGCCTTCCTGATACCGCCGCTCGTGCCAGACGAGCTCGCCCGCGTCCACCATGCCCTGCACCGAAGGCGTCGTGTGCGGTGACACCAGTTCGACGCGGGCCCCCGCGCCGATGAGCCGGGGCAGCCGTCGTTGAGCCACCGTGCCGCCGCCGATCATCACGACGCGGCGGCCGGCGAGCTGGAGGCCGGAGAGGTAGTGCGGGTCGTCCATGGCCGGGAGTTTATTGGCGGTTCACCCGTGCGCCAGCCCGGCGTGGGTCACGCCACCCGGAAGACCGGCCCGCGCGCCACGAACGGCAGCCGGGCGCCCCGCGGCACCAGGTACGCGTGCTCCCGGCGCGGCCGGACATGGTCGCACTGCGCGTCGGTGATGATCAGGATCGGCCCGTCGGCCGGGAAGTCGGCCGCGCGCTCCAGCAGGTCGACGCCGGGCTGCAGGATCGTCCCGCCGCGCCCCCGCACCTTGACCCGGCCCGCGATGTCCTCGACCGCCAGGTAGCCGGCGTCGTAGGCGACGGCGTCGCAGAACACCACGCGCGCCGCCGGGACGTCCCGGGCCAGCGCGTACGACGCGATCGCGCCCAGCGCCTTGCCGAGCAGCTCGGCGTTCATCGACCCGGAAGTGTCCAGCACGACGCCGAAGGTGACGCGCCGGTCGAGGCCTTCCGGGCGGACGCGGCCCGGACGCGGGATGTCCGGCGTCGCCGACTGGCGGCGCGACGCCCGCGCGTAGCTGCGCACCGGCAGCTCGACCCGGACGTGCTCGTCGAACCAGCGCGCGAGCCGGGCGTCCCACGGCAGCGGCGGGTGGTCCAGAGCCCGGATCTCCTGCTCCAGCCCGGCCGGCAGCAGCCCGCGGCCCTGGGCGTGGTGGTACTCGAGGCCCTGGGTCATCGCCCGGCGGTAGAACTCGTCGAGGTCGACGCCGTGGGCACGGTCACCCCACGGCATCGGCCGCGCGCTCCGCTTCGACGACCGGCGCCGCACCGCGTCCGGTTCGGACAGCCAGTCGCCCAGCACGTCCCCGGCTTCGCGCGAGCCCAGGGTCACCAGCTTGCGGGCCCGGCGGAGGTCGGTGGTCAGCGTGTCGTACACCGACTCCGCGGACATCCCGGTCAGCTGCTGGTCGTGCAGGACGCCGTGGGGCAGCTCGCCGACGCCCATGGCGACCAGCCAGCCGTTGATCACGTAGTCGCAGGCGACGTTCCACAGGTACGGGTCGCGGCCGAGCGCGCGGCGGTCGTGCCGCAGCGCCGCGTGCAGCATTTCGTGGGCCAGCACGAACCGCCACTCCTCGGCGGTCAGGTCGGCGGCCGGGTTGACGTAGATCTCGCCGTGCTCGGCGTCGACCGCGGCCAGGGCGATGTCCCACGAGCGGACGACGTCGGCGTCGACGACCAGGGTGAACCCGGCGGCGACCGCGCCGAGCAGCGGGAACGAGGAGACGAACCAGGACAGCGCGCGGTCCCACTCCCCCAGCGCGCGCCGGTGCCGGGTCTGGCCGCGCGCGTCGGCGGCGCGTTCCATCGCCTCGGTGGCCGAGGCGATCAGCCCGCGCGCGAACCGCTCGGTCCAGGGGTCCGGCTTCCCGTGGTACTGCAGCTGCCAGCGCGACAGCGGCTCCGCGAGCGCCAGGCACGGCCGGCCGGTGCCCAGGTCGGCGAACGGCGCCGGAACGCCCGTCTCCCGCCAGGCGCGGGTCAGGGCGAACTCGTCGGTGCCGGGGAGTTCGGGCAGGTCCAGCACCGGCGTCCCGACGTGGACGGCCTCGGCGAACCGGTGCACGGCCACGCAGCACGCGGCGGCGTACACCGGGTCGACCTCGCGCGCCGGCGTGACCGCTTCCGCCTCGGTCAGCCGGTCTTCGTCGAGGTGGCCGAGGCCCAGGTGCAGCAGCAGGTGCGCGAACACCCAGGCCCACTCGCCCGGTTCGGCGTCGCGGCCGCGGTTCGGCGTGACCACCCCGCGGTCGGTGACCACGGCCCAGCCGTCGGCGCTTTCCTGGCTCAGGCTCGCGCCGCGGGCGAGGTGGTCGAGGACGGTGTGCGCGCGGACCTGGGCCCAGCCGTCGGCGATCGCCTTGTTCCGGCGCTCGCGGCGCTTGGCTTCGACGCGGGCGTTGCTCATGCCCGCGCCGCCACCAGCCGCGGCAGATCGCGGGCGGCCTCGACCAGGAACCACGACGGCAGCCGCGGGTTGCCTGCTTCGTCGTCGGCGATGACGAGCTGCGCCATCTCCAGGGAGATCTCGGCCAGCTCGACCAGCAGGCTCTTCGCGCGGAAGGCGAACTGGCGTACGGCCGCCGACGCGTGCCGCTTGTCCGCGGGCAGGTCCTTGACCAGCCGCGCGCGGAACGTCTCGGCGAGGAAGTAGAGCAGGTCGCGGTCGCCGGGCTCGGCGGGCCAGCGCGCGTCGCCCTTGAGGATCGCCTCCAGGCCGAAGGCGTGCCGGGCCACCTTGAGGTACGCGCGGAACGCGCCCGCGTGGGCCGGGGTGAGCGTGGCGTACGCCAGCAGCGCGATCGTCTCGTCTTCGGCCGGGTCGCCGGCGGAGTGGAGCAGGTCGGAGAGCATGTGCCAGGACCGCGGCGTCGAGAACGGCTCCTCGGTCTTCGGCGGCGGGCTCCACAGGTGGTCCGGGCGCTGGGTGAGGTACTCGATCACCCACGGGTGGATGCCGTGGCCGGCGGCCCAGGCGAGCCAGTCGCCCGGCGCGGCGCGCAGGTGGACGTGCACCAGGCGGTTCACCAGGGCCGAGGCCATCGGCCGGGCGAGTGCCTGGTCGGTGGCGCGGTTGCCGGCGCCGATGACGACCGAGCCCGCCGGCAGCTCGTAGGAGCCGATGCGGCGGTCGAGAATGAGCGAGTAGAACGCCTTCTGGACGTCGGGCGCGGCGGCGTTCAGCTCGTCGAGGAACAGGCAGTACGGCTCGTCGCGCGCGATCTGCTCCGGCGGGCAGAACCGGCTGCGGCCGTCGACGATCTGCGGGACGCCGATCAGGTCTTCGGGAGCGAGCTGGGTACCCAGCAGTGAAACGCAGTCGAGCCCCAGCGACGCCGCGAAATCGCGTACCAGCGAGGACTTCCCGATCCCGGGCGCGCCCCAGAGGAACACCGGCCGCACGACGGCGGTGGTGAGCAGGACCTCGGGCAGCCGGGCGGGCGTGACCGTGAGCTGGGCGTGCAAGCGTGGACCTCCTGGTTCAGGACATCCCTTGCGACGCCCCCGTTCGGACGCCCATGGTCGCGCACCGCCCGGCGGGTGCGCACCCGAATTTCAGCTCGCGCGCCCCGAAGACGGGTACGGCAGCAGTGCCATTTCACGGGCGTTCTTGATCGCCGTGGCGACCTGTTTCTGTTGCTGCGGCGTCAATCCCGTGACGCGGCGGGCGCGGATCTTGCCGCGGTCGGAGATGAACTTCCGCAGCAGGTCGACGTCCTTCCAGTCGACGCGCTCGATCTTGTTGGCGCGCAGCAGGTTCACCTTGCGCTTGCCGGGGCGGTCGCGGTGCGGCTTCGGCATGCGGCTCACCAGCTCGACTTCGAGACGCCGGGCAGCTCGCCGTTGTGCGCGGCCTGCCGCATCTTCACCCGCGACAACCCGAACTTCCGCAGGTATCCGCGCGGACGGCCGTCGGCGACGTCCCGGTTGCGGATCCGCGTCGGGCTCGCGTCGCGCGGCAGCTTCTGCAGCGCGACGACCGCGTTGGCCTTCTCCTCCGGCGACGACGCGGGCGAGGCGACGACGGCCTTGAGCGCACGACGGCGTTCGGCGAAGCGGGCGGCGACCACCTTCCGCTGCTCGTTCTTCGCGATCTTCGACTTCTTCGCCATCAGCGCTCTTCCTTGAACTCGACGTGCTTGCGCGCCACGGGGTCGTACTTGCGCAGGACCATCCGGTCCGGGTTGTTGCGGCGGTTCTTCTTGGTCACGTACGTGTATCCGGTGCCCGCGGTGGACCGCAGCTTGATGATCGGCCGGATGTCGGTGCTCTTCGCCATGACAGCTTCACTCCCTTCGCCTTCGGCACGGCTCGCGGCCGGTGACCTGGCACACGGCGGACACGGACCCTCCCGAGTTGGTAGTGGTTTTCGTTTTCATCTACGCTACGCACCGTACCCCGCCCGCGTTCCTGGAGCCGCAGTGACCCCCAAGCAGACCCGTCACCCCCAAGTCCCGCTCGTCCTCGTGAGCGGCCTCGCCGCGGGCCCGAACGCCGAGCTGGCGGAGCTGCTGCGCACCGCCGGGCCGGGCACCGCCGTCGTCCACCACGACCTGCGCGAGATCCACTCCGGCGTCGTCCGCCGCCGCCTGCGGCTCGGCGAGCGCGACGAGCTGACCGTGCTGGAGCTGGCCCACGGCTGCGTGTCGTGCACCCTGCGGGAGGATCTGCTCCCGCTGCTGCGGCGGCTGGCCCGGCTCCCGGAGGTGACCCGGATCGTCGTCCGGCTCGACGAGGCCATGGAGCCGGAGCCGGTGAGCTGGGCGATCCGCAACGTCCTGGTCGGCGACCACCCGGTCGCCGACGACGTCGACCTGCGGGCGGTGCTCACCGTCGTCGAGTGCGCGACCTGGCTCGCCGACGCGACGGGCGACGAAGTGCTGGCCGAGCGGAACCTGCAGGGCAGCCCCGAGGACGAGCGGACCGTGGCCCAGGTCGCGCTGTCCCAGGTGGAGTTCGCCGACGTCCTGGTCCTGGCCGGCGCGGCCACCGACGCGTGGCAAGCCGCGAAGGCGTCCGCGGTGCTCGACCGGGTGGCCCCGTCGATCCCGCGGGTCGAGCTGGCCCGGATCGACGGCCACAGCGTGCTCGACGCGGTCCCGGCGAACGCCCGCCGCGGCGAGGTCACCGACATGCACGGCGCCCTGCTGCGCGGCGAACCGCCCCTGCACGACGACTGCGGCATCGCCCTGCTCACCTTCACCGCGCGCCGCCCGTTCCACCCCTCGCGCCTGCACGACGCGCTGGACGTGCTCCTCGACGGCGTCGTCCGCACCCGCGGGCGCGCGTGGGTGGCCAGCCAGCCCGACGTCGCGTTCTGGATCGAGTCGGCGGGCGGCGGCCTGGGCCTCGGCCACGCCGGGCCGTGGCTCGCGTCCCCGAACGGTCCGCAGTGGACGGACGTCTCCCCCGAGCGCCGCACGCTGGCGTCCCTGCGCTGGGACCCGGTGCACGGCGACCGCGCGCAGGAACTGGTGGTCGTCACCGACCAGGCCACCCCCGACGAGGTCGAGGCCGCCCTGCGCGGCGCGCTGCTGACCGACGAAGAGCTGGCGGCCGGCCCCGAGGCGTGGGCGCGCTACCCCGACCCGTTCGGGGACTGGCACGAGGAACCGTGCGAGGACACCGAAACCGACCCGGCGCGGCACGACGCGACCGCGGCGAACCGAAAGGATGACCAGTGAAACCCGGGATCCACCCCGACTACCACCCGGTGGTGTTCAAGGACTCGTCGACCGGCGACGCATTCCTCACCCGCTCCACCATCACCTCCGAGCGGACCATCGAATGGTCCGACGGCAACACCTACCCGCTCGTCATGGTCGACATCAGCTCGTGGTCGCACCCGTTCTGGACCGGCACCCAGCGGATCATGGACAGCGCCGGCCAGGTCGAGAAGTTCCACCGCCGCTACGGGAAGCGAGGCGCCCGCTGATGGCCGTCCCCAAGCGCAAGATGTCGCGCAGCAACACGCGGTCCCGGCGGGCGCAGTGGAAGGCCGCCGTGCCCGACCTGGTGCCGATCAAGGTCGACGGCAAGGTGCAGCTGGTCCCGCGCCGGCTCATGAAGCACTTCCACCAGCAGTGAGCGTTCCCGTCACGGTGTTGTCCGGCTTCCTCGGCGCGGGCAAGACGACGCTGCTCAACCACATCCTCGCCAACCGGGCGGGCCTGCGGGTCGCGGTGATCGTCAACGACATGAGCGAGGTCAACATCGACGCGGCGCTGGTGCGCTCGCAGGAGCGCCTCGTCGAGCTGACCAACGGGTGCATCTGCTGCACCCTGCGGGAGGACCTGCTCGAAGAGGTCGCGGCGCTGTGCGCGGACGACCGCTTCGACCACGTGCTCATCGAGTCGAGCGGCATCTCCGAGCCGATGCCGGTGGCGGCGACGTTCACCTTCCTCGAGCAGGTCGCCCACCTCGACACGATGGTGACGGTGGTGGACGCGGCGAACTTCGCCCGCGAGCTGGCAGCCGGCGACTCCCTCGTGGAGCGCCGGCTCGACCAGTACTCCGGCGACGAGCGGACGGTCAGCGACCTGCTGATGGACCAGGTCGAGTTCGCCGACGTCCTGCTGCTGAACAAGACGGACCTCGCCCCTGACGTCGATCGGCTCGTGGCGACGCTGCGTCGGCTCAACCCGGCGGCCGACGTCGTCACGGGCAGCTTCGGGAAGGTGCCGCTGGAGCGCGTGTTCGGGACCGGCCGCTACGACCCGGTCAAGGCTCAGGAGGCCCCGGGCTGGGTGGCCGAGCTGAACGGCGACCACGTCCCGGAGCCCGAGGAGTACGGCATCTCCAGCGTGGTGTTCCGCGCGTCCCGGGCGTTCGACCCGGCGGCCCTGTGGGACTTCGTCACCCGGCGGCTGGACTCGGGCGAGTTCGGGACCGTGCTGCGGTCGAAGGGGTTCTTCGCGCTGGCGTCCCGCCCCGGGGTGACGGGTCTGTGGTCCCAGGCGGGCGCGGTGGCCCGGTTCGAACCGCAGGGCGTGGCGGCCGAGCCGCGGCAGGAGCTGGTGTTCATCGGCGTCGACCTGGCCGGGGACGCGCTGCTGGCGGCCCTGCGGGACTGCCTCGGGGAGCCGACCGGGCCGGACCCGTTCCCGGAGTGGGGCCCTGTCCACGTCCACTGAATCGGCGGCATGGATGGCCGGAGAGGGCGATTTCCGACAATCCGGACGCGGGCCGGGGCAACCGGACGTCGGGCGGCGAAGTTCGCTCGACCGGCAGAAGATCCGTAGGGCCGGATGGACCGAACGCCCTGATGAGGCGACTCGCGGCTGGTTGCCCACAAGTGGGCTGCGGTGTGGATGACCGTTGCCCGGCGAGCGTTTTTCGCCGGGTTTCGTCGGCCCGCCTCGGTACGCTGAAGCGGGGCGGATCCCCCGGGAGGGTGGGTCCTGCGGCTGGGCCGGCCTGCGGCGGGGCGGCCCGTGGCGAGCCATTGGCAGCTGGTGGCGACCGCGGGCCGCACCCTCGACGCCGGCGAGCTGACGGCGGACCTGGTGAGCCTGGAGGTGTGGTCGACCTTCGTCGCCCTGACCTTTTCCCACGGTTACCGCGATCACCGCCTGCTGCGGGACCGCTTCCGGCCGGACATCCGGTGGCGCGGGTGGGACGACGCGGGAACCCAGTACCGCGGCAGCGCCGGCGGTGGGTCCGGGTCGCACGGCCTGCTTGTGGAGCGGCGCACGTTCGAACCCGGCCCGCCGACGGAGGCACGGACGCTCACTTTGGCCGCAGAATCCGACGGCGGCCAGGCCACGGTCGTGATCCCACTCGGCTGACGCTGACGCGTCAGTGGTCGTCGTAGTGGTCCTCGTGGACCGCGTGGCGGTGGCCGTCGTGCAGGTAGTCGACGTGGTCGCCGTGCGGGACCGCCACGTGGCCGCAGCCGTCTCCGTGGGTGTGGTCGTGGCCCGTGTGCGGGACGTGGCCCGCGATTTCGCACTCGTCGAAGTGACCGTCGTGGGCTCGGTGCAGGTGAGCCTCGTGCACGTAGTCCACGTGGTCGCCGTGCGGGATCGCCGCGTGGCCGCAGCCCTCCCGGTGGACGTGGTCGTGGCCGGCGTGCTCGACGTGCGGGATGGTCATCGGCGTTTCCCTTCCAGGGTGTGTCCACTTCGGACGGTAACACCGGAGACAGGGCGAAACCTCCCGGCTCACCCGATAGCGGCGCCGACGTCCGAGTTGATCAACCCAGGTTTATCAGTCTAGGTTGACGATCGTGACCGGCGAAGAGCTCCTCCAAGCCAGCACGGACCTGCGCGTCGCGCTCGGCCGGCTGGTCCGGCGGCTGCGCCAGGGCTACGTCGCCGGCGAACCGACCCTGCCCGAACGCTCGGTCCTGTCCCGGCTCGACCGCGACGGCCCGGCCACCCCCGGCTCCCTCGCCGACCTCGAACGCGTCAAGCCGCAGGCCATGGGCGTCACCCTCGCCCGGCTGGTCGAACGCGGGCTCGTCGAGCGCCGCAAGGACGACTCCGACGGCCGCAAGGTGCTCATGTCGGTCACCGAAGCCGGCGTCAAGCTGCTCACCGACCGGCGCTCGCGGACGGGCCGGCAGATGGCGGCCGTCCTCGCCGAAAAGTTCACCGAGGCCGAGCAACGCGCGCTGATCGCCGCCATCCCGCTGATCGAGCGGCTGGCGGACGAGCTGTGAGCTACAAGTGGGTCGCACTGTCGAACACCACGCTCGGCGTGCTGATGTCCGCGCTCGACGGCTCGATCGTCATCATCTCGCTGCCCGCCATCTTCCGCGGCATCGGCCTCGATCCCCTGGCCCCGGGCAACATCGGCTACCTGCTCTGGATGATCCTCGGCTACCTGCTGGTCCAGGCCGTGCTGGTGGTGACGCTGGGCCGCCTGGGCGACATGTTCGGCCGCGTCAAGATGTACAACCTCGGCTTCGTCGTGTTCAGCGCCGCGTCGGTGGCGCTGTCGTTCGACCCCTTCCACGCCGCCGGCGGCGCGCTCTGGCTGATCGGCTGGCGGGTCGTGCAGGCCGTCGGCGGGTCGATGCTGACGGCGAACTCCGCGGCCATCCTCACCGACGCCTTCCCCGCCGAGCAGCGCGGGATGGCGCTGGGCGTCAACCAGATCACCGCGCTGGCCGGGCAGTTCCTCGGCCTGGTCGTCGGCGGCCTGCTCGCCGAGATCGACTGGCGCGCGGTGTTCTGGGTGAGCGTCCCGTTCGGCCTGCTCGGCACGATCTGGTCGATCCGCAGCCTCCGCGAGGCCGGGACACCGCAGCGCGCGAAGGTCGACTGGGGCGGCAACGTCACCTTCGCGGCCGGGACGGCGGTGCTCCTCGCCGCGATCACCTACGGCATCCAGCCTTACGGTGGCTCGGCGACCGGCTGGGGCAACCCTTGGGTGCTCGGCGGGATCGGCGCCGGGGTCCTGCTGCTCCTGCTGTTCGGTGTCATCGAGAGCCGCGTCGCCGCGCCGATGTTCCAGCTGAAGCTGTTCAGGATCCGCGCGTTCGCCGCGGGCAACATCGCCGCCTTGCTGACTTCGGTCGCGCGTGGTGGCATGCAGTTCATGCTCATCATCTGGCTGCAGGGGATCTGGCTGCCCCTGCACGGCTACGACTACGAGCAGACACCGCTCTGGGCGGGCATCCACCTGCTGCCGCTGACCGTCGGGTTCCTGATCGCCGGGCCGGTGTCCGGGTACCTGTCCGACCGGTTCGGCGCCCGGCCGCTGGCCACCGGCGGCCTGCTCCTGGTCGCCGCGGCGTTCCTCGGTCTCCTGGCGCTGCCGGTGGACTTCCCGTACCCGGCGTTCGCGGCCCTGCTCGTCGCGAGCGGCGTCGGCCAGGGCATGTTCGCCGCGCCCAACACGTCGGCGATCATGAGCAGCGTCCCGACCGAACAGCGCGGGGTCGCCTCCGGCATGCGGGCGACGTTCCAGAATTCGGGGACGTCGTTGTCGATCGGGGTGTTCTTCTCGCTGATGGTCGCCGGGCTGGCTTCGTCGCTGCCGCAGACGCTCACGAGCGGCCTGCAGGCCCACGGCGTCCCGGCGCCCGTCGCCGACGGCGTCGCGCAGCTGCCGCCGGTCAGCACGCTGTTCGCGGCGTTCCTCGGCAGCAACCCGGTCGGGCACCTGCTCGGCCCGGACGTCCTTTCCGGACTGACGCCCGCCGGCCGGGCGACCCTGACCGGCGGCGATTTCTTCCCGCAGCTGGTTTCCGGCCCGTTCCACCACGGCCTGGTGGTCGTGTTCACCGCGGCCGCCGCGATGGCCGTCGTCGCCGCGCTCGCTTCCGCGTTCCGCGGCGCGAAGTACGTCCACATCCCCGAGACAGTCAAGGAGAACCGATGACCGACGAGATCATCGCCGGAACCGTCACCATCACCGGCCACGACGGGGACGAACTGGAGGCCTACCTGGCCAAGCCGACCGACGCGACCCCGCGCGGCGGTGTCGTGGTGATCCACCACATGCCCGGCTACGACGCCGCGACGAAGGAGATGGTGCGCCGCTTCGCCGTCGAGGGCTACAACGCGCTCTGCCCGAACCTGTACACGCGCGAAGCACCGGGCGCGGATCCGGACGACGCGGCCGCGACGGTCCGCGCGGCGGGCGGCGTCCCCGACGACCGCCTGGTCGGCGACGTCTCCGGCGCGGCCGACTACCTGCGCGCGCTGGAAAACGCGAACGGCCGCATCGGCGTCATCGGGCACTGCTCGGGCGGCCGCCAGGCGTTCCTCGTCGGTTGTTCGCTGGACATCGACGCGGCGGTGGACTGCTACGGCGCCTTCGTCGTCAACGACCCGCCGGAGGCCATGAAGCAGATGAAGCCGCTGCTCGGCCTGGCACCGCAGCTGTCCTGCCCGCTGCTGGGCATCTTCGGCGCCGACGACCAGTTCCCGGGACCGGACGAGGTGGCCGTGCTGGCGGCGGAGCTGGAGAAGCACGGCAAGGAGCACGAGTTCCACACCTACGCCGGCGCGGGCCACGCGTTCTTCGCCGTCGACCGCCCGAGCTACCGCCCCGAAGCCGCCAAGGACGGCTGGGAACGCATCCTCGACTTCTACGCCCGCACGCTCACCACCTGAGAGGACTCGCCATGTGCACATACCTGACGGAGAAGTTCGCGCTCGAAGGCAGCGGCAAGGGCGCCCGCGGCTGGTTCCGGTTGACCGAGGGAACCGTGTACGTCGACCACCCGGTCCACGCGCCGTACGCGCACACGGTGAACATCGACTTCCGGAACCCGGCCCTGGGCGCTTCGGCGCGCGTGGCCCTCGAACTGACCGAAGAGGACGCGCTCGCCCTGGCGGACGCGATCCACGCGGCGGTCAGGTCCGCGCCCGCGGGGCTGGCCTCCCGCGACCAGTGAGGTTCAGGGCGTGTAGAGCGCGCCCAGGAACTCGAGCAGCAGCCGCTCCCGCAACGGCGCCGGTGCCGTTGCGAGGAGCGCGTTGATCGGCGCCATCCGCTCCGGCAACCCCGCACCGCCCCCGAGGCCGGCCGCCGCCAGCAAGCCGGCGAACTGCTCCGACGTCAGCGTCGCCGGGTCGAGCGCCGCGACGAACTCCGCCACGGCCGGGTCGACGACCACCGGACCGGCCACGCGGGCCGCGTCCACCGACGCGGCCAGGTCGGCCAGGAACTCCTTCTCGCTGCCGTGGTTGGCCGCCGTCACCGTCAGGTGGAGGTTCACCGGAGACGACTCGAAGGCGAACTGCGGCTGGACGTACCAGCCGCGCACCTTCATTTCGTCGGCCACCGTGAACAGGTCGAAACCGTCGTCCCCGGTGAACGCGACCAGCGTCGACACCGGGTCACCGAGCACCCGCAGGCCCGGCACCTCCGCGATACCCGAGCGGATCCGGGAAACCGCTTCCCGCGTGGCCGCCGCCAACGACAGGTAGCCGTCGGCGCCGAGGTGGTTCACCACCGCCCACGCCGCGGCGAGCGGGCCGCCGGAGCGGGTGCTCTGGATCGTCGTGTTCAGCATCGTGTAGCCCGGCCAGGCCGCGCTCGCGAAGTAGTGCGGGCGCCGCAGCTCCGCCGAAGCGTGCAGCAGCACCGACGTCCCCTTCGGGCAGTACGCGTACTTGTGCAGGTCCACCGAAATGCTGGTGACGCCGGGGACGCGGAAGTCGAACGGCGGGACGTCCGCGCCGAGGCGGGCGAGGTACGGCAGCACCCAGCCGCCGATGCAGGCGTCGACGTGCATCCGGACCCCGCGCTCGTCGGCGGCCGCCGCGATCGAAGCGATCGGGTCGAGCACGCCGTGGGCGTAGGACGGCGCACTCGCCACGACCAGCACCGTCGAGTCGTCGATCGCCGCGGCCATCGCCGCCGGGTCGGCGCGGAACGTCACCGGGTCGACCGGGACGTCGACGCGCCGCAGCCCGAACAGGTGCGCGGCCTTGTGGAACGCCGCGTGCGCGGTCGTCGGGAGCACGATCGACGGGGACGCCACCGAGGGATGCGCGTCCCGGGCGGCGAGCACCGCCAGCAGACACGACTCCGTGCCACCGGAAGTCACCGAACCCACCACGCCCGGGACGTCGCCGAGCAGCGAAACCGCCGCGGAGACGAGGTCGTTCTCCATGCGCAGCAGGCTCGGGAACGCCGTCGGGTCCAGGCCGTTGGCCGACGACGCCAGCGCGTGCGCCGCCGCGCCCAGGGAGTCCACTTCGGACAGCCCGCTGTCGTAGACGTAGGCCAGCGTCCGGCCGCCGTGCGTCGGCAGGTCGCCCGCGCGCAGCTCCCGCAGCGCCGCGAGGACGTCCTCGGGCGGGGTCACGGGCGCGGCTCCAGCACCTTGCGCCGCAGCAGCGGCAGGGCCAGCGCGATGAGCATGCCGGGGATGATCGACGAGCCGACGAGGATCGCCACGATGGCGCTGTGCGGCTGGAACGCCGTGGCGTCCGTGCTGGACACGTACCCGCCGAACGCCAGGATCAGCGCCCACAGCCCGCCGCCGAAGGCCAGGCCGAGGGTCTCCCCCGCGGTCCACACCCCCGCCGCGATCCCGGCGCGCGTCTCGCCGGTGCGTTCCTCCTCGGCCGTGATCAGGTCGGGCAGGATCGCCAGCGGGAACACCGAGATCCCGGCGTAGCCGACGCCGCAGAGCGCCACGAAGACGAACGAGACGACCAGCGGGATCGACTGGGCGAAGACCAGGCCGAGCAGGCCGATCGCGAAGGCGGCGGTGGCCAGGCGGAAGCCGTTGAGCTTGCCCACCCGGTCGCCCAGCCGCGGCCACAGCGGCATGGTGACCAGCGCCGGGCCGACGAAGATGACGAACAGGATCGTGCCGTAGCCTTCGCTGCCGAGGATGCGCTGGGCGAAGAACGGGATCGCGGCGAGCACCGTGCCGATGCCCAGCGCCTGGATGAAGTACGTGCCGAGGAGCCAGCGGAACGGCCGCCACGCGGCGAGCGTGCGCACGAGTTCCTTGAGGCTCACCGTGTTCGGCCGCAGCGAGCCGACCGGCGCGTCCTTGAGCCCGAAGTAGACCAGCAGCGTCGCGGCCAGCACGATCAGCCCGATGACGACGGCCATGATCCGGTACCCGGCGACCCCGCCGATCCCGGCGGTGATCGCGGGCGCGCCACCGCCGCAGACCAGGATCGTCACGGCGAGCACGCCGATGCGGACACTGGTGAGTTTCGTCCGCTCGGTCGCCGACTCGGTCAGCTCGGCCGGCAGCGCGTTGAACGGCACCTGGAACAGCGCGTATGCCGTGGCGCAGGCGGCGAACATGATGGCCACGTACAGCGCGTCCGGCAGTGGGTCGCCGAAGCCGGGGTGGGCGAACATCGCCGCGAACAGGATCGCCACGCCGATGCCGCCGATCAGCAGGAACCGCCGCCGGCTGCCGGTCCTGAGCAGGTCGGCGTCGGACAGCCGGCCGGCGACCGGGTTGAACAGCACGTCCCAGGCCTTGGGCACGAACACGATCGCCGCGGCCCAGCCCGCGGGCACGGCCATCGTGTCGGTCAGGTACTTCACCAGCACCAGGCCCGGGACCGTGCCGAAGGACCCGGTGACGAACGAGCCGAGCGAATAGCGGAACCTCGTCCGGCCGGACAGCGTCGTCATGGTCCTCCTCGCAGGCTTACCGGGTGCCCGCACGAGTATTCGATCTCGGCGGGCACCCGGTGGGGATCGAGGGGAATCGTGCCATCGTCGTGACCTGGGGCACGGAGCGGCCCGCCGGTCAGCCGAGGGCGCGGGCGATCTTCTCCAGCGTCGCGGCGTCCCCGCGCAGCAGCAGCTGGGTGACCACGGTGTCCTCCCAGGCCTTGAGCTCTTCGCGGATCTTCTCCGGCGGCCCGATCAGCGAGGTGTCCTCCACCAGCGACGTCGGGATCGCCGCGGCCGCCTCCGCCTTGCGGCCGGCGAGGAAGAGCTCCTGGACCTCGTCGGCGACGTCGCCGTAGCCGAGCCGCGCGTACACGTCGTGGTGGAAGTTGACGCTCTTGGCGCCCATCCCGCCGATGTACAACGCCAGCGACGGCTTGATCCAGCTCGCCGCCTCCTCGACGTCGTCGTGCACGATGACCGGCAGCGAGCACGGCACCTCGAACGTCTCGAAGGTGTGCCGCGCGCCCGGCCGCGAGAAGCCTTCTTCGAGCGCAGCCTTGTAGAAGTCGTTGCTCTTGGGCGAGAAGAACAGCGGCAGCCAGCCGTCGGCGATCTCCGCCGCGAGGGCGACGTTCTTGGGACCTTCGGCCGCCAGGTGGATCGGGATGTCCGTGCGCAGCGGGTGCACCGTGGACTTCAGCGGCTTGCCGAGCCCGGCGCCGCCCTGGTAGGGCAGCTGGAAGTGTTCGCCGTCGAGGGTCACCGGCGCCTCACGGGCGATCACCTGCCGGACGATGTCGATGTACTCGCGCGTCCGGGCCAGGGGCTTCGGGTAGGGCTGGCCGTACCAGCCCTCGACGACCTGCGGACCGGACGCGCCGAGCCCGAGCACCATCCGGCCGCCGGAGAGGTGGTCGAGGGTCAGCGCGCTCATCGCCGTCGCCGTCGGCGTCCGGGCGGCCATCTGGACGATGTTCGTGCCGAGCCGGATCCGGCTGGTGGAAGCGCCGTACCAGGCCAGCGGCGTGAAGGCGTCCGAGCCGTACGCCTCCGCCGTCCACACCGAGTCGAAGCCGAGCTCCTCGGCCTTGAGGACGGCTTCGAGCGCACCCGGGGTCGGGCCGCTCTGCCAATACCCGACATGGAATCCCAGCTTCACGAATGCCTCCTAGACGTTCGGCGCGTAGTGCTCGGGCTTGCCCCGCTCGGACAGCGGCGGCAGGTTCCTGGGTGGAGTCTCGACCAACGGCGCGTCCGCGGCCACCTCCCCGCGCTCGCGGCGCCAGCCGGCGCGGGCTCGCGGGTGGTAGCGGCGGTCGTGCGGGACGAGCTTGAAGGCGGCGTTGACGAACTTCCCGAACCGCCGGTGCCGCCGCGCGTCGCGCTCGGTCCAGCGGAAGCCGAGCAGGTCGCGGACCTCGCGGTCGTAGAGGCCGATCGTCAGCCACACGAAGTTGCGCGCGATCACCCGCTGGACCGGCCGCCACAGCGGGTCCGGGAGCCAGGGCAGGAACGGCGGCTTGCCGAGCCCGCGGATGTCGAGGACGTCCCGGGTGGCCTTGTTGTCTTCGAGGACCTCGGCGCACATGTGCTTCCAGTAGCGCTGGAAGTCCTCCCAGCTCTCCGGCACCGGCCGCATCGTCATGTCGTACATCCGCCACCACTGGACGTGCTCGTCGAACAGCCGCCGCTTTTCGGCCTCGCCGATGCCGCCCATGAAGTGGTCGGCGATGAGGATCGTGCTGACGAAGAAGGTCGCGTGCGCCCAGTAGTAGGTGCCGGGGTCGAGCGCGTGGTAGCGGCGGCCCTGCGCGTCGACGCCCTTGATGCGGTCGTGGTAACCGCGGACTTCCAGCGCGGTCCGGTGGGCGCGCGGGCCGTCGTAGACCACCCCGCCGATCGGGTAGAGCGAGCGGAACAGCCGTTGCCAGCGCTCTTCGAAGAACCGCGAGTGCTGCTCGACGCCGGCGCCGAGGCCGGGGTGCATGTTCTGCATCGACCCGGCCCACAGGCCGATGAGCAGGCCGCGCCAGTCGCCGAAGTACTTCCACGTCAGCGAGTCGGGCCCCAGCGGCTCGGGTTCCATCGCGTACTCCTCGTCGAGTCCGGAACTGACTACGGCTGTTGTCAGGCTAGGATCTGACAACAGTTGTAGTCAACCGAGGAGCTGTGATGCCGGGCCGGACCTGGGCGGGCACGACGCTGGACGACCGGAAGGCGCTCCGGCGGGAGCAACTGGTGGCCGCGGGCCTGGAGCTGCTGGGCACCGAGGGCTCGGCCGGGACGAGCGTCCGCGCGGTGTGCCGGCACGCGAAGCTGACCGAGCGCTACTTCTACGAGAGCTTCGCCGACCGCGAAGAGCTCGTCGCGGCCGTGTACGAGCACGTCGGAGAGCAGGCGCGGCAGGCGCTCGTCGACGCCGTGCGGGACGCGCCCACTCCGGTGCTGCGGGCGGAGCACGCCGTGCGTGCGTTCGTCGAGCTGATCGTCGACGACCCCCGCAAGGGCCGGGTCCTGCTGCTCGCGCCGCTCACCGACCCGGCGCTGACCCGCCGGGGCCTGCACCTGCTGCCGGTGTTCGCCGCGCTCGTCGGCGAGCAGCTGTCCCACGGCGACGAGCTCGAACGCCGGCTGGCCGCCGTCGGGCTGGTCGGCGCGCTGAGCAACGTCTTCATCGCCTACCTCGACGGGTCGCTGCCGGTGTCGCGCGAACGGCTCGTCGCGCACTGCGTCAAGCTCGTCCTCGGCGCCGACAGCCACTGACCCCACCTCCTCACTGCTGACACTCGCCCCGCCGATCGGGCACACTCAACCCATGCGTACCGCTGGACGGAACGACGGCGCGAACGGCGACGGCCTCGTCGCGGCCCGGCTCGCCGCGCTCCTGGAGGCCTTCCGGCCGGGTGACGAGACCCTCGGCGTCTCCGAGCTCGCCCGCCGGACCGGCCTGGCGAAGACGACCGTCCACCGGCTCGCCGGGCACCTCACCGAGACCGGGCTGCTCGAACGCGAAGCGGGCGCGGTGCGGCTCGGGCTGCGGCTGTTCGAGATCGGCCAGCTGGCCTCGCCGCGGCGCGGCCTGGTCGAGGCGGCCCGGCCCTACCTGGCCGACCTGCGCGAGGCCACCCGCAACACCGTCCACCTCGCGATCCTCGAAGGCACCGAAGTCGTGTACCTGGACGTATTGCGCGGGCCGGACGCGCCGACGCTGCCTTCGCGCATCGGCGGCCGGTTCCCGGCGCACGCCACCGGCGTCGGCAAGGCGATCCTGGCGTTTTCCCCGGAGTCCGTGGTGAGCCAGGTGATCGACGCCGGGCTGCCGCGGCTGAGCGCGCGGACGATCACCGCGCCCGGCCTGCTCCGCCGTCAGCTCGGCCGCGTCCGGGAGGACGGGATCGCCTTGGAGCGCGAGGAATCCGGCGTCGGCGTGGTGTGCGCGGCCAGCCCGCTGCTCGACGCCCGCGGCGTCGCGGTGGCGGCGGTGTCGATCTCCGGCTGGGCCAACCGGATGCGGACCGAGCGGGTCGCCCCGGCCGTCCGGACGGTGGCGCTCGCGTTGACCCGGACACTCTCGGGACAGCCGTAGCCGGCGTTGCCCGGCAACGGGTTCCGGCGGCGGGCTCCGCTACAGTCCGTCCAATGGCTCACAGGCCGGGTTCCGCCGCGCACCGGCTGCTGTCGCTCGACATCGTGCTCGCCCTGCTGGCGCTGGCCGGCGGGCTGCGGGTGCTCTACCTCGCCGCGCCCGCGCCGGCCCTGCCCGCGGAGGCCGCCACGGTCGCCCACGCGTACGCGCTCGGCCACCTGACGTCGTTCGCCGACGCGGGCGGCGCCGGGGTCAGCCCGTTCGGCTGGCTCCAGCTCGCGGCGGCGACGATGGTGCCGGACGCGTTCGGCCGGTCGACGACGGCGCTGGCGGCGGTCCGCGAAACCGTGCTGCTGGCGGCCCTGGCGGGCGCGGCACTGCTGTGGGTCCTGGCCCGCCGCCTGGGCTTGCCGCGCTGGGCCGCGGCGGTGGCGGTGCTGCTCCTGGCGGCGTCCCCGCTCGCGCTCGGGGTGCAGCGCCTGGTCGTCGTGGAGCACCTGGCGGCGGTGTGGGTGCTGGGAGCGCTGGTCCTGATCACCCGCCGGAGGGCCCGCGTCCGCCACGACGTGGCGGCGGCGGCGTGCCTGCTGGCGGCGGTGCTGACGTCCCCGTTGGCGCTGTTCTTCCTCCCCGCGGCGGGCTGGCTGCTGGTCCGCCGGGCCCCGGTCCGGGCGGCACTGGTGGCGGTGGTGCTGAACCTGGGCCTGGGTATCGCGTTCGGCCCGGCGGCGGCGGTGTTGCGCCCCCACCTGCCGGCCGCAACCGGTCCGGCGCTCGCCGACTGGGCGGCCCTGGACCCGGCCTGGGTGCTGTGGTCGGCGGTCGCTTCGGTGGCGGCGCTGGGGGTGCGGGCGGTGCGGCCGTTCGCGCTGACGGGCGTGCTGCTCGCGGCGGTGCTGCTGGTGCCGGGTGTGCCGTCGACGGCGGTGCTGGCGTTGCTGCTGCCGGTGACACCGCTGCTGGTGGCGGGAGTGGCCCAGGCCCTGACCCGGCGGGGTTCCCGGGCTCGCTGGGGCCGGCTCCCGCGGGAAGCGGCGATCCGGTGGGCCGCCCCGGAGGGCCGGGGAGACGCGGGCGGTCTCGCCCGGCCGGCCCCGGCCGGCGCCATTGCGGCCCCGGCCGGGGGTACCGGCGGCCCGGGCCGGGTGGTGGCCGCGCTCAGGAGGCCCTGCCGCACCCGGCCCGCGCTGGCCGACACCGCACCGACCGGCCCCACCAACCCACAGCCCACCCCCGCACACCGGCGGTTCGCCGACCGCCGCAACCCGGCCGCCCCGCCTCCGCACCCCACGCACCACGGCCGCACGCGCCGCCACCGCCCGATCGCGCCCGCGTTGGCCGCCACCGTCGTCGTGGCCACTCTCGCTGTCAGCTGGGTCGCCGGCTACTCCGCGCTGCAACCCACCATCGCCCGCGGCGGCCCGCTGGCCGAGGCCCGCGATTGGGTGCGCGCCAACGCTTCCGGCTCCCGGCTGCTCGTCGACGACGCCGCCTGGGCCGAACTCGCCAACGCCGGCTGGCCGACCGGCATGCTGGCCCCGCCCGCCGCGTGCGACGTCACCTGCCCGGCCGCCGAATGGGCTGTCTTCGGCTCCGGTGAAGCCGCGCTCCGCAAGCACTATCCCGCGCTGGACGGCGCGCTCGCCGGCGCCGGCCCGACCGCCGTTTTCGGGGCCGGCGACACGCGAGTCACCGTCTGGCGCCTCGGGTTGCCGCCCGTCGATCCCGGCGCGCCGCCGGAAGCTCCGGCCCGGGCCCACGCCGGCGAAGCGCTGGCCGCGTCGGCGCGGATCACGCTGAGCCCCGAGGCCGCCGCCGTGCTGCGTGCAGGGCGCGCGGACCCGCGGCTCATCACCACCCTCGCCGCGCTCGCGGCCACCCGGCCGGTGCGGGTCGCGGCCTTCCCGGAGGTGCTCGGCGAGGACGCCGCCGGGCAGCCGCGCCGCCGGGTCCTGCTGACCGGTGACGAAGACGGTGCCACCGCCTTCTACGCCGGCCAACGCGACCTCTTCCGCCCGGCGTCGGTCACCCGGACGGCCGACGGCGTGCTCGTCACCTACCCGCTCTTCGCGCCGCCCGGGCTGCTGCCGCCGACCCGGTAGATTCCGGGCATGGGGCAGGAAAGACGGGTCGTCATCGCCGCCTTCGACCAGATCCAGATCCTCGACGTGGCCTGCCCGAGCGGCGCGCTGGAACTGGCGAACTCCCACGGCGCCGCGCCGCCGTACCGCGTCGAGCTGGCCACCGTGTCCGGGCAGGGCGCGCGCAGCTCGGCGGGGATCGTGCTCGCCGGGGCCCGGCGGCTCGCCGCGATCACCGGGCCGCTGGACACGCTGATGGTCGTGGGCGGTGCCGGGACGCGCGCGGCCGTGCTCGACGAACCGCTGCTCGCCCAGATCCGCCGGCTGGCCGGGCGGAGCCGCCGGATCGCCTCGGTGTGCACCGGCACGTTCGTGCTCGCCGCCGCCGGGCTGCTCGACGGGCGGCGGGTCACCACGCACTGGGGCTACGGCGAACTGCTCGCCGCCCGGTTCCCCGCCGTCACCGTCGATCCGGCGCCGCTGTACCTGCGCGACGGCAACGTCTACACCTCGGCCGGGGTCACCAGCGCGCTCGACCTGACCCTCGCGCTCGTCGAAGCCGACCACGGCCCGACGCTGGCCCGCGCGGTCGCCCGCGAGCTCGTCACCTACCTGCACCGCCCCGCCGACCAGGCCCAGATCAGCATGTTCCTCGCCGCGCCGTCGCCGGGGAACCGGGTCGTGCCGGACCTGCTCGGGTACATCGCCGGCCACCTGGCCGCGGACCTGAGCCCGCCGGCGCTGGCGGCCAGGGCGGGGGTGACACCGCGGCACCTGGCCCGGCTGTTCGCCACCCATCTCGGCACCACCCCGGCCCGCGCGGTCCGCGTCGCGCGCACCGAAGCCGCCGCGTACCTGGTGCGGGGCAGCGAACTGCCGCTCGCCGCCATCGCCCGCCGGTGCGGGTTCGGCTCGGCCGAGACGCTGCGGCAGGCGTTCCTCGACCACTACGGCGTCACCGGGGACACGCTTCGCAGGATGCCGGACATGCCGCGGCTCCCGGGCGCGGCGGCCGTCCAGACTCCGGGGGCATGACCACCACACAGACGACCCGGCGGACCGTGCTCGGCGGGCTGGCCGCGGTCGCGGCACTGGGGCTCCCGGCCGCGACCGGCACCGCCGCCGCGGTGCCGGTCCTGGACGGCCGTCCCGGCCCGAAGATCGGCATCCTGCTCTACGACGGGTTCAGCCTGCTCGACCCGACCGGTCCGGCGGAACTGCTCTCCCGGCTCCCGGGCGCGACGGTCACCATGATCGGCGAGCGCCGCGGCCCGGTGCGCACCGACACTCACCGCACGGCCGTCTTCGCCGACCGCGCGGTGTCCGAAGTGGACCGTCTCGACGTCCTGCTGGTGCCCGGCGCCGGTGACCGCGGCACGGTCGGGGCGATGCGCAACCCGGTGCTGCTGGACTGGATCCGCCGCATCGACCGCCACACGACCTGGACGACGTCGGTGTGCACCGGCGCGCTGGTCCTCGGCGCGGCCGGCCTGCTGCGCGAGCGGGCGACGACGTACTGGGCGTCGGCGCCCTACCTGGAGGCCACCTTCGGCGTCCAGTACGTGCCGGAACGGTATGTGCGGGTGGGCAAGGTGATCACCGCGGCGGGCGTCTCCGCCGGCATCGACATGGCGTTGTTCCTGGCGAGCGAGCTCGCCGGCGAGGAGGTCGCCCGCGCCGTCCAGCTGGCGGTGGAGTACGACCCACGGCCGCCGTTCGACGCGGGCGACGCGGCCACGGCGAGCCCGCGGCTGAAGGAGCTGGCGTTGCGCCTGCTCGCCGAGTCACAGCAGTAGCTACAGCGCCGCGACGTTGCGCTCCGGGTGCGCCGGCCGGGGCAGGGCGGGGACGTCCGCCAGCAGGCCGCGCCGGGCCAGCTCCGGCCGCACGCCGTCGCCGAACCAGTACGCCTCCTCCAGGTGCGGGTAGCCCGACAGCACGAACTCGCTGACGCCGATCGAGTGGTACTCCTCGATCAGGTCCGCGACCTCCTCGTGGCTCCCGACCAGCGCGGTGCCGGCACCGCCGCGGACCAGGCCGACACCCGCCCACAGGTTCGGGTGGATCTCCAGCCCGCGGACGCCGCCGCCGGTCCGGCCGCCGTGCAGCGCGACCATCCGCTGCTGCCCCACCGACTCACTCGCCGCCAGCTGCGCCTGCGCCTTCGTGACCTGCTCCGGGCTCAGCGCGTCGAGCAGCTTCTGCGCCTCCGCCCACGCCTCGGCCGAGGTGTCGCGCGAAATCGTGTGCAGCCGGACGCCGAAGCGGATCGGCCGGTCCCCGGCCAGCTCCCGCACCTTCCCGATCTTCTCGGCGACCTGGGCGGGCGGTTCGCCCCAGGTTAGGTAGACGTCGGCGTGCCGGGCCGCGACCGGCAGCGCGGCCGGTGACGAGCCGCCGAAGTAGATCGGCGGCACCGGGTCCGGCGCGGCCAGCGTCGTCGCGCCCTCGACGCGCAGGTGGTCGCCCGTGAAGCTGAACGGCTCGCCGGACCAGACGCCGCGCACGATGGTCAGGAACTCGTCGGTGCGGGCGTAGCGGGCGTCGTGGTCGTGCCAGTCGCCGAAGCGGCGCTGCTCGACCGCGTCGCCGCCGGTGACGATGTTGAGCAGCACGCGGCCGCCCGACAGGCGCTGGAACGTCCCCGCCATCTGCGCGGCGAGCGTCGGCGAAATGACGCCCGGGCGGAAGGCGACCAGGAACTTCAGCCGGGTCGTCTCCCGGATCAGCGCGGCCGTGGTGAGCCACGCGTCCTCGCACCAGGTGCCCGTCGGCGTCAGGACGCCTTCGAAGCCCTGCCGCTCGGCCGCGCGGGCGACCTGGGCCAGGTAGTCCAGGTCCGGGTCGCGCTGGGCGGCCGGGCCGGCGGACCGATTGGCGTGGAAGCGTTCCACGATCGTGCGGCCGTCACCGCTGGTGGGCAGGAACCAGTGCAGCCTGATGCTCATCCGTTGCTCCTCGCCTGGTCCAGGTCGGGACCGAACCGCCGGTCGACGAAGGCGGCGAAGTCCACCTTGCCCGGCAGAGTCTTCTCGTCGGTGAAGGCGTCCGCGAGCTGCTGTTCGGACGCCACCACGGCGTCGTCGAGCGCGATCGGCAGGTCACGGCCCGCTTCGACGGCCTTCCGCGCGACCTCCGGCTTCAGGCCGGTCTCCTCGGCCCACGCCTGCGCCCACTCTTCGCGGTGCGTGTCGGCCCACTTCTGCGCCTTGACCACACGCACGGCGAAGTCGCGCAGCGCGGAGTTCCGGCCGGGGTCGCCGAGCGCCGCCGTGCTCGCGGTCAGGAAGGCCAGGCCGTTCGACGCGCCCCGGCCGTCGGCCAGCACCCGTGCGTGCGCTTCGAGCTGCGCCTGCGCGGTGTAGGGGTCCCAGATCGCCCAGGCGTCGATGGCGCGCTGGGTGAACGCGGCGTAGGCCTCGGACGGCTGCAGGAAGCTCAGCTTCACATCCTTCGTGGAAAGTCCGTTGTGGTGCAGCGTGTTCAGCAGCTGGCCGTGCGCGGAGGAGCCCTTCGCGACGCCGATCGTCTTGCCCTTCAACGAGGCGACGTCTTGCAGCGGCGAGTCCGGCGGCACGAGGACGGCTTCCCGCTCGACGTTGCTGCGCGACACGCTGATCACCTTGATCTTCGCCTTGGCGGCGGCCGCGAAGATCGGCGGCGTGTTGCCGACGCGCCCGGTGTCGATCGCGCCGGCCGAGGCCGCTTCGAGCAGCGGCGGGCCCGAGGTGAACGTGGACCATTCGATCTTGTACGGCGTCCCCTGCAGCAGGTTCGCCGCGGTGAGCAGCGACTTGAGACCGCCCTTCTGGTCGCCCACCTTGAGCGTCACCTTCGCCAGGTCCGCCGCGCTCACCGAGGCCGGCACGGAAGCTTCGTTCCCGGTCGCCGTGCCGCACGCGGACACCACGAGGGCCGCCGTGACGGCCATTATTCCCTTACGCCACAGCATCTTCGGTCACTCCCAGGTCGGCCAGCACGCGGCGGCGGAGGTCGTCGTGATCGGCGGCGTCGCGTGGCCGGTGCGCGGCCACGATCCGGCCGCCGTCCAGCACGAGGACGCGGTCGGCGAGCCGCAGGGCCTCGTCGACGTCGTGGGTCACCAGCAGCACGCCCGGCCGGTGCCGCCGCCAGAGGTCCTGCACGAGGCCGTGCATGGCGATCCGGGTGAGCGCGTCCAGGGCGCCGAACGGCTCGTCGAGCAGCAGCAGATCGGGTTCGCGCACGAGCGCGCGGGCCAGCGACACGCGCTGCGCTTCGCCGCCGGACAGCGTCAGCGGCCAGTCGTCGGCGTGGTCGCTCAGGTGCACCTCGGCGAGAGCCTTCTCGGCCAGCGCCCGGTTGCGGGACTTCGTGACGCCGTCCTGGCGCAGGCCGAGGACGACGTTGCGCCAGACCTTCCGCCACGGCAGCAGTCTCGGCTGCTGGAACGCGACCGAGACGGTGCCGGTGACGTCGGCGTGGCCTTCGACGTCGTCGTCGAGGCCGGCGAGCACCCGCAGCAGCGTCGACTTGCCGGACCCGCTGCGGCCGAGCAGGGCGACGAACTCGCCGCGTTCGACGGTCAGGTCGAGTCCACTGAGGACGGTCCGGTCGCCGAACCGCTTGGTGAGGCCGCGGACGTCGGCTACCGGGTTCGCCACCGCAGCACCTTCCGTTCGAGCAGCCGGACCAGCGCGTCGGTGACCAGGCCGAGCAGGGCGTACAGGACCAGTCCGACGACCACGACGTCGGTGCGCAGGAATTCGCGGGCGTTGTTGATGAGGTAGCCGACGCCGGCATCGGCGTTGACGGTCTCGCCGACGATCAGCGCGAGCCAGGCGAGCCCGAGCGACTGCCGCAGCCCGACGAGCGCCTGCGGCAGGGCGCCGGGCAGGACGACGTGCCAGAGCCGTTCCGCGCGGCTGAACCCGAGCGCCCGCGAGGCTTCGACGAGGGCCGGGTCGGCGCCGCGGATTCCCGAGTGGACGTTGAGGTAGAGCGGGAAGGCCACGCCGAGCGCGACCAGCACGATCTTCGTCTCCTCACCGATGCCGAACCACAGGATGAACAGCGGGATCAGGCCGAGGAACGGCAGGGTGCGCAGCATCTGCACCGGCGGGTCGACCAGGGCCTCACCCCAGCGGGAGAGCCCGGAGGCGAGGCCGAGCAGGACGCCGGCGAGCGCGCCGAGCACGAAGCCGGCGCCGACCCGGCCGAGCGAAACGGCGAACGCGGCACCGAGTTCGCCGCTGCGCGCGGTTTCGATCCCGGCCCGCACGACCGTCCACGGTGAACTGAGCTTGTCCGGCGGCAGGACGCCGGTGGCGCTGGCCAGCTGCCAGGCGGCGACGAGCACCACCGGGCTGATCCAGCGCCGCAGGTCGGGCCGCCTGAGGGCGTTGCGCGGCGGCTCGGCGGCGCGTTTCCGGGCGTGCGCGAGCACACCCGTGGTGGAAATCGACACGGATTTCTCCCGGGGACGGGGACGATCGGAATGGCGTGGTCCCGACCATCCGGGGAGCGGGAAGCGAAGTCAATCGGCGCCCACTCCGTGAACTCCCGGTGTTTCAGCCCGTGGAACGGCTTGGCTCAGCCGCCGAACATGACCTTCCATTCGTCGAGCGACCGCGGCCGGTAGACGAAGTTCGTGCGCTTGACGTCCGACAGCGCGGCGGACGGCTCGGCCGAGTACTGGTGCCCGGGGTAGACGACCGGGTCGCCGGGCAGGCCGGCGAGCGCCTGCAGGCTGCGGTAGATCTCTTCGGCGTCGCCGCCCGGGAAGTCGGTGCGGCCGCAGCCTTCCAGGAAGAGCGTGTCGCCGGAGACGAGCTTGTCCTCGACGAGGAAGCACTGGCTGCCCGGCGTGTGCCCGGGCGTGTGCAGCAGCCGGATCGGGATGGCCCCGACCTCGAGGACGTCGTCGTGGTCGTGCGCGCGCAGATCGGTGCCGGAGACGCCGGTGACCCGCTTGACCCATTCGGTCTCGGCGCCGTTGACGTGGATCGGCACCGGCTCGGCGGCGAGCAGCTCGGCGATCCCGGGCAGCGAGAAGCCGAGCATCTCGCCGCCGACGTGGTCGGGGTGGTGGTGGGTGGCCAGCACACCGGTGAGCCGCATGCCGTCCTGCGCCAGGACGTCGAGCAGGTCACGCACCGCGTAGGCCGGGTCGACGATGACCGCGTCCCGGGTTTCGCGGTCGCCGATCAGGTAGGCGAAGTTCACCATCTGCGTCGCGACGGGGTCGCCGACGGCGAAGTCACGGCCGGCGAGCAGCTGCCGGAAGTAGAGCCGATCAGTCACAGCGGACACCCTACGGCAACGGTGCGATAACAAGCGTTCCCGCGGGTGCAACACCGGCACCGCGGCCCACGACGGCCTGGTCATGCCCGCTGACGACTCGCCCGGGGAAGACAAGCGCGCGGACCGGCGCGTGGCGGTCGTCTCCGTCGTCGCCACCGCCCTCGTCGGGATCCTCGGCGTGACAGGAACCTTCTTCGGCTCGAAGGTCAGCGTGGACGCCTCGATCCGGAACCAGGACGTCCAGGCGTCCGAGCAACGCGCGAAGGACGACCGCGAGAAGCGGTCCGACGCGTACCTGAAGTTCCTCGACGCGGCAGATCGGCATGCCAGCGCGGCCCAAAGCGTCGCAAGCTGCCGCAACCCGGTACCCAGGTCGGTAGGCGCGGACGGGAACGACCCGCCGGCCCCGAAACCTTTGGATTGCTCCCGGGAAGAGCAGAATTTCGCGGCCTCCCGCTACGAACTCCTCACCATCAAGGCCCGCGTGTTCGTCTACGGCTCGCAGGTCGCGGTGGATCGCGCGACCGAGATCCTGGCCTACCTGCCGAACAGCACCTACGACGAGCGGTTCGCCGACTTCGACGCGACGGCTTTCGGCGCCCTGTACACCAGGTTCATGCTGGCCATCTGCGGAGACCTGCTCGCCCGGCACGATGATCGTCCGTCATGCCGGTGAGGCGGCCTCGGTGAGCGCGGTCAGGACGGCGGCCACCGCGGGCGGGTCGGGTGGGTCGCCGTAGGTGGCCGCGTGGATGCGGCGGTGGACGCCGGGGAGTTCGGTCGCGTGAACGCCGGGATGGCGGTGCGCTTCCAGCGCGAGCCCGGGCAGGATGGCGACGCCGAGGCCGGCGGCGACCAGGGACTGCACGACGACCATGTCGTCGCTGAACGAGCCGAGGCGCGGGCTGAACCCCGCCCCCGCGCAGACGGCGGTCAGCTCCGCCCGGCACCGGTCGCACCCGCCGATCCAGGCGGAGCCGCGATGGTCGGCGAGGCTTTCGCCCGGCCGGCGACTGATCAGGTGGATCGGGTCGTCGGCGAGGTGGCGGAACCGGAACCCGTCCTCCCCGGCCGGGGCGCCGGCGTGCTGGAAGACGAGGGCGACGTCGAGTTCGCCGCGGCGCAGCATGTCCAGTGCTTCGACGGGATGCCGGTCGAGCAGGCTCAGCTCGAGCCCCGGGTGGGCCTGCGCCAGCGACGCGGCCGCTCTCGGCACGAGGGTGCTCAGCGCGGACGCGTTGGCGGCCAGCCGGACGCGCCCGGCCCGCAGGCCGACCTGCGCGGCCAGCTCTTCGGCCGCCGCCTCCACGCGGCCGGCGATTTCGGCGGCGCGGTCGGCCAGCAGGCGGCCTTCCGGCGTCAGGCGGATCCCGCGGCCGGCCCGCTGCACGAGCCGGGCGCCGGTGGCCGCTTCCAGGCGGGCCAGGTGGTGGCTCACCGACGGCTGCGAATAGTGCAGCTCCCGGGCCGCTTCGGTCACCGAGCCGTGCCGGGCCACCGCGGCCAGGACCTTGAGCTGCACCAGGTTCAGCATTCATCGAGAATATCAATGGGTCACCGCCCCAACTGGCATTGGACGTCATGTCATGTCCGGTCCATCCTGGTTCCGGAGCAGCCGACCGAGAAGGAGACGGACATGACCGGCAAGGTGACCTGCGACCTCACGATCACCCTCGACGGATACGCGGCCGGGCACCACCAGACCGAGCAGCGCCCGTTCGGCGACGACGGCGGCGACGGCTGGGGCGACCGGCTGCACGCCTGGTACGGCGAAGGCCGCGACGAGCACCCGGCCGAGTTCGACCGGATGATGACGGCCAAGGCGTTCATCATGGGGCGCAACATGTTCGGCCCGGTGCGCGGCGCGTGGGACCGGCCGTGGACGGGCTGGTGGGGCGACAACCCGCCCTACCACGGCCCGGTTTTCGTGCTCACCCACCACCCGCGCGAGCCGCAGCCGATGGCGGGCGGCACCACCTTCCACTTCGTCACCGACGGCATCGAGGCCGCGATGGCCCGCGCCCGCGAAGCGGCCGGCGACGGCGGGATCTCCGTCCACGGCGGCGCGACCACCGTCAACCAGTACCTCGCCGCGGGCCTGATCGACGAACTGCGGCTGCACGTCGCGCCGTACACACTCGGCGACGGCGTCCGGCTGTTCGACGGTGTCCCGCCGCTGAACCTGGAGCAGGTGGACGCGCGGGCGACGGCCTCGGTCACGCACCTGCGCTATCGCGTGGTCCGGTGAATCCGGCCCACTCGTGGACGCTCCCCCGGTGCAGGGCGGCATAGGCCCGATCTCTCAGGACGTTCGCCTCCCGATCGGACAGCGTCCGGTCCAGGGGCCGCAGCACGAGGCGCACGAGCAGGTTCTTCTGGTCCGGCGTCGCACCGAGCCGGGCTCGGGCCGGCGCGGGCAGCCGGGCGTACGACGTCTCCTGCCGGATCTCGACCGACTCGACGACGTCGGCATCGGCGCCGAGGGCGTCGCGGACACGGTCGCCGAGATCTTCGGCCCGGTCCCCGGCCGGCACCGCGATCGACAGGTCGCGACGCACCGGCGGCAGCGCAGAGACCGGCCGGTAGGGCGCGAGGTCCGTCAGCTGCGCGGCGACGGCCGGCTCGGTGGAGCGCAGCAGCCGGATGTCCGGCATCCCCTTGCGCAGCATGAGCATCCGGTCGAGGCCCATGCCGAGCGCCAGGCCGGACCAGCCGTCGCCGAGCCCGGCCCGCGCGAGAACGCCCGGGTGGGCGAGCCCGCACTCGGCGACCTCGACCCAGCGCCCGTCGTGGTCGACATCGAGCTGCGCACCATCCACTGTGTACGGATGACGGCGCGGTTCGAGCCGCCACCTCAAGCCGGGCACCAGGGCGGCGACCATTTCTTCGAGGTCGGCCCGGGCGACGGTCCCGCGGACGATCCGCCAGAGGTCGAGCTGGTGCGGCGTGCCGCTGTGCAGCCGGTCGATGCTGTCGCGGCGGTAGACGACGCCGGCGCAGACGAGCAGGACGTCGTCGGCGGGGTTCGCGGCCAGGTTTCGCAGCGCGCCGGGGACCAGGGCGGTGGAGTGGCTGCGCAGGACGTGCCGGTCGTCGACGTACCGGGTGTAGCGGGCGTCGCGCGTGACGTCGGCGGGGTGGTAGCCGAGGTTGTCGTAGTTGTCGGCAACGGTGACGACGCGGTCGCCGGCGATTCTCCGGACGGAACAGGGCCACCGGCCGGCGAGCGCCTCGACGGCCTGGTCGACAACGAGCTGGACGGCATGCGGCCCGGCGGCCGGATCGGTGAGGTCGCGAACGGCGAGATCGCGCGCGAGCTGGGCGGGGGTCAGTGTTGCGGACATGACGGAACCTCCGGGTGTACGGGACGGCTGAGGGCGGTTCCCCCTGGCCCGGACACCCGGCGAGGTTCGGTTCAGGCTGCGTTGGTCGTGGACGCGGCACCGGAACCCCGCTGGCGCCCGGAAAGGGCCAGGGGGCCGGTAAATCGGCGGTGTTCCACGAGGACGGTCACGAATTCAGGGTAGCTGCGCTTGTCACGCGGTTTTCGCCGGAACGGGCCGGAACACGCGCCGGCGTCGGGCACCCGGCGGACGGCGCCACACCCACCCGCCGCCACCTCACCGCTGCATCACTCACCCACCTCCCCGTCGGCCAGTTCGCGCAGCACGTCCAAGTGCCCCACATGCCGCGCCGTCTCCTGTACGACATGCGCGACCACCCACCGCACCGTGAACTCCGATCGTCGCCGGGTCCGGTCGTCCGGGCCCAGCCCCCGCAACGCCTTCTCCACCCGTGCCCACTCCGCCTTGTACGCCGCCACCACCGAGGCCGGCGTGTCTTCCGGGCCCAGGTCCCAGCTCGGGTCCGGGCTGCCCGCCCACAGTGACGGCAGGTCCGCCCCGCCCGCCTCGATCGCCAGCCACCAGCGCTCCACCGCCGTCAGGTGCTTCACCACGCCCAGCGCGCTCATCCTCGGTGACGTGGGCAACGGCGTCGCCGAGGCCTGCGACAGCGCCAACCCCGCCAGCTTGTTCACCGCCGTCGCGCGGAGAAACTGCAGGAAATCCAGCAACAGACGCAGCTCGCCGGCCGCCAGCGGGGCGGGCCACTGGCGGTGCGTCTTCGAACTCGTGTTCGACATGGTCGCACCGTACCGCACCGGTCCGACAAAACCGGGACGGCGAAATAGAGTGATCGGCATGTGGTGGGGACTGCTCTGCGCCCTCGGCGCGGCATGCGCGTACGGCGTGGCTTCGGTGATGCAGTCGGTCGCCGCGCGGGCCACCGACACCGGCGCCGCCGGGGTCGACCCGAAGCTGCTGGTGCGCGTGCTCCGCCAGGGGAAGTTCGTGCTCGGCCTCCTGCTCGACGTCCTCGGGTTCGTCGCGCAGATCGCCGCCCTGCACGTCCTGCCGCTCTTCGTCGTCCAGGCCGCGCTCGCCGCCAGTCTCGCCGTGACCGCCGTCGCCGCGCGGTTCCTCGGCGTGCGGCTCGGCCGGCCGGAATGGGCGGCTGTCGTCGTCGTGTGCGCCGGGCTCGCCCTGCTCGGCACCGCCGCCGAAAGCGAAGGCTCGGACCCCGTCGGGCTGGGCTTCCGGCTCGGCCTGGTCGCCGCGGTCGCCGTCCTCGCCGTGGCCGGGATCGCCGCCGGCAAGGCGAGCCGCCGGATCCGGACGCCGGCGCTCGGGCTCGTCGCCGGGCTGTGCTTCGGTGTCGTCGCCATCGCCGGCCGGATCATCCCCAGCCTCGCACCACTCGACCTGCTCACCGACCTCGCCACCTACACCGTCGCGGTCGCGGGCGCGATGGCCATGCTGTTCTACGCGACGGCGCTGCAGCGCGGGAGCGTCACGACCTCGACCGCGATGATGGTGCTCGGCGAGACGATCTTCCCGTCGCTGGTCGGCGTGCTGGCACTCGGCGACCGCACCCGGCCCGGCTTCGCGGTCGTCGCCGTCGCCGGGTTCGCCCTCGCCGTGGCGGCCGCGCTCGCGCTGGCGCGGTTCGGCGAACCGGCCACCGAGCAGCGAAGTGAGACCAAGCCGACCGTGTTCCCGTAACTTCTTTACTTAGACTAGCCTTACCTATCCCAGCTCTGGAGAGGGAGGCGCGGGTGAGCACGACGGGACGGGAAGTCCTCCGCCGGTCGATCGCCGGGCAACGACGGTCGGTGGCGCTCGCCGCGCTGCTGACCTCGAGCCACCAAGGCGGCGAAGCACTGGTTCCGGTCGTCATCGGCGTGGTCATCGACCAGGCCGTCGCGGGCGGCTCGGCAGGCACGCTGGTGTTCTGGCTGGTGGTGCTGGGCGTGCTCTTCGCCGCGCTGTCGACCAGCTACCGCCTCGGTGCCCGCTTCGGCGAGCGCGCCGCCGAACGCGCGGCCCACGACCTCCGCCTCGACGTCGGACGCCGGGTGCTGCACCCCGGCGGTGTGGCCGACTCCGGCACGCTCGCCGGCGAGCTGGTCAGCATCGGGACGTCGGACGCCAAGCGCGTCGGCACCGTCAACGGCGTCCTGCCCTTCGGCGTCGCCGGCCTGGCCGGGCTGCTGGTCAGCGCGATCGCGCTGCTCACCATGTCGCTGCCGCTCGGGCTGCTCGTCCTGCTCGGCACGCCGCCGATGCTGTACCTGGCGCACCTCATCGGCAAGCCCCTCGAGCGCCGCAGCGAGGCCGAGCAGGAGCGCTCCGCGTTCGCCTCCGGCGTCGCCACCGACCTCGTCGCCGGGCTGCGCGTACTGAAGGGCGTCGGCGCCGAACGCGCCGCCGTCGACCGCTACCGCCGCACGAGCCAGGACTCGCTGCGCGCGACGCTGCGCGCGGCCCGCGCCCAGGCCTGGCACAACGGCGCGCTGCTGGCGCTCACCGGCATCTTCATCGCCGTGGTCGCGCTGGTCGGCGGCAACCTCGCCGCCGCGGGTGACATCAGCGTCGGCGACCTGGTCGCCGCGGTCGGGCTCGCGCAGTACCTGATCACGCCGTTCACGATCTTCTCGTGGGTCAACGGCGAACTCGCGCAGGGCCGGGCCTCGGCCGCGCGCATCGCCGACGTGCTGAACGCGCCGCCCGCCGTCGGCGCCGGGGACGCGACGCTGCCGGTTCCGGCAGCCGGGCACGTCAAGCTGTCCGCGCTGCACCGCGGCGCCCTGCGTGACGTCGCTTTCGAAGCGCGCCCGGGTGAGCTGCTGGGCGTGGTCGCCACCGACCCGGCCGCCGCGACGGACCTCCTCGACTGCCTGGGCCGCACCGCCGATCCCGCGAGCGGCTCGGTGTCGGTCGACTCGGTCGACCTGTCCACTGTGGACCCGAGCCGGGTGCGTGAGGTCGTGCTGGTCGCCGCGCACGACGCGGACCTGTTCGCCGGGACGGTCGCCGAGAACATCGAGACCGGGCCGAAGACGGCCGAGGCGATGACCGCGGCCGCCGTCGACGAGGTCGCGAGCGCGCTGCCCGACGGCGTCGCGACCGCCGTCACCGAACGCGGGCGGTCGCTGTCGGGCGGGCAGCGGCAGCGGGTCGCGCTCGCCCGGGCGCTGGCCGCCGACGCGCCGGTGCTGGTGCTGCACGACCCGACCACCGCCGTCGACACGGTCACCGAGGCTCGGATCGCCGCGGGCCTCGCCGAACTGCGGCGTGGCCGCACCACGATCCTCGTCACCACCAGCCCGGCGCTGCTGGCCGCCACCGACCGCGTCGTCCTGCTCGACGACGGGCGGATCGCGGGCGAAGGCAGCCACGCCGAGCTGGCCGGCCGTCCCGACTACCGAGCGGCGGTGCTGTCATGACCCGCGAACTCCTCCCCGTGGCCGACGGGCGGCGGATCCGCGCCGTCGTCGGCGAGCTCGTCGGCCGGGCGAAGGGCCGGGCGGCGGCCGCGGCCACGATGCTCGTCGCGGCCACCGCGATCGGTCTGCTGACCGCGCCCCTGCTCGGCCGGGTCGTCGACCTGGTCGCCACGCGCCGTCCGGCCGCCGAGCTCGTCACGCCGGTGGTGGGGCTGGTCCTCGTCGCGGTGGCACAGGCGGTGGCGACCGCGATCGGCGTGTCGCTGGTCGCGCGGCTGGGCGAGACGATTCTGGCCGAGCTGCGCGAGCGTTTCGTCGAACGCGCGCTGGGCCTGCCGCTCGAACAGCTGGAGCGCGCCGGGTCCGGCGACCTCACCGCCCGGGTGACGAACGACGTCTCGGTCGTCGCCGAGGGCGTCCGGCAGGCGCTGCCCGAGCTGGGCCGGTCGGTGCTGACGGTCGTGCTGACGCTCGGGGCGCTGGCCGTGCTGGACTGGCGGTTCCTGCTGGCCGCGCTGCTGGCCGTGCCGATCCAGCTGTGGACCGTGCGCTGGTACGTGCCGCGCGCGAAGCCGTTGTACGCCGCCCAGCGCGAGGCGGTCGGGACGCAACAGCAGCAGCTGCTGGACACCATCGGCGGCGCGAAGACGGTCCGCGCGTTCCGGCTGGCGGACGCTCACCTTTCGCGGGTGCGCGAGCGGTCGGAGGCCGCCGTTTCGCTGGCGCTGCGGGGAATCCGCCTGGTGACGCGGTTCTACGCGCGGCTCAACCTGGCGGAGTTCGTCGGGCTGTCGGCGGTGCTGGCGCTGGGGTTCGTGCTGGTGGGCGCGGACGCGGTGACGGTCGGCGTCGCGACCGCGGCGGCACTGTACTTCCACAGCCTGTTCGGGCCGATCACGACGGCGCTGGCGCTGGTCGACGACGCCCAGGCGGCCGCGGCCAGCCTCGCGCGCCTGATCGGCGTCGCCGACCTGCCGGCCGAGGCGTCGCCCGCGCGGCCGGCCCGGCCGGTGGACGCGTCGGTGAAGACCGCCGGGATTTTCTACTCCTACGTGGACGGTCACCCGGTGCTGCGCGACGTCGACCTCGGTGTCGCGCCGGGCGAGCGGGTGGCGCTGGTCGGCGCGAGCGGGGCCGGGAAGACGACGCTGGCCAAGCTGATCGCCGGCATCCACCGCCCGGACACGGGTTCGGTGACGCTCGGCGGCGTGGCGCTGGACGAGCTGGGGCCGGAGGGGACGCGGCGGACGGTGGGGCTGATCAGCCAGGAGGTCCACGTCTTCGCCGGCACGCTGGCCGACGACCTGCGGCTCGCCCGCCCGTCGGCGACGGACGCCGAACTGCGGGAAGCGCTGGCCAAGGTGGGCGCGCTGACCTGGGCGTCGTCGCTACCGGACGGTCTCGCGACGGTCGTCGGCGAAGGGGGTCACCAGCTGACGGTGACGCAGGCACAGCAGCTGGCGTTGGTGCGGCTGGTGCTGGCCGACCCGCCGATCGCGATCCTCGACGAAGCCACGGCGGAGGCGGGCAGCGCGGGCTCGAAGGTGCTGGAAGCGGCGGCCGCGGCGGCCTTGGAGGGACGGACGGCGCTGGTGGTGGCGCACCGCCTCACGCAGGCGGCGGCATCCGACCGGATCGTGGTCCTCGACGCGGGAGCGGTCGTGGAGTCCGGCACCCACGACGATCTCGTGGCCGCCGGTGGCCGGTACGCGAAGCTGTGGGAGGCGTGGTCCGGGCAGCGCGCCTGAGACCACGGTGCCGGCCGGGATCGGCCGGCACCGTCGTTTCGGTCAGGCGACGGCGAGACTCCACTTCTGCCAGTTCGCCAGGGAAGTACGCTCGTAGGTCGTGATGTTGGCGCTTGTGCTGGGCGTGAGGTAATTGCCACTGGCGACGTTGCGCACCCGGACCGTGCCGATCAGGTCCGGCTCGATCTGCCACTGCTGCGCCGGGTCGTTCGCAGCGCAGGCGGTCACCAGATCGACGCGGGGCGATCCGAACGACCCGGTGCGCAGGCACTTACCGGACGCAATGCTCCGCAGCTGGACCACGCCCTCGCCGAACTCGACACGCTGGAACTTCTGTTCCACCACACCGGCGCAGTCCGCCAGCCGCGCGGCGATGCCACTGGCCGCGACGCACTGTCGATCCGACACACTCTTGATCCCGATTATCTGGCCACTGGTGTCCGCGGGCGGAGCCGGCGCGGTCCCGGTGACCCTGAACTGCCACCGCTGGTAGTCACTGCCGCCGGCGTCCCACAGGATCACGCCGGAGCCGCCGTCGTGCAGGTAGGTATCGGCCACCTGGCCCGTCTTGGCATTCTTCAGCTGGTCGCCGGCGAGCACCCAGTATTGTTCGTTGTTCTCGTCGTCGCATTCGTAGCGGACGAGGTTGTTGAGCCCCATTGCACAGCTTCGGTCGCCGAGGTTGCGGAGCATCACCTTGTCGCCGTCCACGGGAATCCGCTCCCACTGCTGGGTCGGCGCGCCGGTGCAGGTCTCCACCGTCAGCCAGGCGTTGGCCGGTGCCCCGACAGCGAGACATTTGCCCAAGGCGACGTTCTTGATTTCGAGCGTCTGATTGGTTTCCGCCACCGCCGGAGCCGTGACTCCCAATCCCAGTGCCATTGCTGCCGCGATGACGGCAAAGATGCGCGATGTGAGTTTCACCCGGCGGACGATAGCGCTCCGGACAGACGAGGAGATACCGAATTAGCGGGTCATTGGTGCGAATGGTCCAGCGGCCGAAGCCGGCTCGCGTGATCGAAGCCGGAATTCGCGTGATTGAGGAGCGATCTCGCGTGTCTGGAGGGGCATCACGTGGAGTTGCCCCGTGGGGCCGGACACCTTGATTCCAGACGGTGGTCTGGAGGGAGGATGTCCTGGTGTCTCGCAGGTCGAAGTATCCGGAGCAGTTCCGTCGCGACGCGATCGAGCTGGTCAACTCGAGTGATCGTCCGTTGCGGCAGATCGCCCGTGAACTCGGGGTCAACCACGAGACCCTGCGCTCGTGGGTGACCACCGCCAAGCAGGCTGCCGAGGCCGGGCCGCAAGCGGAGGATCCGGCCGAGGCCCAGGAGCTGCAGCGGTTGCGGAAGCGGGTCGCTGAGCTGGAGAAAGAGAAGGAGATCCTGCGGAAAGCGGCCGCCTATTTTGCGCGCGAGATGGATCGATGATCTACCGCTACCGGTTCATCTCCGAACACCGCGCCAGCTATGGCGTGAAGCGGTTGTGCCAGGTCCTCGGGCTGCGCCGGCAGGGCTTCCACGAGTGGGTCGCTGCCGAGGCTGCCCGGGCCGCGCGGGCGGAGGCCGAGGCCGAGCTGGTCAGGCTGATCACCGAGATCCATGCCGAGCACCGGCGGGCCTACGGTGTCCCGCGGATCACCGCGGAGCTGCACCGCCGCGGCCATATCGTGAATCACAAGCGGGTGGAGCGGCTGATGCGCGAGCATGGGCTGGCCGGGATCACCCGCCGCAAACGCCGCACCACCACCCGGCCTGCGGCCGGGCCGGTCACCCCCGTTCAGGATCTGATCCGCCGCGACTTCACCGCGCCGGCGCCGGGACTGCGCATGGTCGGGGACATCACCTGCCTGCCCACGTTTGAGGGCTGGCTCTACCTGGCCACCGTCATCGACCTGCACACCCGCGAGATCGTCGGGCATGCCATGGCCGAGCACATGCGCACCGACCTGGTCTGCGACGCGATCGACCTCGCGACTGCTCGCGGTCTTGTCGGAGATGACGCGGTGTTTCATTCCGACCGCGGGGTCCAGGGCGGATTCAACTGGTCGTCGCAACACCTTGATCACGGAGGTTTGCGATGGGGCGCGGTCGGAAGCAGGTGCCGGAGGCACCGGTGGGTGCGCGGCGGCAGTGGGCAGCGGATCGGGCGTTGCGGGCACCGATGCGTTCACCGGGCCGGCCGGAGCCGTCTCGGGCGGTGCAGCGGGATTTTTGGCGGCAGATCGCGTTGGGTGTGACGACGGCTGAGGCGGCGGAGAATGTCGGTGTGTCCTGGCCGGTCGCGGCCCGCTGGTTCCGTCACGCTGGCGGCATGCCGCCGATCAGTCTGGAGGAGCCCACGGGCCGGTACCTGTCGTTCGCCGAGCGTGAGGAGATCGCGCTGTTGCGTGCCCAGGAGCACGGGGTGCGCGAGATCGCCCGCCGGTGAACAAGCCGTATCGGCAGGATCGGCGGTGGGCGATGGCGTGGAGCCCGGAGCAGATCTCTCACCGGCTCCCGGTTGATTTCCCCGATGATGAGTCCATGCGCATCAGTCACGAGGCGATCTATCA
>NZ_JADWPD010000069.1 GCF_017308975.1 Amycolatopsis sp. MtRt-6 | reverse complement strand
AGTTCGGCGGTGTCCTACTCTCCCACAACCCTTCGGTTGCAGTACCATCGGCGCTGTCAGGCTTAGCTTCCGGGTTCGGAATGGGACCGGGCGTTTCCCTGACGCTATAACCACCGAAACACTCCGAAACAACACACCTGAGGTGGTGTTTCAGAACCGTAGAGTGGATGCGTAACATCTTCGTAGGCAAGTCCTCGGCCTATTAGTACCAGTCAACTCGACAACACATTACTGTGCTTCCATTTCTGGCCTATCAACCCAATGGTCTGTTGGGGGCCTTAACCCACAAAGGGGTGGGATACCTCATCTTGGAACAGGCTTCCCGCTTAGATGCCTTCAGCGGTTATCCCTTCCGAACGTGGCCAACCAGCCATGCCCTTGGCAGAACAACTGGCACACCAGAGGTTCGTCCGTCCCGGTCCTCTCGTACTAGGGACAGCCTTCCTCAAGTATCCTACGCGCGCGGCGGATAGGGACCGAACTGTCTCACGACGTTCTAAACCCAGCTCGCGTGCCGCTTTAATGGGCGAACAGCCCAACCCTTGGGACCTACTCCGGCCCCAGGATGCGACGAGCCGACATCGAGGTGCCAAACCATGCCGTCGATATGGACTCTTGGGCAAGATCAGCCTGTTATCCCCGGGGTACCTTTTATCCGTTGAGCGACACCCCTTCCACCAGGAGGTGCCGGATCACTAGTCCCGACTTTCGTCCCTGCTCGACATGTCTGTCTCACAGTCAAGCTCCCTTGTGCACTTGCACTCAACACCTGATTGCCAACCAGGCTGAGGGAACCTTTGGGCGCCTCCGTTACTCTTTAGGAGGCAACCGCCCCAGTTAAACTACCCATCAGGCACTGTCCCTGAACCAGATCATGGCCCGAGGTTCAGATTCCCAATTCGACCAGAGTGGTATTTCAACAACGACTCCACCACAACTAGCGTTGCAGCTTCACAGTCTCCCACCTATCCTACACAAGCCGAACCGAAAACCAATACCAAACTATAGTAAAGGTCCCGGGGTCTTTCCGTCCTGCCGCGCGTAACGAGCATCTTTACTCGTAGTGCAATTTCGCCGGGCCTGTGGTTGAGACAGCCGGAAAGTCGTTACGCCATTCGTGCAGGTCGGAACTTACCCGACAAGGAATTTCGCTACCTTAGGATGGTTATAGTTACCACCGCCGTTTACTGGCGCTTAAATTCTCAGCTTCACCCACCAAAGTGAGTTAACCGGTCCTCTTAACGTTCCAGCACCGGGCAGGCGTCAGTCCATATACATCGTCTTGCGACTTCGCATGGACCTGTGTTTTTAGTAAACAGTCGCTTTCCGCTGGTCTCTGCGGCCACCCACCCCTAGCCCGCAAAGGGCTTCAGGATGTTTGGCCCCCCTTCTCCCGAAGTTACGGGGGCATTTTGCCGAGTTCCTTAACCACAGTTCACCCGATCGCCTTGGTATTCTCTACCTGACCACCTGTGTTGGTTTGGGGTACGGGCCGTGCATGCACTCACTAGAGGCTTTTCTCGGCAGCATAGGATCACTCTACTTCGCCTCAAACGGCTACGCATCACGTCTCAGCCTCAATGAGTGGCGGATTTGCCTACCACTCGGCCTACACGCTTACACCAGGACAACCATCGCCTGGCGGAGCTACCTTCCTGCGTCACCCCATCGCTTGACTACTACGAAATCAGGTCCCACGCTCCACACACCACCATCCACCCGAAGGCTTCAAGCGATGGCTTTGGGTGGTTAGTATCAAACGCCTCGTCATGGGCGCACATGCTCGGGTACGGGAATATCAACCCGTTGTCCATCGACTACGCCTGTCGGCCTCGCCTTAGGTCCCGACTTACCCTGGGCGGATTAGCCTGGCCCAGGAACCCTTGGTCATCCGGCGGCAGAGTTTCTCACTCTGCATTCGCTACTCATGCCTGCATTCTCACTCCCACACCCTCCACGACTGGCTTCCGCCGCCGCTTCCCTGGATGCAGGACGCTCCCCTACCCATCCACACCACTAGACAACCGTACGAATACGGAAGCCGATGTATATGTGTGAATGACACAGCTTCGGCGGTGTGCTTAAGCCCCGCTACATTGTCGGCGCAGGACCACTTGACCAGTGAGCTATTACGCACTCTTTCAAGGGTGGCTGCTTCTAAGCCAACCTCCTGGTTGTCTGGGCAATCCCACATCCTTTCCCACTGAGCACACACTTAGGGGCCTTAGCTGGTGTTCTGGGCTGTTTCCCTCTCGACGACGAAGCTTATCCCCCGCCGTCTCACTGCCACGCTCTCACTAACCGGTATTCGGAGTTTGGTTGATTTCGGTAACCCGGTAAGGCCCCTAGACCATCCAGTAGCTCTACCCCCGGCAAGAAACACGTGACGCTGCACCTAAATGCATTTCGGGGAGAACCAGCTATCACGGAGTTTGATTGGCCTTTCACCCCTACCCACAGCTCATCCCCTCAGTTTTCAACCTAAGTGGGTTCGGGCCTCCACGACGTCTTACCGTCGCTTCACCCTGGCCATGGGTAGATCACTCCGCTTCGGGTCTAGACCACGCGACTACAGTTCGCCCTATTCAGACTCGCTTTCGCTACGGCTACCCCACACGGGTTAACCTCGCCACGCAGCACTAACTCGCAGGCTCATTCTTCAAAAGGCACGCCATCACCCAAAGGCTCTGACGGCTTGTAGGCACACGGTTTCAGGTACTCTTTCACTCCCCTCCCGGGGTACTTTTCATCTTTCCCTCACGGTACTCGTCCGCTATCGGTCTTCAGGAAGTATTTAGGCTTACCGGGTGGTCCCGGCAGATTCACAGCAAATTCCACGAGCTCGCTGCTACTCGGGAACACCACCAAGGTCCTTGCCACTGGTTTTCGCGTACGGGGCTCTCACCCACTCCGGCCCGCCATCCCAAGCGGTTCCACTAACCAGCACAACAACCCGAAGAAGTGTCAGCCTCTCCAAGGCGGGTCCCACAACACCGTCTGCACAACGCCTGACAGCTTGACATACAAACGGTTTAGCCTCTTCCGCTTTCGCTCGCCACTACTCACGGAATCACGGTTGTTTTCTCTTCCTGCGGGTACTGAGATGTTTCACTTCCCCGCGTTC
>NZ_JADWPD010000068.1 GCF_017308975.1 Amycolatopsis sp. MtRt-6 | reverse complement strand
GTGTGGGAAGTCTCGCCAGTTGCTGCTGTGTGCGTTGGCCCTGGTAGAGCTGCTGGCCTGGCCAGGGTGGTTCTGTTCGTTCGCATAACGATTCCGACCGTTCGTCGAGATTCCTGACAGACTGTCGCCTTCTGCGATGTCTGGTCGCTCTGGCTGATCCGAGGTGCGCGTGGCGCTGGCTGAGGTTCGGTCGTTGCGTGCGCCGCGGCAGCTGCGGACGCCGCTGGAGCAGGAGGACTACGAGCAGGAGCTGGTCGATCAGTACGCGCTGGCGATGGCCGGCGCGGGGATCACCGACAAGCACGTGAGCGACCATCGCAGCGCGGTGTTCGAGTTCGCCCGGTTCGTCGGGCGACCGGTATGGACGGTCACGGCCGAGGACGCTGACCGATTCCTCGGCTACCTGCGCAAGGACCGAGCACAGGCGAAGACCACAGTGCAGAACAAGGCATGGAAGCTGGCCCAGTTCTTCGACTTCCTCATCACCCGCTACCAAGGCGACCTGCACGCGCTGACCGGGCACGTCGTGACCCAGCCAATCGACGAGTTCAATCGGCCAGCCAAGGCCACCCAGGGCTCCCCGCGGATCCCGCCGAGCCAGGACGAGATCGACCTGCTGTTCAGCGCGTGGCGCCTGGCGTTGCCCGAGGCGCGGAAGTACCTTCCCGCCGCGCGGGACTACCTTGCTGCGTCGCTCTGGCGCCGTGCCGGGCTGCGGATCACCGAGACGGTCATGCTCGACATCCGCGACTGGCGCCCCGATCTCGGCGAGCTCGGCAAGCTGAACATCCGCTTCGGCAAAGGCAGCCGAGGCCGGGGACCAAAGACCCGGCTGATCCCGGCAATCGACTCGGTGAACGCGTTGATCACCTGGTGGCTCACCGACGTCCGTCACCAGTTCGGCGACGACTACGACGACCCGGACGCGCCGCTGCTGCCCAGCGAACGCCGCGACCGGCACACCGGGCACTGCCTGCGCGCCGGCGACGACGCGCTGCGGACCGGCCTGGCCGGGGCAGTCGGCCACTGGCTGCCGGCCTGGAACGGGCGGCTCAGCCCGCACGGCCTGCGGCACTTCTGCGCATCCTCCCTCTACGCCAGAGGCGTTGACCTCAAAGCGATCCAGGACCTGCTCGGCCATTCCTGGCTCTCCACCACCACCGGCTACATCCACGTCCACGACGACCACATCGAACACGCCTGGGCCACCGCCAACGACCGGGTCACAGCCCGGCTCGGCACCGGAAAGGAGCGCAGCGATGCGCTGGAACCTGCGGATGAAAGCCGCTGAACGCGGCATCTGGAAATCCACCGAGATGCGCCGCCGGCTCGCCGAGGCCGGACTCGAGATCAGCGCCGGCAAGATGTCGGCCCTCTGGACCGGCACCCCGACCTCGATCCGCCTCGACGACCTCGACGTCATCTGCACCGTGCTGAACTGCAACTCCGCCGAGCTGCTGATCTGCGAACCCGACCAGGTCGCCGCCCGCCGCCCCGCCCAAGCTGCCGAAGCCTCCGCCGGGCCGTCCGTCACCCCGCACCTGGGCCGCAACCGGACGCTGCCGCCCGCGTGAGCTCCGGACACAAGACCTTGTGCGCGGTCTGCCGCGCGACACCGGTCGCGATGGCGCGCGTGGACTACTGCTTCACCTGCTGGCCCGGCGGTCCGGTGACCCCGCCGCCTTGCCTGCGCTGCACCTCCCGCATCGACTACTACGCCTCCGGACTCTGCCGCCGCTGCCACCCCTCGGCGATCCCGCGCGTCGAGTCCTGCCTCGACTGCCACGCCTGGGGCGCGACCCGCACCCTGGGCTGGCTCTGCCGCGGCTGCGACGCCTGGCGTCGCCAGCACCGCACCATCGGCGCCTGCTGCATCTGCCACACCACCGCGCACCTCAGCAACCGCGGCTCCTGCCGGTTGTGTCACAAACAGGCCAGCATGCTGCGCGAGTTCGGCCAGCCCCTCGACCTGATCGGCGCGAACCGCGACGGGCAACAACTGTTCTTCGCCGGAATGGCCTTCCAACGCGAGACCCCGCGCCCGCCCCGACCACGCCAAACCCCGGCGCCGTCGCTGGTCCAGATGACCGCCGGTGACCAGCACGTGCTGTTCCCCACCCAGCGGGACCTCACCACCCATGGCCGCGCCGGGCTCCCGCTTCCGCCTGACCCGGATCTGGCCGCCGACCTTGCCCGCCGCGCGCGCGAGCGCGCCGGTCAGCAGGGCTGGACGCCGCTCATCACCGAGGACACCTGCCACGGCCTGCGGATCCTGCTCGGCCTGCAAGACACCCCCGGCGCACCGCTCAAGGCCAGCGAGGTCGCCGCATTGCGCGGCATCGACCTGCCGGTCTGGTCCGTGCTGGAAGTCCTCGCCGACGCCGGGCTCCTCGAAGAAGACCGCACCCCCGCGCTCGACGCCTGGTTCGACCGCACCATCGCCGACCTGCCCGACACCATGACCGGCGAACTGCGCGCCTGGTTCAGCGTCATGAAGAACGGCAGCGCCACCCCGCCCCGCCGCCGGCCACGCAGCCCCGTCACCATCCGGCTGCACCTGCAATGGTCCCTGCCGACCCTGCGGATCTGGGCCAACACCGGACACTCCTCGCTGCGCGAAATCGACCGCACCGCAATCCTGGAAGCCTTGCCGCCCAGCGGAAACCCCCGCGCCGAAGCCGGCCAAGGACTCAAGTCGATCTTCAAGGTCCTCAAAGGACAGAAAGTCCTGTTCACCAACCCGACCGTCCGAGTCAAGACCAGCAACAGCGAAGAACACCAACTGCTGCCCGCCGACCTCACCAGCCTGCGCGACGCGATCAACTCGACCAAACCAGCCCAAGCCCTCCTCGTCGCCCTCATCGCCTTCCACGCCCTGACACCAAGCCAGATCCGCGGGCTCCAGCTCACCGACACCCGCAACGGCCGACTCCACCAAGCCGGCCGCATCATCGTCCTCGCCGACCCCGTCCGCGCACGCCTGAGCGACTACCTCGACTACCGCAACACCCGCTGGCCCAACAGCATCAACCCACACCTGTTCCTGCACTACCGCACCGCCGGACGCACCATCCCCGTCGGCCAACGCTGGGTCAAACTCACCATCGGCACCGGCCTCACCGCCACCTCCATCCGCCAAGACCGCATCCTCGACGAAGCCCGAGCCACCGACGGCGACGCCCGCCGCATCGTCGACCTCTTCGGCCTCGGCATCAAAGCCGCCACCCGCTACACCACCAACCTCGACCACCCCGACCTCACCAACCTGCCCCCAGCCAGCCCCTGAACCACCGCCAGTTCCCCAACCGACGCGCTCGCACACCGCCATCCACATCGGACACACGTCAGTTCCCTCTCAACCGGCCTTCAGAATTCGTGAACTCACGGTGGTT
>NZ_JADWPD010000067.1 GCF_017308975.1 Amycolatopsis sp. MtRt-6 | reverse complement strand
CCACCGCAAACGCCGCCAACGGGGGCTGGGCAAGCTCACCCCAGTCGAGTTTGAGACCATCTACACCCCCGCAGTGGCGGCCTGAGAAACAGTCAGCTCCGGTGTCAACCGAAGTCTGGGCAGACCCCGTCCGCCGACACCCCACGCTGAGGACGAGATTCCACAGATGAGACTCAAAGGAGAAACCCCACACCCATGGCCACACGCCAACGATCTGAAGCCGTCGGCAAGCCGACACCCCCGGCGACCGCGCTAGCGGTGCAGTGGCGCGGCACCCGGTTCACCTTGCCGCGCGCGGAGGACTTCCCACTCGATGCGCTCGAAGCCGAGGAAGCCGGCAAACACCTCGCCGCGCTCAAGCTCATCCTCGGTAGCGAACAGTATGCGACATGGCGTGGTCTGGCCTCGACCGCCGCGGACGCCGAGGAGTTCTCGGCTGCGGTGATGAAGGAGCTGGGCCGGGGAAACCCGTAACGGTCGCCCTCCTCCTGGCCGACGAGGCGACCGCCGAGGCTCTCGAAACCGATTTCCTCCGCTGGTTCGGGGTCGACCTGCTCGACCTCTACCGCAACCGCCTGACCTATCGCCGTGTTTGCACGCTGGTCACGCATCTACCGGACGACGCGGCGGTGTGGCGGACACTCAGTCAGGACGGGGCCTGGGGCCGGACTGAGATCCTGCTCGCCGCGACCGAGCGCCGCATCACCGCGATCTGGGCACTGCTGGCCACGGCGCTCGGGCAAGCTATTTCCTCCGAGCAACTCGACGGACCGCTGGACATCCCAACTTCTTCACCACGAACGCGGCCATCTGGGCACGCGGCCACCGGCGAGCCGGAACCGAAGTCACTGCGCGAGATCGCAACGTGGATGCGGGACATCTAGGCGGCGGCTGCCCAAGGGTTCGAGCGCTTCTTGGTGAACAGCTCAAGCGCGTCGATGACCACCAGCATCGTCATCGAGAGGATCGTGATGAACTCCTTCTCCGACGTCGTCAAGCGAACTTCGAGCGTTCCCAGCCCGCCATCGGCGACGACGTTCCGCTGAAGTAGTTCGATCTGTGCTCGCTGGCTTCCGTGTGCGATTCCGCTTAGCTGCGACCAAATCGCGGTCAAGTGGCCGGGCACTGTGATGGACCGATCAGGACCGGCCGCCGCCTTGACCATGCTCACGTAACTTACTTTCCGCCCAACAACTTGTGACCGCTGGTCGCCGGTGAAACCCTTCCGGTCTGCAATTTCGAGAATCTTCGTCCTCGTATCGGTGAGGCTGCTTCGATCCACTGTACCCATGTCGTTGACGATGTCTTCTCGTTCGAGAGCGTCGGTCCAACGAAGTCGGAGGCGTCGAACGATGCGCTCGTTACGCAGGGATGGCTCCAGCATCCACAGAACGGTGGCCGCGTTCTCCAACGCCGAGCGCATCAGCGTGTACGTGGATCTCGGGTGCAAGACACCCGCCTTCCCGACGAGCATCCGAATCGTGTGCAGGTGCTCCACGGCACTGAGCAAGTAGCTCTGCGCAGCATGGGAAACCTGCCAGGGAGCCGTATCCCGGTCATCTCCCGCCAGTGGGCTGTTCGGATGGGTGTCGAGCTTGCCCTGAAAGAGTTCCCACCATAGGTCGATTCTCTTGAACCGCACCTGCAGTGCCCGTCCGAAGCTTTCAGAGATGGAATCCGCTTCCGTCATCGTGACCGTCCCTACGCAAGTTTGGCAGAAGTGTAAACCCCCACCCCGACACTTCCGAGCCATTTCGGGCGGTGACCGCCCGTGGCAACAGTCGGTCACGCCTACCTCAAGATCATGCCGAGCCTGCAGGGCCTCGGCCGTCACGTCCGCGATCAGGTCCGCGAGGCCGAGCGGGAAGCTCCCGCGCTGCGGCTCACTGCGCAGGTCCAAACCGCGCTGCTGCGCGAACAGCTCCGGGTCGCGGCCCGCGAAGGTGATCAGACGGCGGTCCGGCTGTTGGCCGAACTGGACGCCCTCCCGGCGGAAACCCAGTTTCAGCGGCTGGTCCACGAGCTGTCCGGTCGCTCGGTCTCGATCAAGGCCGTGGCGGACAAGAGCGTCGGCGCCACGGTGCGCGGCCTCGGCCAGCTCGACGACGGCCTGAACCGCACCACCGCCCAGGTCACCCGGATGAGGCTGTCGGTCGGCGCGGCGGTCCTGAAGTACGGCGCGATGGCCGCCGCGGTCGGGCAGGCCGTCACGGTGCTGGCCGGGATCGGCCAGGTCGCGGCCACCGCGTCGGGGTCGCTCCTGCTGGTCCCGGCCGCCGGCCTCGCCGCCGCAGCCGCGATCGGGACGCTGAAGCTCGGGGTCGCCGGGTTCGCCGACGCGGTCAAGGAGTCGGATCCCAAGAAGTACGCCGAGGCTATCAAGGACTTCGCCCCGGCGATGGCTGAGGCCGCGAACGCTGCCCATGGGCTGAAGCCCGCGCTGCTCGGTGTCCGGCAGGAGGTTCAGCAACACCTGTTCGCCAGGCTCGCCTCCGAGATCACCGGGCTGGCGGGCACGTATCTGCCGCTGCTGCGCACCGGACTGGGCAAGGTCGCCACCGGGTTGAACGCCGGGGCGGGCGGGTTCGCTGCGTTCGCCCGCGAAGGCCGCACCGTCGGCGACGTCACCACCATCCTGGACAGCACCTCGGCCATGTTCGGGAACCTGGCCAAGGGCGTGCAGCCGTTCCTTCAGGCGCTGCGCGACATCGCGGCGGTCGGCGCGGAGTTCCTGCCCGGCTTCGGCGCCGGCCTCGCCGGCGGGGCGCAGAAGTTCGCCGACTTCATCGCCCAGGCCCGCCAGTCCGGGCAGCTCCGCGAATGGCTGTCGGCCGGGCTGTCGGCGGTCGGGGACCTGGTCACGGTCCTGAAGAACCTGGCCCAGGTTGTGTTCGCAGTGTTCTCCGCCGCGAGCACCGGCGGGGACGGCCTGCTGTCCACGTTGCTCACCCTGACCGGGCAGCTCGCCGCGTTCGTGAACTCAGCGCAGGGCGCAGCGGCGCTGGTGCAGATCTTCGACGGCCTGCACGCCGCCAGCGCCGGGCTGCTGCCGATCCTGGTCGCTCTCGGCCAGGCCATCGTCACCAGCATCGCCCCGGCGATCGCGCAACTCGGCCCGATGATCGGGGCCGCGTTCGCCACGCTGGCCCCAGCGATCGCCCCGCTCGGCCAGGTGATTACTGCGCTGGTCCCGATCCTGGGTGCGGCGGCGCAAGGTCTCGCCGCTGTCTTGGTGCCCGCGGTGGCGGCGCTCGCGCCGATCGTGGCCGCGCTCGCGCCGGTGGTCGCTGGCCTGGTGGCGCAGCTCGGCGATGCTCTCGGCGGCGCGATCACCACACTGACCCCGGCACTCGTGGCGGATTCAACTGGTCGTCGCAACACCTTGATCACGGAGGTTTGCGATGGGGCGCGGTCGGAAGCAGGTGCCGGAGGCACCGGTGGGTGCGCGGCGGCAGTGGGCAGCGGATCGGGCGTTGCGGGC
>NZ_JADWPD010000066.1 GCF_017308975.1 Amycolatopsis sp. MtRt-6 | reverse complement strand
GAAACGGCAGACGCGCGAAGCCCAAGCCGCCAGGAACCGGCAGGGCAAGAAGGAGAAGTACGGACCGCCGATGCCCGACCCGCGTGATCGCGAGCAGGATCCGCCGAAGTCGCCGGAGGCCCCTGGCAAGTCGCCTATCGACCAAGCGTTGGACTCCCTGCGGCAGGCACCACCCAAGTCGGTCGAGGACAAGCTGCTCTCGCCGCGGGAAAGCAAGCGGGAGCGCGAAAAGCGTGAGGAGGCGCTTCGCGACCTGCAACAGACCGCGAAAGGCCGGGCCCAGTACGGACGCGACCAGCAGGGCGGCAACCCCGGCACCGGCCTGAGGCGACAACTCGAACAAGCCAAGGACGAGGCAGCCGAAGCCCGGCGAGCCGCAGGCCGACGCACCACGCAGCGAGTCACCGAAACCGAAGCAGAAGTCAAACGCCTCGAGAAACGGCAGACGCGCGAAGCCCAAGCCGCCAGGAACCGGCAGGGCAAGAAGGAGAAGTACGGACCGCCGATGCCCGACCCGCGTGATCGCGAGCCGACCTTGTCGGAGTTGCTCGCCGACGGTCGGTTGGGCCTGCGGTCTTCGGCACCCGATCCGCTGGAGCCCTACGTCCGCCCTCGTGATCTCACTCTCGCGCCGGCTCAACCGTCCTCGCCGAAGGAGACGACCGCCACCCCCGCGCCGCAGGGCGGGCAGCCGCCTGTGGCGCGGGGGCCGAGCAAGCGCGAACTCGAAGTGGCAGAACTCGTGCGGCGGCACAACGAAAGGATGGCTGCGCTGCGCAGCCGGCAAGCGGCCGAGGTACAACAGAAGGCCGCGGAGGCGGCACGGGTGAAAGCAGCGGAGGAGCAGCGGCAGAAAGACATCGACGAATACAGCAGGAAGCACGGAAAACCGAACGGTTCCCTTTCGGTGTGCGCAGGCGGGAACCTCCAGGCCTTCACCGGCGCGGCCGGCGACGCCTGCCTGACCGGGGATTCGCGAGGGCTCGGCTGGAGCACCGACCTGGACGCCGGCGCGGGAGCGGGGGTTTCGGCCGGCGTGGGTATCAGCGTGAAGGGGTCTTCGGCCAATATCGATGAGATACCGGGAGAATCCTACGCCGGATCGGCCAGTGTGAAAGCCGGCCCGGGTGGATCTGTTTCCGCCTCCGTCACCCGCGACGGCAAGAACTTCACCACAGGGTACGGCGTCGGGATCGGCTTCGGCGGCGGCGCCATGGCCGGCGTCGAGTACAGCCAGTCCGGCCGCCTCTTCGACTGGCCGACGCTGCCCAGCTGGGAAGACCTGGCCAGGTATGGCGCCGAGAATCCGCCGGGCTACGGCACCTGACCCGGAACCGGACTGCGGTAGGCGACTGGCGGCGGCCGATCCCGGATCGGCCGCCGCCAGTGGCGCGTCGATCCTGCCGATCGGCACGTCCGCCAGACCCGTCGGCCCCGGCCGGTCACGACTGGAGCGCGTTGAGAGCGCTCCCAGGCTACACGGGCCGTTTGCGACCCGCGGAGATCGTCACCCACCTGCGGCGGCGAGAAGTCCAGCGCCCAGACAAGTTCAGCCGAGATTCGACCGCCGCATCGGCTGCGATGACGAGCAGCGGGACGGCTCCGCGTCATGTCGACAGCGTGACGGCGGGGGCGGGCGGGTATGGCTGAGTAGGCTCCTGACCGCTGATCGTGAGCTGGCCGGCTGCGCGATGTCGCTTGTCTGCCCCGGCGAGCCTTGCGTCGAGCTGCCGGGTCGCTGTCTGAGGAGCGGCTGTCTCGATAAGGTTGGTCTGTGACCACTGAAGGAGAGCTGAACGCTGATCTTGGGTGGGTACTGGATCCGGCGATGGTGATGTGGTGCTTGACCTGAGTCTCCCACCGCGGCACGGTCGAATTCTTCGGCACGCAGATCTTCGCCGGTCGCCGTTTCGTCCTTTTCGGTCATACCACGTGCGGTACCCGGTGACCCGGCTGGCAAACGCCCGGCCGTTTGCCGGGGGGCGGGCCGGGAACCCGGAGGGCTCACCTCGTCGATCGAGGAAGGCTTGAGCATGACCCAGCGTGCGCCGGAGGCCCTCGTGGTGGGGCTATTGACCGATGACGGGTTGCCCGGGCAGCTCGCCGGGAGAATCGCGGAAGGCCTGCCCGCCCGCCTGGCCCGTGACCTCGGCGAGGAGACGACGTGGCGCGTCGAGCACGAGACTCAGTCCCTTCCGCTGAACGAGGAAGGTGACATCCCCATGCTGGCCCTGGCGGAGGAGCGCCGGGCCGAACACGGCTGGGACCTGCTGGTGCTGGTCACCGACCTCCCGCGGCGATCCGGCACGGTCCCGATCGCCTCGGACTACAACGTCGACCACGGTGTGGCGATGGTGTCGTTGCCTGCGCTCGGGGCATTGCGGCTGCGGGGCCGGGTGTCCCGGCTGGTCGTCCACCTGGTCCGGCACCTGGTGGCGCGCCGTACGGCAAAGGAGGCCGATCCGCCGCGCGGGATCCTCGACCGGCTGCGTGACCTGGTCGCGCCGACGCGGCACGTCCGCGGCCGCGGCGCCGCCGACGAGCACCTGGCTTTGGTGGGTCTGCGTGGCCGGGTGCGGTTGCTGGCCGGGATGATCCGGGACAACCGGCCGTGGCGGCTGGTGCCCAACCTCGCCGGAGCGACCGCGGCCGCGGCGGCCACTGCCGCGTACGGCATCATCACGACCTCGTTCTGGAAGCTCGCCGAAGCGCTGCCCGCGCTGCGGCTGGCGGGGATCACGGTGCTGGCGATCCTGCTCATGGCAGGCTGGCTGATGGTGCACAACCACCTGTGGGATTCGCCGTCCGGGCATCTCGACCGGCGCAAAGCTGTGTTGTACAACGCTTCGACCGCGCTGACGTTGTCGATCGGTGTGGCGTGCATGTACGCCATCCTGTTCGGGCTGGCGCTGGTGGCGTCGATCGTTTTGGTCGAGGGCATGTATTTCGGGCAGGTTCTCGGCCATCCGGCCGGGCCGGCTTCGTACTTGAAGCTGGTGTGGCTGGCGGCTTCCGTGGGCATCGTCGCCGGGGCGTTGGGTTCGAGCGTCGAAGACGAGGAACGCGTCCGCCGGGCGACCTACAGCCGGCGGGAGCAGGAGCGGCAGCAGGGCAACCGCGAGCGCGCCGAGGAATCCGACGGTGACGACTGAGCGACCACCGGGTTACGAACGCGCCCGGCCACCGCACTCGCCGGCGTCTTCGTGCCCCAGGACCCCGGGGCCCAGGACGAGCTGGCCAGGCGGGCAAAGTCGCCTTCGACTACGGCATGTTCTGGTCCGATTGGCGCATCCAGGGCGCCGGAAGAGCCCGCTGGCCGTATAACGCCCTATGCATCGACGCGTGAGGCTTCAGATCCGGAACTCTGGGTAACGGCGTCGGCCGCCGGGCCGGCCAGGGCGAGGCGTACTGGACGCGTTGTTCGGCACCCTGCGCGGCATTGAGTTCGACGGAGTGGCGACGGTGTGCGTGTTCGCGTGGAGTAGCGAGCAGTCGCAGTTCATGCTGGGGCGTGTCACGACGAGACCCGTCGCGAGCGAACCCGGGAACGCGAGGTGCGGCTAGCGTCTCCTGCGGGGCCCCGTTGCTCTCGAGCGGGCAGGATGGGGTGTGGGGAGTCGTGCTTGTCGGACGCGGTCCCTTTTCCCGGCCTGAGGATTGGACGCGCAATGGGACGGTCGTCGGTGTTCACCTTTCAGTACATCGCCATCGACACGGAGGCTGGTGTGACGCCGGAGGAGTTCGAGACCTTCGTGCGTGGTGAAGGTGTTCATCTGCCGTTGTACCCGGGGTGGCGGTGGACGCTGTTGCGCGGGTTGCGGGGAGAGCGGACCGGGCAGTACCTGATGTTGTTCGAGATCGAGAGCGCCGAGCAGCGTGACCGCTATGTCACGGCCCGGGGTGAGCAGACCGAGCTGGCCCGGT
>NZ_JADWPD010000065.1 GCF_017308975.1 Amycolatopsis sp. MtRt-6 | reverse complement strand
TACGCCGCCCATCCAGCAACAGCCCCCGCAGATACGTCTCGCCCTTGGCCCGCTGATCCGACCGGGCCAAAGGAGCGAACACCTCCGCCGCAAAGGACTCAAGACATTGCCGGACATGGACAAGCTCGTCAGGAGTCACCGAAGCATGAAATCACCCAGCCTGCTCCACGTCCCCACGACACGCCAAGACCTAACAAAGTACTACTAGGGTCTGTATCGAAGTAGGTCAGAGCCATTCGTTGATGGCGGCGATGTGGACGGTGGCTTCGTAGCGGACGGCGAGCTTGTCGTATCGGGTGGCCACCCCACGGTGGCGTTTGAGCCGGTTGATGCCGCACTCCACGGCGTGGCGCTGTTTGTAGATTTCGGGGTCGAAGGCCGGTGGCCGGCCGCCCTTCGACCCCTTGGCCTTGCGGTGCGCGTCCTGGTCGGCCTTGCTCGGGATAGTCGCTTTGACCCCGCGTTTGCGCAGGTGAGCCCGGTTGGCTTTGGAGGTGTAGGCCTTGTCCGCCAGCACCCGATCCGGACGCGTTCGCGGCCGCCCACCACCGGTCAGCCGGGGCACCCGGATCCCGGCCAGGACGGGGATGAACTGCGGGCTGTATCCGCTGCCAGACACCAGCTCGCATCGCAGGAGTAGCAGCAGCCGCTGCGGGGCGCGGTGGCTTCCACGAGCCACTCGCGCATCCGAGCTGGCTACGACAGCCCGTTCAACACGGTGCAGTTCGCCGGCGCGGCCGACGAGGCTGTGTTCGCTGCGGCCGCCGAGTGGTGCGGCCGCAGCGACCCGAACATGATCCTCCGCGCGGTGACCTACGCCGTCTACGACCTGCACGACGAGAACGACTGTGCGCTCACGCTGATCTACGAACCGATGTGACGGTCACCAAGATAGCGCTTCGACGCTGCGGGATCGGCGGCGTGGCCGGCCGGGCTGGTGGTCAGAAGCTTAGCTGCGCGGCACCGCCGGTGCCGCGGCGCCAGGCCTGCGCCGCGAGTTCACCCACCCAGGTACTGTCGGCCCGGAGCCCGTCGCTGTGGGCGAGGATCCATTCCCGGGCGTACTGCTTGCGGGCCGGCGCGGTGTTGATGGTCCTGAACTTGGGGTCGGTGGACAGCAGTTGCGTGAGTTCGTCTTCGCGGGCGTTGAACCGGGTCGCCGGATCGTCGTGCAGCTCGGCAACCTGCGGCACCTTCCGTCCCGCCAAGACCCGCTCCCCGAAAGTGGCGGCTCGGCGGAAAGCCGGGTCGGCGACGACCCGTTCGGCCAGCGCGGTGATCTCGTCGTCGCAGAGCTGGCGCCGATCGGGGTAGCCGACCTGCATGCCCAGCCGCCGGGGCGGATCGATCAGCTCCTCGAGCGTGTCCTGCCACGCGGCCTGCACGGTCCAGACATGGAGCGCGCCGTGGTGGGCGAAGCCGAGCTCCAGCCGTGCCACCCATCCCTCCACCCGCTTCAGCGCGGCCTGGAACCGGTCCCGCTGCGGACACACTTCCGGCAGGCCGGCCTCGGCGAGAGCGCCCATGACCGGGGCGGTGTCGGCGAGCTCGTGGTGGATGTAGAACAGCGCGGCGCCGCCGGCGACGGCCGCGTCGACGACTTCGGTCACGCTCAGGGCGTCGGAGTCCAAAGTGACCACAGTTTCGCCGTCGATCCTCGCGGGCAGCACTCGCAGCCCGCGGACGCGGGCCTCGTGCATCGCCTTCTCCAGCAGGGTGGCCACGGTGTCGCCGGGGACGTTGTTCAGTGTCGCCGTCGCGCTGACCAGCTCATCGATTTCCATGGCCCAGGATCTCAACAGCCACCCCCGACAGAAACTGGCCCGCTGCCTGGTGTCGCCGTCTCGGTTCACCCTCTCGTGTCAACCTCGCCCTACCCGCACGAGGTGTCAGTGCTCGATCGCCGCGGCATCTCCAGCCGCAGCCAGCGGGGTGACGCGGCGGAGACCGCGCCGGGGGCACCTGCTGTGTCGTTGACGTAGTTGTCCTGCATCCGCACGCCGTGGCTGCCGGTGACCATGATCGCCACGTACGGCGATCCGGGGTGGGTGCCGTCCTTGACGAGGATCCCGGCTTTCGCCCACGGCACGGGGCCCTGCTGCCGTTTCCGGTCATCGGCTGGTGCACGAAGTAGAAGCTGTCGGTGACCGGCTCGTCGCCCGGCCCGATCGGGACCGGCGGTGAGCCGTGCTGATCGCTGCCGGCCCGGCGAGCAGCGCGACCACCACCATCAGCGCCGCGGCCATCAGGCCGGCGGCCCAGCCCCGGACGGTCCGGAACTTGGTCCACTCCGCGTGCAGCACCGAGGAAATGGACGTCACCGTGGCACCTCCGCGGGTGAGGTGGCGTGGAACTCGACCGCGTCGCGGGTGAGTTCCAGTGCCGACACCTCGGAGAACCGCACCGCGGCCCGGTCCTGCTCGACCCGCACGCGCTCAACGCCCGGAGCCTGCACAGCAGCCTGCCCACGGGCACCCTGCCGGTGCACTCCGGCGTGGACGAGGCCCTCGCCGCCGCCCCGGCACCCACCGGCGAACGGCAGCTCGGCGAACAGCTGGCAGCCCTCACACGGCTCCTGCTCGACGCCACCAGCGTCAGCCAGGCGCTGCAGCAGTGGTCGCCGCGACGACGGTCGTCGTGCCGCACGCCCGGCTGGCCAGCATCACCCTGCGCGACCTCGGCGGCCGTTACTTCACCCCGGTCGAAATCCCCGACATCACCGCCGACCTCGACGACGTCCAGTACCGCACTGGATCGGGGTCCTGCCTGGACGCCGCCGACCCCGACGGCCCCGCCTACGCCCTCGACCAGGACCTCGCCCGCAGTTCGGCCTGGCCCCAGTTCGCCGCCGTCGCCACCGCGCACGGCCTCGGCGCCGTCCTCTCCACCGGCCTGCTGCCCGCACAGCGAGCCGGGCTCAGCGGCGCCCTGAACGTCTACGCCCATCGCGGCGGCATCACCGAAACCGACCGCCGCCGCGCCCTCCTCCTGGCCACCCACGCCTCCCTGGCCCTCCAGCACACCCACACCGCCGAGATCGCCGACCTCGAACGCGCACCCATCTCCACCGCGCCATCGCCTCCCGCGACGTGATCGGCCAGGCCAAGGGGATCCTGACGGCCCGCCACGGCATCGACGCCGACGCCGCCTTCCACCTGCTGCGCCGCACCTCCCAGGACCTCAACGTCAAACTGGCCGACATCGCCGCCACTCTTATCCGCAACCACACCACGCCGGCCCCTGCCGAAGGCGAGTGACGCCGATCCGGCGGTCCGCCGCCGACCTGCTCGACGCCACCACGGCGGGGGTGTCAGGGCCGGCGGTCACCGGGGTGTCCTGCACCTGCCCCGGGACAGCGCCGATGTATCGCGGATGTATCCCGGGTGGACCAGGGGCGTCCAGACTCGCTTCGATTCACAAACTCCAGGAACAGGAGGAGTATTCGTGAGTTCGAACATGACCGCCGCCCAGCGGGCCATTCTCTACACCGCTTCAGGCGGATTCCTCACCATTGCTTTCGGCTTGCTCGGCACGGCGGCCGCCCAAGCCGCCCCGGACAAGGGAGCACCAGCCGGGATTGCCGGCGTCGAAAAATCCGACGGCAAGAAGGCACCTTCCGCCTCGAAGAAAGAGGCCGGGCCGGAGAAGAACGCCGGGGTGAAGCGGTCGGGCAAGGGGGCCGGCCCGCACTCGGGACCGGGCGGGGGCCTGAAGCGGGAGTCAAAGGGCTCGAAGGGCGAGGACTCCCGCACCGCCGCGTCCCGGGGGCCGCGCAAGACGCCCACCGACAATGCGCAGGAGGCGCGCAAGAAAAGTGAGGAGGCGCTTCGCGACCTGCAACGGACCGCGAAAGGCCGGGCCCAGTACGGACGCGACCAGCAGGGCGGCAACCCCGGCACTGGCCTGAGACGACAACTCGAACAAGCCAAGGACGAGGCAGCCGAAGCCCGGCGAGCCGCAGGCCGACGCACCACGCAGCGAGTCACCGAAACCGAAGCAGAAGTCAAACGCCTCGAGAAACGGCAGACGCGCGAAGCCCAAGCCGCCAGGAACCGGCAGGGCAAGAAGGAGAAGTACGGACCGCCGATGCCCGACCCGCGTGATCGCGAGCAGGATCCGCCGAAGTCGCCGGAGGCCCCTGGCAAGTCGCCTATCGACCAAGCGTTGGACTCCCTGCGGCAGGCACCACCCAAGTCGGTCGAGGACAAGCTGCTCTCGCCGCGGGAAAGCAAGCGGGAGCGCGAAAAGCGTGAGGAGGCGCTTCGCGACCTGCAACAGACCGCGAAAGGCCGGGCCCAGTACGGACGCGACCAGCAGGGCGGCAACCCCGGCACCGGCCTGAGGCGACAACTCGAACAAGCCAAGGACGAGGCAGCCGAAGCCCGGCGAGCCGCAGGCCGACGCACCACGCAGCGAGTCACCGAAACCGAAGCAGAAGTCAAACGCCTCGAGAAACGGCAGACGCGCGAAGCCCAAGCCGCCAGGAACCGGCAGGGCAAGAAGGAGAAGTACGGACCGCCGATGCCCGACCCGCGTGATCGCGAGC
>NZ_JADWPD010000064.1 GCF_017308975.1 Amycolatopsis sp. MtRt-6 | reverse complement strand
AGCGGCTGCGCCGGCCTGACCCTCTACGTGACCATCCGCGAACTGCAACTGCTCCTCGCGACCTGGACCGGCGTGTGCCTGACCTGCCACCAAACGGTGAAACCCTTACACCGCAACAACCGCCACCGAACATAACAAAGTACTACTAGTCGTGCAGGCGTCAGGTCAACGTCGTGGCAGAAACGATCAACGGCTGCGCCGGCGGGCAGACCGCAGCCGAGATGACCCCTGCTGCGCCTTCCTGAACGCTAACCCAGACAGGACCTTGGACAAGTCCTGTCCAAGGTGAATTGGGGGAGCTCTTGCAGCTGATGAGGACCTTGAAATGACCGGTGCCGGACCAGCATCTGGTCCAGGAGCTCCGCAGCACGTAGTCGATGTTGGCGGCGGCGTTGGTGCACGCTGTCGGCGCGGCGGATGCTGGCGTCGAAGAGCTCACCGTCAACCCGGCGGCAGCCAGGGGAATGAGCGCTGCCACCGCCCCCGCTCGTCTGATGTTGCGTCCCATTCTGGTAACCTTTCCGTGCGGATCAGAGGTTGATCAACAGTCACTAGGGTTGGTCATCGGCGGGAATGTACGAGCACGCATAGTCTGACCAGGTGCGGCGGAGTGACACATGCCCAGCGGTTCGTCACCGTGCAGGGACACCTGAGTGATGGCCACCGGTGCCACGCTGCGAACCCCGGCCGACGGCTTGTCCGTCGTCGCCGGCGCGGCCGGAACCGCACCTTGGGCCGGTGCGGCCACCGCCGGTTGCACCCCAGCAGCATGGCGGCCAGCGTGGCTGCCACCCCGATGATCTTCAGTCTCTACACCGTGTCCCCCATCCTGGGCTGTGCCCCGAACGACTTGTGGAGTTCTCGTCGAGTGCTGCGCGTCGAGCCCCCGATCCTGGTGCGGTTCGGGGTCGTTCGTTCTCGACGATGTCCATCCGACCAGGCCGGAGCGTTGTTGCCCAGCCCCGTTCGCGCTTAACAACCGTCCGCCGGGTGGAGTAATTCGCCAGCGAGGAGCGAACCGCCTTCGGTGGCATCGGTGTATAGATGGATTCGGCGAGCGCGCGTCACCAGGGAGGGGTTATGCCGCGGCCTGAGCGGAAATTGACCGGGTCCAGTCCGGTTGCTTCATTGGCTTCCGGCTTGCGGGAGCTGCGTCGGCAGGCAGGCAATCCGGGATATCGGGAATTGGCCGCACGGGCCGGGTATTCGGCTCCGACGCTGGCCAACGCCGCTGGCGGGAAGCAACTGCCGAGCTTGGCTGTGACTTTGGCCTACGTACGGGCGTGCGGCGGTGACCCGATCGACTGGGAGCGGTTGTGGCGGCGAGCCGCCGCGAGTCACTCGCCGGCCGATGACGCGAATCCGCCTTATCAGGGACTTTTCAGTTACGAGGTGCATGACGGCGCCCGATACTTCGGGCGGGACGCGATGGTGGCGCAGCTTGTCCGGCTGTTGAGGAAGCGACGGTTTGTGGCGGTGTTCGGAGCCTCGGGCAGCGGCAAGTCCTCGTTGCTGCGTGCCGGGTTGGTTCCGGCCCTGTCCTCAGGTGCGGTTGGGCCCGGAGAACAGGGGCGAACCGTGGTGCTGATGACGCCAGGCCGCGACCCGGAAGCGGCGGCGCTGGCGGCGATCGGCTCCGCACCGGCCGGTTCCGGCCGGGTGCTCATCGTCGATCAGTTCGAGGAGGTGTTCACCCATTGCCTGGACCCGGCGCGGCGCCGTGCGTTCGTGGACCGGCTCGCCAGCCTGGTGACCGGTTCCGATCCGAGGGCCACGGTGGTGCTGGGAGTCCGCTCGGACTTCTACGCCCGCTGTGCGGATCTGCCGGTGCTGGCGGGGCTCCTGGCTGGGGCGAACGTTCCCGTCCCGCCGCTGACCGAGGACGAACTGCGTGACGTGGTCACCAAACCCGCGGCTCTGGTCGGGTTGACCGTCGAACGCGCCTTGGTGACGAAGATTCTTGCCGATGCGTCCGGGCAACCCGGTGCGCTGCCGCTGCTGTCCCACGCATTGCTGGAGACCTGGCGGCAGCGCCGCGGTGATGTGCTGGGCGTCACCGGCTATGAGGCCGCGGGCGGCGTGGCCGGCGCGATCGCCCAAACCGCGGAAACCCTCTACGACAGCTTCGACGACGACCAGCGCGACACCGCACGGCAGACGTTGATCCGGCTGGTCGCGTTCGGTGAAGGTGTCGAGGACACCCGCCGCCGGATCCCGCGCGCCGAACTGGACCTGCCCGGCATCGACTCCGTACTCGACCGGCTCGCCGCGGCCCGCCTCGTCGTACTCGGCGAGGACACCGTCGAGATCGCCCATGAAGCTCTCATCCGCGCCTGGCCACGACTGCAACGCTGGCTGACCACCGACCGGGAAGGGCTGCGTACCCACCGGCAACTCAGCGAGGCGACTCAGTCCTGGATGTCGCTGGACCGCGACCCCGGGGCGCTGTACCGGGGCGCCCGGCTCGCTGTTGCCCGCGAATGGGCCGCCCGCAACGCCGGGCGCGCCACCATGACCGCGACAGAGCGGGAATTCCTCGACGCATCCCTCGACCTGGCCGACCGGGAACGCGCCGCCACCACCCGCCGCCAGCGACAGCTCCGGTACCTCGTCGCAGCGTTGAGCGTGTTGTTGCTGGCCGCCGTCGGCGCCGGCACAGTCGCCCTCGTGCAACGCCGTGACGCGGTCGCGCAACGGGAAACCGCGGTCTCCCGGCAGCTCGCCGCCGAATCGCTCGGGCTGGCCAGCTCCGAGCCTGGCACCGCCATGCTGCTTGCCGCGCAGGCCTACCGCACAGCACCCACGACCGAGGCGCGCAGTGCCCTGCTCAGCATGTCGCCCTATCGAGGCCACTTCGGCAAACTCCTCGGTCACACCGGCGCCGTCTCCCAGATCGCCTACCTTCAGGACGGCAACACCGTGCTCAGCGTCGGCCGGGACCAGACCCTGTCCCTGTGGGACACCGGCCGACGCGCCAGAACAGCAACGCTCACCGGCCACCACACCTGGTTGACCGCCGCCGCCGTGAGCCCGGACGGGTACACGGCCGCCACCGGCGGGGATGACGACCGGATCGCGATCTGGGATCTCGACCACCGCACTCCCGTCGCGACCATGAACAGCCTCACCAAGCGCGTACAAGACATCGTGTTCAGCCCTGACGGCCGGATCCTGGCCACGACGGCCGACAACGAGGTGGTCCTCTGGGACGTGGCTCGACGCACGCGGTTGACCACGCTTTCAGGTCACACCGAAACCGTGCACACACTGGCGTTCAGCCCCGACGGGCGCACCCTCGCCACCGCCTCGGCGGACTCGACGGTGATCCTGTGGGACGTCACCCGCTCCACCCGGGTAGCCACGTTGACCGGCCACACCGACGGTGCGTACGCCGTCGCCTTCAGCCCGGACGGGGCCATCTTGGCCGTCGGCACCGGCGACACCACCGCGGTCATCTGGGACGTGCCCACCCGCACCCGGATGACCACCTTCACCCACCACAAGTCCGGACAGGTCATGGCACTGGCGTTCAGCCCCGACGGACGCACCCTGGCCACCGCCGGGGACGACACGGCGGTACTGCTGTGGGACACCCGCCACCGGGTCCTGAGGGGGCGGCTCAGCGGTCCCCGGACCGCTGTCTACACCATGGCGTTCAGCCCGCGCACCTCGATGCTCGCCGCCGGCAGCGAAGACGGCTCCATCCTCCTGTGGGACCCCGGCCAGCCTGCCGTCGCCGAACACCCGAAAATGGTCAGCGCTATCGCGTTCAGCCCCGACGGGCGCACCGTCGCCACCGCCAGCGGCAACCGGACGACCCTCTGGAACACCGCCGACCGCAGCCTCCGCGCGGTCCTCACCGATGGTGAGGTGTTCACCAATGCCGTCGCTTTCGGCCCCGACGGCCACACGCTGGCCACCGTCACCCAGCCCTCCCCCTGCTGCCCGGACGGCGCCGCCGGCAACATGCTCACCCTTTGGAACCTCGACACCGGCACACCCACCCGGCTGACCGGTCACACAGGCGCGGTACTCAACGTCGCGTTCAGCACCGACGGCCGCCGCATCGCCACCGCCAGCGTCGACCGGACAGTCCTCATCCGCGACGCCGCTACCGGCGCCGTGCTCAAGACCCTCACCGGGCACGCCGGACCCGTCAACGGCCTCCAGTTCAGCCCCGACGGGCGGCTACTGGCCACCGCCAGCCACGACCTGACCGTCAAGCTCTGGGACCCCACCACCGGTACCCAGCTCGCCGCTCTCACCGGCCACACCAGCTGGGTCAGAGCCGTCAAGTTCGGCACCGACGGGCGAACCCTCGCGACCGCCGGCCACGACCAGACGATCATCCTCTGGGACATCGCCACCCGCACGCGGCTGACGACGTTCACCGACCACGCCGACGCCGACTTCACCGGCGTGGCCTTCAGCCCCGACGGGCGCACCCTCGCCTACACCAGTGGCGAAGCCACCGTCACCCTCTGGGACACCGCGCGCCGAACCATCACAGCCCGCCTCACCGGCCACACCCAGCGCATCCACGCCGTCGCCTTCAGCCCTGACGGGAACACCCTCGCCACCGCCGGTTCGGACCAGACCCTGATCCTCTGGGACGTCGACCCGGGGCAGGCGATCACCCACCTCTGCACCGCGGCGATCCGAGACCTCACCCCGGACGAATGGCGCCAGTATCTGCCGTTCGCCCCCTACGCCCACACCTGCACGAACAGCCGGTGACAGCGCCACGTTCCGACGAAGGACTGGTCAAAAGATCCATGTCCGTCGCTATGGCGATCCGAACCCGGGTCTGCCCAGGGTCTGGTTGACACCTCATCTGTGAGGCTTCGGCCTCGCCTGGAAGGATGTCACCGTGCCCAAGCCCTACCCCCGTGAGTTCCGTGACGATGTCGTCGCGGTGGCCCGTCGCGGC
>NZ_JADWPD010000063.1 GCF_017308975.1 Amycolatopsis sp. MtRt-6 | reverse complement strand
TAATGGATCACGTGGGGCCTCTGGAACTCTAGGATTCGATCTTCGCAAATCCAGTCCTACCAGGGGCCCCACGCCTCATCCCACGCCAACACGCCCACCCGAGCCCAGCCCTACTGAGAAAACCTCAATGTGGCCTTGGTTGCGTTCAACGCACCGAAGGCCGCCTTGGGTGCGTTCAACGCACCGAAGGCCACATTGGGGCGCAAGCGGCTCCCGGCTCACGTTCCGGTGCGCAGGCCCTCGAAGGCCACCTTGCACACCGCGTCCGCCACCTCGGCCGCCGCCGAACCCCGGCGCGGCTTGTACCACTCGATCAGCGAGTTCACCATGCCGAACACCAGCCGCGCCGTCACCGCCGGGTCGACGTCCGGGCGGATGTCGCCCTCCGCTTCGGCCTGCTTCACCAGGTCCGTCACCAGCCGGTCGAACTCGCGCCGGCGTGCCAACGCCGCGCGCTCCACCTTCGTGTTCCCCCGTACGCGCAGCAGCAACGTCACGAACGGCAGCCGGTCCGCCAGTACCAGCACGCTGCCGCGCACCAGGTGCTCCAGCCGGTCGATCGCCCGGCCGTCCAGCTGGGCCGTCGCCGACGCCACCTCGAACAGCCCGTCCAGGGCCCGGTCCACCGCCAGCCGCAGCAGTTCCTCCTTGCTCGGCACGTGGTGGTAGATCGCCGACTTCGTGATGCCGAGCTTGCGGGAGAGGTCCTCCATGCTCGTGCCGTCGTAGCCGCGCTCGTTGAACAGCTTCACCGCCACCTGCAGCAGCGACTCCAGGTCGTAGCCGGGGCGTCCGCGCCGCGGGGTCGTCACGGCCGCTCCCGCTGGTCGATGATCCGCCGCATCTTGCCCATGGACCGCTCCAGGGTGTCCGGGTCGACGACGTCCACCGACACGGTCACCCCGACGCCGTCCTTCACCTGCGAAACCAGCGAGGCCGCCGACTGCTCCCGCGAAGCAGCAGAAGTGTCGTGCCGCGCCTCCACCCGCACGGTCAGGTGGTCGAGCCGCCCGCGCGTGGACCGGACGAGCTGGAAGTGCGGGCTCAGCCCGTCGGTCCGCAGCACGATCTCCTCGATCTGCGTCGGGAAGACGTTGACCCCGCGCAGGATGATCAGGTCGTCGGTGCGCCCGGTGACCTTGGCCATCCGCCGGAACGCCGGCCGCGCGGTCCCCGGCGAGAGCGCCGTCAGGTCGCGGGTGCGGTAGCGGATGATCGGCAGCGCCTGCTTGGTCAGCGACGTGAACACCAGCTCCCCGGTCTCGCCGCCGCCCAGGACGTCCTCGGAGTACGGGTCGATCACCTCGGGGTAGAAGTGGTCTTCCCAGATGTGCAGGCCGTCCTTGGTCTCGACGCACTCCTGCGCGACCCCCGGGCCCATCACCTCCGACAGCCCGTAGATGTCGACGGCGTCGAGCGCGAACCGCTCCTCGATCTCCGCGCGCATCTGCTCGGTCCACGGCTCGGCGCCGAAGATGCCCACCTTCAGCGACGACGCACGCGGGTCGACACCCTGCCGCTCGAACTCGTCGAGCAGCGTCAGCATGTACGACGGCGTCACCATGATGACCTCGGGCCGGAAGTCGGTGATCAGCTGCACCTGCCGCGCGGTCATCCCGCCCGACGCCGGGATCACCGTGCAGCCGAGCTTCTCGGCGCCGTAGTGCGCGCCGAGCCCGCCGGTGAACAGGCCGTAGCCGTAGGCGACGTGCACCTTGTGCCCGGGCCGCCCGCCCGCGGCGTGGATCGAGCGGGCCATCACCGTCGCCCAGGTGTCGATGTCCTGCTCGGTGTACCCGACGACGGTGGCCTTCCCGGTGGTGCCGCTGGAAGCGTGGATGCGCCGGACATCCTCCTGCGGCACGGCGAACATCCCGAACGGGTAGTTCTCGCGCAGATCCTGCTTGGTGGTGAACGGGAACTTGGCCAGGTCGGCCAGTTCCTTGCAGTCGTCCGGGTGGACGCCGGCCTCGTCGAACTTGCGCGTGTACGCGGGCACGTTCGCGTAGGCGTGCCGGAGTGTCCACTGCAGACGTTCCAGCTGGAGGGCGGCCAGCTCGTCGGCGCCGATGTCCGTCTCGATCATGGTCGGTCCTGTTTCGCGGAGAGGACGCGGCTGCGGCCGCGGAATTCGGCGACGACCTCGGGCCCGGCGGGGGTCTCCCGGTGCACCGTGACGTCGTAGATGCCGTTGCGGCCGAAGCGGGTGCGCTCGGTGGCCGTCGCGACGAGGTGGTCGCCGAGCCGGCCGGCCGCGACGAACGAGATTTCGGCGCCCGCGGCCACCGTCACCGGGCCATGGGTGTTGCAGGCGCAGGCGAAGGTCGTGTCGGCCAGCAGGAAGACGTACCCGCCGTGGGCGATGTCGTGGCCGTTGACCATCGCGCGGGTGATCGTCATGGTCGCGACGGCGTGGCCGTCGGCGGCCTCGACGAGTTCGATGCCCAGCGCGCGCGACGCCTCGTCGGCGGCGAACATGGTGTGCGCGGCGTTGGTCATGCACCCTCCGTCCCACTGACCGAATGGACGGTCACCTCGCGGTGCCGCTCAGTAAAGGCAGTGGCCGGGGCCGGTGTCAAGCGCCGGCCTTCCGATCTTCGGCCGCAGCGGATACCATGCGATTAACTGAACGTCCGGTAGGTAATTCGGCGAGAGGGACCTGATGGCATTGCTGCGCAGCTACGTCTCGGGCGGGTGGCACACGGCGGCGGACGAGGGCGTCCCGCTGCACGACGCGGCCACCGGCGAGGAGGTCGCCCGGATCTCGTCGAACGGCGTCGACTTCGCCGCCGCTCTCGAGTACGGCCGCACGGTCGGCGGCCCGGCCCTGCGGGAGCTGACGTTCCACCAGCGTGCGGCCCTGCTCAAGGCACTGGCGTCCCACCTGCGCGAGCACCGCGACGAGCTGTACGCACTCTCCGCTCGCACGGGGGCCACCCTCGGTGACTCCAAGTTCGACATCGACGGCGGCATCGGCGTGCTGTTCAGCTACGCCTCCAAGGGCAAGCGCGAGCTGCCGAACGACACCGTCTACGTCGAGGGCAACGTCGAGCCGCTCAGCCGCGGGGGCACGTTCGTCGCCCAGCACATCGCGACGCCGCTGCGGGGCGTCGCCGTCCAGATCAACGCCTTCAACTTCCCCGTGTGGGGCCCGCTGGAGAAGTTCGCGCCCGCCTTCCTGGCCGGCGTCCCGAGCCTGGTCAAGCCGGCCAGCCAGACCGCCTACCTGACCGCCCGCGTGGTCGAGCTGATCATCGAGTCCGGGATCCTGCCCGAGGGCTCGCTTCAGTTCGTGGCCGGCAGCGCCGGCGACCTGCTCGACCACGTCACCGCGCAGGACCTCGTGTCGTTCACCGGCTCGGCGTCGACCGCCCAGAAGCTGCGGGCGCACCCGGTGATCATCCGCAACGCCGTCCGGTTCAACGCCGAGGCCGACTCGCTGAACTGCTCGATCCTCGGCCCGGACGCCGTCCAGGGCACGACCGAGTTCGACCTGTTCGTCAAGCAGCTCGTCACCGAGATGACGGTCAAGGCCGGCCAGAAGTGCACCGCGATCCGCCGCGCGTTCGTCCCGGCATCGCTGCTCGACGACGTCGCTTCCGCCGCGTCCGAGCGGCTCGCGAAGGTGACCGTCGGCAACCCGGCGTCGGAAGGCGTCCGGATGGGCGCGCTGGCCAGCCTGGAGCAGCGCGAGGAGGTCCGGCGGTCGCTGAAGGCCCTGCTGGACGCCGGGAGCGTCGTGTTCGGCGACCCGGAGCGCGTCGAGGTCGTCGACGCCGACGCCGAGCGCGGCGCCTTCATCTCGCCGGTGCTGCTCAAGGCCGACCCCGAGCGCTCCGAGCCGCACGAGGTCGAGGCGTTCGGCCCGGTCTCCACGCTGATGCCGTACACGTCCACCGAGCAGGTCGTCGACTTCGCCGCGCGCGGTGGCGGCAGCCTGGCCGGATCGGTCGTGTCGGCGGACAAGGAGTTCGTGCGCGAGGTCGTCCTCGGCGCGGCACCGTTCCACGGCCGCCTGCTGGTGCTCGACGCCGAAGACGCGAAGGAGTCCACCGGCCACGGTTCGCCGATGCCGCAGCTGGTCCACGGCGGCCCGGGCCGCGCGGGCGGCGGCGAGGAGATGGGCGGCGTCCGCGGGGTGCTGCACCACATGCAGCGCACGGCGGTCCAGGGCTCGCCCGCGGTGCTGTCGGCGGTCACCGGCCGCTGGGTCGCCGGCGCGCCGCGCGCCGAAGGCGTCCACCCGTTCCGCAAGTCCCTGGCCGAGCTGCGCATCGGTGACTCGGTGGTGGCCGGCCCGCGGGTTGTTTCCCAGGAAGACGTCGACCACTTCGCCGAGTTCACCGGCGACACGTTCTACGCGCACACCGACCCCGAAGCCGCCGCGGCGAACCCGCTGTTCGGCGGGATCGTCGCGCACGGCTACCTGGTCGTCTCCTTCGCGGCGGGTCTGTTCGTCTCGCCCGAGCCGGGCCCGGTGCTGGCCAACTACGGCCTGGAGAACCTGCGCTTCCTCACCCCGGTCAAGGTCGGCGACTCGCTGACCGTGACGCTGACCGCGAAGCAGATCACCCCGCGGATCGACCAGGACTACGGCGAGGTCCGCTGGGACGCCGACGTCACCAACGCCGAGGGCGAGTCGGTGGCGAAGTACGACGTCCTGACGCTGGTGTCGAAGGAGCAGCCGTGACGGCCACTGTTTCTCTCGAAGAACACTTCGAGCACACCATCGAGCGCGACCAGCGGATCGAGCCGCGTGACTGGGTGCCCGACGGCTACCGCAAGACGATGATCCGGCAGATCGCGCAGCACGCGCACTCGGAGATCATCGGCATGCAGCCCGAGGGCAACTGGATCACGCGGGCGCCATCGCTGCGGCGTAAGGCGATCCTGCTGGCCAAGGTCCAGGACGAAGCCGGCCACGGCCTCTACCTGTACTCCGCGGCGGCGACGCTGGGCGCGGACCGGGCGGACCTGACCGACAAGCTGATCAACGGCAAGCAGAAGTACTCGTCGATCTTCAACTACCCGACGCTGACCTTCGCCGACGTCGGCGTGATCGGCTGGCTGGTCGACGGCGCGGCGATCTGCAACCAGGTGCCGCTCTGCCGCAGCTCGTACGGGCCGTACGCGCGGGCGATGATCCGGATCTGCAAGGAGGAGTCCTTCCACCAGCGGCAGGGCTACGAGCTGCTGATGACCATGATGCGCGGGACCGAGCAGCAGCGGGAGATGGTCCAGGAGGCCGTCAACCGCTGGTGGTGGCCGTCGCTGATGATGTTCGGCCCGCCGGACGCCGACTCGCCGAACACCGCGCAGTCGATGGCGTGGAAGATCAAGCGCCACACCAACGACGAGCTGCGGCAGCGGTTCGTGGACATGTCGGTGCCGCAGGCCGAAGCCCTCGGCGTCACGTTCCCGGACCCGGACCTTCGCTGGAATCCCGAGCGCGGGCACTACGACTTCGGCGCCGTGGACTGGGACGAGTTCAAGAACGTGCTCAAGGGCAACGGCCCGTGCAACGCGCAGCGGATCGCCCACCGGCGTCGCGCGCACGAAGAGGGCGCCTGGGTGCGGGAAGCCGCGGTGGCGCACGCCGCGAAGAAGGAGCACAAGTGAGCGAGCTGACTTCCGAAGGTGGCCACGGCGCCGTCCCCCTCGAAGGCGTCCCCGCCGCCCCGGGCCCGGTCAAGCACGACTGGCCGCTGTACGAGGTGTTCGTCCGCGGCAAGCGCGGGCTGAACCACGTGCACGTCGGCTCGCTGCACGCGGCCGACGACCGGATGGCGCTGCACCACGCCCGCGACCTCTACACGCGGCGCAACGAAGGCGTGTCGATCTGGGTCGTGCGCGCGGCCGACATCACGGCGTCGTCGCCGGACGAGAAGGACCCGTTCTTCGCACCCAGCGGCGACAAGGTCTACCGGCACCCGACGTTCTACGACATTCCCGAGGAGGTGCCGCACATATGAGTTTCGACAACGTGTACGAGGCCATCACCGAGGAGAACGACGCCCGCTGGGCGTTCGGCACCGGCTTCGAGGACCCGCTGTCCGGAGTGGACACTTCGGTCCCGTCCGGTGTGGACGGTGCTGCCCTGGCGGCGTACTGCCTGATGCTGGGCGACGACGCGCTGATCTTTTCCCACCGGCTCCAGGAGTGGTGCACCAACGCCCCCGAGCTGGAGGACGAGGTCGCCATCGCCAACATCGCCCTCGACCTGCTGGGCCAGGCGCGCCTGCTGCTCGCCCGCGCCGGCAAGGCCGACGGCTCGGGTCGCTCGGAGGACTCGCTGGCCTTTCTCCGCGCGGAGAACGAGTTCCGCAACGTCCGGCTCGCGGAGCTGGGCGGCGGCCACTTCGGGCACCTGATCGCGCGCCTGTTCGTGTACTCCACGTGGCGGCTGGCGCTGTTCCAGCGGCTGGAGCCGTCGGTGGACCCGGTGCTGGCGGCGATCGCGGACAAGGGCGTCAAGGAGCTGACCTACCACCGCGACTACGCGGCGCAGTGGCTGGTCCGCCTCGGCGACGGCACGCCGTTGTCGCACGCGCGGATGCAGGAAGGCCTGGACGCGGTCTGGCCGTACGTGGGGGAGCTGTTCCGCACCCACCCGGTGGAGTTCGTCGACGCGGCGTCGCTGCGCCCCGAGTTCGACGCGGTGCTGGACCAGGCTCTCGCGGCGGCGACGCTGGCGCGGCCGTCGTCGGGTGAGCTGGCCGGCGTGTCGGGCCGGACGGGCCGCGACGGCGTCCACACCGAGTCTTTCGGCTACCTGCTGGCGGAGCTGCAGAGCGTGGCCCGCGCGATGCCGGACGCGCGATGGTGACCGCGGCCGCGGTGGCCGCCACGGTCACCGACCCGGAGCTGCCGATGCTGACGCTGGCGGACCTGGGCGTGCTGCGTTCGGTGTCGGAGTCCGAGGGACGCGTGGTCGTCGCGATTACGCCGACGTACACGGGCTGCCCGGCGATGGACACCATGCGCGACGACCTGGAGCACGCGCTGGTTTCGGCGGGCTACGCCGACGTCGAGATCCGGACGCAGCTGTCGCCGGCGTGGACGTCGGACTGGATTTCGGCCGCGGGGCGCCGCAAGCTCGCCGAGGCCGGCATCGCGCCGCCGGGTGCGGCACCGCGACGCTCGGGCCCGATCCCGCTGACGCTGTCGGCGCCGGTGTCGCGCGTGCTCTGCCCGCACTGCGGGTCGGCGGACACCGAAGAGCAGTCCCGGTTCGGCGCGACGGCGTGCAAGGCGCTGCGGCGCTGCCGAGCCTGTCTCGAGCCGTTCGAGCACGTCAAGGAGATCTGAAGTGGCGCGGTTCAACTCCCTGAAGGTGGCCGACGTCGAGCGGCTGTGCGACGACGCGGTCGCGGTGACGTTCGACGTGCCGGCGTCGCTGGCTGCGGAGTACGCGTTCAAGCCGGGCCAGTCCCTGACGTTGCGGCGCTCGATCGACGGCCGCGACGAGCGCCGGTCGTACTCGATCTGCGCCCCGGCGGGCTCGGCCCCCCGGGTCGGCGTCCGCCTGGTCCCGGACGGGTTCTTCTCGTCATGGCTGGTGAACGACGTCCGCCCGGGCGACACGATCGAGGTCGCCCCGCCCACGGGGTCGTTCACCCCGGACCTCGCGGAGGGCGGCCACCACGTCCTGATCGCGGCGGGCTCGGGCATCACCCCGGTGCTGTCGATCGTGTCCTCGCTGCTGAAGTCGTCCACGGCGACGGTGACGGTGCTGTACGGAAACCGCCGCACGGACACGGTGATGTTCGCGGACGAGCTTGCGGACCTGAAGGACAGCGCACCCGCACGGCTGGAGCTGATCCACGTCCTGTCGCGCGAGCCCCGCGAGGCGGAGCTGTTCACGGGCCGCTTGGACGTCCCGAAGCTGCGCACGCTGTTCTCGACGTTGGTGCCGGTTTCTTCGGTCGATCATTGGTGGCTGTGCGGCCCGTTCGAGATGGTGTCGGGCGCGCGGGAGCTCCTGGCGTCCCTGGACGTGCCTGCTTCGAAGGTGCACCAGGAGCTGTTCTACGTGGACACCCCATCGGCCCCGGTGGAGCACCTCGACCCGGAGGTGGTGGGGGAGGCATCGGAGGTATCCGTGATCCTGGACGGCCGCGCGACGCCGATGACGTTGCCGCGTTCGACGTCCGTGCTCGACGGGGCGCAGAAGTTCCGCCCGGACCTGCCGTTCGCCTGCAAGGGCGGGGTGTGCGGAACGTGCCGTGCCCGCGTGACGGAGGGAAAGGTGGACCTGCGGCGCAACTTCGCGTTGGAGGAGGCGGAGGTCGCGGCGGGGTTCGTGCTGACGTGCCAGTCGTACCCGGTCTCGGAGACCCTGACGGTCGACTTCGACGCCTGAGCCACGGGCGGCTCACGGTGTGGGGTTCTGCCACCCCTGCGCGGCTGCCGGCGCGAGCCGCTCAGCGTAGGCGTCGCCGGCGGCGGGGCCTCGGCTCCGGGGCCTCCGTCACCTGCTCCTCCGGCGGCGTGCCGTACTCCTCCCGGGCCGCCGGGTCCGCCAGGCCCAGCATCTCCGCCGCCAGCTGCTGGGAGCTCGCGAACATGCCCGTCGGGGCCTCGCTCGCCCGGCGCAGCGCCGCCGGGCGGAGGCGGTTGTAGCCGCGGACCGTCACCGGCCTGCGGGCGCGCAGCTCGTACGCCTTCTCTTCCGCCAGCTCCGCCGCCAGCTCGCGGTCGACCAGGATCGTCCCGGGGCGGGCCACCGACGTCAGCCGGGCCGCGAGGTTGACCACCGAGCCGTACACGTCGCCGAAGCGCGACAGGATCCGGCCCGAAGCCATGCCCGCGCGGACCGCCGGCAGGCTCTCGTCCGCCGACGTGCGCTCGGTCAGCGTCAGGGCTATCTCCGCCGCGTCGACCGGCGAGTCCGCCACGAACAGGACCTCGTCGCCGATCATCTTCACGACCCGGCCGTGGTGGTCGGCGATCACCTCCGTGGCCAGGGTCTCGAACGCGTCGAGCACGCGGCTGAGCTCGTCCTCGCCGATCTGGCGGGTCAGCCGCGTGTAGCCCACCATGTCGACGAACCCGACCACCTCGGTGCGGCTTTCCAGGTGCTCGTCCGGGGCCGCGAACGCCCGCCCCGCGTACGCCGCCAGGTGCCGGCGCCAGACGAAGTTCTGCACCTGCTCGAGCTCCGGCAGCAACCGGTCGACCAGCCGCGTCACCTGGCGCTCGCTGCGGCCCAGCTCCGGCTGCTCCCTGATCAGCTGCCACAGCATGTCGACCTGCCATTCGGCCAGCCGCGACAGGTGCTGGCCGAGCGCGCGCGTCACCGACACCTCGATGCTCGGGTCGATCAGCCCCGACTGCACCAGCTGGTCGGCCGTCCGCATGGCCTCGACGTCCGCGTCGGTGAAGACCACCTCGTCGTCGCGCACGGTCGCGAACCCCAGCGCGCGCCAGAGCCGGCGTGACCGCTCCTCGGGCACGCCGGCCTTCTCCGCCACTTCCAGGCGGGTGTACTTCCGCCTGCCGCCGAGCAGGACGCGTTCGAGCCGCTGCTGAAGTTCCTCGCTCGGATCGGCCACGTCAGGTCGTGTGGACGATCAGCACGTCCACGCCGGACTTGCGCGCCACCTCGGACGGCACCGAGCCGAGGATCCGGCCGGCGATCGTGTTCAGCCCGCGGTTGCCGACCACCAGGAGGTCGGCCTCGCGCTCCTTGACGACCTTGCGCAGCGAGTCGACCGGGTCGCCCTTCACCGCGACCGTGTCGATCTTCTCCGCGCCCGCGCGTGCTGCCCGGTCCCGCGCCGACTGCAGCGTGTCTTCGGCCGGTGCCGAGCCCACGACCTGGTACGCCTCCTCGCCGAGGGCGTCCTGGGCCTTCTCGACGTCGGACTGGCTCGCCGGGTAGTACGCACACGCGATGACGAGCGTGGCGCCCGCGTCGCCGGCCACCGCCGCCGCGCGGTCCACCGCCGCGAACGAGGACTCCGAGCCGTCCGTGCCCACCACCACGGTCCGATATGCCGCACCCATGCGCAAAACCTCCAGGTGATCCCGCGTGAGCAGGGACGATAGCCGGTCGGTACCGACCGCGCAGGCTCGTCCGCGCCCTGTCGGGTGGAAGGTTACTCGCCAGTCGCTTTCTGCGCTCCGCTCGCCCGCGGAGCCGGCTTCGGCGCTGCCTTGGGGGGCGCCGTGGGGGCGGGCTTGGCCGCCGGCTTGGCGCCGGGCTTCGGCTTCGGCACGTCGGAGGCGCGGATCCGGATCGTCTCCTCGATGTCGGTGACCCGGACCGTCTGCTCGGTCTCGTCGACGGCGTCCGGCTTCCGGTCCGTCGCCAGGTCGGCCTTGACGTCGGCGGGCACCTTCACCTCGTCGCCGAGGACGGTGTGCGCCTCGGCCAGCACCGCCCGCGCCGCGCGGACCTGCTCGGCCAGCCCGCCGCGCACCTTGCGCAGCGCGTCGACCCGCTCGTTGGCCTGGGTGATCCGCCGGTTCGACTCCTCGGTGGCCGTCGTCACGCGGCGCCGAGCCTCGTCGGCGGCCTCGGCGAGCCGGGCGTTGGCCTCGGTGATCGAGTCCTGACGGCGCTTGTTCGCCTCCGCGACCGACTCCCGCTGCCGGCGGTCGATGTCGGCCTTCGCGGCCTTCTCCTCTTCGAGGACCTTCGCGCGGATGTCGGCGGCGTCCTGGGTGGCTTCCTGGACGCGCCGCGCGGCTTCGGCCTTGCTGGCCGCCTCCTGCTCGGCCAGTACCCGCATCGCCTCGGTGCGGCGCGAGGCCATCGCGATCTCGAAGTCCTCTTCGACCTTGGTCCGGCGGTCCGCCGACTCGGTGTCGAGCCGCTTGCGCTCCGCTTCGGCCTCGTCGGTGATCTTCTTGGCCTGCGCGCGGGCGTCTTCGAGGACCTTGCGGTGCTCGGCTTCCATTTCCTTGCGCCGCAGGTCGAGCTCGGTGAGCAGCTGCTCGTAGCGGGCGCGCATGGCGCTGGCGTCCGTCTCGGCCTTCGCCCGGATGTGCCCGGCCTCGGCTTCGGCGCGGGCGCGGGTGTCGGCGGACTCGTCCTGCGCGAGGCGCAGCATCCGCTGCAGCCGTTCGGACAGGCCTTCGACGCTGGTCGGCGGCTGGGCCAGCCGGTCGACCTGCCCACGCAGGTCCGCGATCTCACCGCGCGCGATCTCCAGCTGACGGGCCAGGTCGCCGGCCTGCACGATGGCGGCGTCCCGATCGGCGGTGAGCATCTTCAGGTCGGCGTCCAGCCGTTCGAGGTGCTCGTCGACCTGCGCTTTGCTGTACCCGCGCTTCGTCACGTCGAAGCCGGCTCCCAGCGGCACAAGCTCCCGTTCATCGCCAAGGCTCATGGGACCTACCGTAGTCGCAGCCGGGTCACGGAAGGGTGAGCACCCGTGCGGTGCGCCGAACGCGCCGTCTGCCGCGGCGAAAGGAACCGGCGGATCCCGCCGGCTCCCGGTGGGTTCCCGACGCCGGGAGTGCGGCCGCTCCCGGCGTCGTCACGCTCACGCGCCGCGGAAGGCGTTGATGCCTTCGATGTGCTTCGCGCGTTTCTCTTCGTTACGGACGCCGAGGCCTTCCTGCGGGGCGAGGGCGAGCACGCCGACCTTGCCCTGGTGGGCGTTGCGGTGCACGTCGAGAG
>NZ_JADWPD010000062.1:7931-12381 GCF_017308975.1 Amycolatopsis sp. MtRt-6 | reverse complement strand
CCCGCAACGCCCGATCCGCTGCCCACTGCCGCCGCGCACCCACCGGTGCCTCCGGCACCTGCTTCCGACCGCGCCCCATCGCAAACCTCCGTGATCAAGGTGTTGCGACGACCAGTTGAATCCGCCCAGTACGCCAACATGATCCTGGTCGGGGCGGCGTTCCAGCTCGGCCGGATTCCCATCACCGCGGAATCCCTCGAGACCGCCATTACCCTCAACGGTGCCGCCGCGGCCACCAATCTGCAGGCCTTCCGCCGGGGGCGCCAGGCAATGTCGGACCCTGACGCGTTGCGAGCAGCGCTCACCCCGGAGACCGAACCACCACTCGCCGCCCCGGCCCCGTCCGGCGAGGTGGCCAGGCTGGCGTCGGTGGTGGAGGCGATCAGCGGCTCACGGCTCGCCGAGCTCGTCACGCGTCGCACCGCCGAGCTCATCGCCTACCAGGACACGGCCTACGCGCGGGACTACGTCACCTTCGTCGAGAAGGTGCGCGCCACCGAGGAAACCGCGATCCACGGGTCCGCCGAACTGGCCGAAGCCGTGGCGACCCACCTGTTCAAACTGATGGCCTACAAAGACGAATACGAAGTCGCCCGACTCATCCTCGACGAAGCCTTCGACGCGTCCATCCGGCAAGAGTTCGGCCCGGACGCGGCTTACCGGGTCAAACTGCACCCACCGTTGCTGCGCTCGATGGGCCTGAAGCGGAAGATCTCGTTCACGGCGAAGTCACGCCCGGTGTTCCGCCTGCTGTATGCCTTGCGACGCCTCCGCGGCACTCCGCTGGACGTGTTCGGTTACCACTCGGTGCGCCGGATGGAGCGCGACCTCATCACGCAGTACCGCGACGCCATCGACGAACTGCTGCCCCGGCTCAGCCCCCACACCGTGGCGACCGCGACCAAGATCGCCGCACTCCCCGACATCATCCGGGGCTACGAGCAGATCAAAGTGGGCAACGTGCACCGCTACCGCACGGAACTCGAACGGCTTCGCGACGAATTCCTCGAAGGCCACCGGCTCGGCCAGGCAGCCCGATGAGCACGACTTCACGAGGAGTCGAGTGTGAGCTCCGTGCGGACCTCGTCGCCCGGCACCCAAACCGCGACCTGCTGCTCGATCTCCTCGTTCCGGGCAGCCGGACCGTGGCCGGTGGTGGTGTGATTTCCAGTTCGTGAGCGCGCTCGAGAACGCCGAGGTCGTCGTCTTTCCACGACGTCACGAAGCTCTCCCTAAGCAACCTGAACCGCATGCCCGGGACAAGTCGGAGGGCGCGTCGGCGCAGTGTCTGCCCGAGCAGCAGGAGTCCGGAAGCACGGTCGACAGGCTCCTCGGAAGCGTCCGCTCGATGCGCCCTTGGACGAGGCGCGACGCGAGGACGCAGCCCATCACGCGGCCCACCAGAGGTCGATATCAGCCGACATCTTCCGTCTTCGTCTGCGCTTCGGTGCGACCAGGTCGCGACGGGCTCGGTTCCTTGCTGAAACCCTCATCCGCCGCTACCCGCAGCGTCCGCCTGAACCCGCCCGGCACCGTCACGCACAGACGACAATCGACGTCGTCGCTCCGGACCTGCAATCTCAGTGCGATAAGGAGTGGCCGACAGCCACGGGCAATCACGGAGAGCAACTCAGAGCGCAGTGGGTCCTTGCTGTACCCGGCGAGAAGGCCGTCGACCGGACCACCTATGCCGCAGAGGCCAAGACGGCGGCCGGTCTGCGACGCATCAATCCTGATCCGATGCAAGAATGGCGCCGACTTCAGCGTCTGACCTGGCGTCCTGTACGGCAGCGAACCCTGATCAGACGCCAATCGAACCGCTGCACATAACGAAACCGACTCAACTCGGCGTCGCATGTCCAAAATACATCTGTGGAGCTAAGGGGACTCGAACCCCTGACCCCCTCACTGCCAGTGAGGTGCGCTACCAGCTGCGCCATAGCCCCGAGGCGAAGGTGAACTCCGCATCTCGTATGCCCATACAGTACACCCCGCCAAGACCCCCTTCGCACGGGGGTCCCAAAGCGATCCAAAGCCCGCTGACCAGCGCATTCACACCTTATTTTTAGTCCTGTATTGACGTCTCGGTGTGGCCGCCGTTACATTTTGCGCGGTTGTGACGCCGAGGTCCCCGCCCGTTACGCCGCGTCTCCAAGACCGGGCACACCTCTTGATGAACGAGGAGGCTCGAATGAAGACGAGACGGCGGGTGACGACGCTGCTCGCGGCAGCGTCGGTCCTGGTCGGGACCATGACAGCGACGGCGGAAGCCGCCATTGCCCCGGACGGGTGGTACACCGTCGCCGCCGCCAGCAGTGGCAAGTGCGTCGACGCGCGGGGCGCCGGGGGCTCCGATGGCACCGTTGTCCAGCAGTACACCTGCAACCAGACCGCTTCGCAGCAGTGGCAGTTCCAGTCCACCGGCGACGGCTACTTCCGGGTGAACGCCCGGACCAACCCGGCCGCCGGCTGGGACGTCAAGGACGTCTCCGCCGCCGATGGTGGCCTGCTCCAGCTCTGGACCTACGGGGGCGGCGCCAACCAGCAGTGGCAGGCCGTCGACGAAGGGAACGGGCGCTACCACTTCGTCAGCCGCAACAGCGGGAAGTGCCTCGACGTCCCCGGCGCCTCCGCCGGCGACGTGCAGCTCCAGCAGTACACCTGCAACGGCACCGCCGCCCAGTCCTTCATGCTGACCCCCGTGAACACGAGCCAGCCGGGTCAGCCGGACTTCGGGCCGAACGTCGTGATCTTCGACCCGTCCATGCCGAGCTCGACCATCCAGAGCCGGCTCAACAGCATCTTCGCCCAGCAGGAACGCAACCAGTTCGGCGGCCAGCGCTACGCCGTGATGTTCAAGCCCGGCACCTACGCCAACGACGTCAACGTCGGCTTCTACACCCAGGTCCTCGGCCTGGGCCTCAGCCCCGACGCCGTCAACATCAACGGCGCCGTGCACGTCGAGGCCGACTGGTTCCCGCCGCAGAACGCCACCCAGAACTTCTGGCGCGGCGCCGAGAACCTGTCCGTGACGCCGAACGGCGGCGCCGACCGGTGGGCCGTCAGCCAGGCCGCGCCCTACCGTCGCATGCACGTCCGCGGTGACCTGCAGCTCGACGACGGCGGCTGGGCCTCCGGCGGCTGGATCTCCGACTCGAAGATCGACGGCCAGGTCCGCTCCGGCTCGCAGCAGCAGTGGATCTCGCGCAACTCGCAGTTCGGCAGCTGGAACGGCTCGAACTGGAACATGGTCTTCGCCGGCGTTCAGGGCGCGCCTGCCAACACCTTTCCGACGCCGCCGTACACGACCGTCGGCCAGACACCGGTCGTGCGCGAGAAGCCGTTCCTCTCCATCGACAGCGCCGGCAAGTACCAGGTGTTCGTCCCCAGCCTGAAGACCAACGCGTCCGGCACGACCTGGGCGAACGGCGCCGCGCCGGGCACGTCGCTGCCGATCGACCAGTTCTACATCGCCAAGCCCGGCGCCACCGCCGCGGACCTGAACGCCGCGCTCGCCGCGGGCAAGAACCTGCTGGTCACGCCCGGCGTCTACCACCTGAACCAGACGCTGCGCGTCACCCGCCCGGACACCGTCGTGCTCGGCCTCGGCATCGCCACGCTGATCCCCGACAACGGCATCACCGCGATGACCGTGGACGACGTCGACGGCGTCAAGGTCGCCGGCCTGCTGATCGACGCCGGCACGACCAGCTCGGCCACGCTCATGCAGGTCGGCCCGGCCGGCTCGGCCGCGAACCACGCCGCGAACCCGACGTCGCTGCATGACGTCTTCTTCCGGATCGGCGGCGCCGCCGTCGGCAAGGCGGCGACCAGCCTGGTCGTCAACAGCGGCAACGTGATCGGCGACCACCTGTGGATCTGGCGTGCCGACCACGCCGAGCGCACCGAGTACGTCGGCTGGACCACCAACACCGCCGACACCGGCCTGATCGTCAACGGCGACGACGTCACGATGTACGGCCTCTTCGTCGAGCACTACCAGAAGACGCAGGTGGTCTGGAACGGCAACGGCGGCCGCACCTACTTCTTCCAGAACGAGATGCCCTACGACGTGCCGAACCAGGCGAGCTGGATGAACGGCTCGACGCCGGGCTTCTCCGCCTACAAGGTGGGCCCGGACGTCACCAGCCACGAAGCCTGGGGCCTGGGCAGCTACTGCTACTTCAGCACCAACCCGTCGGTGACCAGCGCGCACGCGTACGAGGCGCCGGACACGCCGGGTGTCCGGTTCCACGACATGGTGACCGTCTCACTCAACTACCAGGGCACGATCACGCACGTGATCAACAACATCGGCCCGGCGACGCCGCCGGGGACCAAGGCCGTCAACCTGGTGAGCTACCCCTGAGCAACCGGCGTGGGGGGGGGGGGGGGGGGGGGGGGCCCCCCCCCCCCGGGGGGGGCAAACAAACACGGGGGTGGGGGGGCG
>NZ_JADWPD010000062.1:0-7921 GCF_017308975.1 Amycolatopsis sp. MtRt-6 | reverse complement strand
CCCCCGCGCGCCGCGGGGGTGCGGGGGGGGGGCGGCCGCGGCGCACGCCGGTCCTTTGTGGAATACCCCGAACGGGGTGTTCCGGGAGCCGGACGGGGTAATCGTCGCGATACTGGAAATCCCTAGATCCGGGAGCGGCAGATGACCTCCTTCGCAGCGTTCACCGTCGTCGAACCCCGCAAAGCCTGGCCGCTGGTGGCCGTCCGCGGCGTGTTCGCCGTCCTCTTCGGGCTCTTCGCGCTGATCTGGCCCGGCGCCACCGTGCTCGTCCTGGCGATCCTGTACGGCGTGTACGCGATCATCGACGGCATCGGCGGCCTGATGCAGGCGTTCCGCCCGGGTGACACCGCCCATCGCGTGGCCTACGGCGTCCTCGGCGCGCTCGGCATCGTCGCCGGGATCCTCGTCCTGGTCTGGCCCGGCATCACGGTCCTGCTGCTGGCCCTGCTGGTCGGCTTCTGGGCGATCGTCACCGGGATCGCCGAGATCGCCGCGGCGATCCGGCTGCGCAAGCAGATCCAGGGCGAGGCGTTCCTCATCGCGGCCGGCGCGATCTCCGTCCTCGCCGGCGTCCTCATCGTGATCAACCCGATCGCCGGCGCGTACGGCATCGCGCTGCTCGCCGGGATTTACGCGCTGCTGTACGGGATCGTGCTCCTCGTCCTGGCATTCCGCCTCCGCAAGCTCGCCGCCTGAGTACGGTGCGGGGGTGTCGACCCGCGAACTGGTGGTGCTGGGCACCGCGAGCCAGGTGCCCACGCGCCACCGCAACCAGAACGGCTACCTCCTGCGCTGGGACGGCGAGGGCATCCTCTTCGACCCCGGCGAAGGCACCCAGCGCCAGATGCTGCGGGCCGGCGTCGCCGCCACGGACATCACGCGGATCTGCGTCACGCACTTCCACGGCGACCACAGCCTCGGCCTGCCCGGGGTGATCCAGCGGCTCTCGCTGGACAAGGTGCCGCACCCGGTCCACGCCTGCTTCCCGGCGTCCGGCGCGCACTACTTCGAGCGGATGCGGCACGCGACGGCGTTCTACGAGCAGGCCGACCTGCGGGAACACCCGATCACCGAGGACGGCCCGATCGCCACCGGCAAGCTCACCCTCGAGGCGAAGCGGCTGAGCCACCCCGTCGAGGCGTTCGGCTACCGGCTGACCGAGCCCGACGGCCGCACGATGCTCCCGGACAAACTGAAGGAACGCGGGATCTCGGGGCCGGACGTCGGCAGGCTCCAGCGAGAGGGACGCCTGGGGACCACGAAGCTCGAGGACGTCAGCGAGCCGCGGCCCGGCCAGCGGTTCGCGTTCGTGATGGACACCCGGCTGTGCGACGCCGTGTACGCGCTCAGCGAAAACGCCGACACGCTCGTGATCGAGTCGACGTTCCTGGCCGAGGACACCTCCCTGGCGAAGGACTTCGGCCACCTGACCGCCCAGCAGGCCGCGCGCGTCGCCGCCGAGTCCGGCGTCCGGCAGCTCGTGCTGACCCACTTCTCGCAGCGCTACCCCGATCCGGAACGCTTCGAAGCCGAGGCGCGGGCCGAGTTCGACGGCGAGATCGTCGTGGCGCAGGACCTGGAGCGGGTCCAGGTGCCGAAACGCCGTACTTTCCCAACGGCGTAAGAAGCGCCGTAGGCTGCATCTCGTGAGCCAGCCGATCCTGATGACCGTCGACGACGATCCCGCCGTGTCCCGCTCGGTCGCCCGTGACCTGCGCCGGCGCTACGGGAAGGACTACCGCGTCATCCGCGCCGACTCCGGCCCGGACGCCCTCGACGCGCTGCGCGAGATCAAGCTGCGCGGCGACGCCGTCGCGGCGATCCTCGCCGACTACCGGATGCCGCAGATGGACGGGATCGCCTTCCTCGAGAAGGCGATGGACCTGTTCCCGCACGCCCGCCGCGCCCTGCTGACCGCCTACGCCGACACCGACGCCGCGATCCAGGCGATCAACGTCGTCGACGTCGACCACTACCTGCTCAAGCCGTGGGACCCGCCGGAGGAGAAGCTCTACCCGGTCATCGACGCCCTGGTCGAGACGTGGAAAGCGGTCGGCGACCGGCCGGTCGAGGAGGTCAAGCTCATCGGCCACCGCTACAACTCCTCGTCGTTCCACCTGCGCGACTTCCTCGCGCGCAACGCCGTCCCGTACCGCTGGTACTCGGTCGACGACGACGAGGGCTGCCGGATCCTGCAGGCCGCCGAGGCCACCGACAAGGACATCCCGGTGGTCGTCACGCCGGACGGCACCGTCCTCAAGAACCCGACCGGCAGCGAGATCGCCGACGCGGTCGGCCTCTCGACCCGGCCGGCGCAGGAGTTCTACGACCTCGTCGTCATCGGCGGCGGCCCGGCCGGCCTCGGCGCCGCGGTGTACGGCGCTTCCGAGGGCCTGCGCACGGTGCTCGTCGAGAAGAAGGCCACCGGCGGCCAGGCCGGCACGAGCTCGCGCATCGAGAACTACCTCGGCTTCCCGGACGGCGTCTCGGGCGCGCAGCTGACCGACCGGGCGCGGCGCCAGGCGCAGAAGTTCGGCGCCGAGGTGCTGACCGCGCGGGACGTCGTCGGCCTGGAGGCCCGCGGCTCGTCGCGGGTGATCACCTTCGGCGACGGCAGCGAGATCGCCGCCCACTCGGTGATCCTCGCCAGCGGCGTCAACTACCGCGCCCTCGAAGCCGACGGCGTCGAGGAGCTCACCGGGCGCGGCGTGTACTACGGCTCGGCCGCGACCGAGGCGCCCGAGTGCAAGGGCGAGCACGTCTACATCGTCGGCGGCGCCAACTCCGCCGGGCAGGCCGCGGTGTTCTTCTCCAAGCACGCCAGCGACGTCACGATCCTCGTGCGCGGCGCGTCGCTGGAGGCGTCGATGTCGCACTACCTGATCGAGCAGATCGCCGGCATCGAAAACATCCACGTCCGGACGCACACCACGGTCAAGCAGGTCCACGGCGACGGGCACCTCGAGCGGCTCACGCTGTGCGAGAACGGCGTCACCGAGACGGTCGAGACCGGGCACCTGTTCATCTTCATCGGCGCCGCCCCGCGCACCGACTGGCTCGGCGAAACCATCCGCCGCGACGAGCACGGCTTCGTGTGCACCGGGCCGGACCTGTTGAGCGCCGGGCAGCGGCCGGCGGGCTGGCCGCTCGACCGTGATCCGCACTACCTCGAGTCGTCGATCCCGGGCGTGTTCGTGGCCGGTGACGTGCGGTCGCAGTCGGTCAAGCGGGTGGCGTCCGCGGTCGGCGAGGGCGCGATGGCCGTGACGCTGGTACACCGGTACCTGGAGGAACAATGAGCGCACTGCCGCGGGAAGAGCTTCGCGGCCTCTTCCTGTTCGAACACCTTTCCGAAGACCAGCTCGACTGGGTCGCCGCCAACGCCGTGCTCGAGGAGTACGCGGGCGACTCCTTCGTCATCCGCGAGGGTGACGAGGCGACCTGCTTCTACGCCATCCTGAACGGCGCAGTCCGGATGACGCGGCTGGTCAGCGGCACCGAAGTCGAGACGAACCGGTCCGACCAGCGCGGCGCCTACTTCGGCGCGACGCAGTTCTTCGTGCACCAGGAGGCCGAGCACCGCTACGGCGCTTCGGTGCAGGCGCTGAGCGACCTGACGCTGCTCGCGCTGCCCGCCGCGGAGTTCTCCGTCCAGTTCCGCAAGTGGTTCCCGATGGCCACGCACCTGCTGGAAGGCATGTACCTCGGCTGGCGCAACAGCGACACGGTGATCGGCTCGCGGCGCCGTCTCCTGGCGCTCGGCGAGCTGTCGGCCGGCCTGACGCACGAGCTGAACAACCCGGCCGCGGCGGCGGTCCGGGCGACGTCCGCCCTGCGTGAACGCGTCGCCGGGATGCGGCACAAGCTCGCCTTCCTGGCCAAGAAGGACATCGACCCGGAGCTGCTCTACCAGCTCATCGACGTCCAGGAACGCCTGGTCAAGCAGGTCGCGCAGGCCGAGAAGCTGACAGCGATGCAGCAGGCCGACCGCGAGGACGAGATCGGCGACTGGTTCGACGACCGCGGCATCGACGGCGGCTGGGACCTCGCCGACATCTACGTCCGCGCCGGGCTGACCACGGCCGACCTGGACAACGTGCTGGAGCAGGTCGGCGACACCTTCATCGACGGCGCCGTCCGCTGGCTCGCCTACGCGCTCGAAACCGAGATGCTGATGGGCGAAATCGAGGACTCGACCACGCGCATCTCCGCGCTGGTCGGCAAGGCCAAGCAGTACTCGCAGATGGACCGGGCGCCACACCAGTGGGTCGACGTCCACGACGGCCTCGACTCCACGCTGGTGATGCTTTCGGGCAAGCTCGGCGGCGTCCGCGTGGTCAAGGAGTACGACCGCGGCCTGCCGAAGATCCCGGCGTACCCGGCCGAGCTGAACCAGGTCTGGACGAACATCATCGACAACGCCCTCGGCGCGATGGCCGGCGAAGGCACGCTGACGCTGCGCACGTGGCGCGTCGACGACCAGGTCCGCGTAGAGGTCGGCGACACCGGGCCCGGCATCCCCGCGGACATCAAGCCGCGGATCTTCGAGCCGTTCTTCACGACCAAGCCGGTCGGCGAGGGCACCGGGCTGGGCCTGGACATCTCGTGGAAGATCGTCGTCGAACGGCACCAGGGCGACCTGCGCGTCGAATCGGAGCCCGGGAACACGCGGTTCGAGGTCTGCCTGCCGACGGTCGAGCAGGCCTCGCTCTGATGGCTTCCGTCCCGACGGTGACGACCGAGCTCGGGGCGCTGGTCGGGCTGGCGGGTGACGGCGTCCGCGTCTGGCGCGGGATCCCGTACGCCCGCCCGCCGGTCGGCGAGCTGCGGTGGAAGGCACCGCAGCCGCCGTCGCTGTCCGGCGGGGTGCACGTGGCGACCGAGTACGGGCCGCACGCGATGCAGTCGCCGGACCCGATGAACCCGGCCGCCGTGTGCGACGAGGACTGCCTGTACCTCAACGTCTGTACGCCCGAGGCCCCCGCTCCGGAGGGCGGGTGGCCGGTGCTGTTCTGGCTGCACGGCGGCGGCTACCGCGTCGGCCACGGCGAGCAGCTGGGCGACGGCGAGGAGTTCGCGCGGGCCGGGATCGTCGTGGTTACCATCAACTACCGGCTCGGCTCGCTCGGCTTCCTGCACCTCGGCGGGATCTTCGGCCCGTCCGAAATGGACGCCGGTGTGTGCGGTTTCCTCGACCAGGTCGAGGCGCTGAAGTGGGTGCGCCGCAACATCTCCGCGTTCGGCGGGGATCCCGGGCGGATCACCGTGTACGGCGTGTCGGCGGGCGCGAAGAGCGTCGGCAACCTGATGGGCAGCCCGCTCGGGGCGGGGTTGTTCGCGCAGGCGATCAGCAGCTCCGGCGGCGCGGACCACGTGGCGACGCCGGAAGCGGGAACGGCTTTGGCGCGGCGCCTGCTGGACGAGGCCGGCTGCCACGACGTCACCGCTCTGCGCTCACTGCCGGCCAAGGAGTTTGTCGAGGCGCAGGAACGGATCCTGAGCGGGTTCCAGGCGCTGTGGCTGTGGCGGCCCACCCTGCACCCGCGGGCGCTGCCCGAGGTGCCGATCGAGCCGATCCGGCGGGGGAGCGCGGCGGGGATTCCGCTGCTGGTGGGCTGCAACAGCAACGAGGGCAGCACGTACGCGATGATGCTCGGCGACGACGTCGCGACGGCGCCGGCTTCCGATGTGCTCTCGGGCATCCTCGGCGAATCGGGCGCTTCGCGGCTGATCGAGACGTACCTTCGCCGGGTTCCCGATCTCAAGGCCGCCCGGATCGCCGCCATGGGCGACGAGCGATACGGGATTCCGACGCAGCGGCTCGCCGACGCGCAGTCCGCGCACGCTCCCGTTTACCGGTACCGGATCGACTTCGCCGCGCCCGGGGTGCCCGAGCAGCTCGACGGCGGCCACGGGACCGAAACCACGATGGCGTGGAAGGTGCCACTTCCCTTGGCCGCGCAGGGAATCGCGGTGAACCCGGCGCGCGAGCGGGCGGCGCTGCTCATCCACCGGTGCTGGGTACGGTTCGTCCACTCCGGCGTCGCGTCCGCCGACGGTCCCGAATGGCCGTTGTACGGGCCGGAACTGCGGCCGGTCATGGTGTTCCGGGAGGACACGGACCTGGTGCTCGACCCCCGTTCAGGGGAGCGCGAGGCTTGGGGCGACACGGAATGGGCGTCCGGGACGTGGTTTCCGGTGACCTGAGCCGGCTCTACCCTTGTGAGTGATGATGTTCGAACACGTGTGCGAGTAGCGTGGTCGTCGTCCGGCTCATTGCCGGCTCATCGTCGGCTCATCAAGGGAGGAAGTCATGCGCGGGTACCGAGTTTCGGCAGGGTCAGCGTCATCGCGGCGGTTGTCAGCCAGCTCAGCAGGTCGGCGAGCGGGATGCGGGAAAGCCGTTCCGGCCATTCCTCCGCCACCGCGTGCAGCACGAGTTCGTCGTGCCGCGGCTCGACCTTGGTCAGCCTCGTACCCGGCGGGAGTTCCGGCAGCGGCAGCTCGATGGGCCGGAACCGCTTCGGTGCGCGCAGTTTCTTCTGTCCGATGTGGAGGGTCTGCGGGAGGAGCACCACCGCGTCGTCCGCCACCTGGGGGCGCAGGGTCAGGTGGCCCCAGTGCGCGCGCTTGGCCCAGCGAATCCGGAGCAGTCCGTTCCCGGCCGGTTCCGCGACGATCCCGGGCCGGACGGTCGCCACCCGTTCGCGCAGCACGTCCGCGGACACGGCGATTTCCAGCCGCACGCGGGCGGGAATGGCGGCAGGCGTGGGCAGCGAGCGAAGGCGGACGTCTTCGGCGATCACGGTGACGCGGCGCAGCGGAATGCTGCCACCGTCCTCTTCGGACTCAGGCCAGTCGACGTCCTCGGCGACGATCCGGACGTCGCCGAGGCGTCCAGTGGCCAGCCGGAGGCTGTCGGCCGGGTAGTCGAGTTCGGCGAGAGTGAGGCCGACGTCGCGGTCGCCCACCTTCGCGGTCAGCCTGCGCCCGACGAGCTGTTCGGTGACGGTGCGCGCCAAGGCGGCCGGCGTGACCGGGACGTTCGGCAGCAGCGAACGCCCGGCCGCGGCCAGCCCGGCCAGCTCGGGCCACGGTGACCAGCCGTCGAACCACCTGCCGTCGCTCATCCGTCCAGTGTCGCCCACGGACACCGCCGGCGGCGACGGCGGGTGGTTCCCGGCTGAGACAGCGGATCGCGCCCGGTCACCGGCCCGCGAAGCGGGCGATGATGCCGGTCACGACCAGCCAGAACACCGCGGCCAGGCCGAAGTCGAGGATCACGGCCAGGCTGGGGCTGTCGACCGGGAACAAACCGGGCCAGAACAACGCGAGAGGAACCGCCAGTGACTCGATGAACTGGAAGAAGGCGTTGCCGGCGTTGGCGCCGGCCAACACCATGATCATGTAGAGAACTTCGATCCCCGCGAAGATCGCGCCGATCGCCGTGATGACCCGCACGGCCGTGTTCCGTCTGGTGGTGGTTCGCCAAGGAGACATGTCGCAAAAATTCCCGGATCAGGTGACTGATCAAACGCTTTGGAGCCGAGATTGCGCCGTTCGGCCACTTCCGTTGCTCTCCGCGACGCTGCGGCACCGACGGTGAGCAACCGAACACCACCACCGGCCACCTCCCCGCCAGACCCGCGGACACGCCCACCCACACCGGCCAACCACGGCCATCCGGCAAAGCAAGCCGGCCGCCCGAAGGCGGGTTGGTCGCCAACCCCGCAAGCCGGCTTTTCGACGTACGTGCCGTCTGTGCAGGCGCGCGTGTCGTCCGGCTAGCCTCGCCCTCGCCCTCGCCCTCGCCCTCGCCCTCGCCCTCGCCCTCGCCCTCGCCCTCGCCCTCGCCCTCGCCCTCGCCCTCGCCCTCGCCCTCGCCCTCGCCCTCGCCCTCGCCCTCGCCCTCGCCCTCGCC
>NZ_JADWPD010000061.1 GCF_017308975.1 Amycolatopsis sp. MtRt-6 | reverse complement strand
CCTGCACGGCGAGCTCGGACACGTCCCGCCCGCCGAGTACGAGGCGCTACACGCGATGACCCATCCGGTCACCGCAACCCAGGAAACCAGCTAATCCACTCTCCACGAAACCCGGGGCTTGACAAGCCCTCGGCGGGTGGTTGACTCACATCTCGATCCTGCCGAGGGCTTCACCCATCTCCAGATCCGCCACGCTGGTCCCGGCACCACTTCCTGCCACCACAGGCAACCACCACCAACCCAACACCCCCGACCAGCCACAACCACGATGAAACAACCCCATTGGGGTGCTTGCGGCGGGGCGTTACTGGCCGGCCTGGGCCGCCGCCGTCTGGTGGAACGCGAGATCCTGGCCGGCGGCCTCGTCCTGGGCCCAGGCGCCCGACTCCGCCGTCCATGTCTGGCCGGCGAAGCTCACCTTGTCCACGCCCAGCGCCTCCGCGCGGCCGACCAGCCAGGTCGCGTACATCCAGCCCTGCGCCGCCGGGTGGGGGCCGCTCAGGCGGGACGTGCCCAGCTCCTCCGTCGCCGCCGCCGCGACGTCCGCCGGTGCCGCCAGGGTCAGGTTGCGGCAGGTCAGCACGGCCGGGAACTGGCCGTTGAACGCCGCCGCCATGGCGCGGGACTGGGGCTCCCACTGGGCGTACGCGTTCGGGTGACCGGAGCGCTGGACCGCCTGCGCCGCTTCGGTGATCGGCAGCGTCTCCCAGTTCGCCAGCTTCTCGAGCTTCTCGTAGAACTCCGTCGCCGCGTAGACCGGGTCGCGCAGCTGTGCGATGGTGCCCCAGCCCTGGCTGGGCCGCTGCTGGAACAACCCGACCGAGTCGCGGTCACCGCCTTCGAGGTTGCGCAGCTTCGACTCCTGCAGCACCGTCGCGAGCGCGACCGTCGCCGCGTGGGCCGGCAGGCCCAGCTTGGTGCCCACGGCCGAGATCGTCGCGGCGTTGTTCATCTGCTCCGGCGTGAACGTGTAGGCCGTCGCGTCGTCGCCCGGCAGCGCCACCGTGCACCCCGGCGTCCGAACCGAGTCGCGCGTCAACGCCACCACCACGACGATCCCCGCGACGAGCACGATCACCGCGCCCAGCACGATGGCCAGCTTCAGGCCACAACCGCGCACCCTGCCTCCCCTTCACCCGTTCGCACCAGTCTGCCCAATGGGAGGACGCGGTGCACCGGCCGGGGTTCAGTGGGCGGTGCCGAGGAAGATCGGGTTGGACATCGCGACCATGGCGTTCGGGACCGTCGTGTTCGAGCCGCCGGCCGGGCGGCGGACCTCGACGCGCACCCAGCGGCTGTAGCGCGGGTAGGTCGTCCAGGTGACCGTCGCCGCACCGGCGTCGCCGATCGGCTCGGTGTGTTCCGGGCCGAGCTGGTCGAGGAACGTCACCGTCGTGCCCGGCACGCCGGCCACGACCGCCTTGACCGTGACGGGTGTCCCGGTGCCGGCCGCGAGCCGCTCGCCGATGCCCGCGCTCGCGCCGCCGCCGGAGACCGTGAAATCCAGCTGGACCGCCGCGGACTCGGCCAGCCACGAGCGCCCGGCCTTCAGCCCGGCCAGCAGTTCCCGGCGGCGCAGCCGGTCGGCGAGCACGACGGTGTGCGGCAGGGCCACCCGCTGGTCCGGGTTGTGCGCGTCGGAGTCGCCGATCGCCGGGATGAAGCGGCCGCCGCGCAGCAACCCGTCCCAGTGGACGACGCTCGCCTCGTCGTCCTGGGTCCACGGGCCGTTCCAGACCTCGACCAGGTCGGCGAGCTCGTAGGCGAATTCGTAGGTGCAGCCGAAACAGTTCGCGAACGGGTGGGCCGCGGTGACCAGGCCGCCGGCGCGGTGCACCTGCTCGGTGAAGCGCCGGAAGTCCCGCGGGTCGGCCGCGCGGTAGCGCCAGTCGAGCCAGGTGCCGGCGGGCAGGCCGATCGCCGGCCAGTGCCCGGACCGGGTCGTCACCTCTTCGCCGTTGAGGATCAGCAGGTCGTCGGTGGCGTAGTCGCCCCAGACCAGCTGCGAGCTGGAGGTGTTGTGGTCGGTGGAGACTATGAAGTCGAGCCCGGCGGCCCGCGCGTCGGCGACGAGCTGCTCCGGCGTCCGGCGGCCGTCGGAGTGAACGGTGTGCAGGTGGCTGTCGCCCCGGTACCAGGCGCGGCCCTTGTCCCGCGCCGGAGCGGTTTCCGGCGCCGGGTTCGGCGTGAACGGCGTGCCGTCCGGGCCGAAGGTGAGCGTGATGTCCACCCGGTAGTTCAGGCCTTGGGGCGCGACGGTGTAGGGGCCGAGGACGACGTGCCATCGGCCGGGGGTGATCGGCCCGGCCAGGTAGCCGGGCGTGGCCTCGGACGCGCTGATCGAGAAGCGGTCGCGGAAGCCGCCGGACCACCCGCGGAAGCCGCGCGCGTTGCCGAGGTCGTGGCCCTCGGGCCCGAAGATGCCGATGTCACAGGCGTTCCCGCGGGTGCCGGCGGGCACCGGCGGCTTGTCGTAGGAGTACCCGACGTCGATCTGCCGCACCCCGCGCGGGACGTCGACGGGCAGGTAGTACCAGTCCGGCACGTCGGGTTTCAGCGTGCCGGTGACGGTCCGGGTCCGGCTGCCGGTGCCACTCGGCTGATCGGCGAACGCCACGCCCGGCAGCATCCCGGCGGCCGCGGCCACCCCACCGGCCCGCAGCAGCGCCCGGCGGCTGAAGTCACTCATGCGCACCTCCGCATCCGACGCTAGGCGCGTCAGGCGAACGCGGACACGAACCGGCGGTGAACTTTCGACGGAGTCAGCCGCGCTTCGCCAAGACCTTCGCGAGGGCGACAGCGGTGACGGCGGCGGCCAGCCCGAGCCACGTGACATCGACGGCGGGCACCCAGGTGACGCCGCCGTCCCGGACGACGAAGGCGCCGACGGGCCGGGCGAACACCCCGAAGCCCGCGCCTTCCCGCACCGGGAGGGCGCCGGTGTCGTCCCCGCCGCCACCCCCACCGCCGAAGACGGCCGCGGCCGGGATCACGACGGTTCCGTCGCGTTCGACCGGTTCCCCGTAGACGAGCCGGGCGGAGAAGATCTTCCGCGCGGCCGACGCCACCTGCCCCAGATCCATCGGGTCAGCATGGCTTCCGCCGGCGCCGGGCGCGCCTCATGGGTGGCGGAGATCCGCGCCGCCCGGTTTTGTCGGTGGTCTCCGGTAGCGTGGAAACCGGGGGCGCCCCCGCGGGCGCTGCCGGCTTCTCCCTTCCCGTCCGGGCCTCCCGGCCGTAAACCGGTTGCGACGCCGCGGAACCTCCGCGATCCTGCTCTGTTCCGCACCGGGCGGGACGTTCGGAGAAGAGGATGACCCCGGCACGATGCGGCCTGGCCGCCAACCCCGCCCTGCCCGCCCACCTGCTGGCCCGCCTGGTCGAGACGGCCGACGACGAGCTGGGGCCGATCCTCGCCGCTCGCGCGGACCTCACCCGCGAGCACGCCCGGACGCTCGCGGCCCGCTGCGGGCCCGGTGTGCTGTACCCGTTGCTCGGCCGTGGCCTGCTCGGCCCCGCCGACGTCCCCTTCGGCGATCCTTGGCGCGGGCTGGCGGTGCTGGAACACCCGGACGCGGACCCGGCGTGGTTCGAGCGGCTCGCCCGCGACCCCGACCCGGTGATCCGCTCCGAGCTGAGCGCCCGGTTCCCGCTGCCCGAACCGATCATCGACCTGCTGGCCGCGGACCCGGAGCTCGGCGTGGTCACTTCGGTGGCCCGGTGCCGGCCGCCGACCGCCCGGCTGGCCGCGGACCCCCGCCACGCGGTCCGCCGCGCCTTGGCCGCCAACGAGCAGTCACCCCCGGACCTCCTGCGCCGCCTCGCCCGCGAGGCCGGAAACTGTCGGCGGTCACCGGTAGCATGGGAACCGGGGGCGGCGCCCACCGACCTGCTCGCCGACTTGCTCACAGCCCTGGCCGGAAACCCCGCCACCCCACCGGATTGCCTGCCCGCCGACGGCCCCGCGCTCGTCCGCTGGGCGATGGCGTCCCGCACCGACCTCGCCGGCGACGTCTACGCGAAGCTCGCCGAGGACGACCTGCCGGGTGTCCGGTGGGACCTCGCGCGCAACCCGGCCGCCGTGGGGTTCCTGCCGCGGCTGCTCACCCGCGACCGCGGCCGCGAGATCCGGCACGCGGCCGCGCACAACCCGCACGTCCCGCTCGACCTGCTGGCCCGGCTCGCGCCCGGGACCAGGATCGGGCGCACCCTCGTACCGCGCGTCGCCGCCGCGACCGAAGCCGAGCTGCGGCTCCTCGCCGGCTCGCCCGCGGCCCAGGTCAGACGGCTGGTCGCCGTCCGGCCCGATCTTCCGCACGACCTCGTCACCCGGTTCGCCGAGGACCCGGACGCCGGCGTCGCCCGGGCCGTCGCCCCGAACCCCGCCCTGACCCCCGCGCAGCTGCGGACCCTCGCCCGCCACGGGCCGGCGGTTTCCGCCCGGATCGCGGAGAACCCGCGCTGCCCCGCGGACCTCGCCCGGGCACTGCTCGCCGGTGCCCCGGTCCGCGCCCTGCGCGTGCTCGCCCGGCACCCGGGCCTGGTCGCGGAGTCCATTGTGGTCCTGCTGGGGCACGCCGACGACGGGGTCGTCACCGCCGCCGCGGCCAACCCGGCCCTGCCCGTCGCGGTGCTGTCCACTTTGACCGGAAGCACCCCGGAACCGGGAAATTCCCACGGAATCGGTGCAGCGCTGAAAAAATTGCGCTGAAGGTGTGGCAAAAAGATGTATCCGATTGTTTTCACCGCTTTGACGGCTACCGTCCGATCGCTGCATTCTGCCACCCACGGGGAGGAATCATGGCACTGCTCAAGAACGGCGTGGTCACCGCGCCACCGGGTGCGCCCGCCGCCGCGCGGGCGCTGACCTCGGCCGATCCGTTCGCCGGGACCGGGGTTGCCGCCGACCGGGGTGCCAACCGGTACGGCGTCTGCTCCATCGAGGACTTCCCGCCCGGCATCACCGACCTCTCCTACACCCACGAGGACGCCGGTGGTTTCTACAATTACGTCAAGCAGTTCACCGCGCCCAACTTCTGGTATCGGGACGGCGGCGTGCTGTCGTGGATCTACGGCGAGCAGTACGACGCCTGGCAGGGCACCTACGGCTTCGACGCCTGCGTCGCCGAGTACCACTCGGGGCACGGCACGATGGACGGAAACGGCGTCTTCTCGATGCCGATGGGCGGCACCTGGGGCGGGTCGGCCTGGGCGAGCTCGGCCGACATGCGGCTGGGCAACGAGGTCTCGCGCTACCTGTTCTTTTCCACCTGCCTCTCGCTGCGCATCGCCGGCGGCCACAGCCCGATCCGCACCTGGGACGCGGCCAACCTCGGCCTGCGGATGATCTTCGGCTTCGAGACGACCAGCGTCGACAGCCCGCACTACGGCGCCTACTTCTTCAGCAAGTGGAACGGCAACGGCCACAAGTTCAGCAAGGCGTGGCTGGACGCGTCGTGGGACATCGACCACCACCAGGCGCCCTCGGCCGTCGCGTGCGGGGCGACGCAGGCCGAAGCGCAGGACCGGCTGTGGAACGAAGGGACCTTCTCGACCGCCGCCGCGTCGAAGAACTGGTGGTGGTGGACCTGGTACGACGCCGCCAAGAGCATCCGGGCGCCGCGGCTTGAGCTGCCGGGCTCGGCGCAGACGGCCCGGTTCGCCCCGCAGCGGCTTTCGCCGTCGCGGCTGGCCGAGCTGGCCGGCCACTACGGCGTCCGGCTGGGCGGCGGGGTGCCCGACGACGCGCTGGGCCCGCACGGCGTCGTGCTGGGCGCCGGCCAGGACGGGCCGAGCCTGAGCATCGACCACCGCGGCGTCCGCGAGATCACCTTCGCCGACGCCGACGGCACCGGCCGGGACGCGCCGAGCGCGGACGAAGCCGTCCGGATCGCCCAGGACGCCGTCGAGACGTTCGGCCTGGCCGACCGGGTCGACCTGGTCGCGGACAAGGTGCGCCACCAGTACCACGCCGGTGGCACGGCCGGCGACGTCGCCGACCCGCGGGTCCGCGAGACCCACGTCGTGTTCACGCAGCTGGTCGACGGCCACCCGGTCGTCACGCCCGGCCTCGGCGAGGTGCGGGTCGGTATCGACGGTGCCGGCACGGTGACGACGATCGTCGACGCCACCCGCGAAGTCGAGCGGCTGAGCGAGGGCACGCCCGTCGCGCCGCCGTCGGCCGACGACGCCTCCCGCGATCCGTCCACTGTGGACGAGGCGCTCGACGCCCCGCTGCAGCGGCTGCTGCGCCGGCTGTCCGCCGGCGGCCGCGTGCCCGCCGAGGTCCGCACGATCCCGGACTCGACGGCGGTCGGGTACGCGCTGCGCGGCGACGACGGCGCGCCGGTCGTCCGGCGGACCGTCGAGGTCGACTGCGGCGCGGGGCTCGCGAAGCGGTACGTCCTGGCGGCACCCCTGCGCTGACCACCGGGAATGCTGACGGGCCGGCACCGCGTCGGGGGGTGCCGGCCCGCCGTTACACCCATTCGGGTGTAAACCCGAGGTATCCGGGGCATCACCAAGGAGCACTTGTACTCCAGGGGGAGTGCACCGGACCGAGGGGAGACCACGATGACCTTCGATTTCGTCGGCCGCTGGCTGGGCAGGCATCGCGATCGCCCGGGCGTCACCGTCGACCTGGCGTGCGGCGGCCGGGTCACGGTGCGCGAGATCGACGGACGGCCCGTGCTGGCGATCACCACCGCACCCGGGCCCGACGGCCGGTGCGAGGTCGCCGCCGTCCCGCTTTCGGAAGCCGAACGCCGCGAACTGGGCCAAGTTCTCGATTCGGACGTCCTGCTCGCCTCCTGACGCCCGCGCGCCATCCCCTGTTTCCCCGGCCGTAGGGGTCTTTGTGGCAGACCTCGCGTGAAAGCCGGTCCGGAGGGTGTGGCGCGGGTCGCTTTTTGTCGGGTTCCCACAACTGAGCCGCCCCGGCATGCGCCATGGCGGACATTGGTCCCCCGCGTCGTCATCCACCAGGGTGTAGACAGGTGCAGGCGACGTCCAGGACGGGTACGTCGCCTGCTGCACGTGGGGTACTTGGGAGGCTCAGCCGGTGTTCAGTCGTGTCGCCATCGTCAACCGCGGAGAGGCCGCGATGCGGCTCATCCACGCCGTCCGGGATCTTTCGGCGGAAACCGGGACGCGAATCGAGACGGTCGCCCTCTACACGGACGCCGACCGCACCGCCACGTTCGTCCGTGAGGCCGATCTGGCCTACGACCTGGGCCCGGCTTCGGCCCGCCCGTACCTCGACCTGGCCAAGCTGGAGCAGGCGCTGGTCGAGACGAAGGCCGACGCGGCCTGGGTCGGCTGGGGCTTCGTCGCCGAGGACCCGGCCTTCGCCGAGCTGTGCGAGAAGGTCGGCGTCACCTTCGTCGGGCCGAGCGCCGACGCGATGCGCAAGCTCGGCGACAAGATCGGCGCGAAGCTGATCGCCGAAGAGGTCGGCGTGCCGGTCGCGCCGTGGAGCCGCGGCGAGGTCGCCACCCTCGAAGACGCGCTCAAGGCCGGTGAACAGATCGGCTATCCGCTGATGCTCAAGGCCACCGCGGGCGGCGGCGGGCGCGGCATCCGCATGGTCGCCTCCGGCGAGGACCTCGCCGAGGCCTACGAGCGCACCAGCTCCGAAGCGCTGCGCGCGTTCGGTTCCGGCGTCGTGTTCCTGGAGCGCCTGGTCACCGGCGCCCGGCACGTCGAGGTCCAGGTCATCTCCGACGGCGCGACGGCGTGGGCGCTCGGCGTCCGCGACTGCTCGGTGCAGCGGCGCAACCAGAAGATCATCGAGGAGTCCGCCTCCCCGGTCCTCGCGCCGGAGCAGACCGCCGAGCTGAAGGCGTCGGCGGAGCGGCTGGCGGTGGCCGTGGGCTACCGCGGCGCGTGCACCGTCGAGTTCCTCTACCACCCGGGCGAGAAGCTGTTCGCTTTCCTCGAGGTCAACACCCGCCTGCAGGTCGAGCACCCGATCACCGAGATCACCACCGGCACCGACCTGGTCAAGCTGCAGCTGCACGTCGCCGGCGGCGGCAAGCTCGAAGGCACCCAGCCGGCCGAGCTCGGCCACGCCGTCGAAGCGCGGCTGAACGCCGAAGACCCCGACCGCGACTTCGCGCCCTCCCCCGGCCGCATCGCGCGGCTGGCCCTGCCCGCCGGCCCCGGCATCCGCGTCGACACCGGCGTCAGCGAGGGCGACACGATCCCCGCCGACTTCGACTCGATGATCGCCAAGATCATCGCCTACGGCCGCGACCGCGACGAGGCGCTGGGCCGGCTGCGCCGCGCGCTGGCTGAGACCACCGTCATCATCGAGGGCGGCGCGACCAACAAGAGCTTCGTGCTCGACCTGCTCGACCAGCCCGAGGTGATCGACGCCAGCGCCGACACCGGCTGGATCGACCGCGTCCGCGCCGAAGGCCGCCTGGTCACCCACCGGCACTCCGCGATCGCGCTCGCCGCGGCCGCCATCGAGGCCTACCAGGACGAGGAAGAGGTCTCCGTCCAGCGTCTGCTGTCGACCGCGCACGGCGGCCGCCCGCAGGTCCAGCACGACAGCGGCCGTCCCCTCGACCTCAAGCTCCGCGGCGTCGGCTACCGGGTGTCCGTGGCCCGGGCCGGCCGCAGCCGGTTCCGCGTCGGTGTCTCGGCCGGGGCGTCCGAGGTCCACCACGCCGACATCGAGATCGACCGGTTCGACGCCCACAGCGGCCAGATCCTGGTCAACGGCCGGCGCTTCCGGCTGGTCGCGGCGACCCACGGCCCGATCCACCTCGTCGAGGTCGACGGCGTCACCCACCGCGTCAGCCGCGACGAAGGCGGCGTCGTCCGCTCCCCCGCGCCCGCGCTGGTCGTCGCCACTCCCCTCGCGGTCGGCGACGAGGTGGAGGCGAACGCGCCGATCCTCGTGCTGGAGAGCATGAAGATGGAGACGGTGCTGCGCGCGCCGTTCCGCGCCCGCGTCCGCGAATGCCCGGTGTCGGTCGGCAGCCAGGTCGAGACCGGCGCGCCGCTGATGCGCCTGGAACCGCTGGCCGACGACGCCGCCGAGGAAGCCGCCGACACCGGGGAAACCGTCGAGATCGAGCTGCCGTCGGTACCGGACGGCGTGTCCGCGGCCGAGCGCGTCGAACGCGGCCTGCAGGACCTCCGCAGCCTGCTGCTCGGCTTCGACGTCGAACCGGCCGAGCGCAAGCGGCTCGTCGCCACCTACCTGGAGGCCCGCACCGAGCTGGGCAACCGGCCGGTGGAGGGCGAGCTGGAGCTGCTCACCGTCTTCGCCGACCTGTCCGAGCTGAGCCGCAACACCCCGGGCGGCGAGGACACCGTGCCGAACGGCGCGGTGCACAGCCCGCGCGAGTTCTTCCACAGCTACCTGCAGAGCCTCGACGTCGAACGCGCCGGCGTCAGCGAAGACTTCCAGGCGAAGCTGAAGCACGTCCTCGCGCACTACGGCGTCGAAGATCTGGAGCGCACGCCGGAGCTGGAGGCCGCGGTCTTCCGGATCTTCCTGGCCCTGCAGCGGACCGCGGCCGACGTCGCGGTCGTCTCGGAGCTGCTGAAGCAGTGGCTGACCGGCGCGCCGCCGGCCGAGGCGCTGAGCCAGCGCGCCGGGCTCGTCCTGGAGCACGTCGTCGAGGCCACGCAGGTGCGCTTCCCCGCGGTGTCCGACCTGGCCCGCGGCGTGGTCTTCCGCTGGTTCGCCCAGCCGCTGCTGCGCCGCAACCGCGCCCGCGTCTACGCCGCCGTCCGCACCGAGCTGACCTACCTCGACCAGCACCCGGACGCGCCGGACCGCGCCGAGCGGATCCAGGCGATGATCACCGGCTCGCAGCCCCTGGTGCGGCTGATCGGGCAGCGGATCGGGCGGCCGGGCCGCGACCACGCGCCGCTGCTGGAAGTCCTGACCCGCCGCTACTACGGCAACCGGCGGCTCGCCGGGGTCGCCGTGCGCGACGCCGGCGGGCACCGCTGGCTGACCGCCGAGCTCAACGCCGCCGACGGCGTGCTGCCGCTGGTCACCACCGCCGTCGACATCGCCGAGCTGCCCGGCGCCCTGCGCGCGCTGGGCGAGGTGGCCACCGACGGCGTGGTCGCCGACCTCTACCTGCGCTGGGAGGACCAGCCGGACGTCGACGCGACCGCGGAGCGGCTCGGCGCGCTGCTGGCCGGGACGCCGCTGCCCGCGGGCGTGCGCCGGATCGTGGTCACCGTGGCCGGCACCGGCGGCGCGGTGATGCACCACCACTTCACCTTCGAGCGCGAAGGGGACGGCTTCACCGAAGACCGGGTCATCCGGGGCCTGCACCCGCAGATCGCCCAGCGCCTGCAGCTGCAGCGGCTGCGCGAGTTCGACCTCACCCGCCTGCCGTCGGCGGACGAGGAGATCTACCTGTTCAAGGCCACGGCGAAGACCAACCCGGCCGACGAGCGGCTGGTCGCGATGGGCCAGGTCCGCGACCTGACGCCGCTGCGCGAAGCGGACGGACGCCTGGTCGCGCTGCCCGCGCTGGAGGACGCCGTCACCGCCTGCCTCGACGCGATCCGCAACATCCAGGCGCAGCGGCCGCAGCACAAGCGGTTCGACACGAACCGGGTCATGATGTACGTCTGGCCGCCGACCGACCTGACCACCGAGGAGCTGAACACCCTCGTCCAGCGCATCCTGCCGACGTCGGTGGGCGCCGGGCTGGAGGAGGTCCAGTTCCTGGCGCGGCGGCGCACGGACGCGGGCAAGCTCACCGAGCTCGCCGTCCGGATCACCCTCGACCCCGGCCAGGGCGCGCGGCTGCACGTCGAGGCGCCGTCGACCGAGCCGGTCAAGCCGCACGACGACTACCGCCTGAAGGTGCTGCGCGCGGCGCGGCGCGGGACCGTCTACCCGTACGAGCTCACCGGCCTGCTCGCCGGCCCGGAGGGCACGTTCACCGAGCACGACCTGGACGCCGCCGGCGTCCTGGTGCCCGTGGACCGGCCGAAGGGCAAGAACACCGCGGCGATCGTCGCCGGTGTCGTCACGACCCCGACCGAGCGGCACCCCGAAGGCGTCACCCGCGTCGTGCTGCTCGGCGACCCGACGAAGTCGCTGGGCGCGCTGTCGGAGCCGGAGTGCTCGCGCGTCATCGCGGCGCTCGACCTGGCCGAGCGGATGCGGGTCCCGCTGGAGTGGTTCGCGCTGTCCTCGGGCGCGCGGATCTCGATGACCTCGGGCACCGAGAACATGGACTGGGTCGCCGCGGCGCTCAAGCGGATCGTCACGTTCACCCAGGACGGCGGCGAGATCAACATCGTGGTCAACGGCATCAACGTCGGCGCCCAGCCGTACTGGAACGCCGAAGCCACGATGCTCATGCACACCAAGGGCATCCTGGTGATGACGCCGGACTCGGCGATGGTGCTCACCGGCAAGCAGGCGCTGGACTTCTCGGGTGGCGTGTCGGCCGAGGACAACTTTGGCATCGGCGGCTACGACCGCGTCATGGGCCCGAACGGCCAGGCGCAGTACTGGGCGCCGAACCTGCCGGCCGCGCGGGACGTGCTGATGTCGTACTACGACCACACCTACGTCGTGCCGGGCGAGTCCGGGCCGCGCAAGGTGGGCACGAACGACCCGGTCGACCGCGACGTCTCGCCGTACCCGCACGCGATCGACGGCAGCGACTTCACGACCGTCGGCGAGATCTTCTCGGCCGAGCACAACCCGGACCGCAAGAAGCCGTTCGACATCCGCACGGTGATGCGCGCGCTGTCCGACCAGGACCACCCGGTGCTGGAACGCTGGGCGGGCATGGCCGACGCGGACACCGCGGCGGTGCAGGACGTCCACATCGGCGGCCGCCCGGTCTGCCTGGTCGGCATCGAGTCGCGTTCGGTGCCCCGCCGCGGCTTCCCGCCCACCGACGGCCCGGACACCTACACCGCGGGCACGCTGTTCCCGCGGTCGTCGAAGAAGACGGCGCGGGCGATCAACGCGGCGTCGGGCAACCGGCCGCTGGTGGTGCTGGCGAACCTGTCGGGCTTCGACGGCTCGCCGGAGTCGCTGCGCAAGCTGCAGCTGGAGTACGGCGCGGAGATCGGCCGGGCGATCGTCAACTTCGAGGGCCCGATCGTGTTCTGCGTGATCTCGCGCTACCACGGCGGCGCGTTCGTGGTGTTCTCCAAGGCGCTCAACCCGAACATGACGGTGCTGGCCCTGGAGGGCTCGTTCGCTTCGGTGCTGGGCGGCGCCCCGGCGGCGGCGGTGGTGTTCGCGGGCGAGGTCAACAACCGCACGGCGAACGACCCGCGCGTGACGGAGCTGCAGGCCCAGGTGGCGGCGGCGAGCGGCGCGGCCCGGGCGGCGCTGAGCGCCCAGCTGGCCGAGGTCCAGTCGGCGGTCCGCGCGGAGAAGGTGAGCGAGGTGGCGGCGGAGTTCGACCGGGTGCACAGCATCCAGCGCGCGGTCGAGGTCGGCTCGGTCGACGCGATCATCTCGGCGGCCGAGCTGCGGCCGCGGATCATCGAAGCCATCGAACACGGCCTGAAGAAGTAGCCCGGATCCGAGCGCCCCAAGGTGGCCTTGGTTGCGTTCAACGCACCCAATGTGGCCTTCGGTGCGTTGAACGCACCGAAGGCCACAGTGGGGCG
>NZ_JADWPD010000060.1:10413-13928 GCF_017308975.1 Amycolatopsis sp. MtRt-6 | reverse complement strand
TCCCGCCTGGCCTCGACTACCAGACGCGTCGCCCGCTCCCGCAACTCGTCGGGGTACTTCCGTGGTGCCGCCATAACCGTGAATCCTCCGGGTGTTCGATGTCTCCATCAAACCCGGGGCGGGACAGAACGTCCCGGGGTCGCGATAGCCGACCTCTGCGGCGATGCCGGCGACTGTCCGCTCGGTGGTCTCGAGCAGGTGTTTCGCCCTGCGTACCCGTTCGGCCTGCAGGTATTCGAGCGGGGTCTGGCCGGTCTCGGCGCGAAACCGCCGCAGGAGGGTCCGGGTGCTGACGTGGAAGGTCGCCGACAGCAGACCGAGGTCGTAGCGCTCGCGCATGTTCTGGTCCAGCCAGCGTTTGACGCCTTGCGAGAACCGGCTGCCCGTGGCCGGCAACAGTGCCGCGTCGACGTACGGAGCCTGGCTGAGCCGCGCGTCGTCGACGAGCGCGACACGCGCGGTGGCACGGGCGACGCGGCTGCCGTTGTGCTCACGGATGAGACCGAGGGCGAAGTCGTACATCGCGCTGAACGCCCCGGTCGTGGTCACCCCGCTGTCGGTGACCACCAGTTTCTCCGGCCTGACGTCGGTGCCGGGGCAGCGGCCGGCCAGCCGGTCGGCGAACAGCCACGAAGTCGTCGACTCCCGCCCGTCGAGCAGGCCGGCCGCCGCCAGCAGGAACGCGCCGACGCAGATCGAAACCAGCGCGACGCCCGATCGCGAGCCGGCTCTGATGGTCTCGATCTCCGGGCCGAGCGACGTGAGCGTCGCGTCCAGATCGAGCCCGGGGTGCAGCTCGAACCCGGGGACGACGAGGACATCGACCTGCCGCACCGGCACGACCGCGATCGCCGCGCCGCCGGCGGCGACCACGTGCCGCCGCGGCGACAGGATCGACACGTCGTACAGCGGCTCCCCGGCCGCGGCGATGTGCGACGCCATGGTGAGGAGGTCGGGCACCCCGAAGACCTCCGACGCGAAGCATCCCGGATAGGCGAGCACACCGACGCGAAGCGGAGCCACCACGGTGGCGAGATTACCCCGGAATATGGCGATCTCGCCACTGTCCGGACCGGACACCCCAGCCCGACGATGCCGCTATGGCGAACACCGAACCGCTCGCGGACTTCACGACACGGCTCGTCGACGTCGAGGGCGTCGGCAAGACCGTCCACGTCGCCGGGTCAGGGCCGGCTGTCGTGCTGATGCCGGAGATGCCCGGCATCAGCCCGGACGTCATCCGCTTGGCGCGCTGGATCCGGGACGCGGGCTTCACGGTCTACCTCCCGTCGCTGTTCGGTACCGACGGCGCCTTCCCGACCGTCGCCGACGGGGAAAAGGTCCTCCGCCGTGCCTGCGTCAGCGCCGAGTTCCGCGCCTTCGCCGGTGGCGGCACGAGCCCGGTCACGACCTGGCTTCGCGGGTTGGCCAGGATGGCGCTGCGCGAGTGCGGCGGGCCCGGCGTCGGAGCGATCGGGCTGTGCTTCACCGGCAACTTCGCGCTGACCATGACACTCGAACCGGCCGTCATCGCGCCGGTGGTCAACCACCCCTCGCTGCCGCTGGACGACCCCGCCGGCCTGGAGATCGGCGACGAGGACGCCGCGATGGTGCGCGAACGCGTCGAGCGTGACGGGCTGAAGGTGCTGGCCTACCGGTTCGACAACGACCGGTGGTGCACCGGCCGGCGGTTCGCCGCCTACCGGGCGCTGCTGGGCGACGCGTTCGACGGACGCGTCCTCCCGGGCGAGACGGCCAACCCCGAGCCGCCCCCGTTCTTCCGTGATTTCGTCGGCGGCCCGCACAGCGTCGTCACCGCCCACCTCGTCGACCGGCCGGGACACCCCACCCTGCGCGCCCGGGACGAGATCCTGGCCTTCCTCGCCGAACGGCTCGGCCGCGATCCGGGTAACGCCACTACGTCGTGAAGATATCGGCGAGCGCGCGAGCGATCCGGTGGTGTACGTCCTGATGTCGGCCTGATCGCCCTGCTGGTCAGGTTTTCGCGTCGCGGTCAGGACGACGCCAATCGCCACGGCCCATCGCCGTGGCAGCAATAGGTCACGGTGTCCCGGCGCTGCCGACCGCCCTCGAAACTGGCCTCACGGGCAACGCCGGAAAGGTCCGGACCGCCACGGGAATCTCCGTCGAGAAGGGGAGAATCGCATGCACAGCACGAGCCGCGTGCTCCGGACGCCGCCACCGAAGGCACTCCGAACCGTCAGGATCCTGATGTTCGTGCAATCCGTCCTCGGCATCATCGTGGGGGCGGTGCTGCTTTCCGTGGTGGCTTCGTCCGATGTGGACGATGACACCGGCTTCGCGCTTTCGCTGGGCGGGGGCCTCGTCCTGGCCGCGATCCTCTTCGTGTGCGCCCTGCTGCTTCCCCTCCGGCTGGCGTGGGTGCGGGGTACCGCCATCGCCGTCGAGTGCGTCAACGCGGCGAGCGCCCTCGTCGGTGCGATCGTCCTGCTCGCGTCCGACGCGACGCCCACCCCCGCCGCGGCGATGCCGATCATCCTGTCCGCGCTGGTGCTCAGGCCACTGCTCCAGCCGGAGGTCCGCGCCTGGTACGCGGACCGGACCCCGTGGCCGCCGGCCGGCCACACCGAACCGAAGGAGAGCTGAATGAAGAAGGCCTACGTCTACGGCATGGCGGGACTCGTGACCGCCGCGGTCGGCGTCACGGCGGCGTCCGGCCTCTGGGACGGCGCCGAAAGCGACGCGGGCGAGCAGCACGTCCCGGCCGCGCTCGCGAGCACGGCGGTGACGCCCAAGGCCGCGCCCGCCGCGGCACCGGCTCCCGCCGCGGCGCCGGCTCCTGCCGCGATACCGGCGCCCGCCCCGGTCCGGGTGGCACCCGCGGCTCCCGTGGCGGCAGCCGCCCCGGTCGTCAAGGTGGCCAAGCCCGAGGCCCGCGCCGCGGCCCACCGGAAGCACAAGAAGCCGGTCAGGCAAGCCGACCGGCCGCGGCCCTCGGTGGTCCGCGCCGCCGTGGTCAAGCACCACGTCACCCCGCCGGTGAAGCCGGTCGCGCAGCCGGCCAAGCCGATCGCCGTCACGGTGCCGGTCGCCGATCCCGTCGTGTCGGCGCGGCAGGCTCTCGACAACGCCTCGAAGGCCGTGAAGGACGCCCGGCGCCTGCTGGACACCGCGTCGGCGGACGTCAAGCACGCGAAGTCGGAGCTCAAGAAGGTCAAGCACTGCGACGGCAAGCACCGGCCGAAGGCGAAGAAGACCCAGCAGGGCAAGGACAAGCCGGGGGTGGCCGGCAAGACGACCGGCAGCCGGACCGTGTCGGTGTCGCTCGACTCGTCGCAGGTGCAGCCCGGCCAGAGCAAGACGATCACGAAGTCCACTCCGGACGGTTCGGCCTGGTCGAGCGTCACCGTGACGCGGAAGTGACCGAGGGGGAAAGAAAACGGCCGCGGCGCGGGGAAACCCGCGCCGCGGCCGTGTGTTTTCAGGCGTCTTCGCCGTGGTGTCGGGGGTGGTTCACGGCGGGCCGCGGACGC
>NZ_JADWPD010000060.1:0-10403 GCF_017308975.1 Amycolatopsis sp. MtRt-6 | reverse complement strand
CGTGTGCTGGGTGTGCTTCGGGGGGGCACCCCCCCCGGGGGGTGGGCCCCCCCCCCCCCCCCCCGCGGCCGTGTGTTTTCAGGCGTCTTCGCCGTGGTGACGGGTGTAGTACTCGTCGGCCAGCGAACGCCCCGCCAGCCAGCCGAACACCCCGGCGGCCGCCCCGACCGCGAGACCCACCGGAGTGCCGATCAGCACGCTCGTCGGCACCCCGTACAGCAGGGTGGACGTGACGGCGCCGAAGCGCGTCACCGCCGCCCTGCTGAGCGGCGGGAGGTCCGGCTCGCGCACGTCCTCCCCCATCCCGACCTCGTCCTCGGGCTCGGCTTTCGGGGCCGCGTGACCCAGCCACGCCGTCCGCGGCACCGCGAGGTAGCGGACATCGGCGCGGCGTGCGAAAGCCGCGTTGCGCAGCGCCGCCCGCACCGAAAGCACCGGCCGCTCCGCCTTGCTGGTCACCATGTCGAATCCTCCCCTGTCGCGGGAACAAGCACCGCATCGGAGTCTTCCCGGGCACGCGGGCGCGCGGCGGGCGGTGGCAGCAACCGGCCGCGGCCCGCCGCCGGACGGCCCGGCGCGCGACGATCGACCCGGAACCCAGCAGCGGCGGCATCCGGGAGAGTGGCGATGGAAACGGCGGAAATGGGCCAGTACAGCCTGGTGCCGCTGGGCGGCGGAGCGTCCGGGACCGTGTGCGCGTGCCGGCGCGGCGGGGAAGCCGTCGCGCTGAAGATCTTCCCCGGCCGCCTCTACCGGCGGACCCGCGCGCGCCTCGACCGCGAGCTGGCCACCCTCGCCCAGCTCGCGGACACGGTGCGGATCGTGGTCCCGCAGGGCGTCGAGCCGATGCCCGACGGCCGGTGTGCGCTGCGCATGGAGCTGTGTACGCAGTCACTCGCCGGGCTGATCGCCACGTCCGGCCCGCTTCCCGTCACCGACGTGCTCGTCCTCGGGATCACGCTCGCTTCCACGCTCGTCGCCGCCCACCGGGCCGGCGTCGTGCACGGCCGGGTCACGCCGTCGAACGTGCTCTTCCGGACGTCGGGCGAGCCCGTGCTGAGCGATTTCGAGCGCACCCTCCGCGAGGTGTTCGTCCGCGACCACGAGCACGGGATCGCTTACCTGGCCCCGGAAACCCTCGACGACGGCGTCGCCGGGACGGCGTCGGACCTGTACGGGCTCGGCGTCGTCCTGCACACGGCGCTGGCGGGGAACCCGCCGTTTCCGGCCGATGCCGGCGCCGATGCCCTGCGGGAAGTGGTCCGCCACACCCCGGCACCGCCGGTGGACCGGCCGGAGGCGCCGATCGACCTGCTCGTGCTCGTCGACCAGCTGCTGGTGAAGGACCCGGACCAGCGGCCGCCGTCCGCCGAAGCGGTGACGCGGCAGCTGATCCGGCTGTGGGACGAACACGGCCCCGAACCCGAGCCGGAGACCCCGGGCGCGCCCCGGACGTCCTTCGGGACCGAGGTGTTCGCCTGGCCACCGCCTCTCGCCGACGACGCCGGGGAGGCCCCGCCCGTCCGGCAGAACCGGGCGCGGCGGTTCGCCGCGATCGCCGCGGCCGTCGCGATCGCCGTCGGCGCCGGGTGGTTCCTCACCCGCGGGCCCGCCGAGTACGTGCCACCCGCCCCGGCGGCGCCCGCTCCCGGCGTCCCGTCACGCACCGCCGAGCCGGTCACGCTCGAACTGGCCGAGCCCGCCGACCTCGGCACGACGGCCGCGCTGTCCTGGACCGGCCCCACCGGGTGGGAGTTCGCGGTGGTCGTCGCCGTCGAAGCCGGCCCGACGAAGACGACCCTGGTCCGGCACGACCACTCGGCGCGGGTGACGATCGACCCGCGGCTGAAGTACTGCTTCCAGGTCCAGGCGACGAACGGGGTCCGGGTCGAGGCCAGCCGCCCGCGGGCGCTGCGCGGCGCCACCTGCAGGGAGTGAGGCTTGTTCTGGTCAGGCCGCCACGCCCCGCCCGCACACCGCTGATCAGGGCGAAAGTTGTGTGGCGGCCGACGGCTGAATAAGCCTCAGTGATCGGTGGTCGCCGGGGGCTACGATGACCGGCGAGATGGAGAATCCGCCCGCCGACGGCCTGATCCCGTACCGGGACGGCCCGCACGCGTCGTCGTACCTCGCCCCCGGTGACCGGCCCGGTGAGCGGGTCGTCGTGAAGGTGCTTCGCGAACCGCTGGACCGGCAGACGCGCGTGGCGTTCGACCGCGAGCGGGCGGCGCTCGCCAGGCTGCGCGCCGCGCCGATCCGGCTCGCCGAACGGGTCACCAAGCTGCCGGACGGGCGCACGGCCCTGGCCGCGCCCTGGTGCGCCGAATCGCTGGCGGACCGGGTCGCGCGCACCGGCCCGCTCGGCGTGCCGGAAACCCTGGCGGTGGCCACGGCCGTCGCGAAAGCGCTCGCCGCCGCGCACGACGCCGGGGTGCCGCACGGCGGGGTCCACCCGGGCAACGTGCTCTTCACCGACGGCGGTGAGCCGGTGGTCGCGGACTTCGGCGTCAGCCTGCGCCGCCGGTTCGGGCGGAGCCCTTCGGCGGACGTGGGGTTCCTCGCGCCGGAAACGCTGAGCCGCGGGGTCATGGACGCGGCGGCGGACCGCTACGGCCTGGGCGCGCTGCTGCACTTCTGCCGCACCGGGCAGGCACCGTTCCCGGCGGCACCGGGCGAGCGGGCGGACGCCCTCGTGCTGCGGGTGTTCGACGCTCCCCCGCCCGAACTCGCGGACGTCCCGCCGGCGTTGGCGCGCCTGGTGACCGGGCTGCTCGCCAAGGAACCGCGGGACCGGCCGGACGACGAGGCGGTCCTCGCCGCGCTGGCCGCGTTACGGGAAGCGCGTGGCGAGCCGCTGCTCGTCCTCGAACCGCGGCCGGCGGAGCAGCCGGCCCCGCACCGGAAGCGGCGCGGTCCCGCCCTCGCGCTCGCCGGGCTCGCCGTCGCCGTCGTCGTGGTGGCCGCGGTGCTGCTGTGGCGGAAGGGCGGCACGAGCCCCGCGCCGCCGGCGCCGGCTCCCGCGCCCGCGTCTTCGACGGCTGCCGGTGCCGTGCGGATCGACCTCGACCCGCCGGTCGACCGGCAGGACCACGTCGAGCTGACCTGGCACGCCCCGCCGAACCTCGACTTCGCCGTGCTGGTGACCGAAGCGGGGCAGGCCCGGCCCACGGTGGTCCTCGCCCAGCGCCTCACGAGCAAGCAGATCACCGTGCGGCCCGGCCGCGCCTACTGCTTCCGGATCCAGGCGACGAGCCCGCGGGGCACCTGGCAGAGCCAGGCCAGGGGCATTCGCGAGGCGGTGTGCTGATCGGGTCCGCGCTCAACGCAACCGGCGCAGCACCACCGGGTTGAGTGCCGCTCGCAGCCGCTCCCGCCACGGTCGCTTGCCCAGCCCCTCGCGGACGGCTCGGACCGCGGCCCACGCCGCCCCGTCCGCGTCGGGCGGGGCGGTACCGGACCACAGCGCCACGTCGACCGTCCTGGCGAGCGCGCCGAGCCCCCGCACCGTCGTCTGGTCGGCGACCGGGCCCGCCGCGGCCGCGAGGTCTCGTACCGTCATGCCCGCCGTGACCGCGACCCCGTGTGCGCGCAGCCGGTCGCGTGCCTCGGCCCAGGCGCCGAGCACCGCGTCGCGGCCCGTCCGGCGGCGCCGTCGCCAGGCTCGCACGCCGACCGCCGCGGGAACTCCGGCCAGCCAGGCCAGCGCGACGGCGGCCAGCAGGACCGCCACCGCGATCGTCAGGGCCAGCCAGTCCACTCCGGACTGCTCGGAGTCCGTTGTGGACGATCCCGCGGCGATCTCCGGGTTCCGCAGCTGGGGGTCCGGCGGCAGTTCCGCCCGCGCCCGGGCGACCGCGGCCGCGACACCGGCTGTCCCCGTGCCGCTGCGGGCCGCTCCCGCGGCCGGGTCGAGCGCGACCCAGCCGACGCCGGCGACCGCCACTTCCGGCCAGGCCGCGGCGTTCCCGTTGCGCACCACGAACGACCCGTCCGGCTCCGGGCGTTCCGGCGCCCGGAACCCGGTCACCAGGCGCGCCGGGATGCCGCGCAGCCGGGCCAGCACCACGTAGGCCGCGGCGAACTGCTCGCTCGTGCCGCGCTTGTCCTCGACCAGGAACCGCCGCAGCTGCGGCCACCCGTGCCCGGTGGGCAGGTCGGTGCCGACGGCCAGCCGGTAGTTCTCGGCGAGGTACCGTTCCAGCGCCAGCGCGGACTGGAACGACGGCCACAACCCGGGCAGGACCCGCTCGGCGAGCGCGTCGACGTCCGGCGGCACCTCGCGCAGGCCGCCCAGGCCCGAGCCCGGATCCAGGGCCGCGTCGCGCAAGGCGGCAGCGTCGGTTTCCGGTTCCCACCAGCCGACCGTGTACCGGGCACCGGCCGCGGACCGTTCGGCGACGAGGGTGCCGCGGTGCTCGTCCACCAGCGCCGGGACCCCTTCGACGGAGGCGGGCCAGGTCTGGCTCGGCAGCCACGGCCCGGTCAGCCCGGTGACCTCGACCCGGGCCGACTTGCGGGACACCGGCACGCTGACCTCCGGGCCGGGCGCGATCTCCCGCCCCACGCGCCGGAAGTCGGTGTCCGTCCGCCAGTTCACGCCGTCGAAGTCGTCGAAGACGGCGACGGGCCAGGCGTCCACCGGCTCGGGGGCCGTGTAGCGGAACACCGGCGCCGCCGGGGTGCGGAGGCGGGCGGCGAGGTCGTCCAGCGGGCTGGCCACGGACGCGGCGGGCACCGGCGCGGGTTCGTCGTCCCGCAACGAGTACGCCGGCCTGCCGGTCGGGTGGACGGCGCCGGCGGCGATCGCCCCGGCGAGGCCCAGCGCGATCGCCGGGGCCACGAGCAGCGGTGACCGCCGGGCCTGGCTCCGGCAAAGAAGCACCAGCAGGGCGGCGAGGATGGCGAGGCCGAGTCCCGCGAGGACGGCGGTGAGACCGCTCGCCGCCGCGTAGGCCTGGCTCAGCACCACCACGAGCAACGCCGGGACGAGCGCGAGCAGCGGCCGCCGGGTCCGGTGCAGCAGTTCGAGCCCGAGCAGCGCGGCGAGCAGCACGAGCAGCGGCACGAAGACCACCAGCCGCGGCTCCGGCAGCGCGGGCCAGGTGGACTGCAGGGTGCGCTGCCAGCCGTGCAGGGCGCCGTCGGCGAGCACCGAGACCGAGTTCGCGGTCGGCAGCCCGCCCAGCGTCGTGCCGGGCAGGACGGTTTCGACGACCGCCACCAGTCCCGCGCCCAGCACGAGAAGCGGACGCCACGGGGTGAGCCCCGGACGGCGGCGGCACAGCTCGGCCACCCCGAACGTGGTCAGCACGACGACCAGCCCGGGCAGCAGCGCCGGAACGCCGAACACCGGGCCGAACAGCAGCCCGCCGAGCGCCGCCGCGGCCAGCAGCGCCGCTTCGGCACCGCGGGGAATCCCGGCTCTCACGACACCATCTGGTTCCACCGGCTCACCGCCTCCCGCGCGTCCGGGGCACTGAGCCGGCGGGCACCGCGCACGCCGTCGATGCCGTGCACGCCGAGGCCGTCCATGCCGAGCCCGTGCGTTCCGACGCCGAGCACGTACAACGCCGAGAAGTGCGCGCGCACCGCGGCCAGCAGTGGCAGGTCCTTGCTCGCCCGGCCGGTGACCACCACGAGGCAGCCGCCGCGCAGGCCGGTCCGGCGCAACGCCGCCGGGACCAGGGCGTCCCCGGTCTCCTGTGCGGCCTCGCACAGCACGTCGAGCAGGGGCCGCACGCCGACCGCGCCGCCGTCGGTGGCCACGTCCGCCCCGGCCGAGGTGAGCAGGCGGCAGCGGTGCCCGGCCGTCGCCGCCGCGTTCACCAGCGACGCCGCCAGCTCGACCGCTTCTTCGAACTCGGCGGCGGACAGCACGGGCGGGCGGGTGTCGAGCAGCAGCGTGAACCGCGGGTGGTCCGGGTCGACGTAGTCGCGCACCATCAGCCGCCCGGTGCGCGCGGTCGCCTTCCAGTGCAGGTGCCGCACCTCGTCGCCGACCACGTACTCCCGCACGTCGCGCAGGTCGGCCGAGCCGTGCAGCGAGTCGTCGGTGGTCGGGCCGTCGTGGTGGTGCCGCGGGTGTCCCGCGCCGGGTGCCCGTGCCGACCGCAGCGGCGGGTAGACCCACAGCGTCGCGGTGTCGCCGGCGGCGACCGGGCGCCGGAGGAGGCCCAGCGGGTCGGTGCGCTCGAGCGTCAGCGGCCCGACGGTGAACCGGCCCCGGCGCCGGCCGGCCAGCTTGTAGTAGTACGTCTCGGAGGCTCCCGGGGCGAGCGAACCGACGTCGACGACCTCGCCGTGGCCGCTGCGTTCCCGCGCGGTGAAGCCCGGCTGCCGCCGCGCGCCGGGGTTGCTGACCACGAGCGTGGCCGTCGTCGCGCCGCCGAGCTGGATGCGGTTCGCGGAGATCTCCCGCCGCACCGCCACCCGGGGACGGCGCAGGGTGACCGCGATCCCGGCGAGCACCGCGCCCGCGGCGGCGCCGGCCAGTGCCCGCAGCAGGACGTAACCCGCCACCTCGCCGAGGGCGTAGAGCAGTACTGCGGCAGCGAGCACACCCGCGCCGCGAGGGGTCAGCCGCATCGGTTCACACCGCGCTGATGGCGGGCGCGGGCGTCTTGTCGAGCGCTTCCTGCACGACGCCGGCGGGCTCGCGCTGGTTCAGCTCCGCGTCGGCGGTGAGCACGAGCCGGTGCGCCAGCACCGGTTTCGCGACCAGCTTGATGTCGTCCGGGGTCACGTAGGCCCGGCCCTCGGTGGCGGCGATCGCCTGCGCCGCGCGGACCAGCGCGATGCTGCCTCGCGGGCTCGCGCCGAAGCGGACTTCGGTGTGGTCGCGCGTGTACTCGGCGAGCCGGACCGCGTACGACAGGATCGCCGGATCCAGCCGGGCTTCGCGGACTTCGTCGATCGCCGCGCGCAGGGTGACCAGGTCGACCACCGGCGACAGCTCGTCGGGACCGTACCCGGCACAGGCGCGCATGATCACCTCCAGCTCGGCCTGGTGGTCGGGGTAACCGACCGCGATCCGCATCAGGAACCGGTCGAGCTGGGCCTCGGGCAGCCGGTAGGTGCCCTCCATCTCGATCGGGTTCTGCGTGGCGATCACCAGGAACGGGTGCGGCACGTCGTGCGCGACCGAGTCGACGGTGGCCCGCCGCTCGGACATCACCTCCAGCAGCGCCGACTGCGTCTTGGGGGTGCCCCGGTTGATCTCGTCGGCGAGCACGACGTTGGCGAAGATCCCGCCGGGGTGGAACTCGAACCGCTCGTTGTTCTGGTGGTAGACCATGACGCCGGTGATGTCGCCGGGCAGCAGGTCCGGGGTGAACTGGATCCGGTTCCAGGTGCCGCCGATGCTGCGGGCCAGGCACCGGGCGAGCGTCGTCTTGCCGAGCCCGGGCACGTCCTCGATCAGGAGGTGCCCTTCGGCGAGCAGGGCGGCCACGGCGAGCCGGACGACTTCCGGCTTGCCGCGCAGCACTCCCTGGACGTTCTCGGCGATCCGGGCGTAGACCTCGGTCGCCCGCGGCTGCTGCACTGTTTCTCCCCTCACGAAGGCGGCGCCTTGTGCGCCGAGGCGGACGGCCCGGTACCCGCGCTGTTCTCCGCCGTCACGGTCACGGTGAACGGGACGTCCTTGCCGTCCCAGATGTCTTCGATCGTGTACGTCCTCGCCGAGCCCGACAGCGTCCTGGAGCCGGGACGGGAACCGTCGTCGCGGACCCAGCTGATGTGGTAGGCGGTCACCGCGGCGCCGTTCGGCGCGGCGGCCGTCCAGGTCACCTTCGCCCACGTGTGCTTGGTCGTGGCCTCGATCGCCAGGCTTCCCGGGCGGCCCGGCGGGCTGACCGCGGCGCGCGGGGTCACCGCCTTCGAGCTGACGCCCGGGCCGTCGCCCGCCCGGTTCACCGCCACCACGGTGAACACGTACGCGGTGCCGTTGGCCAGGCCGCCGACCCGGGTGCTCCGCGTGGTTCCGTCGACGGTCTTCCCGCCGCCGGCCCAGCTGATCCGGTAGCTCGTGACGGGCGCGCCGTTCGGTGCGGCCGCGCCCCAGGACACCGTGGCCGCCCCGTCGTCCGCCGTCGCGGCGACCGACCGCGGCGCGCCGGGCGGGCTGGCCGGCAGGGCCGTCTTCGTCGGCGGCTGCTGCTGCTGCTGTTGCCTCGGCGGCTGCGTTTTCTTCGGCGGGGCAACGGGTCCGCGGTCCTCGCCGGCAGCCGGCGGCGGTGCCTGGGGCGTGGCGGCCGGCGGCGGCGGTTGCGGCTGCTCGGGTTTCTTGTCGCTGCCGGGTTTCCGGTCGCCGGTGACCGGCACTTCGCTGACCCCGCCGTCGTGGTCGACGACCATGACGTGGGCGCCGTCCGCGCCGTCGACGTAGACCCGGGCGTCGCCGCCCTTGACCAGCGGCGGCTGGCTGTCCCCGCCGGGGATCGGGCGCTGCGCCCGCGGCACGCCGGCGCTGTCGAAGGTGTGCAGGGTGTGGGTGGTCCGGTTGACCACCGCGACGACCCCGCCGGAGGATTCGATGCCCGTGTAGTCGCCGGGCGGCAGGCTGACCGTCCGCGGGCGCACCGGCCGGCGGTCCTTGGCCAGGCCCGCGGTGTCCACCAGGTGCAGCTTCTGCCCCGGCGCGTCGAGGATGGCCAGCTGCCCGGCCACGTCGGTGGAGGCGAGCTGCGCGGTGTCGGGCACGTCGAGCTCCAGCGGCGCGGGGCCGCCCAGCTCGGTCGCCTCGACCGGCCGCATCGTGTCGTCGGTGGTGTCGACGAACACCGGCCGGTCGGCCACCACGGTCAGCCGGCCCCGGTGGCCCTGGGGCAGCGCGATCGGGCACGACAGGCGATCGGCGTGCTCGGGAAGTGCGCACAGCAGCCCGGCGTCGGCGCGCTGCAGCCACAGCTTGCCGTCCCCGGTCGCGACGACGTCGCCGATCGGGCCGCCCGCCGGGATCATGGCGAGATCCCCGAGCCGGGCGATCGTGCCGGCCTGCCGGTACACGGCGTACGGGCCGCCGCGGACCTCCAGCGTGACCGGCCGCTCGTCGGCGGGCGCCGCGGTGGTGTTCTCGACGGTCAGCGACGACTTCCCGAACTCGACGATCTTCGACGGCCCGATGACGAACCCGCTGGTGTCGCCCTGCACGACCGGGCCCGCCCCGGCACCGGGCACGTCGACCTGGGCGTCGGCGCGGTCACCACCGCTGCTGACGTGGAAGGCCGCGCCCAGCTGCGGGTTGTAGACCCAGTGCCCGGACGGGGTGAACGCGAACCCGCCGAGCGGATCGGCCGCGCCGCCCACGGCGAGCCCCACCACGGCGAGACAACCCGCCACCACCACCGCGATCGGAGCCCGCGCCCGCCACGCGGCCCCCTTCCCTCCTCGGATCACGCACCCAGGGTACTGCGACGGATACACACGGAGTACACGTTTGATCCATCCGGCCCGAATCGGACGCCCGGGGTGCGCCAGACGCACCAATGTGGCGTTCGGTGCGTCCCACGCACCCAATGTGGCGTTCGGTGCGTCAGACGCAACCAACGCCACATTGAGGTTTTCTCAGTAGCGGTGTGTGTGGATAAGGCGTGGGGCCCCTGGTAGGACTGGATTTGCGAAGATCAAGTCCGAGGTTCCAGAGGCCCCACGTGATCAATTATGGTGCCACCCTCGATGTGGCGCGTGAACTGGTCTGGTTCGTCGCTCGTGTCCTGCACACCGAGCGTCGGCGGCGTGGCACCCGCCGGGGCCGGCGGGCGTTGACCCCGTACTGGCAGGCGGTGCTGGTGCTGCGCTGGTTCCGCGACGCCACCCCCCTGCACCGGCTGGCGGCCGATCACCGCATCAGCATCGCCACCGCCTACCGCTACCTGCACGAAGCCATCACCGCTCTTGCCGCCCAGGCTCCGGACCTGCATCAGGTCCTGCGCGAGCGGCACGCCGCCGGTGACACGCACGTGATCCTCGACGGCACCCTGATCCCGTGTGACCGGGTCGCGGCGACCACGATCAAAACCAAAGGTAAGAACCGCGGCCGGATCGTGCACCTGTGGTACTCGGGCAAACACCGCGCCTTCGGCGGGAACATCCAGTTCCTGGCCAGCTCCGATGGGTTCCCGTTGTGGGTGTCGGCGGTGCTGCCCGGCTCCCGCAACGACCTCTCCGCCGCCCGCGACCACAGGATCATCGGCGCGCTGACCGCCGCCGCCGGCCAGGGCCTGACAACTCTGGCCGACAAGGCCTACCACGCCGCCGGGATCGGCATCCTCACCCCGTTCAAGAAAACCGCAGGTCAACCACCCCTCAACGCCCGGCAACGGGTCCACAACATGCTGCACGCCCGAGCCCGGGCCCTGGGTGAACGCGCCATGGCCATCCTCAAAACCCGCTGGCAGGCATTG
>NZ_JADWPD010000006.1 GCF_017308975.1 Amycolatopsis sp. MtRt-6 | reverse complement strand
CGCCCGCCCCGGCACCGCCGCCCGCGCCGGCGCCGCCCGCACCGGCCGGGCCGTCGGTGTCCGCGACGACCCCGCCGGAGGGCGTCGAGCTCAGCCCCGGCACCGCGGCGAACCTGCCCATCACCGTGCGCAACGACGGCGGCAGCACGTCCGAGCCGGTGGCGGTCGCGCTGACCCTGCCGCGCGGGGTGCGCGCGGTCGGCACCGGCGGTGGCGGCGGCGCGGCGGCCCGCGCGCAGGCCCCCGGCCCGATCTCGGTGAACTGCCCCGGCGGCGAGGGCACGGTCACCTGCAGGACCGGCGCCGGCCTGCAGCCCGGCCAGAGCGCGACGCTGACCTTCCGGCTGGAGGCCGGGGAAGACGCCGAAGGCGGCACGGTGGAAGCGTCGGTCACGGCCGGCGTGCTGGTCCCCGTCAAGGTGGACGTCAAGGTCACCGTGAAGGTCCCGCCGGACGGCGTGGTCCTGGAGGCGCAGGGCGACGGGCTCTCCGGGTTCCCCTGGAACCACCACCCGCTGCTCTACGTGCGGGTTCGCAACACCGGCGAGACGACCAAGCCGGTCACGGTCACCTTCGACCAGCCGCTCAAGCGGTGGTGGAGCCTGCGCGGCTTCCCCTGCGCGACGACGGCCGAAGGCGCGACCTGCACGACGAAGAGCGCGGTGGCGCCGGGCCAGCACGTCAACCTGTGGGTGCGGCTGCAGGGCCGTCCGAACGAGGGGCGCGTGACGATCACCGCGCAGCTGGGCCGGGCGACGGCTCCGCCGGTGACCGTGGACTTCGGCTGCTGGCGCCACTGGTGCGGCCAGGACCCGGTGCCCACGCCGACGCCACCGACGACACCGTCGGTCCCGAAGCCGACGAAGCCCTCGAAGCCGACGCCGACCAAGCCGACGCCGAAACCACCGGTGACGACGACGGAGGAGTCGTCGAGCACGCCGCCGGTGTCCACGACCACGACGAGCGCGCCGCCGTGGTCGGGCGGGCACCCCGGAGCCAAGCCGCCGACGGTCAGCCCCGAAATCGGTTTGCGCTGGCTGACCGGGTAGCGTCCGCGCGGTGCGCGAGCTGCTGAAGAAGCATCGCGAGCTCCTCCGCTTCGCCGTCGTCGGCGGGATCAGCTTCGTGATCACGATGTCCGTCAACTACGGCCTGAAGTTCACCGTGCTGCGGACCCACCCGGTGACCGCGCTGATCGTCGGCGTCCTCGTCGCGACGATCTTCTCCTACGTCGCCAACCGCGAGTGGTCGTTCCGCACCCGCGGCGGCCGGGAGCGGGCGCACGAGGCAGCGCTGTTCTTCCTGTTCAGCGGCATCGCGCTGGGCCTGAACGCGCTGCCGCAGTGGGTCTCGCGATACGTCCTGGACCTGCAGGCACCGCGGCTGTCGCCGTTCGGTGTCGAGGTGGCCGACTTCGTCAGCGGCATCGTCATCGGCACGCTGCTGGGCACGCTCTTCCGGTGGTGGGCCTTCAAGAAATGGGTGTTCCCGGAGGCCGGCGGCCGGCCGCGCGCGGTGCCCGCCGAGGCCTCCGGAGATGCGGACATTCCCGACAGCAAGGCCGCCTGAACCACAGGTCAACGCCGCGTGTCCCTAGACTGCGTGGTGTGACCGTTGTGGAAACCGTGCTCAAGCGCACGCCGGAGCCACTGCGTTCGGTGCTGATCAAGCACCGGGAGCTGCTGAAGTTCGCGATCGTGGGCGGCACGACGTTCCTGGTCGACAACGGCGTCTGGTACGCGCTCAAGCTCACGGTGCTGGAGCCGAAACCGACGACGGCGAAGGCGATCGCGATCATCGTCGCGACCATCGTGTCCTACATCCTCAACCGCGAGTGGTCCTTCCGGACCCGCGGCGGACGCGAACGCCACCACGAAGCGGCGCTGTTCTTCGTCATCAGCGGCATCGCGGTGGGCGTCAACCTGGTCCCCCTGATCATCTCGCGGTACGTGCTCGACCTCGAGGTCCCGCACGTGACGTTCCTGGTGCAGGAGGTCGCGGACTTCGCGAGCGGCTCGATCATCGGCATGCTGCTGGCCATGTTCTTCCGCTTCTGGGGCTTCAAGAAGTGGGTCTTCCCGGACGAGCTGGGCCAGCGGCGGCGGGACAACGACCAGGTCACCCGTATCCCCTGAGCAAAGTACTTGCACTTTGACATGTAGTTGTCTACTGTCATCTTCGTCAGTGGTTCCTGCGTGAAGTGACGCCGTCCGGGTTCGGCCGGGCGAGCGGGACGATTCGAGGTGGTTTCCGAGCGCGAAGAGGTCGCATCCGTCCGCGGATGACGATGGAGCCTTTTCCCGACTCGACGTCGGCGCGTTTTCGCGCGCCGCCGGTATCTCTCGTCCCTTCTGACGAACCAAGGATTCTTCTTGAGCACGATCGCGCCTCCGCGCGCCCTGAAACCTGCCCTCACGGGCCTGTTCCTGTCCGTTTTCCTCGCGATGCTCGACGCCCAGGTCGTCGCCACCGCACTCCCCCGGATCGCCGCCGAGTTCGGCGGCACCGGCGCCTACGCCTGGGTCACCACCGCCTACCTGCTCGCCGGCAGCGCCACCGCGCCGCTGTACGGCAAGCTCGGTGACGTCTTCGGCCGCAAACGCGTGCTCCTGGGCGCGCTCGCTCTCTTCCTGCTCGGCTCGCTCGCCTGCGGGCTCGCCCCGTCGGCCGGGACGCTGATCGCGGGGCGGGTGCTGCAGGGCGCCGGCTCCGGCGGCCTCTTCGTCACCGTCGGCGCTTCGCTCGGCGAGATGTTCTCGCCCCGCGAAGGTGCGAAGTACTTCGGCTGGTTCTCGATCTGCTTCGCCGTCGCTTCGCTCGCCGGTCCGGTCGTCGGCGGCCTGCTCACCGGGCTCGCCGGGTGGCGGTCGATCTTCCTGGTCAACCTGCCGCTCGGGCTCGTCGCCCTCGCCTGCCTCAAGACGCTCGACCTGTCGAGACGGCGACGGGAAGCGCCGTTCGACTTCGCCGGGGTGGTGCTGCTCGGCGTCACGATCACCGGGTTCACCCTGCTCACGCCGTGGTCGATCGCCCTCGGCGCAGCTACCGGGCTGGTGTTCGTGGTCGTCGAACGGCGTGCCGAGGCACCCGTGCTGCCGCCGCGGTTGTTCCGCGACCGCACGTTCACCGTGTCGGTGCTGCTCAGCGTGCTCGCCGGGTTCGCGTTCCTCGGCTCGGTCAACTACATCGCGGTCTTCCTGCAGGCCGACGCCGGTCCGGCCGAAGGCGGGCTACGGCTGGTGCCGATGACGATCGCCGTCGCGGTCGCCTCGGCCGTCGCGAGCAAGGTCATCGCCCGCACCGGCGCCTATCGCTGGGCGCCGCGGTCGAGCATGGCGCTCGGCCTGCTCGCGGTGCTCGGCCTGCTCGCCCTGGACGGCCTGCCGGCGGTCCTCGGCTGCCTGGTCGTCTTCGGCTTCGCGGCCGGGCTCAACCTGCAGGTGCTCGCCATGGCCACGCAGAACACCGCCCCGGACGCGGACCGCGGCGCGGTCGCCGCCGGCGTCAACCTCGCCCGCGCGCTCGGCTCGGCCCTCGGGCCGGTCGCGCTCGGCTTCGCCTACCACGCCGGGACCCACGGCGTGTTCCTCGCGCTGCTGCCCGTGCTGGCCCTCGGCCTCGTCACGGCGTTCGCGCTCCCCCACGTCCCGCTTTCCCGATAGGAGAACCACGATGATCTTCGTCCTCGGCGCCACCGGCAAGGTCGGCCGCCACCTCGTCCCCGCCCTGCTCGACGCCGGCGCGCCCGTCCGCGCGCTGACCCGCGACCCGGCGAAGGCCCGGATCGACCCGCGTGCCGAAGTGGTCCGCGGTGACCTCGACACCTCGGACCTGCCCGCCCTGCTGGACGGCGCGGACCGCGTGTTCGTGCTGACCCAGGGGCACAACGCCGACCGCGAAGCGGCGGTCGCGCGGGCGGCCGCCCGGGTCGGTGTCACCCACCTCGTCAAGCTGTCCACCACCGGTGTCCACTTCGGACAGAAGGACGCGATCACCCGCGCCCACGCGGAAGCCGAGCAGGCGATCCGCGAAGCCGGGCCGGCGTGGACGATCCTGCGGCCCGGTGCCTTCATGGACAACCGGTTCGCCTGGGTCGGCTCGATCCGCGCGGAAAACGCCGTGTACGTGCCGGAAACCGATCCGCCGTCCGCGCTGGTACACGTCCGCGACATCGCCGAGGTCGCGGCTCTCGCGCTGACGACGTCCGGTCACGAAGGCGCGACCTACGGCCTCACCGGCGGCGAAGCCCTCACCGCCGAGCAGCAGGTCGCCATCCTGGCCGAGGCGATCGGCCGTCCGCTGAAGTACGTCGAAGAGACCGAAAGCGCCGCGAAGGAGCGCCTGATCCGGATGTACGGCTGGCCCGCGAAGGCCATCGACGGCCTCTTCGCCCTCAAGCGCGAATCCGCCCCGCACGAGCGCGTCGTCTTCGACACCGTCGAGCGGCTGCTCGGCCGTCCTCCGCGCACCTTCGCGGCCTGGGCACGGGAGAACGCGTCCGCGTACCATCACGAGGAGTGACGATGCGGAGGTGAGTGGCGTGGGTGACCTGCGCGTCCTCGTCGTGGACGACCATCCCCTGTTCCGGATCGGCGTGGGCACGCTGCTCGCCGCCGAACCCGGGATCGCGGTCGTCGGCGAGGCCGCGAGCGGCGCCGACGCGGTCGCCTCCGCCGCCGCCCTCCAGCCGGACGTCGTGGTGATGGACCTGCACCTGCCCGACCTGTCCGGCATCCAGGCGACCCGGCACATCGTGGCGGCGAACCCGGGCACCGGCGTGCTGATGCTGACGATGGCCGACGAAAGCGAGTCGGTCTTCGCGGCGATGCGCGCCGGTGCCCGCGGCTACCTGCTCAAGGACGCCGAGCCGGACGAGATCATCCGCGCCGTCCAGGCGGTCGCCCGGCGGGAGGCGATCTTCGGCCCGGACATCGCGAACCGCGTGCTCGCCTTCTTCAACCAGCCGCCGGCCAGCGAGCCGGTGTTCCCGGAGCTGACCGGGCGCGAACGCGAGGTGCTCGCGCTGATCGCGGCCGGGCACAGCAACAGCGTCATCGCGAGCAGGCTGTGCCTGAGCCCCAAGACCGTGCGCAACCACATCTCGAACGTCTTCGCCAAGCTCCACGTGGCCGACCGGGCCGAAGCGATCGTCCGGGCCAGGGACGCGGGTCTCGGCCGGTCCTGAAGGGCAGCGCGTCCGGGCAAATCGGGACGCCGGTCCCATGCGCCCGGGACACCCTTGCGGGCAGGCTGGGCAGCCTGCACCGTTCGAGGGGAATGGGGAACGATGTTCGAAACCGACCGGACCCCGGTGGTGGTCCGCGCCACCGATCCGATCCTGCACAACGGCGTCTGCATGGCGCTGCGTTCGCGCGACGACGTCCGGGTGGTCGACGGCGACGAGGGCGACCCGGCCCTGGTCGCCCTGCTGGTCGCCGACCGGCTCGACGAGACGATGACCCAGCTGCTGTCCGCGCTGCACCACCAGGGCTTCACCCGCATCGTGCTGGTCGCGGGCGAAGTCGACGACAACGAAATCCTCAACGCGGTCGAACACGGGGTCTGCGCGGTCGCCCGCCGCGCCGACGCCGGGCCCGATGTCCTCGTCCGCCTGATCAAGGCCGCCGCGGCCGGGGAGGGCGCGCTGCCGCCCGACCTGCTCGGCCGGTTGCTGAACCGGGTTTCGCGCCTGCAACGCCAGGTACTGGAGCCGCGGGGGCTGCGCCTGGGCGGCATGAGCGACCGGGAGACCGACGTGCTCCGGCTCGTCGCGGCGGGGTACTCGACGCAGGAGATCGCCGACGAGCTGTGCTACTCGCAGCGCACGGTGAAGAGCATCCTCCACGACGTGACCAACCGGTTCCAGCTGCGGAACCGGTCGCACGCGGTCGCCTACGCGTTGCGGGAGGGGCTGATCTAACGCGGGACGCGCTCGGCCGGCCAGCGCACCTCGGGGACGTCGCTCGGCCGAGGCACCTTGAGGAAGAGGCTGAACACCGCCGGACGGCGGTTCGACAGTTCGAGGCGGCCGCCGTCGGCCTCGACCAGGGCGCGGGCCAGCGCCAGGCCCACGCCCGTCGAACCGCCGCCGGAGAAACCGCGCTCGAAGACGTGCGGAGCCAGCTCGTCCGGGACACCGGGGCCCGTGTCGCTCACTTCGATCACCACGGTGCCCTCGGCGTCGCCGCGGCGGGCGGTGATGGTCACCGTGCCGGCGCCGTGGCGCAGGGCGTTGTCCAGGAGGACGCCGACGACCTCGCGGAGACGTCCCGGCGTCGCCCGCGCCATCAGGCCGTCGGCCACGCGCGTCCGCAGGTTGCGCCCCTCGGCGCGGAGCAGCTCGCGCCACTCCTGCGCCATTTCCGGCAGCTGGTTCGGCAGGTCCACCGGTTCCGCGCCGACCTCGCGCGCCGCACGCGCCGCCGCCAGCAGCTCGTCGAGCGCCTCGGCGAGCCGGTCGGCCTGCTCCTGGGCCGCCTTCGACTCGTCGGCCACCTCGTCGTCCGCGTGCACCGTGAGCGGTTCGAGGCGCAGCTGCAACGCCGTCAGCCGGCTGCGGAGCTGGTGCGAGACGTCCCCGACGAGCTGGCGCTCCCGCTGCACGAGCTGGGCCAGCGCGGTGCCGGACGCGTCCAGCGCTTCGGCGACCATGTCGAGCTCGCCGACGCCGTAGCGGCTCGGGTCGGGCCGGAAGTCGCCGCCGCCGAGCCGGGCCGCGCGTTCGGCCACGTGCCGCAGCGGCTTCGCGAGCCGCCGGGCCGTCGCGATCGCCACCACCGCGCCGGTGCCGATCGACAGCAGCACCAGCAGGATGACGACCAGCGTCACCGTCGTCTGGCGGTCGTGCATCGGGCCGGCCGGGACGGCGATCTCGACCTTGCCGTCCCGGGCCAGGTCGGCCGTCTCGGAGACGGTGTCGGGACCGGGACTGCTGCCGTAGCGCTTCTCGGTCTGGCCGCTGGCCCGGACGGTGAGCAACCCGTTCGCCGGGACCGCCGCGCGCACCTGGTCGAGGTCGATCTCCTGGCCGTTGGCGATCTCGGTGTCCAGGATCGCCGCGGCCGCCCGGGCGTTCTCGGCGAGCGTCTCGCGGTAGCTCGACTCGATCTGCCAGCTCGCCACGATGCCCAGCGGGGTGCCGAGGACCGCCGCGGTGACGGCGACGGCCAGCAGGATGGCCAGCAGGATGCGGCGGCGCACGGCTTATTCGGCGTTGAAGCGGAAGCCGACGCCGCGGACGGTCGCGATGCGCCGCTCGCCGTCGTGGGCCTTGGTGGTCCGGCCGGCGGCCTCGTCGGCGGCGATGGCGAGCTTCCGCCGCAGCCACGACATGTGCATGTCGAGCGTCTTGGACGTCTTCGACTCGAGGTCGTTCCAGACCTCGGCGAGGATCTCGTCGCGGCTGACGACCTGCCCGGCGCGGGTCATCAGCACGCGCAGCAGCTCGAACTCCTTGTTGGCCAGCTGGACCTCGTGGTTGTCCACGGTGACCAGCCGGGCGCCGAGGTCCATCCGCACCCCGCCGGCCTCCAGGACCTCGGGGGCGCGGCGACGCAGCAGCGCGCGGATCCGGGCGAGCAGCTCGGCGAGCCGGAACGGCTTGGCGACGTAGTCGTCGGCGCCCGCGTCGAGGCCGACGACGAAGTCGACCTCGTCGGTGCGCGCGGTGAGCATCAGGACGGGCAGCTCGGTGCCGGCCGCGCGCAGCCGGCGGCAGACCTCCAGACCGTCCATCCCCGGCAGACCGAGGTCCAGCACGAGCAGGTCGACGCGCTGGGCGGCGGTGGCGTCGAGCACCGAGGGGCCGTCGGTGACGACGTGGATCTCGTATCCCTCGCGTTCGAGGGCGCGGGAGAGCGGTTCGGCGATGGCCGGATCGTCTTCGGCAAGTAGGACCATGCTCACCTGGCCAACTCTACGGCTCGCGGGCGTGAAAACATCGTGACCGTGCCTGGCTACGAAAATGATCTGGCTCTCGCCACCCGGCTGGCCGATGCCGCCGACGCGATCACGACGGCGCGGTTCCGCGCACTGGACCTCGCGGTGGAGCGCAAACCCGACCGCACACCGGTGACCGACGCCGACACCGCGGTGGAGGACGCGATCCGCGCCCTGCTGGCCGCGGAGCGTCCCGGCGACGCCGTGCTCGGCGAAGAGCGCGGCGGCTCGGCGGCGACCGGCCGGGCGTGGGTGCTCGACCCGATCGACGGCACCAAGAACTTCCTCCGAGGTGTACCCGTCTGGGCGACCCTCATCGCGCTGGTCTCGGACGGCGACCCGGTGGTCGGCCTGATCAGCGCGCCCCTGCTGGGCCGCCGCTGGTGGGCGGCTTCGGGTTCGGGGGCGTTCTCTTCCGACAGCGCCGGCACGCGGCGGCTGTCCGTTTCGAAGGTTTCGTCCCTTTCGGACGCTTACCTGTCCACAACGGACCTGAACTCGTGGACGGAGTACCACTCGCGATCGAAGTACCTCGATCTGGTGGACGCGTGCTGGGAGACCCGCGCGTTCGGCGACTTCTGGCACCACGTGCTGGTGGCCGAGGGCGCACTGGACGTAGCGGCGGAGTGCGTCGTCAACCCGTGGGACGTCGCGGCCGCGCAGGTGATCGTGACGGAGGCGGGCGGCCGGTTCAGCGACCTCGACGGCGTCGGGCGGTACGACAACGGGAGCGCGTTGTCGACGAACGGCCACCTCCACGACGAGGCACTGGCCATCCTGAAGCGCTGAGCTTCCTTGGGTCAGGAGCCCGGCAGCAGGCCGACCGCGCCGCGGGCGACCTGCGCCCAGGCCAGCCGGCCGAACAGGTAGTGGCAGGCGACCTGTTCGCTGGTGAACCGCGCCCAGTCGTAGCGGTTGCCCTGCTCGCGCCAGAACACCTCCCACGCCTCGTCCTCGCCCTGCATCAGGCACCAGGCGTTGTCGACCTCGGCGCCGAGCGAGACGACCTCCGGCGGCACGCCCAGCACGCCGAGCCACCGCTGGATCGACTGGGTGTTCATCAGTCCTCTTCCCCCTTGGCCTCGGCGAGGTAGCCGAGGGTCACCAGTTCGTCGGCCGCCAGCAGGGCACGGTACCGGGTGCCGCCGCCGACCTGGCCGAACCAGTTCGCCGTCTCCGAGCGCCACATCGGCACCTTGCGCACCACGACGTACCGGCGGTACTCGGCGTCCAGGAACGCGGGCGGCAGCGAGCGTTCCGCGAACGGCGTGCCGTCCTCGTAGAGCACTCGCCCGTAGGCCGGGCCGAAGCGGTCGAGGACCGTGTCGACCGGCACCATCACCGGCTCGGGCCAGTCCACGCTGCTCTCGGGGAACTGCTCGCCCGGTGGCCACGCGTACTCCGGACCGAGTTCGCTGTGCCCGACGACGAACCGGCGGATCCACACCGCCTGCGTCGCGCGCGCGTAGGGCACGTACCCCTCGGTCAGGTGCCGGGGGACGGGCCGCGACGGCGCGGTCGGCGAGCGGCGGAAGCCGGCGGTGACGTTGGTCAGGGCCTGGTCGTCGAAGATCAGCCGGGCGTCCGGGTGGTCGTTCGGCGGGAAGCCGTCGGGCTCGTCGGGCAGCGGGAGCTGGCGCGCCGGCTTGTCCATCGCGACCGGCAGGTGCCCGATCGGGAACATGTGCACCAGGAACAGCGCCACGATGCTTTCCCGTTCCGTGCGCGGCGAACCGAGCGGCGGCAGCGGCGCGGGCGAACCCGGGTTCGGCGGCGGGCCCGCCACCGGCGGCGGCCCGGCGACCGGCGGCGGCAGGGGTGCCGGAGCCGGCGTCGGCGGGGCCGGGGGTGCCGGGGGCAGCGGGAACGGCGGCAGCAGCGGCGACACCGCGTGCGGCCACGCCGCGGGGTTGCCCGAGGGCGGAGTCGGCGCCTCTTCGAAGGCGCCCGAATCCGCCAGGCCGTACCCGGGCAGCTGCACCGGCCCGGTGTCGAGGTCGGCCTCGACCGGTTCGGAGCCCGCCTCGGAAGGCTCGGTCACACCCATCCTCCGGCTCGGTCGGTGCCCGGGGGCACACGCTGTTCGACGCGGCCGCGGCGCTGCCGGTCCTCCTTGATACCGCACCCCTCCCCCAAGGGTGTCAACGAGGTCAGCTCAGTGCTTCTTTTCGGGGGCTCCGGGTGGCGGAGCCCCCGGCCCGGGGCGAAGCCCCGGTGGGCACAGTGCGGCGACCACGCGGGACGGGCTCGGGCGGCCGAGCTGTCCCGCCATCCACACGCTGGCCCCCACCAGCGCGTCCAAGTCGACACCGGTGGCCACCCCGAGGCCCTCCAGCATCCACACCAGGTCTTCGGTCGCCAGGTTGCCGGTGGCCGATTCGGCGTATGGGCAGCCGCCGAGCCCACCCGCCGAAGAGTCCACAGTCGACACTCCACATCGGAGCGCCGCCAGCGTGTTGGCGAGAGCCTGACCGTAGGTGTCGTGGAAGTGCACGGCCAAAGTACCGACGTCGCCGAACAACCCGATGAGGTTTTCGACCTGCCCGGCCGTCGCGACGCCGATGGTGTCGCCCAGCGACAGCTGCGAGCACCCCATGTCGAGCAGGCGGCGGCCGGCGGCGGCGACCTGCTTCGCCGGCACGACGCCTTCCCAGGGGTCGCCGAAGCACATCGAGAGGTACCCGCGGACGTCCAGGCCCGCTTCCCTGGCCCGCGTGACGACCGGCTCGAACATCGCGAACTGTTCGTCGAGCGACGAGTTGAGGTTCCTGCGCGCGAACGTCTCGGTCGCGCTGGCGAAGATCGCGATGTGCTCGACACCGGCGTCGAGGGCCCGGTTCAGGCCCTTCTCGTTGGGCACCAAAACCGGGTACCGGACGCCTTCGCGGCGGTCGAGCCGGGCGAGCAGCTGTTCGGCGTCGGCCAGCTGCGGCACCCACTTCGGGTGGACGAAGCTGGTGGCCTCCAGCGTCGTGAGCCCGGCGCCGGCGAGCCGGTCGAGGAACTCGAGCTTCACCTCGACCGGGACGACGGCCTTCTCGTTCTGCAGCCCGTCGCGGGGGCCGACCTCCCAGATGGTGACCGACTCCGGCAGCTCGCCCGCCGAGGGGACGCGCTCGGGCAGGCCCAGTTCGCGCGTGCCCATCAGCGGCGTCTCTCGCCGCGCGGCGGGTGCCCGCCTTGGGGCGGCAGGGGCGTGGTCTGCTGGGCGCCCGGCCGGTAGTCGTCGTGCGGGTTGTCGTTGACCTCGCGGTAGATGACCGTGTGCACCTTTTCGACGTGCGGGATGTCCTCGAAGCGCAGCGGCTCGTCCGACGCCGACTCGATGATGAGCGTGCCGCAGCCGAAGATCCGGTCGAGCAGGCCGTGCTCGAACTGGACGCTGTTGATCCGGCCCATCGGGATGTCGATGCCGGTGCGCTTGAGGACGCCTTCGCGGGCGATCAGCCGGTCGGTCGTCACGATGAAGTGGGTGGTCCGCCAGCGCACCAGCGGCGCCAGGAACAGCCACACGACCAGCACCAGCGCCACGACCCCGATGGCGATCAGCCCGACCGAGTTCCACGGCGCGGCCGCGTCCTTCGCCAGGATGGCGAGCCAGGTGCCCGCACCCACGGTGACCAGCAGCGCGAGCGTCGGGAAGATCAGCATCTTGAAGTGCGGGTGACTGTGCACCACGACGTGCTCTTGCTCGCTGAGCAAATCGTCCGGATAAGCCACGGCGGACGCTCCCAAGGTCGGTGCTGCGGTGTCGTCTCACCGTACCGGCGACGCGACGAGCCGGGGGCGCAACGCCCCGACAAATCAGGCCGGACGCACGTGGACCACGTCACCCGCGAAGACGGTGTGCCGCTGCCCGCCCGCCACGTCGACCTGCAGCTGGCCGGCGGCGTCGATGTCGGCCGCGCGGCCGGTCAGCGACGTCCCGTCGGGCAGCTGGACCTCGACGTCCTGGCCGAGGGTGGCGCAGTGGGCGCGGTAGTCGCCGAGCAGCCCGGCCTCGGTGAGATCGCCGCCGGCGAGGCGCCAGCGCCGCTCGAGGTCGGCGAACCCGGTGAGCAGCGCGATGGCGACGTCGGTGCGGTCGGTGTTCGTGGCGCCCTGCTCGGCCAGCGACGTCGCGGGCAGCCCGCCCGGGCCCGGGTGGACGTCGCCGAGCGGCAGGACGTTGAGGCCGATCCCGAGCACGATGGACGGGTCGTCCCCGGCGACCGCTTCGGCGAGGATGCCGGCGCACTTGGCGCCGTCGACGAGGACGTCGTTGGGCCACTTGAGGACGGCGTCAACCCCGACGGACGCCGCGGCCGCCCGGACGGCGAGCCCGGCGACGACGGACAGTGAGCCGAGCACCGCGAAGGGGACACCCGGCCGGAGGGCGACGCTCAGGTACAGCCCGGCGCCCTTCGGCGAGCTCCACGACCGAGCCCGCCTGCCGACTCCCGCGGTCTGCTCTTCGGCGAGCAGCACGGTCCGGTCGGCGGCGCCTTCTTCGAGCGCTTTCCGCAGGTCGGCGTTGGTGGACCCGGTGCGCTCGACGACGTCGATCTTCGCGTAACGATCTTGCAGCGCCGCAGTCAGCCGGACAGCGTCGATCTCAGGCATGTGCCCACAATATGGGAGTCACCCTAACGTGCAAGCTACTCACTCGTTCACTAACAGGTGCGCTCTTCTAAGTTGGAACCTGTGACGACCAAGCAGACCTCCTGGGCCCGCGGCGCGGCGCTGCGCGGTCTGGTGGCGCTGCCGCTCGTCGCCGGGCTCGTCACGGCGGGCTGGCTGCTGGCCGACCGCGCGCCGGAACCCGCGGCCGCCCCGGCACCCCCGCCGGTGGTGCGTGACGCGGTGTCGGGCCCGTCGGTCCTCGAAGTCAGCGCACCGGTGAAGGCGCAGGAGCCGGGCCAGGGCGCGTCCGGCCAGGGCGGCAAGAGCCCGTTGCAGCAGTGGGCCGACCAGCTCGCCGGGCCCCTCGACATCCCGGCGGAGGCGCTGATCGGCTACGCGAACGGCGAACTCGCGCTGCGCAGCGAAGCCCCGTCGTGCCACCTCTCGTGGGTGACGCTGGCGGGCGTCGGCTCGGCGGCGTCGAACCACGGCCGGGGCGGCGGCAACCTGCTGGGGCTGACGGCGGCGCAGGCCAAGAAGTACGGTTCCGACGCGCCGGTGGCGGCCGGCCGGGCACTGTGCGCGGGCGGCACCGACCTCGGCGCCGGCCCGGGCTGGTGGAAGGCGATCGCGGCGTACCACCCGGGCAGCGAGGCGGAACTGTTCCGCCAGCGCGTGCTCGGCATGGCCCAGCTGTACGCGACGCTGTCGCTGGACCCGGCGGCGGCGGACTCCCCGCGGGTCCGCGCGACCCGCTTCGCGCTCGGCCAGCTCGGCCTCCCCTACGTCTGGGGCGGCAACGGCCCGGACGCGGGCGCGGCGGGCTTCGACTGCTCCGGCCTGACGAAGGCGTCGTACGACAGCGCGGGCGTCAGCCTGCCGCGCACGGCGGACAGCCAGTTCCGCGCACTCCCGCCGGTACCGGCCACGCAGGAGCCCCGCCTCGGCGACCTGGTGTTCTACGGAAACCCGGCGACCCGCATCCACCACGTGGGGCTCTACCTCGGCAACGGCCTGATGATCAACGCCCCGACCCAGGGCCAGGCGATCCAGATCCACACGTACCACTCGAAGGGCGACGACTACACGGGCGCGGGCCGCCCGGCCTGACGGCGCACCATCTCGGCGATCCAAGCGGGCGCGAACGGCGAAGTGCAGCCCGGCGGCGTCGGGTAGTCCTTGAGCACCTCGAGGCGTTCCCCGATGGCGACGGCCCGGGCCCGGTGCCCGGCGTGCTCGATCCCGATCTGCGCCAGGCAGCTGTTCATCGCCCACTGCAGCCGGTCGGGGGCGCCCTTCAGCTCGGCTTCGATGACGTCGAGCAGGCCGTCGAGGTCGAGGCCGCCGGGCCGCTTGGCCACGCGTTCGGCGGTCAGCGTCCAGCCGGCGCTCGCGACCACCGGGTCCGGGTCGGCCGACCACGCCAGACGCAGCGCTTCGGCGTGCGGGCTCTTCTTCACCACGTAGTTCACGAGCCAGTCGTGCACCTTCGGCGTGCGGGCCTCGCGCAGCATGGCGTCCAGCTCGTCACGCTCGAACACCTTCGGGCGGCAGATCAGGGTCGCCAGGAGCCGCGCGGCGGTGTCGCCGGTCGCCCAGAGCTCGCGCGCGAGCTCCTGCTGCGTCTTCACCCGCTTCGCCAGCGCGCGCAGCTTGCCGAGGTTCACCCCGTGGTCGTCGCCGTGCTTCTCGTTCACCGCGCGGATCCGGGGGTCTTCGAGCGCGGCCAGCTCGGCCATGATTTCGGCCACTCCGCTCACTGCGGCACCACCAGCCCCGATTCGTAGGCGAACACCACCAGCTGCGCCCGGTCGCGCGCGTGCAGCTTCATCATGGCCCGGTTGACGTGCGTCTTCGCGGTGAGCGGGCTGATCACCATCCGTTCGGCGATCTCCTCGTTCGACAACCCCCGCGCCACGAGCGTGACGGCCTCCCGCTCCCGGTTCGTCAGCTCCGCCAGCCCCGCGCCGGGGACGAGCGGCTGCGTCACGAACCGGTCGATCAGCTTGCGGGTGATCGACGGCGCGAGCAGGGCGTCCCCGCGAGCCGCGACGCGCACCGCGTGCAGGAAGTCCTCCGGCTCGATGTCCTTCACCAGGAACCCGGCCGCGCCCGCGCGCAGCGCCTCGAAGACGTATTCGTCCAGGCCGTAGTTGGTCAGGATGACGACGTGCAGCGCGGCCAGTGCCGGGTCCGCGGCGATGCGCCGGGTCGCCTCGATGCCGTCGACCGCCGGCATCTGGATGTCGACCAGCGCGATGTCCGGCCGGTGCGCCAGCGCGAGCCGCACCGCTTCGCCGCCGTCGCCGGCTTCGGCGACCACCTCGATGTCGTCCTCGGCGTCGAGGAGCGCGCGGAACCCGCGGCGGATGAGCGGCTGGTCGTCGGCCAGCAGGACGCGGATCACGCCGGGTCCACCGGAAGCTCGGCCTGGACGCGGAACCCGCCTTCGCGGCGAGGTCCGGCCTGGAGCCGGCCACCCAACGCCGTGACGCGCTCGCGCATCCCGGTGAGGCCGACGCCGGGCGCACTGTCCACAGTGGCCTGTCCGTCGTCGTCCACCCGGATGACGAGCGCGCCGGGCCGGTGGTCGATCCGGACCGACGCGCTGGCCGCGGCGGCGTGCCGGGCGACGTTGGTCAGGGACTCCTGGACGATCCGGTAGGCGGTCCGGTCGACCGCGGCCGGCACGGCGTCGCACCGGCCTTCGACCGTCAGCCGCGCGTCGAGGCCGGCGGTCCGGGCCTGCCGCACGAGGCCGGGGACGTCGGCGAGCCCGCGCGGCGGGTCCTTGTCGTCGTCGCGCAGCGCCTCCAGCGTCGCCCGCAGCTCCCGGGTCGCCTCGCGGCCGGCTTCGCGGATCGCCAGCAGCGCTTCGGGCACTTCTTCGCCGCGCTTGCGGGCCAGGTGCACGGCGACTTCGGCCTGCACCTTGATGACGGAGATCTGGTGGGTGAGCGAATCGTGCAGCTCGCGCGCGATGTGCAGCCGCTCCTCGTCGGCACGCCGCCGCGCGGTTTCCTCGCGGGTGCGCTCGGCTTCGTCGGCCCGGCGCTCGGCCTGGCGCAGCGCCTCCCCCGCCGCCCCGGCGGCGATCAGCCACGCCAGCTGGAGGACGTCCCGCGACTGGGTGAACGCCGCGCCGGTGTCGTGCACGCCGGAAGCCAGCAGCGCCAGCGGAACCGCGACCAGCATGAGCACCGACGCGACGACCGCGGCGATCCGGTGTCCCGCCCGCACGGCGGCGTACACGGCGAAGAGGTAGGCGACGACCGGCACTTCGAAGCCGGCGACCTGGTACGCGAGCGCGGCCACGGCGGTCGCGGCCAGCACGGCGACCGGCATCCGGCGGCGCGCGACCAGCGCCAGCCCGCCGGCGGCCAGCGCCGCGTACCCCAGGACGTCGAGGCCGGGGCTCCGGTGCGGGCCGGACAGCCCGGCGACCACCAGGGCCGCCGCCACCCCGACGGCGATCACCCCGTCCACGACCTGCGCACGCCTCACCCCTGAACCCTAACCGGCTGCCCGCGCGGCGAAGTCCCGCGCGGAGAGCATTTCCGGGCTACCGCGCCCGCGGTAGTCCCCCGGTTCCTGCGGCACCCGCGGCAGCGCGAAGTGTCTGCTCGCGCACAACGACGGGGAAGGGGCCCGGCGGACATGCTTCCGGCGTCCGATCCGGAACCTGAAGGAGCACCTCATGAACGTCCTCGCCGCCGCCAGTGCCTACGACCTGACGCCGGGACGGCTCTGGTCCTTGATCGCCGTCGCGCCCGGGCTGGTGGGGGTCGTCGCGGGCGTGCTGGCCCTGAAGCGCGGCCGGGGCACCGTCGTGGCGCTGGCCGGCGGCCTGGTCGCCGTCGTGATCGGCGGGTGGGTGGTGACCGCGGCGAAGGGCGGGCCCGGCACCGGCTACGGAATCGTCGGCGGCTACGCCGACCTGGTGATCGGCGCGGCGGCGCTCGTCCTCGGCGGGCTGGCGACGGCTCGCTCGCGCGGTTTTGTCGGTGGTCGCCGCTAGCTTCGGGGCATGTACGAAATCGACTTCGCCGAGTTCCCGTCCACGTCCGCCGCGGCGTCCGCGCGGTTCTTCGAGAGCGCGTTCGGCTGGGCGGTGACACCGTACGGCCCGGACTACACCGACGTCCGGGCCGACGGTCTCACGTTGGGCTTCCAATCGAACACGGCCGAGCGGACGAGCGCCCCGCTGGTGACGATCCGCACGGACGACCTGGCCACCACCCGCAAGGCGGTGGAGGCCGCGGGCGGCGTGGTGACGAGGGAACCGTTCGCCTTCCCGGGCGGCAGCCGCTTCCACTTCCGCGAACCAGGCGGGAGCGAGCTGGCGGTGTGGACCCCGGAGGGCTAGCAGCCAACGGCGGCCGCCTGCTCGACATAACCGGCGGCCCCGCCCCCGTAGAACGTCGCGGGATCGGCCGGCGCGATCGGCAGGTCGAGCGCGAACCGCGTCACCAGGTCCGGGTTGGCGACGAAGTGCCGCGCGTACGACACCGCATCGGCGATGCCGGCGTCGATCACCGCGTCGCCCGTTTCACGATCGAAGCCGTTGTTGACGATCAGGAGGCCGTCGAACAGTTCCCGATAACGAGCGAAAGCCGCGAAGTCCGGCCCGGTGTCGGGTCCCCGGAGGTGCAGGTAGTCCGCGGCGAGCCCGGCGACCAGTTCGTCGTACTCGGCGCGGAGTGCTTCGTCCACAGTGAACAGCCCACCGGTCCACCACGGCGAAAGCCGGACGCCGACGCGCCCGTGCGCGGCGGCCGCTTCGACGACCTCGGTGAGCAACCGGCGCCTGTTGGCCGGGGAGCCGCCGTAGGCGTCGGTGCGCCGGTTCAGCCGCGGGTGCAGGAACTGCGCGAGCAGGTACACGCCGTTGGCCGCGATCTCGACGCCGTCGAACCCGGCGCGGCGCGCGTTCTCCGCCGCCGTGCCGTAGTCCGCGACCGTCGCCCGGATCTCGGCCACGCCCAGCTCGCGCGGTGTGCCCGTCGGACAGCGCCCGGACGGCAGGTGCACCGGCTCGTCCGGGTTCACCGAAGACGGTCCCGCCGGCCGCCCGCCGAAGAAGTCCGGGTGCGAGACGGCGCCGGTGTGCCAGAGCTGCAGCACGATCCGGCCGCCGAGCGCGTGCACGACGTCCGTGACCCGCCGCCAGCCGTCGACCTGGGCGTCGGTGTACACCCCGGGAACGGCCGAGAAGCCGACGGCTTTTTCGCTCACCCAGGTGCCTTCGGTGACGACGAGCCCGGCTGAGGCGCGCTGCGCGTAGTACGCGGCCTGAAGTTCGCCGGGCACTCCGCCGGGGACGCGCGCCCGGGTCGTCGGCGCCACGACGACCCGGTTCGGCAGGTACCAGCCGTCCAGGTCGGCAGGAGTCAGCAAGCTCATCCGGTCACCTCCGGTCGCGGGGATACGTCGAGGAGGCGACGGTGGACACGAGCGAAAGGTGACCGATGGACGACCTGGCGGCACGATTCGAGGCCGAACGCGGCCGGCTGCGCGGGCTGGCCTACCGGATGCTCGGCTCGGCGGCCGAAGCGGACGACGCCGTGCAGGAAGCCTGGTTGCGGCTGAACCGCGTGGAATCGGTCGACAACCTGGCGGCGTGGCTCACCACTGTCGTCTCCCGCGTCTGCCTCGACGTCCTGCGTTCGCGGAAAGCCCGCCGCGAGGAGCCGTTCGAGGCGGTCCCGGAACCGGTGGCCGACGCCGATCCGGCGGGCGAAGCCGCGCTCGGCGACTCGGTGGGCCGTGCGCTGCTCGTCGTGCTGGACGCGCTCGGCCCGGCCGAACGGATCGCGTTCGTGCTGCACGACCTGTTCGCGGTGCCGTTCGACCGGATCGCCCCGGTGCTGGACCGCACGCCGGTCGCGGCGAAGAAGCTGGCGAGCCGGGCGCGGCAGCGGGTCCGGGGCACCACCCCGCTGCCCCCGGCCGACCTGGCCCGGCACCGCCGGGTGGTCGACGCGTTCCTGGCCGCGGCCCGCGGCGGCGACCTCGAATCGCTGCTCGACGTGCTGGCCCCGGACGTCGTCCGCCGCGCCGACGCGGCCGCGCTTCCCGCCGGCGTCGCGCTCGAGACCCGCGGGGCCCGCGCGGTGGCCGAGGAGACGCAGGTGTTCGGGAAGCGGGCCCGATTCGCCGAAGCGGCCCTGGTCGACGGCGCGGTCGGCGTCGTCGTCGCGCCGCACGGGCGGCTGGTGCTCGCCCTGGCCGTGACCGTCGAGGGCGAGCGGGTGGCGGCGTACGAGGTGATCGCCGACCCCGCCCGCCTCGCCGCGCTGCACGTCACGCTCCTCAGCGCTTGATCCGGTAGGACAGGTGCGTCACGCCGGTGCCCTCGATGACCTCGGGGTCGCCGAGCTTCGTGGTGGCGTCGAGGTTGTCGAAGAAGCGGACGCCGGAGCCGAGCAGCACCGGAATCAGGTCGACCTGGATGCCGTCGAGCAGGCCGAGGTTGAGGCACTGCTGGGCGATCGTCGTGCTGGCGACCGCGACGTTCTTGTCGCCGGCGGTCTTCTTGGCCTGCTCGACGGCGCTTTCGAGACCGTCGGTGACGAAGGTGAACGGCGCGTCCGGGTGCGGCCAGTCCGCGGGCGCTTCGTGGGTGACGACGAAGACCGGGACGCCCATCGGGTGCGCGCCGCCCCAGCCCTGGGTGAGGGTGAACAGGCGGCGGCCGGTGACCAGCGCGCCGACGTTCTCCATCGCGGCGCGCAGCATCTTCGCGCTGGCTTCGGAGGTCTTGAAGGTGGCCCAGTCGACGGCGGTGGGGACCTCGACGTCACCGTTGCCGAACCACTCGAACAGGTGATCGATGCGGTCTTCCGGGTCGGCCACGAAGCCGTCGAGGGACATGGACATGTTGGCGATGACGTCGGCCATTTCGAACTCCTTTGTGCTGGTCAGCGGCGGTTTGCCGGACTGACGAGAAGTCTTCCGCGTGCGCCCGGCCGGAAGATCTGCCACCTGGCCGACATCCGGCGCCGGGTGGCCGATGCCTTGACAGCACCCGGCAGCGGCGGCAGCATGAACACGTGTTCATGAACGCGTGTTCACCACCGAGGGGATGACAATGACCGGGATCGTCAACACCGCACAGGCCGAGGCGTGGAACGGCTACGAGGGCGAGCACTGGGCAGCGCACGCCGACCGCTACGACGCCGTGAACAGCGGCTTCAACGAACACCTGCTCGCGCAGGTCGGCTCGGACGACAGGGTGCTCGACATCGGCTGCGGCAACGGCCAGCTGACCCGGCTCGCCGCGGCGCGGGCCCGGTTCGCGCTCGGCGTCGACCTGTCCGGGCCGATGCTGGCGACCGCGCGGGCCCGGGCGGCGGAGGTGCCGAACGTGGCGTTCGAGCAGGGTGACGTCCAGGTCCACCCGTTCCCCGAGGGCGGGTTCGACCTGGCGGTCAGCCGGTTCGGGGTGATGTTCTTCGCCGACCCCGTGGCGGCCTTCGGCAATGTCCGGCGCGCTCTGCGTCCCGGCGGGCGGCTCGCGTTCCTCTGCATGACGGCCCTCGCCGGCACCGACCTCGGCCGGGTGTTCGGGGCGATGGCCGACTACCTGCCACAACCGACCGGGCCGGACGGCAGCGGCCCGACGTCGTTCGCGGACCCGGAGCGCACCAGGGCGGTGCTGACCGAAGCCGGCTTCGAGGACGTGGCGTGCACCCACGTCGAGGCCGATCAGATCTGGGGCCGGGACGTCCCCGACGCCGCCCGGTTCATCGCGGACTGGGGCCCGGTCCGGCACCACCTGGGCATGGTCGACACCGCGACGGCGACCAAGGCGACCGAAGCCCTCGCGGCGGCGCTCGAGCCGTTCGCGGGCCCGGAGGCGGTCAGCCTGCGCGGCACGGCGTGGCTGGTCACGGGAAGGAGGTCGTAGCGGAGGGCGCCGTACGATGGCGGTGATGTCACCGAGGAAAGCCGCCGCCCAGCGTGACGGGCAGTCACTGCACGATCTGCTGGTCGAGACCGCGCAGAAGATGATCGCCACCCACGGCACGAGCGGGATGACCGTGCGCGAGATAGCGCGCATGGCCGGCGTCGCCGACGGCGTGCTCTACAACCACTTCTCCGACAAGGAGGAGCTGGTGGCCCGGGCCCTCCTGGAGCACGTGCGCACGACGGAGGCGGAGCTGGGCGAGCTGCCGGTGGCCGGCGAAGGCAACCTGGTCGGAAACCTCCGCCGCCACCTGGAGTTCGGCCTGGCCCTGCACAAGGCGCTGGTGCCGGTGTTCAGCGGCCTGGCCGGGCAGCCGAGGGTGCTGGAGCGGTTCGCGGAGATCAGCGAGCGGTCCGGCCACTGGCGCGATCAGCTGGTGGCCTACCTCGAAGCGGAGCGAGCACTGGGTCGCCTGCGCGTGGAGTCCGAAGTGGACGCAACGGCGGCCCTGCTGGTCGGTTACTGCCACGCCTCGGTGATGGCGGTGGTCTTCCCGCACACGGCCCCCCTGGATCCGCCACCGGTGAACTCGATCGTCAGCGTCGCCCTGCACGGCATCGCCCCGACGGACCCCGAACCATCACCAGACGAGCCGGGCCAGGCCACCGAGGCGTGAGGTCCCGGCGGCCTAGACCATCGGATTCCACTCACCGTCGCTCCCGGAACTCAGCACCGCATCCCCGCACTCGACAATCCGGCCATCCCGCACCCGCACCACCTCCGCGGCCACACCCGGTGTCCGTCCTTTGTGGAGTTATCGACACCAAGCCCACCATCCGCGAAAGAGAAAGGGAAAGACCTGTGGACTCTGCCGCGATACTCTCCCGGTATGGACGATGTCGAGGTCCGTGAGCTGCGGTATTTCCGCGCGGTCGCCGAAGAGCTGAACTTCTCCCGCGCCGCCGAGCGGCTCGGGATGGCGCAGCCACCGCTGTCCCGCGCGATCCGGCTGCTGGAGCGGCGGCTCGGCGTGCAGCTCTTCGAACGCACCAGCCGGCACGTCTCGCTGACACCGGCCGGAGCCGTCCTGCTCGCGGAGTCGGCGAAGGCACTGGACGCCGTCACCGCGGCGGTGCGGCGCACGCGGCGGGCGGCGCAGCGGACGCCGGCGCTCGTCGTCACCGCGAAACCCGGCGTCGCCACCGATCTGCTGCGGCGGATCGCCGATGCGCACCCGGACCTGGTCGATGTCCGGGTCAGCGGGTTCGGCGAACAGGCGGAAATGCTGCGGGACGGCCGGGCCGACGTGGCGGTGCTCGGGTGCCAGGGCAGCAGTCACCACGGCCTGGACGTCGAAGTGCTGTTCAGCGAGCCGCGGGTGGCCGCGCTGCCTTCGGGGCACGAGCTCGCCGGCCGGGCCGTGCTGACCTGTGCCGACTTCGCCGGGCGGCCGACGCCGTGCTGGCCGCTCTCCTCGGCCGCGGACCGGGCGTACTGGTCCGGGCAGGACGTGACGGGCGGCCCGGTGACGCCGGGGCCGATCGTGCACGACAGCGCCCAACTGCTGGAGACCGTCGCGCTCGGACAGGCGGTCGCGCTGCTGCCGGCGTCGGTCGCCGAGCTGCGGGCGCGGGACGACGTCGTCTACCGGCCGGTCGTGGACGCGACGCCGTACTCGCTGGCCCTCGCCTGGCCGGCCGGGGCGCGGGATCCGCGGATCGCGCAGTTCGTGCGGACCGCCACCGAGGTCAGCGGAGCACTACCTCAGCAAGGAGCTGTCCCGGCGGGGTGACCGTGCGGATCACCGGCGGCACCCGGACGTCGTCGGCCTCGAAGGCGGCCCGCAACTGCTCGACGTCGGCGCCGGTCATCAGCTCGGCCAGCTCGTCGGCGCGGGCCAGGGTGGCCGGGGCGAGGTCCACGGTGTCGTCGAGCGCGCCCCAGATGTCCCACAGGAGCATCTCGTGCTTGTTGAGCGCGGCGAGGTCGAGCACGACGTTGTGCCACGCGTACGGGAACCCACGCAGGAACGGCACGTCGAGGTCCGGGTTGACGACCACGCGGGCCGGGTCGATTTCGCCCGCGCGGGCCGCGATCCACGCGTCCGGGCCGGTCAGGAAGCGATCGCGGGGGACGTCGAGGAGGTCGAATTCGACGTCGTCGACCGGGTCGCGGAAGCCGGGTGCCATTTGCGCCTCGACCAGGCGCCAGCCGTCGGCGGTGCGGACCTCGGCGACGACGTGATCGAGGTACCAGCCGGGTACCAGGTAGCTCGCGAAGCCGACGCGGGCGCGGGCCGGGATGCCATGGTGGCGCGCCATCGAGACGAACAGGAGGGTGAAATCGCGGCAGCAGCCGACGATCCGGTGCAGCGGCGGCCGTGGCGCGCCGGGTGGTGCCGGGTTCAGCTCGCGCAGGCGGGCCCACATGTCTGCGGCGTACCGCAGGGTGATCTCGTCGTTGCGCCCCGCGGGGAACCCGTGGTCCGTGATGGGGCCGGAACCCCAGTAGTGGAACACGAGCTGGGACGCTGCCTCGCGAAGCGCCGCGAGGTCGTTCGGGGTGGCGTCGAGCCAGTCCGCGTGCGGGCCCGGGTCGCTGAAGCGGCTGTGGCTGACGAAAAAGTCGTCCATGCCGGGAAGCTAGCGGAATTTTAGGCCGATTGAACAGCCAGTTCCCCGCGGAACGTCGACCGGTACGCGCTCGGCGACACCCCGAGCGCCGCCTGGAAGTGCTGGCGCAGGGAGGCTGCCGTGCCGAACCCGGCTTCCGTGGCGACGCGGTCTACCGGCAGGTCCGTCTCCTCGAGGAGCTGGCGGGCGCGCTCGACCCGTTGCTGGGTCAGCCACTGCAGCGCCGAAATGCCGACCTCCTCCCGGAAGCGGCGGGTGAACGTCCGCGTGCTCATCGCCTCGCGGGCGGCGAGCTCGCGCAAGCTCAGCGGCCGGTGCAGGTTCTCCAGCGCCCAGGCCCGGGCCGCCTTGGTCGACGACGTGCGGGGCTCGGGTACCGGCCGGCGGACGAACTGGGCTTGGCCGCCTTCGCGGTGCGGGGACACGACCGTCCCGCGGGCGACTTCGTTGGCCACCGCCGCGCCGTGGTCACGGCGGATCATGTGCAGCACCAGATCGATCCCGGCGGCGACGCCCGCCGAGGTCAGCACGTCGCCGTCGTCGGTGTAGAGCACGCACGGATCGACGTCGACCTCGGGGAAGCGGTCCTGCAGCTCCTCGGCGGAGCGCCAGTGGGTGGTGGCCGGACGGCCGTCGAGCAGGCCGGCCGCGGCGAGCACGAACGCGCCGGTGCAGATCGACGCGATGCGCGCGTCCGCGGGGATGCGGTCGAGCGCGGCCTTGAGCGGCGGGGTCAGCACGCGCGCCATCGGCTCGTACTCGGCCAGGGACGCCGGGACGATCACCGTGTCGGCCTCGGCCAGCACCTCGGGGCCGCGGTCGACCGGGATGGTGACGTCCGCGTCGGTGCGCACCGGGCCGGGCTCGAGCGTGCAGGTCACGACCTCGTACAGCGGCTCGCCGGCTGCCGACCGCGCCTGGCCGAACAGCCGGTGGACGATGCCGAGTTCCATCACCAGCATGCCGTGGCGGACGAGGACGGCGACGTGGTGACGGTTCGGGTGCGCGAATGCGGCCATGGCTCGATTCTTGCACATGATGGCTATCAGGCCACTCGATCGAGCCGGCCGGCCGCGTGATCATCGAGGACATGAACGTGTTGTGGGTTTTCGCGCATCCCGAGCCGCGCTCGCTGAGCGGGGCCCTCCGCGACGACGGGCTCCGGACGCTCCGCGCGCTCGGGCACGACGTCCGGGAGTCGGATCTGTACGCCATGAAGTGGAACCCGGTGGTCGACGCCGCCGACTTCGGCGCCGAAGCCGGAGACGGGCGGCTGGTCGTCGGGGCGACGTCGGCCCGGGCGCACGCGCGCGGCGAGCTGAGCGCGGACATCGTGGCGGAGCAGGAAAAACTGGACTGGGCGGACGCGGTCGTCGTGCAGTTCCCGCTGTGGTGGTACAGCCCGCCGGCCATCCTCAAGGGCTGGTTCGACCGCGTGTTCGTGAAGGGTTTCGGCTACGGCGTCCAGGCCGAAGACGGCCGCACCCTGCGCTACGGCGAAGGACGGCTCGCGGGCAAGCGCGCGATGGTGGTGCTCACCGCGGGTGCCCGCGAGCCGTCCATGGGACCGCGCGGAGTGAACGGAGCGCTGGACGACGTCCTGTTCCCGCTGCACCACGGGACGCTCTTCTACGCCGGGATGTCGGTCCTGCCACCGGTAGCGGTCTACGGCGCCGACCGCGTGCCGGACGAGGAGTTCACCGAAGCGCGAGACCTGCTGCGCGAACGCCTCCGGACGCTCGAGACGGACGAGCCGATCCCGTTCCGCACCCAGAACGGCGGCGACTACGACGACGACCTCGTCCTGCACCCCGACCGCGCCCCCGGCACCACCGGCCTGGCAGCTCACCTCACGCGGGCAACGTGAGCCGCTGCCCCAGACCGCCGTCCACCGGCAGGTCCGCGCCGGTGGTGAAGGTCGCCTCGAAGGCCAGGAACAACACCGCCGCCGCGACCTCCTCGGCCGTTGCGTGGCGCTTCAGCGGCGTGATCTCGTCGCCGATTGCCTTGAACTCCGCCAGTACGGACTCCGGCACGCCCGACACACCCATCGTCGGCGTGTCGGTGTAGCCCGGGCTGACCACGTTCACCCGGATTCCGCGCGGTGCCAGCTCGGCCGCGTATGTGCGGGCGAACGAACGCACCGCCGCCTTCGCCGCCGAATACAGGCCCATCCCGGCTATCCCCGCCTCGGCCGCGACCGACGTCGTGAACACGAACGACCCGCCGGCGCGAACCAGCGGGGCCAGCCGCCGGGCCGTGAAGTACGCGCCCTTGGTGTTGACGTCGAACGTGCGGTCGTAGAGCTCGGGTGTCGCGTCCTCGTACGGTGTCAGCGTCGAGAATCCGACGTTGACGAACACCAGGTCCAGCTCGCCGAGCGTGTCCGCGGCGACCGCGCCCAGCTCGGCGACGTCGTCCAGGCGGGCCGCGTCCGAGGACAGCAGGTGCGCCTTGCCCGGCAACGTCCCTTCCAGCGGTGACACGTCGCGGCCGGTCAGCAGGACCTCCGCGCCGCCGTCGAGCAGGGCGCGGACCACCGCCAGGCCCATGCCGTGCGTGCCGCCGGTGACGACGGCCTTCTTCCCCAGGTACTTCACCGGATCTCCTCGATGACGCTGGCGATCGCGTGCGAGCCGTGGCCCGCGGCGACCGCTCGGTCGAACAACTCCCGCAGCACCGCGGGCACCGCCGTGCCGATCCCCTGCTCGCGGCTCGTCTCGACCAGCATGGCGAGCCCGGCCGCGTTGATGTCCAAAGCGGACACGTCCGTGGCGTAGTCGCCGCTGGCGACCTGCTCGCCGATGCCCGGCAGGAGCCCGCCGACGGCCGAGTGCCACGCCAACGCCATCGGCGTGAACTGTTCCGGCGTGACGCCCTCGGTCCCGACCAGCGCGAGCGCGTGCAGGTACCCGGCCATGGTCGACCACATGATGCCGAGCAGCGCCAGGTCGTACAGCGCCGCGAGCCCGGCGTCCTCGCCGAGGAATATCGGCTTTCCCAGCACTTCCAGCACTTCGCGCTGCGCCGCGAACGCCGTTTCGGAGCCGCCGTAGAGAATCTGCGCGGCCGGCGTCCCGATGCCCTGCGGCACGGCCATGATCACGCCGTCCACGTAGTCGACACCTTCCGAAACAGCCCACTTCGCGGCGGCGCGGGCCTGCTCCGGCGTCCCGGACGTGAGGTTGACCAGCGTCCGGCCGGGCAGCGCGGCCGCTTCCAGCACCGGCTGCTGAGTGTCGTATGTGGACAGACAACTGAGGACGACGTCCGCCGAAGCCGCTTCCGCCGGCGTGGCCGCGAGCCGGGCGCCGCGGTCGAGCAACGGTCCCGCCTTGAGCGGCGACCGGTTCCACACCGAGACGTCGTGTCCCGCCCCCAGGAGCGTCCCGGCGAGGGCGGCACCCATCCGGCCCAGGCCGAGCACGCCCACGTGTTTTTTGCTTTCTCCCATGGGTTCCATGCTGGATGTCCGCTTTATGCTGGACAAGTACCGACTAATAAGTCAGGTACCCACCAAAACGTAAGGATCCTGCATGCTGCCTCGAACGTACCGCTGCGGATTGGACGCCGCCGTCGACGTGATCGGTGGCCGCTGGAAGGCCCTCATCCTCTGGGCACTGCACGCCGAGCCGCTGCGGTTCGGCGAGCTGAAGCGGAAGGTCGCGGGGATCAGCGAAAAGATGCTGATCCAGGCCCTGCGGGAGCTGGAGGCGGACGAGATCGTGCACCGCGAGGTGTTCCACGAGATCCCGCCGAAGGTCGAGTACTCGCTGACCGGACTCGGTCAGCGGCTGAACACGGCGTTGCTGCCGCTGGGCGACTGGGGCGACGAGAACATGGCCGGCATCGCGAAGCGCCGCGGCGTCACGCCGGCGCCGCCGCACGCCACCTCGGCCTGAGGCGGATTGCGTACGGTCGGAGAAGTGCGGTTCATCCTGAAGAACGACCACGAGACGCCGGTGGAGCTCGTGGGGGGCAGTATCTCGGTGACCGGCCCGGCTCCCGGCGAAGCGAAAAGCCTGGGCTCCTACGGCACCCGCGGCGTCGGCTACGAGGTCGGCGTCCGGTGGTGCGGCGACCTGGCGGCCGGACGGGGCGGAGGTGGGCACCGGCGGCCGGCTGCTCGGCGCCCCCGAAGAGAACGCCGGCTGAGCGCCGCCGGTGCCCGTACCGCCCGCCTCCCTCAGGCGGTGACCAGGTCCGCGCCGGCGAAGAACGTCTGCGCGGCGGACATCGCGTCGGCGTCCAGGAGCACGTCGCCGGGGCGGCTGCCGTTGCCGAGCAGCACCCCGCCCCAGTTCATGCCCAGGTACTCGGCGCAGAGTTCCAGCGTGCCGATCAGCGGCTGGGCTTCCCGTGCCGTCTCGCTCAGCACGCTCACGCCCCACAGCGTCTTGCCGCGCATCCGCGGCTTGAACTCCACCGGCAGCCGCATCCAGCCCGACCAGTAGTCGAGGTAGAGCTTCACGCTCGCCGCCACCGAGTACCAGTACACCGGCGACACGACCACGATGTCGGTCGCGGCGAAGGTCGCGTCCATCAGCAGCTGTTCGTTCGCTCCCGGCGGCGGGTGCTCACCGGCGCCGTGCCGGCGGTCTTCGAACGGCGGCAGCGGCACCTCCGGCAGCCGGATCCACCGCTGCTCGACGTCTCGCGGCAGCTCCTTCGCCGCCCGCCGGGCCAGCATTTCGGTGTTGCCCCCGGCCCGCGCGGCGCCCACCAGGAACAGGAAGCTGCGATCGCTCATGTCCACCCTCTCGATGTACTTGCATGTACATATAAATACTGTCCCTGGACTATCCTGGCGTCAAGAGGAGGCCGGAAGATGACCGTCGACGAACAGGCCTGGGGCCGCGTGCTCGTGCTGCACGCCCGGATCGAGCAGGAACTCGCCAAGGCCCTGCAGCGGCGGCACGGGCTCGGCCTGTCCGAGTACCGCGCGCTCGGCAAGCTGGTCGCGGGCCCGCGCGGCGGCCTGCGGATGCAGGAGCTCGCCGACGCGATCGGCCTCAACCAGAGCTCGGTCAGCCGGATGTGCGCCCGCCTCGAAGACGCCGGGCTGACCATCCGCGACCTGTGCGAAGACGACCGCCGCGGCGTCTACTCGGTGATCACCGACGCCGGCCGCAAGCGCTACGCCGAAACCGAGCCGACGTACTGCGCGGTGCTGCGGACCGCGCTCGACAAGGCCGCGAGCGATCCGGAGCTCGCCGCCGCGGTCTCCGCCGTCCGCGGCGCTTGACCCGCATATTCCTCAGTGGTTATATACGGGCACAGGCAACCCACGGGAGGACGCGTGTCCGGACGAGCGAAGCTGCAGACCGCCGGCGAACGCCCGGCGCTCCGGTTGGAACGCCGCCTGAAGCACGCGCCCGAGCGGGTCTGGCGGGCGATCACGGACCCGGCCGAGCTCGCCCACTGGTTCCCCGCGAAGGTCGACGTCGAACTGCGGGCCGGTGGCGCGATCCGGTTCACCTTCCCCGGCGAGGACAGCTCGACGACCGGCCAGGTCGTCACCGCCGATCCGCCGCGCGAGTTCACCTTCGTCTGGCACGACGACACGCTGCGCTGGCTGATCTCCCCCGACGGCGACGGCAGCATCCTGGAGTTCACCCACACCTTCGGCCGCGGCGATCCCGCGATCGCGAAGCTCGCCGCGGGCCGCACCGCCGCCGGCTGGGACGTCTGCCTCGACGCCCTCGCCGCGCGCTTGGCCGGGGCGGACTTCGAGGAGCCGCAAGGGTGGCACGAGCGGATGGCGTCCTATGTGGAGGAATTCGGCCTGGACGAGGGCGAGCTCCTCCCCGGCGGCAGGATCCGCTTCCGCCGTGACCTCGGCTGGAAACCCCTGGCGGAGATCCGGCCGCTGCTGCCGGACGAGCCCGGCTGGGACCTGGTCCACGACCCCCTCGAAGGCACCCGCGTGGAGTTCACCGAAGCGGCCGGGGACGACGTGCCGGCGCAGCTGGCCCGGCGGCACGAGCAGCTCGACAAGCTGTTCGCCGCCACCCACGGCCTCGACCTGCCCGAGTGGACGCCCGAGCGCGTCGAAGCCGTGCGGAAGCATTACGCCGCGGGTCCGACCGAAGGCTGACGCGCGGCCGCCGGTTCGGCGTTACGTTCGGTTCATGCGCATTCGCGTCGTCTTGGACGTCCTGGCCGTCCTGGTGCTGGCCCTGGGGGCCGGCGGTAACCTCGCCGCCGGCGCCTGGTCGTTGCCGCCGTGGCTGCCCACCTGGCTCGGCTGGGTCATTCTCGTGCTGAGCGTCGTGCCGATCGTGCTCCGGCGCTGGCGGCCGCGCCCCGCCTACATCCTGTCGCTGGTGCTGGTGGCGGCGGCGGTGCCGATCGGCGGGCCGGTGCTGGCGATCGCCGTCGTGGCGGCGGGCTGCGCGGTGTACAGCTTCGTGGTCGACCGGGGCAGCCGGGCCGCCCGCATCGGCTTCGCGGCCGGGCTGGTCGGCATCGGCGTGCTCGCCATCGCGGTGCCGAACCCGAGCACGGCGACCACGGTGAACTTCGGTGCGTCGGCGCTGATCGTCGGGTTCGCGCTCGGCATCGCCGTCCACGGCCGCCGCGAACACGCCGCGATCGAGCGGGAAACCCATGCCCAGCAAGCGGTTTCGGCGGAGCGGCTGCGGATCGCGCGGGAGATGCACGACGTCGTCGCGCACAGCATGAGCCTGATCGCGGTGAAGGCGGCGGTCGGCAACCACGTGGCCCTCGAACAACCCGACCAGGCCCGCGACGCGCTGCGCGTCATCGAAGACACCAGCCGCGAGACGCTGGCGGAGCTGCGGCGCATGCTCGGCGTGCTGCGCGACGGCACCGGCGTCCCGGCGCTGGCACCCGCCCCGTCGCTCGACGAGCTGCGGGCCCTCGCCGAGCGCGCGCAGCAGGCGGGTCCCGCGGTCGACCTCGTCATCGAGGGCCTCACCGAGCTGCCGGGCGGCGTCGGCCAGTCGGTGTACCGGATCGTGCAGGAGGCACTGACCAATGTGGTCAAGCACGCGAGCGCCACAACGTGCCGGATCAGCGTCACCGGCGGCAGCGGCGAGGTGACGATCGAGGTCCTCGACGACGGCCGCGGCGGCGAGGCCGTCCCCGGCCACGGGCTGATCGGCATGCGCGAGCGCGTCGCGGTCTACGACGGCGAATTCTCCGCGGCGCCCACCGAAACCGGCTTCCGCGTCTTCGCGCGGCTCCCCTACGAAGAAACGGCGGTGGTCCGATGACCCGCGTCCTGATCGCGGACGACCAGGCGCTGCTGCGCGGAAGCTTCCGGGTGCTGGTCGACAGCGCACCGGGTCTCGAGGTGGTGGCCGAGGCGTCCGACGGCGCCGAGGCGGTGGCCCTGACCCGCGTCGAGCGGCCGGACGTCGTGCTCATGGACGTCCGCATGCCGGAGATGGACGGCATCGAGGCAACCCGCAGGATCTGCGCGGAGACCGACGTCCGGGTGCTGATGCTGACCACGTTCGACCTCGACGAGTACGTCTATTCGGCCCTGCGCGCGGGAGCGAGCGGCTTCCTCCTGAAGGACACCCGCCCGGCCGACCTCCTGTCGGCGATCGAGGTGGTGGCGGCCGGCGACGCCCTGTTGGCTCCCTCGGTGACGCGCCGCCTGGTGGCGGAGTTCGCCCGGCTGCCGACGGGCCCGGTAACGCGCCTGGACGGCGTGACGGCGAGAGAACAAGAGGTCCTGACGCTGATCGCGAGGGGGTTGTCGAACGACGAGATCGCGGCACGGCTGCACCTGGGCATAGCCACGGTGAAGACCCACATCGGCCGGTTGCTGCACAAGCTGGCGGCCCGCGACCGGGCCCAGCTGGTGATCGCGGCGTACGAGTCCGGGCTGGTCCGCCCGACAATGTCGTGAGTAGGGTGAGGCGGCCGATCGCAGGGGGAGCCTGATGAGCACCGAACATCCCGAGTACCCGCCGGAGCCGGAACCCCGCCCCGAGGAGGACGACTGGGGCTCCGGTGCCGGGAGCCCGATCCCGCCGAAGCACCGCCCGGCCCCGGGCAACCCGCTCCCGGACCTCGACTCCGAGGACGGCCCCCCACCCCGCCGCGGCGGCCCGACCGGCTGACGCGAGGTGATCCCCCAGACCCTGGGCGCTCTGGCCGGCTTCCTGGCCCTGGTGGCGCCGGGAATCGTGTTCGAGTTGCGCCGCGAACGCCGCCGAGGCCGCCACCAGGAGACGGCGTTCCGCGAAGCCTCCCGCGTAGCCCTGGGCAGCTTGGTCTTCACGCTGACGGCAGTGCTGCTCATGACGGCGGTGCAGGCGGCGGGCGCGCGCTTGTTCGTGAGCCCGGCGGCGTGGCTGACCCGCGGCGAGGCGTACGCGCGCGAGCATTTGACGCTGATCGTGGTGAGTATCGCGGTCGAGCTGGCACTGGCCTGCGCACTGGCAACCGGGTGGGAAGCGGTCCTGGCCCGCCGCCGCGGAGAGGCGGCAACGGTCCAGCAGCGGTCGGCATGGGCCCAGGCACTGCGAGCGGACCGGCCACCGGGAAGCCGGGCATGGGCCCACGCCGAGCTGGAGAACGGCACATCGTTCTATGGCTACGTACGGTCGTACACCCCATCGGGCCCGTTGGCCGAACGCGAGCTGGTCCTGGAGGGCGAGGCCCTGACCTGCGAGAAGGACGAGGAGACGAAGGTCATCGGCGAGGAGTGGCGCCGGGTGGTCATCCCGGGCTCGAAGATCACCTACCTGCGGGTGACGTACCTGGACGCGGCGACCGGGGAGACGTTGCCTACGCCACACGCGAAGTGACCCGCAAGTAGCTAAGCTCCCGTGGCATGAGCAGTGCGACGGAGCCGCTCGGGACGCCGCCCGAGGACGAACCGGACATCCACACCACGGCCGGCAAGCTGGCCGACCTGTACCGCCGGTACGACGAGGCCGTGCACGCGGGCTCGGCCCGCGCGGTGGAGAAACAGCACGCCAAGGGCAAGAAAACCGCACGCGAGCGCATCGAACTGCTCCTGGACGAGAACTCCTTCGTCGAACTCGACGAGCTGGCCCGGCACCGCTCGACCAACTTCGGCCAGGAGAAGAACCGCCCCTACGGCGACGGGGTCGTCACCGGCTACGGCACCGTCGACGGCCGGCCGGTGTGCGTGTTCAGCCAGGACGTCACCGTCTTCGGCGGCAGCCTCGGCGAGGTCTACGGCGAGAAGATCGTCAAGGTCATGGACCTGGCGATCAAGACCGGCCGCCCGATCATCGGCATCAACGAAGGCGGCGGCGCGCGCATCCAGGAGGGCGTCGTCTCGCTCGGCCTGTACGGCGAGATCTTCAACCGGAACGTCAAGGCGTCCGGCGTCATCCCGCAGATCTCGCTGATCATGGGCGCGAACGCGGGCGGCCACGTCTACTCCCCCGCGCTGACCGACTTCGTCGTGATGGTCGACGAGACGTCGCAGATGTTCATCACCGGCCCGGACGTCGTCAAGACGGTCACCGGCGAGGACGTCACCTTCGAAGAACTCGGCGGCGGCCGCACCCACAACACGAAGTCCGGCGTCGCGCACTACCTCGGCTCCGACGACGAGGACGCCATCGCCTACGTCAAGGAACTGCTCTCCTACCTGCCGCAGAACAACCTGTCCGACGCGCCGGTGTTCGAGCCACCGGCTGACCGGCCCGGGTTCTTCGACGACGTCACCGACGCCGACCGCGAGCTCGACACGATCATCCCGGACTCGCCGAACACCCCGTACGACATGCACGAGGTGATCACCCGCGTCGTCGACGACGGCGACTTCCTCGAGGTCCACGAGCTGTTCGCGCCGAACATCATCGTCGGCTTCGGCCGCGTCGACGGCCACAGCGTCGGCGTGGTGGCCAACCAGCCGACGCAGTTCGCCGGCTGCCTCGACATCGACGCGTCCGAGAAGGCCGCGCGGTTCGTCCGCACCTGCGACGCGTTCAACATCCCGGTGCTCACCTTCGTCGACGTCCCGGGCTTCCTGCCGGGCACCGACCAGGAGTGGAACGGCATCATCCGCCGCGGCGCGAAGCTCATCTACGCCTACGCCGAAGCCACGGTCCCGCTGGTCACGGTGATCACCCGCAAGGCCTACGGCGGCGCGTACGACGTCATGGGGTCGAAGCACCTCGGCGCCGACATCAACCTGGCCTGGCCGACCGCGCAGGTCGCGGTGATGGGTGCCCAGGGCGCCGCGAACATCGTCCACCGCAAGACCCTCGCGAAGGCAGCGTCCGAAGGACAGGACGTCGACGCCCTCCGCGCCGACCTGATCCAGGAGTACGAGGACACGCTGCTGAACCCGTACGCGGCGGCCGAGCGCGGCTACGTCGACTCGGTGATCGTGCCGGCGCACACCCGCGGGCACGTCGCGCGGGCGTTGTCCCTGCTGCGGAACAAGCGAGAGTCGCTGCCGCCCAAGAAACATGGGAACATCCCGCTGTGAGCGAGGAGAGCCGTCCCCTGCTGAGGGTGGTCCGCGGAAACCCGAGCGACGCCGAGCTGGCGGCGCTGACGGCGGTCGTCGCCGCGGCGTCGGCCGCGAAGGCGCCGGAGAAGCCGAAGCCGCGTACGTCGTGGTGGGGCGATCACGCTGTTTCGCTGCGTCGGCCGCTTCACCCCGACGAAGGTGCTTGGCGCGCTTCGGCTTTGCCTCAGGGCTGATAGGCGTCGAGGAAGACCGTCGGGGCTTCGTTCTCCCGCACGATCGTGCCGAGCAGGGCCGCGAGCCGGTCGCGGTCCTGGCTGCTCAGGTGTGCGGCCAGCTCGTCGACCCTGCGGCACGTCGCCGCGAAGAAGTCCTCGGCGAGCTCGTGGCCTTCCGCGGTGAGCAGGACCTGGACGGCCCGGCGGTCGCCGGGGTCGGGTTCGCGGCGGACGAGCCCGCGCCGGACCGCGCGGTCGACCAGGCCGGTGAGGCTCGACTTTTCGAGGCCGAGTGTCGCGCCCAGGTCGCCCATGCCGTACGGCCGGCCCATCAGCACGCACAGCAGCTGCCCCTGCTGCACGGTGAGGCCGTACTCGCGCGCGGACTCGGCGTAGACGGCGTTCACCAGGAACGACGCCCGCACGAGCCCGGCCACCACACCGAGGTCCACCCCGCTCTTCCCCATCCCGCCAGCCTACTTCGCGACGGCCTCGCGCACGGCGGGCACGATTTCCCCGGCCCAGCGCGCGACGGCGACCTCGTCGGGCGCGCTGCCGCCGGGGCCGAAGAGCACGAACCCGGCGGCGTCGTGCTCCAGCACCGCGCCGGTCAGTTCCTCGATCCACTGGGCGGGTGAGCCACCGATCCAGCGTCCGTCGTCGGTGCGGGTCCTGGCCAGCGGCTCGGCCGTGATGCGGCCCGGGAAGTTGTAGACGGTGGCGATCTCGGCGGGATCGCGGCCGGCGTCGACGGCGGCCTTGTCGATCAGCGGTCGCGAACTGCGGTAGCGCTCGCTGAGCCAGTCGGCGGCGTGCCCGGGCAGCCACCCGTCGGCCACCCGCCCGGTGACGGCCAGGGATTTCGGCCCGACGGACCCGGTCCACACGGGCGGCACGGCTTCCTCGGCGGGCGCGAGGTCCGTGACCTGGTGGAACTCGCCGTCGAAGGTGACGGGGTCGCCGCCCCCGCCGAGCATCTTGACGAGCCGGATGCCTTCCTCGAAGGCGCGCACGGCCTGCCCGGGCGTGAGCTTGGGGAAGCCGAGCCGCGCGATGTCGTCCCACAGCCCGCCGACCCCCATGCCGAGCACGATCCGGCCGCCGGTCAGCGCGGAGAGCGAGGTGACGGTGCGAGCGAGCATCGCCGCCGGGCGCGTCGGCAGGTTCGTGACGCTGACCAGCCCGGAGACCCGTTCGGTCTTCCCCAGTAGGACGCCGATTTCGGCGTACGCGTCGAGCCGGTCGGCGTGGTAGGGGTGATCGGAGACGGTGATGAGGTCGAGCCCGCCGCGGTCGGCCTGGACGGCCCGCCGGACGGTGCCGGCCGTGGCGGAGACCGCTGTCGAGACGCCGATACCGAAGTGCACCATGAATTCCTCCCAGTTAGTTCGCACTACGAACATAGCACAGGTAGTTCTTGGTACGAACTAACTGGCGATCACGGAGGTTCGGTCGTCGACCCGGACGGCGTCGGCCTCCAGGCAACGACGGAAGGGGTTGTCGTTGATCCGGTCGAGGCGATGCGCCCGCCGGCCACAGGCGCCGGCTGCCAGCACGATCGGCACCAGCACGCCCACGGTGTACCAGGTGAGCCACGAGCCGAGGGTGAGGACGCCGAAGACCAGCAGGGTCGCGAGGATCGCGATCAGCGCTATCGCGATCGCGCCCGCGACGTCGTCATCGATGAAGACGACGAAGACGATGACCAGCGGGATCAAGAGCTGGAGCACCCAGCTCAGCCAGATCGGTCCGAGCGGCCAGGTGCCGGTCAGCACGAGGATCGATCGGATGATCCCGGCCAACAAGACACCTCCGCCCACCACCCCCAGGACCGCACCGAAAGTCACCCAAAGAGCATGGGTGTTCCGACGCGGCCTCAAGACCGTCGGCCAATCGTCGCCGCGAATCGGGCTCAACGCCCATTCGGGGATGACAACGCCGTAGATCACCGCGCGCACCGGCCAGCTCAAGAGCCCGATCAGCCGGCGGGTGAACGGTTTCAGCTCCGTCTCGGCCGAGATCACCGCGATCAGCTCCTCGTCGTCCGCGGTGGGTGCCGATTGCCTGCCGGCATCGTGGAAGTAGTTCTTGAGCTGCAACCGCACGCCAGCCGACGTCACTCCTCTGCCCATCCCGAGCAGCGCTTTGATCGGACCGTTGAGCGCGGTGTCGGGGAGATAGACACTCTTCAGTTGCCCTAGCGCCAGCGGGATACCCAGACGAGAATCGATGCTGTCGATGTCGTCCGGGACGTCGACATCGCGCGAACTCCCGAGCAACCGGCCGATGCGGCCGATGATCACACCCAGCGGGCCGTCCGACGCCTCGACGAAGGGTTGCCAGATCCACCGATCGATCGGCACCGCCTCCGGCGGCTCCGGCTGACGTTTCAGTTCTTCCTCCACGTTGGGATCACTGAGCATCACCGCGAGGCGCCATGCGGACCGGCGGGCAGCCCTGGTGTCGTCCCAGATGAGCCGTGCGAGGGCCGCCGCCGCGGCTGGAGTGCCCACGATGGCCAGATCGTCCACCGCCCACCGAAAACCCTTGGCCGCCCGCGCGCTGAGGACCGGCAACGCCAGCTCGCCCATGCCGCGCAACGCCGCTCGGCGATCTTCGTCTGCGGCGGTTCGTGGCACCAGTGCTTCCGCGGCCTCCACCCGTCCGGATGCCGACAGCGCCTGCATCGCGTCCACTTTGGCGTCACCGTCGGCATTGACGATGGCGATCAACCGGCGCAGGACTTCCTGCCCCCGCGGCCGGCTGTCCGCGGCCACCGAACCGACCGCGGCGACGATCGCCGGCCGATCCAGGCCCGGCTTGCCCAGCCGGCCGAGGAAGTAGTCGACGACCGTCCGGGCGAACGCGCTGTCGACCCGTTTCGCCTCGGCCAGGCACTCCAGGGCGAGGATCTTGTGGTGCATCTCCGGCGAACCGAAGATCCGGTAGATCACGTTGGTGCTGTCCCGGTTGCTCGCGCCGCACCACAGCTTCACGGTCTCCCGCCACGCCAGCGGGTCCGCCCGGTACCGCCGCAGCAGGCCGGCCGGGTCGTCCGCCAGTTCGGTCGCCGCCAGGTACTCCTGCAGCGTGAGGTGGCGGAAGACGAAGTCGGTCCGATTCTTCGTGATCGAGACCAAGAGCTGGCTCCGGTCGATGATCTCGTCGAGCAACGGCTTGATGTGCGTCTGGTCGAGGTTCAGGTCGGGCAGCAGCTCCCGAGCCGTCGACTCCAGGAGCTTCTTCGTGATGGTCAGGCGGTCGTCGACCTCGGTCGCGCTTTCCATGGTGACCAGGGCGACGCGCTGCAGCACCGCCAGCTTCTCGCCGACCTCGTACACCGTCAGCGAATCGGCCCGGCCCAGGTCCGTGTCCCGGCCCAGCAGATGGGTGATCGCCTCCTGGTAGAAGGCCGGCCGCGAGGTCGGCAGCCGACGGCCGGTCTTGGCGAACACCTCGGTCTGCAGGTACGCGATCATCGTCAGCAACAGCGGGCTGCGCGCGAGCCGCATCAACGCGGGGTTCTTCTGCAGACCGGCGAAAACTTCGGCCGCCGCCGAGGTGCCGGCGAGTCCTTCCCACTTGCCCAGGAACCGGATGATGGCCGCGTCGTCGAACTCCGCCACCCGGACGACGTGGGTGAACTCGGAGCCGAGCGGCTGGCCCTGGTAGACGACGTCCCGGCAGGTCACGATGACCTGGCAGTCCGGGTAGTCCCGCGCGAAGTCGCGAAGCGTCCCGAACACGCGGTTCTGCTGGGCGCGGCCGACTTCGTCGAGACCGTCGAACAGCAACGTCAGCCGCCCCTCCCGCAACGCCAGAGCCGTCATCTCTCGCGCCGCGTCCCGGTGGCGGGACCGGGCGGGGTACGCCCTGGCCAGCTCGGACACGACGAGGTCGACCAGCGACGCCGAGCCGTCGTTGCACCGGTGCAGCTCGATGAGGACGGGCATCCGCTCCGCCGCCCCGGCGCGGACGCGGCGTACCCACATCAGCATCGAGTTCTTCAGCAACAGTGACTTGCCCGCACCGGCCGGGCCGATGATGACCGACCGAGGCTGCTCGCGGATCTTCTCGTAGATGTCCTCCCGGCACCCCTCCCGCTCGTACTGGAGGGGGACGTAGACGCTGCCGATGTCGATCGCGCGGTCGGTCACGAACCCGACCGCGTGTTGTGAATAGTCCCGCGACACCACTTCGGCGTAGCGGCGGATCAGGCGCTTCCGCAGCTTCGTCTTCCGGGAGAACAAGGCCGCCGACCGGTCGAACGCCTTCGCGCCCGACTTCTTGAAATACTCGCCGAAGAACTGCTTCGACACCCAGGCGACCACGACCGCGGCAACGAGCACGACGAGGCCGAACGGCAGCAACTGCTGGGAGAGGTCGACTCCACCGATCGTCACAGAATCCAGAGTCGATCGGACGCGACCGGCTGTTACAAGAAAACTGTTCGAACCGCCGCCGATCGCTTGCTACCGTGGACTTCGTCAGGGGAGCCGCGGCTTCACCGATGCCCGGTGCGCAGGCGAGGGTTACTTCCACTCCTCATGGGCAGGTCGGGGGTTCGATTCCCTCCCGGACCACAACACGGTCCGGTAGCTCAGTGGCAGAGCAGCAACGTACCTTCACCGACTTCGATCTCGGGCATCGCTGTGGCCGCGGCTCCCCGCGAGGGGGAGAAATGAGCAAGTTCAACACCGCACGAGCGCCCGCCGCGACCTCTCCGGTCCGCGGCGAGGCCACGCCGTCCACCGTCACCCATCAGGGTGGTGCCGGGTACGCGCGCGACACCAAGTCCGCGCTCTTCCTGCTCGCCGTCACGAACATGGTCGGCGAGTACACCTTCTACGAGTCCGCGGACACGCGCGACACCCGGTACGCCGAGCTGATCCGGCAGTCCACGTTGGACGATCCACAGTGGACCGCGCGGTTCCTGCGCTGGCTGCGCTCCGGCGCGCACCTGCGGACGGCGGCGCTCGTCGGCGCGGCCGAGTTCGCCAAGGCGCGGCGGGACGCCGGCCTCGACGGGCTGAGCCGCCAGGTCGTCGCCGATGTGCTGCAGCGGGCCGACGAGCCCGGTGAGCTGCTCGCCTACTGGATGTCCGTGCACGGCCGCGCCGTGCCGAAGCCGGTCAAGCGCGGGGTCGCCGACGCCGCCGTGCGGCTCTACGACGAACGGTCCTTCGTCAAGTGGGACTCCGCCGCGCGGGCGTTCCGGTTCGCCGACGTCCTCGAGCTGACCCACCCGGCAGGCGGGGGTGAGCTGTTCCGGCACATCCTCGACGAGCGGCACGGCCGCGGCAACGCGATTCCCGGCTCCCTGCGGACACTCAAGGCACGCGCCGAGCTGCTGTCCTGGGACACCGGCCGCCGGCGCGAGCTGTTCGGGCGGCCGGACGCCGCGGACGTGCTGTGGGCCGCGGGCATGACGTGGGAGTCCGTCGCCGGGTGGCTGCAGGGTCCGCTGGACGCGCGCGTCTGGGAGGCGCTGATCCCGGCGATGGGCTACATGGCGCTCTTGCGGAACCTCCGCAACTTCGACGAGGCCGGCGTCTCGGACGCCGTCGCGCAGCGGGTCGCCGAGCGGCTCGCCAGCCCGGTGCAGGTGGCGAAGTCGCGGCAGCTGCCGATGCGGTTCCTGGCCGCGTACCGCGCGGCGCCGTCGCTGCGGTGGGGCTGGGCGCTCGAGCGGGCGATCGCGCACGCGCTGGTGAACGTGCCCGCGCTGGGCGGCCGGACGCTCGTCCTCGTCGACACGTCGGCGTCGATGAACGACCGGTTCAGCAGGGACGGCAGCCTGATGCGCTGGGACGCCGCCGCGGTGTTCGGCCTCGCGCTCGGCCGGCGGTGCGCGAAGGCCGACGTCGTCTCGTTCTCCGACGGCTACTGGGACCGCGGCCAGGGCACCAAGGTGTTCAAGCTGCGCCGAGGTGGCTCACTGCTCGGTGACGTCGAGCGCTGGAAGTCCGGCGGGTACTTCATCGGCGGCGGCACCGACACGGCGGGCGCGGTGAAGAAGCACTTCGCGAACCACGACCGCGTCGTGATCCTCACCGACGAGCAGGCCGCGTACGGCGACGTCGGCCGGGCGCTGCCCGCGCACGTGCCGCTGTACACCTGGAACCTGGCGGGGTACCGGGCCGGCCACGCGCCGTCCGGCGGGGCGCACCGGCACACGTTCGGCGGCCTCACCGACCAGGCTTTCCGGATGATCCCGCTGCTCGAACGCGGCCGGAACGCCGACTGGCCCTTCTGAGAGACGCCGGCGAAGACGCCGTGAAGGCCCTCATGACGACATCATGGGGGCCTTCACGCTGTGTACGGACCGTCACGGGAATGACTATGGACCGAGCAGTAGTCCTCGCCGTATAGTCCACGTGGAATAAACGACATGGAGGAACCTGGTCATGGCCTCGCCCAAGCTGACCCCGCTCGGCATCGCCGTGCTGGAGCTGCTGCACGAGAAGCCCCTGCACCCGTACGAGATGGCCACGCTCATGCGCGAGCGGTACGTCGACACCCGGGTCAACGTGAAGGCAGGCTCCCTTTACCACACCGTGGAACGCCTGCACCGCAGCGGTTTCATCGAGGTCGTCGACACCCAGCGCGACGGCAGGCGGCCCGAACGGACCGTCTACGGCATGACACAGGCGGGGCTGGACGAGTTCAACCGGCGCGGCCGCGAACTCCTGGGGGACGTCGCCACGGAGTTCCCCGCCTACCTGTCGGGGCTCGCCGTGATCGACGAACTGGGGCGCGAAGCGGCCCTGAACGAGCTCGAAACCCGGCTCATGCGGCTGCGTGCCTCGGTGGCCGCCGACCAGGCCGTGCTGCAGCGCCTCACCGAGGACAAGGTGCCGGAGATCTACTGGCTCGACTGGCGCTACCAGTGCGACCACCGGAAGTTCGAGCTCGAGTGGACCGAACGGCTCCTCGACGACCTGCGCTCCGGGCGGATCCCCTTCGTGGACGACGGACAACCCAAGCTCACGCTCATCACCAGGGAAGACGACGATGAACGCAAGACAAGCTAACCCGTGGGCCGCGCTGGGCGCGCTGTGCCTCGGCTTCTTCATGATCCTGCTCGACACGACGATCGTGTCGATCGCGATCCCGACCATGCTGCGGGAACTGGACGCCGGGCTGAACTCGATCGTCTGGGTGATCAGCGTCTACCTGCTCACCTACGCCGTGCCGATGCTGTTCACCAGCCGGCTCGGCGACCGCTTCGGCCCGAAGCGCGTGTTCCTCGCCGGGCTCGTCGTGTTCACCGGCGCGTCGCTGTGGTGCGGCCTGTCCGGCAACGCCGAGATGCTCATCGCCGCGCGGGCCGTGCAGGGGCTCGGCGCCGCGCTGATGACCCCGCAGACGCTGGCGTTCATCACGCACCTGTTCCCGCCGGCCAAGCGCGGCCCGGCCATGGGCATGTGGGGCGGGGTCGCCGGGCTGGCGACCATCGCCGGGCCGCTGCTCGGCGGCGTGCTGGTCGACCACTTCGGCTGGGAGTGGATCTTCTTCGTCAACGTGCCGATCGGCGTGATCGCCATCGTGCTGGCGGTGCTGCTGGTCCCGGACTGGCAGCCGAAGCACTCGCACTCGTTCGACCTGCTGGGGATCGTGCTCTCGAGCGCGGCGCTGCTCTGCATCGTCTTCGGCGTGCAGAACGGCCAGCAGTACGACTGGGGCACGGTCTTCGGCGGGATCACGGTGTTCGAGATCATCGGGGCCGGCGTGGTGCTGATGGTCGCCTTCCTCGTGTGGCAGCGCGTCAACAAGCGGGAGCCGCTGCTGCCGCTGCAGGTGTTCTCGAACCGGAACTTCTCGGCCGGGACGCTCACCGCGACCACCGTCGGCTTCGCGATGACCGGCATGTTCCTGCCGCTGGTCATCTACATCCAGTCGGTGCTCGGGCTGACCCCGACCATGGGCGGCCTGCTCACCGCGCCGATGTCGCTGCTGTCGGGGATCATCGCGCCGTTCGTCGGGCGCGCGTCGGACAAGTTCAACGGCAAGTACCTGGTGATGTTCGGCCTGGCGGCGCTCGCGGCCGGGCTCGGGATCATCGCGTGGCAGGCGACACCGGACACCAACCCGTGGGCGCTCGTCCCGGCACTGCTGGTGTGCGGCCTCGGCATCGGCTGCATCTTCTCGCCGATGAGCAACCTGACGATGGGGTCGGTCGAGCCGCGGCTGGCCGGGACGGCGTCCGGCATCTTCAACACCGCGCGCCAGGTCGGCGGCGTGCTCGGCAGCGCGGCGATCGGCGTGCTGCTGCAGGCGCGGATCAGCGCGTCCATCGCGGACGAAGCGACGAAGGCGGCGGCTCAGCTGCCGGCGCAGTACCGGGCCCCGTTCGCCGAGGGGATCGCGCACGCGGCGGCGAGCACCGGGGAGTTCGGCTCGGCGGGCGGCCCGGCGCCGCTGCCCGGGCTGCCCCCGGAGATCGCCGCGCAGGCGGGGAAGCTGGCGACCGAGGCGGTCCACAGTGGACTGACCGACGCGGCCCGCGTGACGATGCTGCTGCCGATGGGCGTGCTCCTGCTCGGGGTGATTTCCGCGGCGGTCCTGCGGCGGGTCAAGCCGCGCTGGGAAACCCCGGCGCCCGAGGCCGCCGCGGTCTGAAAACCGGGCGAGCCTCCGGTGTCGGGAACCGGAGGCTCGCCCGGACCGCGGGAGCGGTGGTCTAGCGGTAGGACAGGCCGTACCCGTACGGGAACAGGCCCTGCTTGCCGTCACCGGCGTTGATCGGCTGCTGGGAAGTGCTCCTCGGCCAGGTGAAGCTCAGCTTCCCGGTCGGGTTGTAGTCGCCGTAGAGGACGTCCGCGACGCCCGCGCCCTCGGAGCCGGGCAGCCACGCCGCGACCAGGCCGCGGATCGACGGCAGCTGCGCGGTGAGATCCACCGGCCGCCCGGAAACCGTCACCACGACCAGCGGGACGCCCGAGGCCCTCAGCTTGCCGATGAGGGCGACGTCTTCGGCGTCGAGGACGACTCCGCCCGGCCGGTCTCCCTGTCCTTCGGCGTACGGCGTTTCGCCCACCACGGCGACCGCGACCTTGTAGCTGCGGTCGATTCCGCCACCCGCACGGTCATAGGTCACCACCGTGCCTTTCCCGGCACCGGACCTGATGCCGTCGAGGATCGTCGTGCCGGGGATGACCCGCGCGCCGCTCTGGCCCTGCCAGGTCAGCGTCCAGCCACCCGCCTGGTTGCCCATGTCGTTGGCGTTCTTCCCGGCCACGAAGATCTTGTTGTCCTGCTTGGCCAGCGGCAGCACGCCGTCGTTCTTCAGCAGTACCTGCGACTCGCGCACCGCCTGCCGCGCGACGGCGTGGTGCGCCGCGCTGCCGAAGTCCTGCTGCAGTGAGCGGTCGGTGTAGGGGCGCTCGAACAGGCCGAGTTCGAACTTCTTCGTGAGGATCCGCCGGTTCGCGTCGTCGATGCGCGACATCGGGATGTTCCCGTTCAGGACTTCGGCCTTCAGCGTGCCGACGAACTTCTGGTAGTCGTACGGGACCATGACCATGTCGATCCCGGCGTTGACGGCCTGCTTGACCTCGGCGGCGGTGAACCCGGTCTGGCCGTCGATCTGGTCGATGCCGTTCCAGTCCGAGACCACGAACCCGGAGTAGCCCAGCTCGCCCTTGAGCAGGTCGGTGATCAGGAACTTGTTGCCGTGGTCCTTGACGCCGTTCCAGCTGTTGAAGCTGATCATCACCGTGCCGGTGCCGTGGGCGATCGCGGCCTGGAACGGCGGCAGGTGGACGCGCCGCAGCTCGTCCAGGGTGATCTGGGTGTTGCCCTGGTCGACGCCGCCGGTGGTGCCGCCGTCGCCGATGAAGTGCTTGGCGGAGGCCAGCACGGACGTCGTGTCGCCGAGCGCGCTTCCCTGCAGGCCCTTGATGACCACGGAATTCGCGACGGCGTTGGCGGGGACCTCGCCGAAGGACTCGTACGTGCGGCCCCAGCGGTCGTCGCGGGCGACGCACAGACAGGGCGCGAACGCCCACTTGACGCCGGTGGCCGCGGTTTCCCGGGCGGTGATCGCGCCGATCTGCTCGACCAGCCGCGGGTCGTTCGCCGCGCCCAGGCCGATGTTGTGCGGGAAGACCGTGGCGCCGTGGACGTTGTTGTGGCCGTGCACGGCGTCCGAGCCGTAGATGATCGGGATGCCGAGACCGGTCGACGTCGCCGCCCGCTGGTAGGCGTCGATCATGTCCGCCCACGCCTGCGGGGTGTTCGGCGTCGGCGTCGAACCGCCACCGGAGAGGATGGAGCCGAGCCGGGCGGCGACGGCCTGGGCGGGCGTCGCGGAGCCCCGCTCGCCCTGGGTCATCTGCCCGACCTTGTCGTCGAGGGTCATCCGCGCCATCAGGTCCGTGACGCGGTCGGCGACCGAGGCGCTCGAGTTCTTGTACAGCGGTGTCGCGGTGGCGGACGCCATCGGGACGACGGCCGTTCCCGCGAGGAGCAGGCCGGCCAGAACTGCGGTTCGCAATGATCTCGTGGTGCGGAGGAGCGGCATTGGTTCTCTCCGTGACAATCCGTCGATCCATAAGTTGCGAGCCAAAACAAATTAACGCGCCCGCGTCGTGACGCCGGTCACAATTCGGTCACGTCCCCCTGGTCAAGTAAGTTTCAGGCGTGCAGTTCGTCCTCGCCTCCCAGTCCCCCGCCCGGCTCGCCCTCCTGCGTTCCGCGGGCCTCGATCCCGCCGTGTTCGTCTCCGGCGTCGACGAGGACGCCGTCGCCGCGTCGCTCCCCGATCCGACGCCGTCCGAGCTGGTCATGGCCCTCGCCGCGGCCAAGGCCGAAGCGGTCGTCGACCAGGTCGCCGCGGCCCACCCGGACGCCGTCGTCGTCGCCTGCGATTCGATGCTTTCGATCCACGGTCAGATGGTCGGGAAGCCGGGTTCGCCGGACGTCGCGCGGCAGCGCTGGGCCGCGATGGCCGGGACATCCGGTGAACTCCTCACCGGCCACGCGGTCGTCCGGCTCGACGGCGGGACGCGCGCGAAGGAGACGTCCGGCTGGGAAGCGACCACCGTCCGGTTCGGCACGCCGACCCCCGAGGAGATCGACGCCTACGTCGCCAGCGGCGAGCCGCTCAACGTCGCCGGCGGCTTCACGATCGACGGCCTGGGCGGCTGGTTCGTCGAAGGGCTCGACGGCGGCCACACGAGCGTCATCGGCATCAGCCTGCCGCTGACGCGACGGCTCCTCGCCGAAGTCGGCGTGAGTGTCGTGGACCTCTGGCAGCCTCCCGCATCCTGAGAAAGGGACCACACCTTCGGGTGATCCGGAAGAGTCCGCTCTTGCCTAACGTTCTCTTCACCCGGCAAGACCAGAAACTTTCGAGCACCGGAGTCGCCCCGTGTCTTTCGTCCGGACGTACACCAAGCCGCGGGTGTTCGCGGCCGCGGTTCTCGGCTCGCTCGTCGTCGGCGCCCTGGTCGGTGTCGTCGCGCGGCAGACCGAGGCCGGCTGGCTGACCGATCTCCTCGACCAGATCGGCACCATCTTCACGACGCTGCTGCAGATCGCGGTGATCCCGCTGGTCTTCACGGCGATCGTGGTCGGCATCAACAGCCTCCGCGGCCTCGGCGGCGGCCGCACCGCCGCCCGCCTCGGCGGCAAGACGGTGCTGTGGTTCGCGATCACGTCGTTCATCGCGTCGCTGATCGGCATCGCGGTCGGCCGGATCTTCAACCCGGGCGCCGGCGGGCTCGGCGGCGTCGAAGCGACCGCCAAGAACGCCGACCGCGCCGCGCAGAGCGTCGACCACTGGGGCTCGTGGGACGCCTTCGTCAAGGGGCTGCTGCCGGAGAACTTCGTGAAAGCGTTTGCCGACGGCGAAACGCTGCAGGTGCTGTTCCTCGCGCTGGTCATCGGCGCCGCCGCCTACAGCCTGGGTGATCGCGCGAAGCCGTTCGTCGACTTCACGACCAGCGTGTTCGAGATCATCCAGCGCTACCTCGGCTGGATCGTCCGGCTGGCCCCGATCGGCATCATCGGCCTGATCGGCGCGGCGGTGTCGAACTACGGCGACGCGCTGTTCCGGCCGCTGTTCTCCACCACGCTCGCGGTGTACGTCGGCTGCCTGCTCGTGCTGTTCGTCGTCTACCCGATCCTGCTGCGGTTCGTGGGCAAGGTCAGCCCGCTGAAGTTCTTCGCGAAGGCGGGCACGGCGATCCAGTTCGCGTTCGCTTCGCAGTCGTCGGCCGCGACGCTGCCGCTGACCCGCCAGTCCGCGGTCAACCTCGGTGTCCAGCCGGCGTACGCGGCCTTCGCGACCCCGCTCGGCAGCGCGACCAAGATGGACGGCTGCGCGGCGGTGTTCCCGGCGATCGCGGCGATCTTCGTGGCGAACCTGGCCGGGGTGTCGCTGAACTTCTGGCAGTACGCGGGCATCGTGGTGGTGGCCGTGGTCGGCGCGCTGGCGACCGCCGGGACCACGGGCTGGCTGACGGCGTTCACGCTGACGACGTCATTCATCGGCCTCGACGCCAAGCAGGTGGCGCTGGGCCTGGCGCTGATCTACTCGGTCAACCCGATCATGGACATGATGCGCACGGCGACGAACGTGGCAGGCCAGATCACGGTGCCGGTGATCGTGGCGCGCAGTGAAGGCCTCCTCGACGACGATGTCCTGAACGCCCCCACCGACACCCCGCAGACCACCGACGACGGCTCGGCAGCCCGCCACACCGAACCCGCCCCCGCCTGACCGCTTGGGACTCAGGAGGGGCAGGCGCGGAGGTCGGCACGGGTCAGGCGGATGTCCGGCCAGCCGCGCAGGTCCGAGGGCGAGGTGAACCGGCGGGTGCAGCCGACCGACCGGCCCGCCAGGTCGTACACCTCGCCGAGCACCGGCGCCGCCGCGCACTTCGGGGTGCCGGACGCGGAATCCGGGCAGTCGTGGCGGACCACGATCACGTCGGGGCTGGCGTCGGCCGTGACGTCGTAGAGCGACAGCGTCCCGGCGTCGGCGTAGAACGGCTTGCCCGGGTCGCGCCACACTCCCCCGCTGCTGACGAGCAGTTCGCCGTACGCGGCCGTGCCGTCGTCGCCGACGTCTCCGCGGACCAGGCACGCCGGGGCCGGGCCGTCGATGCAGCGCAGGGAGTTCTGGTCCAGCCGCACGCCCAGCTGGGCGATCGACAGCTCGAACACCGTGCCCGGCTCGGGCCCGACGCGCAGGCGGGCCGAACCGCCCGCCGTGTCGGTGAGCAGCACCACCGGCGTTCCCCCGACCGTCACCGCCGCGAGCTGGCGGCACGGGCCGCCGCCGCAGCTCACCACGGGTGACGCCGGCGTGGCGGCCGGTTCGGCCAGTCCGGGGGCCGCCTCGGGTCGCGGCCGCAGCACGAACACCGCGCCGATCGCGCCGACGGTCACCACCGCGGCCAGCACCGCGGTGAGCAGCGCCGACCGGGGCGTCCGCGCTGCCGTAGTCCGCATGAGACAGAGCGTAAGCCGCTTCGCGGCCGTCCGTCGGCAGCGCCCCGTCGCGATGTGGCCGGTTCAACCCGACGGGGTCACGAGTAGCAGAACGTGTCCGTCTATGTTGTCCGGGTGACGAACCCGAACCTCCCGCCCGCCCTGTACCTCCCGACCGGCCCGGTCAGCGCCGAGACCGAAGGCGCGTCGATCGAGCTGCGCCGCACGCCGGACGGCCGCACCGCGCTGGTCGCCTTCACCGCGCTGGACCGGCTGATCGACTGCTGCGGCGAGCACCAGCCGTGGGTGCTGGTGAACACCGAGCACCTGCCGAAGGTGCACTCCGCGAACCCCTACGACGTGATCGTGCTCGATTCGCCGCTGCCCGAGGAGCTGCGTCACCACATCTGAGCGTGGTTCACCTCTCACTCAGGAGACTCGCGACGTCATATCCGTAGACTTCCCTGATGCCGCGTGGGCGGTCAGCAATGCAGCTGTCGGACGCAGGAGGTGCGGGGTGGCCGAGCAGGTCGGCGAATCCACGGGTGGTCCGGTGACCAAGATCCTGGTCGCCAACCGTGGCGAAATCGCGGTACGCGTCATCAGAGCCGCCAAGGACGCGGGCCTGGCCAGCGTCGCGGTGTACGCCGACCCGGACCGCGACGCGCCACACGTCCGCCTGGCCGACGAGGCTTTCGCGCTGGGCGGCACCACCGCCGCCGAGAGCTACCTCAACTTCGACAAGATCCTCGACGCCGCCAAGCGGTCGGGCGCCGACTCGGTGCACCCGGGCTACGGCTTCCTCTCCGAGAACGCGGACTTCGCCCAGGCCGTCCTCGACGCCGGGCTCACCTGGATCGGGCCGAGCCCGCAGGCCATCCGCGACCTCGGCGACAAGGTCACCGCGCGGCACATCGCCATGCGCGCGGGCGCGCCGCTGGTGCCGGGCACGAAGGAGCCGGTCAAGGACGCCGCCGAGATCGTCGCGTTCGCCGACGAGCACGGCCTGCCGGTGGCCATCAAGGCCGCTTTCGGCGGTGGTGGCCGCGGCCTCAAGGTCGCCCGCACCCGCGAAGAGATCCCCGAGCTGTTCGAGTCGGCCACCCGCGAGGCGGTCGCCGCGTTCGGCCGCGGCGAGTGCTTCGTCGAGCGGTACCTGGACAAGCCGCGGCACGTCGAGGCGCAGGTGCTGGCCGACATGCACGGCAACGCCATCGTCGTCGGCACCCGTGACTGCTCGCTGCAGCGGCGGCACCAGAAGCTCGTCGAGGAGGCGCCGGCGCCGTTCTTGAGCGACGAGCAGCGCAAGCGCATCCACGAGTCCGCGAAGGCGATCTGCAAGGAAGCCGGCTACTACGGGGCCGGCACGGTCGAGTACCTCGTCGCCGTCGACGGCACGATCTCCTTCCTCGAGGTCAACACCCGGCTGCAGGTCGAGCACCCGGTGTCGGAGGAAACCACCGGGCTCGACCTCGTCCGCGAGATGTTCCGCATCGCGCGCGGCGAGCCGCTGCGGATCACGTCCGACCCCGAGCCGCGCGGGCACTCCATCGAGTTCCGCATCAACGGCGAGGACGCCGGCCGCGGCTTCCTGCCCGCGCCGGGCACGGTGACGAAGTTCGTCGCGCCGAGCGGCCCTGGCGTGCGCGTCGACTCCGGCGTCGAGTCCGGCAGCGTCATCGGCGGGCAGTTCGACTCGATGCTGGCCAAGCTGATCGTCACCGGCTCGGACCGCAACAACGCGCTGGAGCGCAGCCGTCGCGCGCTCGACGAGATGGTCGTCGAGGGCATGGCGACGGTGCTGCCGTTCGACCGCGTGATCGTGAACGACCCCGCGTTCGTCGGCGACGAGAACGGCTTCAGCGTGCACACGCGCTGGATCGAGACGGAGTTCGACAACAAGATCGAGCCGTTCGTGGCGCCGGACGTCGAGGCCGCCGAAGAGGAACCGCGGCAGAACGTCGTGGTCGAGGTCGGCGGGCGGCGCCTCGAGGTGTCGCTGCCGGGCGGGTTCGCGCTCGAAGGCAGCGGCGGGGGCGGCACCGCCGTCAAGGCGAAGCCGCGCAAGCGCGCCGGCGGCACCAAGGCCGCGGTCAGCGGCGACGCCGTCACGGCGCCGATGCAGGGCACCATCGTGAAGGTGGCCGTCGAAGAGGGCCAGACGGTCGAAGCCGGTGAGCTGATCGTCGTCCTCGAGGCGATGAAGATGGAAAACCCGGTCACCGCGCACAAAGCGGGCACCGTCACCGGGCTTTCGGTCGAGGTCGGCGCCGCCGTGACGCAGGGCACACAGCTGCTCGAGATCAAGTAGCGCTGTTCGTTACAGATGTCGTGGTGGGCCGCCCCCGGGGCGGCCTACCATCGACTACGTGACCGAAGTCCCGTCTCCGCAGCTGCGGATCAGCGACCAGAACCGCGAGTCAGCGCTGTCCGCTCTCGGCGAGCACATGACCGCGGGGCGGCTCGACATCGACGAATACGGCGAACGCTCGGCCCGGATCACCGCGGCGAAGACGCGGGGCGAGCTCGGCGAGATCTTCGCGGACCTGCCGGCCCCGCACCCGCGGTACGAGGACGTCCCGCAGGCTGTCGCGGCTCCCGAACCGGCAGCCGCACCCGAGCCACGGCCGTCGGGGACTCCCGAGAACTGGTCGCCGCCCCAGCGGTTCCTCGCCGCGATCTTCCCGCTGACCCTCATCGCGGCGATCGCGTTGATCGCCACCGGCACGCTCGCGTGGCCGATCATCTTCGTGCCGATCGGCGTGGGTGTCTTCGGCAAGGCGATGTGGGGCCACGGCTGGAACCACGACGCGGAGCACCGCCGCCGCCACGAGCGGCACCTGCGCGACCGGGAGCGTCGTCGCGAGCTCCGTGACTCCTACCGCCGCGACCTGGGCCACTGATCCCGCCGTGGGCGACATGCGCTTGAGCGACGCGGAACGCCAGGACGCCCTGGACGTTCTCGAAGAGCACGTCCGCACCGGGCGGCTGGACATCGACGAGTACGGGACCCGGTCCGCGAAGGTCACCGCGGCCAGGCGGGTCAGCGACCTCGTCCCGCTGTTCGACGACCTGCCGTCACCCCGCCCGAGCGCGTTGCTCAACGGCGCGGCCGCACCCCAGGTGCCGGTGATGTCCGGCGAGAGCCCGCTGACCAGGTTCCTGACCCGGAGCGCGGTGCCGATCGCGATCGTGCTGGCGATCGTCGTGTTCATCCTGTCGCGGGGCCGGCTGCTGATCATCGCGGTGGCGCTGCCGCTGGTGGTGGCGGCGATCACGGGGATGCGCCGCCGCCGCTCCTGATTGCTCCTGATTGCTCCTTTTGCCGGGCAACCTGCTGCCGCGTTCAGGCGTGGTGATCACGCAGGTCGGGGGAAAGGGAGGAATCCATGAGAAAGATGTGGGCGCGCTCGGGGGTGCTCGCCACCGTGGCGATCGCTGTCGCGGCCTTGGCGGCGGGACCGGCGCAAGCCGCGCAGTTGAGCTGGCGGCCGACGCTGCTGCCGTTGCCCGCGGGGGCCGATCCCGCCGGGCGCGGTTATCTGACGGCTTCGAACGGCCGCGGCGAGTACACGGGGTCCTTCATCGTCGGGGGCAAGCTGCAGGTCGTGAGCTGGCGCGGCGGCAAGCCGGTGCTGCGCGGCGTTCCGGACGGCTACGAATGGGCGATGGCCGAAGACGAGAACGGCGCCGGCACCGTCGTCGGCACGGCGATCGACTACGACGCGAGCCCCGGCGGCCGGCCGTTCGTGCTGGACGCGGCCGGCTTCCACCTCCGCGAAACCCCGGCCGGCTATCGGGAAGCCCAGACCAGAGCCGTCAACGCCCGCGGCGACGTGCTGGGACAGGTCTTCCACGAGGACCCGGCGCGGAACGGCGCAGTCGTGTGGCCGGCGGACGGCAGCGCACCGGTGATCATCCCGGCGACGCACGAGTACGAGATCCCGATGGACATCGACGACGACGGGACCGTCCTGTTCTCCGCCTACGGGTCGGGTCTGTTGTGGAAGGACGGCGTCTACCGGAAGCTCACCGCACCGGGATTCCGGTACACGAGCGGCTCGGCGATCCGCAACGGCGTCGTCGTCGGCTCGGCCTCGGACGGCACCGTCGCGGGCTCCCGGGCCATGCGCTGGAACTCCGCGGGGGTGCCCACCGTCCTGCCCGGCGGCGAGGACGCGTTTGCGCTGAACCGCGCGGGGCTGACTTACGGGACGGCCCCGGTACCGGGCTCGTTCCGGGGGAAGCCGACCACGTGGTTCGGCACCACCCCGGCCGGCGACCTGCGGCAGCCCGGCAGTTATCCGAACTACCAGGCGAGCCAGGTGACCGACGACGGAACGTTCGCCGGTGTCGCGTCGAACCGTCCGCTCGACGAGGGCGGCGTGCCCGTGGTCTGGCGCCTGGCGGGCTGAACCGGCCTTGATCGCCAGGCCGGGGGCGGCGTGCTCCCGGCCTGGCTAGGCTGGGCGGAGTGGAACCGGTGGAGATCAACGCGGGCACGTACTACCTGCGCCAGCTGCGTGCCGACCGGCACATCGACGACCGCCCGGCGCTGATGGAGGCGTTCGCCGACCCGACGCACCGCAAGTACGTGCTGAACTACCGCTTGCGCACGCTCGACGAGGCCACGGAGTACGTGGCGTTGCGGGCAGCCCAGTGGGCGGGCGACGAGCGCTGTTCGTGGGCGATCGCGGAGCCGACGTCGGGCCGGCTCCTGGGCGAGGTGGGCCTGCGCGAGCTGCACCTGGACGCGTCGTACGCGGAGGCGACGATCTGGGTCCACCCGGCCGAGCGCGGCAAGGGCATCGCGACGACGGCCCTGAACGCGGCCCTGCGCTTCGGCTTCGGCGGGCTGGGGCTGACCGAAGTGAGCTACCGGTACGAGGAGAGCAACGCGGCTTCGGCCGTGGTCGCGGAGCGTTGCGGGTTCACCCTGGTCGGCCCGGAGGCCGAGCGCGCGCCGACGGGTGAGCGGCTGATCCGCTGGCACCGCACGTCCTGACCGCTGCCGGGCCGGTCGTGGTGCCGGCCCGGCGCCGTCCTCAGCTCACCGGCTCGACGATCCCCGCCCGGGCCTCCGGGGCCGCCGACCGCAAGGCGTCCGCCGCTTCGTCGCTGGGCTGGGACTGGGACTCGCGTTCCGCCTCCACCCGCGCCCGGTAGACCTCGATCTCGCGCTTCACCGTTTCGGGCGACCAGCCGAGGACCTCGCCCACCAGCGTCGCCACCTGCTCGGCGCAGTCCACGCCCCGGTGCGCGTACTCGATCGAGATGCGCGTGCGGCGGGCCAGGACGTCCTCCAGGTGCAGCGCCCCTTCGTGCGAAGCCGCGTACACCACCTCGACGCCCAGGTAGTCCGGCGCGTGCTCGATCGGCTTCAGCAGCTCCGGGCGGCCCTCCGCCGAGGCCAGGACCTCGTGGACCAGCGAGCCGTAGCGGTCGAGCAGGTGCCGTACCCGGTAGGGGTGCAGACCGTGCTCGGCGGCCAGGTGGTCGGCCTGGTTGACCAGCGCGTGGTAGCCGTCCGCGCCCAGCAGGGGGACCTTGTCCGTGATCGACGGCTGGGAACGGCCCGGCAGGTCCACCGCCGCGGCGTCGACGGCGTCCGCCGCCATCACCCGGTACGTCGTGTACTTGCCGCCCGCGATCGCCACCAGGCCCGGGGCCACCCGCGCCACCGCGTGCTCGCGGGAAAGCTTCGACGTCTCTTCGCTCTCCCCCGCCAGCAGCGGGCGAAGACCGGCGTACACGCCTTCGATGTCGTCGTGCCCGAGCGGCGTCGCCAAGACCGTGTTGACGTGCTCGAGGATGTAGTCGATGTCGTGCTTCGTCGCCGCCGGGTGGGCCAGGTCGAGGTTCCAGTCCGTGTCCGTCGTGCCGACGATCCAGTGGTTGCGCCACGGGATCACGAACAGCACCGACTTCTCCGTGCGCAGGATCATCCCCGACTCCGAGACGATCCGGTCGCGCGGGACGACGATGTGCACACCCTTGCTCGCGCGGACGCGGAACCGGCCGCGGCCGCCCGAGAGCCGCTGCAGCTCGTCAGTCCACACGCCGGTGCAGTTGATCACCGCGGCCGCCGAAATCTCCGTTTCGCGCCCGTCCTCGACGTCGCGCACGCGGACGCCCGACACCCGGTCCGCTTCCCGCAGGAACCCGACGACCTGAGTCGACGTCCGCACGACCGCGCCGTAGTGCGCCGCCGTCCGCGCCACCGTCATCGTGTGGCGGGCGTCGTCGGACTGGGCGTCGTAGTAGCGGATCCCGCCGATCAGCGCCGACCGCTTGAGCGCCGGCACCATCCGCAGCGCGCCGGCGCGGGTCAGGTGCTTCTGCCCCGGGACGCTTCGGGCGCCGCCCATCGTGTCGTACATCAGGAGACCCGCCGCGGTGTACGGCCGCTCCCACACGCGGTGCGTCAGCGGGTAGAGGAAGCTGACCGGCTTCACCAGGTGGGGCGCGATGGTCGTCAGCATCAGCTCGCGTTCGCGCAGGGCCTCCCGCACCAGGCCGAATTCGAGCTGCTCCAGGTAGCGCAGGCCGCCGTGGAAGAGCTTGCTCGACCGGCTCGACGTCCCGGAGGCGAGGTCGCGGGCCTCGACGAGCGCGACCCTCAGCCCGCGCGTCGCGGCGTCCAGCGCCGTGCCCGCCCCGACCACACCGCCGCCGATGACGACGAGGTCGAACGTTTCGCTGCCGAGCCGCTGCCAGGTCTCTTCCCGCTTCACCGGGCCCAGTCGAGCCGGGCTGGTCTCCGCTGCGTGCTGCGCCACGTGACACTCCTCCTCGTGCTGGCGAGGCTTCCAGCATCGCACGACCTGGTGATCATTCGCCCGTCCACGGATGACACTTGTGGCGTAACCCTCCGCGATCTTGAAAAGATTCGGCTGCCCGGTGCTTGGAAGTAGCTTCTACGCCCCGGTAACGTCGCGCGGACGTGGGTCGGCAACGGTGCCGTGGCACGCCGTGATCGACCCTGCGCAGAGTGTCCAGTGTGGAGGTGCAGCGGTGAGTGCTGGGGCAATAATCGTCTGGGAACTACTGGGAACAGCGACGCTGATCCTGCTCGGCAACGGCGTGGTGGCCAACCACGTGCTGCGCAAGAACAACGGTCACAACGCGGGCTTCCTGTTCATCAACCTCGGCTGGGCCTTCGCCGTGTTCACCGGCGCCAGCATCGCCGCGCCCAGCGGCGCGCACCTCAACCCGGCGGTGACACTCGGGCTCGCCATCGCCGACAAGACGTCGTGGGCCGACGTGCCGTTCTACTTCATCGGGCAGATGGCAGGCGCCATCCTCGGCGCGGTGCTCTGCTGGGCCACCTACAAGCTCCAGTTCGACGACCACCCGGAGCCCGAGAACACGCTCGGCATCTTCTCCACCGGACCGCAGATCCAGAACACCGCGTGGAACCTCGTCACCGAGATCATCGGCACCTTCGTGCTGGTCGCGTGGATCCTGCTCAGCCCGGTCTACGCCGCCGGCGACGGCGGGACGCCGAACTTCGGCAACTCCGCACTGGGCTACGCGGGCGTGTCGTTCGTGGTGCTCGTGATCGGCGCCTCGCTCGGTGGTCCGACGGGCTACGCCATCAACCCGGCCCGCGACCTCGGCCCGCGCATCGCCTACGCGTTCCTGCTGCCCATCCGCAACAAGGCGAACGCGAACTGGGGCTACTCGTGGATCCCGGTCGTCGGCCCGCTGGTCGGCGGGGCCATCGCCGCGCTGGTCTACCTCGCCGTCCACAACCTGTCCTGATCGCCCTCCCTCTCGGATTCCTGGAGCACAGATGACTTCGTACGTAGCCGCGATCGACCAGGGCACCACCTCGACCCGGTGCATGATCTTCAACCACGAGGGCCGCGTGGTCTCCGTCGACCAGCGCGAGCACGAGCAGATCTTCCCCCGCGCCGGCTGGGTGGAGCACAACGCGGAAGAGATCTGGGAGAACACGCGCCGGGTCGCCGCCGGCGCGCTGGCCAAGGCCGACCTGACCGCCAAGGACATCGCCGCCGTCGGCATCACCAACCAGCGCGAGACCGCGCTCGTCTGGGACAAGACGACCGGCAAGCCGGTGTACAACGCGATCGTCTGGCAGGACACCCGCACCGACAAGATCGTCACCGAGCTCGGCAACCTCGGCGGCGGCCAGGAGCGCTACCGCGACAAGGTCGGCCTCCCGCTCGCGACCTACTTCTCCGGGCCCAAGGTCAAGTGGATCCTGGACAACGTCGAGGGCGCGCGCGAGAAGGCCGAGGCCGGTGACCTGATCTTCGGCAACATGGACACCTGGGTGCTGTGGAACATGACCGGCGGCCCGGACGGCGGCGTGCACGTCACCGACCCGACCAACGCCTCCCGCACCATGCTGATGGACCTCGACACCCTGCAGTGGGACGCCGAGATCGCCGGCGAGATGGGCATCCCCCTTTCGATGCTGCCGGAGATTCGCTCCTCGTCCGAGGAGTACGGCAAGGTCCGCGAGAAGGGCGCGCTGGCGGGCGTCCCGATCGCGGGCATCCTGGGCGACCAGCAGGCCGCGACGTTCGGCCAGGCCTGCCTTTCGCCCGGCGAGGCCAAGAACACCTACGGCACCGGCAACTTCATGCTGCTCAACACCGGCACCGAGAAGGTGATGTCGCAGAACGGGCTGCTCACCACGGTCTGCTACAAGATCGGCTCGAACGACACGGTCTACGCGCTGGAAGGGTCCGTCGCCGTCACCGGTTCGCTGGTGCAGTGGCTGCGCGACAACCTCGGCCTGATCACGACCGCGGCCGAGATCGAGGAGCACGCGCGCAGCGTCGAGGACAACGGCGGCGCGTACTTCGTCCCGGCGTTCTCGGGTCTGTTCGCTCCTTACTGGCGCTCCGACGCTCGCGGCGCGATCGTCGGGCTCACCCGGTTCGTCAACAAGGGTCACCTCGCCCGCGCGGTGCTGGAGGCGACCGCCTTCCAGTCGCGCGAGGTCATCGACGCGATGAACGCCGACTCCGGAGTGCCGCTGAAGTCCCTCAAGGTCGACGGCGGCATGGTCGTCAACGAGCTGCTCATGCAGTTCCAGGCCGACATCCTCGGCGTGCCGGTGATCCGCCCGGTGGTCAACGAGACCACCGCGCTGGGTGCCGCGTACGCCGCCGGCCTCGCCGTCGGGTTCTGGAAGTCCGAGGACGACATCCGCACCAACTGGGCCCAGGACAAGCAGTGGGACCCGGCCATGGACGACTCCCGCCGCGAGCGCGAGTACCGCAACTGGAAGAAGGCCGTCACCAAGACCTTCGACTGGGTCTCCGAAGAGGACTGACCGGCGAGGGCCGGGGGTGCCGCGTCCAGGCGCTCCCGGCCCGCCCGCTCGTTACGCTTCCCAGCCCGCCGGCTCGTTCACGCCTCCCAGCCCTCCGGCTCGCCCGACTGCTCGTTCGGGGCGATGATCATGAACGACACGCCCTGGTCGTCGGTGACCCGCGCTTGCCGCCCGAATGGCGTGTCGAAGGGCTTTCCGTCGACCGTGCCGCCTAGTTCGATCACCTTGGCCGCGCTCGCGTCGGCGTCCGCCACCCAGAAGTACGCCGCCCAGTACGACGGCACCTGTGGTGGCGCCGATTCCGGCAGCGTGCCGACCCCGCCGACCGGACGCCCGTCGAGCAACAGGACCGAGTAGTCGAAGCCGTCGCCGGAGATGTCCTGGAAGCCGAAACCGAAGACCTGCTCGTAGAACGGCTTCGCGACCGCGTAGTCGCGGCTCAGGCACTCGTTCCACGCCAGGGCGCCCGGGGCCGCCGTGACCTGCGTACCGATGTGGTCGCCGGCCTCCCAGAGCCCGAAGACCGCGCCCGCCGGATCGGCCGCGACGGCCATCCAGCCCGCCTTCATCACCTCGAGCACCGGCATAACGATCTGCCCGCCCGCCTCGGTGATCGCCGCGGCCGTGCGGTCCACATCGGACACCGCGAGGTACGTCGTCCAGACCGCGGGAACGTCCTGGCCCGGTGGGGTCCGGCCGATGCCGGCAACCGAGCGTCCTCGCAGCTCCGCCATGCCGTAGAAGCCGGACTCCGCATCGCCCGGATGCACGGTCCAGCCGAACAGCCCGCTGTAGAAGGCCATCGCCTTCTCCTGGTCGGACACCATCAGGTCCACCCAGCTGGGCGTGCCTTCGGGCCATCTTTCGTCCCGGAACACCATGTCGGCTCCCTACCCTCGTCTGCGCCGCCTCTGGTGACGGCCGGCACAGTGTGGCACCGGGCACCGACAAAAACCGGAAATCAGGCCTGGACCAGCCGGGCGTAGACGACGATGTTGTCGACGTAGTTGCGCGCGCTCCGGTCGAAGACGCCGCCGCAGGTGATCAGCCGGAGCTCGGGGCCGGCCGTGTCGTCGTAGACGCCTTCGCCTTCGAAGTCCTTCTTCGGGACCTGGTGCACCTTCGTCACTTCGAACAGGGCCGTGGTGCCGTCCTCGCGGGCGATCGAGACCCGGTCGCCGGCGGCCAGCTCCTTGAGCCGGAAGAAGATGCCCTTCTGGTGGTTGCCGTCGACGTGCCCGAGAACGATGGCCGGGCCGACCTCGCCCGGCGTCGGCGCGTAGGTGTACCAGCCGGCCTGCAGCGGCGTGGTCACCGGCGGCACCTCGATGGTGTTGTCCGGGTTGAGCCCCAGCGGGACCAGCGACGAGTGTGCGCCGATCTTCGGGATGTCGATCGAGACGGGCTCGGACCTGGGCAACGCGGCGACGGCGTCCTGGCTGCTCGCCTGCGGCTCCGGGAGCACCGCGACCGGCTGGGCGGGCGGTGGCTGCGCGGTGCCGGGGTCGCGGCCGCCGCCGAGGGTCGCCACCAGCACCACCAGCGCGGCGAGCAGAGCCACGATGAGGGCGATCAGGAAACCCCGTCTGCTGCCCGTGCTCCTCGTGCTCATGCTCTCCCCCTGACTGGCGCCTGCAAGTTCACACGTCCAGGTGGTTCCTTCGGTTGAGCCGGGCCGTGGTCAGCGCCGCCAGGACCGCCGGGCCAGCACGAGACCGCCACCGCCGACGGCCAGCACACCCATGGCGGCCGCGGCGGCGAGCGGGCCGTGGCCGGCCGAGCCACCACCGGTCTGCGGTGCCCCCGACGGTACCTTCGCCACCTGACGACGTTCACCCAGGACGGTGAACTTCGTGGTCAGATCCGCGCCGCCGCAGGAGAACGACATCCGGTAGACGCCGGGTTTCACGGCCTGCACGGTCGCCGCCGCGGCCGCGGCGGGCGCCTTGGCCGGGTCGCTCTGCGGGCCGACGCGCCGCAGCGCGCCGATAGCCAGGACCGGGGACGCCAGGTCGCGCGTGCTCGCGGCTTCGCACCCGAGCCGGATCTGCACCTCCGCGCCCGGGCGGGCCGCGTTCGGCATGACGCGGAGGTAGGCCTTCGGGTTCCCCGCGTGCTCGGCGGGCGTGGCCGCGAAGGCCGCCGGAGCCGAGAGCAGCAATCCGCCCGAAACGGCGGCGACGGCCAGCACCTTTTTCATTTCCAACCCCTTTTCCCTCCCCCGGGAGTTCTGCCTCGAAAGACGCTCCACCTGCGGAGAGGTTGCCTCGGGGGCACGAAAAACCGCCCCGGAGCGTGGCTCCGGGGCGGTCGTGGCGGTTCCGGGAATTCAGCCGGCCATGCTGCCGTCGCCCGCCTTCGCGGCACCGGACGGCACCTTCGCGACCTGGGCGGCGGGCACCGTGAACTGCGTGGTGTAGGTCTGGCCGCCGCAGGTCACGGTCAGCGGGTACGACCCCGCCGCGGTGCCGGGCTTCAGCTCGGCGTCGGCGCTGATGTTCGCGTCGACGCCCATGAACGGGCCGGGCGTGTAGTTGGAGAACGTCAGCGCCGGCGAGGAGAACGCCGGCGAAGCGCCTTCGCACTTCGCCAGCGCGACGTTCGGCGCGTCGCGGACGTACTTGTCCACCAGCGTCGTGTTGATCGCGGTGTTCACGTTGAGCTGAACGCTGCCCGCTTTCGGCGCGGCGCTCGTGCTCGGTGCCGGACCGGTGCTCTGCGCCATCGCCGGTCCCGCCAGCGCCGTCGCCCCGATCACCGCTGCCGCAACGAAAACCACCGTCTTGCGCACTTTCGCACCCTTCGCGTCCTTCAGCCTTACAACCGACAAGACGCGAGGGGTGCGCCGGGGTTGCTTGCTTTCGTCAGTCGAGATCGTCGTGGCGCATGAGCTGGCGCCCGGCCTCGGTGATCGAGCCCGAAAGCGACGGGTACACCGAAAATGTCAGTGCCAGGTGGTCCACTGTGAGCTGGTTCTGGACGGCGAGCGCGATGGGAAGGATGAGCTCGCTCGCCTGCGGCGCCACGACGACACCACCGACGACCACGCCGGTGGCGGGGCGGCAGAACAGCTTCACGAAGCCTCGGCGGAGGCCCTCCATCTTCGCGCGCGCGTTGGTGGCCAGGGGCAGCATGATGGTGCGCGCAGGCACCTCGCCGGAGTCGATCGCCTGCTGGCTGATGCCGACGGTGGCGATCTCCGGGTGGGTGAACACGTTGGCGGCGACGGTCTTGAGCTTGATCGGCGCGACGCCTTCGCCGAGCGCGTGCCACATCGCGATGCGGCCCTGCATGCTCGCCACCGAGGCCAGCATGAGCACGCCGGTGCAGTCGCCGGCGGCGTAGATCCCGGGAACGGAGGTGCGCGAAACGCGGTCGACGGTGATGAATCCGCCGGGGCCGGGCTCGATGCCGACCTTCTCCAGGCCGATGTCCTTGGTGTTGGGGACCGACCCGACGGTCATCAGCGCGTGGCTGGCTTCGATCACGCGGCCGTCGGCGAGGTGGATCTCGACGCCCTTTTCGGTGCGCTCGACGCGGTCGGCGCGCGCCTGCTTCGCGACGGTCGTGCCGCGCTGGGAGAAGACCTCTTCGAGCACCGCGGCGGCGTCGGCGTCCTCGTGCGGGAGGACGCGGTCGCGGCTGGAGACGACGGTGACCTTGACGCCCATCTCGGTGTAGGCGGAGGCGAACTCGGCGCCGGTGACGCCGGAGCCGATCACGGCGAGGTGTTCCGGCAGCTCCTGGAGCTCGTAGAGCTGGCGCCAGTCGAGGATGCGCTCGCCGTCGGGCACCGCGCCGGGCAGCACCCGCGGGGTGGCGCCGGTCGCGATGAGGACGACGTCGGCGGGCAGCTTCTCGGTGCCGTCCTTCGTGGTGACGGCGACCTTGTGCGTCGCGAGGCCGGGCTCTTCGTCGCAGAAGCGCGCCTCGCCCGCGATGACGCGGACGCCTTCGCGCTGGACGCGGGCGCGGATGTCGGCCGACTGGGCGAGCGCGAGGCCCTTCACGCGGCCGTGGACGGTCGGCAGGTCGATGCTGGTGTCGGCCAGGTCGGTGTTGACGCCGAGCTCGCTGAGGTCGTGCATCTTCGCCAGCGCGCCCGAGCTCGCGATGAACGTCTTCGACGGGACGCAGTCGTAGAGGACGCAGGCGCCGCCGAGGCCGTCACGCTCGACGATCGTGACGTCGGCCCCGTGCTGGGCCGCGACCAGCGCCGCTTCGTAGCCGGCCGGGCCCCCGCCCATGATCACGATCCTGGTCACCTGGGTCCTCCTCAAGGCAGTCCGTGCGGTGCTCTCACCGTACGCGGCGAAGGTGACCGGACACCGAAGTGGGCGAACACGGCGAGTGCGTCCACTCGGGTGAGCGAGGTGTCGCTACGCTGTCGGCGTGCCGTTGTATGCCGCGTACGGATCGAACATGGAGCCCGCCCAGATGCTGGAGCGCGCGCCGCACTCGCCGATGGCCGGCACCGGCTGGCTGGAGGGGTGGCGCCTGACCTTCGGCGGCGAGGACCTCGGCTGGGAAGGTGCCCTGGCCACGATCGTCGAGGACCCGGGGTCCCGGGTCTTCGTCGTGTTGTACGACGTGACGCCGCTGGACGAGACGGGCCTGGACCGCTGGGAAGGCGGCGAGCTGGGCATCCACTCGAAGATCCGCCTGCGCGTCCAGACGATGGACGGCTCGGTCCTGGCCTGGCTGTACGTCCTGGACGCCTACGAAGGCGGCCTCCCGTCGGCCCGCTACCTCGGCGTCCTGGCCGACGCCGCCGAGGCGGCCGGCGCCCCCGCCGACTACGTCGACGACCTCAGAACCCGCCCCTGCTCCGGCATAACCGGCTGATGCCCCTCCAGACACGCGTGATGCCCGTCTGATCACGCGTGATGCCCCTTCAGTCACGCGTGATGCCCCGAACGTAACTTGAAGGCGTCCCGCAGCTCGGCGAGGACGCGTCCCGGTTCTCGCAGGTCGACGGCAGTCGCCCGGATGGTGACCCAGCCTCGTCCGGCCATCCGCTCGTCCCGCTCGGCGTCGCGCTCGTGCCGCTCCTCGTGCGCGGCGAACCCGTCGTACTCGAGCGCGATCCGCAACTCGGGCCACGCGATGTCGAGGACGTAGAGACGGCGGCCGTCGACAGTGGTGATCTCGAACTGTGCCTCCGGGACCGGGAACCCGGCCTTGACCACGATCAGCCGGAGGATGCTCTCCGGGGGCGATTCGGCCTTCCCGGTCGCCAGGGCCAGCAGCATCTGCGCCCTGTGGATACCTCGCCGGTCCCGGCGGTCGATGAGGCGGTCTCGGACGTTCTTCCGCAGGGTCTGGCGGTGGTCATCCGGCAGTCCCGCCATCGCCTGATCGATCGCGGCGAACGCCGTTCGCTCGTCGCCCGAGCACAGGTAGTCAGCGAGGGCGAGGTCGAGGGAGAACACCGGAAGACCCTCGAGCTGGAGCACGTCGGTGGGCTGGTATTCGGCCCGGTGCACAACGAGTCCCGGCTTCGACCGGGCCCGTTTGGAAGGGAGCACCGAGAGGTGGATCACCGTGTCTGTTATCGCCGAAATCCCATGCAGGGCAAGAGAAGTCGCGCCCGACAGCACCGCAGGCGGTCCGACGTGGATCAACGCCGCTTGGGCCAGCGTCGGCAGGTTCAGCGAGTCGGCAGCATGGATGAGCACGCCACGCCAGGGCTGCGCGAGCACGCCCGTCGCCAGCCCCTTGAGCACCGCTCGGCGGCCCAGAATTCCGTCCGCCTCGGCGCGTGAAACCGCGCCGTGCGGTCCTCCCCAATCGATCACGTAATCGAGAATCGGCCCTTCCTGCGAAGAAGGGAAGGGCCTTACTCGTGACCTGTGGACAACTCGCTATGCCTGTGGATAACTCTGTGCGGAAAGAGGCATCACGCGTGACTGGACGGGCATCACGCGTGATTGGAGGGGCATCTCACGCGAGGGTTGTTAGGGCTGTGTGGACCAGGGTTCGGACTCCGCAGAGGAGGGCACGCTCGTCGAGGATGAACGTGGGGCGGTGGATGTCGGACTGGGGGGTGGGCGGGCCGGACCAGACGCCGAGGCGGGCGAAGGCTCCCTGGACGTGCTCCAGGTACCAGCCGAAGTCCTCGCCGCCCGAGGACTGCTCCGTCGGGGCGACCGCGCCCTCGCCGAGGGCCGCTTCGGTGCCCGCGCGCATCAGCGCCGTCGAGTCCGGGTCCGAGACCACTGGGGGCACGCCACGGCGGTAGTCCAGCTGGAAGCCGACGCCGGTGGGGGCCAGCAGGGACTCCACCGACGAGGCGACCAGCGGTTCCAGGGCCGTCCAGACCTCGTGGTCCGCGGTCCGCAGGGTGCCGCGCAGGACGCCGTCCTGGGGGACGGCGTTGGCCGCCTGGCCCGCGTGGACCGCTCCCCAGACCAGGACCGTGCCGGAACGCGGATCGACGCGCCGCGAAAGCAGCGCCGGCAGCGACGTGATCACCGTGCCCAGCGCGTGCACCAGGTCGGCCGTCAGGTGGGGGCGGGACGTGTGGCCGCCCGGCGACGTCAGGCGCAGCTCGATCAGGTCCGCCGCCGACGTCAACGCGCCGACGCGCAGGCCGACGCGGCCCACCTCGAGCCGCGGGTCGACGTGCAGGCCGTAGATCCGCTCGACGCCGTCCAGCGCGCCCGCCGCGATCATGTCCAGGGCTCCCCCGGGCATGACCTCCTCGGCCGGCTGGAAGATCAGCCGCACCCGGCCGGGCAGCTCCGGCGCGCCGGCCAGCGCGCGGGCCGCGCCGAGCAGGATCGCCGTGTGGGCGTCGTGGCCGCACATGTGCGCCGCGCCCTCCACGGTCGACGCGTACGGCAGCCCGGTCGCCTCCGTCAGCGGCAGCGCGTCCATGTCCGCGCGCAGCGCCACGCACCGCTCACCACTGCCGATGTCGCAGACGACGCCGGTGCCGCCGGGCAGCACCCACGGCTTGAGCCCGACCGAGCGCAGCAGCGTGACGACCAGTTCCGTGGTCGCGAACTCGTGCCGCGACAGCTCCGGGTGGGCGTGGATGTGCCGCCGCCAGGCGAGCACGTCGGTCGCGTTGGCGCGGAGCCAGTCGTCCAGCCAGAACGGGCCGCGGCCCGCACCAAGGTCCTCCACGGGAGCCATGCTTACGCCGGCTTCGGAAATGAGCGCCTCGGACCCCTCCATGGGGTTGATGATGCGCCCTTGGGGGTCGCCTGGAACGTCCGGTCGTGAGTCGAGCACCGTCACGCCGCACCTCCTCCCGCAACACGGGCAACCCGCGCAGCGGCTGGGGTCACGCGTCGTGCCGATCGATCTGTCGTACGCATTTGCAGACGATCGTGCACCATGCAGGCGGCAAGCCGCGCCTCGAAAACGGCCGTCCTAGACGGCCGGTACCGGATCTGCGTTGAACGGCGTGCACCAGTTCGGCAAAGCCGAACGCCTCAGGACCCCTTGGCCCGCTTCGAACGGATCTTGCGCCCCCAGATCACGATGCCGAGCAGGACGACCGCGATCAGGCCCGCGACCAGCTTGTTCCGGGTCTTCTCGCTGTTCGCCTTGTCCGTCTGGGCCGGGTCGAGGACCGGGCCCGGTGGCTGGGTCTGCGCCGGGACCAGAACGGGAGCTGCGTGCGCCACGCTCACCGTGACAGCGGCCGGACGCACCGGCGCGGCCAGCGCCGGCGACGCGGTGAACAGCACCGCGCCCAGCAGTCCGACCAGGACCAGACCCCGCAGTTTCGCCATGTCATCCTTTCGCCACGACCAGGCATTCTGCCCGCGAACCCCGGCGCCCGTCAGCCACCGAACGCGTCGAGGATCCGCTGTGCACCGAGGGTAGCTGTCAGTTCACCGTCCCGCACCGCCCGCTCGACGTCGGGAACGACCGTTCGCACGTCCGGATGCACCGCCAGCCGACCGAGCAGCTGCTCGCGCACCATCGCCCACGTCCAGTCGACCTGCTGCTGCCGCCGCCGGGCGTCGAGCTCGCCGGACGCCGTCAGCGTCTCGCGGTGCTGCTCGATCGCGCCCCAGACCTCGTCGAGCCGCAGGTTGTGCAGGCCGCTGCACGTCAGCACCGGCGGGGTCCACGACGCCTCGGGCCCGTAGATCATCCGCAGCGCGCCCGCCAGCTCCCGCGCGGCCCGCCGGGCGTCCCGCTCGTGGTCGCCGTCGGCCTTGTTGACGGCGATGACGTCGGCGAGCTCCAGCACGCCCTTCTTGATGCCCTGGAGCTGGTCACCGGTGCGGGCGAGGGTCAGGAACAGGAAGCAGTCGACCATGTTCGCCACGGTCACCTCGGACTGCCCGACGCCGACCGTCTCGACCAGCACGACGTCGTAGCCGGCGGCCTCCATCAGCACGATCGTCTCGCGCGTGGCCCGCGCGACCCCGCCCAAGGTCCCGGACGTCGGCGACGGCCGGATGAAGGCCCGCGGGTCGACCGCCAGCCGCGCCATCCGGGTCTTGTCGCCGAGGATCGACCCGCCGGTCCGCGTCGACGACGGGTCCACCGCCAGCACGGCGACGCGGTGCCCGGCCGCGGTCAGGTCGGTGCCCAGCTGGTCGATGAATGTCGACTTGCCGACACCCGGGACGCCGGTGATGCCGACGCGCCGGGCGCCACCGGCCGACGGCAGCAGCTCGACCAGCAGCTCCTGCGCCAGCGCCCGGTGGTCCTCCCGCTGCGACTCGACCAGCGTGATCGCCTTCGACAGCGTCCCGCGGTCACCCGCGAGCACCCCCTTGGCGTAGGCGGTGACGTCGATCTTGCGCGGCAAGGGTCAGGACTCCTGCGCCGACAGCTGGCCGAGCAGGTCGATGGCCGCGTCCGCGAGCACCGTGCCGGGGCCGAAGATCGCCGCCGCCCCGGCCTCGCGCAGCGCCGGGTAGTCCTGCGGCGGGATGACGCCGCCGACGACGACCATGATGTCCTCGCGGCCCAGCTCGGCCAGCTCGTGCCGCAGCGCGGGCACCAGCGACAGGTGCCCGGCGGCCAGCGACGAGACGCCGACGACGTGCACGTCCGCCTCGATCGCCTGCCGCGCCACCTCGGCCGGGGTGGAGAACAGCGGGCCGACGTCGACGTCGAAGCCGAGGTCGGCGAAGCCGGTGGCGATCACCTTCTGGCCGCGGTCGTGGCCGTCCTGGCCCATCTTCGCGACGAGGATGCGGGGACGCCGCCCCTCCTCCGCGGCGAACTCGTCGACCAGCTGACGGGCCTTCTCGACGTTCTGCGTCTTCCCCACCTCCTCGCGGTACACCCCCGAGATGGTCCGGATCTGGCCGGAGTGCCGGCCCCAGATCTTCTCCAAGGCGTCCGAGATCTCGCCGACCGTGGCCTTCGCCCGGGCCGCTTCGATGGCCAGTTCCAGGAGGTTGCCGCCCTGTTGAGCGCCCTCGGTGAGCCGACGCAGGGCGTCCTCGGTGGCCGCGGAGTCCCGCTCGGCGCGCAGCCGCCGCAGCTTCTCCAGCTGCTGGGCGCGGACGCCGGCGTTGTCGACCTTGAGGACGTCGATCTCTTCGTCGTCGGTGACCTGGTACTTGTTCACCCCGATGACCGGCTGCCGCCCGGAGTCGATGCGCGCCTGGGTGCGCGCGGCGGCCTCCTCGATGCGCAGCTTGGGGATGCCCGCGTCGATCGCCTTCGCCATGCCGCCGGCCTGCTCGACCTCGGTGATGTGCCCCCAGGCCTTGCGCGCGAGGTCGTAGGTCAGCTTCTCGACGAAAGCAGACCCGCCCCACGGGTCGATCACGCGCGTGGTGCCGGACTCCTGCTGCAGCAGCAGCTGGGTGTTGCGGGCGATCCGCGCGGAGAAGTCCGTCGGCAGCGCGAGGGCCTCGTCGAGGGCGTTCGTGTGCAGCGACTGCGTGTGCCCCTGGGTCGCGGCCATCGCCTCGACGCAGGTGCGGACGACGTTGTTGTAGACGTCCTGCGCGGTCAGCGACCAGCCCGACGTCTGGGAGTGCGTCCGCAGCGACAGCGACTTCGACGACTGCGGGTTGAAGCCCTTCACGAGCTTCGCCCACAGGAGACGCGCCGCGCGCAGCTTCGCGACCTCCATGAAGAAGTTCATGCCGATCGCCCAGAAGAAGGACAGCCGTGGCGCGAACTTGTCGACGCCGAGCCCGGCGTCGACGCCCGAGCGGATGTACTCGACGCCGTCGGCGAGCGTGTAGGCCAGCTCCAGGTCGGCGGTCGCGCCGGCTTCCTGCATGTGGTAGCCGGAGATGGAGATCGAGTTGTACTTCGGCATGTGCTGCGAAGTGAAGGAGAAGATGTCGGAGATGATCCGCATCGACGGCTGCGGCGGGTAGATGTAGGTGTTGCGGACCATGAACTCCTTGAGGATGTCGTTCTGGATGGTCCCCGCGAGCTGCTCCGGCTTCACCCCCTGCTCCTCGGCCGCGACGACGTACAGCGCGAGCACCGGCAGCACCGCGCCGTTCATCGTCATCGACACCGACATCTTGTCGAGGGGAATCCCATCGAAGAGCTGGCGCATGTCGTAGATGGAGTCGATGGCCACACCCGCCATGCCGACGTCACCCGAGACGCGCGGGTGGTCGGAGTCGTAGCCGCGGTGGGTGGCCAGGTCGAAGGCGACCGAAAGCCCTTTCTGCCCGGCGGCGAGGTTGCGCCGGTAGAAGGCGTTGGACTCCTCGGCGGTGGAGAACCCGGCGTACTGGCGGATGGTCCACGGCTGGTTGACGTACATCGTCGGGTACGGGCCGCGCAGGAACGGCGCGATGCCGGGGTACGTGCCCAGGAAGTCCACATCGGACAGATCGGCGGCGGTGTAGACGGGCTTGACGCCGATGCCCTCGGGCGTCTCCCAGGCCAGGGCGTCCGGGCCCTTGCCGGTCGCGCTCTCCACCGCGCGCGCCCACGTGTCGCGGTCGCCCGGCGCCGGCGTGCCGAGGTCCAGACCGGCGAAGTTCGGGATGGTCATCGCGCAACTCCCAGCTTGGCGTGCAGGCCGTTGAGGACGTCGAGGGCGTCGCAGCCGGCGAAGACGTTGGCGTCGACGCCGTCGTAGGTGCCCTTCCCCGCCAGCAGGACGTACTCGGCGCCGAGCGACGCGGCGACGTCGGCCGCCTGTGCTTCATACGCGGAGTCGGTGCCGCAGATACAGGCGATGCGGGCGCCGGACGCGCGGAACGCGCCCGGCAGGTCGTCGGTCGCGCCAGGGTTGACGGCTTCGATCCCGCCCGCCTGGAACAGGTTGGCGGCGAACCCGGCCCGTGCGGTGTGGGCGGCGACCGGACCCAGCGTGGCCAGGAAGATCTTGGGCCGCGAACCGTGCGAGGCGAGGTACGCGTCCGAAGCGTCCCGCAGGGCTTCGAAGCCCTCGGCGTACCGGTGCCGCGGCAGGCCACCTTCCACCGTGGCCTCGAAGGGCGTCCGGACCACCGGCTTCTCGGCCAGGTTCGGGAACTCGCTGACGCCGGTGAGCGGGTCGCGCCGCGTCGCGATCCGCTTGGAGCGCTTCTCCCACGTCGCGGCGAGCCGCTCGGCGAGGGCACCGGAGGACAGCTCGGCGGCCAGGCCACCCGCGCCTTCGATGGCGGTGAACTCGGCCCAGGCCGCGTGCGCGAGGTCGTCGGTGAGCTTCTCGACGTACCAGGAGCCGCCCGCCGGGTCGGCCACGCCGGCGAGCTTGGACTCCTCCAGCAGCACGGCGTGGGTGTTGCGGGCGATCCGCGCGGAGAACGCGTCGGGCTTGCCGATCGCCGCGTCGAACGGCAGCACGGTGACCGCGTCCGCGCCGCCGACGCCCGCGCCGAAGCAGGCCACGGTCGTGCGCAGCATGTTCACCCACGGGTCGCGCCGGGTCAGCATGGCCGGCGACGTCACGGCGTGCTGGCGCATGGGCGCGGTGAAGCCGCAGACCTCGGCGACGCGCGCCCACAGGCGGCGGGCCGCCCGCAGCTTCGCGATGGTGGAGAACTGGTCGGCGGTCGCGGCGAGCCGGAACTCCAGCTGGCCGGCCGCGGCTTCGACGTCGAGCCCCGCGTCCGTCAGCGAACGCAGGTAGGTGACGCCGGCGGCGACGAGCGCGCCCAGCTCCTGCGCGTCCGATCCGCCCGCTTCGTGGAACGGCAGGCCGTCGGCGACGATCGTCCGCACGTTCGGGTACTTCCCGGCGACACGCGCCGCGAGCGCGGCGGCCGGTTCCAGCGCGACGGCGGCCCCGGACCGGGCGGCCAGCCCGATCGGGTCGGCACCCAGCACGGCGGTCGCTTCGCTCGCCGGGATCTCGCGCTCGGAGAACAGCTCGAACAGCGCGTCCGCCGCGGCTTCGTACGACGCACCCGCGTCCAGCACGACGGGCGCCAGATCCAGGTAGACCTCGTTGAGCGCGTCGGCCAGGGCGGACGGCGGCACCGAGAGCCAGATCGACGTCACGCCGCCTTCGAGGTCGGCGAGGATCGCCTTGTTGACCGCGCGGCCGTCGTCGCCGGTGAACCGGGAACGGACGTCCCAGCCCGTGCTGACCTGGCCGTCCGGACGCGCGCCGCGCACGTACGGCGGCAGGCCGGGGAAGCCGATGTCGCCGGGGACGTCCTCGGCCGTGTACAGCGGCTGGATCTCGATCCCGTCGTAGGTCCGCGTGACGAGCTTGCTCTCCGGGGCACCCGCGAAGTCCTCCGGCAGCTTCCCGCTCTTGCGCAGCACGCCCGCGACCAGCTCCTGCCACTGCTCGCGCGTTGCCTGCGGGAACTCGGCCGCGAGGTCGAGTTCGGAGATCGGCACTGACTCCGGACCGGCCACATCAGTCATAACCTGTGATGGTAGAGGCACTCGCCGTCTCCGACCTGTGAGTCTGGTCGCGCTGGGGCCGGGCCGGGCAGGTTAGGGGCCGGTGCCCGGGTACGCCACAATTGGCGGGTGCCCCCCTCCAGCGAAGAGACACGAGTGGTCGCCGGTCGCTACCGGCTGCGTTCGGTGCTCGGCTCCGGGTCGATGGGCACCGTCTGGTCGGCCTACGACGAGTTCCTGCACCGGCAGGTGGCCGTCAAGGAGATGAAGGTGCCGCCGGGCATCCCGGCGTCGCAGGCGGACGAGCTGCGGGAGCGCACGCTGCGCGAGGCCCGCGCGATCGCCGTGCTCTCCCACCCGAACGTGATCATCCTGCACGACGTCGCCCGCGAGGACGACCAGCCGTTCGTGGTGATGGAGCTGCTGCCCTCGCGCAGCCTGGCGCACATCCTGCGCGACCACGGGCCGCTGACCGTCGGGCAGGCCGCCGCGGTCGGCATCGCCGTGGCGTCCGCGCTGGAGGCCGCGCACGCCGCCGGGATCACCCACCGCGACGTCAAGCCGGGCAACGTCCTGGTCGCCAGCGACGGCCGGATCAAGCTGACCGACTTCGGCATCGCCCGCAACGTCTCCGAGGCGACCATGACCCGCACCGGGATCATGCTCGGCTCGCCCGCCTACATCGCGCCGGAAGTCGCCTCCGGCGGCGCCGTCACGCCGGCCGCGGACCTGTGGGGCCTCGGCGCGACGCTGTTCGCGGCGGTCGAGGGCGCGCCGCCGTACGACGCCGACGGCGATCCCCTGGAGACGGTCGGCAAGGTCGTCAACGGGAAGGTGCCCAAGCCGAAGGCCGGCCCGCTCGCCGAGGTCATCGGCGCGTTGATGAAGAAGGAGCCGGGCCGGCGGATCACGCTGCGGGAGGTCCGGCACCGGCTCTACCCGCTGCAGACGAAAACGCCGCTCGACCTGTTCGGGCCCGAGCTTTTCCGCACGCCCGACGGCAAGAAGACGTCGGCGCAGCCGGACGCGACCGACACCCAGATCATCAAGACCGTCCTGCCCGAGAAGGACACGGCCAAGCCGGAGAAGAAGGCCGAGGCGTCGAGCAGCGAGCTGGCCGCCGACCCGGGCCCGCTGCCGTTCCTGCGCCCGCCTGCCCCGCCGCCGTCCTCGGGGCCGCCGACGGTGTTCGTGCCGGCGCCGCCGCGGCCGGCCCGGCGCAGCTCCACGGCCACCGCGGTACTCGTCGCGGTGGCGATCCTGCTCTTCCTGCTCGCCGCGGGTGGCGGGTTCGCGCTGGCCAGGGCGGTCGGCGGGCAGTCGCTGCTGCCGCCGGACGCGGCCCCGCGCACCCCGTCGAACGGCGTCACCGACGTGCCGGCGCCGTCGCTGGTGCAGCAGTCCGGCGACGCGAGCTACGCGACCGGCAACGGCGGGCAGTTCGGCCTGCAGGTTCCCGAGGGCTGGCAGAAGTTCGTCGCCCCGCACACGACGTCGAAGTTCGGGGCGAGCACGGCGGTCCAGTACGTCTCCCCCGACGGGCGCCGGTCGCTGCGGGTGGAGCGGCTGGCGAAGTACTTCACCCAGTACCCCGACGACAGCGAGTACATCGGCTGGCTGAGGGAGTCCTACCCGGGCAACGCGTTCGTGCTCGACGGGCCGACGCCGCTGCCGGGCGGCAAGGGCTCGACGCTGACCTACCGCCTGGCCGAGGGCGGCACCCTCCCCGAGGGCAACGGCGGTGGCGGCACCCGCGTGACGTTCATGAACCTGGTCCGGGCGAGCACCAGCCTGTGGATCCTCTCCGTCACCGTGCCGGCCGAGCAGGAGAACTCGGGCCGCCAGGACGTCTTCGACCGGGTCGCGTCCACGCTGAGTGTCTCGGACTAACGGCCGAGCACCTCGCGGGACACCTGCTCCTGGGCGAGGTGGCGCAGGCCGGCGAAGATCCGGTCGCCGAGGACGCTCGCGATCAGCCCGGTCTCGATGATCTTGTCCACCGATGTCAGGCCGACCACCACCTCGACGTCGAGTTCCGCGACGCGCATCGCCAGTTCGGCGTACTCCTCGAGCCGTTCGATCAGCTTCTCCTGCCCCAGCTCCTTGGCCGTCGCCAGCGCCGCGACGAGGTTCCCGATCGTGCGGTGCGCCGGCGGGTGCTCCTTCCAGCCGCGGCGGCGCACGAGGTCCGCCATCAGCCCGGACGCCCACTCGGCGGCCTCGTCGGACACCTTCGGCGGGGTCCCGGCCAGCTCCTGCTGGACGACACCCATCGTCCGGTGCGGGGTCTCGTGGTCGTCGATCGCGCTCAGCACGACGCCGACCGAGGCCAGCGGCAGCCCGCCGACCTCGGTGAGCGCCTTGATCAGCCGCAGCCGCTGGACGTGGGCCGCGGAGTACCGCGCCTGGTTCGGGCTGGTGCGCTCGCCGGGCGGGAGCAGGCCCTCGCGCAGGTAGTACTTGACGGTCGCGACCGGCACCCCGGACTCGGCGCTCAGCTCGGCCATCCGCATGCGTTTCCGCTCCGATCCCGGGGTCCCTCTCGGGGACAACCCTGAAGACTTCTCAGTATGGATAGTTTAACTTTCCAAAACGGAGAGCTTGACTATCCGTTCTGGGAGGAACCATGACCATCCTTGCCGATCTGCGGAGCAGAACGAACACGTGGCACCGGCCGTCCGCGCTCGCGGCCGGCACGCTGGGGGTGGTGGCGGTGCTGTGCGTCGCGGCCATGCTCCTCGACCAGCGAACCTTGGCCGGCGCGCCGATCTGGGCGAAGCCGTTCAAGTTCGCGGTGTCCGGGGCGCTCTACTTCGCCACCTGGAGCTGGCTCATCTCGCTGCTGCCGAAGTTCCGGCGCACGGCGGGCCTGCTCACGAACCTCCTGGTCCTCATCTTCGCCGCCGAGTACGTCCTGCTGGTGTTCCAGGCCGCGCGCGGCCGGGCAAGCCACTTCAACGTCGCGACCCCGCAGGACGCCGCCATCTTCGGCGCGATGGCCGTGATGATCGCCGTGCTCTGGGTCGCCACCCTGGCGCTCACCGTGCTGGTGCTGTTCACGAAGGTGCCCGACCGCGCGTCGTACTGGGCGGTGCGGACCGGGGCCGCGCTCTCGCTGGTGGGGATCACGCTCGGCCAGCTGATGACGTCGCCGACCGCGCAGCAGCTCGCGCAGTGGCGGACCGGCGGCCGGCCGGACATGGTCGGCGCGCACACGGTCGGGCTCGAAGACGGCGGTCCCGGCCTGCCGATCCTCGGCTGGAGCACGGTCGGCGGCGACCTGCGGATCCCGCACTTCGTCGGGATGCACGCGCTGCAGGTGCTGCCGCTGCTCGCCATCGCGCTGGCGGCCCTCGCCCCGCGGTTCGCCCGGCTGCGCGACGACGTCGTCCGCGCGCGGCTCGTCCTGATCGGCGCGGCCGGGTACGCGGGCCTGACCGCGCTGGTCACCTGGCAGGCGCTGCGGGCGCAGTCGATCGTGCACCCGGACGCGACGACGCTGGGCGCCTTCGCGCTGCTGGTCGCGGCGGCCGGGCTGGGCGCGTGGGCTACGGTGCGCGTCCGATGACCCTCTTCGACCTGGCGTTCCCGCTGGCGGCGCCGTTCTGGGCGCTGATGATCTTCGCGCCGAAGTGGCGCTGGACCGCGCGGATCATGACGTCGCCGTGGGTGCCGCTGCTGCCGCTGGTGTGCTACTTCGGGCTCGTGCTGCCGCACCTCGGCGAGTGGGGGCGGGCAATGCTGCGGCCCGACCTCGGCGTCCTGCAGGCGCTCCTGGCCACGCCGTGGGGTGCCGGGCTCGTCTGGGCGCACCTCATCGCGTTCGACCTGTTCATCGCGCGGTGGATGTACTTCGAGGGGCGTGCGCGGGAGATCTCGCCGTGGATCGTGAGCCCGATCCTGGCGCTGACGATCTTCCTCTCGCCGTTCGGGCTGGTGGCGTTCCTCGTGGTGAGGGCCGTCCGGATACGCTCCCTCGCATGAGTGAACAAGAAGCCGCGAGCGCCATCGCCAAGCGCACCGGCGTTGACGCGCACGACATCGCGGTGGTCCTGGGGTCGGGCTGGCGCCCGGCGGCGGACGTCATCGGGGAGTGCGAGACGGAGATCCCGTTCGCCGAGCTGCCCGGCTTCACCACGCCCGGCGCGGTGGGCCACGGCGGCACCATCCGCTCGCTGAAGATCGGTGACAAGAACGTCCTGGTGATGCTGGGCCGGACCCACTTCTACGAGGGCAAGGGCATCGACCCGGTGGTGCACAACGTGCGCACCGCGGCGGCGGCCGGCGTCCGGACGGTGCTGCTGACGAACGCGGCCGGTGGCCTGCGCGAGGGCTTCCAGGTGGGTCAGCCGGTGCTGATCGCCGACCACCTGAACCTGACCGCGCGCTCGCCGATCGTCGGCGCGAACTTCGTCGACCTGACGGACCTGTACTCCGCGCGGCTGCGGAAGATCGCGCGGGAGATCGACCCGTCGCTCGAGGAAGGCGTCTACGCGGGCCTGACCGGGCCGCACTTCGAGACGCCGGCCGAGATCCGGATGCTGCGCACGCTGGGCGCGGACCTGGTCGGCATGTCGACGGTGCTGGAGGCGATCGCCGCCCGCGCGGCCGGCGTCGAGGTCTTCGGCCTGTCCCTGGTGACGAACCTGGCGGCGGGCATGACCGGCGAGCCGCTGAACCACCAGGAAGTCCTGGAAGCCGGCCGCGCGGCGGCCACCAGGATGGGCTCCCTGCTGCGCGAACTGGTCACCCGCGCCTGACCCGAGCGCCCCAATGTGGCCTTGGTTGCGTTCGAGCGCCCCAATGGGGCCTTGGTTGCGTTGAACGCACCCAATGTGGCCTTCGGTGCGTTCAACGCACCGAAGGCCACATTGGGGCGCTTCAGGCCAGGGTGGGGAGCTGGGCGGCGACGTCGGCCGGGGACGGCATGGCCGCGACTTCGTCCGCCAGGACACGGGCCGCGTCGCGGACCGACGTGTCCGTGAGGAGGTGACGGGCCTTGGTGGCCACGGCCTCGGCCGTGACCTCGGCGCCGAGCAGGCGGTCGCCCACTCCGGCCGCGACCACCGCTTCCGCGTTGGTGAACTGGTCCGCGCCCTGCGGGAGCAGCAGCTGCGGGAGGGCCTCGCCGAACGCGCCGAGCGTCGTGCCGCTGCCGCCGTGGTGGACCACCAGGTCGACGTGCGGGAGCAGCGCCGCCTGCGGGACCCACGCCTCGAGCCGGACGTTCGCCGGGACCTCGCCCAGCGCGTCGTCCGGCAGCGACGGGCCGGTGGCGACCAGGACATCGACGTCCAAACCGGACAGTCCGGCGATCGCCTCGGTGAGCACGCCCGCGTGCCCCATCGCCGTGCCCAGTGTCAGGTAGACCAGCGGCCGCCGCTTGCCGAGCACGCCCGGCGGCAGCTCGCCCGGCTCGCTCCAGCCAACCGGGCGCAGCGGCACCCGGCGGGCGCGGGCCAGGAAGCCCGCGTCCTGCACCGACTCCGGGCAGATGTCGACGAACGGCCCGCCGAACGCCAGGTCGTCGTCGATCTCGATGCCCAGCGAAGCGGCGTTCGAGCGGATCGCGTCCCGGATCTTCCCGGTCAACGGGTCGTCGGTCGACACCCGGCCGAACCCGTGCGACACCACCGGGATCCCGGCCTTCAGTGCGGCGAACGCGCCGCCCGAATTGCCCGCCTCGCTGACCACCAGGTCGGGGCGGACGTGCTCCAACAGCGGCAGCAGGTCGGCGACGAACCGCTTGGGCATCACCTCGCCGAACACCTTCGCGACGACCGGGAAGAGCACCTCCCGCGGGATGTCCCCCGGCGGGCCGGGCAGGCCCGCTTCGCCGAACGTCTCGGCGAACGCCTGCCCGAACGCGTCTTTGATGGCGAGCCCGGCGGCCGCGGTGTCGAGCCCGGCTTTCGTCACCTGTGGCAGGAAGTCTTCCGAGGTGGCGAAGACGACGTCGTGGCCCGCCTCGCGCGCGGCGACCGCCAGCGGGACGAGCGGGAAAGTGTGGCCGAAGGACCCCAGTGAGGTGAAGAGTAAGCGCACCTACCCGACCATAGCCCGTAGGCTGACGCGGTGACATCGATTTCCACCCTGCGTGACGCCGCTTCCCGCTGGATCGCCGCCGATCCGGACCCCGCCACCCGTGCCGAGCTGGAAACCGTCCTGGCCCGGGCGGAGAGCGACCCCGCGGCCGCGGCGGACCTGGCCGACCGGCTGGCCGGGCCCCTGGAGTTCGGCACCGCCGGCCTGCGCGGCCCGGTGCGCGCCGGGCCCAACGGGATGAACGTCGCCGTCGTCACCCGCACGACGGCCGGGGTCGCGGAGTGGCTGAAGGCCCACGGGCACGCCGGCGCGCTGGTCGTCGTCGGCCGCGACGCGCGGCACGGCTCGGAAGCCTTCGCGACCGCCGCCGCCGAGGTGCTGACGGCGGCCGGTTTCGACGTCAAAGTGTTCGCCCGCCCGCTGCCGACACCGGTGCTCGCGTTCGCCGTCGGCCGGCTCGGCGCGGTGGCCGGGATCCAGATCACCGCGTCGCACAATCCCCCGGCGGACAACGGGTACAAGCTCTACGACGCGACCGGCGGCCAGATCGTCCCGCCGTCCGACGGCGAGATCGAGCGCGCCATCGAGGCCGCGCCGCGGGCGACGGAGGTGCCGCGCGCGCCCGGCGCCGAGGTCGTCGACCTGCTGGACCGCTACCTCGACGAGGTCGCGACCCTGCCGCTGGGCCACGACCGCGCGGTGCGGGTGGCCGCCACGGCGTTGCACGGCGTCGGGGCGGCCACCCTGCGGGCGGCGTTCGAGCGAGCCGGGTTCACCGACCTGCACCTGGTCGAGGCCCAGGCCGCGCCCGACCCGGACTTCCCGACCGTGTCCTTTCCGAACCCCGAGGAGCCGGGCGCGACCGACCTGCTGCTCGCGCTGGCGTCCGATGTGGACGCCGACCTGGCGATCGCGCTCGACCCGGACGCCGACCGGTGCGCGCTCGGCGTCCGCGAGCGGGACGGGCGGTGGCGGATGCTGCGCGGCGACGAGACCGGCGTGCTGCTCGGCTCGTACGTCCTGTCCACTGTGGACCGCACGGTGCTGCCGGACCCGCTGGTGGCCACCACGATCGTGTCGTCGTCGATGCTCGGCGAAATCGCCAAGGCCGAGGGCGCCCGGTACGCCGAGACGCTGACCGGCTTCAAGTGGCTGGTGCGCGCCGGCGAAGGCCTGGTGTTCGCCTACGAAGAGGCGCTCGGGCTGTGCGTGAACCCGGGCTTCGTGCGCGACAAGGACGGCGTCGCCGCCGCGACGCTGGCCGCGGGGCTCGCCGCACAGCTCAAGGCGCAGGGCCGCACGCCGCTGGACGTGCTCGACGAGCTGGCGCGGCGACACGGCGTCCACCTGACCGACCAGGTTTCGCTGCGGGTCACCGATCTCGCCGTCCGCGGGCAGCTGATGGCGAAGGTGCGGACCACTCCGCCGGCCCGGCTCGGCGGCGTCGAGGTCACCCTCGAGGACCTGCTGCCGGACGCCGACGTCGTGCGGCTGACCGGTGAGGGGGTGCGCGTGGTCGTGCGGCCGTCGGGGACCGAACCGAAGCTGAAGGCGTACCTGCAGGTGGTCGCGAGTGTTCGCGCCGACGCGCAGGAGCGGCTGACGGCGTTGCGGGCGGACGTCGAGGAGCTGCTGGCCTGATGCCGAGGTTGCTGATCGTGCACCACACGCCGTCGCCGTCGACGCAGGCGCTGTTCGAGGCGGTGGTGGCGGGCGCGACGCACCCGGACATCGAAGGGGTGGAGGTGGTCCGCCGCGCGGCGCTGGCGGCCACGGTCACCGACGTCCTGGCGGCCGACGGCTACCTGCTGGGCACGCCGGCGAACCTGGGCAGCATGAGCGGCGCGCTCAAGCACTTCTTCGACACGATCTACTACCCGTGCCTGGACGAGACGCGAGGTCGCCCGTTCGGGTACTGGATCCACGGGAACAGCGACACTTCGGGCACGGAACGGCAGTTGCTGGCCATCACGACGGGGTTGGCCTGGACCAAAGCGGCGGAACCGGTCATCACAACGGGCGAACCGGACAAAAGAACTTTCGAGGCATGCGCCGAATTGGGCGGCACGCTGGCCGCGACGCTGATGAACTGACCAGCAGGGGAAATAAGGGGGCCTGTCACCGGAAGCCCTGGGGGTCGACCTCCGGCAACAGGCCGTGGTCAAGGGTTCGCCCGAGGGCGATCAACCTTGACGTGTGAAGCGTACTACAGACGGCCGATCATGACGAGTCGAAGGCGCGACAACCTCTCGCCTGAGCCCTTCCGTGCACCCCCAGGGCACGGAGAGCCAGGCGAGAGGCGAGCCAACTGTAAACCACTGCATACGACGGCTGTCAACATGTGCGTACAGTGGCTTGTGGCTATAGTTTTCCGCGGCTGGATTCCCAGGGGGTGGAGATGGCACGGGAACGCACCTTCGCGGAGCGCCTGAGCGCCCTGATCGAGGCTGCCCGCGTCGACGGCCGGGCACCGCACAGCTATCGCGAGATCTCGGCCGCCGTCGAGCGGGCGGGCGGGCCGGCGATGTCGCCCGCCTACTTGCAGCAGCTCGCCACCGGCAAGCGGGTCAACCCGAAGATCCACTACGTCGAGGCGCTGGCGAGGCTGTTCGGCGTGCCGGTGACGTACTTCTTCGACGAAGAGGCGGCGGCACCGGCGGGTGAGGCCCAGCTGATGGCGATGCGGGCGCAGGAACTGTCCCCGCGGGGCCGCCGGCAGGTGATGGACCTGCTGGAGCTCGTCGAACGCTACGAGCGGGCCGAACGCGAGGGCCGGAGTCCGGAGGGCCCGGGGGAACCCGGGCGATGAAGGAGCGCGAGCTGCGCCGCCGCTGCCGGAAGCTGCTCAAGGAACTGGACATCGGGCCGCCGCTGGACGTCGAGGTGCTGTGCGCGCGGCTGGGCGAGCGGCGCGGGAAGCCGATCCGGCTGCTGGCGTACCCGCTCGAAGTGCCGGGGCCGTTCGGCTGCTGGATCGCGACGTCGGCCGCGGACTACATCTTCTACCAGGCCGAGACGACGAAATCGCACCAGGACCACATCATCCTGCACGAGCTCGGGCACATGCTGGCCGATCACCACCCGCACGGCGACGCCGAGCCGTCGGACTTCCTGCGCGGGCCCGCTCCCGATCTTGACCCGGATGCCGTACACCGCGCCCTGCGCCGTTCGTCCTACGATGACGCGCACGAGTGGGAAGCCGAAACGGTCGCGACGATCATCCTCGAATGGGCGTCGGTCCTGAACTACACGATCCCCCGGCGCGCCGCGGACCGGGATCTCCGCCGGATCCAGGGGGCGCTCGGCGATCACCAAGGGTGGTTGTGAGCACGCTTTTCAGTCCCGTCAACCTGATCGCGATGGTGCTGTTCGCCGCCGCCTTGGCGTGGCGGATCTACCAGGTGACGCGCGCGCCGACCGTGCCGAACTGGGCCGTCACCGCGTGCGTGGCCGGGTTCGCGGCGGCGTTCCTGTTGCAGCAACCGGTGTTGTCCGACGAAGTCGACGCACTGCTGGGCCGGGGCGCGGCCCGGGTGGCGAACAACGCGCTGCTGGCGTGCGGCCTCTGCGCGCTGGTGATCTTCTTCCTCGGCTCGGCGATCGGCCCGCGCCGGTACCGCCGGGTGGTCGTCGAGCTGATCCCGCTGGCGGCGGCGATCACCCTGATGATCGTCGCGATGGACCTGACGCGGCCGGAGCTGCGCGGGCTGCCGCTGGGGCCGTCGACCATCCACGACAGCGGGGTCGCGGTCTTCTACCTCGGCGCCGGGCTGTACCTGATCTACGGCCTCATCGCCTGCGCGGCCTGGATCCTGCGGTATCTGCGGGTGGCGGACCGGAATCTGCGGATCGGGCTGCGGCTGAGCGCGATCGGCCTGGCCGGCGCGGCCGTCGGCAGCATCTGCCGCGCGCTGTACATCGTGGTGGCGTGGGTGTTCGGCCCCGTCGTGAAGATCCTGCTGCTGCTCGGCGTCCCGTTCGTGATCGCCGGCGGGATGCTCTTCCTCGCCGGCGTCACCTACCCCGGGGTGCGGGCGCGGGTTTCGGCGCTGCGCCGCCGCCGTCAGCACCGGCGGGAACACGCGGCTCTCGCTCCCTTGTGGACGGTCCTGGTCGAGGCGTTCCCCAGCATCGTGCTGCGGACCCCGCCGCGACGGCGCGGTGGCGTCAACCGGGTCCGCTACCGCCGGGTGATCGAGATCCGGGACGGCCTGGTGCAGCTGTCGCCGTACCTGGACGCGAACTTCGGCGCGGTCGTCGCCGAAGACCCCGCTGCCGCGGCGGCGGTGTTGCGGGCGGCGCTGCGGCGGCACGCGGCCGGCGAGGCCAGCGACGGCCGCGCCAAGCAGGTCCTGCCCGCCGGGGCGGACGACATCGAATCCGACGTCCGGCCGCTGCTGGCGCTGTCGGCCGCGATGGCGAACGGGAAGTGACGTGGACACCCTGATCACCGCCGGCCGGGTGCTGCCGCGGCCTTCCGCGCCGGTGCGCGACGGCGCCGTGCTGGTGCGCGACGGCGTGCTCGTCGCGGCCGGCCCGCGCGCGGACGTCGTCGCGCGGGCCGCGCCCGGCGCGACCCGGCACGACTTCCCCACCGGGACCGCGCTGGCCGGGCTCTTCAACGTCCACGTGCACCTGGCGTTCGACGCGTCCCGCGAGATGCTGGCCCACTTCTCCGAAGGCGGCGACCCGCTGGACGGCGCGCGCTCGCGGCTGACGGCGATGCTGCGCAGCGGCGTCACCACCGTGCGGGACCTCGGCGACCGCGGGCACCTCGGCGCGGCCGTCCGGCGCTCGTTCGAGGGTTCCGCGGCACCGCGGCTGCTCGTGTCGGGCCCGCCGATCACCGTGCCGGGCGGGCATTGTCACTTTTTCGGCGGCGAAACGGCGTCCGACGGCGAAATCCGCGCCCTGATCGACTCAAACGCGGCCGCGGGCGCGGACGTGATCAAGGTGATGGCCAGCGGCGGCCAGATCACCGAGGGCGGCGCCGACATGTGGGAGTCGCAGTTCGACGCGCGGCAGCTGTCGCTGATCGTCGCGCACGCGGCGTCGCACGGGTTGCCGGTGGCCGCGCACGCCCACGGCGCCGACGCGATCGAGGCCGCCGTCGAGGCCGGGGTGTCGACGGTCGAGCACTGCAGCTTCCTGACCGGGCCGCGCTCCTTCGACCGCCGCACGCACGTGGCCGAGCGGATGGCGGCCGACGGCATCTCGGCGTGCTCGACGAGCAGCCGCAACTGGCGGACGATCGTCGAGAAGCTCGGCGACGACGTCGCGCAGGCGATGTACGGGCGGCTGCCGTGGCTGGAAGAGCACGGCGTCCGGCTGCTGGCCGGGACCGACGCGGGCCTGCCGGGCTCGGTGTTCGACGACCCGGTCGGCGCGCTGGAGCTCTACGAATGGCTCGGCTTCCCCCGGCGCCGGATCCTGGAGATCGCGACCGAGGACAGCGCGGCCGGGCTGGGGCTGGGTGCCGTCACCGGACGGCTCGAAGCCGGGCTCGCGGCGGACGTCCTGGTCGTCGAAGGCGACCCGCTCGCGTCGCTCGCCGCGCTCCGCAACCCGCTGCTGGTGCTGGCCCAGGGCCGGCCCGCCTAGGTCCCCGATCGGGGAATGCCCCGTTTGGTGACAGCGTTTTAAAACAGTGTTACCGTTACGCCACCCCACCTCGAAGGAGCTCCCCGATGCACGGACCCACCCAGCTGTTCACGGTGATCGCGCTGGTGTCGCTGCCGACCGTGATGTACGGCGGCTACGCGCTGATGGGTGTGATGCGCGACCGCAAGCTGACCGAGCACCAGCGCGCGATGTTCCGCGCCGGCCACGCGCACGCCGGCGTCCTGCTGATCCTCGCCCTGGTCGCGCTGCAGATCCTGAGCCGCACGACGCTGCCGGACACGACGTTGTGGATCGGCTGCTTCCTGCTGCTGTTCGGCATCCTCGCCCAGTCGGGTGGCTTCTTCCTGCACCTGATCCCCGGCAGAGGCAAACTCGGCGGGCGCATGACATCCGCCGGCGCGGTGCTCCTGGGCGCGGCCACGCTGCTCACGGCGTACGGGGTCGCTTTCGCCTGAGTGCCGGTCGTTAAGCTGGTGACGTGCCTGAATACCTGCCGACCGCGCCCTCCAAGGGGCTCCGGGACTTCCTGCCCGCCGAAATGTCCGTGCGTACCCAGGTGTTCGGTCATCTCTACGACGTCCTCGAGCGCCGCGGTTTCCTCCGCTACGACGGCCCGATCCTCGAGCCGGCCGAGATCTACGAGCGGAAGTCCGGTCAGGAGATCGCGGACAAGCAGCTGTACACGCTCACCGACAAGAGCGGGCGGCGGCTGGCGCTGCGCCCGGAGATGACGCCGACGGTGGCGCGGATGATCGCCGGGAGCGCGAAGTCGCTGTCGTTCCCGGTCCGCTGGTACAGCCACCCGAACTGCCACCGGTACGAGGCCCCGCAGCGCGGCCGCGTGCGCGAGCACTGGCAGATCAACGCGGACATCTTCGGCTCGGACAGCGCCAACTGCGAGATCGAGATCTTCGAGCTGGTGCACGACATGATGGCCGCGCTGGGCGCGACGCCGGACATGTTCGTGCTGCGCGTCAACGACCGGAACCTGCTGACGTCGGCGCTCACCGACGTCGCCGGGGTGTCGGCCGACCACCTGGCCCAGGTGTTCGCGCTCGTCGACCGCTGGGAGAAGTACCCGCGCGAGAAGCTGGCGGAGAACGCGGGCGAGATCGGGTTGTCGGACAAGCAGTTCGAGAAGCTGGCCGAGACGCTCGACGCGGGCGAGGCGCTGCTCGACGAGCTGCCGTCCGAGGTGCGGGAACAGTCCAACCTGGTCCGCGTGCTGCGGAGCAGCGCCGGATCGCTGGTGAAGTACGAGCCGATGATCGTGCGCGGGCTGGCGTACTACACGTCGACCGTGTTCGAGGTCTTCGACACCTCGCCGGAGAACCGCCGCGCCCTCTTCGGCGGCGGCCGCTACAGCGACCTCGCGTCGATGTTCACGCCGCAGCAGATCCCGGGCATCGGGTTCGGCATGGGCGACGTGACGCTGATCGACTTCCTCGACACGCACGGCCTGACGCCGGCCCCGCGCAGCGAGGTCGACGTCATGGTGATCCCGGTGACCGAGGACCTCTCGGACGAGGCTCGTTCGGTGGCGGCGTCGCTGCGGGCCGCCGGGCTGCGGACGTCGACGCCGATCGAGCACCGCAAGCTCGGCAAGGAGCTGACCCGTGCGGACAAGGCGGGCGCGGTCGCGGTGGTGATCGTCGGCCAGGAGGACTGGGCGGCGGGGAACGTGACGGTCCGGAGCCTGGCGACGCGGGAGCAGAACCCGGTCGCGATCGCCGACGCCGCCGCGGCGGTGCGGGCGCTGCTGGCGTAAATCGGTTCGCCTCCCCTCCGGGGCCCGGGGCATCCTGGGCCCCGGAGGGGGTGGACCGATGATCGTTTTCGAGGACGTGCGGCAGTGGGTCGAGTTCGACCTCGCCGTGCGGCGGGAGTGGCGGTACCGCGGCGGGCGCCGTACCGCACGGGAAGCACTGGCGATCGCTGCTTGCTCGCCGGACGGTCACGAGCGCGAGGCGGCGGTCCGGCGGCTCGCGGTCAGCACCGACCCCGAAGCGCTGCCGCTGCTGCTGATCCGGTGCGTCGACTGGGTGCGGCCGGTACGGGAGCTCGCCCGGTCGGTTGTTCCGTCCGAACTGGACGATTCGGTACTGCGCGCGATGCTGCCGCTGATCAGTGTCCTGCGACGACGTCAGGTCGACGACTGGATGACCACGCTGCTGCGCGACGCACTGCCGAGTGTGCTCGACTCCGCCTTGGCGTCGGACGACCGGGAAAGCCGTCGCTGGGTCCACCGCGAGGCGCTCGGGCTGCTGTCGCGCGAGCGGCTGCTGGAGATCGCTGCCACGCACCCCGACTTCGTGGTGCGTGCGATCTGCGGCAACGCGCTGCTCGACCGCGGCGAGTGCGTCGAGGAGCTGCTGGCGGCCGGGGCACCGAAGGTCCGGGTGCGGGCGTTGACGCTGCTCGGTCCCGAAGCCGCCGTGGCCCACCTCGCGGACCGGTCGTCGGCCGTGCGCACGATGGCCCAGGTACTCGTCCCGGACCCGGCGGCGCACTACCGCGGTTCGCCGGTCTCGTTCGGCGCGGTCGCCGGGCTCGGCGAAACGGGGACCGCCGCCGACGCTGCGTTCCTGGAGGGGCACCTCGCCGACGACCGCCCCCGGATCCGCCGGGCGGCGGTCCGCGGCCTGCGCCGGATCGCCCCGGAGTCGGCTTCGGTACCGCCGTTGCTGACGGACCCGTCGCCGTCGGTGGTCAGGCAGGTGGTGACGTTCCTGCGCGGCAAGCCCACCCTGGTCGACGTCCCGACGCTGCGCGCCCTCCTGTCCCCCGGCCACCCGATCCACACGCGACGCGCGGCCGTCGCCCTCCTCCGCGACCGCGACACCTGGCTGCGCCTCCACACCGACCTCACCCTGCTGCGCGACCCGGACCTGGCCCCCGACGCCCACCAGGACATCCACGCCTGGCTGGCCCACTCGGCGGCCACCTACACCACCCCACCCCCGCCCCTGGCGGCCGAAATCGACACGCTCTGCACGGCCCTCGACCCACCCCTGGCCCGCGAAATCCGCTTCGCCCTCCCGCAACGCCCGTGATCAGCCGGGCATCACGTGTGTCTGGAGAGGCATCACGCGTGATCAGAGGGGCATCACGCGTGATTGGGGAGGCATCGCGCTGATGCCCCTTCAATCACACGTGATGCCCGCCTGATCACGGGTGATGCCCGCTGGGTCACGTGGGGTCGGCGCGGAGGAGGCGGAGGGTGAACGTGGCTCCGGCTCCGGGGCGGGCCGCGGCCGCGATCGTTCCGCCGTGGCCCGTCACCACTTCGCGGACCAACGCCAGGCCGATGCCGAAGCGGCGGCCGTCGCCGTCGGAGCCGCGGGCGAAACGCTCGAAGATGCGGTCCGCGTCGGCGGCCGGGAAGCCGGCTCCCGTGTCGCGGACCCGCAGTTCGACGTGCCGCTCGTCCGGGACGCCGAGCCAGACCTCGATCGAGCCGCCGGGCGGCGTGTGCCCGAGCGCGTTGTCCAGCAACGCCGACAGCACCCGGCGCAACGCCGTCGGGACGCCCTGGACGACGTACGGCCGCCGCTCCCGGGTCACCGCCAAGCTGACCTGGCCCGCCGAGGCGCGCACCGCCTCCGCCGCCACCGCCTCCTCGGCCAGCACGCCCAGCTCGACCAGCTCCAGCGACGGCCGTTCGCCGCACGCCTGCGCCGACAGCAGCAGGTCCTCGACGACCTCGCCGAGCTCCCGCGTGCCGCGGACCAGGTGGTCGAGCTCCGCCGCGTCGCGGCCGGACGCCCGCCGGGCCAGCAGCTGCGCGCGCGTGTGCAGCCGGGTCAGCGGGGCCCGCAGCTCGTGGGACGCGTCCGCGACGAACGTCCGCTGCCGCCGCAGGGCGTCCTCCAGCGGCCGGATCGCCCGGCGGGCCAGCACCCGCCCGCTGCCCAGGGCCGCCAGCAGGGCGAGCACCTCGGCGACGCCGAGCCCGGACACCAGCGACGCGCGGTCCTGGATCTGGTACCGCTCCTCGAAGAACGCCTGCGAGACGACACCGCCGCGGTTCTCCACCCGGAACGTGTACGTCATCCCGTCGATCGCCCGCCGTTCGGTGTGGACGTCGCCGGGCGACGGCACGAACGCGTTCAGCTCGGGGATCGGCATGCCCGCCGGCGGTGGCCCGGCCGGCGCGTGCGCGCTCGGTGTGAACAGCCAGACGCAGCCCGGCGGGGTCGCGCCGGGGCCGAGCTGGATCGTCCTGGCCAGCAGCCGGTCGGCGTCGGCGTGCTGGCCGGACAGCATGATGCCGTACGCGATCGCGCCCGCGACGGCCACGAGCAGCGACACCACGACGGAGATCTGCGCGGTGATCACCCACCGCGCCCGCCGCAGGGCCCGCTCCTCGGGGTCGGGGCTCATACCGCGCCGATCTGGTACCCCAGGCCGTGCACGGTCCGCACCACGTCCCGGCCGAGCTTGCGCCGCAGGTAGTACACGTACGTATCCACAATGGACTCGCCGGTCGAGTCGGCGAACACGCGCGTGCGCAACGCCGCCCGCGGGTGGATCGCCTTGGGCCGCTGCGCCAGCGTCCGCAGCAGCTCGAACTCCCGCCCGGACAGCGTGATCCGCTCGCCGCGCGGCAGCACGACTTCGTGGCGCTGCAGGTCGAGGGCCGCCGTGCCGAGCGGCAGGCACTCGGCGCCTTCGAGGTCGCGGCGGCCCAGCGCGCGCAGCCGCGCCAGCAGTTCCTCGGCCTCGAACGGCTTGACGAGGTAGTCGTCCGCGCCGGCGTCGAGCCCCGCCACGCGGTCGGCCACCTCGCCCAGCGCCGAGAGCACCAGGACCCGCGTGGTCACCGCCCGGGCCCGCAGCCGCCGGAGCAGCTCGAGCCCGTCGAGCACCGGGAGCCGCCGGTCGATGACCAGCACGTCGTAGTGCCCGGTGAGCCCGAGGTGCAGGGCGCGCTGACCATCGTGCGCCGCCTCGGTTTCGTAGCCTTCGTCCGCGAGCAGCTCCCCCAGCATGCCCGCCAGCTCCCGGTCGTCTTCGACCAGCAGCACTCTCGGTTTCGCCGCCGCCTCGCGCACGGATCCATCTTGACAGTTATTTCCGAACTTGAAGAATCAACTTTTCCCGGTCACCGGAACGGGTTCGGCCGTCAGGAGTACGTCGATGCTCCCCTTGCGGGCGTCGCGCCGGTCGAGCCGGCTCAGCAGCGGCGCGGTCATGATCGTGGTGACCAGCGCGACCAGCACCAGCACCGTGAACAACGCCGGCGAGACGATCCCGGCGGCCAGCCCGATGTTGAGCGCGATGAGCTGCATCAGGCCACGCGCGTTGACGAGCACGCCGACGCGCGTCGCGATCGACGGTGGCTCCCCCGCCAGCCGGGCCGCGCCCCAGGACGCGCCCAGCTTGCCGACGATCGCGACCACCACGCACAGCACCGCGAACGCGAGCAGCTTCGGGTCGGCGAGCAGGGCGAACCGCGTGTTCAGGCCGGAGTAGGTGAAGAACAGCGGCAGGAACACGATCCGGCCGATCGGCATGATCTTCGCGAGCACGGCGTCGGCGGCGGGCGTGCGGGGGAACGCGATCCCGACGCAGAACGCGCCGAACACCGCGTACAGGCCGATCACGTCGGTGAACCAGGCGGCGGCGAACAATGTCATCGCGGTGACGAGCACCCGCTGGTCGAGCCCCATGCGTTCGCTGCGCATCGCCTTCGCCAGCAGCCGTCGCCCGACGATGAACACCAGCCCGGCGAACAGGACGCCGCCACCCAGCGCGAGCGCCACCGGCCCGGCCGACCCGGCGTGCATCCCCAGCACGACCGCCAGCAGGAGCCACGCGAGCACGTCGTCGAGCGCGCCGCAGGCCAGCGCCAGGGAACCGAACTTCGTCCCGGCGATCCCGCGTTCGGTGATGATCCGCGCCAGCATCGGGAACGCCGTGATCGCCAGCGCGACGCCGACGAAAGCCGCGGACGTCACCGGTGCGACACCGTCCTTGCCGATGCCGACCCACGACATGCCCACGACCGCGACCCCGATACCGAGCGCGAGCGGCACGAGCGTCCCGGCGGAGGAGATGGCCGCGACCGACTTCCGCGACTTCGCGATGCTGCGCAGGTTGAACTCGTAGCCGGCGCCGAACATGTAGATGACCAGGCCGATCTGGCCACCGACGTAGAGCAGCGAGCGGATGCCGTCGGGGAACAGCGCCGCCTGCGCGTCCGGCAGCAGCAGCCCGAACAGCGACGGGCCGAGCAGCACCCCGGCGATCATCTCCCCGACCACCGGCGGCTGGCCGAGCTTGACCGCGGCCAGGCAGACCAGCCGGACCACCACGAGGATCACCACGACGGCGAGGAAGAAGACCGGTGCCGCTTCGGACGGGCTCATCGGTTGCCTCCGGCGAAGTAGGTCGAGCAAAGGGCCTGGCGACGGGCGTCGAGGACCATGTACGTGCCGAACACGAGCTGGGCGAAGCTGCGCCAGACGTCTTCCCAGCGGTCGCGGACCGCGAGCCACGCCAGCGGTGCGCGCCGGGGCCGGGTCCCGCGTGGGGTGAGCAGCGCCGGACCGCGGTTGGGGATCGAGCGCGTATGCGCGGCCGTCGAGGCCAGGCTGAAGCGGCGCAGTACCTCCTGCGCCACCACCCGCATGGTCGGCGGCGCCAGCCCGCGCGCCGGGCAGGCCCGGTTCTGCGCGACGCCGAACGGGACGAACTCCTCCTTGGCGGACTGCTCGGCGAAATCGGGGTAGCTGAAGCACAGCACCGTGCCGGCCGGGATGGTGAGCTGGTCCAGCTCGATGTCCGCCGTGGAGATCCGGTGCGCGATGCCGAAGAGCGGGTACTGGCGCAACCCGTCGTCGATGACGCCGTCGATGTCCTCCGGGTGGCCGGCGAGCCGCCGCTGGAGTCCGTCGTCCTGCGCGATGATCATCAGCAGGTGTGCCATCGCCTCCGACATCTGCACGACGGCGGTGGTGAAGAACGTGCCCTGCAGGTAGTAGGCCCACTCCTCCGCGGTCAGGGATTCGGGCAGCGGGTGCGGGACGTCGGCGAGGCGCTGCCGGAGGTACTTCGTCAGCCGTGCCCGGCGGCGCATGTTCCGCGGCCGCACGCACTTCAGCGCCGAGACGACGTCGTCGGCGTGCGCCACGATGAGGTCGCGCGCTTGCGGCGGGCACGGCTCGCCGAACACCAGCTCGTAGTACAGCTCGGCCCAGATCGGCATCATCTCGTCGCGCAGCCGCACGAGGCCCGGGCGGACGCCGTCCAGCACGTGCGCGGCCACCCGCCGGGTCAGCTCCTCGGTGTCCTTTTTGGACTTGACGAGGATGTGGCGGGTGCACTTGGCGACCTCGTCGTAGCGCGGCCCGGCTTCGAGGTGTTCCTGGTGCACCTGCGGCCCCGGCGAGAGCCAGTACCAGAACAGGTCGGACAGCGCGGCGCCGCGGCTGCGGCCGTTCGCCGCGGGGTCGGCGTAGACGCGCTTGAAGTCTCCGGCACCGACCTTCGGCCCCGGGATCGTCACCGCTTCCTGGCCGTTGACCAGCGCGAAGATCCGCATCCGCAGCGCGACGACCCGCCCGGGCAGCCAGCCGGTCACCGCCGCACCTGGTCCGGGGTGAGGTCGGCCGGGTGGCGTCCGCCGCACAGCGCGAGGGCCTGGTCGAAGTCGGCCCGCAGCAGGTCGAGCACCGCCGAGACGCCTTCGCGGCCGCCCGCGGCCAGCCCCCACACCACCGGGCGGCCGACGCCGACCGCGTCCGCGCCCAGGGCCAGTGCCTTGACGACGTCGGTGCCGCGGCGGATCCCGCCGTCCAGCAGCACCGGCACCGCGCCCCCGACGGCGGCCGCGATCTCGGGCAGCACGTCGATGGTGGCGGGCACGGTGTCGAGCTGGCGGCCGCCGTGGTTGGACACGACGATCCCGGCGACGCCGTGGTGCACGGCCAGCCGCGCGTCCTCGGCGTGCAGCACGCCCTTGATCAGCACGGGCAGCTTGGTCTTGCTCCGCAGCCACGCGATGTGGTCCCAGTTCAGCCCGGCCGTCATGACGATCTCACGAACATGGCTGCGGCGCGAAGCGCCTCCGTTGAGGGTGGTGGCGGGGGCATGGATGGAGTGGCTGGCGTTGCCGCCGCTGCGGTTTTCGCCGATGTCGCGCAGGTTCTCGACGAACAACCCGGCCGGCAGGTCGTGGAAGGCGTTGCGGTCGTCGCGCTCGCGGCGGCCGAGCACGGGTGAGTCGACGGTGACGACGAACGCCTTCACCCCCGCGCTCTCCGCGCGCCGCACGATCGCCTCACTGAACTCCAGGTCCGGCTGCAGGTAGAGCTGGAACCACAGGCCCGGGTCCGGCGCGACCTCGCGGGCGGCCGCGGCGATGTCCTCGATCGCCGTGTTCGAGGCCATGCTGACGATCATGATCGTGCCCGCCCGCGCGGCCGCCCGCGCGGTGGCGAGCTCGCCGTCGGGATGCGCGAGCCGGTGGAACGCCGTGGGCGCGACGAGGATCGGCATCGAGGACGGCGTCCCGAGCAGCTCGATGCTCAGGTCCCGCTTGTCGCTGCCGCGCAGCACGCGCGGGATCAGCCGCAGCCGCTGGAACGCCGTTGCGTTCTCCCGCAGGGTGATCTCGTCCTGCGCGCCGCCCGCGAAGTAGTCGTAGTGCGCCGGATCGAGGCGCTCGCGGGCGGTGGCTTCGAACTCCGCGATCGTCGTCATCAGAGCTCCCGCGTGAAGAACGCGGTCAGCGGCTCGACGTGCACCTCTTTGTCCCACTCGTTTTCGAGGTTCTCGGTGACGTGGTGGGTCGCGACCAGCTCGCCGCGGCGGTAGTGCCGGACGATCGGGTGCAGGTAGTGGCCTTCGCCGTGGTCGTTCGCCTTGTCCTGGGCGGCGCGGGCGACGAAGTCGAACGGGTCGACCTTGTCGTGGTCCGGGCCGTAGTCGAGGGTGACGACGTAGGCGTCGTCCGGCGGGTTCGCCAGGACCCGGTCGACCGGCACCTCTTCGAGGTGGCGGGCGGTGTCGCCGTCCACGACCACGACGTCGCCGAGGAAGCCGAACTGCTGGTAGAGCCCGGAAGTCCGGTTGATCCGGGTGATGACGGCGCCGGTCAGCGCGTCCGGCTTGGCGGGCAGCTCGGTGTGCGGCCACGGGACGTCGTGGTAGCGCTCGTTCAGCACCTTCACCAGCGCGCGGGCGCCGTAGCGGAAGCCGTGGATGAACGCGCTGGTGGCCTTCTTGAAGTCGCGGACCTGCGTGATCGTGCCGGCGAAGTGGAGGCCGGGCACGTTGACCGACTCCCAGTCCGGGGTCTGCGCGGGGAAGCGGTCGTCGATGGTCAGTTCCGGACGGCAGTCCTCGTCGAACAGTGCAGCGTCGAAGCGGAAGCCGGTGCAGCAGATCACCCGGTCGTAGCGGATTTCCTTGATGACTTCGTCGGCCCGGGCGAAGGCGAACTTGACGTGGTAGCCGTCGGCGTCCTTGCGGACTTCGCGGACGTCGCCGTCGAGGATCGCGTGCTGGAGCTTGAGCTGGTACATGTCGAGGATGCCCGCGTTGTAGGCGCGCAGGTGGCCGACGAAGTGCGTGCGCCAGGCCAGCTTCACCGGCCGCGGCCCGCCGACGTGCACGACGGCGGCCCGCTCGATCAGGTTGTCGGCGGTCTCGAAGGCGGAGTTCCCCTTGCCGAGCACGAGAACGCGCTGGTCGGTGAAGCTCGCCGGGTCGACGTCGACGTCCACGTACTGGTCGATCAGGTCGGCGCCGGGAAAGTCCGGGATGTACGGCTTGGTGACGCCGGTGGCCATGATCAGCCTGGTGGCGCGGAATTCTTCTGCGCCGGCGGTGAGGACGAAAGCTTCGCCGTCACGGCGGATGCGCGTCACCCGGGTGCCGTAGCGGACGTCGAGTTGGTGCTTCGCCACGTAGTCGGCGAGGTAGCGAAGGAGGTCTTCGGCGTCCGGGAAGAGCTTTTCACTGTAGTCCGTGAAGAGGATCGGGTCGTCGTCGCCGTCGGCGAGGATCGAGTTCCAGTCCATCCGGAGGTTCAGCTCCGGGTCGGTGTACCCGGTGTGCTTCTTGTTGATGGAGATGAGGGTCCGGTGCCGCGGGAAGGTCTCGAAGAAGTGCCCGGGCGCGGAACCGGCCTCCAGCACGAGGTACCGGCGCCCGGCCCGGCCGAGGAACTGCGCGAGCTGCACCCCGGCCGGCCCGGCCCCGACGACCAGATAATCGAGCACTTCCTCCGCCACGACGACCTCCTGAGGCTCGGCACCGACCGCGTGATCGGCGCCGAGCCTGCTCCGGAGATCTCAGAAAAGCCTCAGAAGTAAGTTACCTCCCGGCCGCGCGGGCGAGCCGTTCCGGATAGCGCTCTCCCGCGATCGCTTCGGCGGGCGCGGCCGCTTCGATGGCCGCCAGGTCGTCCGCCGTCAGCTCCAGGGAAGCCGCCGCCACGTTCTCCTCGAGGTACTTGCGGCGCTTGGTCCCGGGGATCGGGACGACGTCCTCGCCCTGGGACTGGACCCACGCCAGCGCCAGCTGCCCGGCGGTGACGCCCTTGGCCGAGGCCAGCTCGCGCAGGGCTTCGACGATCGCCATGTTGCGCTCGAAGTTGCCCTCGGCGAACCGCGGCAGGCCGCGGCGCATGTCGTCTTCCGGCAGGTCGGCGACCGACGTCACCGCGCCCGTCAGGAACCCGCGGCCCAGCGGGGAAAACGGGACGATCCCGATGCCGAGCTCGCGGCAGGTGTCCAGGACCTCGCCCTCGATACCACGGGTCCACAGCGACCACTCGCTCTGCAGCGCCGTCACCGGGTGCACCGCGTGGGCGGCCCGGATCGTCACCGCGCTCGCCTCGGAAATCCCGGCGTACCGGATCTTTCCGGCGTCGACGAGGGAAGCCAGCGCACCCCAGGTCTCCTCGATCGGCGTGTCCGGGTCGACGCGGTGCTGGTAGTAGAGGTCGATGTGGTCGACGCCGAGCCGGCGCAGCGACTCGTCGCACGACTGCTTGACGTACGCGGCGTCACCGCGGGCGCCCATGGCGCCGTCGTTCCACACGATGCCGAACTTCGTCGCGAGCACGACGTCGTCGCGGCGGCCGGCGATCGCGCGGCCGACCAGTTCTTCGTTGACGCCGTTCGCGTAGACGTTCGCGGTGTCCAGCAGCGTCACGCCGAGTTCGAGCGCGCGGTGGATGGTCGCGATCGACTCGTCGTCGTTGTCGCGGACGCCGTAGGCCTGGCTCATCCCCATGCAGCCGAGCCCCTGGGCGCCGACTTCCAGGCCGCCCAGTTTCCTGTTCTTCACGCGGAAATTCCCTCCATGCCGGGTTCGATGCCGAGCGCCTTCTGCTCGATCCGGTCGTAGTTCTCGATCTTGTAGTCGAGGATGTCGAGACAGCCCTGCAGCTCGGCGATCCGCTCGGCGACCGACCGCCGCTGCTCCACCAGCAGGGCCTTGCGGCGGCCCGCGCTCGCGACGCCGTGGCGGCGCAGCGACGCGTACTCGCGCATGCTCTTGATGGGCATCCCGGTGGTGCGCAGCTTGGTCAGGAACCCCAGCCAGTTGAGGTCTTCGTCGGAGTAGGCCCGGCGGCCCGCGGTGTCCCGCGCGGGCGGGTCGAGCAGTTTGATGCGCTCGTAGTACCGGAGAGTGTCGATCGACAGTCCGCTACGTCGCGCGGCTTCCGCTATCGAGTAGCTCATGCGCCCGACAGTACGACCTGGAGTGCACTCCAGGTCAAATCTTGGCGCTCGCTTTCCATAACACCGTTCCGATACGCTCTGTGCATGGCGCGACCCCGCACGCACGACGAAGCGCTCCGGCTCAAGCTGCTCGACCGGGCCGGCGAGCTCATCGCCGCCGACGGGCCGAAGGCGCTTTCCCTGCGCAAGCTGGCCGCCGACGCCGGGACGTCGACCACCGCCGTGTACTCGCTCTTCGGCAGCAAACCCGACCTGGTGAACGCCCTCTTCACCGAGGGTTTCCGCCGCTTCGGCGCCCGGATGGCCGGGACGACGCTGACCGGCGACGCCGTCGAGGACCTCGTCGCGCTGGGCAGTGCCTACCGCACGAGCGCACTGGCCGACCCGCACCTGTACGGGATCATGTTCACCAGGTCGATCCCGGGCTTCGAGCCCAACGAAGACGCCGAGAAGCTCGCCCGCGAAACGCTCAAGCCCCTGGAACACGTCATCCGCAAGGCCATCGCCGACGGCGTCTTCCTCGACGTCCCCCCGGAGACCGTCGCGGTCGGCTGCTGGGCGATCGTGCACGGCCTGGTGTCACTGGAGCTGACCGGCAACCTGCCGGAGGAGTTCGACGTCACGACCTCGTACGAAGCGGCCCTGCGCGCGAACGCCTCCGGCTGGCTGCGACCTGGTCGCCGCTGAACGACGCCTACGTGGGAGCGGGAGCGCTACCTGGCGCCGGCCTGAGGAAGCTCCGGCTCGACCGCGAACGTCGCGCCTTCCAGGTCGAACTCGTGCTTGCTCCGCTCGAACACCGCCTCCGCGGCGAATGTCGTGTGGTGGAACCGCAGGCCACCGATCGAGGACGTCCGCGCGAAGCGGGCGACACCGCGGAACTGTGCCCAGGAGAAGAAGGCACCCCCGTCGAAGTCCGACCGGTCGAAGTTCGCCAGCGCGGTGAACTCCGTGCCGTAGAAACCCACGCGCTGGTGGAAGGTGGTCTTCTGCATGTGCACCGCGCCGACGAACCGGGCGTGACTGAAGTCCGCGGCCTGCACCTCGCAGCCGCTGAACCGGAAGTCGACCAGGGTCGCGCGTTGCAGGTCGATGGACATGCCCGGCCAGAACGCCGGGTGGTCCGCCGCGAGGTGGGTCTTCAGCAGTTCCTGCGCGGCGAGGCGGACCTGCAGCTCGGCCGCGTCGTAGTCGACCGTCTTCTCCTCCTGCTGCACCGCGTCCGCACCGCGGATGCCCTTTTGCGGGCCTTCGAAGGGCATCCGCAGGTAGGCGCACAGCACGTTCACGATCGTCTGACGCTGCTTCGGGTTGTCCTGCCCGAGCCGCTCCAGCGCGTACAGCCCGCCGAGCCGGACCGGCGCCTTGTCGTTGCCGAGCTGTTCGACCGCCTTCGTGTACAGCTCGGTGACGCGCCGCTCCTCCAGGTCGCGCTCGGTCACCGACGCGACGCGGGTCGTCTCGGCCAGCTGCAGCTCGAGCGTGCGCTGGCGGCGCGTCGCGAGCCAGAGCGCGAACACGCCGCCGGCGCCCGCGCCGACGCCGAAGGCCGTCTTGACCGCGTCGATGCGCACCGGCGCGTTCGGCTGTCCGGACCAGGTCAGGAACAGCCACAGCAGCCCGGCGGTGAGCGCCGCGACCGCGACGGCGGTCACGGCGATCCACCGCCACTTCAGCACCGGCACCGGCTCAGACGGCGCCGTACTGCCGGTCACCCGCGTCGCCGAGGCCCGGGACGATGAAGCCCGAGTCGTTCAGGCGCTCGTCGATGCTCGCCGTGACCACCCGGACCGGCAGGCCCGTCTTCTCCAGGTGGGCCAGGCCCTCCGGGGCCGCCAGCGCGCAGATCGCCGTGACGTCGTCGGCGCCGCGGTCGGTGAGCAGGCGGATCGTGTACTCCATCGAGCCGCCGGTGGCGAGCATCGGGTCGAGCACCAGCACCGGCCGGTCGGCGAGCGACTCCGGCAGCGACTCCAGGTACGGCGTCGGCTTGAGCGTCTCCTCGTCGCGCGCCAGGCCGACGAAGCCCATCTGCGCGTCCGGGATCAGCTTGTGCGCCTGGTCGGCCATGCCCAGCCCGGCGCGCAGCACCGGGACCAGCAGCGGCGGCTTGGCGAGCTTGTAGCCGTCGGTGCGCGCCACCGGCGTGTGGATCTTCTCGATCTTCACCGGCACGTCGCGCGTGGCTTCGTAGACCAGCATGACGGTGAGCTCGTGCAGCGCGGCCCGGAACGCGGCGCTGTCGGTGCGCGCGTCGCGCATCGTGGAGAGCCGGGCCTTCGCGAGGGGGTGGTCGACGACGTGCACATCCATGCGGGTCAATCTAGCTGTTTCGCGAAGCTCTTCACCCAGCCGCGCTGCCAGGGCGTTTCGACGGCTCGCTCGTGGTAGTGCTCCCTTGTCCACGCGACGGCCTGGCCGGCGGGGACGCCGGAGAGGACCGCCAGGCAGGCCATCACGGTGCCGGTCCTTCCCGCGCCGCCGTAGCAGGCGACTTCGACGGTCTCGGTCTTCGCCCGTTCGTGGAGCGCTTTGATCTTTTCGCGGGCGTCGGCAGGCTGGGTGGGCAGCAGGAAGTCGGGCCAGGTGACCCACTCGTGCGGCCAGCTGATGCCACCGCCGTGCTTGCGCCGCAGCCGGCTCGTCCCCAGGTAGAGCCCGAAATCGGGCGTGGGTCCGTCGGGGCGGGGGCGCCGCAGCCCGCGTCCGTGTACGCGGGTGCCATCGGGAAACTCGACCATGGGCCCAGTGTCCTACGGAAGATGGACACGCTGGGTGGTTTTCGCCGATAAGCTACGCCGGGTGAGCGAACTGACGCCCGACCAGATGCGGGCTTCCGACGCGGACCGCGAACGCGTCGCCCAGGTGCTGCACAACGCCCTCTCCGAAGGGCGGATCACGGTGAACGAGCTGGAAGAGCGGCTCTCGACGGTCTACGCGGCGAAAACGCTCGGCGAGCTGAAGCCGGTGACGGCGGACCTGCCGGTCACCTCGGCGGCCGTCGAGCCGGCGACCACCCGCGCGCTGGGCTACCCCGACCAGCGCGTCGGCGGCCACCCGGGCAGCCCAGTGTCGATCGGCGTGCTGTCGGGCGCGGTCCGCAAGGGCAGCTGGGTCCTGCCCCCGCAGCACAACAGCTTCGCGTTCTGGGGCGGCACGGAGATCGACCTGCGGCAGGCGCGCTTCGCGGACCGGCACTGCACGATCACCGCGGTGGCCATCATGGGCGGCATCCAGATCACGGTCCCGGACGACATCAACGTGGACGTGACGGGCCTGGGCCTGATGGGCGGGTTCGTGCTGGAGGACAAGTCGGGAGCACCGCCGGCACCGCCCACGGCCCCGACGGTGAAGATCAACGGCCTGGCGTTCTGGGGCGGGGTCGTCGTGTACCGGAAGCCGGCGAAGCGGGCCGAACCGCCGCAAATCGAGTCCTGACCGGCCTGACCCGGACCGGCCCGGCCTCGAGCGCCCCAATGTGGCCTTCGGTGCGTTCAACGCACCCAATGTGGCCTTCGGTGCGTTCAACGCAACCAAGGCCACATTGGGGCGCTTGACGCAGGTGACACAAGAAGCCTGGGGCGTCACACCGGGTGACCCGCCTCCGGCCGCCGCGAACTGTCGGACCCGCCGCCTAGACTCAGGCGCATGACAGCCACGACCAGCACGTCAGCGGCGCCGGACACCCCGGCGCCGCTGGTGGACGCGACTCGCGACGACGCGAGCCTGCGCCGCTTCCTGCTCGGGCTGCCCGGTGTCGACCAGGTCGGCGTCGAGCAGCGCGCGGCGGGGCTCGGCACGCGCAGCATCAAGAAGGACGCCAAGCGGTGGGCCATCGACACCGCCATCTCCATGGTCGACCTGACCACCCTGGAGGGCGCCGACACCCAGGGCAAGGTCCGGGCGCTCGCCGCGAAGGCCGTGCGGCCCGACCCGGAACGCCAGGACACCCCGCGCGTCGCCGCCGTCTGCGTCTACCCCGACCTGGTCGCCACCGCCGTCGAAGCGCTCAAGGGCAGCGGCGTCCACGTCGCGAGCGTCGCCACCGGCTTCCCCGCCGGACGGACCAGCCGCGAGATCAAGCTGGCCGACACCAAGATCGCCGTCGACGCGGACGCGCACGAAGTCGACATGGTGATCGACCGCGGTGCCTTCCTCGAAGGCCGCTACATGGCGGTCTTCGAAGAGATCCAGGCCGTCAAAGCCGCCTGCGGTGATGCCCACCTGAAGGTCATTCTCGAGACCGGCGAGCTGGCGACCTACGACAACGTGCGGCGCGCGTCGTGGCTGGCGCTGCTGGCCGGCGGCGACTTCATCAAGACCTCCACCGGCAAGGTCTCCCCCGCCGCGACGCTGCCGGTCACCCACATCATGCTGCAGGCCGTGCACGACTGGCACCGGCTGACCGGCGAGCTGCGCGGGGTCAAGCCCGCGGGCGGCATCCGGACGACGAAGGACGCGATCAAGTACCTGGTCGCCGTGCACGAGGTCGCCGGCGAGCAGTGGCTGACCCCGGACCTGTTCCGCTTCGGCGCGTCCAGCCTGCTCAACGACCTGCTGCTGCAGCGCCGCACCCAGGTGGACGGCCACTACAGCGGCCCCGACTACGTGACGGTGGACTGATGCCCGTTTTCGAATACGCGCCGGCGCCGGAATCCCGGGCCATCGCGAACCTCAAGGACTCCTACAAGCCGTTCGTCAACGGCGAATTCGTCGACGGCTCGGGTGAGCCGCTGAAGACGGTCAACCCGGCCACCGAAGAGGTGCTCGCCGAGGTCGGCACCGCGTCGAAGTCCGATGTGGACATCGCGGTGAAGGCCGCGCGCAAGGCCTACACGAGCGTCTGGTCGAAGATGCCGGGCACCGAGCGCGCGAAGTACCTCTTCCGCATCGCGCGGCTCATCCAGGAGCGCTCGCGCGAGCTGGCGGTGCTGGAAAGCCTCGACAACGGCAAGCCGATCAAGGAGTCGCGCGACTCCGACGTCCCGACGGCGGCCGCGCACTTCTTCTACCACGCGGGCTGGGCCGACAAGCTGGAGTACGCGGGCTACGGGCCTTCGCCGCGGCCGCTGGGTGTCGCGGGGCAGATCATCCCGTGGAACTTCCCGCTGCTGATGCTGGCCTGGAAGATCGCCCCGGCACTGGCCACCGGCAACACCGTCGTCCTCAAGCCGGCCGAGACGACGCCGCTGACCGCGCTGGTGTTCGCGGAGATCTGCCAGCAGGCCGAGCTGCCGCCGGGCGTGGTGAACATCCTGCCGGGCGCCGGCGACATCGGCGCGTCCCTTGTGGAGCACGGCGACATCGACAAGATCGCCTTCACCGGCTCGACCGAGGTCGGCAAGGCGATCCAGCGCCAGGTCGCGGGCACGCCGAAGAAGCTGACCCTCGAACTGGGTGGCAAGGCGGCGAACATCGTGTTCGAGGACGCCCCGCTCGACCAGGCCGTCGAAGGCATCGTCAACGGCATCTTCTTCAACCAGGGGCACGTCTGCTGCGCGGGCTCGCGCCTGCTGGTGCAGGAGTCCATCGCCGAAGAGGTCCTCGAAAAATTGCGCTACCGCGTCTCGACGCTGCGCATCGGCGACCCGCTGGACAAGAACACCGACATCGGCGCGATCAACTCGGCCGAGCAGCTGGCCAAGATCCGCGGGCTCGTCGAGTCGGGTGACGCCGAGGGCGCGCAGCGCTGGACCAGCCCGTGCCCGGTCCCGGACCGCGGGTTCTTCTTCGCCCCGACGGTGTTCGCGAACGTCCACCAGTCGATGCGGATCGCGCGCGAGGAGATCTTCGGCCCGGTGCTGTCGGTGCTGACGTTCCGCACGCCGGACGAGGCCGTGGCGAAGGCGAACAACACACCGTACGGGCTTTCGGCGGGCATCTGGACCGAAAAGGGCTCCCGGATCCTGTGGATGGCGAACCAGCTGCGCGCGGGCGTGGTCTGGGCCAACACCTTCAACCGCTTCGACCCCGCCGCCCCGTTCGGCGGCTACCAGGAATCCGGCTTCGGGCGCGAAGGCGGCCGCACCGGGCTGGAGGCGTACCTGAATGTCTGACCGCATCTCCGTCGCCAAGACGTACAAGCTGTACATCGGCGGCAAGTTCCCGCGCTCGGAGTCCGGCCGGGTGTACCCGGTGACCGACGCGAAGGGCAAGTTCCTGGCGAACGCGGCCCACGCGTCGCGCAAGGACGTCCGCGACGCCGTGGTGGCCGCGCGCAAGGCGTTCCCGGGCTGGTCGGCGGCCACGGCGTACAACCGCGGCCAGGTGCTCTACCGGGTGGCCGAGGTCCTGGAGGGCCGCCGCGACCAGTTCGCGGCCGAGGTCTCGGCCTCGGAAGGCCTCGGCGGCAAAAAGGCCGAGTCCATTGTGGACGCGGCGATCGACCGCTGGGTCTGGTACGCGGGCTGGACGGACAAGATCGCCACGGTCCTCGGCGCGGCGAACCCGGTGGCGGGCCCGTACTTCTCGTTCACGGTCCCGGAGCCGACGGGCGTGGTGGGCGTCCTGGCGCCCCAGAGCTCGTCGTTGCTGGGCCTGGTCGAGGTCCTCGCCCCGGTGCTGGCCACGGGCTCGACGGCGGTGGTGGTGTCGAGCGCGGAGCGGCCCCTGCCGGCGATCACGCTGTCGGAGGTCCTGGCGACGTCCGACGTCCCGGGCGGGGTGGCGAACATCCTCACCGGGCGAGCCGCGGAACTGGGCCCATGGCTGGCGTCCCACGGAGACGTCAACGCCCTGGACCCGACGGGAGCCGCCCCGGCGGACCGCCCGGGGTTGGCGCGCGAAGCGGCGAACACGGTGAAGCGGGTACTGACGGTCCCGGAGGCGGAGCCGGACTGGACGACGGCGCCGGACCTCACGCGCCTGCGGCGGTACCTGGAGGCGAAGACGGTCTGGCACCCGCTGGGCGTCTGAGGATCGCGAGTGGGCCGCCGCCGCTGGGTGGCGGCCCCTCCCCGCAGACCCGCCAGCGCTACAGCCGGCCCTAGACGAGTAATGCGTAAGTCTGGGTGGTGACCGGAGACGGACGAAGGGTGTCCAAGATCCGTTTGTGACGACAGACCTGAACACCCTTCTCACCGCACTCTACGTCAAGATCAATGACCACCTCGCAGGCCGGCGCCGACCGGGCAGACCACCGAAGCTGACCGACGCCGAGCTGGTGACCCAGGCCGTGGCCCAAGCTTTGCTGGGGTTCACCTCTGAGGCCCGCTGGCTGCGGTTCCTGCCGGCCCGGATGCCCGGCGCGTTCCGCTACCTGCCCAGCCAGTCCGGCTACAACCGCCGGCTGCGTGCCGCGTTGCCGCTGGTCAAGCAGGTGATGCGCTGGCTGGCAGCCGATACCGGCCTGTGGACCGACACGACCTGGATCGTCGACTCCACCCCGGTCGAATGCGGCCGATCCCGGCCCACAGTGAAACGCTCAGAGCTGGCCGGCTGGGCCCAATACGGCTACTGCCGCTCCCACTCCCGCTGGTTCTGGGGCCTGCGACTGCACCTGGTCTGCACCCCGGCCGGACTCCCCATCGCTTGGGCGCTGGCCGATCCGAAGGTCGACGAGCGGCAGGTGCTCATGGCCATCTGCGACCACGAACCCCACCTGCTCACCGAACGCCCCGGCCTGCTGATCATCGCCGACAAAGGCTACGTCTCCCGCGAGCTCGACAACTTCCTCGACGAGCGCGGGGTCCGGCTGATCCGGCCGTCCTACCGCAACCGCCGGCCGCATCCCGGCGAACCGCTGCTCAAGTCCATCCGCCAGCTCATCGAGTCGGTCAACGACACCCTCAAAGGCCAACTGGATCTGGAACAGCACGGCGGACGCACCATCGAAGGCGTCGGCGTCCGCATCGCCCAACGCCTTCTGGCCCTCACCGCCGCCATCTGGCACAACCGCGCCACCAGCCAACCCACCACCCGATCACTGACCGCCTACGACCACTGACCGAGTTACGCATTACTCGTCTAGCTCATCGTCACCGAGAAGTCCGACAGCGTGAAGCGCGCCTTGCCCCCACCCGTCGAACAGAACTCGATGCCGTAGCCGATCTGGTTCACCGTGGGGTTCGGCGGGATCAGGCCCTTGCCGATCGCCCAGGCGATCATCGCCTTCAGGTCCAGCGTTCCCGCGTACTGCGTCGAGCGGGACACGAATGCCACGTACCCCTCGTCGTCCGCCCAGACGTCGTACGTGAAGCCGGCCGCTGTGTACGTCGTCAGCTTCTCGCCCGCCGGGACCTGCTTGTGGTTCTCCGTCCAGACCATCACCTCGGTGACGCCCGGGCCGTTGCCCACGCCGTTCAGCCACAGGTCGTACGCCACGTCGTAGATCCCCGTGCCCGGGCCGCGGCCGGCGAAGGTGGATTTGATCACCGAATAGTCGTTGAACGGTTTTCCGTTCAGGTTGTTGATGTCCTTGTGCACGTTCGGGTAGGTTTTCACCGACGTCGAATCGGGTTGGGTGGATTCGACGTACCAGTTGTCGTACGCGCACGCCCGCAGTGTTTCCGGGCCCGCTTCCTCGGTGTTCCACATGTTGTTGTGGACGTAGTAGCCGCCGTCCGACCAGCCGCCGTCGGGGTCACTCGTCGTGAACTCCGGGCTTCGGCAGTTTCGCACCGGAGCAGTCGACGGCGGCGGTGGGGTCGATGGAGGCGCAGGTCGGGACGTCGGGGGCGCCGAGGTGGCCGGTGTGGCGGAAGAGGCGGCGGCCGACGACGACGGCACCGGAGCCGGCAGCGACGCCGGGGCGGCGGCCGCCGCTACGCCGTCGACGGGCGGGCCGCCGCACCCGGCGAGCACCGGAAAGGAAATCGCCAACAACACGGCCAGCGTTCTTCGTCGCATTTTCCCGCCCGCAGCTGCAATTCCGGCAGAACGAGGCGGAACCTTAACACGGAAATCAGCGAAATCACTCGAGCTCGGGATCGAGGTCCTGCGACGTGATCGGCCGGCCCGGCAGCGCCGAACCCGGCCGCGCGCTGAGCCCGTCGATCATGATGCCGACGCAGCGGCGGGCCGCCATCTCGGCCACCTCCGGCGACTTCGCGCGCGCCTGGCGGAGCAGCGTCGCGAACAGGATCGCGATGTCGCCGGCGCCGACGTCGTCGCGGAGCCTGCCCTCGGCCTTGGCGCCCTCGACGAAGCCGTCGAGGACCGCCAGGATCTCGTCGCGCAGCCGGCGGACCTCCGGGTCGCTCTTGAGGATCACCAGCGCCCGGTGCGACACCATCGCCAGCTGCACGCTCAGCTGCAGTTCCACCGAGTGCCGCAACAGCCGCTCCAGCGCCTGCCACGACGACGTCTCCTCGGCCGCGATCACGCGCGCGTCGATCAGCACCCGCTCGAAGTTGTCCATGGCGACCGCGCGGACCAGCGCGTCACGGTCCGGGAAGCGCCGGTACAGCGTGCCGACGCCGACGCCGGCCGCGCGGGCGATCTCCTCCATCGGCACCTCGGGACCGGAAACGGCGAAGATGCTCTTCGCGGCGGCCAGGATCTGGTCGCGGTTGCGCCGCGCGTCCGCCCGCAGGGTGGTCTCGGGGTCTGCCGTCATGCCGTTCGCCTTCCGCTGAATCGCGCGGGGTGATTCTCGCATGGCCACCAGGCCACGCACTGCCTCCTCGATCGGGTAGCGACGCCTAGTGGACGACTTCCTTCCGCTTGGGTACCTTGGACAGGAGAACCGGAATGTAATCCTCCGCATACTTTCCGTCCGATTTAGGGGGTCCGAAATGACCGAATTGGCCGAGCCCGCGACGCGGGACGACACCTTCCCGCTGCCCCGCACCTGTCCGTTCGCCCCGCCGCCGGCCTACGAGAAGCTGCGCGAGGCCGGCCCGGTCCACCGCGTCACGCTGCAGTCCGGCCAGGAGGCGTGGGCGGTGACGCGGCTCGAGGACGTCCGGCAGATGCTGACCGACCCGCGGTTCAGCTCCGACCGGTTCAACCCCGGCTTCCCGATCCTCACGAAGGACGGCCGCCAGGTCCGGCGGCCCGGGTTCACGCCGTCGCTGATCAACATGGACCCCCCGGAGCACGGCGCGGCCCGGCGCGAGGTCGTCGGCGAGTTCACCGTCAAGCGGATGAAGGCCCTGCAGCCGCGGATCCAGCAGATCGTCGACGAGCACATCGACGCGATCCTGGCCGGCCCGAAACCGGCTGACCTGGTCTCGGCGCTGTCCCTGCCGGTGCCGTCACTGGTCATCTGCGAGCTGCTCGGCGTCCCCTACGCCGACCACGACTTCTTCCAGGTGCGCAGCTCGACGCTGCTCAACCGGGAGGTCGACCAGGACACCCGGATGAAGGCCGTCGACGAGCTGCAGGAGTACCTCGACCGGCTCGTCACGGCGAAGGAGGCCGCCCCGACCGACGACCTGCTCGGCCGCCAGATCCTCAAGCAGCGCGAAGAGCACGGCGACGTCGACCACGACTCGCTCGTCTCGATGGCCTTCCTGCTGCTCATCGCCGGCCACGAGACGACGGCGAACATGATCTCCCTCGGCACCGTCGCGCTCCTGGAGAACCCGGACCAGCTCGAGATCATCAAGAACGACCCTGGCAAGACGCTCGATGCCGTCGAGGAGCTGCTGCGGTACTTCACCATCGCCGAGTTCGCGACCTCGCGCGTCGCCACCGAGGACGTCGAGCTCGGCGGGCAGCTGATCCGCGAAGGCGAGGGCGTTCTCGGGCTGAGCTACTCCGGCAACCGCGACGAAACCGCGTTCGAAAACGCCGACGACCTCGACCTCGAGCGCGGCGCGCGCCACCACGTCGCCTTCGGCTTCGGGCCGCACCAGTGCCTGGGCCAGAACCTCGCCCGGATGGAGCTGCAGATCGTGTTCGACACGCTCTTCCGCCGCATCCCGGAACTCAAGCTGGCCGCACCGGTGGACCAGCTGCCGTTCAAGCACGACTCGTCGATCTTCGGTCTCTACTGCCTGCCCGTGACCTGGTGAGGGGAACGCCATGACCGCAGTCCACGAATTCCCGATGACGCGCACGTGCCCGTTCGCCCCGCCACCGGCGTACACCGAGATCCGCGAGGAAGAGCCGGTCACCCGCGTGCGGCTGCCCGAGGGCAAGCAGGCCTGGGTGGTCAGCAGGCACGAGGACGTCCGGACCGTGCTGAACGACCGGCGGTTCAGCGCCGACCGCCAGCACCCGGACTTCCCGCAGCTGGTGCCCGGGTTCCGGCGGCCGGACGACGAGCGCACGATGATCACCATGGACGCGCCCGAGCACGGGCCGGCCCGCAAGGCCGTGCTCGGCGAGTTCACCGTGCGCCGGATGGAGGAGCTGCGGCCGCGGATCCAGGAGATCGTCGACGAGCGGATCGACGCGCTGCTGGCCGGCCCGAAGCCGGGCGACCTGGTCGAGACGCTGTCGCTGCCGGTGCCGTCGCTGGTCATCTGCGAGATGCTCGGCGTGCCGTACGCCGACCACGACTTCTTCCAGACCCACACGGCGAAGCTGATCAACCGCGACACGCCCCCGCAGGAACGGCGGGCCGCGGTCGAGGCCGTGCGCGAGTACATGAGCGACCTCATCGCCGGGAAGGAGGACAACCCGCCGGACGACCTGCTCGGCAGGCAGATCGTCAAGCTGCGCGAGGAGGGCACCTACCGGCGGGCGTCGCTGGCCGCGACCGGGTTCCTGCTGCTCGTCGCCGGGCACGAGACGACGGCGAACATGATCTCGCTGGGCACCGTCGGGCTGCTGGAGAACCCGGACCAGCTGGCCCTGGTCAAGGCCGACCCGGGCAAGACACTCGACGCCGTCGAGGAGCTGCTGCGGTACTTCACCATCGTCGACGCCGCCACCGCGCGGCTCTGCGTCGAGGACGTCGAGGTCGGCGGGCAGCTGATCCGGGCCGGCGAGGGCGTGCTGGCGCTGGGCTACGCGGCCAACCGCGACGGAAGCGCGTTCGAAAACCCCGACGAACTGGACATCGAGCGCGGCGCCCGCCACCACGTCGCCTTCGGGTTCGGCCCGCACCAGTGCCTCGGCCAGAACCTGGCCCGGATGGAACTGCAGATCGTCTTCGACACGCTGTTCCGCCGCATCCCCGGGTTGAAGCTGGCCACGCCGGTCGACGACCTGCCGTTCAAGGACGACGCGAACATCTACGGCCTGTACCGGTTGCCGGTGACCTGGTAGAGACGAACTGCCACACCACCACAGGAGAAGAGGACCATGAAGATCATCGCGGACACCGGCAAGTGCGTCGGCGCCGGTCAGTGCGTACTCACCGAGCCCTCGCTGTTCGACCAGAGCGAGGAGGACGGCACGGTCATCGTGCTCGACGACCAGCCCGAAGGCGAGCTGGTCGAGAAGGCCCGGGAAGCGGTGCACGTCTGCCCGAGCCAGGCCCTCTCCCTGCAGGAGTGACACGCCGTGAGGGCCACCGCGAGGTGGCCCTCACGCGTTACTTGACCGCGCCCATCGACAGGCCGCGGACCAGGTGGTTCTGCGCGATCCACCCCACGATCATCACCGGCAGCGAAGCCAGCAGCGCGGCCGCGGACAGCTGTGCCCAGTACAGGCCCTCGCTGGTGATGAACCCGACCAGGAACACCGGCACAGTTCCGGCGCGGGCCGCCGTCAGGTTGACCGCGTAGAAGAACTCCGTCCACGAGAAGATCACGCAGATCAGCGCCGTCGCCGCGATCCCGGGCGCGACCACCGGCATGATGATCTTGCGCAGGAGTGTCGGCAGGTTGGCGCCGTCGATCCGGCCCGCCTCGATCATCTCGTGCGGCACCTCGAGGAAGAACGACCGCATCATCCAGATGGCCAGCGGCAGGTTCATCGACGTGTAGAGGATGACCAGCGCCCACACCGTGTCGAGCAGCTCGGTGTTCTGCGAGATCACGTACAGCGGGATGATCGCCGCCACGATCGGCAGCATCTTCGTCGACAGGAAGAAGCCGAGCGCGTTCGACGTGCCCTTCACCGGCGCCAGCGACAGCGCGTACGCCGCCGGGACGCCGAGGAGCAGCACCAGCAGCGTCGAGAGGATCGTGACGAACGCCGAGTTCGACAGGTACGGCAGGAACCCGCCGCCCAGGACGTTGCCGATCTGGTCGAACGTCGGGGTGAAGAACAGCTTCGGCGGGTCGGTGTAGGCGTCGGCCTCCTGCTTGAACGCCGTGAGGATCATCCACAGCAGCGGGAAGACGAACAGGATCGCGATGATCCAGGTCGCGACGGTCAGCGAACCCTTGCCGTAAGCCCGCTTGCGGGGAGCAACCGTGGTCATTTGATCCCTCCGCTCACCGAGAACGTCCGGAACATCAGGCGCAGGGCGAAGGTCGCGACGATCATCGTCAGGATGACCACGACCACGCCCATCGCCGACGACTGGCCGACGTCGAAGCCTTCGAACGCGCGCTGGTAGATGTAGTACGGCAGGTTCGTGCTCGCCGTGCCCGGGCCACCCTGGGTCATCAGGAAGATGGCGTCGAAGCTGTTCACGATGTAGATCGCGCCCAGCAGCGTCGCCAGCTGCAGGAACCGGGACAGGTGCGGCAGGGTGATGGAGACGAACGTCCGCCACCGCCCGGCACCGTCCACATTGGCCGCTTCGAGGACGTCCTTGGCCTGGCTCTGCAGGCCCGCGAGAATCAGCAGCATCATGAACGGCGTCCACTGCCACACGATCTGGGCCATCACCGACGCCAGCGGGAACTCCGAGAGCCAGTCGACATCGGTGCCGAAGACGAAGTGCAGCAGCCCGTAGGTCGGGTCGAACATCGTCGTCTTCCACAGCAGCGCGCCGGCCGCCGGCAGGATCAGGAACGGCGTGATCAGCAGCGTCCGGACGACGCCGCGGCCGAGGAACTTGCGGTCGAGCAGGATCGCCAGGCCGAGGCCGAGCAGCAGCGCGACGAACACGCACACGACGGTCAGCAGCACCGTGTTGAGCAGCGCGACCAGGAACGTCGTGTCGCTGAAGACGTCGACGTAGTTCTGCAGGCCGACGAAGTGCCGCGAGCCCGGCCGGACCAGGTTCCACGACTGGAACGAGTAGAACACCGTGAGCAGGAACGGCAGCTGCGTCACCGCGACGACGAAGAGCAGCGCGGGCAGTAGCGGGAGCCGCCGCTTGGCCGCGGTGCTCAGGCCGCGCTTCTCTTCGACCTTCGCGTGCGAGGTGGACTTCGGTGTGGAAACGGAGAGCGTGGACATCACTGCACCGCCTTGTACGAGTCGCCCACGGTTTGCGCGTAGTCCTGGGACTGCTTCAGCGCGTCTTCGACGGATTCGCGGCCGGCGATCGCCGCCGACAGCTGCTGGCTCACCCGGGTGCCCAGGTCCTGGAACTCGGGGATGCCGACGAACTGGATGCCGGGGTAGGGCACCGGGTTCGCCATGACTTTCTGCTGGTTCGCGTCCGCGATGCCGTCCAGCGTGGGCTTCGCGTAGGCCTTCGCCGCGTCGGCGTACTCGGGGATGTCGTAGGTGGACTTCCGCACGCCCGGCGGCACGCGGTTCCAGCCGTAGGTCTGGCCGACCTTCTGCACGTACGCCTTGTCGGTCATCCAGGCCATGAACTTCCAGGCCGCGTCCTTGTCCTTGGCCACCTTCGGGATGCCCAGGGCCCAGGTGTAGAGCCAGCCGCTGGCCTGGGTCTTGACGACCGGCGCGGGCGCGTAGCCGGACTTGCCGACGATCTTGCTGCTCGCCGGGTCCTCGTTGGTGCCCGCCATGACCGTCGCGTCGTACCACATCGCGGCGTTGCCCTGGGTGTAGCGCGTGCCGCACTCGGAGAACCCGGCGCTGGAGGCGCCGACTTCGCCGTGCTCGCGGATGAGGTTGACGTAGAAGTTCGCGGCCGCGGTGAACTCCGGCGACGTCAGCTTGGCGTTCCAGTTCTGGTCGAACCACTGGGCGCCGAAGGTGTTGGCCACGGTGGTGAAGGGCGCGAGGCTTTCGCCCCAGCCAGGCTTGCCACGCAGGCAGATGCCCGCGACGCCGTTCGCCTTGTCGTCGAGCTTCGCGGCGAAGTCGGCGATCTGCTGCCACGTCGGCTTGGCCGGCATGGTGAGCCCGGCCTTCTCGAAGAGGTCCTTGCGGTAGGCCAGGAACGACGACTCGCCGTAGAACGGCACCGCGTACAGCTGGTTCTCGTACGACAGTGACTGCTTGATGCTGGGGATGAAGTCGCCTTCGTCGTAGCCGGGGGTGGCCGCGATGTGCGGTTCGAGGTTCTCGAGCCAGCCGTTGGCCGCCCACTGCGGGGCTTCGTAGTTGCTGATCATGACGACGTCGAACTCGCCGCCCTCGGTGGCGGTCGACGCGGTGATCTTCGCGCGGGCCTGGTTTTCCGGCAGCGACACGAACTTCAGGCCGATGCCGGTGGCCTTCTCGAACTCGGGTGCGAGCGCGATCGCGTCCTTCATCTGCGGGTTGGACACGATCGCGATGACGAGCGTGCTGCTGCCGGTACCGAGCGAGCCGGCGCCCGCGCAGCCGGTGGCCAGCAGCGACGTCGCCGCGAAGAGGGTGAGGAGCTTACGCACGGCCACCTCCGGGGAGGACTTGCACCTTGAGGCCAGCGCCGCTGCGCATCTTGGCGAGCGCCTCGGGGTACTGCTCCAGTGGCAGGGTGTCGGTGAGCAGCGCGCCGGTGTCGATCGCGCCGTTCGCGACGAGGTCGAGCGCGGCGCCGAAGCTGTGCAGCACGGCCATCGAGCCGACGACGGTGATTTCGTCGTTGTAGATGCGGAACGGCGAGAGCGCGACGCGGGCTTCGGCCGGGGCGACGCCGAAGACGAGCAGCCGTCCCCCGCGCCGGATCGCGTCGAAGGCGGCTTCGATGGCGGGCGCGGCGCCGGTGCAGTCGACGGCGACGTCGAACTTCTCGCCGTTCAGGTCTTTCGTATCGGCCGCGGTGGCGACGGCGCCGAGGCTCTTCGCGCGGGGCAGGCGGGCTTCGTTGCGATCGACCACCGTCACCTGCGCGCCCGAACGCTGCAGCAGCTGCTGCATGATCAGCCCCATGGTCCCGGCGCCGACGACGAGGAAGCGTTCGCCGGCCTCGACGCCGACGCGGCGGACGCCGTGCACCGCGCAGGAAACCGGCTCGACCAGCGCGCCCTGTTCCCAGGTCATCGCGTCGGGCATCCGGTAGCAGGTGGCCGACGGGACGGCGACGTACTCGGCGAAGGCGCCGTTGACGGTGTCGCCGGTGGCGCCCCAGTTCGCGCAGAGGTTGCCGTGGCCGGCGCGGCACGGGCCGCAGTAGCCGCAGAACAGCGACGGGTCGACGGCCACCCGGTCGCCGACCTTCCACTCGCCCGGCACGTCCGCGCCGAGCTCGACGATCTCCCCGGCGAACTCGTGCCCGGGGACGATCGGGTACGGCGTGGGCGGGAAGTGCCCGTCCGCGATGTGCAGGTCGGTGCCGCAGATGCCGCACGCTCCGACCTTGACGACGACCTCGTGTTCCCCGGGTTTCGGATCGGGCACCTCGCCGACCCTGATCTCACCGGGCCGGTCGACGATGGCGGCGCGCATGCCTTGCCCCTTCCTCGCGCTCAAACGAGCAACATTGACCTATGGCGTCGAGAACACGTGAAGGCATTACAGGTCTGACGTCGGCATTACGTCAACCTTTCGGCTGGATTTCGCGCTATTATGCTCAGGTGAGCGCTTCTCGTAAGGGCGCTTCGCTCACCGAAGCGATGCTGCTCGCCACCGTCGCCCGGCGCTTCTACGTGCAGGGACGCTCAAAACTGGAGATCGCCGACGAGTTCGGCGTCAGCCGGTTCAAGGTGGCGCGGATGCTCGACACGGCCATGGAGTCCGGGCTGGTCAGGGTGGAGTTCTCGCTGCCGGCGCCGGTGGACCTGGCGCTGTCGGACGAGGTGCGCTCGGCGTACGGCCTGGAACGGGCGCTGGTGCTCGAACGCTCAACCGAGCGGGAGCCGAAGGGGGTCGTCCGGGCGAAGATCGGCGCGCTGGCGGCCCGGTTGCTGGAGGAGATCGCGGTCCCGTCGGACGTGATCGGGCTGTCGTGGGCGCGGTCGGTGAACGCGATGACGGAGGCGGTCCGGTCGCTGCCGCGGTGCCCGATCGTCCAGCTCTGCGGGGTGCAGGCCGGGATGGACATGCGCGGCCGCTCGGTGGAGACGGTCAGCCGCGTGACGTCGGTGTCCGGCGGCGACGCGTACCCGATCTTCGGGCCGCTGGTGCTGCCGGACCGCCGCACGACCGAGACGTTGCGGCGTCAGCCGGGGATCGCGGAGACCTTCGGCCAGTTCCGGAACCTGACCAAGGCGGTGGTCAGCATCGGCGCGTGGCAGCCGGGCGAGTCGACGGTCTACGACGCCTTGGACGAGGCCGAGCGGGCGGCGATCGCGGCCCGCGGCGCGACGGCGGAGGTCGCGGCCCGCCTCTTCGACGCGTCGGGAAACGCTCTCTCGACCGGCTTGGCCCACCACGTCCTGGCGATCAGCCACGAGGAGCTGATGGCGGTCCCGGAGGTCATCGCCCTGGGCTACAGCCGCCCGAAAGCGGCGGCGGTGGACGCGGTGTTGCGCTCGGGCATGGTCTCGACGCTCATCACCGACGCCGCGGCCGCGGTCCCCCTGCTGGCTCTCGCGGCGAAGAACCCGGTGATGCCCCGCTGATCACGCATGATGCCCGCCCAATCACGCGAGATACCCCTCCAATCACGCGAGATCCGCGCCCCATCACGCGAGATCCGGGTTGCGGCCCTACTCCCCCGGACGTACGGCCGCCTCCGCGACGTACTCCGGCGGACGCAAACCCGATCCCGGCGAGTCCGGGGCGAAACCCGGGTCCGGCCCGATGTGCGCGCGACGTCGCTCGGCGAGCCTGGAGGACGTGAAAACTTCTCCTCGCTGGCGCCAGGCCGTCGTCTGGCTGCACATCGTGTCCTCGGTGACCTGGATGAGCCAGGCCGCCGGGCTGATGGTGCTGATGGTGGTCGCCCTGACCAGCCCCGGCCGGGCTCCGGCCGCGACGTCCATGGCCGAAGTGCTCGACTCCGTCGTGCTCGCGCCGATGGCGAACGTCGCGATCTTCACCGGCCTGCTGCTCGCGGGCGCCACGGCCTGGGGCTATTTCCGGCACTGGTGGGTGCTGACCAAGTTCGTCCTGACGGTGGTGCAGTTCTACGGCGGGATCTTCCTGCTCTCCCCCCGGCTGCACGACGTCGCCGCCGGCGCCGCCACCGTGACCTGGTCCCAGGTCGCCGGCACCGCGCTGATGGCGAGCGCGCTCGCGTTCCAGGCGTGGCTTTCGGTGACCAAGCCGTGGAAGAAGACCCCGTGGTCTCCGGCGGCGAAGCCACTCACGGCGCCGACGTGGGTGTTCGTCGCCGGCATCGGCGCGGCCGCCGCGGACGTCACCGCCGGAATCCTGCTCGGCTTCCCGATGCCCGCGTTCGAGCTGATCATGCTGATCGTGTTGCTCGCGTTTGAGCGGCGACGACGTCGTCGCCGTGCTCAGCGGCCCAGCGCCCGAAGCCCTCGATCGGCCCCAGCAGCGTCTCACCCAACGGCGTAAGCGCGTACGCGCCTTCGCGCCGCTCGACGAGGCCGTCGAACTCCAGACGCCGCAGGGTTTCCGTGAGCACCTTCGCGCTGACGCCGCCGATGGCCCGCCGCAGGTCGACGTGCCGCCGCGGCCCGTCGCGCAGCGCCCACAGCACCACCGGGTTCCAGGTGTTGGCGACCAGGTCGAACGCGAGCCGCGTCCGGCAATCCGCGAGGAAGTCCATGGTTACCGTTCGGTTCCTTCCCGGGTTCCTACCGTCGTGCTGGTACCAGCCAAGCACAAGGAGGACGCATGCGGATCGGGATCTTCGGCACGGGCGGGATGGCGGACGCGCTCGGCACGCGGTGGGCACGGGCGGGCCACGACCTGATGGTGAGCGGCCGGTCGGACCCCGGCCCGCTGGCCGCGCGGCTCGGCGCCGCGACCGGATCGTGGCGCGAGACGGCCGCCTTCGCCGGCGTGCTGCTTCTGGCCGTCCCCGCGGCCGCGATCGGCGAGGTGCTCGCCGAGGCGGGGCCGCTGCCGGGGAAGGTGCTGGTGGACTGCACCAACGACCCGGCACTGACGGGCGCCCCGGTGGCGTCGCGAATCGCCACGGACGCCCACGTCGTGAAGGCGTTCAATCTGGCCCACGTCGACGTCTGGCGGATGACCCCGCCCGTCTTCGGCGGCCGTCCCCTCTCGGTCCCGCTGTGCGGTGACGACCCGGCGGCGCTCGACACGGTGAGCACGCTGGTCCGGGACGTCGGCGCCAAGCCGGTTCCCGCGGGCGGCCTGGACCGCGCGGCCCTGCTGGAGGCCACGGCGGCGTTCGCCATCGGGCTCTGGTTCGCCGGGGAGGACGCCCAGGCGATCCTGACCCCGATCGCCCCTACAGGATGATGATGTATTCCACCATGGTCCCCTCCTGGGTCGCGAAGCCTCCACGCTAACGCGAAACCGGGCCGCCGGGTTGCGCCGTTGAGCGCAACCCGGCTAGTGCGCGCCCACCTCGGTCACCCGGACGACCGCCATCCCGGCCTCGTCCGACGCGGCCAGGTCGACCTCGGCGCTGATGCCCCAGTCGTGGTCGCCCGCCGGGTCGTCGAAGATCTGGCGCACCTTCCAGACGTCCGGCAGCTGTTCGATCATCAGCAGCTGCGGGCCGCGCGCGTCCGGGCCGGTGCCGAGCGTCTCGTACTCCTCGAAGTAGTCCTCGATCGCTTCCTGCCACGCATCCGCGTCCCAGCCCGAAGCCGCGTCCAGCTCGCCGAGCGGGAACCACGCCCGCCGCGCGAACAGCTCGACCCGGCGGAACAGCTCGTTGCGGACCAGGACGCGGAACGCGCGCTCGTTGCGCGTGACGGCCGGCGGCGGCTCCGGCGGCCGGTGCGACACCGGGCCTTCCTCCGTCGGGTGCCGCAGCGCCTCCCACTCGTCCAGGAGACTCGAGTCGACCTGGCGGACGAGCTCGCCGAGCCACTCGATCAGGTCCTGCAGTGCCTCCGTCTTCGCTTCGTCCGGGACCGTGTGGCGCAGCGCGTCGTAGACGTCGGCGAGGTAGCGCAGCACGAGGCCCTCGGACCGGGCGAGCTGGTAGAAGCCGATGTACTCGACGAAGTTCATCGCGCGCTCGTACATGTCGCGCACGACCGACTTCGGCGACAGCTCGTAGTCGGCGACCCACGGGTGGCCCTGCCGGTAGCTGTGGAACGCGCCCTGGAGCAGCTCCTCCAGCGGCTTCGGGTAGCTGACGTTCTCGAGCAGCTCCATCCGCTCGTCGTACTCGATGCCCTCGGCCTTCATCGCCTGCACGGCCTCGCCACGCGCCTTGAACTGCTGCTGCGACAGCACCGGCCGCGGGTTGTCCACTGTGGATTCCACAACGGACACGACGTCGAGCGCGTAGCTCGGCGAATCCAGGTCGAACAGCTCGATCGCGGCCAGCGCGAACGGCGAAAGCGGCTGGTTGAGCGCGAAGTCGAACTGCAGGTCGACGGTGAGCCGGATGATCCGGCCCTGTTCGTCCGGTTCGGACAGTCGCTCGACGACGCCGGCGGCGAGCAGCGCCCGGTAGATCGCGATGGCGCGCAGGATCAGCTTGCGCTGGGACGCCCGGTCCTCGTGGTTGTCCTCGAGGAGGTGGCGCATCGAGTCGAACGCGTTGCCCGGCCGCGAGATCACGTTCAGCAGCATCGAGTGCGAGACCTTGAAGCTGGACGTCAGCGGCTCGGGGTCGGCCGCGATGAGCCGGTCGAACGTGCTCTCGGTCCAGTTGACGAACCCCTCCGGGGCCTTCTTCCGGACGATCTTCTTTTTCTTCTTCGGGTCGTCGCCCGCCTTCTCGAGGGCCTTGGCGTTCTCGACGACGTGGTCGGGCGCCTGGACGACGACGTAGCCGTCGGTGTCGTAGCCCGCCCGCCCGGCGCGGCCGGCGATCTGGTGGAACTCGCGGGCCTTGAGGTGCCGCTGGCGGACGCCGTCGTACTTGGTGAGCGCGGAGAACACGACGGTCCGGATCGGCACGTTGATGCCGACGCCGAGGGTGTCGGTCCCGCAGATCACCTTGAGCAGCCCGGACTGGGCGAGGGTCTCGACCAGCCGGCGGTACTTGGGCAGCATGCCGGCGTGGTGGACGCCGATGCCGTGGCGGACCAGCCGCGAGAGCGTCTTGCCGAAGCCGGCGGCGAACCGGAAGTCGCCGATCAGCTCGGCGATGGCCTCCTTCTCGGCCTTCGACGTCACGTTGATGCTCATCAGCGTCTGCGCCCGCTCGATGGCCGCGGCCTGCGAGAAGTGCACGACGTAGACGGGCGCCTGACCGCCGTTGAGCAGCTCGGACATGGTCTCGTGCAGCGGCGTCAGCGCGTACCGGAAGGTCAGCGGGACCGGGCGCTGCGCCGACGTCACCACCGCCGTCGGGCGGCCGGTGCGGCGGGTGAGGTCCTTTTCGAAGAAGGAGACGTCGCCCAGGGTGGCCGACATCAGGACGAACTGGGCGTTCGGGAGCTCCAGCAGCGGCACCTGCCAGGCCCAGCCGCGGTCGGGCTCGGAGTAGAAGTGGAACTCGTCGGCCACGACCTGCCCGACGGGCGCGCCGGCACCGAACCGCAACGCGATGTTCGCCAGGATTTCGGCCGTGCAGCAGATGATCGGGGCGTCCGGGTTGACGCTGGAGTCGCCGGTCATCATCCCGACGTTGTCGGCGCCGAAGATGTCGATGAGCTGGAAGAACTTCTCCGAGACGAGGGCCTTGATGGGCGCGGTGTAGTAGCTGCGGCGGCCCTGGGCGAGCGCGGTGAAGTGCGCGCCGACGGCGACGAGGCTCTTCCCGGAGCCGGTCGGCGTCGACAGGATGACGTTCGATCCGGAGACGACCTCCATCACCGCCTCCTCCTGCGCCGGGTACAGCTCGATGCCCCGTTCGGCCGTCCAGGTGGTGAAGGCTTCGAAGAGGGCGTCGGGGTCGGGATCCGCAGGCAGGAGGTCTGTGAGAGTCATCAGGCGTCCATCGTGCCATCCGCTCGTCGCAAAGTCGGCAGGGGCGATCGCATCGCGAGTGGGAAACCCGTAGGCTTCGCGGTACCGCGCGTCGACTGGGTGATCCTTCCGGTCCCGCGCGCACACGGGCGGTACTCCGGAGGGCTAAGGAATGGCACAGGACATCATCCCGATCGAACTCGGCCTGCCGCAGGGCGACGTCGTCACCCTGTGGGCGCCGCGCTGGCGGGAAGACGGCGAGGAGTGGGAAGCGTTCCTCGGCGACGAGGACGACCTGTACGCCTTCGCCGACGCAGCTCACCTGGCCGCCTTCGTCAGGACCTCCGAGCGGCACGACCTGCTGGACCACCCGGCGTGGGACGCGGTGCCGTCGCTGAACGTGCCCGAGCTGATCCCGGACGAGGACCACACGTACGACCTCGTCGGCGTGCCGGAGCTGGTCGCCGAGGAGCCGGACGTCTGGCACATCGCCGAGCTGGCGGAGATCGTCGGCATCGTGCGGTCGCTCGCCGACGTGTGCGACCTCGAGGAGGTCCACGAGATCCTCGACTCGACCGAGGGCTTCTCGCTGCTCGACCAGGGCACGCTGCCGTTCACCGGGAGCGTCGGCGTCCAGGTGTGGAACGACCTGTCCGAGACGGTGTCGCAGAAGTGGGACACCGTGCTCGACGCGATCGACGGCCTGGTGACCCAGCCGGAGGTCGACGAGAAGGTGCTGGAGCAGACGGCCGAGGAGCTGGCCGCGTTCCACGAGGAGTCCGCCGAGGCCGAGGCCGGCGCGGAGGGTGAAGAGGACCTCGAGGCTCTGTCCTCGGAAGACGACGAGGAAGAAGAAGAGGGCCCGGTCGGCTTCTGGGCCGAGGTCGGCATCGACCCGATCAAGATCATCACGTCCGGCGCGGAGTACTACACGCTGCGCTGTTACCTCGACGACGCCCCGGTGTTCCTGGGCAGCGAGGGCGAGATCGACGTGTTCACGTCGACCGGCGCGCTCGCCAGGGCCCTCGCGGACGGCAAGGACCTGGCCGACACGGACCTCGCGGACGTGTCCACGTGGGACGAGGTCCTGGCCAAGGCCACGGCGGGCGAGCTCGAGATCGAGGTCGACCCGGAGAACACGTACGTGTTGACGGGCCTGGACGCGGACATCGCGGAGGGCCCGGAGGCGATCGACCCGACGCAGCTGGAGCTGGCGGTCGAGCTGATCACGGACGCGGCGGAGTGGGCGGGCGACGACTCGGCCGAGACGGCACTGGCGGGCAACGAAAGCCTGGGCTGGCTGGTGTCGTTCGTGCTGCGCCCGGACCCGTCGCGGCTGGAGCCGTCGGCGCCGTTCGACGCCGAGCAGGGCGCTTGGCGGAAGCTCGTGGAGACGTTCGAGAACCGCCTGACGGTGGCTTGATCTGTACTTGGCCGAGGGCCGCCTCCCGCAGGTTGGGGAGGCGGCCTTCGTCGTGTCGGCGCGTTCGCCGCGGCCCCATCCACAGGCGCAGCCGGATGTGGACAACTCAGCCGAGCATGCCCCGGAGAGCAGCTTTCCGTCAGGAGCGGCCGATACGCTGGACCCGGGGGGCGCCCCCGCGGGCTGGGCGCCGTTTCGGGGCACATGCCCGGGCAGCTCGCGCGTCTCGCGTGGCCGGTCCGGTGGGGCATCTCGCGTGACTGGAGGGGCATCTCACGTGTCCCAGCGGGCATCTCGCGTGATTGGAGGGGCATCTCACGTGCCCCAGCGGGCATCTCGCGTGATTGGAGGGGCATCACGGCTCCGGGTGTTCCGCGCGGATCGGGACCAGCAGCACCGCCAGGGCCGGGAACACCGCCGCCACGCAGAAGGCGAGTGCGTACCTGCTGTCGCCGATCACCAGGCCCAGCAGCGGCGGTGTCAGGGAGGCCGCGACGTTCTGGGCCGTGTTCTGCGTGCCCATCGCGCGGCCGGACCATGCCAGGCCCGCCAGCTCGGCCGACGCCGTGAAGCCCAGGCCGTTGTCCGCCACCGTGATCACCCCCGCCAGCGCCAGCGCCAGCAGCACCAGCCACGGCCAAGCCGCGTCCCCCAGCGCCACCAGCAGCATCACCAGGCAGCTCGACACCGCCAGCTGCCGCATCGGGCGCAGGCGGCTGCCCACCCGGTCCGACCACCAGCCCGACCCCAGCCGTCCGAAGGCCCCCAGCACCTGGACCACCGCCAGGTACCAGCCCGCGCTCAACGGGCTCCAGTGCTGCACCGCCACCAGGTAGACCGGCGCGAACGCCGACACCGCGAACTGCGGCACCACCAGCAGCGCGCTCGCCCCGTGCACCCGCCACAGCGCCGCGTGCCGGTACGGCGACGGCGGCCTCTCCCCGGAAGCCGCACGCGGCGGGCGCGGCGGGTCCGTCACCAGCCACGCCACCAGCAGCGCCACCACGATCGCCAGCCCGGCCGGCAGCAGGACCGCCGCCCGGAAGCCGAAGTGCGCGGCCAGCGGGGGCAGGCCCAGCGCCGCGACGCCGACGCCGAGCGGCTGGGCCGTCTGGCGGATCCCCATCGCCACGCCCCGCTCGGACTTCGCGAACCAGCCCATCACCACGCGACCGCTCGCCGCGTTCACCGAAGCCGTACAGGCACCCGCCGCCAAAAACACCCCAAAGAGGAGCCCGACCGGGTGACTTCCTGTCCCGGCGTACACCAGGAGTAACCCCGAGACGCCCAGGCCAAGGGCCATGATGAGGCGCTCTCCGTAACGGTCCGCAGCCGCACCCCACACGATCAGGGTGAACAACAGCCCGATGCTCGGCGCCGCGACGACCGTGCCGGCCTCCGCCAGCGTCAGCCCCTCGGCGGCGCGCATCGCCGGGACCAGGAACGGGATGCCGTAGAGGAACGAACAGCTCGCGGTCTGTGCGGCGAGGCCGAGCGCGAGGACGAGCCATCGCCGCCGACTCGTCGAAAACTCCACGACCTGCGCCATCTTCGCCACCGTCTCAAATATTGAGAAGCTGTTCCTACATAGTGAACGATAGTTGGCATGGCTAAGGACCGCAAACGAGTTGCGGTCCTTGGCGGGGAAGGTCAGGCGAGCGCGGCGTACCCGGGCTTGATGACGTCGTCGATGAGCGCGAGCCGGGCGTCGAAATCGATGAACGCGGATTTCATCGCGTTGATCGTGAACCAGCGGAAGTCGTCGAGACCATAGCCGAACGTCTCGTGCAGCGCCGCGAATTCGCTGGTCATCGTGCATCCGCTCATCAGCCGGTTGTCCGTGTTCACCGTCACCCGGAAGCGCAGCTTGGCGAGCAGGCCGATGGGGTGCTCGGCGATCGAGCCGACCGTGCCTGTTTGGACGTTCGACGTCGGGCAGATCTCCAGGGGGATGCGGCGGTCCCTGACGTAGGCGGCCAACCGTCCAAGGTGGACCGTGCCGTCGGCGTCGGTCTTGATGTCCTCGGCGATGCGCACGCCGTGCCCGAGCCGCTCGGCGCCGCAGTGCTGAATCGCTTCCCAAATGGACGGCAAACCGAATGCTTCACCCGCGTGAATGGTGAAGTGCGCATTGTTCTGACGCAGATATTCGAACGCGTCGAGATTGCGGGTGGGCGGGAATCCGTCCTCGGGCCCGGCGATGTCGAACCCGGCCACGCCGGCGTCACGGTAGCGGACGGCCAGGTTCGCGATCTCGAGCGCGCGGGCGTGCTGGCGCATCGCGCAGAGCAACGTCCCGACGCGGATCGTGCCTCCGTTCGCGGCCACCCGCCGTGTGCCCTCCGTGAACCCCGCCTGGACGGCCTCAACCACCGCATCGAGTGACAGACCGCGTTCGACGAACAACTCCGGGGCGTAGCGCACCTCGGCGTAGACGACGCCGTCGGCGGCCAGGTCCTCCACCGCCTCCGCGGCAACCCTGACCAGCGCTTCCTCCGTCTGCATCACCCCGCAGGTGTGCGCGAAGGTCTCGAGGTAGGAAACGAGTGAGCCGGAGTCGGCCGCTCGGCGGAACCAGCTGCCCAGCTCGGCCGGGTCGGTGGTGGGCAAACCGGCATAACCGGTCGCGTCGGCGAGCTCGGCGACGGTCGCCGGGCGCAGGCCGCCGTCGAGGTGGTCGTGCAGCAGCACCTTGGGTGCGCGGCGGAGTGTCTCGGTGGGCAGAACAGGGCTTTCGTCAGGCATCCCCCAACGGTAACCTCGTTGTCATTCCCCTACATGGCCGTAACTCTCAGGCTCGGGCTAACCCTCAGCGTTGAGGATCATGTCCCGAATCGGCCATCCGGGGGCTGCCTCCGCAATAGCCTCTTCACGGGGGCCATACAGACAGCAATTTTTGCAATCGATAAGCTTCGTGGCACGTCCCTCCATTTCCCCGCCGACGAAGGACACACAGCAGTGACCACTGACAACCACATTGCCGCCCCGTCCTTCGACCGGATGCGCAACATGCTGGTGCGCGCGGCCGAAGTGCGTGAGAGCGAGCAGCAGCAGATCTTCGACGCGCTCGACGACATCTACGCCCGCCTCGCGCCGGTGGACTCGCTGGGCGCGGTCCGCAAGCGGCTGTCCGAAATGCCCGACCGCACCGAGGTCAGCGTCCTGGCCGAGCGCCTCGACGAGACGATGTCCCGCCTCGAGGCCCAGGACACCGCGATCGCCGCGCTGACCCGGGCCGTCGAGAGCATCGTCGACAAGCTCGCCAAGCCCTTCGCGCAGCTCGACGGCCGTCTCGACGGCGTCGCCGCCCGCTTCGAGGGTGTCGCCGGCCGGATGGACGGGCTCGAGGACAAGCTCCAGAACATCCACCGGCGGCTCGACGAGCTGGGCGGGCACCTGGACAAGCAGGACGCGAAGCTCGAGTCGCTGCCGCAGTCGGTGCACGGCCCGGTCCGCGAGCGGATCGAGCAGGCCGAGTCGACGCTGCGCGAGCGCGTCGACACCACGGACCACGAGCTGCGGAACAAGGTCGACGAGCTCAGCCGCGTCACGCAGGAGCGCGTCGGCGAGCTGGGCCGCACCACGCACGAGCGGATCGACGCGAACACCGAGGCGCTCAAGGTCGCGCTGACCGAGACGGGCGAGATGATCGACGCGTCCGACCGGCTGGAGAACCTGGGCAACCGGCTCGAAACGGTCACCACCCGCCTCGACGACCTGGCCTCCCGCCTCGACAAGGTCGAGGACGGCTTCATGGCGAGCCTCGGCGACCTCGACGGCACGGTGAAGAGCGGCCTGGCCAAGGTCGAGGGCACGCTGTCGAAGCAGCCGGACACCGACTCGGTCGACTCGCTGGTCCGCAAGAGCAACGACGAGAGCGTCCGCCGCATCGGCGGCCAGCTCGACGAGGCGATGGCGACGTTCGCGGAGCTGATGCTCGGCGGCGGCCCGGCGGTCCAGCAGATCGCCCCGCCCCCGCCGGCCCCGCGCCAGCCGCGCCGCAGCAGCCGCAACGGCCGCGCACCGAAGCCGGCCGACGCCAAGGCCAAGGCGGGCGAAAGCTCGGAAGAAGCCACGGAGTAGGCATCTGAAGAAGGCCCCCACCGGGATCCGGTGGGGGCCTTTCTCATGCTTCAGATCTCACTCGGACGGGTGATCATCTTCGCGACGATCGTCACACCTCTGCGCGGATCGTCTCCACGACGATCGGGCCCGGCTCAGGTGCCGAGTCGGCGATCGTAAAGCCGCCTTCGAGGGCGGCCAGGGCCGCGGGGACCGCGTCGGGTGTGTCCGTGTGCAGCTCCAGGAGCGGGTCACCGGCCGAGACCCGGTCGCCCGGCTTGGCCAGGCACAGCACGCCCGCCGCGGCCTGGACCGGGTCCTCCTTGCGGGCCCGGCCGGCACCCAGCCGCCAGGCCGCGACGCCCACCGCGTACGCGTCCAGCGAAGCCAGCACGCCCGACGAAGGCGCCTCGACGACGTGGACGTGCGAAGGCGCCGGCAGCGGCGCGGCAGGGTCCCCGCCCTGGGCCGAGATCATCCGGCACCAGACCTCGTACGCCGCACCGGAAGCCAGCACGGCGGCCGGGTCCGCGGAAACACCGGCCAACGCCAGCATCTCCCTGGCCAACGCCACCGTCAGTTCGACGACGTCGGCGGGACCGCCGCCCTGGAGCACCTCGACCGACTCCGCGACCTCCACCGCGTTGCCGACCGCCCGCCCCAGCGGGACGTTCATGTCCGTCAGCAACGCCGTCGTCGGGACGCCGTGATCAGCGCCGATCGAGGTCAACGCGGCAGCCAGCGAACGCGCCTGGTCGAGGGTCTTCATGAACGCGCCCGACCCGAACTTCACGTCCAGGACCAGCCCCGACGCGCCCTCCGCGATCTTCTTGCTCATGATCGAGCTGGCGATCAGCGGGATCGACTCCACCGTCGAGGTGACGTCCCGCAGCGCGTACAGCTTCTTGTCCGCCGGCGCCAGCCCGGACGTCGCCGCGCAGACCACCGCGCCGACGTCCTCCAGCTGCGCCTGGATCTCCGAAGTGGACAGTGCCGCCCGCCAGCCCGGGATCGACTCCAGCTTGTCCAGCGTCCCGCCCGTGTGGCCGAGCCCGCGGCCCGACAGCTGCGGCACCGCCGCGCCGCACGCCGCCACCAGGGGCGCCAGCGGCAGCGTGATCTTGTCGCCGACGCCGCCCGTCGAGTGCTTGTCGACCGTGGGCCGGGAGACCGGCAGCGACAGCCGCTCCCCCGACGCGATCATCGCGTGCGTCCACCGGGAGATCTCGGCCGACGTCATCCCGCGCAGGAAGATCGCCATGGCCAGCGCCGACATCTGCTCTTCGGCGACGTCACCACGGGTGTAGGCGTCGACGACCCAGTCGATCTGCTCGTCGGAAAGCGTGCCGCCGTCCCGTTTCGTCCGGATGACATCGACCGCCGCGAACGCGCTCACGGCAGGTCGTCCGGGCCGAACGCGTCCGGCAGCACGTCGGACATCGGCAGCACGCCACGCGGCGTGTCCACCAGGCACGTGGACCCGCCCAGCTCGAACAGGACCTGCCGGCAGCGCCCGCACGGCATCAGCAGGTCACCGGCACCGGACCGGCAAGCGACCGCGACCAGGCGGCCGCCGCCGGACAGCCGCAGCTGGCCGGCCATCGTGCACTCAGCGCACAGCCCGAGGCCGTAGGAAGCGTTCTCGACGTTGCACCCGGTCACGACCCGGCCGTCGTCGACGATCCCGGCGACCCCCACGTGCAGCCCCGAATAAGGCGCGTACGCATGGGAAGCAGCCTCGATCGCCTGGGAACGCAGCGCGTCCCAATCCACAGTAGACACTCAGTCCTCACCCCGTCGGTACGGCTGCCCGTCGGCCTTCGGCGGCCGCAGCCGCTGCGAGGCCACCGCCAGCACGATCAGCGTCACGAAGTGCGCGGTGTACGGGATCAGGTCGGACGGCAGCGTGTCGTTCGACCAGTAAATCGCGTACAGCACACCGGCGCCGATGACGCCGAGCCCGGCCGCGATCCACTGGCGGCGGAACAACTGCACCACGACGATCACGCCGACCAGGATCACCGCGCCGTACAGCAGCGCGAGCACCGCTTCGCCGCCGCCGGCGAGCTGGAGGCCGTCCGCGTAGCCGAACAGGGCCGCGCCGCCGAGCAGGCCGCCCGGCCGCCAGTTGCCGAAGATCATCGCCGCGAGGCCGATGTACCCGCGGCCGTTCGTCTGGTTCTCCAGGTAGTCCGCGCCGCCGCGCAGCAGCACCAGCGAAGCGCCACCCATGCCGGCGAACGCGCCCGAAATGACCACGGCCACGTACTTGTGCAGGTAGACGTTGACGCCGAGGGACTCGGCCGCCACCGGGTTCTCGCCACAGGAGCGCAGCCGCAGGCCGAACCGGGTGCGCCAGAGCACCCAGAAGCTCACCGGCACCAGGATGATCGCCAGCATCGTCAGCGGCGCCACCTCGGTGACGAGCCCGCGCAGGATGCCGGCGACGTCGGAGATGCCGACGCGCTGCTCCTTCTCCAGGTCGCCGAGCCAGTCCGAGAGGAACGTCGCCGAGTAGGTGTCGAACTTCGGCACCACCGGCGACTGCCGCGGGTTGCCGGAGATCGGCGCGAAGATCAGGTTCGCCAGGTACTTCGTGATGCCCAGGCCGAGCAGGTTGATCGCGACACCGGAGACGATGTGGTTGACGTTGAACGTCACCGTCGCCACCGCGTGCAGCAGCCCGCCGAGCGCGCCGAACACGATCGCGGCGATCAGGCCGGCCCACACGCCACCGTTGTAGGAACCCCAGGCGGCGCCCCAGGTGCCGAGGATCATCATGCCCTCGAGGCCGATGTTCACCACGCCCGCGCGTTCGGCCCAGAGGCCACCCAGCGCGCAGAGCAGGATCGGCAGCGCCAGGCGCAACGCCGTCTGCGCGGTGTTCGACGACGTCAGCGCGGCGACGCCGGTGGAGTACGACGCCGCCGAGATGACGACGATGGCGACCACGGCCCAGATCACCCCGCGCAGCCAGCCGGGGATCCGGCCCCGCTTGCGCTGCACCGGCATGGTCGAGCCGGATTCGGGAGCGACGTCGGTGATCACACCGCACCCCCTTCGCTGACCGAGGAACCCTTGCGGCCGGCGAGCGCGCGCCCGACCCGGCGTTGTTCCGCCGCGAGGTCGGCCCGGCGCACGATCTCGTACGCCACGACGACCGACAGCACGATGATGCCCTGCATGATCGTCGCGATCTCCTTGGACACGTTGATCTGCTCCAGCGACACCGCGGAGGTGTCGAGGAACGCCCACAGCAGCGCGCCGAGCGCGATGCCGCCGGGGTGGTTGCGGCCGAGCAGCGCGACCGCGATGCCGGTGAAGCCGTACATCTGGGTCGCGGTGATGCCGTAGCTGTAGTCGCGGCCGAGCAGCTCCGGCATGGCGACCAGGCCGGCGACGCCACCGGAGAGCAGCATCGCGATCAGCGTCATCTTCTTGGCGTTGACACCACCCGCGGCGGCCGCGGTGGTGGACTCGCCGGACGCCTTCAGCTCGAAGCCGAACCGCGTGCGGTTGAGCATGAACCAGTAGGCACCGCCGACGATCGCGGCGATGAAGACGAACCCGAAGAGCGTGCCCGAGCCAAGCGGGATGCCGGGGATCCGGCCGGACGGCTCGATCACGCGGGTGCCGATGTTGTTGCCGGTCTGCACGCCGAACTGGTCGGCGTTGATGAGGAACGCGATGATGCCGGCGACGATCGCGTTGAGCATGATCGTCGAGATGACCTCGCTGACCCCGCGGGTGACCTTGAGGATCGCCGGGATCGCCGCGTACGCCATGCCCGCGACGACCGCGACCACCAGGATCGCGACGACGTGGATCACCGGCGGCAGCTTCATGGCGCCGCCGGCGATGGCCGCGACGACGGCGGCGAACCGGTACTGGCCCTCGACGCCGATGTTGAACAGGTTCATCTGGAAGCCGATGGCCACCGCGAGCCCGGACAGGTAGTAGACGGTCGCCAGGTTCACCGTGTCGACCGCGGTCGAGCCCTTGAACATCTGGCCGATCATCGTGCCGTACGCCTGCAGCGGGTCGGCCCCGGAGATGATCAGCGCGATCGCCGACAGCAGCACGGCGAAGACGATCGCCAGCAGCGGTGGCAGCAGTTTCGTGCGCCAGGAGGTCATTCTTCGTCACCCTCTCCCGCGCCGGTCATCGCGGAGCCCAGTTCCTGCGGGGTCACGGTGGCGGGGTCGGCCTCGCTCACGAGGCGGCCGCGCAGCATGACCCGGATCGTGTCGGACAGGCCGATCAGCTCGTCGAGGTCGGCGGAGATCAGCAGCACCGCGAGGCCGTCGGCGCGGGCCTGGCGGATGTTCTCCCAGATCAGCGCCTGCGCGCCGACGTCGACACCCCGCGTGGGGTGCGACGCGATGAGCAGCACCGGGTTGCCGGACAGCTCGCGCCCGACGATCAGCTTCTGCTGGTTGCCGCCGGAGAGCGCCGCGGCCGGGACGTCGATGCCCGGCGTGCGGACGTCGTAGTCGCGGACGATCCGCTCGGTGTCGGCGCGGGCGCCCGCGATGTCGAGCAACTGGCCCTTCGAGACCGGTTCACGGGTCTGGTAGCCGAGGATCCGGTTGACCCACAACGGTTGCGTGAGCAGCAGGCTGTGCCGGGTGCGGTCCTCGGCGATGTAGCCGATGCCCGCCTCGCGCCGCGCCAGCGTGCCCGCCTTGGTGATGTCCCGCGCCTTGCCATCGGCATCGACCAGCTCGATCGTGCCGCCCGACGGCTTGCGCATGCCCATGATCGTCTCGACCAGCTCGGTCTGGCCGTTGCCCTCGACACCGGCGATGCCGAGCACCTCGCCCGCGTGCACGGTGAAGGAGACGTCGTCGAGCGCGTTGCGGTCCGACCCCTCGGCGCCCAGCGTCAGCCCGGTCAGCCGCAGCACGTCCCGGTCGGTGACCGTGGACTCGCGGGTCTCCGGGCTGGGCAGCTCGGACCCGACCATCATCTCCGCGAGCTGGCGGGAGGTGATGGTCTTCGGGTCGGCGGTGCCGACGGTCGTGCCGCGCCGGATCACCGTGACGGTGTCGGCGATCGCGCGGACCTCGTCGAGCTTGTGCGAGATGAAGAGGAAGGTGTAGCCGCCGTCCTTCATCTCCCGCACGGTGTCGAAGAGCGCGTCGACCTCCTGCGGGACCAGCACCGCGGTCGGCTCGTCGAGGATGATGATCTTCGCCCCGCGGTAGAGCACCTTGACGATCTCGACGCGCTGGCGGTCGGCGACCCCGAGCTCCTCCAGCAGCGTCTCCGGCTTGGCGTGCAGGCCGGTCCGCTCGGCGAGCTCGGCCAGCCTGGCCCGGGCGGCGCGGCCGATGCCGTGCAGGCCCTCGGCGCCGAGGAAGACGTTCTCGCCGACGGTCAGGTTGTCGGCGAGCATGAAGTGCTGGTGCACCATGCCGATGCCGGCGCGGATGGCGTCCTGCGGGTTGCGCAGCTTCACCTCTTCGCCGTTGATCGCGATGGTGCCCTCGTCCGGCGGCTGCATGCCGTACAGGATCTTCATCAGGGTGGACTTGCCGGCGCCGTTCTCGCCACAGATGGCGTGCACCTCGCCCGCGGCGACGGTGAGGTTGACGTCGGAGTTGGCCACCACGCCGGGAAAGCGCTTGGTGATCCCGGTCAGCTGGACGGCGGGGGCGCCCCGGTCGGGGACGGCCTCGGCCGGGGCCTCGGCTGTGCTCATGGGCGGGAGAATTCCATATCTCGTGTAAACGCGTGAGGGGCCCGGAGGAGAAAATCCTCCGAGCCCCGGCGCGCACTGAGTTACTTCTGCGGCTTGTCCGAAACGGTGATCTGGCCCGCGATGATCTGGGCCTTGTAGCCGTCCAGGACGTCCTTGATGTCGTCGATCTTGCCACCGGAGGTGGCGTAGCCGACGCCGTCGACCTTGAGGTCGAACCGCTTCGGCAGGGTCGTCAGGTCGCCCTTGGCGACGGCCCGCACGTAGTCGAACACCGCGACGTCGACGCGCTTGAGCATCGACGTGATGATGATGTCCTTGTCGGCCTCGACGGTCTTCTGGTTGTACTGGTCGGAGTCGACACCGATGGCCAGCGCGTTGCCCGCCTTCGCGGCGTCGAACACGCCCTTACCCGAGGCGCCGGCGGCGTGGTAGATCACGTCCGCGCCCTTGGCGATCTCGGCCGCGGCCTTCGCGTTGCCCTTCGGCGGGTCCTGGAACCCGGAGAAGTCACCGGCCGGGGTGAGGTACTCGTCCTCGATCTTGATCTTGGACGAAACGGTCTTCGCGCCCTGCAGGAAGCCGGCCTCGAACTTCTGGATCAGCGGGGTGTTGACACCGCCGACGAAGCCGATGTGGCAGTTCTTGCTCTTGTACGCGGCGGCGACGCCGGCCAGGAACGAGCCCTGCTCCTCGGCGAAGACCAGCGACGTCACGTTCGGCAGCGTGATCGAGTCGTCGTCGACGATGGCGAACTTGGTGTTCGGGTACTTGGCCGCGACGACCTTGACCGCCGGCGCGTAGGCGAAGCCGACCGCGATGATCGGGTTCAGGCCAGTGGCGGCCATCTGGTCGAGGCGCTGCTGCTTGGCCGACTCGGCCTCGCTGGAGCCGGCGGTGCTCTCGCTGACCGTCGTCACGCCGAGCTCGGCCTTCGCCTTGTCGGTGCCCGCGGCGGCGGCGTCGTTGAAGGACGCGTCACCCCGGCCGCCGACGTCGTAGGCCAGGCCGATCTTGAGCTTGCTGCCGTCGACCTTCTCACCGGCTGCCGCCGAGCTGCTGGCGGCGGCGGGCGCCGCGGGCGGCTTCGGCGCGGTGATGCAGTCGGAACCACCCGACGAAGCCGCGGTGTTGTTGGTGCTGCCACCGCCCGAGTCCTTGGCGCACCCGGCCAGGGTGAGCACCCCGGCCATGGCCGCGGCGGCCAGCGCGGTTCCACGCATGCGACGCAACGTGATTCTCCCTCCCCGCTGATCCAGCGGATGGTCAAGGGCACGACCCGGCCCTACTGCCGGGTCGACCGCCAGACCGTACCCGCCGGACAGGAATGCGCCATAGGAAAGGCACGCTACGTAACACAAACGTTTACTCACGAGTCGCACGCGCGACGAACTGGACACCGACCGTGATCATCCCGGCCGCCCAGCGCGGCTTTCGGCGGTACCAGAGTTCCCTGGGACGACCGAAAGCCCGTTTGCTGTCACTCAGCGTGCCAGGCCGACCGAGGGCTGGACCACTCCGATCACTCTGTGAGACGACACTGGCCAGCCGCTCTTCCGAATCGTTCCAGGCCGCTCCGGACGATCACCACTCGATCGTGGGTCAGCCGGGTGGGCGAACAGGCCCCGCACGGCCGCGACGTGTCCATAGTGGACCCCGGCGCTGTGACGGCGCCCACACTCGGCGCGCGTCCGGGTGTCTGGTCCATCACAGAGGGGAACCCGGAGGTGAGCCGCCTTCCGGGGGCGGGTCTAGCATCCGATTCATCCAGGCTCGATGACGTTGATCTCGGCATAGCCGCCGTTCCCGCGGCGACAGCGGACCTCACGGCCACCGGGCGCACAGTCAGACGTTGGAGGCCGTTCACCGATGTCCACCACGGCGAGCACCGCCCCAGAGGCGGCGGCGAGCGATCGGGCGGGTGCCTCACGCCGGCAGGGGACCTTCTACCGGGGCGACCCCGGCATGTGGTCCTGGGTCCTGCACCGCATCACCGGCGTGCTCACATTCTTCTTCCTGTTCGTGCACGTGCTCGACACCGCGCTGGTGCGCGTGTCGCCGAACACCTACGACCAGGTCATCGAGACCTACAAGACGCCGCTCGTGAACCTCCTGGAGGTCGGGCTGGTCGGCGCGGTGCTGTTCCACGCGCTCAACGGCATCCGCGTCATGCTGGTCGACTTCTGGTCGAAGGGCCCGCAGCTGCAGAAGGCCATGACGTGGGTCATCGGCGTCGTCTGGGTCGTCGTGATGGTTCCCGGTGCGTTCTTCATGCTGAAGCGCACCGCCGAAATGCTCTTCGGGGGTAACTGACATGGCCGACCTCGCTCTCGCCAGCCCCCGTTCGCCGAAGCGCCCCGCCGCGCGCCGCAGCAACTTCGAGCTCTACAGCTGGCTGTTCATGCGGATCTCCGGCCTCGCGCTGGTCGTCCTGGTGCTCGGCCACCTGCTGATCATGAACATCCTCGACGGCGGCGTGCACCGGATCAACTGGGGCTTCGTCGCCGGCCGCTGGGCCTCGCCGTTCTGGCAGTTCTGGGACCTGTCGATGCTGTGGCTCGCCGAGATCCACGGCGGCAACGGGCTGCGCACGATCATCGACGACTACGCCCGCAAGGACAGCACGCGGTTCTGGCTGAAGATCCTGCTCTACGTCTCGATGGTGCTGATCCTGGCCGTCGGCACGATGGTGATCTTCACCTTCGACCCGAACATGCCCGCGAACTGAAGCCCCGGAGACCTCCTGCCATGCAGTTCCACAAGTACGACGTGGTGATCGTCGGTGCCGGCGGCGCCGGCATGCGCGCGGCCATCGAGTCCGGCCAGCGCGCCCGCACCGCGGTCCTCACCAAGCTCTACCCGACCCGGTCCCACACCGGCGCGGCCCAGGGCGGCATGTGCGCCGCGCTGGCGAACGTCGAAGAGGACAACTGGGAGTGGCACACCTTCGACACGATCAAGGGCGGCGACTACCTGGTCGACCAGGACGCCGCCGAGATCATGGCGAAGGAGGCCATCGACGCCGTCCTCGACCTCGAGAAGATGGGCCTGCCGTTCAACCGCACGCCCGAAGGCAAGATCGACCAGCGCCGGTTCGGCGGGCACACGCGTGACCACGGCAAGGCCGCGGTCCGCCGCGCCTGCTACGCCGCGGACCGCACCGGCCACATGATCCTGCAGACGCTGTACCAGAACTGCGTCAAGTACGGCACGGAGTTCTTCAACGAGTTCTACGTGCTCGACCTCGTCACCACCCCGGACGAGAACGGCAACCCGGTCGCCTCCGGCGTCGTCGCCTACGAGCTGGCCACCGGCGAGCTGCACGTCTTCCAGGCGAAGTCGATCGTGTTCGCCACCGGCGGCGCGGGCAAGATCTTCAAGACGACGTCGAACGCGCACACCCTCACCGGTGACGGTCTCGGCATCATCTTCCGCAAGGGCCTGCCCCTGGAGGACATGGAGTTCTTCCAGTTCCACCCGACCGGCCTCGCGGGCCTGGGGATTCTCATTTCCGAAGCCGTCCGCGGCGAGGGCGGGATCCTGCGCAACGCCTCCGGCGAGCGGTTCATGGAGCGCTACGCCCCCACCATCAAGGACCTCGCGCCGCGCGACATCGTGGCGCGCTCCATGGTGCAGGAAGTGCTGCAGGGCCGGGGTTGTGGCCCGAACAAGGACTACGTCGTCCTCGACGTCACGCACATCCCCGAGGAGACGCTGAACGCGAAGCTCCCGGACATCATGGAGTTCTCCCGGACCTACCTGGGCGTCGACCCGGTCAAGGAGCCGGTGCCGGTGTTCCCGACGTGCCACTACGTCATGGGCGGCATCCCGACCAACATCCACGGCGAAGCGTTGCGGGACAACGAGAACGTCATACCCGGCCTGTACGCCGCGGGCGAGGTCGCGTGCGTGTCCGTGCACGGTTCCAACCGGCTCGGCACGAACTCGCTGCTGGACATCAACGTGTTCGGCCGCCGCGCCGGCATCGCCGCCGCGGAGTACGCGCTGGCGCACGAGCACGTCGAACTCCCGGAAAACCCGACCGCGCTGGTCGAGGAGCAGCTGGCGGGCCTGCTGTCGGAGCACGGCGACGAGCGCGTCGCCGACATCCGCAAGGAAATGCAGCAGACGATGGACTCGCACGCGTCGGTGTACCGGACCGAGGACACGCTGAAGCAGGCGCTGACCGACGTCCAGGCGCTGAAGGAGCGGTACCAGCGGATCACCGTGGCGGACAAGGGCAAGCGGTACAACACCGACCTGCTCGAAGCCGTCGAGCTGGGCTTCCTGCTGGAGCTGGCCGAGGTCCTGATCGTGGGCGCGCTGGCGCGCAAGGAGTCCCGCGGCGGCCACGCCCGCGAGGACTACCCGAACCGCGACGACACGAACTTCATGCGGCACACCATGGCCTACAAGCAGGGCTCCGGTCTGTCGTCCGACATCCGGCTGGACTACAAGCCGGTCACCTTCACCCGCTACGAGCCGATGGAGCGGAAGTACTGATGACTGCGGCCACCACTGAGGACGCTCCTGCTGCTGCGGACGAGCACACCCCGATCACGGTCACGCTGAAGATCCTGCGGTTCAACCCGGAGGTGGATTCGGAGCCGCACTGGGAGTCCTACGACGTCCCGGCGCAGCGCACCGACCGGCTGCTCAACCTGCTGTTCTACGTCAAGGACTACATCGACGGCACGTTCTCGTTCCGCCGTTCGTGCGCCCACGGCGTGTGCGGGTCCGACGCGATGCAGATCAACGGCATCAACCGGCTCGCCTGCAAGGTCCTGATGAAGGACCTGCTGGAGAAGAGCGGCAAGAAGACCACGATCACGATCGCCCCGATCAAGGGCCTGACGACGTTGAAGGACCTCTACGTCGACATGGACCCGTTCTTCGAGGCGTACCGCGCGATCAAGCCGTACCTGATCACCTACGGCAACGAGCCGACGCGCGAGCGCATCCAGTCCCAGGCCGACCGGGATCGTTTCGACGACACGACGAAGTGCATCCTCTGCGCGTGCTGCACATCGTCCTGCCCGGTGTACTGGAACGACGGCTCGTACTTCGGCCCGGCGGCGATCGTCAACGCCCACCGCTTCATCTTCGACTCCCGCGACGAGGGGTCGGAGGAGCGCCTGGACATCCTGAACGACGGCGAAGGCGTCTGGCGCTGCCGCACGACGTTCAACTGCACGGACGCCTGCCCCCGCGGCATCCAGGTGACCAAGGCGATCCAGGAAGTGAAGCGCGCCCTGCTGTTCAAGCGCGTTTGAGTTCTAGAGGCACGGGGAGGGCCGGGGGGGGGAGAGAGAAAGAAGGCGAACCGGCGGCCGGCAACGCGAGCCGACCAACGACGTCACCAGGCCTCCCCCGCCCCTCATCCCAGCCTTCTCTTCAGTCGACGACCGGGTTTGTCAAGGCACGCTTTCCCGCCTTGACAAACCCGGGCGGCGACTGACAATCCGAACGGAGGGGCGGGGGAGGTCGGACCCGCAGCCCAGCCGCGGCAGAAGCCTGCCGTGGCAAAAAAGATTGTCCTCGCCGGACGGGCAGGCTCTGGGATGACCACGGGGAGCGCTGTCCCCTCACGTTTGAGAGGTGGGCCGCTGGGTGGTCATCCCGTCGCCTGAACGAGGCCTATCACTTTGAGCCGGGCCCGCAAGCTTGCGCTGTCCCCTCGCGTTGCGCTGTGTGTTGCGGGCCCGGCTCAAAGTGATTTCACGGCCTCAGGCGACGGGATGACCACCCTGCTCCTTTGCTGGGTCCGGGGTGCTCCCGTCATCCGGTCAGCGCACTGCGTCCAGGGCGTCCACCAGGCCGTGGCCGTAGTACGAGTTGTTCTTCGCCGGGCCCGTGCAGGCCGTGTCCGTGGCCGCGCACTTCACCGCGTCCGCTTCGCTCTCCAGGACCTTGGCCAGCAGCTGCGGGGGGATTCCGCGGTGGCGGGATGCGATCAGCGCCGCCACGCCCGCTGCGTGCGGGGAGGCCATTGACGTGCCGCACTTCGAGCCGTACTTGCCGCCGACCACCGTTGACAGCGGGCATGCCGGGCCGGCGCCCTCCGGTGGCGTCTGGGCGAAGTCGCCGCCGGGTGCCGTCACGTCGATGTCGCCGTAGTTGCTGAAGCCCGACTTCGTGCCCGCGTAGCCGACCGACGACACGTTCACGACGCCGTCGATCGCCTTCGGGAGGATGCCGCACGTCGAGTCCACCGGGTGGGGGCGGTTGGGGTCCGTCTCCGGCTTCGTCGTGTCGAGGCTGTCGTTGCCCGCCGCCGCCACGTTCAGCACGCCGCGGCGTGTCGAGAACTCCACCGCCCGGCGGACCGCCTCGAACGCCGCCGCGTCGCCCGGCTGCTTCGGGCAGTAGAACAGGCCCGGGTCGATGTAGTAGCTGTTGTTCGTCACCGCGAACCCGTGCCGGGCCGCCCACACGAACCCGCAGACCGCCGACTCCGGGAAGATGTAGCCCGAGTCGTTGACGACCTTCACCGCGGCCAGCCGCACGCCCGGGGCGACGCCCGTGAAGCCCGCCGCCGGGTCCTTGCCCGCGATCGTGCCCGCCACGTGCGTGCCGTGGTCCGACGTCGTCGGTGCCCAGGAGGCCGGCGTCGAATCCGGTGCCCCGGTGACGCAGCCCGCCGAAGCGGCCGGGTCGACGGCCGCCTTCAGCGCCGGGTGCGTCGCCTCGATGCCCGAGTCGAGCACGCCGACCGTCACCGCGCGGCTGCCCTGGTAGATCTTGTTCGCTTCGGGCGCGTGGATCGCCTTCATGTCCCACTGCTGCGCGGACAGGTCACCGGCGGCGGCCACGGACCGCGTGTCCTCCAGCGTCCGCACCGCGCCCAGCGAGCGGGCGGAAGCCGCGGCGCCCTGGGAAGCCACGTCCTTGGCGCCCGAATAGGCCCGGTAGACGCCGATCTTCTGCTGGAAGTCCGCGTTGCGCGAGCTCGCGATCGCGACACCGATTTCGGCGTAGTAGGCGACCTTCGTGCCGCACTTGGCCGCCAGTTCCTTGTCGACGGCCGGCTCGCGGGTGCCCGGCTGGTACGTCACGACGTAGGTGTACGGCGTGCTCGTCGTGTCGCAGGCGACCGGCGCGGCCTCCGCGGCCGGGGCCGCCGCGAACAGGCCGCCTCCGACGGCCAGCACGAGCGGGGCCGCCATTCGACGTAAACGGGACATTCCACCTCCAGGTTCGGTGGCGCCAACCTAAACCGGGCCGCCGGGCCGCGCCACCGACCAAGGAGGGGATTCAGGCGTCGACGCGTGAATTCGCGCGCACGCCGCGCCAGCCGAGCACGCCGATGATCGTGCCGAGCACGAACGAGACGACGGTCAGCACGGCGTGCACGACGAAGTAGGCGGTGGGCGAGCCGTCGGGGGTCCAGGCCCGGTCGCTGTCCCAGAGGTTCTTGGCGAAGGTGATCCAGATGATCCACGACCACACACCGAAGGCCAGCAGGAACAGCGAGGTGCCGCGTGAAATGCGCATGCCCCAGTATGCGGCGGCGGTCGCGGCGCTAGATTGCGTGGGTGCACTCCGTTGTCTCCCGGTCGCTCAAGGTCTTCACGACGACGCTCGCCGCCGCCCTCCTGGCCCTGAGCACGCCGGCCATGGCCGCCGCCGCGCCGCAGCAGGGCCAGTGCGCGAACCGCCAGGCACCCCCGCCGCCGGTCGACACGTCGGAAAGGCCCGCGCCGGGCCAGCCGTCACCGGCTCCGCTGGCCGTGCCCGCGGTCCCGGCCGGTGGCGACCGGATGGCCGAGTGCGGCCTCATCACCCCGGACGGCGCGCTCAACCCGCCGGACGGCAACACCGCGGCGTCGTGGCTGGTGCAGGACCTCGACACCGGCGCGGTCATCGCGGCGAAGGACCCGCACGCCCGGCAGCGGCCCGCGTCGCTGATCAAGACGCTGCTCGCGCTGGTCGTCGTCACCCAGCTCGACCCGCAGCAGCCGATCGTCGCGACGAAGGAGGACGCCGAGCAGGAGTGCACCTGCATGGGCCTCGTCGCCGGCGGCCGGTACACCGTCGACCAGCTGCTGCACGGCCTGCTGATGCACTCGGGCAACGACGTCGCGCACGCGTTCGCCACGGCGCTCGGCGGGGTCGACGCCACGGTGGCGAAGATGAACGCGCTGGCCGCGAAGATCGGCGCGCTCGACACGCGTGCCGCGACGCCGTCGGGCCTGGACGGGCCGGGCATGTCGACCTCGGCGTACGACATCAGCCTGATCTTCCACTACGCGATGAAGCAGCCGGAGTTCGCGAAGGTCGTCGCGACGAAGAGCTTCGAGATCCCGCCGACCGGCGGCAAGCCGGCGATCCCGATCTACAACGACAACAAGCTGCTCGGCGTCTACCCCGGCTTCCTCGGCGGCAAGACCGGTTTCACCGACGACGCCCGCCACACCTACGTCGGCGCGGCGCAGCGCAAGGGGAAGCGGCTCGCGGTCGTCATGCTGCGCGCCGAGCAGAAGCCGACCAAGGTGGTCGACCAGGCGGCGAAGCTGCTCGACTACGGCTTCGCGCTGGAAGCCGACCGGGCCGTGCCGGTCGGCCAGATCACCTACCAGGCGCCGACCGTGACGGCACCGGACGGCGACCCCGCGGAGCTCGCCGACGGCGGCACCGGCAACGGCAGCACGTCCTCGGCCGCCTCGGCGGCGAAGGAGGACCCGTTCGGCGTCACCGGCTGGATCATCACGCTGGTGGTGTTCCTGATCATCGTCGGCGGGTTCGTGGTCGGGCACCAGCGCAAGAGGGCCGCGGGCTAGCGGAAACCGGGGCCCGTCACAGCTGGTCCGTCCGCGAAGAGCCAGCCGGCGTGCGGGCATCCCTCGGTCAGGACCGCCGTCGGCCGCCGAGCCACGCGAGCAGCGCGCCGGCGCTGAAGGCCCCGGCGACGGCGCCGAGGCCGGGTCCGCGCTGCACGGTGACGTGCTGCTCGAGCCGCACGGGCGGCGGGGGCGCGATGACCTTGCGTTCGTTCTCCTTGGCCGTCGCGGTCCACGCCGTGATGAGCAGGAGGAACCGCGAGACGAGGTTCGCGAAGACGAGAAGACCGATGACCGGCCCGAACAGCGCGGCCGACGGCGACTTCGTGACGCTGGCCAGGTAGATCGACCCGACTTGCTGCAGGATGACGAACCCGATGGCGGCGACGACGGCGCCCTTGACGGCACTGCGCAGCGCGACGCGTTCCCGCGGCAGGCGGGCGATCACCCAGACGAAGACGAGGGTGTTCGCGGCGAGCCCGAGCACGATGGTCGCCCCGCGGAGCAGCACGATGGCCCAGGTGGCCTGTTCGAGCCCGACGAGTTCGAGCAGGAACTGCCCAACGCCACCCCCGACGGCGGTCAGCGCGAAGGAGACGACGAGGGCGACGCCGAGCCCGATCAGCGCGACGAGGTCCTTGAGCGTCTGCTTGACGATCGGCTGCGGTTGTTTTTCCTGGCCCCACTGCGCGGTGAGGGCGTCCCGCAGGTTCGACATCCAGCCGATGCCGGAGTAAAGGGCGATGAGGAGGCCGAAGATCCCGATCCCGCCGCCGGAGTCGAGCGCGCCCTTGACGATGCCGTTGACGAGGTCCTTGAGACCTTCGGGCACGGAGTTGTTGATGCCGTCGGTGATCTTCGCGATGATCGTCTGGTCGTGGTTGACGACGAGCCCGACAACGGCGAAGGCGACCATGAACAGCGGAAAGACGGAGAGCACGCTGAAGTAGGTGATGGCGGCGGCGTAGTGGTTGCCGTACCGCTCGGTGAAGGCGTCGTTGGCCCGGATGAGGTGATCGAGCCACGGGTACTTCCGCCGCAGCCGCGGCAGCAGCTTTTCCTTTTCTTCGGTCGCCACCGTGAAACGCTAACCACGCACCGTGAACCCCGCAACGCGAGCGGCTCAGGTGAGGGAGGTTCGCCCTACCGGGGCTTCTGTCCACAGGCTGGGGCAGTTGTGGACAGGATGCTTGTTCCCGGCCGCGAAACCCGGTTTCGTCGGTAGGCACCGATAGACTGGACTTGGGCACGCCCCCCAGGGAGGGCGGGGAAGTTTCGGGGCGGTGCCCCTGGCCCCCTGGCAGCACAACCTCGTGAAAGCTCGCCCCGCATTCGCTCGCCAGCGCGTCGAGCCGTTCGGGGAACCCCGGCCGGGCCACCAGCTGCGGCACCCCCACGTCGTGGCCCGCGGTCAGGTGCGTGCGTGCCGCCGCCACCGCGATGTCACGCGCCAGCAGGCCCCGCCTCGCCCGGAGCCGAACGCCAGCCGCCGAGCATTGCGCGGATGTGGTCCACGTCCAGTGCCAACGCCGGCGGGTGGTCGGCGGCGTAGCGCCGGGCGAGCGTCGACTTGCCGCTGCCCGGCGGGCCGTTGAGCAGGATCAGCTTCACCGCACCGGCGGCAGGAACCCGATCCGCTGGTACGTCTTCGCCAGGGTCTTCGACGCCACTTCGCGCGCGCGTTCCGCCCCGGCGGCCAGCACCTTGTCCAGCTCCGCGACGTCGTCCAAATAGGACTTCACACGGTCTTGGATCGGCGTCACCCACTCGACGAAGACCTCGCCGAGGTCCTTCTTCAGGTCGCCGTAGCCCTTGCCTTCGTACGCGGCTTCGAGGTCGGTGATCGTCCGCTCGGTCAGCGCCGAATAGATCGTCAGCAGGTTCGACACGCCCGCCTTGTTCTCGGCGTCGAACTTGACCTCGCGGCCGGTGTCGGTGACCGCCGACCGGATCTTCTTCGCCGAGCGCTTCGGGTCTTCGAGGAGTTCGACGAGGCCGTTCGCGCTGGACGCCGACTTGCTCATCTTGCTCGTCGGGTCCTGGAGGTCGTAGATCTTCGCCGTGTCCTTGATGATGTACGGCTCCGGCACCACGAACGTCTTGCCCAGCCGGTTGTTGAAGCGCTGCGCGAGGTTGCGCGTCAGCTCCAGGTGCTGGCGCTGGTCCTCACCGACCGGGACGGCGTCGGCCTGGTACAGCAGGATGTCCGCGGCCTGCAGGATCGGGTACGTGAACAGGCCGACGCTCGAGCGGTCGGCGCCCTGCTTCGCGGACTTGTCCTTGAACTGCGTCATCCGGCCGGCCTCGCCGAAGCCGGTCTGGCACTCCAGCACCCAGCTCAGCTGCGCGTGCTCCGGGACGTGGCTCTGCACGAACAGGGCGCTGCGCTGCGGGTCGATGCCGATGGCCAGCAGCTGGGCGGCCGAGACGCGGGTGCGCTGGCGCAGCACCTTCGGGTCCTGCTCGACGGTGATCGCGTGCAGGTCGACGACGCAGTAGAACGTCTCGTGCGTGTCCTGCATCCGCACCCACTGGCGCAGCGCGCCGAGGTAGTTGCCGAGGTGGAACGAGTCGGCGGTGGGCTGGATCCCGGACAGGACCCGCGGGCGGCGCTCTGCTGCGACGGTCTGTTCTTCGGACACGTCAGGATTCTTCCAGGCCGGGACGACCGGCGGACGCGGAGGGCCCTCAGGCGTTCGGCCGCGGCGCGAGGAACGGGCGCGTCGGCGTGACGTCGGGTTCGGCGAGCACGGGCTGGGCGAGCATGGGCTGGGCGAGCATGGGCTCGGGGATCATGGGCTCGCGGAGCATGGGCTCGGCGAGCACGGCTTCGGCCATCGCGGTGACCGGCCCGTCCGGCACGACCGGGGTGGCCTCGGCGAGCGCCGCGGCGGCCCGGGTCTTGCGGCGCTGGCGCAGCACACCCAGCGTCATGCCGACGATGCCCAGCGCGACGGCGACCAGCCCGACGGGGCCGAGCACGCCGAAGCTCTCCGCGTTGGTGCCGGACTGCGCGGTCGTCGTGACGGCGGCGAACGCGCTGCCGGCGCCGGCCAGGAGCAGGCCCGCCGGGACGAGCGTGACCACCACGGCCGCGCGGGAACCGCGCAGGGTGGACCGCAACAGGGTTCGACCTGGGTTGCGCACCGGAGTGCCTCCCGCGAGTAACGCTCACCCATCCGAGTGAGACGTTGCGTGCTACTGGTCAGAAAACTACCGAGCGTGTCAAGACCTGTCGGTTCTGATCAACTCGGGAGCGAGAGTAGCGCTCATCCGGTTATACGGTCCGGGCGCCCCCAGGGTTCACTCTGACCACCCGGGTGGGTGGTTTTGCGGCCGTGAACTACTACCTGAAGTAGAGCGTGGCCGGTCAGGCTCACTCGTCGTTCGCAATGCCGGTGCACGCTGGGCTTTGCCGCTGTTCGGCAGGCCGTTCACCGGATAGTGGTGGCTAGAAGTCGATGTCGTAGGTCGCGGTGACCGGCGCGTGATCGGACCAGCGCTGGTCGTAGGCGGCCGCCCGCTCGACCACGACCTCGACGACCTTCTCGGCGAGCCCCGGGGTCGCGAGCTGGCAGTCGATGCGCCAGCCGGAGTCGTTGTCGAAGGCCTGCCCGCGGTAGGACCACCAGGTGTACGGGCCGGGGCCGTCCGGGTCGAGCCGGCGCTGGACGTCGGTGTAGCCGGCCTCGGTGTAGACGCGGCCGAGCCAGGCGCGTTCCTCGGGCAGGAAGCCGGAGTTCTTGCGGTTGCCGCGCCAGTTCTTGAGGTCGACGGTGTCGTAGGCGATGTTCCAGTCCCCGACGACGACGGCCTCTCGCCCGGCCGCGGCGGCCTTCGCCCGCAGCTCGACGAGGTAGGGCAGGAACGCGGCCATGAAGCGTTCCTTTTCGTCCTGGCGTTCGGTGCCGACGTCCCCGCTGGGCAGGTAGAGGCTCGCGACCACGACGTTCGGCAGGTGCACCTCGAGGTAGCGACCGCTGTCCTCGAACTCGGGCTCCCCGAAGCCGATGCGCACCTCTTCGGGTTCGACGCGGCTGTAGACGGCGACGCCGTTGCGCCCCTTGACGGCCGACGGCGCGTGCACCGAGAACCACCCGTCGGGCTCGACGACCTCGGCGGGCAGCTGACTGGCGTCGGCCCGCACCTCCTGGCAGGCGACGACGTCGGCCTTCGTGGCGGCGAGCCACTCGACGAAGCCCTTTTTGGCGGCGGCGCGGAGGCCGTTGACGTTCACGGTGGAGACGGTCAGCACACGTTGCACGCTACCTGCCGGGGCCGCTCTGCGAGACTGCCGGGCATGGGTGGAGCGGTGAGCCGGCTGACCGTGCTGGGCAGTTGCGGGGCGTGGCCGGAGGCCGGTCGCGCGTGTGCCGGATTTCTCTTGGAGCACAACGGTTTTCGCGTCGTACTCGACCTCGGGTACGGAGCGGCGCCGCGCTTGTTCGCGCATTGCCGCGACGGGCTGCCGGACGCGGTGATCGTGACGCACGAGCACCCGGACCACTGCGCGGACGTGAGCGCGCTGGGCCGGGCGTGGCACTACACGGTCCAGGCCGGCGAGCCGTCGGCACGGCTGCCGCTGCACTGCACGCCGGGCACCGTCCGCCGGCTCGAGGCGATGGAGCCCCGGCCGCACCCGGAGACGCTGTTCGAGGTGCGCGACCTGGCCGAGCCGGCCGACATCGGGCCGTTCCGCATGACGCCGCACCCGCTGCCGCACCACCAGCCGAACTTCGGCGTGCGCTTGACGGCGCCCGGGCTGACGGTGGCGTACACGGGCGACACGGGACCGTCGCCGACGCTGGCCGAGCTCGGCCGCGACGCGGACCTGTTCATCTGCGACGCGACCCTCCGCACCCAGCCGCCGGAACCCCGCTACCTGATGACGGCGGCGGAGGCGGGCCACTGGGCAGCGCAGGCGGGCGCCCGCCGGTTGCTGCTGACGCACTTTTGGCCCGGCACCGACCGCCCGGCGGCGGCCGAGGAGGCCCGCGCCCGGTTCGGTGGCGAGGTGCTGGTCGCGGAGGAGGACCTCACGATCGAGCTCTGACGCTCGGCTCGGCTCGGCTCGGCTCGGCTCGGCTCGGCTCGGCTCGGCTCGGCTCGGCTCGGCTCGGCTCGGCTCGGCTCGGCTCGGCTCGGCTCGGCTCGGCTCGGCTCGGCTCGGCTCGGCTCGGCTCGGCTCGGCTCGGCTCGGCTCGGACGCAGCGAGCGCCGCGCAAGCCGGCTTCGCAACCCCAGCCCGCTTCCGATCGCAGCCGGCTTCCGATCGCAGCCCGGCTCGAGTGCTGCGATCTACCGCGGGCGCTCCACAACCAGCTCCCATAGCCAGCTCCCGCCGCCGGCGCGGCCTGGAACCCGCCGGCAGGCCCCCGCCGGCAAGCTCGCACAACCAACCGGCTCCCGAACCCGACCCAGCTCGACCGCCGTCGACAACACCCAGGCGAACCAACCCCGCAGCCAGAACTCCGGCGCGCGCTGTCCCCACAGCCACCACCGGCCCGGCCAAGCGGACCCCAGCCGCGCTCCGACCCCCGTCCGAACGCCCGGCGCCAAGGCTCGCCCCCGTCTGCCATCCGGCCCGTGAGACTCCCCCTGGAGACCTCACAGACACCGCGATTCAGTTGTCGCCCGCCCCCGGACGTGCCCTCCTTCCCGGCGACCCGACGCCGCCACCTGCGGTTTTCGACCTGGTCACTTCTACCACCGACCACCGACAAAAACCGGGCGCGCCAAAGGACGCAAAGAAGCAAGAACGAGAGACCTCAGCAGGTCGAGCCGGCCATCGGCTGGGTGAACTCCGCCGCCACCCACTTGTCGTCGGCCACCTTGCGGAAGCCGTTCTGCACGCCCGGCATCGCGTCGAACTGGGCGTCGCGCAGGTACTTGCCGACGATCTTCGCGTTTCCGTCGGCCGCCTCGCGGGCGTTCAGGACGTCCGCCGTCACCGTCACCTTGCAGCCCGTGGCCGACGCCCCCGATGCCTGCTTGTCCGTGTTCATGGCGTACACGACGATGACCAGGCCGATGGCGCCCAAGATGAGCAGAGTCTTCTTCGACATGCCTTCCTCCAACCCGCGAGCCCATCCCCCGCCAAGGGTAGGCAATCCTTTACCCGGACGGCAGCGCCGGACGTCGCAACCACCCGGAGGCGCCAGCGGAGGTCACCAAGCGTGATCATGCGAAAGCCCCCTCCCCGGCGAACCGGGAAGGGGGCGTCCACAACACAACTCAGCCCTGGGCGATCTTCTTCGCCAGGTTGTCGTCCAGCGTCGCGAGGAACTCCTCGGTCGTCTGCCACGGCTGGTCCTTGCTGATCAGCAGCGCGAGGTCCTTCGTCATCTGGCCGCTCTCGACGGTCTCGACGACGACCTGCTCCAGCTTGTTCGCGAAGCCGATCAGCTCCTGGTTGCCGTCCAGCTTGCCGCGGTGCTCGAGGCCGCGGGTCCAGGCGTAGATCGACGCGATCGGGTTCGTCGACGTCGGCTTGCCCTGCTGGTGCTGGCGGTAGTGCCGGGTGACCGTGCCGTGCGCGGCCTCCGCCTCGACCGTCCGGCCGTCCGGCGTGCGCAGCACCGACGTCATCAGGCCGAGCGAGCCGAAGCCCTGCGCGACCGTGTCGGACTGGACGTCACCGTCGTAGTTCTTGCACGCCCAGACGTAGCCGCCCTCCCACTTCATCGCCGCGGCGACCATGTCGTCGATCAGGCGGTGCTCGTAGGAGATGCCCTTGGCGTCGAAGTCGGCCTTGAACTCGGCGTCGAAGATCTCCTGGAACACGTCCTTGAACTGGCCGTCGTAGGCCTTGAGGATCGTGTTCTTGGTCGACATGTAGACCGGCAGGCCGCGGTCGAGGCCGTACTGCAGCGACGCGCGCGCGAAGTCCTCGATCGACTTGCGGTAGTTGTACATCCCCATCGCGACGCCGCCGCCCTCGGGGAACTTCGCGACCTGGAACTCCATCGGCTCCGACCCGTCTTCCGGGGTGAAGCTGATGGTCAGCGTGCCCGGGCCCGGCACCTTGAAGTTGGTCGCCTTGTACTGGTCGCCGTGGGCGTGGCGGCCGATGATGATCGGCTTCGTCCACGTCGGCACCAGCCGCGGGATGTTCTGGATGACGATCGGCTCGCGGAAGATCACGCCGCCGAGGATGTTGCGGATCGTCCCGTTCGGGGACAGCCACATCTTCTTGAGGCCGAACTCCTCGACCCGCGCCTCGTCCGGGGTGATCGTGGCGCACTTGACGCCGACGCCGTGCTTCTTGATGGCGTTCGCGGAGTCGATGGTGACCTGGTCGTCGGTGCGGTCCCGCTCCTCGATGCCCAGGTCGTAGTAGTCCAGGTTCACGTCCAGGTACGGGTGGATCAGCTTGTCCTTGATGAACTGCCAGATAATGCGGGTCATCTCATCGCCGTCGAGTTCGACGACGGTGCCCTGGACCTTGATCTTGGCCATGAGCAGCGGTGCTCCTTCCGCGGATCTTCGCGTTCTTCTCTACGTCTCGCCGGTAGCGGTACAAGCGTACTGCTTGACGGAGCTGGATGGTTCCAGTAGTGGTCGGCATCAAGTCTCCCCCCGCCCTTTGTGGCGCGGATCACCGGGCACGAGCCGATCCGACCGCTCGCCGAGCAACCGTCGCTTTCCGGGATGAACCGGGGCACGATGCCACCCGTGAATCCATCATGCGGGAGGTGACGGGCATGTCGACCCATCGGTACGCCGACTACGACGACGAGTACGAGAACGACTACCAGGACTCCGGCGACGCCGACGTGCTCGAAGAGCGTCCCCGCCGGGGTGCCGCGCACGTCGTCAGCGCGCTCGGCGGCCTTCTGCTGACACCGGTCGCGCTGGGCCTGCTGAGCTGGGGCGGCCTGCGCCAGCAGCAGCTGATCCAGGCCACGCTGAGCACCAACCGCGACCCGCTGGGCATCGCGCTGCTGGCCGGCGGCGCCATCCTCCTGCTGGTCATCGCCGCCCTCGGCGCGCTGTCGGCGGTCGGCCCGATCCTCGGCGGGCTGATCTACGGCGTGCTGCCCGGCGTCGCCGCGATGTCCGTGCCCGAATGGGGGTTCCGGCTGGTCAACCTGATGCCGAAGAGCGACATCGCCTACGGCGTCATGGACTTCCTCTTCATCGGCGGCCTGCTCGGTGTGGGCTTCCTGCTGGTCGGCAGCGGGCTGGCCAACGCGCTCGTCCGGCGGCGCCGCGAGGCCTGACGCACGCCGGTGGCATCATCGGCGGATGGGACTGTTCACCGTGGCCGAGGCCCGCGACGAACTGATGCGCCTGCGGCCGGTCCTCGACGAACTGGTCCGCGTCCGCGCCGACGCCGCCGAGCTCGCGGCGTCGCTGCGCCCGGGCGGGCGGGCCACCGAGCTGGGCGGGCTGCCCGAGTGGAAGGCCGCGCAGGCCCGCCTCGACGACCTGATGACGACGGTGCAGCGCACCGGCGCCGAGCTCAAGGGATTCGCGCCGCTGCTGGTCGACTTCCCGGCCGAGCTCGACGGCACCGACGTGCTGCTGTGCTGGCTCGAAGGCGACCGCGACCTGGGCTGGTACCACCGCGCCGACCTCGGTTTCGCGGGTCGTCGTCCGCTGAAAATCGCTGGTGGCGCCGGTTAGGTTGGGGCCGTGGACCACGACGTGAGGGCCGCCGTCTTCGACGGCACGGCCGAGCACTACGACGAAGACATCTTCCACCGAGCCGTGGCGGACGCGCTGGTCGAGCCCCTGCCGGAAGGCCCGGAGCTGGTTCTCGACGTCGCCACGGGAACCGGCTTCGCGGCGTACGCGGCGTTGCGGCTGAAGCCGGCTCGCGTGCTGGCCGTCGACCTGTCGCCGGAAATGCTCGCGCGCGCCGAGGCCAAGGCGGATCTCGACCCCGAGCGGCGGATCACCTGGCAGGTCGCGCCCGCGGTGCCGATGCCGGCCGAGGACGGCTCGGCCGACGTCGTCGTGTGCGCGTCCTCGCTGCACTTCCTCGGGGCCGCCGCGTTCCCGGACTGGCGGCGCGTGCTGCGTCCGGGCGGCCGGCTGGCGTTCTCGGTGGTCTCCGGGGCGCGGTTCAAGCCCTCGGGACCGTTCGCGCAGCTGGTGCCGGGCGACCTGGAGTTCCCGCACGACGAGGCCGAGGCCGCGGCCTTGGCCTCGTCGGCGGGCTTCGTGGACGCTTCAGCGCGGACGTTCACCGTCGACGACGGCGAGCGGGTGCGCGGCGTGTTCCTGGTGCACGCGACGGCTCCGTGACTCAGCGCGTGAAGTGCACCTCGCCGCGGGTGGCCGGGGCGTCCGGGGCGCCGCAGCGCTGGACGAACGTCAGGTCCACGCCCGACGCGTCGAGGCGGTCGATCGTGAAGTCGGCGTAGGCGTCGCCGCACCCGAAGCCGCCGCTGACCACGAAGATGCCCGGCGTGGGCAGCGCCGGATCGCTCTGACCGCGGAACCGCGCGCCGGTGTAGGTGCCGGTGTGCAGGGTTTCCCCGGCCGGCGCGCTCAGCTCGACGCGCAGGTCCTTCAGCCCCGACTGGACGTCGATCTTCAGCACGCCGTTGTTCTCCCAGACGGCGATCTCGTCGCCCGGCGCCGCGTAGTGGGCGCTGCCCCGCAGCGGCCAGGCGCCTTCCTCCGAGGTGTAGGCGACCGTCTGCAGCGAGTCCGCCGAGGCGACCGGCGCGAGCGCCGCGCCCAGCCCGGCCGCCGCCGTCAGGACCACGCACGCACGACGAAGTGAATTCACGGAACCTCCCCAGTCCGAGCCGCCCTCCGCGGCACTGCCGATCATGCTGGCAGGGTCCCCCGACCGGGTGACAGAGCAGTTCTACTCAACGGTGCAGCGACGCGCCCTTGAGGATCTTGTCCACGGCGTTCTTCGGCCCGTGCACCGCCATCCCGGCCAGCGCGAGCTTCTCGCCCGGCACCGCGCGGACCGCGGCCCGGTTGTCGGCGTCGTTGCCGGTGTGGAACAGCTCGTCGGTGAAGATCGAAAACTTGAGGCCGCGGCCGAGCGCGCGGGCGTGGGCCGCGGTCAGGACGGCCGCGGTGCCCGAGAACACCAGCACCGGCTGGCCGAACATCGGCAGGTACTCCGTGCCGTCGGCGTCGGCGTACGGCTCGCCCATCAGCTCCGGCGTCACGTGGGCGAGGCCGCTGACCAGGAACGCCGTGACGTTGAGCCGCTGCCAGGACGCCAGGTCGTCGCGGAGCAGGACGGCGATCTTCGTGTCGAAGGAACTCATGCGCGGAAGACTCCCCCGGCGGCCACCGGCCCGTCTTGTACGTTCTTGACATGGCGCAGGTGGCGGCGTGGCGGCCGGCGGTCCCGGGGATCGCCGAGGTCTTCCACGCGCGGTTCACCACGCACGCGTACCCGCCGCACACCCACGACACGTGGACGCTGCTGATCGTCGACGACGGCGTCATCCGCTACGACCTCGACCGCCACCACCACGGCGCGCTCGGCCCGGCGGTGACGCTGCTGCCGCCGAACGTCGCCCACGACGGCCGGGCGGCGACCAGCCACGGCTTCCGCAAGCGCGTGCTCTACCTGGACACCTCGGTGCTGGGCGACGACCTCATCGGCGCGGCGGTCGACCGCCCGAGCCTCGCCGACGGGCTGCTGCGCACCCGGATCCACCAGCTGCACGAGTCCCTCGCCGAGCCGGGTGACGCGTTCGAGGCCGAAAGCCGGCTCGTGCTGGTGGCCGACCGGCTGCGCACGCACCTCGGCCGCCCGGTGCCGCACGAGCCGAAGCGAGGGCTCGCCGACGATCTGCGGGATCTCCTGGACGCGCGCCTGCCGGACGCGCTGACGCTCGCCGAAGCGGGCGAGACGCTCGGCGCGCACCCGGCGTACCTGGTCCGCTGCTTCGGCGCGAGGTTCGGCCTGCCGCCGCACCGCTACCTGACCGGCCGCCGGGTGGACCGGGCCCGCCGCCTCCTGCTCGACGGCACCCCGGCGGCCCAGGTCGCGGCCGCGGCGGGCTTCACCGACCAGGCCCACCTGACGCGGCACTTCAAGCGGTATCTCGGCACGACGCCGTCCCGCTACGCGAGCCGCTACTGAGCCTTCGCCGCGGCCTTCTCCGCCCTCTTGAACGCCCGGACCTCCTGCAGCGTCTTCGGGCTCACGACGTCCGCGATCGACCGGCGCGACCCGCGGTCGCCGTACGCGCCCGCCGTCTCGCGCCAGCCCTTCGGGTGGACGCCGTACTGCTTGCCCAGCAGGGCCAGGAAGATCTTCGCCTTCTGCTCGCCGTAGCCCGGTAGCGCCTTGAGGCGCTTCAGGACCTCCGGGCCGTCCGGCTTGGGGCGACCCGACGTCCAGATCGCCTCGGCGTCGCCGTCGTAGTGCTTCACGATGTGCTGGCAGAGCGCGTGCACCCGGCGGGCCATCGAGCCGCCGTAGCGGTGGATCGCCGGGGGTGTCACGCAGAGCTCGACGAACTCCTCGAGGTCCGCCTCGGCGATCTTGCGGACGTCGAAGCCGGCCATCCGGTCGGCGATCTTCCGCGGCCCGATGAAGGCGACCTCCATCGCCATCTGCTGGTCGAGCAGCATGCCGACGAGCAGCGCCACCGGGTCCTCGCTGAGCAGCCGGTCGGCCGCTTCCTCGCCGGTCAGGTGCAGTTCACGCGTCATGCCGGCCATCTTCGCAGGCCGCGCCGCCGCCGGGCACCTCCGGGAGTGCCGAAGACACCCACACGCGCAGCGGCCCCAACGGCTCGGCGCCGTGGCCGAGGGCGACGCGCAGCGCCTCGCCGTGCTCGTAGCCGACCACCGGCAGGCCGGGGAACGCCGCCGCCACCGCCGCGACCGCGCCCGGCCAGCCGTCGTCCGGGCCGGCGAAGTTGGACAGGCCCACCACGTCGTCGCCGCGGTGGGCCACCACCAGGTTCTCGCCGCGGGAGAGCACCGCCACTCGCGCGTCGACCGGGAAGGCGTGCCCGGTGACGCGCCGCCAGCCCGGCTGCGGGACGCCCGGGCCGCACGCGAGCCACGTCGCCTCGAACAGCACCGCGAAGCCGGGGAGGTCGAGCGTGGCGAAGCTGTCCTTCACCGAGCAGCCCGCGGACAGGTCGACGTACGGGAGCACGTCGGCCGCCGTCGCGGCCGGGTCGAGCGTCACCGCGTCCGGGTAGTACTCCGGTGTGCGGAAGCGGCTCGTCCAAGCGCGCGAACCCCAGTTCCCGCCGCCGCTCACCAGGGCGCACCACGCCGCGTTCTCCGCCGCCGCGGCTCGTCGACCGTCCACTTCGGAACACTCCCACGCCACCCGTTCGCAGGCCTACCCGGCACGCGGGCTCGCTCCTACCCTGGACACGGAGGTGAAGCCCATGCACGCAGGAGTAGGAGACGAAATCCAGGTGCACGGCCGGACGGTCGGGTCGGCCGAGCAGCGTGGCGAGATCCTCGAAGTCCGGGGCCCCGACGGCGCGCCGCCGTATCTGGTGCGGTTCGCCGACGGGCACGAGGGGCTCGTGTACCCCGGGCCCGACTGCGAGGTCATGACCCGCGCCGACTAACCGGCGGCGACCTGTTCCCGAGGCTCGCGGACCCGCCCCCACGCCGCGCCCACCAGCAGCAGGGCCACGAGGGTCAGCGCGGCCGCGACCTCGGGCAGCAACAGCGGGCCGCCACTCGACAGCACTGCGCCGCCGACCACGCCGGACAGGCCGACGCCGAGGTAGATCGCGGACGCGTTGAGCGAGAGCACCAGGCCGGCGTGGCCCGGCGACAGCTCGATCAGGCGGTGCTGCACGGGCGGGTTGAACGACCACGTCGCGAGCCCCCAGACGAACAGCGAGACCCCGGCCGCGACCGGCGTCACCGTCGTCAGCGGCAGCAACGCCATCACGGCGGTGATGGCCACGGTCACCACGATCAGGGGCCGGCGCGAGCCCCAGCGGTCGGTCGCGCGGCCGCCGGCGAAGTTGCCGATCGCGCCGCCGACGCCGTAGCAGAAGAGCAGCACCGTCACCGTCGTGCCGTGCACGCCCGCGGTCGCGGCCAGCAGCGGCGAGACGAACGTGTAGACCATGAACGCCGCCAGGCAGGCGAGCACCGTCGTGGCCAGCATGACGAGCACCCGCGGGTCGCGGCCCGCGGCGAACCGCTCGGCCAGGCTCACCCGCGGCGGCGCGGCGACCGCCGGCAGCGCGAGCCGCACGGCCAGCGCGCTCGCCAGCGAGAACGCGGCGACCAGCGCGAACGCCGTCCGGTAGCCGAGGTGCTGCGAGATGAGGCTCCCGAGCGGGACGCCGAAGATGAGCGCCACCGTCAGGCCGCCGAACACCAGCGCGACGGCGCGGCCGCGGCGTTCCGGCACGGTCAGCTCGGCCGCCACGGCGCTGGCCGCGGGCGTGAACACCGCGGCGCCGACCGCGGTCACCACCCGGGCGACCAGGAGGGAGCCGTAGCCGGGCGCGAGCGCGGCGAACAGGTTGCCGGCACCGGTGACGGCGAGCGCGGCGACCAGCAGCGTGCGGCGTTCCCAGGTGCCGGTGGCGGCGGCGAACAGCGGCGAGCCGATCGCGTACGCGATGGCGAAGGCGGTCACGAGCTGCGCCGCGGCCGTGGCCGAGACGTGCAGCTCGCCGGTCAGCGCGGGCAGCAGCCCGGCGACGATGTAACCGCTGGTCCCGACGCCGAAGGCGCCGAAGGCGAGGACCGAGATCCTCGACGGAGCAGGTGCGGACATGGGCGGGGCCCCCAAGCGAAGCAGGGATTGGTTCGACGAACGTCGTAGTTCGACAGTCACCGTACTACGACTCGCGCCGCAATTTCGACCGGCGTCATACAATGGCCGCATGGCCAAGCACGGGACCCTGCCGCCGCTCCACTACCCGACGCAGGAGGAGATCACCGTCGAAGGCGTGCTGCGCGCCCTCGCCGACCCGGTGCGGCTGGCCATCGTGCGGCAGCTGGCGGCGACCGACGAGGAAATCTCGTGCAGCGGGCTGACCGTGCCGGTGACGAAGTCCACACTCACCCACCACCTGAGCATCCTGCGCCAGGCCGGCGTCGTGGCCGGCCGCCAGGAAGGCACCACCCGGTACAACTCGTTGCGCCGCAAGGATCTCGACGCGCTGTTCCCGGGCCTGCTGGCCGGCGTGCTGGCCGCCCCGCGCTGATCACCGCCGTTACGGTGTGGATCGTCACCCGATATCGGGATGACAACGGGCCCCCTCGCTTGTTGGACTGGGCGTAGGCAGCTCGCGGCGCTGGGGCCGATCGGCTGTCTTTCTTTATGCCCCCGTACTGAACCGATCCAGAGATTGGCTCGGTAATCGTTTACCCACCTTGGAAGGAGTGCCGTGCCCGTCGCGCTGCTCGCGCTCGCCATCGGAGCTTTCGGCATCGGGACCACCGAGTTCGTCATGATGGGCGTGCTGCCCCAGGCGGCCGCCGACTTCGGCGTCGACATCCCGACCGCCGGCCACCTCATCTCCGCCTACGCCCTCGGCGTCGTCGTCGGCGCCCCCCTGCTCACCGCGGTCGCCGTCCGGCTGCCGCGCAAGACCATGTTGCTGGCCATGATGGGCCTGTTCACGCTGGGCAACGCCCTCTTCGCGCTCTCGCCGAACCAGGAGTTCGGCGTCGCGTTCCGGTTCCTCGCCGGCCTGCCCCACGGCGCGTTCTTCGGCGCCGGGGCCGTCGTCGCCTCCAGCCTCGTCGGCCAGGGCGAACGCGCCAAGGCCGTGTCGCTGATGTTCCTCGGCCTGACCCTGGCCAACGTCATCGGCGTGCCGCTGGGCACGCTGCTGGGCCAGCAGGTCGGCTGGCGCGCCACGTTCGGCGTCGTCGCCGTGATCGGGCTGGTCGCCATCGCGGCCATCGCGAAGCTCGTCCCCCACCAGGGCAAGCCGGCCGACGCGTCGCTGCGGGGTGAGCTCGGCGCGTTCAAGCGGCCGCAGGTGCACCTGGCGCTGGCGATCGTCACGTTCGGGCTCGGCGGCGTGTTCGCCTGCCTGTCGTACATCACGCCGATGCTGACCGACGTCGCCGGCTACTCGCCGTCGGACGTCACGCTGCTGCTGTCGCTGGCCGGCGTCGGCATGACGATCGGCAACCTGCTCGGCGGCCGGCTGGCCGACCGCGCGCTGATGCCGAGCCTGTACATCGCGCTGCTGGCGCTGGCGTCGGTGCTGGGCATCTTCACGATCACCGCGCAGGGCAAGATCGGCGCGGCGATCACGATCTTCTTCGTCGGCGTCGCCGGGTTCATGATCGGCCCGATGATGCAGGCGCGGATCATGGAGAAGGCGGGCGGCACACCGTCCCTGGTGTCGGCCGCCGTCCAGTCCGCGTTCAACATCGCCAACTCGATCGGGGCGTACCTCGGCGGATTGGTCATCGCCGGCGGGCTCGGCCTCGTCGCCCCCAACTGGGTCGGCGCGCTGCTCGCGGTCTTCGGACTCACCCTCGCGATCGTCTCGGGCACCCTGGACCGCCGCGAAGCCCGCGCCGAACGGCGGGAACTCGCCCTCGCGTCCTGACCGGCCCATGCGCCCCAATGTGGCCTTCGGTGCGTCCAACGCACCGAAGGCCGCCTTGGGTGCGTCCAACGCAACCAAGGCCACATTGGGGCGCTTGAGGCCGGACGTCCTAAGCGGACCCGAACGGGCCGCCGGTGATCGTCAGGGCCACGTACAGCACCGCCGCCGCGAGGGCCGTGAACGTCACGACGTCCACGAGCTTTCCGCGGATGGCCAGCAGGCCGGCCCTGGCCGTCGGGAGGACCGCCCGCAACACCGCGGCGAGGAGGAGCGCGGCGCCGATCAGCGCCGCACCCTCCCGCCAGTGGTACTGGAAGATCCGCAGTGCCGCGACGGCCACCACCAGCAGCACCGCCGCGAACGGCAGCTGGGTGAACCGCCCCTGCCTGCTCCGGCGGTCGTGGACGTCCCGCCGGTCCTCGGTCATGGTCATCAGCCCTGGACCGAGCGTTCCGCCGCCTCGACGACGTTGCTGACGAGCATCGCCCTGGTCATCGGGCCCACGCCGCCCGGGTTCGGCGAGATCCAGCCGGCCACCTCGGCGACTCCCGGGTGGACGTCGCCGGTGAGCTTGCCGTCCACATGGGACACGCCGACGTCGAGCACCGCGGCGCCCGGCGCCACCATGTCCGGCGTGATGATCCCCGGCACGCCGGCCGCGGCGACCACGACGTCGGCGCGGCGGACCTCGGCGGCGAGGTCGCGGGTGCCGGTGTGGCACAGCGTCACGGTGGCGTTCTCGCTGCGGCGGGTCAGCAGCAGGCCGAGCGTCCGGCCGACCGTGATGCCGCGGCCGACGACGGTGACGCGCGCGCCGTTCAGTTCGACGCCGTGGCGCTTGAGCAGCTCGATGATCCCGTACGGCGTGCACGGCAGCGCACCCTGCTGCCCCAGCACGAGGCGGCCGAGGCTGACCGGCGCCAGGCCGTCGGCGTCCTTCTCCGGGTCGATCCGCTCCAGCACGCGGTTCGCGTCGAGGTGCTTCGGGAGCGGCAGCTGCACGATGTAGCCGTGGCAGGCCGGGTCGGCGTTCAGCTCGTCGATGACGGCTTCGAGCTTCTCCTGGGTGATGTCGGCCGGCAGGTCGCGGCGGATCGAGTTGACCCCGATCTTGCCGCTGTCGGCGTGCTTCATCCGCACGTACGAGTGCGACCCCGGGTCGTCGCCGACCAGGACGGTGCCGAGGCCGGGCGTCACCCCCTTCGCGGCGAGGGCCGCGACGCGGGGCTCGAGCTCCGCGAAAATGGCGTTCTTGGTGGCCTTGCCGTCGAGAATCTTCGCCGTCACGTGCCCCATTCTGGCAAAGCGACCCCCGCGCGTCGCTTCCAGGCGCGGGTGGTCGCAGCCCGTAGAGTGGCCGTTACCCCACACGGTCCACTCGCGACGATGGCCGCGATCAAGCTGTGATCTACCGCACGTCGCATCGCCCGAGGTCAGGCGCGGTGCCACCGGGTGACCGGGCGGCAAAACCCACATGCGGGGTGCACTCGCGCGCGCGAGCAGTCAAAATGTGCGGGTGGCACAACCGACGACGCAGCTGAACGCGACCGAGCAGGACACCCTGGTCAAGCAGATCGGACTTGCCCTGCTCCGTGCCGCCCCGCGCGACTGGCGCAAGGTCACCGCGGAGTACCGAGCCGTCGGCAGGTACCACGAGCTGACCGGCGAGATCGTCACCGAGGACGGCACGGTGCACGAGTGGCTCGCCACCCACGACATCGCGACCCTGTTCGGCAGGCTGCGCGGCGGCATGTACCGCGACGGCCGTGGAACGTGGTTCAACGCGCGCTACCAGCTCGACCACCCGTCCAGTTACAACCTCGAGTACAACCGCGACGAACCGGTGTGGAACCTCGCGCCACCGCCGCAGGCCTACTCCGACGAGCTGCGGATGTTCCCGCGCACCGAGGACAACGTCCCCGAGTGGCTGATCCGGCGGATGTCCGGGCTCGGCCCGGAGCAGCCGGGGCCGCACTTCCGGATCGCCCGGATCTTCGACACCGTCGGCCCGGCGGGCCGCCCGGTGATCAACCGCCCCGACCTCGAGGTCGACGAGCAGGACCGGCTGCTGGAGTACCTGGAGCACGCACCGCTGGTGGTGCCCGAGCGCGGCTACGACATCGACCGGCTGGCCGCGACGCCGGAAGCGACCGTCCCGGTCGCCTTCCACAGCGACGGCCAGTGGATCTGGCCCGCCGCCGTCAACTTCTACCTCCACAAGTACGGCGTTTCGCCCGAACCGGACCTCGTCGAGCACGTCCGGTCGGTCGGCTTCACACTGCCGCCGGTGGACGAGCCGACGCTGCAGGCCGCCGCCGCGTACCTGACCCGGGGCAGCCAGCCGCCACCGCAGCAGCAGCGCCCGGCCGGGCCGCCGCCGCAGGGACCGCCGCCGGTGCAGCAGCAGGCGCCCGCCGGCCCGCCGCCGGTGGCACCCCCGCCGCCGGTCGCGCCCCCGCCGGTCGCTCACCAGGAACCGCCCGCGCCGGTGGAGGCGCCGCTCGCGGTGCACACCCCGGCCGAGCCGGAGGCTCCGGCCGAAGAGCGCGAATACGCCCCCGAGGCCGAAGAGCGCTACGACGACCAGGAGTTCGACGACCGCTTCGCCGAAGAGGACCACCAGTACGGCGAAGAGGAGTACGCCCAGCAGCCCGACCACGCGGCGGCGACGAACGGTTCGGCGCCGGAGCCCGGCCGGGTGCCCGACATCGAGGAGACCGCGGAGTACGTCCCCGACCAGCCGATCGGGCAGGAGCAGCCGCCGCGGGACGGCGCGGTCCTCCCCCGGGACGAAGCCGAGCACGCCGCGTTGCCCGGCCCGACGTTCGAGCCGGCCCGGCACGAGGAGGAACCGGCGGACCACCGGGAGGAGCCGCACGCCGCGTTCGAGTCCGGTCCGGCCGGACGGGACGGCGAGCCGGGGCACGCCTTCGACACCGGCCAGGCGGACGAACCGGCGCACGCCCTGCAGTCCGGCCAGCCGCCACGCCACGACGAGGAGCCGGCCCACGCCGGGTTCCAACCGCCACGCCACGACGAAGAAGCCGCACACGCCGCCTTCCAGGCCCCGCGGCACGACGAAGAAGCCGCCCACGCCGGGTTCCAGGCTCCGCGGCACGACGAGGACCCCGCACACGCCGGGTTCCAGCCGCCACGGCACGACGACGACCCCGCCCACCCCGGGTTCCAGCCGCCGCGCCACGACGAAGAAGCCGCACACGCCGCCTTCCAGGCGCCGCGGCACGACGAAGAGCCCGCACACCCGGGCTTCCAACCGCCACGCCACGACGAAGAGGCCGCCCACGCCGGCTTCCAGCCCCCGCGGCAGGAGGACGAAGCGCCGCACGCTTTCCAGCCGCCGGGGCAGCCGCCGCGGCGGCCGGAGCAGCCCGCGTTCGATCCGGGCCCGCCGACCATGATCACTCAGCCCGAGGTGCCCGGCGTGTTGCCCGTGCCGGAGCCGCCGGCTCCGCAGCCGGCTGCCCAGGCGGAGCCGGCCGCCCCGGCGCAGCCGTCGCCCCGGCCGGGCCGGCGGGCGCTGCGGCGCGAGACCCCGGACCACCCGGTGCTCGCCGGCCTGCAGGCCAAGCTCGACGAGCTCGACGTGCCCGAAAGCGGCTACAAGCTGGGCGAACCCGCCGAACACGGGTGGAGCGTCGAAGAGGTCGAGGACGGCTGGCGCGTCGGCTGGTACGACGGCAAGCTCAGCAACCCCGCGGTCTTCGGCGACGCCGAGGACGCGGCCGCGTTCATGCTCGGCAAGGTGCTGCTCAACCCGGAGGGCCACGTGCCCGCCGAGGAGCCGCCCGCCCCGGAGCCGGAGCCCGAACCCGAGCCGGAACCGGCGCCGCAGCGGGTCGTCGCGACGCTCTCGCCCGAGGTCGCGACCGGCTCGTACCCCGTTCGCAAGCCCGAGCCGCCGGTGCCGCCGCAGGAGCAGACGGCGTTCACGAGCGCCGAGGAGCTCTTCGGCGACCTCGAAGACGACGAACCGCCGGCTCCCCCGCGCCAGCCCGCCCCGGTGCCGGCCGGTCCGCCGCCCGTGGCGCAGCAGGCCGGTCCGCCGCCCGCGCCGCCCCGGCGTGAACCGCCGTCGGCGCCGACCGTCCTGGCGGCTCCGGTGGCGCAGGGTTCCCTGCCGGTGCCGCCGCCCCCGGTCGTCCCGCCCGCGCCGCCGCGCCGGGAGGAACCGGCCCGCCCGGCCGTCAACGGCGGCGGAGGCGGTGGCCAGCAGCAGTGGCCGATCGGCCCGATGGCCGGTGAGCCGCCGCTGACGCTGTTCCGCGGCAAGGAGCTGCGCGAGCTGCCCGCGGGCAGCGAGCTGGACCGCTTCGGCGGCCCGAACGGCAACCTCACGTACGCGGCGGGCACGCCGTTCGCCGAGCGGTCGCTGGTGCCGGAGTGGGTCAACCGGCCGTACCACGTCTACCGGGTGCAGCGGCCGCTGGAGACGCTCGCCGGCGTCGCGATCCCGTGGTTCAACCAGCCGGGCGGCGGGTCGGCGTACCTGCTGCCCGCGTCGATCGAGGAGCTGCTGGCCGAAGGCGACCTGATCGAGCTCGACCCGGGCGAACCCCCGATCGACTGAGTGCTGCGAAGGCCCCGGCGCTGCCGGGGCCTTCGTCGTTTCAGCGGACGACCAGCCCGTGCGCGGCGGCGAAGGCGATCGCCGTTTCGACGTCGACCTCCGCACCCCGCAGGTCGGCCTGGACCAGGGCGTTCGCGTCGAGGCGCGCCCCGCGCAGGTCGGCGCCCTCGAGCTTCGCGCCCTGCAGGCGGGCACCCGTCAGGTCGCTGCCGCGGAGGTCGGCGCCGGTGAGGTCGGCTTCGGTCAGGTTGGCTTCCCGCAGCCGCAGGCCCGACAGCCCGAGCTTGCGCAGGCGCGCCTTCGCCAGCGACGCGAGGGAAAGATCGCACTCGGTGAGCGCGATCCCGCCGAACCCGCTGTCGCTGAACGAAGACCCGAGCAGCGAACACGCCGTCCAGCGGCTTTCGACGAGCACCGTGCGGTCGAAGGTGCACGAGCGGAACGCGGACGCGTCGTGCCGCGAGCGCGCCAGGTCGGCCCGCGTGAACACGCAGTCGTCGAAGGTGCAGCCGCGCGTCCGCAGCCCGCTCAGGTCCGCGCCGGTGAAGTCGCAGCCGGTGAACCGCCGCTTTTCCCACCACTGCCCGGACAACACCGCTTCGCGGTAGTCCTCCCCGGTCTCCAGCACGGGCCCAGCGTGCCACACGGCCCGCCGGGCGCCGCGTCCGTCCACTATGGACGGCCGTTGACCAGCTCCGCGCTCTGGACGTAGTTCATCGCCTCGATGTACTCGGGCAGCTGCGAGCGGCGCTCCACCTCGGCCGCGTCGAGGTCCTCCAGGTGGGTGTGGATCCACCAGAGGTTGCCGAACGGGTCACGCACCCGCCCGACGCTGTCGCCGAACGGCAGCACGGTCTGGCGCGTCACCTCGGTGGCGCCCGCTTCGATCGCCCGTCGCTGGGTCTCCACGCTGTCCGGTACGTAGAGCCGCAGGTAGGCGGGGGTGTCGGCCCAGTGGTCACGGCTGTCGAAGGCCATCACGACGGCGTCGCCGATGCGGGCTTCGGCGTGCCCGATCTTCCCGTCTTCGCCGACGACCCGGAACAGCTCCACGGCGTCGAAGGCCCGCTTCAGGAAGTCCAGCAGGCCGGCGGTGTCGCGGCCGATGATCCACGGGGTGACCGTCGTGTAGCCGTCGGGAACGGGGTTGACCATGTTTTCCTCCTCGGTTCGCTGTCCCGAACCTACGACCGAAATAGGTCAGCATTTGTCCGTTGCCGATCACTAGGCTGACGCCATGCCCGACGAGCACTACGCCGACGCCGGCCTCGCCTCGCTGTACGACGCCCTCAACCCGCGCGAAACCGCCGGGGACTTCGAGTTCTACCTGCCGATGATCATGGCCGCGGAGTCCGTGCTGGACGTCGGCTGCGGCACCGGCTCGCTGCTGCACTGGGCGCGCGAGTCCGGCCACACCGGACGGCTCGTCGGGCTCGACCCGGCCGAGGGCATGCTCGTCCAGGCCCGCCGCCGGGACGACATCGAGTGGGTGCGCGGCGACCTGTCGACCGCGTCCTGGGACGGCGAGTTCGACCTCGCGGTGATGACCGGGCACGCGTTCCAGGTGCTGCTGACCGACGAGGAGCTGCGCACGGCGTTCTCGGCCGTGCACCGCGCGCTGCGGCCCGGCGGCCGGTTCGGCTTCGAGACGCGCAACCCCGCCGCCCGCGGCTGGGAGCGCTGGACACCGCACCACGTCTGGACAGCCGGGAACATCCGCTCGTGGAACGACGCCGGGCCGTTCGAGAACGGGTACGTCAGCTTCACGACGACGTACGAAAGCCCGGACTGGGACGCGCCGCGCTACAGCGAGAGCACCCTGCGCTTCCTCGACGTCCCGTCGCTGAACGCGTTCGTCGAAGAAACCGGGCTGGTCGTCGACGAGCAGTACGGCTACTGGGACCGCTCGCCGGTGACCGGCACCAGCCCCGAGATCGTCACGATCGCCCGGCGGCCCCTCACCGGAAGTCCCGCGACTTCGCCTTGATGCGCATCGGCAGCGGCTCGACGCGGTGGGCGAGGACGCTGACCACGCCGTCGGCCTTCTCCACCACCCCGCGGATCAGCAGCGCCGGGCTGCCGCGCGCGACCCGGTGGTAGCGCTGCCAGAGGCCGAGCGTGCAGATCACGTTGACCATCCCCGTTTCGTCCTCGATGTTGAGGAAGGTGACGCCGCCCGCGGTCGCCGGGCGCTGCCGGTGCGTGACCGCGCCGCCGATCAGCACGCGCGCGCCGTCGTCGAGTTCGGCCAGGCCGCTCGCCGGGACGACGCCGAGCTCGTCGAGGCGGTCGCGGATGAACTGGGTCGGGTAGCTGTCCGGCGACACCCCGGTGGCCCAGACGTCCGCCGCCGCGACGTCGAGCCCGTCCATCCCGGGCAGCACCGGCGCCGGCGCGCCGACCAGGCCGGGCAGCTTCTCCGGGCGTTCGCCCGCGACCGCGCCCGCGATCCACAGCGCCTGACGGCGATCCCCGCCGAAACCGGCGAACGCCCCGGCCGTGGCGAGCGCTTCGAGCTGGGGTGTGGTGAGCCGGACGCGGCGGGCGACGTCGGCCGTGTCGCGGTACTCGCCGTTGTCCGCCCGCTCGGCCACGATCCGCTTCGCGAGGTCTTCACCGATCTTGCGCACAGTGCTCAGCCCGGTGCGCACGTCGTGGAACTCCCCGGTGCCCGCCTCCAGCGTGGCGTGCGGCAGGCTGCGGTTGATGTCCGGGCCGTGCACGGTGACGCCGTGGCGCCGCGCGTCGGCGACCAGTGACTGCGGGGAGTAGAAGCCCATCGGCTGCGCGCGCAGCAGGCCCGCCAGGAACGCGTCCGGGTGGTAGAACTTGAAGTAGGCGCTCGAAAAGACGAGGTGCGCGAAGCTCAGCGCGTGGCTCTCGGGGAAGCCGAAGTTCGCGAACGCCTTGAGCTTCAGGAAGATCTTCTGCGCGAGCTCGTCGTCGACGCCGTTCGCGGCGGCACCCGCGAGGAACCGCTGCCGCAGCCGCTCCATCTTCCGGTCCGAGCGCTTCGAGCCCATCGCGTGCCGCAACTGGTCGGCTTCCGCCGCCGTGAAGCTGGCGACGTCCAGCGCGATCTGCATCATCTGCTCCTGGAACAGCGGCACGCCCTTGGTCTTGTGCAGCGCCTTTTCCAGCAGCGGGTGGTCGTAGCTCCACTCTTCGCGGCCCTGCTTGCGGCGGATGTACGGGTGCACCGAGCCGCCCTGGATCGGGCCGGGCCGGATGAGCGCGACCTCGACGGCGAGGTCGTAGAACTCGCGCGGTTGCAGCCGCGGCAGCGTCGCCAGCTGGGCGCGGCTTTCCACCTGGAAGACGCCGATCGCGTCGGCGCGGCAGAGCATGTCGTAGATCTTCTGGTCGGCGAGGTCGAGCTCGGCCAGGTCGACCTTCTTGCCCTTGTGCTCGGCGACGAGGTCGATCATGTAGTGCAGCGCCGAGAGCATGCCGAGGCCGAGCAGGTCGAACTTGACCAGCCCGGCGGCGGCGCAGTCCTCCTTTTCCCACTGGATCACGCTGCGGTCGGCCATCCGCGCCCACTCGACCGGGACGACCTGGCTCACCGGCTCGGCGCACATGACCATGCCGCCGGAGTGGATGCCCAGGTGGCGCGGGAAGTCCTCGAGCGCGAAGGCGAGCTGCACGACGTCGTCCGGGATGTCGTGGTCGTGGTTCTTTTCGTTGCTCTGCAAGGAACCCCAGGGGTCGATCTGCTTGCTCCAGGCGTCCTGCTGGCCCGGCGAGTAGCCCAGTGCCCGCGCGGCGTCGCGGACGGCCGAGCGGGCGCGGTAGGTGATCACGTTCGCGACCTGGGCGGTCCGCAGCCTGCCGTGTTTCCGGAAGACGTACTGGATGGCCTCCTCGCGGCGGTCGGACTCGATGTCGAGGTCGATGTCGGGGTAGCCGTCGCGGTCCGGGGCGAGGAAGCGCTCGAAGAGCAGTTCGTAGGCGACGGAGTCGACCTTCGTGATGCCGAGCGCGTAGCAGACGGCGGAGTTGGCGGCCGAGCCGCGGCCCTGGCAGAGGATGTTGTTGTCGTTGCAGAACCGGACGATGTCCCAGACGATCAGGAAGTAGCCGGGGAAGCCGAGCTCTTCGATGATGGCGAGCTCGTGCTCGATCTGCTTATTCGCCTTTTCTTCGTGCGGCTTGCCTTTGAAGCGCTCCTGCGCGCCTTCTTCGGTGAGCTTCCGCAGGTAGGTCGTCTCGGTGTAGCCCTCGGGGACGTCGAAGGGCGGCAGCTCGGGCGCGATCAGCTTCAGCGGGAAAGCGCATTCCATGCCCAGCAGGGCACTGCGCCGGACCGCGCCGGGGTAGCGCCGGAACAGGACGTCCATTTCGGCGCCGCTGCGCAGGAAGGCCGTGCCGGCGGCGGGCAGCCAGCCCTCGAGCTCGTCGATCCCCCGCCGCGCCCGGATCGCGGCGAGGGCGTCGGCGAGCGAGGCGCGTTCGGGCCGGGCGTAGTGGGCGGCGGTGGTGGCGACGGTCGGGAGCTTCAGTTCGCCGGCGAGCTGCGTCAGGAGATCGTTGTGGGTGCTGTCGAGGGGCTGGCGGTGGTCGGTGAGCTCGACGTAGACGTTGTCGTGGCCGAAGCGGTCGGTCAGTTCTTTGAGTTTTTCCGCCGCGGCCGCCGGGCCGTGCGTGACGAGGGCCGAGCGCACCGCGCCTTTGCGGCAGCCCGTCAGCACCACGCACTGCCCGGCGACCTCCTCGGCGACCGCGCCGAGGTCGTAGATCGGCCGTCCTTTTTCGGCCTGGTGGTGGATCTGGCCGGCGGTGATGGCGCGGCAGAGGGCCCGGTAGCCCTGGTCGCCGCGGGCGAGCAGCAGGAGGTGCTCGCCTTCCGGGTCGGGAACGCCGTTTTGCGGCCCCTGGAGGCCGAAGCTGAGTTCGGTGCCGAAGACGGTGTCGACGCCGAGTTCCCGGGCGGCCTCGGCGAAGCGGACGACGCCGTACATGCCGTCGTGGTCGGTGAGGGCGATGGCGTCGAGCTGGAGGCGCGCGGCCTCTTCGACGAGCTCTTCGGGGTGGCTGGCGCCGTCGAGGAAGCTGAAGTTGGAGTGGCAGTGCAGCTCGGCGTAGGGGACGCGGACGGTTTCGGCGCCGTCGTCGTTGCGCCGGGTGGGGAGGTCGCCGGGCCGTTGGTAGCCCTCGCGGCGCCGGGCCCAGGCGGGGCTGTCACCGTGGTCGCCCGGGGGGACGCCGCCGGCGAGGGTCCGGGCGAGGTCCTTCCAGCGGACGGGTGGGTTGTTCCAGCCCATTCAGCGGCTCCCGGGCTCGTCTCGCCGGCGTTGTTCCTCGGCGGCGCGGCGGCGGTGCCAGTTGGTGGGGTGGTTCCAGCGGGACCGGGCCTCGGCGTCGGTCATCGGGCTCGCTGCCTCCCAGCTGAGTTCGATTCCGCTGACGCGGCAGCCGTTTTCCCGGGACGGGCGCGGGACCGGCAGCGTGATCACCGGGCAGACCCAGTCGTGTTCCTCCGGCAGCTGCCCCCGCACCGTCCACCGGTCGGGCGTATCCGCCGGCTCGTCCGAGGCCGGCTCGGGAATCCCGCGCAGCCACTCGCGCTCTTCCGACGTGCCGCCGGGTTCAGCGCGCAGCCAGTTCCGCAGCCGTCGTGCGTAGTTCTCGTCCATGCTCAGTCGTACACTCCCTCGACCGTCCACAGTGGATTTTCCGTACCCGCGCAGTGCACCAGCACCGCTTCGGGCGGCTCGTCGCCTTCGCCGGCCAGCACCAGCTGCAGGCGCGCCCGTCGTGGCCCCGGCTGCCGGCGGTCGCCCGCCAGTGGCCACGGGCCCGCCCAGGCGACGACCTCCCGGCCCGCGCCGCCCGCGATGCTCAGCCGGCGCGGGGGCGACGTCATCCGGTCGCGGGCGGTGACCCCGACGGCGCGGCCGTCGTCGTCGAAGACCTGCGCCGGCACCGGCCGGGCGAGGACCGTCGCGGGCGACGGGGACGGCAGCCGCCCCGGCCAGGTCGCGTCCGGCGGCGTCGTCCGCTCGCGCGGGTCACCCCACGGCACCAGCCGGACTCGGCCCGCGGGGTCGCGGCCGCCGTCGAGCACCGGGGTGAGCACGCCTTCGGGCCCGAGCAGTCCTTGGACCCGCACGAACGCGCGGGCCGCGCGCTCGTCTTCGTCGCCGGAGCCGCCGGAGCCGCCTTTGCCGCCGTTGCGCCAGAGGTCGAGCTGCAGTGACCGCCCTTCGACGACCTCTTCGGGTTCGAGCCGCAGCCGCACGACGCCGGAGGTCGGCCGCTGCCCGGACGCGGCCCGCAGCCAGCCCTCGAACTGCCAGCGCACGCGATCGGCGACGCCGGCGGGCGTCAGCGGTTCCGCGCACCGCCACGCCCGGCCGAGGTGTTCGCCTTCTTCGGTGACGGCGTAGATGCCGAGCCGGGTGCAGGCGAGGCCGTGCCCGGCGAGGGCCGCGCAGAACCGCGTCGCGAGGTCCTTGGCCAGGAAGGCGGCGACGTCGACGCGTTCGACGACGGGGTCGAACTCCTCGGCGAGGGCAAGATCGGGAGGCGGACGGCGGCGCAGCGGCGGCCGTTCGGAGTGGCCGCGCGCCAGCCGGTGGGCGAGCAGCCCGGCGGCACCGAAGCGGTTGGCGACGTCGCGTTCCGGCAGGGCGGCGAAGGCGCCGAGCGTCTTCAGCCCGAGCCGGCGCAGCAGGTCGACGAGCTCCGCGCGCTCGGCACCGGGCTGGTCGAGCTCGGTGACCGGAAGCGGCGCGAGGAAGTCGGCGGCCCGCCCGGGTTCGACGAAGGTGCCAAGGCGCGCGGCGAGCGTCGCGGCGAAGAGGCCGTCGGCAATTCCGACCTGGCATTCGACCCCGGCCGCGGCGGAGACCTGGTCGAGGAGCCGTTCGACGAGCGCGTGTTCCCCGCCGAAGTACCGGGCGGCCCCATCGACGGGAACGGCGACGAGCCCGGGCCGCACGACCTCGACCCCGACAACAAGCCCTTCGACGGCACGCGCGACGTCTTCGAACAGCCGGGCGTCCCGCCCGTCGTCGGCCGCGAAGACGGCGAGTTCGGGACAGTTCGACTGGGCGTCCCGCCGCCGCATCCCCCGCCGGACACCACCCCGCCGGGCGACGGCATTGCAGGCCACGACCCGGTTGGCGGTGAAGACACCAACGGGGTGGTCGGCGGCAAGGTGGTTGACGGCAGCCGCGGAGACGGCGGGCCAGTCCGGGCACCAGAGGACCAGCATGCGGGTGGGGGTGGCGGGGGTGCCGCGTTGGGTGGGGACGGTCATGAGGCCTCCCGGACCCGGCCGCGCGGGCGACGCGGGCGGAGGTGGTGGAGTCGGCCCGCGTGCCGGGGTACCTGGCTCGCGTACCCGGCGGGTTGGCCGGTGCGCCCAGGCGGTCGGCCCGCGTGCCCAAGTGGTCGGCTCGCGTACCCGAAGCGTCGGCCAACGCACCCAAGCGGTCGGCCCGCGCACCCAAACGGTCGGCCCGCGTATCCGAAGCGTCGGCCAACGCACCCAAGCGGTCGGCTCCCGCACCCGGCGGCTCGGCCGGCGTCCGTGGCCGGTCGGCTCGCGTGGCCAAGGACCGATCCCACGTGATCAGGACCCGAACTCGCGTGATTGGAGCCGTAACTGGCGTGATTGGGCGCGGATCTCGCGTGATTGGCGAGGCCACACGCGTGATTGGAGGGGCATCTCGCGTGATTGGGGAGGCATCTCGCGTGATTGGGGAGGCATCTCGCGTGATTGGGGAGGCATCTCGCGTGATTGGGGAGGCATCTCGCGTGATTGGAGGGGCATCTCGCGTGATTGGCGGGGCCACACGCGGGATTAGTGGGGTTGCGCGGGTGGGGTGGGCGGGGGTGGGTGTTCATGCGGTGGCCTCGCGCAGCGAGGGCGACGGGACCACGCTGGTCACCGTGCCGTCCGCGGACGGGAGGTGCAGCGCAACCGAGGCCGGGCGGGCCGCCGCGCCGCGGCCGTGGGCTCGGATCTCGACCTGGCGGGACTCGAGGTGTCCGTATCCGTCGGCAGGGCCGGACCAGGGCCCACGACGGCACGAAAGCTCCACGTCCGCCCCGGGCCAAGCGCCCGCGGACAGCAGCACCGCGCCGCGGTGCCGGGCCCGGGCCGACAGCCGGCGCGCCACCGCGGGCTGCAGCGTCTCCGGTTGGAGGGCCACCAGGTCCACGCCGTCCAGCAGCGCCGCCGCCACCGCCGGGAGCTCGACTCCCGGGTGCGGGACCAGGGCCAGGCGGGTGACGTCCACGCCGTACTCGGCCGCCGCCGCGACGCCCAGGGAGGGCATGCCGACCGCCGCCGCCCAGGAACCCGCCGCCGTGGCCGCGGCGAGGAGGGCGAGCAGCACCGAGGTTCCCCCGTGGACCGCCACCGTGCTCCCGCGCCGGAGCCCGGTGTCGGGCAGCAGCCCGGCCAGCGCCGGGACGACCGGAAGCACCCGGGCCCGCCCGGCCTGCGACGCTCGCGACGCCACCCGGCTCGCCGTGCTGACCCCGGGCAGGGCCGCCAGCAGGGCCACCGGCGGCTCCACCACAGCGGTCACCGCACGCACCTCCCCACCACGGACTGGGCCGGCGGTCGGGCCTCTCCCAAAACGCGACCGACGGCACTGGTCCGCCGCGGGGAAGGCGGCGGTATCACGTCGAACATCTGTTCGACGTAGTCCAGTCAACCGTGAACCGCAGAAGGTGTCAAGTCACCCACTAGTGGGGTACGCGGCCTGGAAAGCCAGCCGCGCGTCGGCGCCGGAAGCGATGCGCTCGAGCTCGTCGTCGAGGGCCAGGAACGTCTCCCACGGCGGCCCGCCGAGCCGCTCGGCGACCCGCTGCTCCAGCTCGGGCACCCGCTTTCCCTTCCACACCTTGTCCGCCGCGGGACGGCAGTGCGGCGAACCCGGGCGCGTCGAGAGCGGCACTCGGCACACCACCACGGTAATGAAGTTGCCCGCACGGCAGCCGATCACTAGACAGACCGCGTGGAGCTCACCGACGCCCGCCCCGAAGACGTCCCGGAACTGCTGGTCCTGCAACGCTGCTGCTGGGTCCAGGAGGCCGTCCTCAACGACACCCTCGACATCCCCGCCCTGCGCGAAACCCTCGAAGACGTGCGCGACTGGACCAAGACGTGGTCGGTGTGGGTGCTGCGGCAGGACCACCGCCTCGTCGGCGCCGTGCGTGCCCGGCTGGACGGGGACCGGTGGGAGCTCGGCAGGCTGATGGTCGCGCCGGACCTCGCCGGGCGCGGGTACGGCCGGCTGCTGCTCGCCCACGCCGAAGCGCAGGCTCCCGCCGAAGCCCGCCGGTTCGCTCTCTTCACCGGGGCGCGCAGTGCCCGCAACATCGCGCTCTACCAGCGGGCCGGCTACCGGCTCACCGCCGCACCCGCCGCCGGCGGCCACATCCGTGGCGCGGTTTGCCTGGAGAAGGACGTCACCCTGCGCGAAAAACCCGGTCCGGCCGCCTGACGCTGCGGCGTCGGCTAGATTCCCCCGTGGACTTGGGGGTGGCGATGACCGAACCGCGGAGACGGCTGATCCTGGGGGTCGTGCTCGTGGCGGTGGGCACGGCGACGGCCTGCGGGGTTTCCGGCGCCACCGCCGCGGCCCCGGCGCCGACGACCGTCGGCGCGCAGTGGCGCTCGTTCCGCGCCGACGTCACCGGCATCCGCCCCGGCGCGGACGACCACAGCCTGTTCGTGCAGGTCTCGCTGCCCGGCAAGGATCCCGGCTGCGTCCGGGAACCGCGGGTCGAACAGGTCGTGGAGGCGAAGACCGAGATCCGCGCCGACGTCGTCTACTCGACCCGGTCCGCGGCGGGCGGCTGCCAGGACAAGGTGCCCGCGGAACTACGGCTGACGACGGCGGACCCGATCGCGGACCGCACGGTCATCCTCAACGCCGACATCGGCAACGCCTGGCACAAGCTCGGCGCGGGCTGGGGCCACTGCGACCACCAGGGCACCTGCGCCCCGCCCGCCGACCACTGCGCTCCCGCGTGGATCGGTGCCGCGGCGTCCGCCGCCGCTGCCGTGGGCCCGGGCACCACCCGCGCCTGCGACCCGGGCTGGCTGGTCCTCGACTTCCCGCAGCAGCAGGCCGACCCGCCGGCCCGCACCGCTTTCCGCTGGAGCGACGCGGGGTGGACGTCGTTCGCGCGGACGCGGTCCGCCGGGTGCGCGGACATCCGGGCGGCCGAGCCGAAGTTCCCGGTCGCGCTGTGCAAGGCGCTGCCCGCGCCCGCCTAGCGCGGCAGCTTCTTGACGATCTCCGCGCCGACCGCCTGCACGGCGGCGTCGGTCTCCTCCTGCGGCATCGGCGAGTTCGAGAAGAACCCCTTGTCCCAGCCCGAGATGTCGAGGATGACGACGGTCGTGCCCTTCAGGACGTGCAGCTCGGACCCGCTGAACGCGCTCTTCGTGGCGAGCCGGACCAGCAGCGCCTTGTCACCGATGCCGCGGACCTCCGTCGGCGGGATCTCCGGCGCCTTCGGCGTGAAGAGGTCGTTCGCCTGCCGGCGCGCGCTTTCCCCGGAGTACCGGGTGATCTGGACGTGCATGGTGGCGTCGCGGACGTTCTCGCCCGGCCCCGGCTTCCAGCTGCAGCCCTGCTGCTTGAGGCCCGGCAGGTCCTGGGTGCCCTGGCCGGCCTGGACGAAGCTCGGGAAGCCCGCCTTCTCCAGCACCGGCGCCGGGACCTGGCACTCGGCGGGCACCGGCGACGACGACGGTGCCGCGCCGGTGCTCGCGAAGTAGTCGCTCGCGAAGATGCCCAGCGGGATGCCCGCGCCGAGCAGTACGACGACGCCGCCGACGATGCCGAGGATCAGCCCGGTCCGCTTCTTCTTCGGCGGTGGCACCGGCGCCCCGTACCCGGCGGGCGGGTATCCGGGCGGCGGATATCCCGGCTGCTGGGGATACCCAGGCGGATACCCGGGCTGCTGCTGCGGATAGCCCGGGTACCCCTGCTGACCTTGGCCGTACGGCGGTTGCTGCATCGAGCCCTCCCTCTCGAAGCGCGGTTTAGTGCGCGAAGTGGCGCGTCCCCGTCAGGTACATGGTGACGCCCGCCTTCTCCGCGGCCGCGATGACCTCGGCGTCGCGGACCGAGCCGCCGGGCTGCACGATCGCGCGCACACCCGCCTCGACCAGCACTTCCAGGCCGTCCGGGAACGGGAAGAACGCGTCCGACGCGCCGACCGAGCCCTTGGCGCGGTCACCCGCCCGGGCGACCGCGAGGCGCGACGAGTCGACCCGGTTGACCTGGCCCATGCCGACGCCGACGGTCGCGCCGTCGGCGGCCAGCAGGATGGCGTTGGACTTGACCGCGCGCAGCGAGCGCCACGCGAACTCGAGGTCGCGCAGGGTCTGCTCGTCGGCCGCGGCGCCGGTGGCGAGCGTCCAGTTCGCCGGGTCGTCACCGGAGGCGTCGATCGCGTCGACCGTCTGCAGCAGGACGCCACCGGAGATCGGGCGGAATTCGACCGGGAACGCCGGGGCCGCGGGCAGCTTCAGCAGGCGGATGTTCTTCTTGCGCTGCAGGATTTCCAGCGCTTCGGCGTCGAAGTCCGGGGCCAGCACGACCTCGGTGAAGACCTCGGCGATCTGCTCGGCGGCCTCGCGGCTGACCGGCCGGTTCGTCGCGATGACGCCGCCGTAGGCCGAAACCGGGTCGCACGCGTGGGCCTTGCGGTGTGCCTCGGCGATGTCGGCGCCGATCGCGATGCCGCACGGGTTGGCGTGCTTGATGATCGCGACGGCGGGCTCGGTGAAGTCGAACGCGGCGCGGCGGGCGGCGTCGGTGTCGACGTAGTTGTTGTAGGACATGGCCTTGCCGTGCAGCTGCTCGGCGTGCGCCAGGCCAGGGTTCTGGCTCTTGTACAGCGCGGCCTTCTGGTGCGGGTTCTCGCCGTAGCGCAGGACGTCGGCGCGTTCCCAGGTGGCGCCGAGGAAGTCCGGGAAACCGGCGTCGACAGTGTCCTGGTCGGGGGCGTACGCGCTGGCGAACCACGAAGCGACGGCCGTGTCGTACGCCGCCGTGTGCGCGTACGCCTGCGCGGCGAGGCGCTTGCGGTCTTCGAACTCGAAGCCGCCGCCGGCGACGCGCTCGAGCACCCAGCCGTAGCGGGCCGGGTCGACGACGACCGCGACGCTGCCGTGGTTCTTCGCCGCCGCGCGGACCATGGCCGGGCCGCCGATGTCGATGTTCTCGACGCAGTCCTCGAAGCTCGCGCCGGAGGCGACGGTCCGCGCGAACGGGTAGAGGTTCACGACCAGCAGGTCGAACGCCGCGATGTCCAGCGTGCGCAGCTGCTCGACGTGGTCGGGGTTGCCCTGGTCGGCCAGCAGCCCGGCGTGCACGCGCGGGTGCAGCGTCTTCACCCGGCCGTCCAGCGACTCCGGGAACCCGGTGACCTGCTCGACCGGCGTGACCGGGACGCCGGCGTCGGCGATGGCCTTCGCCGTGCCGCCGGTCGAGACGATCTCGACGCCGGCCGCGTGCAGGCCGGTCGCGAGGTCCAGGAGGCCCGCCTTGTCCGAGACGCCGATCAGCGCCCGGCGGACCGGGCGCCGTCCCAGGTCAGTGCTCACGAAATGTCACCTTTCGTCCGTCCACGGCGCAGCCGCCGCGGCCGAGTCGCTCGATCGTTTCCACCAGCAGCCTGCGTTCGACGGCTTTGATCCGTTCGTGCAGGACGTCTTCGGTGTCGTCGCTCTCCACGACGACGGCTTCCTGGGCGATGATCGGCCCGGTGTCGACCCCGGCGTCCGCGAAGTGCACGGTCGAGCCGGTGACCTTGACGCCGGCTTCGAGCGCGTCGCGGACCGCGTGCATCCCGGGGAAGGACGGGAGCAGCGCGGGGTGCGTGTTGATCACCGTGAACCGGCCGAGGAACTGCTCGCCGAGGATCTTCATGAACCCGGCGGAGACGACCAGGTCGGGCCGGTACGCGGCGACGGCCTCGGTGAGCGCCTTGTCCCACGCCGCGCGGTCGGGGTGGTCGGCGACGCGGACGGTGAACGACGGGATGCTCAGCCGCTCGGCGCGGGTGAGCGCTTCGATGCCGGTGCGGTCGGCGCCGACGGCGACGACCTTGGCCGGGAATCCGGACCGCCCGGTGGCGTCCAGCACCGCCTGCAGGAGGGTGCCGGAGCCCGACGCGAGCACGACGAGCTTCACCGGGGTGGGCAGCTCCAACCGTTGAGACAGAGCGGGCTCCTTGCCGCGGGCGGTGCGCAGCCGGGCGCACGGCGCTTCACCAGGTCACGTAAACCCTAACGGTCGCCCTCGCCCGGCTCGACGTCGCCGCAGGTCTCGGTGCCTCCGGTCACAGCCTCGTCCGGTTCCGGGGCTTCTTCCGCGGGTTCTTCGAGGCCGAGCTCGGCGTCGGCCTCGGCTTCGAACTCCGCGTCCTCGTCGGGTTCTGCTTCGTCCTCTTCGGACGCTTCGGACGCTTCGAGCTCCTCGACGGCTTCGGACGCTTCTTCGGCGTCGACGGCTTCGGCGTCCTGGAAGGCTTCGTTGTCCTCGAGCGCTTCCGGCGGCGGCGCGGGCGGCTCGTGCTCGCCCGCGAAGAACGCGACGAACGATCCCGGGATGACGATCCAGCAGAACGCGACGACCGAGGCGACGCCGACGGGGACGCTCACCGGGTCGAACGGCCCGTCGCCGAGCCGGCCGCCGGCCAGGGTGCCCAGCAGGACGCAGCCCAGCGCGACGACGGCGCCGGCCACCGCCACCGCGCGGATGCGCTGCGCCGGGTCGGCGGCCACCCTGCGCAGCGACCAGCCGACCAGCGCCCCGGTCGCCGCGGGCAGGACCAGCAGCGCCGGCCACCACGCCGCGTGGTGCTCCGGCAGGCCGCCGAGCAGCGGGACGGCGGGCACGGCGCCACCGCGGTAGCCGAACACGCCGACGGTCAGCGGCCCGATCGAAAAGCCGGGCCCGGTGACGAAGGACATCGCGGCCGTCACGGCGTTCGGCAGGTACAGCAGCGAGAGCAGGAAGAGCCCGGCGCTCGTGCCCAGGCCGGGTTCGTACGTGCCGGCCACCGCCGGCCACGACAGCCCGGTGGCGACGGTGAACACGGCGGCCCCGCAGGCAGCCAGGACGGCCAGGCCCAGCGCGCCGGCCCGCAGCCCGCGCAGTGCGAGCGGGTCGAGGCGGTCGGCGACGACGTCCGGCAGCCCACACGACCGGGTGATGCCCGCGCCGGCGGCCGCGGCGGCGAGCAGACCGGGCACGGCGAAAGCCACCAAGGGGTTCGCGGTCACCGGTGAGCCCTGCGCGCACAGGGCGATGACCAGCCCGAACACGGCGTGCGCGCCGCTGATCGCGATCAGCACGGGCACCGCGTCGCCGAACGACCGGCAGCCGAGGCGGCGGGCGGCGCCGGACGCCGTCCGCGCGGCCAGTGCGAGCACGCCCAGCGTCGGCAGCAGCGGCAGCACGCCGAGCGGGTGGCCGCCGATGCCGAGGCGCACCTGGTGCGCGGCGAGCCAGCCGGGCCCGGCGGCCAGCAGCACGCCGGTGCCGGAGAAGGCGGTGCGGCCGGCGGTGAGGGCGACCAGGGCCAGCACGGTCGCGACCGCGGCGTAACCGGTGACGAGCGGGCTGAAGGCTGAGGCGAGCAGCACGCGCACCCGGGAGGCCGCCGCCGGTTCGGGGCCGGGGTCGCCCACCGTTTCACCCGGCGGGTGGGGGTCGTCGGTGAGCAGCTCCATGATCCGCACCCTGACATCCGCGCTGCTCCGTCCGGGTGAGCCACGCCGCCGCCGGATGGCGCGGCTCACCCGACCGGGTCACCCCGGACGCAGAACACCCGCTGTGACACGGAGGGTCACAGCGGGTGTTCTGTTCGACGACTACGTCAGTTCGACTTGCCGAAGCCGCCGGGCGGCGTGCCCGGGTTCTCCGGCGGCGGCTGCTGGAAGAACTGGCCCTGCTGCGGGGCGTACGTCGTGGCCTGCTGCCCCGGCGGCGGCGTGGTCGACGGCGGGTTCGGCGAGCCGTACTGGCCCTGCGAGAACGGCGCCGACGGCTCCCCGGTCGGAGCGACCGGCCCCGGCCCGTGGCCCGGCTGGCCGAACTGCTGACCCGGCTGACCGGGCTGGCCCGGCTGGCCCGGCTGGCCCGGCTGGCCGAACTGCTGCTGGCCCTGCTGGCCGGGCTGACCGTACTGGCCGCTGTAGGACGGCGCGGCGGGCTTCGGCGCCGGCGGCTTGATGACGTCCTGCTCGATCAGCAGCGCGCCGACCGCGACGAGCATCTGCAGGATCCCCAGGATCAGGATGACGGTGACGATGCCGGGCGAAGTCTGCATCCCGATCAGCGTGTCGAGGACACCGAGCGCGCCGAGAACGCTGAACAGCGCCGCGAACGGCAGCGTCTTCGGGCCCTTCGGCAGCAGCTGCATCGCGGCGAGCAGGCCGCCGCCCAGCAGGAACACCCCGCCGAGGCCGACGTCGCCGGTGTCGGAGAAGCCGAGGAAGTACTGCACGACGCCGAGCCCGGCGACGACCAGGGCGAGCAGCAGCGGCAGGTTCTGCGCCAGGCCCGGCCCGCCGGCCGACGCCTGGTGCGAGTGCGGCGGCTGCTGCTGCGCCGGGAAGCCACTGGACGGCGGTCCGGGGGGCTGCTGGCCGCCACCCTGCTGGGGGTAGCCGGGCCCACCGCTGGGGAAGGTCATCGGATGCACTCCTGTCGGTTCGACCGGCACTCCGGGCGCGCGCGGGCGCCCGGAAGAAGACGAGGCGGCTTGTGTGCGCAGAACGCTAGCGCACTCCGGGGCCACCAGCCCACCAGACGTGTGAATACCCCGCGCGGTTTCGTGCCGAACGCGGAAAGGCCGGACACCCCCGCGGGGTGCCCGGCCTCACCAGGAGTTACGCCGCAACCTCAGCCGAGGCTGTTGTACAGCTCACGCGCGAGGACGGCGGTCTCGCTCGGGGTCTTGCCGACCTTGACGCCGGCGGCCTCGAGGGCCTCCTTCTTCGCGGCGGCCGTGCCGGAGGAGCCCGACACGATGGCGCCGGCGTGGCCCATGGTCTTGCCCTCGGGCGCGGTGAAGCCCGCGACGTAGCCGACGACCGGCTTCGTCACGTTCTCCTTGATGTACGCCGCGGCGCGCTCTTCGGCGTCGCCGCCGATCTCGCCGATCATCACGATGACCTTGGTCTCGGGGTCGGCCTCAAACGCCTCGAGGGCGTCGATGTGCGTGGTGCCGATGATCGGGTCACCGCCGATGCCGACCGCGGTCGAGAAACCGATGTCCCGCAGCTCGTACATCATCTGGTAGGTCAGCGTGCCGGACTTCGACACGAGGCCGATCGAGCCGGGGCCGGTGATGTCGGCCGGGATGATGCCGGCGTTCGACTTGCCCGGGCTGATCACGCCGGGGCAGTTCGGGCCGATGATCCGGGTCGTGTTGCCCTTGGCGACGGCGTGGGCCCAGAAGTAGGCCGAGTCGTGCACCGGGATGCCCTCGGTGATCACCACGGCGAGCGGGATCTCGGCGTCGATCGCCTCGATGACCGCGTCCTTGGCGAACTTCGGCGGCACGAAGATGACCGACACGTCGGCGCCGGTCTCCTTGATCGCCTCTTCGACGGTGCCGAAGACCTTGAGGTCCTTGCCCTCGATGGTGACGGTCTGGCCGGCCTTGCGGGCGTTGACGCCACCCACGATGTTCGTGCCGGACTTCAGCATCTTGGTGGCGTGCTTCATGCCCTCGGAGCCGGTGAGCCCCTGGACGATGACCTTGCTGTTCTCGTTCAGGAAGATCGACATCTCACGCACCTGCCGCGGCGAGCTCGGCAGCCTTGTCGGCCGCGTTGTCCATTGTGTCCACCACGGTGACCAGCGGGTGGTTCGCGTCGGCCAGGATCTGGCGACCCTCGACGACGTTGTTGCCGTCCAGGCGGACGACCAGCGGCTTGGTGGCCTCGTCGCCCAGGATCTTCAGGGCCTCGACGATGCCGTTCGCCACCGCGTCGCAGGCGGTGATGCCGCCGAAGACGTTGACGAAGACGCTCTTCACGTCGGTGTCGTTGAGGATGACGTCCAGCCCGGCCGCCATGACCTCCGCCGACGCGCCGCCGCCGATGTCGAGGAAGTTCGCCGGCTTCACGCCGCCGTGCTTCTCGCCCGCGTACGCCACGACGTCCAAAGTGGACATGACGAGGCCCGCGCCGTTGCCGATGATGCCGACCTGGCCGTCGAGCTTGACGTAGTTGAGGTTCTTGGCCTTGGCCTTCGCCTCGAGCGGGTTCTCCGCGTCCTTGTCCACCAGGGCCTCGTGGCCCGGCTGGCGGAAGTCCGCGTTCTCGTCGAGGGTGACCTTGCCGTCGAGGGCGATGATCTTGTCCTGCGGGTCGCGGACCAGCGGGTTGACCTCGACCAGGGTGGCGTCCTCGGAGACGAAGGTCTCCCAGAGCTTCACCACGACGTCGGCGGCTTCGTCGATGATCTCGGCCGGGAAGTTGCCGGCCTTCAGGATCTCGAGCGCCTTCGCCTTGTCGACACCGGCGATCGCGTCGACGGGGATCTTCGCGAGCGCGTCGGGGCGTTCGACCGCGAGCTGCTCGATCTCCATGCCGCCCTCGGCGGACGCCATCGCCAGGAACGTGCGGTTCGCGCGGTCCAGCAGGAAGGAGAAGTAGTACTCGGACGCGATGTCCGAGGCTTCGGCCACCAGCACGCGACGCGTGATGTGGCCCTTGATGTCGAGGCCGAGGATGGCTTCCGCCTTCTCCTTCGCCTCGTCCGGCGTCTGGGCCAGCTTGACGCCGCCCGCCTTCCCGCGGCCGCCGACCTTCACCTGCGCCTTGACGACGACCTGGTTGCCGATCTGCTCCGCGGCGGTCTTGGCTTCTTCGGGGGTGCTAGCCACGGCACCCGGCAGAACCGGTACTCCGTGGGCGGCGAAGAGATCCCTCGCCTGGTACTCGTAGAGGTCCACTACTCCAGTCTCCTGACGACACGCCACTGTGGTGGTCCGTTTCCGGACCGCGCTGTCGGACCAGTCGAGGTTAGCGACCTGCGCAGACGCAGGGGACTCCGCACCTGGTGAAGTCGGTCACCGTGCGCGGTCAGACGGTGCTTCACCGGTGTGAGACCGCCCACCGGCAAGCCGTTTCACCACCTCCCCGGCGGTCGCGGCCGTGAAGACGGGGACGTCGCCGAGCACGGCTTCGAGGTCTCCGGGCGGCGCGGCGCCGAGCACGCCGACCGCGTCCGGGTCTTCCTGTTCGGCGGTGCTCCGGAGCTGCTCGAGCGTGTCCAGCAGGCCGGCGTGGACGACTTCCACGCCGTCGTCGCGCAGGACGCGGGCCAGCGCGACGGCGGCCGGGTCGGGCTTGGTGAATTCCACGAGCAGCACCCGGAGGCGCTCACGGCGCACGGCGTCCCCCGGCGACGGCCAGGCCGGCGGCGACCAGCAGCGCGGCCGTGGCGGCGAGCGCGACCCAGAACCCGGTGGCCGGGCTCGCGCCGCCCAGCGAGCCGCCGACGAGCGGCAGTTCGGCGGCGTGCAGCGCGGTGAGCAGGGCGGCCCCGGCGAGCAGCGCGGCGGCCGGCTTCGGCCGGGACCGCGTCGCGAGCGCGGCCGCGCCGACGACGACCGCGGCGGCGGTCAGCAGGCCCCACGACGGGGTGTCGAAGCGCGACCAGAGGCCGGCGGCGGCGTAGCCGGGAACGGCGAAGACGGGCAGCCCGAACGCGGCGACGGCCAGGATCGCGCCGGCCACGGCGGGAGCGAGGACGTTGCCGCGGCCGGCGTCCTCCCCGGCGTCCTCGCGTTCGACGACCCCGGTGCCGGCGGCGGCGAGCGCGGCGAGAACGGCGAGCACGAGCGCGACGAACGTCCCGGCGGCACCGGCGCCCAGGTCGTAGGTGAAGACGGGCGCGGCAGTGCCCCCGAAGCCGGCGAGGTTGCCGGCCTGGGTGGCGGTCAGCGCGGTGTTGAGGACGGCGGTGCCGGCGAGCACGATCCCGGCCCAGGCGACGCCGAGCACCGGCCGCGCGACGGCGGCGGTCCGCGGGACGAGCACCCCGGCGGCGGGAACGGCGAGCACGACGGCGGCGACGAGGAGGAACCACCGGGCGGGGCTGTCGGCGGCGGCGCTGACCGGCGTGACGGCGCCCGGGTTGAGCGCGGTGACGGCGACCTGCGGGGCGAAGGCGCCGATGAGCGCGGCGAGTGTGGTGGCGAGGCCGAGCAGGCCGGTGGTGAGCCGCCACCAGAAGAGGCTGGGCAGTTTCGCCGTGCCGGCGAGGTCGGTCTTCTCGGTGCTTTCGGTGGCTTCGGTCAGCCGGGTGGCCGCGAGTCCGGCGATGCCGGCCGTCGCCAGGAGGGTGAGGACGGGTCCCCAGGTGACGTGCAGGTCGTCCCGGAAGAGCCCGGCGAGAACGGGCGGCGCGGCCACCCCGAAGGCCGCGGCGGCCAGCCCGCCGAGCGCACCGCGCGCAACGTGTTCGGCCGGAGCGGCGAGCGCGAGCGCGGCGGCCAGCGGCAGCGCGGCGGCGAGGAGGAGGTAGCCGCCGAGGGCGGGCCACGGCCCTTCGAAAGCGGCGCGGGCGAGCAGGAAGCCGGTGTCGGAGTGGACGGGAGCGGTGAGCAGCCCGGCCCCGGCGACGACGGCGAGCAGCGGGACGAGCAGCCGCCAGCGCCGTCGTTCGGGTTCGTCGTGACTCCGGAGGGCCCGCCAGGCGGCAACCCCGGCGGCCCCGGTGAGCAGGTGCCCGGCGACGAGCAGCCAGAACCCGGCGCCGACGGACGAGCTGCCGAGGAACCGGTCCGGCAGGTAGAGCTCGGGCCGGATGGTGAGGGGGCCGTTGACGGCGAACTGGAGGTCGAGGACCAGCCGCCCGGGAGCGAGGGCGGCGAGCCCGAGGAGCAGCCCCCCACCGAGCGCGGGCCGTTTGCCGGCAAACCACACGGCGGCGGCGACGGGGCCGAGCGCGAGCAGGGCCAGCCAGGGCCAGCTGGTGAACCCGGGACCGGCGGCGGGAGAGACGGGGACGAAGGCGGCCGCGGCGAGGGCGACGGCGCCCAGTCCGGCGAGGGTGAGGGCGGGGGTGAGGTTCGCGGTGTCGTCGGCCCAGGTGGGGGGTTCGGTGGTCGCGGCGCTTCGCGGGGTGGCGGGTTGCTTGCCGGTCGCGGAGGCGCTGGGGGTGGCGGGTTGCTTGCCGGTCGCGGAGCCGCTGGGGGTGGCGGGTTGCTTGCCGGTCGCGGAGCCGCGGGGGGTGGCGGGTTGCTTGCCGGTCGCGGAGCCGCGGGGGGTGGTGGGCTGCGGGGGCTTTGGGGATGCTTGCGCGGCTCGGCCGGGGCTCGAGGGCTCGGTCGAGCCGGTGGCGGCGGTTCGCGCGGCGGTCTCCTGCCCGGCTCGGCTGCCGGGGAACGGCTCGGTGGGCGGCTCGGCCGGCCGGCCCGCAGAACCGGCTTCACCGCCGCGCGCGCCGGGGGCGGGCCGCGAGAGCTCGGCGGATTCCTGCCCGGCTCGGCTGCTCGTGAACGGCTCGGTGGGCGGCTCGGCCGACCGGCCCGCAGAGCCCGCTTCGCCGCCGCGCTCTCCCGGGGTGGTCTCGGGCTCCGAGGGCCCGCCCGGCTTCTGCCCCGTCTGGCTGGTGAACGGCTCCGTCAGGGGCTCACCATGCCCCTCCGCAGAGCGACCGGTGTCCGCCGAGCCCGCCGCGGGGCTCGCGGCCGCCTCGGGGGTGGTGGCCGGGGATGGGGCGTCGGCTTCCGGCCGGGCCGGATTGGCCGATCCTCGCGCTTGGGGGTCCAGGCGGGGTTCGGGGGTGCTTCCGGGGGGAGGCTCTGCGCGTGGGGGCATATTGCCCGCGACGCTAGCAAGGCCCGGACCTCCGGGGAGCGTCGCCGGGGCGCGAGTCGTCGAATGCGCTTCAACCTCCTCTCGCAAACCTTTATTCCGGTCTCCGGGCGCCGCCAAGACCGGGAGACGGCCTTTCGAGGCTCTCGGAAGGCGCGCAAGCCTGTAAGGCAAGTCACACCGAACGCCGTAAACAGGGTCTAACTTTGGGTGATTTCCACAGGTGAACGCTCTGCCGCCTCCACCCGTTCGGCCGACAGCGGGGGCACATCTTGCCGACAGCGGTACCCCTTCGTTACTGTCCCGGGGTCCCCATTACAGTCAGGTCACGAAGTAGGACGCCGAGCAAACCACCCCCGAGGTTGGCTCACCGGGTTCCCCCGCCCGCAGTCCTCGACCCGGCTCCCCGACGATGGAAGGCCCTGTCTTGGCTTCACACCGCTCCCCCGGCGGCCAAGCTCCTTCCCCGGCACTGAAGGACGCGCTCGAAGGCGCGGTCGTCCGTGTCCGGGGTGCGCACCGCATCGCCCCGCCCTCTTCGGCCCTTCGCGGCCGTGTCGTGGTTGCCGCTGTTGCGGCTGGTGCGTTCGCCGCCGCTGCTGCGGGTTCGACCCTCAAGACAGTCACCGACTCCAACACCGCCGTCACGCCGCTGGCCAACAGCCAGGACGCCAGCGCTTCGCTGACCGCGGGAGGTGCGGGCTCCGGGGGTGCCCCCGAGCTCCTGCCGACCGGCCACGCCGTCGACGCCTCCGCCGAGGCCGCCAAGCTCGCCGACAGCGCCTCCATCACCCAGGCCCGTGAGCAGCGCGAAGCCGACGCCGCCAAGAAGGCCGCCGAAGAAGCCGCTCGCCCCAAGACCTGCCTGCCCGCGCACGGCACCTTCACCTCGGGCTTCGGTGCCCGGTGGGGCACGAGCCACCTCGGCATCGACATCGCCAACTCGATCGGCACCCCGATCTACGCCGCCTCCGACGGCACCGTGATCGAGGCCGGCCCGGCCAGTGGCTTCGGCCTCTGGGTCAAGATCCAGCTCGACGACGGCACGATCCAGGTCTACGGCCACATGAACAGCTTCTCCGTCAAGGCGGGACAGAAGGTCAAGTGCGGCCAGCAGATCGCCGAGATCGGCAACCGCGGCCAGAGCACCGGCCCGCACCTGCACTTCGAGGTGTGGCTGAACGGCACCAAGAAGATCGACCCCCGGCCCTGGCTGGCCGCGCGCGGCGTCGTCATCTGATCCGCTCGTTCCCCACCCGCCCGCCGGCACCGACCGCCAGGCGGGCGAAAACACCGGAAACCCGGTCGTAGCACCATGATCCGCCGCCGCAGACCGAAGGCACTCCTCGGCCACGCGTGTGCGGACACCCGCCGCCCGGAACAACAACCAGGACGGCCACCGGCGGCGACCCGCCACGGAATCGCCGCCAGAGCGAGCGAAGACTCTCCGCGCGGCCGGAACCACCCCCAGCGCCGGAAAACCGCGCCACGGGCCCCTCAGCGCGCGCAACCGCCTACCGCTGCCCGCCCGGCAGCCGCCGGATGAAGTAAGCCACCGCGATCTGCCACACCGTGCAGAGCTCCGCCGGCCGCCGCACCGGCAGCCAGCCCCAGGGCACGGCTCCCCCCGCGCCCCCCGCGGAGCGGACACGCGCGGCGCTCCGGGCCCTGGTCGTCCAGCGGCGTCCCCGGCCGCAGGTGACACAACGCCCGTCCGCGCCGAGCTCGTGCTGCCTGAGCAGCGCTCGCCAGGCGGCGGCCAGCCGGCACGCCTCCGCTCCCGCACGCGTAGGAGTTCCCGAAGTCCCCGCAGGTTCCCGACCCCGATCCGGAACCGTCGTCCCCAGGACTCCTCGCAGATATTTCTGTACCCCTTCGGCCAGCAGGCCAAACAGCACCGCGTCCACACCACACTACTCCCTTCGTCGAACCTTTGTTCGATCGCAGGGTCAGTTGTACCGGGTGGGTACGACGATTCCGGCGGCGATCGGGGAGATCGCCGCCGGATTCACTCGGACGAGTGGTGTGCCGGCTAGAGCTTCACCATCGGGACGCTGCCGATCAGCATCAGGCGGACCTTGCCCGCCGCGCCGAAGTCGATCGTGGCCGTCGCGCGCGGGCCGACGCCGTCGCAGGAGATCACCGTGCCGAGGCCGTACTTGTCGTGGCTGACGCGGTCGCCGACGTCCAGCTTCAGCGCCACCGTGTCCTTCCAGCCCTTGCCGAACGACGGCGTGCCCGAGGAAGACGGCGAAGCAGACCGGCGGCCGCCCCAGGTGGTCGCCGCCCGCGGTGTCCCGCGCGAACCGGAGCCGAACGAGCCGAAGCCGCTGCTCGACGGCTCCAGCCGCCGCCAGTCGACGAGGTCCGGCGGCAGCTCGTCGAGGAACCGCGAAGCCGGGTTCATCGACGGCTGGCCCCACGCCGAGCGCGTGATCGCGCGCGAGACGTACAGCCGCTTCCTGGCGCGCGTGATCGCGACGTACGCGAGCCGCCGTTCCTCGGCCAGCTCGGTCGGGTCGCCCAGCGCCCGCATGTGCGGGAAAACGCCGTCCTCCCAACCGGTGCAGAACACCACCGGGTACTCCAGGCCCTTCGCGGTGTGCACGGTCATCAGCGTGACCACGCCGGCACCGCCGTCGCCTTCCTCGCCGCCGTCGGGCGAGGGCACCGAATCGGCGTCCGCGACCAGCGACACGCGCTCGAGGAACGCCGGCAGCGAGCCGGGCGCCGGGACGCCCTCCTCGACGACCAGCTCGGCGTTCTCGTCCGCGACGACCTCGGCGGTGATCTCGGTGAACTCCCGGGCGACGGTCACGAGCTCGTCCAGGTTTTCCACCCGCGTGTGGTCCTGCGGGTCGTCCGACTCCTCGAGCTCGACGCGGTAGCCGGTCTTGTCCAGCACGGCGGCCAGGACGTCGTGCACCTCCGCGCCGTCGGCGACCAGCGTGCCCAGCTCGTCGAGCAGCGCCACGAACCCGCCGATCGCCTTGACCGAGCGCGGGTTCAGCAGCGGCACCCTGCCCTCGACGGCGTCCCGCAGCGCCTGCGCGAACGAGATCCGCTCGCGCTCGGCGTGCGTCGCCACGACGGCCTCGGCGCGGTCGCCGATGCCGCGCTTGGGCACGTTCAGGACGCGCCGCAGGCTGACCGTGTCCTCCGGGTTCGCCAGCACGCGCAGGTACGCGATCATGTCGCGGACCTCGCGGCGCTCGTAGAACCGCACGCCGCCGACGACCTTGTACGGCAGGCCGAGCCGGATGAAGATCTCTTCGAAGACGCGGGACTGGTTGTTGGTGCGGTAGAAGACGGCGACGTCGGAGTAGTCGGCTTCGCCCTTCTCCGCCAGCGCGTCGATTTCGCCCGCGACGAACGCGGCTTCGTCGTGGTCGTTGTCCGCGACGTAGCCGACGATCTTCTCGCCGTCGCCCGAATCCGTCCACAGCCGCTTCGCCCGGCGGTTCGGGTTCCGCTCGATGACGGCGTTGGCCGCGGACAGGATCGTCTGCGTGGACCGGTAGTTCTGCTCCAGCAGGATGGTGTGCGCGTTCGGGAAGTCCCGCTCGAACTCCTCGATGTTGCGGATCGTCGCGCCGCGGAAGGCGTAGATCGACTGGTCGGCGTCGCCGACGACGACCAGCTCGGCCGGCTCGACACCCGCCTCGTTCGGCGCGGTCCCGGCCAGCTCGCGGACCAGGGTGTACTGCGCGTGGTTCGTGTCCTGGTACTCGTCGACCAGCACGTGGCGGAACCGCCGCCGGTAGTACTCGGCGACGTCCGGGAACGCCTGCAGCAGCGAAACCGTGCGCATGATGAGGTCGTCGAAGTCGAAGGCGTTGGCCTGGTTGAGCCGCCGCTGGTACTCGCCGTAGACCTCGGCGACGCGGCGCTCGAGGTCGTTGCCCGCGTTCGCCGCCGCCGTCTCGGGGTCGGTGAGCTCGTTCTTCAGGTTCGAGATGTGCACGGCGAGCGTGCGGGCGGCGTAGCGCTTCGGGTCGATGTCGAGATCCCGCGCCACCAAGGTGATCAGCCGCTTGGTGTCGTCCGAGTCGTAGATGGAGAAGCTCGACGACATGTCCAGCGTTTTGGCTTCACGGCGCAGGATCCGCACGCACATCGAGTGGAACGTCGAGACCCACATGGCGTTCGCGCGGCGCCCGACGAGGGCGGCGACGCGCTCGCGCATTTCGGCGGCGGCCTTGTTGGTGAACGTGATCGCCATGATTTCGCCGGGGTGCACGCGGCGCTGCCCGAGCAGGTAGGCGATCCGGCGGGTCAGCACCCGGGTCTTGCCCGATCCCGCGCCCGCCACCACCAGCAGCGGGCCACCGGCGTGGGTGACGGCTTCGCGCTGGGCGGGGTTGAGGTCGTCGAGCAGCTCGGCCTGCCCGCCGGCGGCGGGCTTGCGCACAGGGGTCGCGGCGGGGAGATCGAAGAGGGTGTCCATCGTGGCGTCCACGCTACCCCGGGTGGGTGGGAGTGCGGCACAGCGTGTCGACGCGGGTGGTGCGGTGTCGGGCGGGGTGGGGTTCCACCGCGGCCCGCGGACGGACGGCCGCGCGGGTGAGCTGTCGCCGCGGCGGCTCGCGCGCCGGCCGGCGGGCGGGCGCGCGCCAACGGGCGGGGTGGGCGGGCCAGCGGGCGGGTGGCGTTCCACCGCGGCCCGCGGACGGACGGCGCCGCGGGTGGGCCGCCGCGGTGGCTCGCGCGAGAGCGGCTACGGCGCCGGGCGTAGCGGAAGGTGCCGCCTGGCGTCCGACGCGCCGCGGGCTCTCCGCGCGGAGCATCGATCGGCATGGAAGACACCCGCTCCGCCCGCATCCGGGCCGCCGACGCCGATCGCGAACGCGTCGCCACCGCCGTCCAGACCGCCGGCTCCGAAGGCCGGCTCACCCTCGAAGAGGTCGAAGAACGCCTCGGCCGCGTGTACGCCGCGCGGTTCACCGACGAACTCGGCGCGCTCACCGCCGACCTGCCGCGGCCCGCGCCGCCGTCCGCCGGCTTCCCGCTCAGCCGGGCGGTGCTGCGGCGCCATCCGGCCCTGCGCGTCCACCTCGCCGTGGTGGTCGCGGTCGCGGTGCTGGTGATCGTCCGCTGGGCGGTGCTGGGTGCCGGGTTCTTCTGGCCGGCGTTCCCGGTGTTCTGGCTCGCGGTGAGCCTCTTGGTTCATGCTCGGGTGCGCTCGGCCCGGGAGCGCCCCCGCGCCGCTGTGCCATACTGATCGCATGCGGCACCACACGGAGCGATTTTTTTACGGGACCCGGACTCCGGCTCCCGTGATCGCGTAGTGCCCGAACCGCCATCACACCAGCCCCGGAGTCCGCGGACCCCGGGGCTGTCGCCGTCCCTGGGGCCGGGTCCGGGCTTCGAGGAAGAGGTCCCGATGAACGCACACGCGACGAACGCCGACGGCCAGCCCGCCGAGCACACCCCCGCGGGCGACGACATCGCGTCGCTCCGCGAGGAGATCGACTGGCTGGACAAGGAGATCCTGCGGCTGGTGAAACGCCGGGTCGAGGTGTCCAAGACGATCGGCGCCGCGCGGATGGCCGCCGGCGGCACGCGCATCGTCTACAACCGCGAGATGGACGTGCTCGCGCGCTACCGGGAGCTCGGCCCGGAAGGCCGGCAGCTGGCCATGGCGCTGCTGAGCCTGGGACGCGGGCGGCTCGGCCGGTAACGGTTGCGGCGAATTCGGGGACTTCCCCGAGGCGTTCGCGGCCCGGGAGCGGGCAGACTGGGTTCATGGACTGGCTCGTGAACCTCATCGCCGTCATCGTCGCGCTCGCGAGCGTGCTGGCCGCGCTGGGCCATGTGGGGTATCTGGCGCTGCTGAACAACGCGGCGGGTAAGCGTGCCGGGGGCGCCCCGGTCGCGCAGTACGTCAGGAGCAGGTGGGCCGTTGCCGGCGGTACCACCGCGGCCTCGCTGTTCGCCTGGTTGCTCACGGCCGGGGGACCGACGCTGGACGTCTTCGCGATCATCGTCGCCGCGGGTAGCGGCGTGGTGGCGACGAAGGCGCTGCAATCCACGCGGGACCGTTACCGCACGGGAGGCTGAAACTCCTGATCAGGGGCGATGGCGCTGCGTGAAACTTCGCAGCGTCACCATCGCCCGTTCGGTCGCGCCCGACCGAGTGAAACCTGTGCAACTTGCAGGTTTGGGGGCGACTTTCTCCGCCGGATGCTCCTAGGGTTGGCGTTGTGAGGACCCTTGCGTCTGGGTCGGGCGATGCCCGCAGGACGCGCGGGGGCACTGGCCCCGCGCGCCCCCAGTCGCGTGCGCGTGCATTTGCGCTGGATTCCGAACAGGATTCCGCGCGTGATTCCGAACAGGATTCCGCGCGTGCGGGTGCTCCGATCGGGTCGACTCGCTCGCCGATGGCGTCAGGACCGTGCGGCCGGGTGGTCGAGCTCACATGAGCCAAGGCACGGAGTTCCACGGACGCGGCACCGCGCCCGCGCATCCCGGACGGCACCGGCGCGGCGGCGCGGAGAGCTGGACGCCGCCGCTGCCGCAGCACCGGCCTGTGCGGCACCACGCGGCCGGCGACTCGTCGGCCGAGCCGCCGGCGGCCGGTTCGCCGGCGGTCGGTTCACCGCCCCGGTGGCAGCACGCGCCGGGCGGCTCTCCGGAGCCGGGCTTGCGGCACCACGCCGCCGGGCCGGGCTCGGCCGACCAGGCCCCGCAGTCCTGGCACTACACCGCGCCCACCGGCGCGGGGATGGCCGACGCCTCGCTGTACTACGCCGACCCGGGGCCGAACGGCTCCCATCCGTTGCGGCAACACGCCGCCGACCCCGCGCACAGCCCGGCCATGACCGGCGCCGACCCCTCGCTGCACTACGCCGCCGGACCCGGCTCGAACGGCTGGGCCGTGACCGGCTCCCCACCCTCCTGGCACCACGCCGGTGGCACCACGCCGGCGATGGCCGGCTCGGCTTCGCTGCCGCACCACCCGTACGACGACCCGGGGGAGGTCGGTACCCGCCCTTTCCGGCACTGCGCCGGCGATTCCGGGCCGGCCGATCCGCCGGTTTCCGGGTCCCTGCCGCTTCCCCAGCCGTCGCTTCCCCAGCCGTCGCTTCCCCAGCCGCGTGACCGGCGGCTCGCGCAGCCGCTCTTCCCCGCCTCGCACGGCAGCCTGCCGCTCGACGACCTCGATGATGACACGCGCGACGCCGAAGACGACGAGCCCGAAAGCCGTGCCGACCAGGCCGCCCGGCGCACGCGCGTCTCGCTGGCCGCCCCCGTTCCGCGGCGGGTCGACCTCGATGAAGACGACGTCCGCGTCTACTCCGCCCCTCCGCTCGACGCGCTCGGCGGGCTGGGCGGCTTTGCCATCGGGTCCGTGCCCGCTTCGGTGACGCCGCCGAAGACGTGGCGGAAGGCCGCCTGGTTCGCCACCGGGGCCTCCGGCGCCGTCGTCGTCGGGCTCCTGTGCGCCGGGTCCTTCCTCGTCGGGAAGCCGCCGATGGACCAGGCCGTGCAGGGCGCCTGGCCCGGCTACCAGGGCGTCCCCACGATCGCCGACCCCACCGATGACCGGACGCCGCCCACCGAGGGCGGGTCCGCGGCCGGGCCGGAAACCGCTTCGCGGCCGGACAACGCCGCCGGGACGACGCGGGCCGGCGGTGGTGGCGGGCCGGTCGACGGCGTCGCTCCCCCGCGCGACGACAGCGACGACAGCGCCGCCGCGTCCGAGACGGCGCCCACCGGGCACGCCAAGCCCAGCGCGCCGCCGCGGAAGCCGCCGGTCACGCCCGCCCAGCGCGAAACCCCCGTCAAGCCGCCGTGGTGGTACTCCTTCCCGCCGGATGCTCAGACCATGGGGGACAACTCGGAGAAGTTCTTCAACACCGTCACCACCGACCCCTCCGCGGCGTCGTCGGTGACCACCGGGCAGCTGCACGACCAGGGGCCCCAGGCGCTCGCCCAGCGGTACGCCGGCATCGCCTACTTCGAGGTCAAGAAGGTCAGCATCGACCAGCAGCGCGGCGTCACGGTGAACACCGTCGAGGTCACCCACACCGACGGCAGCAAGACGCTCGAGGAACGCACCCTGACATTCGGGGACGGCGACAAGATCACGGCTGACGGTCAGTAGCCAATTCTGCACGTGCGGTTCGCCCGTTCCGATGCACGTGCGGTGCGCCGAGCGGTTATGCCTGGTCCGGGTGGGTGACATAAGCTGCCGCTCGTCGTGTTGCGACGGCATTCCGGCGACAGAGCCTGGTGGTCGCCGTCCGCACAGGGTTACCTGACGACAGCGAATCCGGAAACCGGCCACGAGTCGGCCAACCGGACCAACGGCAGCCCGGCCGAACGGCCGAGCCGCCGTCCCCGGAACCCAGAGCGAGGACTTTCGTGCTTGATCGGCAGCGCACACGGCGTGAGTCACCCCACGCCGTCCGCGTCGAGGACGTCATCCCGGCGGAGATCCTGGACGGTGTCGCCGACGCCGACCGCGATCACCTCGAGCAGGTCTTCCGTGACCCGCAGCGGTTCCTGCCGTCGCGGACCGAGCCGGTCCGCGAACCGGAGCAGGCCGAGGACGCCGGCGAGCCGGAAAGCCGGTTCGCGCGCCGCGCGAAGCTGACCGGGCTGGTCGCCGCGGGCGCGCTCGTCGCCGGCGCGGTGATCGCCGCGCCGATGCTGACCAGCTCCCACCGCGCCGTCCCCGCCGGTGGACAGTCCACGCCCGCCGGGTTCACCGGCGCCGCCGAGCTCGGCGGCCTCGCCGTGCCGCAGCACCAGGCCGGTGGCAGCGCGCCGGAGCGGCACAGCACCGTGACGCCGGGCACGCACGCCGAGGACACGCCGTCGGCCCGGCCGGCGGACGGCACCCCGCGCACCCAGGCACCGCAGGCCGCGGCCACCCCGGTCCCGGACAAGGCCGCCGACGCCCGCAGCGCGAGCCGCAAGATCCAGGCCGTCAAGGACTTCTACGCCAAGATCGCCCGTGACTCCGCGGGCGCGCTGGCGTTGCTGAGCCCGGCGCTGGTCGACGGCGCGGCCGGCGAGCTGGTCCGCACCTGGAGCACGATGGACGCCATCGACGTCCAGGAAGCCGACACGCAGATCAAGCCGGACGGCTCGATCCTCGCGGTCGCGACGCTGCACCGGCCGGACGGCGCGCTGGTGCGCGTCACCCAGCTGTTCCGGGTCGCCGACACCGGCGGGTTGATCACCGAAGCCGAGCTCGTCTCGGCCCAGTACATGTAGCCCACCGCGATCACCCCTTCACCCCTGGTTCAAGTGCCCGTGCCGGATTCGTGTGCGCAGAGTGAGCGCCTAGCCTTGTCACGGGCCGGTCTCGGAAAAACCGGCTCAGAGCCCACGACATGTGCATACGCTCCAGCGAAGCGGCGTGTTCGTGGCCGCGTCACCAGGCACCGATCCGCACGCCCTGGTGAAGTCGGAGCCCAAAGGGAGGTCGCGTGAGCGACGAGGGTCGTCTGGTCGCCGATCGATACCGCATCGTCGGCCGGATCGGCACGGGCGCGATGGGGGCCGTCTGGCAGGCGCACGACGAGGTCCTGGGCCGCACGGTGGCCATCAAGCAGCTCCTGCTCCAGCCCCACCTGGACCAGCACGACGCCGAGGACGCCCGCCAGCGGACGATGCGCGAGGGCCGGATCGCGGCCCGGCTGCACCACCCCAACGCGATCTCCGTGTTCGACGTCGTCACCGACGACAACGGCCAGCCTTGCCTGATCATGGAGTACCTCAACTCCACCAGCCTGGCCGCCGTGCTGCAGGAGCGCCGCACGCTGCCGCCGACCGAGGTGGCGCGCATCGGCGCCCAGGTCGCCGCGGCGCTGCGCGAGGCGCACGCGGTCGGGATCGTGCACCGCGACATCAAGCCGGGCAACATCCTGCTCGGCGGCAACGGCGTCGTGAAGATCACCGACTTCGGCATCTCGCGGGCCAAGGACGACGTCACGGTCACCAAGACCGGGATGATCGCCGGTACCCCCGCCTACCTGGCCCCCGAGGTCGCCATCGGCGGCGAGCCGGGGCCGGAGTCCGACGTCTTCTCCCTCGGCTCGACGCTCTACGCGGCGTGCGAGGGCCAGCCGCCGTTCGGGCTGTCCGAGAACACGCTGAGCCTGCTGCACGCCGTCGCCGCCGGGCAGATCAACCCGCCGCGCCAGTCCGGGCCGCTGGCCAGCGTGCTGGCCGTGCTGCTGCACCCGGACGTCGAGCACCGGCCGACCGCCGAGGAGTGCGAGGAGCTGCTGGCGGCCGTCGCCCGCGGCGAAACCCCGCTCGGCGGCCCGGCGGACGAGACCATGATGGCGCCGTCCGCCGGCGTCCTCGGCGCGGCCGCCGTCGCCGACCCGAACGCCACCCAGATGTTCGACGAGGTCCCCGCGGGCCACTCGGGCACGCTGCTCGGCGGCGGTGCCCCGACGCAGGCCGTGCCGTACTACGACGAGGACGACTACCCGGAGGCCACCGGCTACCCGGAGGACGACTACGACGGGTACGACCACTACCGCGAGGACGACCGCCACGCGGCCGGGGGCGTGCCGCCCGGGCTGGCCGCGACCCGCGCGGTGCCGGTGCCGCCGCACGAGCACGGCGGGTACGAGGACGACTACGACGATTACGACGACGACCCCGTGCCGCCGCCCCCGGCCCGGTCGCGGCCGCAGATGAGCCCGGTCGACGACGATGACGAGAAGCCCGGCGCGTGGAAGCGCCCGGCGATCATCGGCGGCATCGTGGTCGTGGGCCTGGTCGCGCTCGTCGTCTGGCTGCTCAGCCCGAACAACCCGGAGGCGCCGGCCGCGCCGGTGTCCACCCCCAAGCCGTCGCCCGTCGCGACGTCGGAGACGCCGCCGTCCACGACGGACGACCCGGTCAGCACGGCCGACGTGCCGCCGCCGGTGACGGAGACGACGTCGTCGTCGAAGCGGGCGACCACGTCGCGGAACACCGAACCGGCGCAGACCTCCACACCGAGGTCGACGACGCCGAGGACGACAACGCCGACTTCCGACTCGCCGACGCCGACCGATACGACAACGACCGGCGGCGCGACCACCAGCGCTGCCAACGGTGGATGATCGAGGACCGACTTGAGTTCTGAAGGCACCATCGTCGGCGGCCGGTTCCGGCTGGACCAGCCGATCGGCCGCGGCCGCGCCGGCATCGTGTGGCTGGCGTTCGACACGCGGCTGTTCCGCACCGTCGCGATGAAGCGGATGTACCTGCCGGTCGGCGCGGGTGAACGCGCCGAGCAGGCCCGCGCGGGCGCCATGCAGGAGGGCAAGGACGCGGCGCGGATCGAGCACCCGTGCGCGATCAAGGTGTTCGACGTGCTGCCGGACGGCCAGGACGTCTGGCTGGTGATGGAGTACATCCCGTCGCGCAGCATGGCGACGTTCCTCGCCGAGCACGGCAGGCTGACCCCCGACCAGGCGGCGCAGCTGGGCATCCAGCTCGGCAACGCGCTGACGGCCATCCACGCGGCCGGCTTCGTGCACCGCACGCTCGAGCCGGGCACGGTGCTGCTGGCCGACGACGGCGGCGTCAAGCTCACCGACATCGGCATCAGCGGCGGCGGGCCGCACGCGGCGTACGTGGCGCCCGAGGTGGCGCGCGGGCTGCCGGGCACGCCGGCGGCGGACGTCTTCTCGCTCGGCGCGACGCTCTACACCGCCGTGGAGGGCGTGCCGCCGTTCGGCGAAGACGGCCAGTCGTCCGAGCGCCCACCGCAGAATTCGGGTGTCCTCACCGAGGCGCTGCGCAAGATGCTGCGCGCCGATCCGGCCACGCGGCCCACGATGGCGGACACCGTCCACTCGCTGAAGGCGATCACCGAAGGCCGCGAAACGGCGTTCATCCCGCCGACCGCGCCCGGGATGCCGCCGCCCCCGCCGCCGCCCTTCAACCCGGGTCTGGCGCCCGCGGGGCCGCCGATGCCGCCGTCGGGACCGCAGTTCCAGCAGGTGATGCCGATCGCCGCGCCCGGGTACGCCGGAGCGGAGGAGACGCAGCGGATGCAGCCGGTGGCGCCGCCGACGCAGTACGCGCCGCCGCCCGCGCCGGGTGCTCCCCAGCCGGCTCAGGCGTGGAACCTGCCGGTGTCGAAGAAGACGCTGATCACCGTGGCCGCGATCCTCGCGGCGGTGCTGGTCGGCATCCTCGTTTCGGAGCTGTTCTTCGTCTAGGCCACCTTGGCGGTCGCCGCGCGCATGGCTTCCAGCAGCGTGCGGACGGCCGGGTGGCCCCACGCCCGCGTCGCCACCGCGGCGTGGATCGTGCGGACCGGCTCCGGGTGGCGGATCCTGCGGACGACCACGCCGGGGTGCGGCGCGCCGAGGCCGAGCTCGGGGATCAGGCCGACGCCGATGCCGGCGGCGACGAACCCCTGCGCCGTCTGGTAGTCCTCGGACTGCACGACGACGTTGGGCGTGAAGCCGGCGGACGCGCAAGCGCTGTCCAGGATGTCGCGGCAGACGCCGGGGAGGCCGTCGACGCCGACCCACGGTTCCTCGGCGAACTCCGACAGCTCCAGGACGCGCTTGCGCGCCAGCGGGTGCGTCTTCGGCAGCACGGCGCGGTACGGGTCGTCCAGCAGGTGCACCAGCTCGACCCCCTTGCCCGGCGGGGTCCTGCGCGGGAAGACGGTGATCGCGACGTCGGCGTTGCCCGCTTCGACGTCCACCATCGGGTCGTCGGGTTCGACGAGCTTGAGGTCGAGGCGCACGCCGGGGTGCTCGCGGCGGACGGCGGCGATCGCGGGCGGGACCAGCGACGCGCCCGCCGTGGCGAAGTAGCGGATCGAGACGCGGCCGATGTGGCCTTCCTTGAGCTCGGTCAGGGCGGCTTCGGCCCTGGCCAGCTCGGCGCTGAGCGTCTCGGCGTGCTCGGACAGCAACGACCCCGCGGCGGTCGGCCGGACGCCGCGCCCGACGCGTTCGAGCAGCTCGGTGCCGGCCTCGCGTTCGAGGGCGGACAGCTGCTGGCTGATCGCGGACGGCGTGTAGCCGAGGTTCCGGGCCGCGGCGGTGATCGACCCGCTGGTGATGACGGCGCGGAGAACCTGCATGCGGCGGACGTCGAGCATGCTCCGGATCGTACAGCTCGGCTTAAGTGTCCCTGCAGTTATTTTCGCTTGTCCTTACGTCTGGCGCGGGCAAAGCTGGCGCTTGATCGGCGAAGGAGGACTGGGGAGTGGGCGAGACGAAGACCTTGCTCAGGATCGGCGCGCTGGCGTTGATGTGGGGCTCGAGCTTCTTCTGGATCAAGCTGGGGCTGGGGATGTTCTCACCGGCGCAGCTCGTGCTGGCGCGGCTGGTGCTCGGCGCCGCCATGCTGCTGGTGCTGTGCCGGCTGCAGCGGGCGCGGCTCCCGCGCGACCGCCGGACGTGGGGACACCTGGCGGTGGCGGCGTTCTTCCACAACGCGCTGCCGTTCCTGCTGTTCGCGATCGGCGAGACGACGGTCGATTCGGGGATCACCGGCGTGCTGAACTCGACGACGCCGCTGTGGGTGCTGCTCGCGGCACCGCTGATGGGGACGTCGTCGCGGATGACGGGGACGCGGCTGGCCGGGCTGGTCGTGGGTCTCGGCGGGATCCTGCTGATCTTCGCGCCGTGGCAGGCGTCGGGCCTGCTGAGCTGGGCGGCGCTGGCGTGCCTCGCGGCGGCGGCGAGCTACGGCTTCGCGTTCGTCTACGAGGGCAAGTACCTCTCGCCTTCGACGTCTTCGCCGTACGCGATCTCGGCCGGGCAGATGATCCTGGCCAGCGGGATGCTGGTGCTGGCGCTGCCGGTGGGCGGGTTGACGCCGGTGCACGTGTCGACGGGGCCGTTGCTGGCGGTGCTGGTGCTGGGCATCGGGTCGACGGGGATCGCGTTCGCGTTGAACTACCAGCTGCTGGCGAGCGAGGGCGCGGTGGCGGCGTCGGTGGTCGGGTACCTGCTGCCGGTGGTGTCGGTGCTGCTGGGGGCGGTGTTCCTGGGTGAGCAGCTGCACCTGCGGGTGATCGCGGGCATGGTGGTCGTGCTCGGCGGGGTGGCGCTGACGCGCCTGCAGAAGCCGGAGCGAGAGGCCGGGCGCGAGCCTGGTGACCAGGTCGACGGGCTTGGTGACGACACCGCCGGGCGCGCGGCGCGGCCTCTCGCTCCTCTGGCCGACTGACGCGGCCGAGCGCGGCCGGGCGCGCAATGAACGATCCGGTTCGTTAACCAGGCGGGCCAGCCGCCGCGGCAATGAACGATCCAGTCCGTTAACGACCGTGCTCAGACCAGGCGGCGGTCGGAGGCCCAGCGGGAGAGCTCGTAGCGGTTCGACAGCTGGGTCTTCCGCAGCACGCTCGACACGTGCGTCTCCACCGTCTTCACCGAGATGAACAGCTCCGACGCGATCTCCTTGTACGCGTACCCGCGCGCCAGCAGGCGCAGGACGTCGCGCTCGCGGGGCGTCAGCAGGTCGAGCTCCGGGTCGTTGATCGGGGCCGAACCCGGGCGGTCGGCGAACGCGTCCAGGACGAACCCCGCCAGGCGCGGGGAGAACACCGCGTCGCCGTCGGCCACCCGGACCACCGCCCGGACCAGCTCCTTCGACGAGATCGTCTTCGTCACGTACCCCCGCGCGCCCGCGCGGATGACCGCGATGACGTCCTCCGCCGCGTCCGAGACCGACAGGGCCAGGAACACCACGTCCGGGAGCTCCGGGCGGACCCGGCGCAGCACCTCCGCGCCACCGCCGTCGGGCATGTGGACGTCGAGGAGCACCACCTGGGGCTTCGTGCGGGCGATGCCGGCGACGGCCTCCGCCACCGAGCCGGCCTCGCCGACCACGCGGACTTCGCTGGTGATCGAATCCAGCTCGGTGCGGACACCCGCGCGGAAGAGCGCGTGGTCGTCGACGAGGAACACCTTCACCGGTTCGCGCTGGTTGTCCGTCACGAGTTCGAGCATAGCCGCCTCACGCCGCTCCCTTGCCCGCTTTCACCGGCATGGCGAGCTGCACCTCGGTGCCCTCGCCCGGCGCCGTCCGGACCTTGCACGTGCCGCCGTGGCGGGTCATCCGGCCGCGGATCGAGTCGGCGAGGCCGTGGCGGTCGTCCGGGACGAGGCCGGGGTCGAAGCCCTTGCCGCGGTCACGGACGAACACCGTCACCGACGTCGGCTCGACCTCGGCGAAGACGCTGACCTCCTCCACGCCCGCGTGCTTGGCGGCGTTGACGATCGCCTCGCGCGCGGCCTGGACCAGCGCGACCAGCGATTCGTCCAGCTCGGCGTCGCCGACGACGACCTGGCCGACCGAGATCGCGAAGGTGTCCTCGACCTCGCCGCACGCCGTCGCGAGTGCTTCGGACAGCTGGCCGGCCGCTTCCTCGACCTGCTCGGCGGGCTTGCCGTAGCCGCCCGCGCCGTAGAGCCAGCCGCGCAGCTCGCGTTCCTGGCTGCGGGCCAGCCGCGCGACCTCGCGCGGCGACTCGCTCTGCTTCTGGATCAGCGCGAGCGTCTGCAGCACGGAGTCGTGGAGGTGAGCGGCGATCTCGGCGCGCTCGTCGGTGCGGATGCGGGCCTTGCGCTCGTCGGAGAGGTCGCGGACCAGCCGCAGCCAGAACGGCACCGTCAGCACCGCGACCCCGATCAGGGTGGCGATGACGGCGATCAGCGCGAACTGGACCTGGTCGAGGCTGCCGCTGCGGAGCACGACGACGCCGATGCCGGTGATCACCAGCGCGACGCCGGCCACGATCCGGATGGCGGCCGACCAGCCGCCCCCGCCGAGGAACGCCCCGGCGAAGCCGTCCTTCGCGCCGACCTTCCAGCGGCGCCGCTGCGACTCGTCGGCCTCCCGCCAGACGACCGCGGCACCGATCATGGCGACGGCCAGCGGCACCGCGACCCAGCCGCTGATGAACCCGGTGAGCGTCCCGCTGGCGACGGCGAGGCCGACTCCCAGCGCGATCAGGCCGAACGCCTGCTGCCGTTCCTTCGGGGTCGGCGCTTCCGTGGTTTCTTCGGACTGCTGCTGGACGAAGACCCAGAGCAGGCCGTACGCGAGCAGCCCGGCGCCGTTGAGCGCGGCGAGCAGCGCGAAGACCGTCCGCACCCAGACGACCGGCACGCCGAGGTGGTCGGCGAGCCCCCCGGCGACACCGGCGATGGCCCGCCCGGACCGCCGCCGGTACATCTTCGGTGTGGCCGGGTCCGTGGTGGCCGGGACCGCCTGCTCGGCGGTGACGTGGTCGAGGGACTCCTGCACGCCGTCCATGGTCACACGCGCCGGGGTGCGGTTCCATCCGGGAAACCCCTGATCCGGGGAGCCAGGGAAAACCTCAGGGACCATCCCGGATGTCCCGCCGCCGCGAGTGCCGCATGCTTTCCGTATGAGTGGTGCGAGCGAGAAGCCGGGGGTCCTGAACGGCTTCGAGGAAACCGTCAAGGACTTCTGGGTCAGCCGGCCCCGGCGGCCGCACTCCGGGCGGAAGCTGGCCGGGGTGGCCGCCGCCATCGGACGACGGTACGGGATCGACCCCGTCGTCGTGCGGATCGCCTTCGTCGTCACGACGATCTTCGGCGGCTTCGGCGTTTGCTTCTACCTGCTGGGGTGGCTGTTCCTGCCCGGCGAGAGCGACGAGGTCTCCGGCTTCGAAGGCCTCATCGGGCGCGGCCGGTCTTCGGTGTCGCCCGCGTTCGCCGTCGTGCTCATGGTCCTCGTCGTCCTCAGCACCGGGGGCTCGATCAGCGGCTCCTGGTTCGACGGCGGCGGGCTCATCAGCTTCGCCCTCATCGCCACCGCGCTCTACCTGCTGCACCGCAGCCGCGGCCACGAGAACCGCCCCGTGCCGGTCGCCGCGCCGACGTCGTACCCGGCCTTCACCGGAAACGGAGCCTTCACCATGACCGACACCGCCGAGGCACCCCCGCCGGTGCGCGGCTGGGACCCGCTCGCCGCCGACCCGGCGGGCTGGGACCTCCCCGACTCCCCGCCCGCCCAGGACCCGTGGCCCACGCCGCCGCCGTCCTCGGCGCCGCAGCGGCGGCCGCGGTCGAAGATCGGCTCGGCCACCTTCGCGCTCGCCGTGCTGACCGCCGGCGGCGCGGTGCTCGCCGGCCTCAACGGCGCCACCTGGTTCGACGCGCAGCACATCGTGGGCCTGGTGCTCGGCGTGACCGGGATCGGCCTGGTCGCCGGCGCCTTCGCCGGTGGCGGGCGCGGGCTGATCGGCCTCGCCGTGCCGCTGGCCATCGTCGGCATGGTCCTGACGACGTCGCCGTTCAAGAACTTCGACGTCCGCGGCGGCGTCGGCGACCTCAGCCCGACCCCGCAGTCGGTGGCCGAGCTCAAGCCGCTCTACCAGCACGCGGCCGGCGACATCCGGCTCGACCTGACCAAGCTGCCGGCCGGGGCGCCGTACTCGACGACCGTGTCCAACGGCGCGGGCGACACCACGGTCATCGTGCCGGAGACCGCGGACGTCACCTTCGAGTGCAGCACCGGCGCGGGCAACGCGACGTGCTTCGGCCGCTCGAGCGACGGCGTCGACCAGGACGCGCTCACCGGCACGGACAACGGCGCCGACGGGGCCGGCGGCCAGCAGATCACCCTGAAGGTCACGAACAGCGTGGGCAGCGTGGAGGTGCGACGTGGCTGAGCAGAACCCTTACGCCTACGACAACCCGGCCGAGACCCCGCCCGCCAAACGCGTGGACGTCTTCACGCTGATCGTCGGGATCGCGACGCTGCTGGTGTCGGCGTACGTGCTCTCGGACGGCGCGAGCTGGCTGCCGTCGTTCGACTTCCGCTGGGTGATCGCCGGCGGCGCGGTGTTCGTGGGGCTGCTGCTCCTCGCGGCCTCGTTCGGCGGCAAGCGCCGGCGCTGAACCCACCGAAAACTCTCGAGGCCCCGGATCCCACGCCGGGGCCTCGAGACCTTTCTACGGCAGGCTCACTCCCACTCGATGGTGCCCGGCGGCTTGGACGTCACATCCAGCACGACCCGGTTGACCTCCGCGACCTCGTTGGTGATGCGCGTGGAGATCCGCTCCAGGACGTCGTAGGGCAGGCGCGTCCAGTCCGCGGTCATCGCGTCCTCGGACGACACCGGCCGCAGCACCACCGGGTGCCCGTACGTCCGGCCGTCGCCCTGGACGCCGACGCTGCGGACGTCGGCCAGCAGCACCACCGGGCACTGCCAGATGCTGCGGTCGAGCCCGGCCGCGGTCAGCTCCTCGCGGGCGATCAGGTCGGCGGCACGCAAGGTGTCGAGGCGCTCCTGGTCGACCGCGCCGATGATCCGGATGCCCAGGCCGGGGCCGGGGAACGGCTGGCGCTGCACGATCGTCTCGGGCAGGCCCAGCTCCAGGCCGACCCGGCGGACCTCGTCCTTGAACAGCAGCCGCAACGGCTCGACCAGCTCGAACTCGAGGTCGTCCGGCAGGCCGCCGACGTTGTGGTGGCTCTTGATGTTGGCCGTGCCCTCGCCGCCGCCGGACTCGACGACGTCCGGGTAGAGCGTGCCCTGGACCAGGAATTTGTAGTCGCCCTGGGCCTTGAGGTCGCGCTCGGCTTGCTCGAAGACGCGGATGAACTCGCGGCCGATGATCTTGCGCTTCTGCTCCGGGTCGGTGACGCCGGCGAGCGCGTCGAGGAACCGCTCGCGCGCGTCGACGGTCACCAGGTTCACGCCGGTGGCGGCGACGAAGTCGCGCTCGACCTGGGTGCGCTCGCCCGCGCGCAGCAGGCCGTGGTCGACGAACACGCAGGTGAGCCGGTCGCCGATGGCGCGCTGCACCAAAGCCGCGGCCACGGCGGAGTCGACACCGCCGGACAGGCCGCAGATCGCGCGGCCGTCACCGATCTGGTCGCTGATCCGCTTGACCTGCTCCTCGACGATCGACGACGTCGTCCACTGCGGCTTGATGCCCGCGATGTCGTGCAGGAACCGGCGCAGCACCTCCTGGCCGTGCGGCGAGTGCGCGACCTCCGGGTGGTACTGGACGCCGGCGAAGCGGCGCTCGACGTCTTCGAAGCCGGCGACCGCGGCGCCGTCCGACGACGCGGTGACGACCGCGCCCTCCGGGGCCTTGGTGACGCTGTCGTTGTGGCTCATCCAGGCGGGCTGGTGCGCGGGCAGGCCGGCGTGCAGGACACCGCCGTCGCCGGTGACGCGGACCTCGGTGCGGCCGAACTCGCGGACGCCGGTCGGCTCGACGACCCCGCCGAGCGCGCTGGCCAGCAGCTGGTGGCCGTAGCAGATGCCGAACATCGGCACGCCCGCTTCGGTGAGCTTCGGGTCCATGCCCGGCGCGCCTTCGGCGTACACGCTCGAAGGACCACCGGAAAGGATGATGGCCGCGGGGTTCTTCGCGAGGATCTCCTCGGTGGTCGCCGTGTGCGGCACGACCTCCGAGTAGATCTGTGCCTCGCGGACGCGCCGGGCGATCAGCTGCGCGTACTGCGCCCCGAAGTCCACGACGAGAACCGGACCGGTGGGGTTGGGCACCTGGCGACCTCCTGGCAACGGTGGGATTCGGCCTCCATCGTCCCAGGTGGGCCGGGTCACCCCGGATTCAGGGCCGGTGCTGTCCTCGATCGCGCCTACGGTCGTCCGTATGGCTGTGAACTGGACGAAGGAACTGACCGATCAGCTCGGCTTCCACTGGCAGGCGCTGGTGCGCCCGAAGCTGGAGGGGCTCACCGACGAGGAGTACTTCTGGGAGCCGGTCGATGGCTGCTGGACCGTGCGGCCGCGCAAGTCCGACGACGAGCCCGGCACGGGGCCGTTCACGATCGACTGGGCGTACCCCGAGCCGACACCCCCGCCGGTGACGACGATCGCCTGGCGGCTCAACCACGTCCTGGTCGGCGTGCTGGGCGCGCGGATCGCGTCGCACTTCGGCGGGTCCCCGGCCGCTTACCACACGTACCCGTACCCGGGGACGGCCGCCGAGGCGCTGGCGCAGCTGGACGGGTTCCACGCGCAGTGGGTGGCCGGGGTGTCGTCGCTGGACGAGGAGGCGCTGGCGAGGCCGTGCGGACCGGCGGAGGGGCCGTACGCGGAGTACCCGATGGCCACGCTGGTGCTGCACATCAACCGCGAGCTGATCCACCACTGCGCCGAGATACTCCTCCTGCGCGACCTCTACCGCAGCCGTGTGTCACGGTGACCACACCGCGGAATGCCCGCCCGTCCCCCGCCGGTCTTACTTAGGGAAGCTAACGAAAGGACTGGCATGCGAGCGACTGTCATCTACGGCGCCGGCGACGTGCGGGTGGAGACCGTCCCCGATCCGAAGCTGGTGGAGCCGACCGACGTCATCCTGCGGGTCGTGCGGTCCTGCATCTGCGGCAGCGATCTCTGGCCGTACGCCGACATGGCTCCCAGCGAACACGGGCGGCGGATCGGGCACGAGTTCCTCGGGATCGTCGACGAGACCGGCGCGGACGTCACCACCGTCGCCAAGGGCGACCTCGTCATCGCGCCCTTCGTGTACTCCGACAACACCTGCCAGTTCTGCCGCGAAGGGCTCCAGACCTCCTGCGTGCACGGCGGGTTCTGGGGCGCGAACGGCGTCGACGGCTGCCAGGGCGAGGCCGTGCGCGTGCCGCAGGCCGACGGCACCCTCGTCAAGGTGCCGCACACCGAGGACGACGGGCTGCTGGCGTCGCTGCTGACGCTGTCGGACGTCTTCCCGACCGGCCACCACGCCGCGACGAAGGCACGCGTGCGCGCCGGGCAGAACGTCACCGTGATCGGTGACGGCGCGGTCGGCCTCTCCGCCGTGCTCGCCGCGAAGCGCCTCGGTGCCGAGCGGATCGTCCTCATGGGACGCCACCGGGCGCGGACCGACCTCGGCCGCGAGTTCGGTGCGACCGACGTCGTCGCCGAGCGAGGCGAAGAGGGCATCGCGAAGGTACGTGAGCTGACCGGTGGCGAGGGCACGCACGCCGTCCTCGAATGCGTCGGGACCAAGCCCGCCTTCGAGATGGCCGTCGGGGCCGTACGCGGGGGCGGTGCGGTCAGCCGCGTCGGCGTCCCGCAGTACGAGGAGGGCCCGATCGGCCCGGCGCTGTTCCGGCGCAACATCACCGTCACCGGCGGCGTCGCCCCGGCGCGGCACTACATCCCCGAGCTGCTGCCGGACGTCCTCGACGGCAAGTACCAGCCCGGCAAGGTCTTCGACCGCACCATCGGCGTCGAAGACGTCCCCGGCGGCTACCGCGCGATGGCCGGCCGCGAAGCGCTGAAGGTGCTCATCAAGCCGTGACCCGTCCGGGTGGGGGTGCGCCGGTCGCGCCCCCTCCCGGATTACGTTGGTACGCATGGACATGATCACCCCCGAGCCGCGCCCCGCCTGGATCGCCGGCCGCCCCGAACCGGGCGCCACCACCCTCGTCGTGCACCACCCGTACGACGGCAGCGAGGTCGCCACGGTCGCCGTGCCCGGGCCTGACCAGGTCGAACGCGCGGTGGCCGCCGCGGCGGCGGTCGCCAAGGAGTTCCGGCGCAGCCCCGCGCACCTGCGCGCGGGGGCGCTCGACCACGTCTCCCGCGTGCTCGCCGCGCGCGCCGAGGAGATCGCCGAAGTGATCACCGCCGAAAACGGCAAACCGCTCAAGTGGGCCGAAGCCGAGGTGAAACGCGCGGTGTCGGTGTTCCGCATCGCCGCCGAGGAAGCCCGCCGCTTCACCGGCGAAGTCCAGCGCCTCGACACCGACCCCGCGGGCGAGGCCCGGCTGGCGCTGACCCGCCGCGTCCCGCGCGGCCCGGTGCTCGGCATCGCGCCGTTCAACTTCCCGCTCAACCTGGTGGCGCACAAGGTCGCGCCGGCACTGGCGATCGGCGCGCCGATCGTCGTCAAGCCCGCGCCGCGGACGCCGTTGTCGGCGCTCATCCTCGGCGAGATCCTGGCCGAGACCGACCTGCCGGAAGGCGCGTTTTCCGTGCTGCCACTGGGAAACGAGGAGACGCAGGCGCTCGTGGCCGACCCGCGGCTGCCCGTCGTGTCGTTCACCGGCTCCGGCCCGGTCGGCTGGTCGCTCAAGGACGCCGCGCCGCGCAAGCACGTCGTGCTCGAGCTCGGCGGCAACGCGGCGGCCGTCGTGCTGCGCGACTGGCCCGACCCCGAGGGTGCCGCGCACCGGATCGCCACCTTCGGCAACTACCAGGCCGGCCAGTCCTGCATCGCGGTGCAGCGCGTGATCGTGGACGCCGCGGTGGCCGAGGAGTTCGTGCCCGCGCTGGTGGAAGCCGTCGAAGCGCAGCGCACCGGCGACCCGTACGACCGCAACACCGACGTCGGCCCGGTGGTCGACGAAGCCGCCGCCGAGCGGATCGTCGCGTGGGTCGACGAGGCCGTGGCCGCGGGCGCGAAGGTGCTCACTGGCGGCACCCGTGACGGCGCGACCGTCGCCCCGACGCTGCTCACCGACGTCCCGCCGGGCACGAAAGCCTGGGACGAGGAGATCTTCGGCCCGGTCCTCGCGGTGTCCGTTGTGGACGGTGTGGACGCCGCTTTCCGCTCGGTCAACGAATCGGCGTACGGCCTGCAGGCCGGGGTCTTCACCACCGACGTCCAGCTGGCGTTCCACGCGTCGGCCGAGCTGGAGGTCGGCGGCGTGATCATCGGCGACGTCCCGTCCTACCGCGCCGACCAGATGCCCTACGGCGGCGTCAAGGGCTCCGGCGTCGGCCGCGAAGGCGTGCTCGCCGCGATGCACGACCTGACGGAGGAACGCGTCACCGTCTTCACCGGTATCGACCTCTAGCTGATGACGCCCTGCCCGAACCGGAAGACGTTGTGGGGGTCGTACTTCTGCGCGACCTCCTGCAGCCGCTTCGCGTTGTCGCCGTAGTAGGCGGTCTTCCAGTCGGGCAGGGCCGGGTCGATGTAGTTGACGTACCCGCCGCCCGCGCCGGCCGCGGCGAGCCCGGCGACGACGTCGCCGACCGACTCCGTGACCTTCGCCCGGTTTCTGGCCGTCGCCGTCGCGTAGACCTGCACGCTGGCCAGCGCGTCGCGGTGCCAGAACGCGGTGGCGTCCTTGGCCGGCCCGGCCACCGCGCCGCCGAGACCGTCGATCAGCAGGTCCATGCCCGGCCGGCCGTCGGCGACCGCGACGAGCTTCGCGGCGTCGACCGGGGTGGTGATGATCCGCGACGACGCGACGAACGACTGGCGGTTCGAGCCGCCCTCGAAGTACTTCATCGCGCCGAGGTAGTCCACGGGCTTCACCACGCGCTGCGTCGGCCGGGCACCGGCGTTGGTGGTCAGGTTGTTGAGCAGCGTGGTCAGCCCGGCGGTGTCCCCGACGTAGCAGCCGCTGACGCGGCACTGCACCGGCGACCCGCCCGAGAGCACCAGGTTCGCCCAGAGTTCCGGTGGCATCGCGGCGATCCACTGCTGCCACGCGCCGAGCACGCCGGCGCCCGACCCGGCCGGGAAGTGCAGCGAGAACACCGTCAGCTCCGGCGGCGCCGGATCGGTGTCGAAGGTGAACTCGGTGACGATGCCGAAGTTGCCGCCGCCCCCGCCGCGCAGGGCCCAGAAGAGGTCCGGCTCGGAGCCGGCGGAGGCCGTGAGCGTCCGGCCGTCGGCCGCGACGACCTGCGCGGAGCTCAGGTGGTCGCAGGTCAGGCCGTACTTGCGGGCGAGCACGCCGATGCCGCCGCCGAGGGTCAGCCCGGCGATCCCGACGGTCGGGCAGGACCCGGCGGGCAGCGCGCGCCCGGCCCGCGCCAGCGCGGCGTAGACGTCCTTCAGCTTCGCGCCGGCGCCGATCACGGCCTTGCCGCCCTGGACGTCGACCTTGTTGAGCGCGGCCACGTCGATGACCAGCCCGCCCTGGGGCACCGAGTAGCCGGCGTAGCTGTGGCCGCCGCTGCGCGCGGCGATGGTGACGCGCCCGGCGGCGGCTTTCACGCAGGCCTGGACGTCCTGCACGGTCGAGGCGGTCGCGACGGCGACCGGGTTGTTGCCGTCGAAGAGCTGGTTGAACCCCTGCTTGGCGGTCTCGTAGCCGTCGGCGCCCGGGCGCAGCAGGTTGCCGGTCAGCTGGGAGCGCAGGTCGTCCCAGTTCGGCGGCGCGGTGGGCAGCCGGGTGGCGGGCGGCGTGGACGTGGCAGGCGCCGGCGCGGTCGAGGCGACCGGGGCGGCGGGGTCGCCCGGCCCGCACGCGGCGACGACGGCACCGGCGGCCGAGACGCCGGCGATCCGCAGGAACGCCCGCCGCGGGACGCCGGGCCGCCCCTGGTCGTGCTCACTGTCCACAGCGGACTCCTCGGTGCCGGGAACGCCCAGTGTAGAGCGGGCGCGAAGCGTTCACCGGGCGGAGCGAACCGGTCACGCCCAGGCCGGGAGCCGGGGCACGTCGCCGTCGAGGGCCGAGCCGTCGGAGCGCCCGCTGAGCCAGGCGAGCAGCGCCCCGGCCGACCCGCGCACGGTCGTCTTCGGGGCGGCGCCCATCGTCCACTCGAACCCGTCGGCGGCCAGGCGCAGGGCCAGGAGGTGGGCACCGCGCGAGGTGACGGCGTGCTGCACGACGTCCTCGGTGAGCGGGCCGAGCAGCCCGAGCACGCGGTCGAGGTCGTAGCCGCGGTCGAGGTCGGCGAGGTGGATGGCGAGCTCGGACAGCCGCATCCGCGCCACGACGGCCCCGATGACCGGATCGCCCTGCCGGTTGCGGACTTCGCGTGCCCAGGCGTCGTCCGGCATGGCGGCGGCGTACTGCTCGAACCGCCCGGCGGAGGCGACGAAGTCGGCGAGCAGATCGGCGGCAGCTTGCTGCGAGCTGGTTTCGATGTCCCGGTCGCGGGCCTCGGCGCTGGGGTACATCGGGGTCTCGACACCGGTGTTCGCCCAGGTCAGCAGGTTGCGCAGGCCATCGGCATTCCGGGCGACGTGCGCGAGGACGTGCGCGCGCGACCAGCCGGGCAACGCACTGGGGGCGCGCAGTTCGGGTTCGCCGAGGGCGCCGATGGCCCGCGCCCATTCGTCGTCGAGTTTCCGGATGCCGTCGAGCAGCGCGTGTGCCTTCTCGGATGCCGTCACGGCCCCGAGTCTAGGACCGCCGCAAGGCCGCCGGCGCGGCCGCGGGAACCGCCGGGTTCTTCGGCGCGACCGGCTCCAGCCGCGCGTAAGGCGCGTCCTGGGCCGGCCGCTGGTCCGCCTCGCCCTTGTTCGGCCAGAACGAGAACGCGCGCTCCGCCTGGGCCGTGATCGTCAACGACGGGTTCACGCCCAGGTTGGCCGTGATCGCCGCGCCGTCCACCACCGACAGGCCCGGGTAGCCGAACACTCGGTGGTACGGGTCGATCACGCCCTCCTCCGCCGATGCCCCGATCGGGACGCCGCCGATGAAGTGGGCCGTCAGCGGGATGTCGAAGATCTCGCCCCACGTGCCGCCCGCCAGGCCGCCGATGTGTTCGGCCGTGCGCTCGTTGGCCTCGTGGCCCGCCGGGATGAAACTCGGGTTCGGCTCGCCGTGCCCCTGCTTGGACGTGTACTTGCGCCGCCCGAAGAGGCCTCGGCGCGTGTACGTCGTGATCGAGTTGTCCAGGCTCTGCATCACCAGCAGGATCACCGTGCGCTCGCTCCAGCGGTAGCCGTTGAGCAGCTTCGCCGCCTGGACCGGGTGCTTGAGCATGAACGTGACGGCCTGCCGCCAGCGCGGCACCGGCGAGGCGCCGTCCGTCGCGATCGTCTGCAGCAGGCTCATCGCGTTGCTGCCCTTGCCGTAGCGGACCGGCTCGATGTGGGTGTTCTCGTCCGGGTGGATCGACGACGTGATCGCGACGCCGCGGCTGAAGTTCCGGCTCTCGTCGACGTCGGTCCGGGCCGCGCCGATGATCGCCTCGGAGTTCGTGCGCGTCAGCTCGCCGAGCCGGCGGGAAAGCCGCGGCAGCGTGCCGGTGTCCTTCATCCGGTGCAGCAGGTTCTGGGTGCCCCACGTGCCGGCCGCGAAGACGACCTTTTCGGCCGTGATCGTCGTCCGGAACCTCTTCGACGTCGTGCCGGTCTTCTTGAGGCTGACTTCGTAACCGCCGTCGATCGGCGTCACGGCCGTCACCGTCGTCAGCGGGATGACTTGCGCGCCGTCCTGCTCCGCCAGGTACAGGTAGTTCTTGACCAGCGTGTTCTTCGCCCCGACGCGGCAGCCGGTCATGCACGAGCCGCACTCGGTGCAGCCGACGCGCTCCGGGCCGGCGCCGCCGAAGTACGGATCCGGCACCCGCTCCCCCGGCTTGCCGAAGTAGACGCCCACCGGCGTCGGGTGGAACGAATCCGCGACGCCCATGTCCTTCGCGACCTCGCGCATCACGACGTCCGACGGAGTGATCGTCGGGTTCGTGACGACGCCGAGCATCCGGCTCGCCTGGTCGTAGTGCGGCGCGAGCTCGGCCTCCCAGTCGGTGATGTGCGCCCACTGCTTGTCGGCGTAGAACGGCTTGAGCGGCCGGTACAGCGTGTTCGCGTAGACGAGCGAACCGCCGCCGACGCCGGCGCCCGCCAGCACCATGACGTCGTTGAGCATGTGGATGCGCTGGATGCCGTAGCAGCCGACCTGCGGCGCCCACAGGTAGCGCTTGAGGTCCCACGACGTCTTCGCGAACTCGTCGTCGGCGAACCTCCGCCCGGCCTCGACGACGGCTACCCGGTAGCCCTTCTCGGTGAGCCGCAGCGCCGCGACGCTGCCACCGAACCCCGACCCCACCACGACGACGTCGTAGTCGGGGCCACCCGCGCTGGTGGTGGTGTTACTGGCAGTCACACCCGGAGCGTAACTCCGGCACCGCGTTCTGACCAGAGGTAAGTTACCCGCGGGTTGCGCTTACCGGGCGACATCGTGGGTAGTCTCCACGGTGCTTGATGCCCACGTCGGCGAATCACCGCCGATCGGGGCACAAACGCGGGAGACCACGATGAGCCCACGAACGCTCACCGGTTGGCGCAAGTCGAGCCACAGCCACTTCGAAGAGAACGCCTGCGTGGAGGTCGGCACCGGCCCCGGTGTCGTCGGGGTCCGGGACACCAAGCAAGCGGCGCCCCGGCCCGTCCTCGTCTACTCCGCGGCCGCTTTCGCCGCGTTCCTCGACCACCTCACCGCCGGACGGTGAGGCCCACCCGCTGGAACTCCTTGAGGTCCGAGTAACCCGTCTTCGCCATCGCGCGGCGAAGCGCCCCGAAGAGGTTGACCGCGCCTTCCGCGTCGGACGACGGCCCGAACAGCAGGGTCTTGAGGTCGACGGCGTAGTCGGGGCCGGCGGCCACGCGCGAGCGCGGCAGTGACGGGTGGGCGGCCGCTGCCGTCCAGTACAGGCCCTGGCCGGGCGCGTCCGACGCGGCGGCCAGCGGTGAGCCGAGCATGACGGCGTCCGCGCCGCACGCGATGGCCTTGGCGATGTCACCCGACACCGTCATGCCGCCGTCCGCGAGCACGTGCACGTACCGGCCGCCGGTCTCGTCGAGGTAGTCGCGGCGGGCGGCCGCGGCGTCGATGATCGCGGTGGCCATCGGGACGCCGATGCCGAGCACGCGGTCGGTGCTCGTCACGCCCGGCGTGTAGCCGTGGCCGACGATGACGCCGGCGGCGCCGGTGCGCATGAGGTGCATCGCGGTCCGGTAGTCGCTGACACCGCCGGCGATGACGGGGACGTCGAGGCGGCCGATGAACTCCTTGAGGTTCAGCGGCTCGGCGTCGCGCTGCACGTGCTCGGCGGAGATGATCGTGCCCTGGACGACGAGGATCTCGACACCGGCCGCGATCAGGTCCGGGGTCAGCTCGGCGGCGTGCTGCGGGCTGACGCGCGCGGCCACCGTGACGCCGGATTCGCGGACGGTCTTGATGGCCTCGGTCAGCAGGTCGAGCCGGATCGGCGCGGCGTGCAGCTCCTGGAGGACGCGGCCCACGGCGGTCGGGTCTTCGAGGTCCTCGGCCGCGCGGACCAGCTGGAAGATGGCGTCCTCGACGTTGGCGTGCCGCGCCCAGAGCCCTTCGGCGTTGAGCACGCCCAGCCCGCCGAGCTCGCCGACGGCGACCGCGGTGCCGGGCGAGACGATCGCGTCGGTCGGGTGCGTGACGAGCGGCAGGTCGAACCGGTAGGCGTCGATCTGCCAGGCGGTGGACACCACCGAGGACGAGCGAGTCCGCCGCGACGGCACGATCTCGACGTCGTCGAGGTCATACGCCCGCCGCGCGGTGCGGCCCATCCCGATCTCGACCAGGTCCCGCACGTGAAGCCTCCTCCGCCGACGACAATCTGCCGTGCCCCATTGTCGCTAGGCCGCGTGGGTGACCTGCGCACGGGGTCGGGCGAGCGCCCCAATGTGGCCTTCGGTGCGTTCAACGCACCCAATGTGGCCTTCGGTGCGTTCAACGCACCCAATGTGGCCTTGGGGCGCTCGGGGCCGGTCACACCCGTACGAAGACCGCGATCGGTGCCAGCAGCGCCCCCAGCGCGAGGGCCAGCCACGTCGCCACCGGCGGGTACACGTTGAGCCGGACCGCGCCGAAGTACACCGCGCCCAGGGCCAGCAGGCTGGCGACGATCAGCAGGACCGGGCGGATCACGCCCGGGCGCAGGTCGACCACGCTGCCGCCCGCGCGCAGGTACGCGATGCCGTCGTCGGCCGTCGAGACGTCGAGCGTCACCGGCTGGCCGGGCGGCAGGTCCAGGCCGGGGCCGACGGCCGTCACGCGGTAGTGGCGGCCGCCCGCTGCCGCCACCTCGATCGTGTGGCTCTCCGTGTCCTCGTCGCCGGCGACCGGGAGCGCGCCGCGCTCGTGGGACACCACCTGGCCCTCGACGCGGTACACCGGCGCGTCCCGGCCGGCCAGCACCTGGCACATCAGGCACACCACGCCGCCGAGGAACAGGGACACCAGGGCGACGGCGGTGAAGAACACCCTGCGCAGGACCGTCATGCGTACTAGTGCACACCACGAGGGCCACGCCAGGCGATAGGCCGATCACCGTAAGCACGCTAGGTCACGGGAACTCAGAAGGAGACCTTCTCCACCGAATCCGCACGCAGGACCGACTCCTGCTGGAACTGCTTCTTGTAGTCGGCGCGGAGCTCTTCGATCTCCCGCTCGGCGTCGCGGTCGGCGAACGGGTACAGCAGCACGATGACGTGCGTGTGCTCCCGCACGATCGCGCCGGAGCCACCGCGCCACTGGCCGCTGCCGTCGAGCCGGGTGAAGCCGTCCGGGAACGCCGGGGTGATCTCCCGCTCGGAGAACTCCGCGAACTCCTGGTCGGTCACCTCGGTGCCGTCCGGCTTGCCGGTGCCGAAGAACAACTCGGTGCGCTTCCAGATCTCGCCGGGCGACGGCTGGGCCGCCGTGGTCACCGTGCCCGGAGCCGCCGAAGCGGACGAAGCCACCACACCGCCGCCGAGCCCGAGCACCGCTGCCGCAGCCACGGCCACCGCCGTCCGTCGCGAAACCGCCATTCCGCTTCCCTCCTCGATCGCTGGGAACCCAGTCTGTCGATCAAGGAGGGGCGGCGGAATGTCCCAAGGGGCAGACTCAGCGGGTGGTGTAGTTCGGCGCCTCGACCGTCATGGTGATGTCGTGCGGGTGGCTCTCCTTGAGCCCGGCCGCGGTGATCCGGACCAGCTGCGCCTCCTGCAGCTGCGGGATCGTCTCGGCGCCCGCGTAGCCCATCCCGGCACGCAGGCCGCCGACCAGCTGGTGCACGACGTTGGCGAGCGGGCCGCGGAACGGGATCCGGCCCTCGATGCCCTCGGGGACCAGCTTGTCCTCGTTGAGCACGTCGTCCTGGGCGTAGCGGTCCTTCGAGTACGACTTGCCCTGGCCGCGGGACTGCATCGCGCCCAGCGAGCCCATGCCGCGGTAGACCTTGAACTGCTTGCCGTTGACCAGGATCAGGTCGCCGGGAGACTCGGCGGTGCCGGCCAGCAGGCTGCCCAGCATCACCGTGGACGCGCCGGCCGCGATGGCCTTCGCGATGTCGCCCGAGTACTGGATGCCGCCGTCGCCGATCACCGGGATGCCCGCCGGGCGCGCCGCCTGGTCGGCCTCGTAGATCGCCGAGATCTGCGGCACGCCGACGCCGGCCACGATCCGCGTGGTGCAGATGGAGCCCGGGCCGACGCCGACCTTGATGCCGTCCGCGCCCGCGTCGACCAGCGCCTGCGCGCCGGCCCGCGTCGCGACGTTGCCGCCGACGATGTCGACCGACTCGCCCAGCTCCTTCTTCAGCAGCGCGACCGTGTCGACGACCGCGCGGGAGTGCCCGTGCGCGGTGTCGACCATCAGCACGTCGACGCCGGCTTCGGCGAGCGTCATCGCGCGCTTGTGCCCGTCGACGCCGACGCCGACCGCGGCACCGACGATGAGCCGGCCGTCCGGGTCCTTCGTCGCCTTCGGGTACTGCTCGGTCTTCACGAAGTCCTTGACCGTGATCAGGCCGCGGAGCTTGCCCGCGCCGTCGACGATCGGCAGCTTCTCGATCTTGTGCCGGCGCAGGAGGCCGAGCGCGGCGTCCGCCGACACGCCGACCTGGGCGGTGACCAGCGGCGCCTTCGTCATGACCTCGGACACCGGGCGGCTGTGGTCGACCTCGAACCGCATGTCGCGGTTGGTGATGATGCCCACCAGCGCGCCGGCCGCGTCGGTCACCGGCACGCCGGAGATGCGGAACTTCGCGCACAGGGCGTCGACCTCGGCCAGCGTCGCGTCCGGCGAGCAGGTGACCGGGTCGGTGACCATGCCGGCCTCGGACCGCTTGACGACCTCGACCGCGGCGGCCTGCTCGTCGATCGGCAGGTTGCGCTGGAGGACGCCGATGCCGCCCTGGCGGGCCATGGCGATGGCCATCCGCGCCTCGGTGACGGTGTCCATCGCCGCGGACACCAGCGGGACGCCCAGGGTGATGTTCCGGGTCAGCCGGGAGCTCGTGTCGACGGCGCTGGGAACGACGTCCGATTCGGCCGGCAGCAGCAGCACGTCGTCGAAGGTCAGGCCGAGCATGGCGAACTTGGCCGGAACGGGGGCGGTGATGCCGTCGCTGGTCATAGCGGGTGAAGGGCCTTCCTGGCGCGGGATGAGCGTGTCGCTGTGGCGACTCGGAGCCTTCCCCTCATGATATCCGGCGCCCGCCGCCCGCCCCGGGCGGTGGGCGGGCCGGCGGGACCGCCCGGTACCGTGCAGGCCGTGGCGCATGATGTCCTGCCTCCAGACCCGTTCGCGGACGACCCGGACGACCCGGCCCGCGCTTTCGGAGACCCCGAGGACCGGCTGGACGAGCCGATCAGCGACTCCGAACGCACCGAACTCCTGGCCGACCTCTCGGATCTGGCCGTCTACCAGGCTCTGCTCGAACCCCGCGGCGTCCGCGGGATCGTCGTCGACTGCGGCGAGTGCGACGAACCGCACTACCACGACTGGCACCTGCTGCGGGCCAGCCTCGAGCAGCTGCTGGCCGACGGCCGGATGCGCCCGCACGAGCCGGCCTACGACCCGAACCCCGGCGACTACGTGAGCTGGGACTACTGCCGCGGCTTCGCCGACGGCGTGACGGCCAACGAAAGCGCCTACTGAGCGCTCCCCCGGACGGCGAAAAGCCCTGGTGAGTTTCCTCACCAGGGCTTTTGCGTATGCGTGCTACGGCGTCTCGCCGACGCCCTGCGACTGACCGCCGGCGGACTCGCTGCGCGGCGTGCCCGGTTCGTTCCCCGTCGCGCCGGTGGTGGTCGGCGGCGGGGTGGGCGTCGGGGTCGGGGTCTCGGTGGTCGGCGGCGGCGGTGTCGGGGTCGGCGTGTTGCTGCCGGGCAGGCTGGTGGTGCCGCTGCCGCTGCCGGGCAGGGACGACGCCGAGCCGGCCGGCGGCGCCGGGCTCGTCGGCGCGCCGGGCGAAGCCGACGGGAGCGCGGTCTGGATCGGGCCCTGGATCGGCGCTTCCGGGTTCTGCAGCTGGGCGGCGAGCTGCCGGTGCTGCTCCATCAGCTGGTCGCGGTTCTCCTCGTCGGAGACCTGCGACAGGGCGGCCTGGGCGTCCTGGAGGGCCTGGCGGGCGGCGTCGAGGTTGCCGCCGGCGATGGCGAGGTTGGCCTTCTCGAGGTCGAGCTTCGCGGTCGCGGCCGCCTCGACGGAACGGGTGTGGTCGGCGTAGAGGACCTTGGCGAGACCCCACAGGGTGTCGCCGGGCTGCGCGGAGCGCGCGGCCAGCCCGGTGCCGGTGAACGCGATCGCCAGCACGGCGGCGGCGACGGCGACCGGGACGAGCAGCCTGCGGCGGCGTCCGCTCGAAGCGTGCCGCTTCGCGAGAGCGGCGGTGCTGACGGTGCGCACGGCGGTGTCGACGTCGACGAGCTCGGCCAGCGGCTCGCTGTCGATGTCTCTTCGCCACGCCACCAGCAACGCGTTGAGCTCCTGGTCGCCGAGACCGTCGGCCAGCGCCGGGTCGGACCCGCCGAGCGCGTCGAGCAGCGCGTCGTCGGCCTGCACCGCCGACAGGTCGGCGGCGAACTCCGCCTCCGAAGCCGTCAGGCCACTGCCGAAGACGTCGTCCGGCTCGAATCTCTTCTCGTGACCGGTCACTCAGATCACCTCCTCCGCGGCCAGGACCTTTCTCAGCCGCGCGAGGGCGCGGTGCTGGGCGACGCGGACGGCGCCGGGGGTGGAACCGACCGCGTCCGCGGTCTCCTCCGCCGACAGGCCGACGACCACGCGCAGCACCACGATCTCCCGCTGCTTGTCCGGCAGCACCTGCAACAACTGGGACATCCGCTCGTTCAGCTCACCTTGCAGCGCCCGCTGCTCGGGGCCGACCCCGCCCTCGACCTCGTCGGGGATCTCGGCCACGGGTTCGGCACGGTTGCGGGCCGCCGCGCGGTGCGCGTCGGCCACCTTGTGCTGGGCGATCCCGTAGACGAAGGCCAGAAATGGGCGGCCTTGATCGCGGTACGAGGGCAATGCCGTTAGCACCGCGAGACACACCTCCTGCGCAACGTCGTCCGCCGAAGCGAACGATCGCTCCTGCCTGCCAACCCGGGCGCGGCAATACCGCACTACCAGTGGACGGATAGCAGCCAGCAGCCGCTCCACTGCCTGGGGATCTCCCTCGACAGCAGCGGCGACCGGCTCATCCAGTCCATCCCCCACATTGGCCATCGCAGACAACAGTCCCAGTGTTACGTGTAGGTGTGCAAAGAACCCGGCCCGTGGTCGCCTCCACCGCGCACCGGTGACCGCTACCGTACCGTCGGCTCACTCCGGCCCGGCGCGCGCGGTGCACCCGGGCGTGCCGCGGCGGCGGGAGCCGCGAAAATACGGTTTTCCGGGGGTTCCGTGGCGGAGCCCCGGACGTTGCGGGTGATCCCGCAGACAGCGGTCGAGGTCGCCGATTCAACGAGCGAACCCGGCTGCGGGTACGAGATCCGCCGGAGGGGCGGGGTGGCGAGGTGGGAATCGCCACATCGAGCGCCGGAGCGTGATGGGGACCACACAGGTGCGGGCCAGGGCGCAACGCCCTGGCCCGTCGTCACCTGGGAACCGGCCGTGTCAGGAACGGGGAGAGCGGCAGGTCAGCTGACCAGGCCGCGGCGGAAGCCGTGGGCCACGGCCTGCGCGCGGTCGCGCACGCCGAGCTTGCGGAACAGCCGCCGGGCGTGGGTCTTGACCGTGTCCTCGGACAGGTAGAGCTCGCGGCCGATCTGGCCGTTGCTCTTGCCCTGGCTCATCCCGCGGAGCACCTGGAGCTCGCGCTCGGTCAGCTGGACGCCCGGGTCGGACGGCTGCCGGGGCGCGGGCACCGACGTGCTCGCGAGGGTGTGGGCCAGCGCGGCGACCAGCTCCGGCCGGGACGCGTCCCAGCGGAGGTAGCCGCGGGCACCGCCGGCGATCGCGGCGGCGATGCTGCCCGCGTCGTCCGGGGCGCCGAAGACGATGACGTTCGCCTGGGGGTTGGCCGAGACGAGCCGCCGGGTGGCTTCGACACCCGTCGGGACCGCGCGCTGCGTCCCGACCAGCACGACGTCGACGGGCTGACGGGAGTACCGGGCCAGCAGCTCGTCACCGTGCGCTACGCAGTCGATGCGACTGACCCCAGGGACCGCGGACATCACTCGGGTGAGCCCTTCACGGACACTGCGTCGGTCGTCGCAGATCAAGACCGTCGTCACGGGGTTTCCTTCCTGCAGCCGGGTGACATTCCACTTCCCCTATCGGACGCTTTAGCCCGAACCTTGACACGATCCGGTGGCTTTTTTTGAACTTTCTTAGCCCGGATGCCGGAACACCCCATTCCGACGGCTCAACCACCCGGGACGGGGACCCATGGTGATTCCCCCGCAACCCTCCTCCCGCAAGGATCTGCGCTTCGTAACACTGCGTGCAACACCTGCGCCACTCTGAATCGATACTCCTCGGCGTGTCCTGGGCGCAGGTCGGCCGCGACGTGGGCCGCGGGCCACGAAAGTGAAAGGAGTTCGCATTCATCCGCCGTCGCCATTGCATTTCCGACAAGGTCGTCCGAAATCTTCCGGTGATCGGGCGCTCCGGCCGCCCGCAGGGCCACGGCCAGCACAATCCCGGATTTCACGCCGTGCCGCCGCGCACCCCGCGCGAGCGCGGTTTCGAAAGCGCGCTCGGCGTGCGGCACGGCGTCGGCACCCTGACCTGCGGCGAGCTCGATTTCGGCGCCGACCCAGCCCGCGCGGACCTCGGCCCGCCACCCGGCGTGCTCGGCCCGGGCCCGCTCGGCGAGCCGGCGGGCGGCGGTGAGCCTGCCCAGGGCGAGGTTGTCGGCGGCCAGGCCGAGCAGGGCGTCGGCGCGCGCGCCGGCGGCGTCGAGGCCGTCGGGGTCGGGCTCGGTTTCGAGGCGGGCGGCGGTGGCGAAGGCCTCGCCGTCGAGCGGGCGGGCCCGGCGGTGGCCGCCCAGCTGCCGCCGGTGCGACGCCAGGGTGCTCGCGGCCAGGGAGGCCAGGAGCGGGTCGCGCCCGCGCCGGAGTGCGTCGAGGAGGGTCGCGGCGGCCGCGTACCGGCCCTGTGCGCCGAGGACGACGGCGGCGAGCAGCCGTTCCCGCGGGCTGCCGGCACCGCGCGTGACGGCGGGATCGGGCAGCGGGCCGCCGCCGAACGCGGCGGCTCTCAGGGCGGGTTCGTGCACCCGTCCTTTCTAGTGGGTGGGACCGACAAAAAACATGATCGATCTACCGTCGCCCGCCCACCAGGACGTGCTCGATGCGGTCCGCCGCGCCCGGCAGGTCGGTCAGCAGCTCCACCTTGTCCGGCAGGGCCGCCGGGTCCCAGCCCGGACCGCAGGCGAACAGCCGGCTGCGCTGACGTCCTCGCGAGACCCGCGCGAACAGCCGCGTGTCCGCCACCCCGCGGCCGTGGGCCCACAGCACCACCGCGGCCGGCGCGCTGCGGCGCACCGCGACGGCCAGCACCTCGGCCGGCAGCGGCACGCCGAACAGCTGCGCGCCGATCCGGCGGCCGGCCAGTGACGCGGCGAGGGCGTACATCGGCATCGAGTCGCGTTCGTCGGGGACGCAGCCGAGGAGGACGGGGCGGGTGTTGCGGGGCTCGTCGAGCACCGGGGTCGCCCGGACCAGCGCCGCGAACACGCACTCGGCCAGCAGGTATTCGACCTCGGCGCCCGCGCTCGCGCCGCGCCAGCGTGCCCCGAGCGCCGACAGCACGGGCTCGATCACGCCGGTCCACGCGGGGAGCACGCCCAGCTCGGCGATGGTGTCCGCGAGCATCCGCTGGACCGCGCCGACGTCCATGGCCAGCGCCGCCGTGCTCAGGCGGCGGGCCAGCCGGGACCGGACCTCGTGGCCGTCGTCGGCCGCTTCGGCCTCGGGCGGCTCGCCGGGCTCCTCGGACTGCGGCGGCCCGGAGCGGGGCATCTGTTCGAGGGCGTAGCGCGCCGCCTCGGCCGTCGAGGCGCCGCTGAGGAGGGCCCGCTGCATCAGTTCGAGGCGGCCGATGTCGGAGGTGCCGTAGCGGCGGTGGCGGCCGTCGGTGTGCCGGCTGGGGCCCAGTCCGTAGCGGCGGTCCCAGGTTCGGAGGGTGGACGGCGCGACCCCGAGCCGGCGGGCGACCGAGGCCACCGGCAGGGTGGGTTCTTCGGTGCCCGACCCAGCTCCCACGAGGCTCAATATCCAGGCACCCAGCGCAGTCGGCAACCGGAGGCGAAACCCCTGCTCACACATCCGGGGGATGCCTAACGGCTGAATCGAACCGAATCGCTTGAACAACTATTGGCGCGCTTCTAACGTTACCGCCGTTGCACCGAATGGAGTATCGGCACCACAGCAGAGCAGCTAGCGGCATCGACCGAATGACGGAGGCGGTCAGGATGGCAGACACGCGCAGGCTCCCAGGACCCAACGCCGACATGTGGGACTGGCAGCTCGAAGGGTCGTGCCGGGGGATGGACAGCGCGTCCTTCTTTCACCCGGACGGCGAGCGCGGCCCGGCGCGGGCACGGCGGGAGGCCAGGGCGAAGGCCGTCTGCCTGAGCTGCCCGGTCTTGGAGATGTGCCGCAGCCACGCGCTGGCGGTGCACGAGCCGTACGGCATCTGGGGCGGGCTCTCGGAGTCCGAGCGGGAGCACATCATCAAAGCGGACAAACGCGCGCTCAGCATGTCCGGCGGCTGAGCGGGCCACAGACATCGGAGGGCGGCACCGGGTGGGGTGCCGCCCTCCGTGCCGTTCAGGGGCGGTTTCGGCGGCACGCGCGCGGGCCGGCCCGCTCCGCCGCAGCTTCCCCTCCCCAACCGCCCCAATGTGGCCTTCGGTGCGTCCAACGCACCCAATGTGGCCTTCGGTGCGTTGAACGCAACCAAGGCCACATTGGGGCGCTTGTGTCCTTCCGCACCTGGACGCTCGCCCGCCGGGGTGGCAGATGGACGGGCAGACGAAAACGGGGCGGCACTCCCGAGGGAGTACCGCCCCGTTTCGCGGACTGCGTCAGTGCGAGTGCCCGTGGCCCGCCGCGGCGGGCTCTTCCTCGGCCGGCTTCTCGACGACCGACGACTCCGTCGTCAGCACGAGACGCGCGATCGAGGCGGCGTTCGCCACCGCGGACCGGGTCACCTTGACCGGGTCGACGATGCCGGCGGCCAGCAGGTCGGTCAGCTCGCCGGTGGCGGCGTTGAAGCCCTGGCCCCAGCCCTGCTCCTGCACCTTGTTGACGATGACCGCGCCCTCGTGGCCCGCGTTGGTCGCGATCCAGAACAGCGGGGCGGACAGCGCGTCGCGCACGATGCGGACACCGGTCGCCTCGTCGCCGGTGAGGCCGAGGTCGCCCTCGAGCTCCTTGACCGCGTGGACCAGCGCCGAACCGCCGCCGGGCAGGATGCCCTCCTCGACGGCCGCCTTGGTCGAAGCCACGGCGTCCTCGATGCGGTGCTTGCGCTCGTTCAGCTCGGTCTCGGTGGCCGCGCCGACCTTGATGACCGCGACGCCGCCGCCGAGCTTCGCGAGCCGCTCCTGCAGCTTCTCGCGGTCCCAGTCGGAGTCGGTGGTCTCGATCTCCTTGCGGATCTGCGCGACCCGCCCGGCGATGGCGTCCTTGGTGCCGGCGCCGTCGACGATCGTGGTGTCGTCCTTGGTGACGACGATCCGGCGGGCCTTGCCGAGCGCGCCGAGGTCGACGTCGGACAGCTTGCGGCCGATCTCCGCGGAGATGACCTCGCCGCCGGTGACGACCGCGAGGTCGTCCAGGAACGCCTTGCGGCGGTCGCCGAAGAACGGCGCCTTGACCGCGACGGCGGTGATCGTCTTGCGCAGCGAGTTCACCACGAGGGTGGACAGCGCCTCACCGTCGACGTCCTCGGCGATGATCAGCAGCGGCTTCTTGGCCTCGACGACCTTCTCCAGCACCGGCAGCAGGTCGGCCAGCGCCGAGATCTTCTCGCGGTGCAGCAGGACGTAGGCGTCCTCGAGGATCGCCTTCTGCTCCTCCGGGTTGGTCGCGAAGTGCGCCGAGAGGAAGCCCTTGTCGAACTGGACACCCTCGGTGATCACCAGCTCGGTCGCCAGGGTCGACGACTCCTCGATGGTGATGACGCCGTCCTCGCCGACCTTCTCGACGGCTTCGCCGAGCAGGGCGCCGATGTTGGCGTCACGGGAGGTCACGGTGCCGACCTGGGCGATGTTCTCGCGGCCCTTGACCGGGGTGGCCTTGGCCTTGAGGACCTCGATGACCTTCTCCGCGGCGGCCTCGATGCCACGGCCGACCGAGGTCGGGTTGGCGCCGGCGGCGACGTTGCGCAGGCCGACCTTCACCAGCGACTGCGCGAGCACGGTCGCGGTGGTGGTGCCGTCACCGGCGACGTCGTTGGTCTTGGTGGCGACGCTCTTGGCGAGCTGCGCGCCGAGGTTCTCGAACGGGTCGTCGAGCTCGACCTCACGGGCGACGGTGACACCGTCGAGGGTGATGGTCGGGCCGCCGAACTTCTTGTCGAGCACGACGTGGCGACCGCGCGGGCCGAGGGTGACCTTGACCGCGTCGGCGAGCTTGTTCACCCCGCGCTCCAGCGCGCGACGAGCGTCCTCGTCGAAACTGATCTGCTTGGGCATAGCGTGTTCCGCTTACCTTTCGTTGAACGCAAGAACGCCCCGCTCCCCGGTCGTGCGGGGCCCGGGGCGTCATGCGCTGCGAGCGGACGTCAGTTGATGACGGCCAGCACGTCGCGGGCGGACAGGATCAGGTAGTCCTCGCCGTTGTACTTGACCTCGGTGCCACCGTACTTCGAGTAGATGACGACATCGCCGACGTTCACGTCGAGCGGGACACGGTTGCCCTTGTCGTCGATCCGGCCCGGGCCCACGGCCAGAACCTTGCCCTCCTGGGGCTTCTCCTTGGCGGTGTCGGGGATGACGAGGCCGGAAGCGGTCGTCTCCTCGGCCTCGCTCGTCTGGACAACGATCTTGTCCTCGAGCGGCTTGATGTTCACGCTCACCGGGTTGACCTCCACGGTCGTCGAAAGCGTTGGCAGGATGTGGTTACGGCTCTACCACCCCCGCCGTCGCGGGTGCCGGGGCTGTTCGGGCCGTGCATTTAGCACTCTAGCCAGGTGAGTGCCAGTCGTGCAAGGAGGGTCCACCCGACGTGCGACAGGGCCCCTGACCGGCCCCTTTGCGCCAACGCCTTGAGAGCGGCGCCCAGCTCCGCCACACTGGCGGAGCAACAGGTAGTCAGGTCTGGTGGGTTCCCCGGAACCGAAAGGCCCGCGGCTTGGTGGCCGCGCAAGGGCCGGGGGAGGCACTTGACGTGACGATCTCTTGCAACGCCGGCCAGCCTGCGACCCCCGGCGAAGTGCACTAGCCGGGGGTCGTGGCCGCCCGCGGGAGAGCACAGGCCACGGACCGGCGCCCCGCCCCCACCCCCGCTTCCTCCCCCACCCCCGCTTCCTCCCCCACACCAAGCCGAACCAGACAACGGCCCCAAACCACCCGCCCTACACCTCCCCGCCCCTCGTCCCAGCCGCAGTCAACACCGGAGAGCCGGGGTCAAGGGTGAGCGAAGCTCATCGCGAAGCGACGCCGAAGGCGCCCTTGAGGCTGGCTCTCCGGTGTCGAACAATCGAGGACGAGGAGCGGGGGAAACCCGGCAGCCTCTCCAGCCGGAGCAGCCGGAGCAGCCAGAGCAGCCGGAGCAGCCGAACCAGCGCAGCCCTTACCGGAGACGTGAGTTTCTGGTTAGGTTCTGACCTCTGGCACCTGCACCCTGGGGGTTCATTGCCCATGTCCCACCCCATCCCGAGAGCCGCGGCCGTCACCGCGGCCATCACCCTCCTCACCAGCCTGGCCGCAGCCCCGGCGCAAGCCCAAGCCGACCCCACCTCCCAACGCCAACGCGACTTCACCGCGGCAGCGAAAGAGTTCAACGTCCCGGAGAACATCCTCCTGGGCGTCTCCTACCTCGAGTCCCGCTGGGACACGAACGCCGGAACACCCAGCACCTCGGCCGGCTACGGCCCCATGCACCTGACAGACCTCCGCGAAGCCGGCGTAGCAGGCACCCACCACGACGAAGGCTCCGAAGACCCCCGAGGCGACGACGCCCGCCCCGCGGTCCACCCGCAGGCCGGCCCGCCGGCCCCACCCCCGGCCCTGCAGACCGTCGACGAGGCCGCCCACCTCCTGCGGACCGACGCGCAAACGCTCCGCACCGACGCCAAGCAGAACATCCGCGGCGGCGCGGCCCTCCTCGCGAAGTACAACACCGACAACAACTGGTACAACGCGGTGGCCCGCTACAGCGGCTCCACGGACAAGGCCGCCGCACAGACCTTCGCCGACGAAGTCTTCGACACGATCAGGACCGGCACCACCAGGACCACGGACGACGGCCAGCAGGTCACCCTGGCCCCGACGCCCGGCATCGAAGTCCCGCAGCACGCCGACACGACGCCGAAGAACGTCGAATGCCCCCGCAAGGTGACCTGCGAGTCCGTCCCGGCCCCGTACCAGGAGCTGCCGAACGACGACTACGGCAACCACGACCTCGCGGACCGGCCGGACAGCCAGAAGATCGACCACATCGTCATCCACGACACCGAGGGCTACTGGGCCAACGTCCTCGACCTCGTGCAGGACCCGACGTACGTCAGCTGGCACTACAGCATCCGCTCGGCCGACGGCCTGATCGCGCAGCACGTCCCGACCAAGGACGTCGGCTGGCACGCCGGCAACTGGTACGTCAACGCGAAGTCGATCGGCATCGAGCACGAGGGCTTCGCCGCGAAGGGCACCTGGTACACCGAGGCCATGTACCGCACGAGCGCGAAGCTCGTCGGCTACCTCGCGCGCAAGTACGGCATCCCGCTCGACCGCGCGCACATCATCGGCCACGACAACGTGCCGGGCACCACGCCGGCGACCATCCCGGGCATGCACTGGGACCCGGGCCCCTACTGGGACTGGTCGCGCTACTTCGACCTGATGGGCGCGCCGCTCGGCGGGTTCGGGCTGCCCGGCTCGTCGCTGGTCACCATCGACCCGGACTTCGCGAAGAACCAGCCCGCGTTCACCGGCTGCGACAAGTCCGGCAGCGGCACGCCCTGCACCCTGCGGGGCTCGGAAGCCGTCGTACTGCACTCGGCGCCCAGTGAGTCCTCACCGCTGCTGGTCGACATCGGCCTGCGCCCGAAGGGCACGCCGTCGACCATGGACGTCGCCGACATCGGCAGCCGGGTCGCCACCGGGCAGCGGTACGCCGTCGCCGAGGTGCGCGGCGACTGGACGGCGGTCTGGTACCTCGGCCAGAAGGGCTGGTTCCACAACCCGCGCGACGCCCGGGTCGCGAAGCCCGCGTTCGGCTGGGTCGTGACGCCGAAGCCCGGCCTCGCGACGGTGCCGGTGTACGGCCGCGCCTACCCCGAGCCGGAGGCCTACCCGGCCGGCGTGACCGTGCAGGCCATCACGCCGCTGCCGTACACGCTCGCCGCCGGCCAGAAGTACTCCTCGGGCGGGACGGTCGGCTCCGAGTACTACTGGGCGACCACCTTCGACCCGGCGAACCACGTGGTGGTGAAGGGCAAGCTCAAGTACGTCCAGATCCAGTTCGGGCACCGGATCGCCTTCGTCAAGGCCGACGACGTCCGGATCGTCCCGGCGTTCTGACCCACCGGGTGGAGGTCGCGCTCACGCGTCGAGCGCGACCTTCACCCCGGCCGCCTGCTCGGTGTTGCGGCGCGTCTTCGCCCAGCCGTTGCGCCCGCGGACGAGCCGGAACAGCGCGCGCCACGACGTCACGTAGAACGTGTAGATGTATGCCGCGTACGCGAGGCCCATGCCCAGTCCGCGCAGGACGTTCTTGCTGCGCAAGCACTTCAGCTGGTAGATCGGGCCCCAGACGAGGAACGGCAGCAGCCCGAACGAGCCGTAGATGGCGAACAGGATCCAGGCTCCCTCGGTGAACCACGTCCACATTTGCGCCGGGTCGCCCGCGGTGCCGATCAACAGCAGCACGAACGGGATCGGGTACAGCAGCGAACCCAGCAGCTGCAGCCACGGCTGGGCCAGGTAGTACATCATCTCCGCCGCGCCGAGCGTGCTGACGTGCGGTGAGTCCCAGATCCGGCGCAGGTACCGGGCGCACTGCATGGTGCCCTGACCCCACCGCGTGCGCTGCACGAGGAACCGGCGCAGGCTGTACAGACCTTCCTGCGACACATGGGAATCCGGGGTGAACCCGGTGCGCCAGCCGGCCGTGAGCAGGTGGACGCCGAGTTCGAAGTCCTCCAGCAGCGAGCCGCGCCACGGCTGTTCGTCGTCGCCCGCGATCGAATCCAGCGCGGTGAGGCGGGTGAACTGGCCGTTGCCGCCCATGGAGATCGTGCCGGTGAACCCGCGGGACGTCTGGATGGCCGCGATCGCCGTGCGGAACTCCAGGTCCTGCAGCTGCGCGAGCTTGAGACCGAACCAGCGGCCGACCGGGTTGCGGCTCGGCGGCGGCGTGCCGGCGTTGCCCATCCGGACGTCCAGCTGCACCGCGCCGATCTCCGGGTCGCCGAACAGGTGGTCCGCCGCGCAGACCTCCAGGCAGTTCGGCGCCGGGCGGCCGTCGGCGTCGACGACCACGACGACGACGTCGTCGCGGCTCGCGTCCGGGCCCATCCAGTCGTTGAGGGCGCGGTAGGCCGCGTTCAGCGCGTCGCCCTTGCCGGTGCGGGCTTCGGGGCGCACGCGCGGCACCAGGTGCAGGTACGGGTCGTAGCCGCCGTGCCGCCGCCACAGCATCCGGACGACGCGGGCGGTGCGGTCCTCGGAGTCGTCGTCGACGACCCAGACGTGCGCCTTGCGGAAAGTCGTGCGCAGGTAGCGGATCGTCTCGCGGATGACCGTCTGCTCGTCGCGGCACGGTACGAAGAAGTGCCATGTGAAGTCGCCCGGGTCACCGACCGGGCCGGGCTTGCGGCGCAGGTAGGGCACCACGATCACCACGACGTAGACGAGGAACGCCACGCTCATCGTGAGCGCGAACGCCTGCGTGATCGCCAGCAGGACCTTGACGCTCATGCCTTCTTCTTCCGCGTGGCGAGCCAGACGAACAGGACGAGCGAAACGGCGCCGCCGAACACGCTCACCATCGAGCCGAGCAGCGTGTGGCCCCAGTAGTAGCCCTCGTCGGTGCCGAACCCGTGCACGAGCCCGACGATCGTCAGAATGCGCAGCTGGTTCACCAGCACGACGACGACCGCGGAAATGCCGAGCGAAAAGAAGAGCCGCCGCGCATTCGACGGCCGGAAGTACAACATGGCCATGGTCACAACGAGCAGCGGGAGCAAAAGGAACGCCGAAGAACATTCCGGCGTCATTCTCAACCCGAACGGAGCAGCGCTCGTCAACCCAAAGTAAACAGACTCCCGATCGGGTGCCACATAAACACCCGATGTAGTGAACAGATCGAGGATCGCGCCGGCGAGCCGCACTTCCAGTTCGCGGTAGAACCGCTCGGCCAGCACCACCACGACACCCGCCGCGGCCAGCGCGCTCAGCGCCGCGACCAGCGGAAACCGTGTCATTCCTGAGTTCGGAGCGCTCGCTACCGCCACGACGTTCCTCTCGGTGTCGATTTCCCGATCAAGTTGCGGACCCCGGCCGAGCGTAGGACATGTGTGCCTCGCGTTTCCACTCGGTGGGGTGGAAACGCCGCCCCAATCGGTTGGCCCTTCGGCGAACTTGTTACGCCATCCGAGTGATATCGAAAACGACCAGCGGAAACGGCGTCCAGCGATACCCGATCCGGTGATTCGGAAAATTTTGTGTGCTATTCGGCCCGGTCTTCGCGATAGTCGATCCGCGTGCCGAGTCGAGGCAAGCCGGTTCGATCCGCGCCGCCGTCACGCAACCCCGGATAAATCCAGCGAAATTCGGAGGACCACTTGATGAAGAGCTCCCTCGTGCGCCGTGGCGGCCTGCTCGCCGCGGTCGTGGCGAGCGTCGTGCTCGCCGGCGCGGCCCCCGCTTCGGCGGCCCCCGGCGACGGGTCCGCGTACGGCGTCAAGGTCGACGTCAAGCTGCTCGGCCAGGACGCGGTGAAGGCGGGCCCGTTCGCGGCCGCGACCACCGAAGGCCCGACGAGCAGCAGCCTGGCGAAGGTCGACCTCACCGGCATCCTCACCGCCGGCGCGATCAACACCGAGGCCAAGCGCGACGAGAACTCCGGTGCGGTGACGGCGAAGGCGAGCACCGCCGACGTCACGCTGCCGCTGCTCAAGGCGGCGCTCGGCAACGTCGGCATCAAGCTCGTCGAGGCCGTCTGCACCGCGACGCAGAAGGGCGTCGAAGGCAGCACGAAGCTGGTCGGCGCGAACCTCGGCAGCGTCGGCGCGGTCGACGCCGCGCCGGCCGCGAACACGCAGATCAAGGTGGGTCTCGGCGCGCTCAACGTCGCGACGATCATCCTCAACGAGCAGATCAAGAACAAGGACGGCAGCCTCACGGTCAATGCCGTCCACGTGAAGCTGCTCGGCGAAGGGCTCAAGGCGCTCGGCTCGGGTGACGTGATCGTTTCGTCGGCGACCTGCGGCCCGGCCGCGCCGCCGATGCCGCTGGCGTCCGGCGCCGGGCTCTGGATCGGGCTCGGCCTGCTCGGCGCCGTCGCGGTGCCGATCGGCACCCGCATCGTCCGCCGCCGTTCCGCTCAGGCCTGAGTGGGGTCCGGATGTACAGGATGCCGGGCGCCGGGGTCGGCGTGGCCGGTGGCGGGGTGGGCACCCTCGCCGCCACCGGCGCCGACATCGGGTGGTGGCTGGCCCTCGGCGTGCTGCTGGTCCTGCTCGGGACCGGCGCGCTGATCGCCGTCCACCGCCGCAACCGCCGTCTTTCCCAGGCGCGGGACTGAGACGGTGCCCCGGGCCGCCGGCGTGTGCCCCTCGCACGCCGGCGGCCCGCACGGGTCGAAATCTGCCGGACAATGGACGATGTGGAGAAGGGGCGGCACGGGGTGGACGTGATGTTGCTGGCCGGGACGCGGCCGGAAGCCGTCAAGCTCGCGCCGCTGGCCCTGGCGCTGGCGGCGCACCCGGCGCTGCGCCCGGTCGTGGTCCACAGCGGCCAGCACCCGGGCATGGTCGAGCAGGCGCTGGAGCCGTTCGGGCTGGCCGTGGACGTGTGGCTGAACGTGCCACCGCGGGTCACCGGCGGCCAGGCCGAGCTGGTGGCGGGCCTGCTGCCGGCACTCGACGACGTGCTGCGCCGCCACACCCCGGCGGCACTGGTGGTCCAGGGCGACACGACGACGACACTCGCCGGCGCGCTGGCGGCGTTCTGGCTGGGCATCCCGGTGGTCCACCTGGAGGCCGGGCTGCGCACCCACGACCTGGCGGCGCCGTTCCCGGAGGAGGGCGCGCGCCAGATGGTGTCCCGGATAGCGGCCCTGCACCTGACGCCAACGGCCGGCGCGGCGGCGGCGTTGCGTTCGGAAGGCGTTGCACGCCAACAGATAGCGGTCACGGGCAATACGGTGGTCGACGCGGTGCTGGCAATCGCGGCCCGCGACCTCCCCGCCCGCGACACGGCGCTGGCGTTGCTGGAGATGGAGATAGCGGAGGCGGGCGAGCGGCTGGTGCTGGTGACATCCCACCGCCGCGAGTCGTGGGGCGAACCCCTGGAGCGAACGCTGGCGGCGGTGCAGCTGATCGTGGCCGAGCACCCGGACGTCCAGGTGCTGTTCCCGGCCCATCCCAACCCCCAGGTCCGCACCCAGGTGGAGGCGGCACTGGGCGGCCTGCCCCGGGTGACGGTGACGGACCCCCTGGAGTACCCGGACCTGGTCCGGGCGTTGCGCCTGGCATCGCTGGTGCTGACGGATTCGGGCGGCATCCAGGAGGAGGCACCGACGTTCGGCACCCCGGTGGTGGTGCTGCGGGACGTGACGGAGCGCGCGGAGGTGGTGGAGGCGGGCTGCGCGTGGCTGGCGGGCACGGACACGGCGGGCATCGTGGACCTGGCAGCACGGTTGTTGAGCGGAGAGCTGCGGCCGGCCCAGGTGGGAAATCCGTACGGGGAAGGAAACGCGGCGGTGTTGGCGGTGGCGGCGATCGAGGAGCTGCTGGGCGTACGCACCGCGGCGACGGTTTCCTGAATCGGTCGCGGGCCCGCATCGGGGCGACGACACTGACGCGCGTGCACGTCGAACTCACCGCCGTGGCCGAGGCGGACAAACCGGTGCTGGCGAACCTGCTCCAGCTCTACCAGTACGACTTCTCCGAGATCCGCGAGCTGGACCTCACCCCACACGGCACGTTCACCTACCGCTACCTGGATCCGTACTTCACCGAGTCCGGCCGCGAGGCGTATTTCATCACCGTCGACCACACACTCGCCGGCTTCGCCTTGCTGCGCAACGACGTCGACGACGGCGGGCACCCGGCTCCGATTCACCGCCTAGGACCGGTATCGAAGTCGTCGCGGACTGGGTTTCCTGCACGGCTTCGCCGTGGCGTGGGGAATCGGCGCTCCACGGGGTTGTGTTGCGTCGTGGTCGGTAGCGTCGATTCCCCACGCTTCGGTTGCCCTGCCGTGGTTTCCGGTGTTCTGGGGTGCGGACAGCGGCTTTACCTTTTGTTCCCACCGCATCGAGTGATGACCCTGTGTTCGATCGCCGGTAGCTTGGAGATATGACCAACGACGTGGCTCTCTCCTCCGAGGCGGTGGCTCTCGCCGACCGCCTCGGTGAGCTGGTCGCGTCGATGCGGTCCGCTGAGGCCGAAGTCGGGGCCCTGTTGGTGGAAATCGAGCAGCGCGGGGTGATGGAGCTGTTCGGCTATCGCTCCGCTGCCCGGCTGTTGGAGCATCTGGCCGATATGCCGAAGCCGGCTACGGAACGGGTGATCAAACGCGCCCGCCTGCTCAATCCCGGCCGCAACCTCGACGGCAGCCCCATCCCCGCCCTGGCGCCCGCGACCGGGGTTGCGGCCCGTGCTGGGCGGTTGAGCAACCCGATGATCGACGTGATCACCTCTGTGCTGGCCCAGGTTCCGCCCGAGCATTGCGCGAGTGCCGAGACCAACCTGCTGGCATTCGCCGAGGAGGCCGGGCACAAGCAGGTCGCTGCCCTCGGTGCCCGCATCCTCGCCCACCTGGTTCCCGACGGTCCCGAACCCGACGACACCGAACCCACGGCTCCGACCCGGGAACTGTTCCTGCGCCACAAAAGAACCGGGATCTGGGAACTGAGTGGCCGGTTCGACGACGAGACCGGCACCCGCGCCCACGCCCTGCTGGATGCTCTGGCCGAACGCCGCACTGGCGACGACGGTCCCGACTTCCGCACCACCCCGCAGCGCTACGGGGATGCCTTCTCCGACGCCGTCGACCTGGCTCTGAATTCTCCGGAGTTGCCGATGCAGGCCGGGGAACGAGCCCACGTCATGGTCGCCGTGTCGTTCGAAGACCTGAAATCCGGCGTCGGCAAGGCCACCCTCGGCGACACCGGGACGATGACCGCGGCCGAAGCCCGGGTGCATGCCTGCGACGCCATGATCATCCCCGCGGTGCTGGGCGACAAAAGCGAACCGCTGAATCTCGGTCGCCTCCGCCGGTTGATCTCCGCCGGGCTGCGCCGGGCATTGTTCCTCCGGGATCGGGGTTGTGCCTTCCCGGGCTGTCATCGGCCACCCCGGCACTGTCAAGGTCACCACATCCGGCACTGGGCAGATGGCGGCCCCACAGATCTCACCAACCTGGTCCTGATGTGCGCCCACCACCACCGGTTGCTGCACCGCTCGGGCTGGGAAGTCCGCATCGCCGCCGACGGGTTACCGGAGTTCCTGCCACCAGTGTTCATCGACCGGCGCCGAAAGCCAAGGCGCAACAACCTCCACGAACCACTCCCATTCGCAGCCTGAACACGGGAAAGGCCCGCAGCCCAACGGCTACGGGCCTACACCCACGAGCACACCACAAGCCACCCGTCGATCGCGGCCCGCGACCCCAGCAACACGGGGCCCAGACCCCCCGCAACCCCGATCCGAAGCCAGAACACGGCCGGCGGCACCGGGTCAAGGCACGCTTTCCCGCCTTGACGCGGTGCCACCGGCCGTAGTCACAATGAAGGCTTCGGGGTGGCGGAGAGAAACCGGCCAGACAGACACGAAGATCACCGACCGCCCCCGACGGCTCACCGCACGCATCCGACACAACCCCCAGGTCAGTCTCGCGCTCGTAGACGGCTCTCCACCGAGTACGAGTACCGGTCGGCCGATGGCTGCTGAAGGGAACCTAAAGCGAAACCACGCTGACCGGCAAAGCCGGATTGGCACTGAAGTCCAACGGCGCCGTCGGCCGCTTCCCAGCCACAACATGCGCCCCCAACGCGGCAATCATCGCCCCGTTGTCCGTACACAGCCTCGGCCGCGGCACCCGCAGCTCGATCCCCGCCGCAGCACACCGCTCCGCCGCCAGCTCCTTCAACCGCGAATTCGCCGCCACCCCACCGGAAATCACCATCGTGCCGATCCCCTGCTCCTTCGCCGCGCGAACCGCCTTGGCCGTGAGCACGTCCACGACGGCCTCCTGGAACGACGCCGCGACATCCCCCACCGGGATTTCCTCACCCCGCCGCCCAGCGCCTTCCACCCAACGCGCCACCGCAGTCTTCAAGCCCGAGAAAGAGAAATCGAACGCGGCGTCACGCGGACCGGTCATCCCCCGCGGGAACGCGATCGCCGCCGGGTCACCGTCCTTGGCCGCCTTGTCGATCGGCGGCCCACCCGGGTACGGCAGCCCCAGCACCCGCGCCACCTTGTCGTACGCCTCCCCGGCCGCGTCGTCCACAGTGGACCCCAGCTCGGTGATCGACGACGCGATGTCGTCGATGCGCAGCAGCTGCGTGTGCCCACCGGAGACCAGCAGCGCCAGGCACGGTGTCGGCAGCGGCCCGTGCTGCAGCGTGTCCACCGCGATGTGCCCGGCCAGGTGGTTGACACCGTAGAGCGGCACGTCCAAAGCAGTCGCGTACGCCTTCGCCGCCGAGACGCCGACCAGCAGCGCACCCGCCAGGCCCGGCCCCGCTGTCACCGCGATCGCGTCCACATCGGACAGAGAGAGGCCCGCTGCGGCGAAGGCACGCGAGGTCGTCGGGACCATCGCCTCCAGATGAGCCCGGCTGGCGACCTCGGGCACCACGCCGCCGAAGCGGGCGTGCTGCTCCACACTCGAAGCCACCTCGTCGGCCAGCAGCTCGACCGTGCCGTCGTCGTGCAGGCGGACCAGGCCGACGCCGGTCTCGTCGCACGAGCTCTCGATACCCATGATGATGCGTGCCATCAGCCCGCCACCCCGTCTCGCGTCCGCGCCGGGCGGACCATCGTGTACGCGTCGGCGCCGGAAGGCTGGTAGTAGCGCTTCCGGATGCCGAGCCGTTCGAAGCCGTGGCGCTCGTACAGGGCGAGCGCGGTCGTGTTGTCCGTGCGGACCTCGAGGAAGACCGGCGCCTCGAACTCGTCGGCCCGGGCCAGCAGTGCCCGCAGCAGCGCCTTGCCGATGCCCTGGCCCTGGTGTTCGGGTGCGACGCCGATCGTGTGCACGGTCGCCTCGTACTCGCCGCGGCGTCGCCCGACGACGGCCAGCCCGGCGTAGCCGAGCAGCTCGTCGCCCTCGTCCGGGCGCGCGGCGAGATAGAAATTGCCCGCGTCCAGCTCGGAATGGAACGCGCGGGCGCTCCACGGGTCGTCGCCGGGGAACAGGATCTGCTCGATCTCCACGCACCGGGCGATGTCCATGCGGCGCAGGGGGCCGAGTCTCACGGGACGGTCACCCGTTTCGGCGCGGCGGGCTCGGCGGCGTCCGGACGACGCAGGTACAACGGCGTCAGCGGCGCCGGGGGCGCCGCGGCGAGCAGGGCCTCCCGGGCGACCTTCACCAGGCCGGCGGGCGACGGGAAGCGCGGCTCGATCGGCCGGACGCCGAGCGCGTCGGCGTACAACAGCGCGCCGTCGCCGGCCGCCACCTTGACGTCGGTTTCGAGGTCGGCGGGGCACTGGACGTGCGGCCCGTCGGTGCGCTGCCCCGCGGCGTCGTAGGCGGCCCAGTAGACCTCGCGGCGCCGGGCGTCGGTCAGCACGAGAAAGGCGTGGTCGCCCGGGGCGACGTCGGCGGCCAGCGCGTCGAGGCTGCAGACCGGGTACACCGGGATGCCGAGGGCGTGGCCGAGCGCGGCGGCGGTGGCCATCCCGGCACGCAGGCCGGTGAACGGCCCGGGACCGACACCGGCGACGATCGCGTCGAGGTCCTTGAGGGTCACGCCCGCGGCTTCGGCGGAGGCCAGCGCGTGCGGCGTGATCAGCTCCCCGTGGGCGCGGGGGTCGACCGTGACACGCTCACCGCGCGTCTCGACCAGGCCGCCGTCCAGCGCGACGACGCCCGCTGTCACCGCCGGGGTCGAGGTATCGATCGCCAGTACCAACACGGTGTCCCAGCCTACGACCAGCGTCTTCGGCCGCTTGCTGCAGGGGATCGATCCGCGCGGTAACGTGCTGATCGAGTCCGACACTGGGAGGTCCCCGCGGTGCCCGACCCGTTGTTCCCCACGCTCGTCGCCGGTGCCGGAAAAGAAGCCTTGCGCTTCGGCGACCACGCCCTGACCTACGACGACCTCGCCGCCGTCGCCGGCGGTCTCGCCCGCGAACTGCCGCCCGGCCGGGTCGCCGTCTGGGCGACGCCGACTGTGCACACGAGCGTCGCGGTCGTCGCCGCACTGCTCGCCGGGGTGCCGGCGGTGCCGCTCAACCCGAAGATCGGCGAACGCGAGCTCGCCCACATCCTCGCCGACAGCGAACCCGCGCTCGTCCTGGCCGAACCCGGCGCCGAGCTGCCCGCCGGGCTCGCCGCCCTGCCGCGCCGGGACATCCCGCTGACCGGCGGGAAAGCGCCACTCGCGGACGAGCCCGACCCGGAAAGCCCCGCCCTGATCGTCTACACCTCGGGCACCACCGGGCCGCCGAAGGGCGTCGTACTCCCCCGCCGGGCGCTCGCGACCACACTGGACGCCCTGGAAGACGCCTGGGAGTGGAGCGCCGAAGACGTCCTCGTGCACGCGCTCCCCCTGTTCCACGTGCACGGGCTGATCCTCGGCATCCTGGGCCCGCTGCGCCGCGGCGGTTCGGTGCGCCACCTCGGCCGGTTCTCGACCGAAGGCGTCGCCCGCGAACTCTCGAACGGCGCCACGATGCTGTTCGGCGTCCCGACGATGTACCACCGGATCGCCGGCGAAGTCGGCTCCGACACCGCGCTGGCCGACGCGCTCAAGCAAGCCCGGCTGCTGGTCTCCGGGTCCGCGGCCCTGCCGGTGCACGACCACCAGCGGATCACCGCGGCCACCGGCCGGCAGGTCGTCGAGCGCTACGGCATGACCGAGACGCTGATGAACACCAGCGTCCGCGCGGACGGCGAGCGCAAGCCCGGCACGGTCGGCGTGCCGCTCCCCGGCGTCGAACTCAGGCTGGTCGGCGACGCCGGCGAAGTGATCGACGACGTCGAGACCGTCGGCGAGATCCAGGTGCGCGGCCCGAACCTGTTCACCGAGTACCTCAACCGGCCGGACGCGACCGCGGCCGCGTTCGACGACGGCTGGTTCCGCACCGGCGACATGGCGACGCGCGACGCCGACGGGTACGTCAAGATCGTCGGGCGCAAGGCGACCGACCTGATCAAGAGCGGCGGGTACAAGATCGGCGCGGGCGAGATCGAGAACGCGCTGCTCGAACACCCCGGCGTCGCCGAGGCGGCCGTCACCGGCGAGCCGGACGACGACCTCGGCGAGCGGATCGTCGCGTGGATCGTGCCGTCCGGGGAGCCACCGGCCGCGGAGGAACTCGCCGACCACGTCGCGAAGCTGCTCGCGCCGCACAAGCGCCCGCGGGTCGTCCGGTACCTGGACGCGTTGCCGCGCAACGACATGGGCAAGGTCATGAAGCGGACGCTCGGTGCCTAGGCTGCCCGCGCGCGAGATCGTCGGCGCGATCGGAAGCGGGTTCACCGAGTTCCCGACCCCGCTGCGCGAAGAGCCCGCCGACGGCCCGATCCACTGGCCGGGGTACCGGGAAGCGCGTGCCGCGGCGGAAGAACGCACCGGCGAGAAGGAGTCGGTCGTCTGCGGCACGGCGAAGATCGGCGACGTCGAAGCCGTGCTGGTCGCCTTCGAGTTCGGCTTCCTCGGCGGGTCGCTCGGGCAGCGCACCGGCGACCGCATCGAGGCGGCGTTCGCCCACGCCCGCGACGTGCGGCTGCCGGTGGTGTCGCTGATCGCGACCGGCGGCAGCCGCATGCAGCAGGGCATGCGCGCGTTGATGCAGCTGCAGCGGGTGGCGCGGGCGTCGGCGTTGACGCGGTCGGTGGGCATCCCGCAGATCTCGGTGCTGCGCGACCCGACGACCGGGGGCGGCTGGGCCACGCTCGGCGCGGGCGCCGACGTCATCCTCGCGCTGCCGGACGCGCAGGTCGGGTTCGCGGGCTCGCGGGTGCGGCCGCCCGGTTCGCCGGAGGCCTACACCGCCGAGGCGAAGCTCGAGTGGGGCCAGGTCGACGCGGTCGTGGCCCCGGATGACCTCGGCGCGGCACTGGAGCGGTGGCTGCGGCTGCTGACCGCGCGTTCGACGGCCGCGGCGCCGCCGCCTGCCGCGTTGCGGGCCGCTTCGCTGCCTTCGACGGGCTGGGAGGCGGTCCAGGCCGCACGGTCACCGTCCCGCGCCCGCGCCGCCGAGTACCTCGACGCGTACTTCGACTGGCGCCAGGACATCAGCGGCGACCGGGTGGGCGGCGCGGATCCCGGTGTCGCGTGCGGCTTCGGCTGGCGTGACGGACGGACGATCGCGTACGCCGCCCAGTGCGGCACACCGACGTTGCCCTCGGGCTTCCGGACGGCGGCCCGCCTGGTGCGCCTGGCCTCCCGCCTGGGCATCCCGGTCCTGACGCTGGTCGACACCCCGGGCGCGGCGAACGACGCGGCGGCGGAGCGGGCGGGCGCGGGCGGCGCGATCGCGGAGCTGTTCGAGGCGGTGGCCACGGCCTCGGTCCCGGTGACGACGCTGGTGATCGGCGAAGGCGGCTCGGGCGGCGCGCTGGCGTTCGCCGCGGCGGGCTCGACGTGGGTGACACCGGACGCGTACTTCTCGGTGACGTCCCCCGAAGCCGCGGCGGCGATCCTCAAGCGGCCGGCGGCGGAGGTGCCGGACATCGCCAACCAGCTGCACCTGCGGCCGCAGGACCTGGTCGACCTCGGCGTGGCCCGCGCGGTCGTGAGTGAGAAACAGCGTTAGAACACTGTTTCTCACTCACGAGGTCCGTGGTTGGATCTTGCGATGGGGTATCGACTCAACAGGCGCGCGGCGTTCGGTTTGGGAACCGCCGTCGCCGCCGGAAGCATTCTGGCCGGCTCTCCCGCGTACGCGCAGGAAGCAGACATCGAGGCCAGCCCGGCCACGCCGGACCTGGCCAGGCAGAAGGTCAAGCGCGTCTACGACGACGCGGCCGCCGAGGCGGGCGGCATCTGGAACTCCTACATCAGCGTGGCCGGCCAGGTGGCCGTCGACGTGGCGTCCGACGAGATCGTCGAGGCGTACAGCGTCAACAAGGTGGCCGTCGCGGTCACCTTGATGGACAAGATCGACCGTGGCCTGCTCACGCTGGACCAGCAGGTCCAGGTGCCGGCGAGCATCGTCGTGCCGGGTGGCGACGGCATCATCATCCTGGACAAGGCGTACCCGAGCGCGTTCACGCTGGGGCACGTCCTGTCGCTGTTCCTCACGGTTTCGGACGACACGTGCGTCCGGCTGGTGGGACTCGTGGTCCCGGCGGCCGAGATCAACGAGATCCTGGTGGCCAAGGGCTTCCCCAAGACCCAGGTCACGCCGGTGGCCAACCCGAACCGCTACTTCCTCGGCAAGACCACTCCGCGCGAGACCCACGACCTGCTGAAGGCGCTGGTCGCGGGCACACTGCTGAGCCCGGCGTCGACGGAGTACCTGCTGTCCATCCTGCGGTCGCAGGTGGCGTTCACCGACGGTGTCCGCCGCGAGATGTCGTCCGTCGACCGGGCGAGGATCGCCACGAAGGCGGGCTGGCTGAACGACGGCCGCAACGAGGCGGGGATCATGTTCGACGCCGCGGGCAAGCCGGTGGTGATCTACTCGATGTTCGCGCACGGCCAGGCGAACCCGGAGGACTTCGGGGCCACGCACCCGGTCCGGCAGGCCACCGCGAAGATGGGGCCGAAGTTCCTGCGCGCGGTGGACAAGATCGCGGGCGCCGGCACCAGGACGTTCCGGGCACCGGCCTACCGGCAGTACAACGGCGGCTGAGCGCGGCTACCTGGTGCGGGCCTACGCCCGCACCAGGTCCGGAACCCGGTCGGCCCAGGTGCCGTGCGGTTCGAGGGTGATCTCGCGGAAGTCGTCCTCGCGCCGGTCGAGGCGGACCACCAGGTAGTCGTCCGACAGGCGCTCCGCCGAGCCCTCGCCCCACTCGACCACGATCGCCGAGCGCTCCAGGTCCGTGTCCAGGTCCAGGTCGTCCAGCTGCGACAGGTCCCCGCCCAGGCGGTACGCGTCCACGTGCACCAGCGGGACACCGGCAGCACCAGCCGGGTGGACGCGGGCCAGGACGAACGTCGGGCTGCTGACCCGGCCGCCGACGCCGAGGCCGTCCGCGATGCCGCGGGTCAGCGTCGTCTTGCCCGCGCCCAGCGGGCCGGCCAGGAGGACCAGGTCACCCGCCCGCAGGGCGCGGCCGAGCGCCCGCCCGAAGTCCATGGTCTCTTCGGGGGTCGGGAACACGAAACTCAACGCTGCCACCACCAGGTTCGCCGGGACGAGGTCACGCCGTCCACACCGGAACAGCGTTGCAGGAGATCGATCAGATGGCTGTTCACCAGCTCGGGCTGCTCGAGCTGGACCATGTGGCCGGCGCCGCGGACGCGGACCAGCTCCGCGTCGGGCAGCTCGGCCGCGATCCGCTCGGCGTGCGAGAACGGCGTGAACCGGTCCGAATCGCCGCCGACGACCAGCACTTCCGCGTGCTTCAGGCCGGCCAGCGCGGCATAGCGGTTGTGGCTGCCGAGCGTGTCGATGAAGTTGACCAGCCCGCGGACCGGCGTCACTTCCAGCATCTCGAGCATGAAGTCGACGAGCCGCGGAGCGACGTCGCGGCTGCCGAACGCCAGCCGGCGCACGGCTTGGCGCGTCAGCTGGCCGCCCGCCGCGCGGACGAACTCCACCAGCCCCGGCTGCCAGCCGGCGAGACCGCCGGCGGCGCGCGTCAGCGGGTTGTACTTCGAGAGCAGCGAACGCGGCAACCCGCGTGCCCCGACTTCGCCCGCCGCCGTCGCGATGAAGGCGACCCCGCACACGCGGTCTTCGAACAGCTCGGGGAACTCGGCGGCCAGCTCCATGATCACCATGCCGCCCATCGAGTGCCCCAGCAGCACGATGGGCCCGTCCGGCACCACGGACCGCAGCACGCAGTCCAGGTCGCGCGCCAGCTGCTCGATGGTCGACGTCTCCGCGGACGCCGCGCCGGACAGGCCGTGGCTGCGGTGGTCGTAGTACACCTGACGCACGCGCGGCAGCCTCAGCTTCGCCAGGTCGCGGCGCTGGAAGTGCCAGCAGCGCCGCGAAAGCGCGAAGCCGTGGACTCCCACGACGGTCAGTTCCGGTTCGCCGCCGTCTTCTGGGTCGATCTCCTCGACCGAAAGCGGCGTGCCGTCCTCGGCCGCGACCGTCGAAGTGCGGTCGGGCTTCAGCTCCCCCAGCGGCTCGTCCACGTACGGATCCTCACTGTGCCGCCGCTGCTGCGCGGCGACGGCGATGGCGGCGGCGGTGCCGGTGGCCAGGGCCCCGACCCCGCCGGCGATGGCCAGCAGTCGTCGTGAAGGTGTCACTCGCTCGTCCCCAGATACCGGCGCCGCACCCGCGGGCGGTACATCGAGGTGACGATTTCGTAGTCGATGGTGCCCAGCTTGCCGGCCCATTCGCGGGCGGTCGGCTCGCCGTGCGTCCCCGCGCCGAACAGGACGACCTCGTCGCCGACGGCCGGTGCGTAGTCGCCGCAGTCGACCACCAGCTGGTCCATGCAGACCCGCCCGGCGACCGGCCGCCGCTGCCCGCCCAGCCAGACGTCCATCCGGCCGGACAAGCTGCGGGGCACACCGTCGGCGTACCCGGCCGGGACGAGCGCGAGATTCGTGTCCCGCTCCGCCGTCCAGGTGTGCCCGTAGGACACCGATTCGCCGGCTTCGACGCGCTTGACCAGGGCGACCGCGGACCGGAACGTCATGGCCGGGCGCAGGTCTTCGGCCTGCGGCACCGGGTTCAGCCCGTACATGGCGATGCCGGGCCGGACGACGTCGAAGTGCAGGTCGGGCCGGGTGAGCAGGGCCGCGGAGTTCGCCAGGTGCCGCAGCGGGTCGAGCCCGGCCGCGCGCGCGGCGTCGTAGGCGTCGGCGAAGCGCCTGGCCTGCAGGTCGATCGAGGGGTGCCCGGGTTCGTCGGCGCACGCGAGGTGGGACCAGATCGCGACGACCTCGACCCGCGGTTCGGCGGCCGCCGCTTCGACCAGTTCGGCCCAGGCGGACGGCGGGCAGCCGTTGCGCGAGAGCCCGGTGTCGATTTTGAGGTGCACACGAGCCCGGGTACCCGGTTTCGCGGCGGCCGCGATGCGGCGAAGCTCACCCAGCGAGCTGGCGGCGAGGTCGATGTCGTGCTCGATGCCCGGCGCGAAGTCGACGTCCGGGGTGTCCAGCCAGCTGAACAGCCTCGTGGTGATCCCGGCCTCGCGGAGGGCGAGGGCTTCGCCGAGCGAGCAGGTGCCCAGCCAGGACGCCCCGGCCTCGACCGCGGCGCGCGCCACCGGCAGCGCGCCGTGGCCGTAGGCGTCGGCCTTCACCACGGCCATCACCTCGGCGCCGGGCGCGCGGGCGCCCAGCAGGGTGAGGTTGTGGCGGATCGCGTCGAGGTCGATGTCGACCTGCGCCCTGGGGCTGCGTTCATGGGAAAAACTGGAAGACATGGCGCCTTCCAGTTTCCCATGTCCCGAGGTCAGGGCAGGCGCGCCCCGGACGTGGCGGAGAACACGTGCAGCTCGTCCGGCCGGATCCGCAGGTGGACCGTGTCACCCATGGCGGGCGGCGTGCGCGGGTCGACGCGGGCGACGATGTTGGACTTCGTGCCCTCGGCGTCCGTCTCGGCCAGCTTGCCGTAGACGTACGCGTCCGAGCCGAGCTCCTCGACCAGGTCGACCTTGATCGGCACCGAGCTGTCGCCCTCGGTGGTCACCTCGAGGGACTCCGGCCGGAAGCCGAGGGTCACCTTGTCGCCGTCCGCGGCCGCGATGACCTCGCGGGTCAGCGGCACGCTGCCGCCGCCCAGCTCGGCGCCGTCCGCCGTCAGCTTCGCGGTCACCAGGTTCATCGCCGGCGAGCCGATGAAGCCCGCGACGAAAGCGTTTGCGGGCTTGTCGTACAGCGCGCGCGGGGTGTCGCACTGCTGCAGCAGACCGTCCGACAGCACCGCGACGCGGTCACCCATCGTCATGGCCTCGACCTGGTCGTGCGTGACGTACACCGTGGTGACGCCGAGGCGGCGCTGGAGCGCGGCGATCTGCGTACGCGTCGACACACGCAGCTTCGCGTCGAGGTTCGACAGCGGCTCGTCCATGAGGAAGACCTGCGGCTCGCGGACGATCGCGCGGCCCATCGCGACGCGCTGGCGCTGACCACCGGAGAGCGCCTTCGGCTTGCGGTCGAGGTATTGCTCGATGTCGAGCAGCTTCGCCGCCTCCAGGACCTTCTGCTTGATCTCGGACGCGGGGCGGCCGGCGATCTTCAGCGCGAAGCCCATGTTCTGCGCGACCGTCATGTGCGGGTACAGCGCGTAGTTCTGGAACACCATCGCGATGTCGCGCGAACGCGGCGGCAGCTGAGTGACGTCGCGGTCGCCGATCCAGACGGCGCCTTCGTCGATGTCCTCGAGGCCGGCCAGCATGCGCAGGCTGGTCGACTTGCCGCAGCCGGACGGGCCGACCAGCACGAGGAACTCGCCGTCGGCGATCTCCAGGTCCAGCGCGTCGACCGCGGGCCGCTCGGCACCCGGGTAGCGGCGGGTCGCCTTGTCGTAGGTGATGGAAGCCATCGGTCAGTCCTCTCCGAGATTCCGCCGGACCCCGTAAGCCGCTTCGCGGGCTTCGAGGTGGCGCTGCTGGATCCGGTGGCCCTCGGCGCGCTGCGCCTCGGTCGGCTCGTCCAGCTCGAGCCGAAGCTTCTGGTTCTCCTGCCAGGACGGGGGTTCCGCACTGGAAGCGAGGGCCCACGCCGCCTGCCGCGCCGCGCCGAGCGCGACGTACTCGGCGACTTCGGGCAGCTGCACGGGCACCCCGAACACCAGCGGCGCGACCGCGCGGACGGCGGCCGACTGCGCGCCCCCGCCGATCAGCAGCACGCGCTGGACGTCGAGGCCGTGCGCGCGCACCGCGTCGAGGCCGGCGGCCAGGCCGCAGAGCATGCCTTCGACGGCGCTGCGCGCGAGGTTCTCCGGGGTCATGTTGTCCCTGGTCAGCCCGGCCAGCGAGCCGGTGGCGCCGGGCAGGTTCGGGGTGCGCTCGCCGTCGAGGTACGGCAGGAACGTCAGCCCGCCGGCCCCCGGCTCGGCGGCCAGGGCGAGCCGGTCGAACTCGCTGAGCGTCGCGCCGAGCATCGCGGCCGTCGCGGTCAGGACGCGGGCGGCGTTGAGGGTGCAGGCGAGCGGGAGGAAGCGGCCGGTGGCGTCGGCGAACCCGGCGACCTCGCCGCTGACGTCGGCCGCGCCGGTCTCGGCGACGCCGAACACGGTGCCGCTGGTGCCGAGCGAGACGACGGCGTCGCCGGGCTTGAGCTCGAGTCCGAGCGCGGCGGCCATGTTGTCGCCGGTGCCGGCCGAAACGAGCACGCCGTCCGGGGTGTGGCCGGCCGCTTCGGCCGGGCCGAGCACGGTGGGCAGCTCCGGCGTCCGGCCGCCGAAGGCGTGGCTGAGGACGTCGAGGCGGTAGGCGTTGTCGGACGGCGAGAAGTAGCCGGTGCCGGAGGCGTCGCCGCGGTCGGTGACCGGGTCGCCGCCGGTGAGCTTCCAGGTCAGCCAGTCGTGCGGGAGCAGCACACGCGCCACGCGGTCGGCGAGCTGAGGCTCGTGCTCGGCCAGCCAGCGCAGCTTCGTGACGGTGAAGCTCGCGACCGGCACCGAGCCGACGGACTTCGCCCAGGCTGACGGCCCGCCGAGCTCGTCGATGAGGTCGAGCGCCGCCTGCGCGGACCGGGTGTCGTTCCACAGCAGCGCGGGCCGGACGACCTCACCGGCTTCGTCGAGGGTGACCATGCCGTGCTGCTGGCCGCCGACGCCGATGGCCTTGACGCCGTCGAGCACGCCGTTGGTCGCCTCTTGGAAGGCGTCCCACCAGGCGTCGGGGTGCACCTCGGTGCCGTCGGGGTGCGGCGCGCGGCCGGTGCGGACGATTTCGCCGGTTTCGGCGTCGCACACGACGACCTTGGTCGACTGCGTGGACGAGTCGATGCCGGCGACCAGCTCAGCTGTCATAGGGCTGCCCCTCTGCGACGTGTTCGACGATCTCGATCGCGGTGCCCGCGTTGAGCGCGGCCTCGATCTCCTCGGTGGGGGTGAACTCACCCGTGATCAGCAGGTCGTAGTCGCCGACGTCGCCGTGCGCGTACGTGGCGGTGCGGCCGAACTTCGAGTGGTCGACGACGAGGACGCTCTGGTTCGCGACCTTCAGCGCGGCCTTCTTGAGCTCGGCGTAGTCGCGGTCCGGGTGGAAGAGCCGCCCGACGGCGACGGCGGTGACCGAGACGAACGAGACGTCGGCGCGGATCGAGTCGAGCAGGTTGAGCACCTCGGGCCCGGCGCAGGAGTCGTACTCGTGGCTGTAGCGGCCGCCGGCGAGCACGACGTCGACCTTCGGCCCGAGCAGGCGGGCGGCGTGCAGCGAGTTGGTGACGACGGTGAGGGCGTCGATCTCGGCGAGCCGCTTGACCAGCGGGAGCAGGGTGGTGGAGTCGTCGACGAAGACGGTCTGGCCGGGCTGGACGTGCTTCGCGGCGGCCGCGCCGAGGGCGTCCTTCTCCCCGTGGTGGAGGGTGTCGCGGAACCGGGCGGCGGTCTCGATGGTGAGCGCCGGGTAGGCCTCGACCTTGCCGCGGAGCTTGCGGAGAAGGCGGCGTTCGGCCAGGTCGTCGAGGTCGCGGTGCATGGTCATCAGGCTGACCTTGAACCTCGACGTCAGATCGTCGATGCGGGCTTCGCCCTGCTCGATGACGTGGTCGAGGATGTCCTGCCGCCGCTGTTCGACGACGGCATCGGACGGCCGGGTCTTCCGGTCTCCGGGTACTGTGCCGCCGCTCACACGGACTTCTTACCAGATTTGCCGCGCGAAGTTAACAGAGAACTCGATAAGACTTCTCGGGACGTTAGCGAGCGGATCGAGCGGATGGCCCCGGGAATGGCGTGGACCAGGCCGGAGGCCGAGGTCGGCGCGTTCTGGGCCGCGATCGCCCCGGCCAGCGAGTGGACGTTCGCGGCGGCCGCCGCGGCCAGCCAGGGGTCCAGCCCGGCCGCGAGGAGGGCGCCGACCAGGCCCGAGAGGACGTCGCCCGAGCCCGCGGTGGCCAGCCAGGCGCCGCGGGGGGTGTTCACCGCGGTCCGGCCGTCCGGGGCCGCGATCACCGTGCAGTGGCCCTTCAGCAGCACCACCGCGTCGTACTTCTTCGCCGCTTCACGCGCGGCGGCCACCCGGTCCTTTCCGGGTGCCCGGCCCATCAGGCGCTCGTACTCGCCCGCGTGCGGGGTCAGGACCAGCGGGGTGTCCGGGTCGCGGGCGTCGAGGACGTCCGGGGTCTTCGCGATGATCGTCGTGGCGTCGGCGTCCGCGCAGACCGGGACGCCCTGGCCGAGCACGTACCGCAGGACGTCGCGGCCCTCGGAGCCGGTGCCGATGCCGGGGCCGACCGCCCAGGCCTGGACGCGGCCGGCGTCCGCGACCGTGCCCGTCGCGATGATCTCCGGCCACTGCGCGCGGACGACGTCGGCCGCGTGGCCCGCGTAGCGCACGAGGCCCGAGGTCGCGCGGACCGCCGAGCCCGCCGCGAGCACCGCCGCGCCCGGGTACGTCGCCGAGCCCGCCGCGATGCCGACGACGCCCTGGCTGTACTTGTCGTCTTCGGGACCGGGGACCGGCCAGGCGGCGGCGACGTCGACGATGTCGAGCCGCTGGAGGTCGGGCTTCTCCAGTTCGAGGCCGATGTCGACCAGCACGACCTCGCCGCAGTGGGCGGGCGCGAGCGCGTGCACCGGCTTGAGCGCGCCGAAGGTGACGGTTTTGGCTGCCCGCACCGCGGGACCATCGACCGCGCCGGTGTCCGGGTCGACGCCGCTGGGCAGGTCGACCGCGACGATCGGCGCCTCGACCAGGGCCACCAGCCGGGCCGCGTCCGGGCGCAGCGGGCCCCGGCCGGAGATGCCGACGATGCCGTCGACCACGACGTCGGCCTTCGCGATCCACTGTGGACCGTCCGCGGCGGGCACCGCGCGGCCGCCGGCGCGCTTGAGCGCCTTGAGTCCTTTGGCGTGGGCCTTCTCGGGCTTGAGCAGGATCGCCGTCACGGCCACTCCGCGACGGCGCAGGAACGCGCCGGCCCAGAGCGCGTCGCCGCCGTTGTCGCCGGAGCCGACCAGCAGGACGACCCGGCGGCCGGAGACACCGCCGGTGTGGTCGTCCAGGAAGTCCGCGAGGTGCACCGCGAGCCCGAAGGACGCTCGCCGCATCAGCTCGCCTTCCGGCGTCACGGCGAACGCCCGCCCCTCCGCTTCGCGAATCCGTTCCGTGGTCCAGATTCCCTGCACGGCGGCGACCCCCGGCTTACTCGACGGTGACGGACTTCGCCAGGTTACGCGGCTTGTCGACGTCGTACCCGCGGGCGCGGGCGATCTCCGCGGCCAGCACCTGCAGCGGCACGGTGGACACCAGCGGCTGCAGCAGCGTCGGCACCGCGGGGACCTCGATGAGCTCGTCGGCGAACGGCCGGACCGTCTCGTCGCCCTCCTCGGCGATGACGATCGTGCGGGCGCCGCGGGCCTGGATCTCGCTGATGTTCGACACGAGCTTCGAGTGCAGCACCGCGCGGCCCTTGGGCGACGGCATCACGACGACGACCGGCAGGCCGTCTTCGATCAGCGCGATCGGGCCGTGCTTGAGCTCGCCGGCGGCGAAGCCCTCGGCGTGCATGTACGCGAGTTCCTTGAGCTTCAGCGCGCCTTCGAGGGCGACCGGGAAGCCGACGTGGCGGCCGAGGAACAGGATCGCCTTCGAGTCGGCGATCCGCCGGCCGAGGTCGCGCACCTGCTCCACAGTGGACAGTACCTTTTGGACGGCCGCGGGCATGGCCTCCAGCTCGGCGAACTCGCGGGCGACCTCGTCCGGGTACTTCGTGCCGCGGGCCTGCGCCAGCGCCAGGCCGACCAGGTAGTTGGCCGCGATCTGGGCGAGGAACGCCTTGGTCGAGGCGACGCCGATCTCGGGCCCGGCGTGGGTGTAGAGGACGGCGTCGGACTCACGCGGGATCTGCGCGCCGTTGGTGTTGCAGACGGCGAGGACGCGGGCCTTCTGCTCCCGCGCGTGCCGGACGGCTTCGAGCGTGTCCGCCGTCTCACCGGACTGGGACACGGCGACGACCAGCGTGTCACGGTCGAGGACCGGGTCGCGGTAGCGGAACTCGGACGCCAGCTCGACCTCGACCGGCAGCCGCGTCCAGTGTTCGATGGCGTACTTGGCGACCAGGCCGGAGTGGTAGGCCGACCCGCAGGCGACGACGAAGACCTTGTCGACGTCGCGGAGGTCCTGGTCGGAGATGCGCTGCTCGTCGAGGATGATCCGGCCGGACTCGAAGTGCCCGCGCAGCGTGTTGGCCAGCGCTTCGGGCTGCTCTTCGATCTCCTTGAGCATGAAGTACTCGTGGCCGCCCTTCTCGGCGGCGCTCAGGTCCCAGTCGACCGTGAAGGGCTTGGCCTGGGCGGCGTCGCCGTGGAAGTCGAGGACGTCGTAGCCCTCGCGGGTGATGACGACGAGCTGGTCCTGCCCGAGTTCGACGGCTTCGCGGGTGTGCTCGATGAAGGCGGCGACGTCCGATGCGACGAAGTGCTCACCGTCGCCGACCCCGACGACCAGCGGCGACGACCGGCGCGCGGCGACGATCGTGTCCGGGTGGTCGGCGTGCGTGACGACCAGCGTGAACGCGCCTTCGAGGCGGCGGCAGACGGCGGCGACGCTGGCGGTGAGGTCGCCCTTGGTGTCGCCTTCGGTGTACGCGCGGGCCACCAGGTGGGCGGCGGTTTCGGTGTCGGTGTCGCTGGCCATCTCGACACCGTCGGCTTCGAGCTCGGCGCGTAGGGCGGCGAAGTTTTCGATGATGCCGTTGTGCACGACGGCGACGCGCTCCGAGGCGTCCCGGTGCGGGTGCGAGTTGCGGTCGATCGGCGCGCCGTGGGTGGCCCAGCGGGTGTGCCCCATGCCGGCGGTGCCGCCGAAGCGCTCACGGCCGACCTCGTCGAGCCGGCCTTCCAGGTTGGCCAGCCGGCCCGCCTTGCGCTCGACGGTCAGCGCGCCGGCGCCGTCGAGGACCGCGACACCGGCGGAGTCGTAACCGCGGTACTCCATGCGCCGGAGCCCACCGAGGACGACGTCCAGAGCCGGGCGGTGCCCGACATATCCCACGATTCCACACACGCGCACCAGCCTAACGAGGGACATTCAGCGGGTTGACGGGGTGGGCGAACGGCCTTCGACCTGCGCTGACGTGGTCCCGGTGGTTCGAACCAATGCGGTGCACCGAGCGCTCGTCCCGATCACCCCAATGTGGCGTTGGTTGCGTGGGGGCGGGGTGGCGGGCGAGCCGTGGGCGGGCTCGCACAGTAGGGTTCCGGCCATGGCCAGCAAGCCCAAACAGCTGCTCGCGGAGTTGACGCACCCGGGTCCGCACGAGGTCCTGCGGGGCAACCTCGCCCTGGTCGGGTTGCCCGGCGTGGTGTTCACGCCGCGGGCCGGGCTGGGGCTGCCCGCCGTCGCCTTCGGGCACGGCTGGCTGCAGCCGCCCGACCGGTACCGGGGGCTGCTGCGCCACCTTGCGAGCTGGGGCATCGTCGCCGCCGCGCCGGCCACTCAACGGGGGCCGCTGCCCTCGCACCGGCTGCTCGCCGCCGACCTGCTGACCACCCTCGACGTCGTCACCACCGTCCGGCTCGGTCCCGACGGCATCAGCGTCGACCCCGCCAAGCTCGGCCTCGCCGGCCACTCGACCGGCGGCGGCTCCGCCGTTCTCGCCGCGGCTCAGGAAGCCCAGAGCAAGCGGATCAAGGCCGTCGCCACCATCACCGCGGCGCAGACGCTCCCGCCCGCCACCGAGTCGGCGAAGGCGATCACCGTGCCCGGTCTGCACCTCGCCGCCGATGGCGACCTCGTCGCTCCCGCCGTCGCGCACGCCGAAGCCATCGTCGGCGCCTGGGGTGGCGACGACGTCCAGCTGCGGTTCCTCGGCAAGGCGTCCCACCTGGGCGTCACCGAAGGCAAGCACTGGTCGCAGCTGATCATGCACGGCAAGCCGCACCGCGGGACGCAGCAGCTCACGCGCGCGCTGTTCACCGCGTTCTTCCTGACCCACCTGACCGGCACCGACAAGTACCGGCCCCTGCTCGAGGCGGACGTCAAGCGCGCCCCCATCGAGCGTGCGGAAGAGCCCGCCCACTGACGCGGACGGGCTCTTCGCGGACTCAGACCAGCCAGCTCGTGCTGGAGAAGTCGTCCTCGTCGTCGGGCTGACGCGCGTGGCGGCCACGCCGCGGCGGCTCGGGCGCGGCGGCCGGCGGTTCCGGCGCCGGTTCCGGGCGCGGCGGGACTGCGGCCGCCGGAGTGCCGTAGCTCGGCGTCGGGTAGTTCGTGTAGCCGGTGTCCGCCTCTTCGTCGTGGACGCCGAACTCCATCAGCGACTCACGCGACTTGTCGGCCAGCGTCTTCTCCGTCGCCCAGCCGCCCGCGCTCTGCTTGCGCTTGTTGAGCTCGTCCATGTGCTCGGCGTACTTCTGCGCGGCGGCCAGCTCCTTCTGCATGCCCTCGCGGGCCTGCTGCTGGGCCTCGGCGAGCCGGCGTTCACGCAGCCCCCGCTGCTCGTCCTGCTCGCGCGCGGCGGCTTCCATCGTCGAAACCGCCGCCCGGTACCGGTCTTCGGCGCTGGTCATCGGCCCTCCTCGGCCCTCGTCACCGGTCGTACCGGATCGAACGGTCACCCTCGTCGTCGAGCGAGCCGCTGATCCGGCCCTTCGCGCCGCTGGTCTCGAACACGCCGCCCTCGATGCGGTACTGGCTGGCGCCGCGCTGCTGGTCGCCGCCACCGCCGCCCGGCGCGCCGCCCATGCCGCCCATCATCCCCATGCCGCCCATGCCGGACATCCCGCTCATGCTCGACGAGCTCGCCGCGGCCTGGTGCATCCCGGGGTCGACCGGGGTGGCGCCGAGCCCGCCGCCGCCGTCGGACATCGGCAGTGACGCGTCGCTGCCCGTGTGGGCACCCGGGTCGAGCGAGACGGCGCCGGCGAAGTCCGGCGACCCGCCGCCGGTGACGGCCGAGCCGAAGTCGCTCGCCCCGGCCGTCGTCGTCGCGTCACCGGAAGCGGCGCCGGCGCCGGCACCCGCGTCGGCCGTGGCCACCGCGGGCTCGGCCCCGACACTGCCGCCGCCGAGGTCGCCGTCGAAGCCGCCGGGCGCGCTGAACCCGCCGCCGCCACCCGAGGCCCCTTCGCTGCGCGTGAAGCCCGGGTCTGGGTTGGCCGGGGCGGGATCCTTCGTCAGCGGGGATTCGGCGTTCGGGTCGTGCCGGATGTCCGCGCCGACGCCGTCGGCCACCGGCTTGACGTCCGCCTTGAGCCCGTCGGCCTTGAGGTCGCCCGCCTTCGGGTCGTCCTTCTCGTCCAGGGTGTAGGTGGTCGGCTCGCCCTTGCCGTCGTCGACCGTCACGATCGTCGGGCCGTCCGGGCCCTCCGGCCGCTCCGCGGTGATCTTGAGGTTGCCGTCCTGGATGTGGATCTTGCCGTCCGGGCCCGGCTTGTACGAGCCGTCCGCGGAGGGTTGCCCCTCCTTCACCGCCTGCTGGCTGCCCTGCGGCCCGAAGGTCGCCTTGTCGCCGTCCTTGGCCGCGCCGTCCTTGCCCGCCTCGGCCTTGTCGTCGTCACCCCAGTCGAGGTGGTAGTCCTTCTTGTGGCCTTGGCCGTCGTCCACCGAGATGTCCTGCTTGCCCTGCGCGTCGGGCTCGGACATCGTGATCGTGTTGTCGCCCTTCTTGACCGAGACCGTGTCCGTGTCGTCGGTGTCCTTGATGGCTTCGCCGGTCTTCGGGTCGATCGGGTACGGCTCCCCGGTGGCCGGGTCGACCTCCAGGGGCTTCCCGGTGATCGGGTTCTTGCCCTCTTCGGGCTTCGCGGGCTCCTCGGCCTTCGGGGGCTCGACCGCCGACGGCGTCGTGGAGCCGCTCCCGGTGCTGCCGGTGCTGCCCGACCCGGTGCTGCCCGTGCTGCCGGTGCCGGTGCTCCCGGTGTTCCCCGTGTTGCCGGTGTTCCCGGTGTTCCCGGTGTTCCCGGTGTTGCCGCCGCCCTCGTTCTTGGCTTCGGTCAGCTGGTTGCGGTAGCCGTCCATGTACCGCGCCAGCGCGCCGAACTGCTGGTCGATCGTGTCCTTGGCGGTTTTGCAGGAGCCGTCGAACGCGGTGATCAGGCTGTTGTACTCCTTCGAAAACGCACCGTCGCGCCAGTAGCGGCAGACGTTCCGGCCGTATTCGATGTTCTCGTCGTTGAAGCAGCCGTCGTCGTTCTGCAGGCGCTCGGCGAGGTTCGAGTTGTTGCCGTTCTTCGCGTTGACCGCGTCGATCCAGCCGGCGACCTTCATGAAGTCGTCGAACTCCTCGGTTTCGCCGTTGGCGATCTTGAGGACGTCCTTGGCCATCGGGATGTCGGCTTCGGCGATCACCGGGCGGTGCAGCTGCAGGACTTCGTCGACCTTCTTCTTGACCGCGGTGTAAACCTGCGTCACGGTCTGCGGGATCAGCTTCGCCGCCCCGTCGATCTGCTGCGAAAGCTCTTTGGCGTGCGGCTTGATCGACTCGTCGTACTTGATCTCCGCGGCGTTGGCGCCCTTGCCCTTCCACGCGTCGAAGAGGGTCTGGAGCTCCGTGTCGCTCTTGGCGAGCGCCTCCTCGACGACCTTGTGGGCCTTGCTCAGGTCGTCGGCGTCGGTGAGGAACTTCTGATACTGGATCCCCCGGTTCTCGTGGAACTTGTCCTTGAGCTCCTTCTGGGAATCCTTCTTGCCGCCGAACTTGTTCCAGACCTCGTCGGTCCACTTCGCGAGCATGTCGACCGCGACGTTGCCCTGGTCGAGCTGCTCGTCGGAACTCTTCGCGCCGGCCCCGAGCGTCGGCGCGGCGATGCCGTCGAGGTTCTTCTTCGCCTGGTCACGCTGGGCGGTGTCGCGATCGTGTTCCTGCTTCTTGGCCGCCGCTTCCTGCTGGGCTTCCTTCAGCGCTTCGTCGACGTCGGACGACGACCCCGGCAGCCAGTCGTCGTTGATGCTGACGCTGTCGGTGTAGTTCTCGATGTATTTGGCGGCGTACGCCTCTTCTTCGTCATTGAAGTTGATCGTGTCCTCGCTGTATTCCTCCATCAGCTTGGACTTGGTTTCCATCGAGACGTTCGGGTCGTCGAGGACCTTCTTGATGTCAGCCCATTCGGCCATCAGCGGTTACCCCCGGCCTGGTTCGCCTGCGCGCCGGCGTTCGCTTCCTGCGCGGTGTACTTGGCGCCGGCCGACCCGATCCCGCTGCCCAGGTTCAGGAGGGCGTTCGACAGCCCGGTCATGCCCGCGCCGATCTCGTCGATCCCGGCCTTGTACTTGCCGAAGCTCTCCTGGTGCACGCGACCGAAGTCCACGGCGACGATCGCGGTCGGCGCGACCTTCTTCGCTTCGTTCGCCGGGTCGTCGGCGACATCCGCCAGGCGAACCTGCGCCCGCGTCATCGCCTCCGAACTTGCTTCATACCCGTTCGGCATGGTCGCTGCCCCCTTCGATCCCACAGGTCCCTCTTGCGTTCCGGGACTGTGACGCGCCCGGACACCAATCGGTGCCGTCGCAGATGCACACAGAGTCTAGCGTTCACCCGGGCGGCTCACCTGGGCTTCCGCCAAGTGCACCCGGCCGGGACCTACTCGTGCGCGTGCTGCGCCGCGACCGCCTCGGCGATCACCTCGGCGACACCGCGGATGTCCACCAGCCGGTCGAGCTCGTCGATGTCGACCGAGACGCCGTAGGTCACCTCGACCCGCGACAGCAGCTGGATCCGCTGCCGGGACGTCATGCCGAGGTCGTCGAACGGCGTCGTCTCGGTGAGCCGCTCGGGCGGGATCTCCAGCGCGAAGCTGATGATCCGGCGGATCTCGTCGACGTAGGTGCCCGGGTCAGCCATGGCGCTCATTCTCGCCCCACCAGCGCTCGCGGGCCGCGGCGCGGGCGACCTTGCCGCTGGAGGTCCGCGGCACCTCGCCCGGCCGCACCAGCCACAGGGCACGCAGCGGCAGGTCGTGGCCCGCCGAGACCGCCCGCCGCACGGCCGTCTCGACCGCCTCGTCCGGCGCGGCGCACCCGGCGACGACCGCGACGCCTTCGCCGTGGCCGTCCCGCACGGCGAAGGCGGCCACGCGCCGGATGCTCGGGTGCGCGGCTTCGACGGTGGCCTCGATGTCCTGCGGGTGGTGGTTGCGGCCGTCGACGATGATCAGGTCCTTGAGGCGTCCGGTGACGTACAGCTCGCCGTCGTGGACGAAGCCGAGGTCGCCGGTGCGCAGCCAGCCGTCCGGGGCGAGCACGTCGTCCCGGCCCCAGTAGCCGTCGGCGACGTTGGGGCCGGACACCTGGATCTCTTTGTCGACAATGCGGATCCGCTGGCCGAAGGGCCGCCCCACCGACACGCGCGGCTCGCCGTCGAACGCCGTGATCGTCGGCCCCTCGTCACCCGCGCTGGTGACGAACACGGTCGCCTCGGCCAGGCCGTAGCACGGCTTCTGCGCGGCCCGCGGCAGCCCGAAGGGGGCGAAGGCCCGCTCGAAGGCCTCGACGGTGGCCGCGCGGACCGGCTCGCTGCCGTTGAGCAGCGAGTTCACCCGCGAAAGGTCGACGGCTTCGAGGTCGCCCGCCGCTTCGGCGGCCAGGTCGAAGGCGAAGTTCGGGGCGGCGCTGACGACGCCCGGCAGCTCGGCCAGCAGCCGGATCCAGCGCAGCGGGTCGCGCACGAACTCCATCGGCGTGCAGAACACCGACCGCGAGCCGAGGAAGACGGGCGTGCCGATGAGCAGGACCAGGCCCATGTCGTGGAAGAAGGGCACCCAGCCGGCCAGCGGGGTCGACGCGTCGGCGTGGTAGCACCGCGTCGTCTGCCAGCAGGCGGCCACCAGCGCGCGGTGCGAGATGACCGCGCCGGCCGGGTGGCGCGTCGAGCCGGACGTGTACTGCAGGTACGCGGGATCGGTCATCGCCACGGCGGCGGGCGGCTCGGCGGCGTCGTCCGCGATGTCCTCGATCACGAGCGCGGTCACCGGCGGGAGCTTGTCCACGAGGTTCTTCGAGGTCAGGCAGGCCGCCGGGGTGGCGTCCGCGAAGGCCGGCCCGACCCGGGCGCGGCCGGTGCGGCCGGTCGGGACGGACAGCGGCACCGCGACGCGGCCCGCGTAGAGCGTCCCGAGGAAGGCGGTGACGTAGCCGAGGTCCTGCCGGGCGACGATCGCCACCCGGTCACCTGGCCGGGTGACACGCCGCACCTCGCGGGCGACCCCGCGGACGCGGGCCAGCACCTGCGGCCAGGTCAGCGTGTGGTCGGTGGGGCCCGGGAAGGTGCGGCAGGTGAAGGCCGGCCGGTCTTCGAGGGCGTTGCGCAGCAAGTAGTCCGTGAACGGCGTGGCCAGGACGTCTTCCGGGACTGCTGCGGGCGGCACGGGCCCATCCTGCCCTACGGTGTCGAAGCGATGGACGAGTTCGAACGGCACGGCATCGCCGTGGTCTCCGGCCGCGACGCGTGCGCGCGGGCCCTGCGGTCGCCCGAGCTGACGTCGGATCCCGGCGCGGGCTCGCCCAGCGTGCTGCTGCGCGACGGCGAAGATCACACCCGGGTGCGCGCGGTGCTGCGGGAGATCATCGCCGGGCTGGAGCCGTTCCCGGCTGCCCTGCGGGCGTCGATCGAGGACGTGGTGGCCGGGCTGGGGCCGGCGTTCGACCTCGTGCGCGACTTCGCGCGGCCGGTGGCGGGGCTGGTGACGTCGGCGGTGCTCGGGATCGACCTGGACGACGGTTTCCTCGACCGCCTGGAGGCGACGACGGCGAACCTCGACGTCTTCGGCGGCGCGGACCGGGCCGGTCAGGCGGCGGCGTTCCGGCTCGCGGTGCAGCTGAGCCGGACCCCGGCCGGGCCCGGCGGGCTGTCGGCGTTGCGGGCGGCCCACGCGGCCGGCCGGCTCGACGAGGACGAACTGGTGATCAACGCCGTGGTGCTGGCCCACGCGGCGTACGAGAACTCACTGAACTTCCTGGCCTGCGCCGGGCTGGAACTCGCTTCGGGCCCGCGGCCCGTGCGTGAGCTGGTGACGGCGATCTGCCCGGCCCGGTACGTCCTGCGGTTCGGCCCGGACGGCCCGGTGGCGATCTCCCTGGCCGACGGGCTGCCGTTCGGCCTGGGCCGCCACGCGTGCCCGGGCTCCGGCGTGGCGGTGGCCGAGGGCGAGATCGCGCTGGGCGCGTTGGCGAAGCTGCTCGGCGGCGAGTGCCGGGTGGGCGAAGTGCGCTGGAAGACCCACCCGGTCTTCCACGGCCTCGAGAAGGCCGTGGTCACCCTCGCGTCAGGAAACCGCTGAAACGACCCCGGCGAGCCGGTCGGCCGCGGCCTGCGCCGTGGCCTGGGCCGTGGCCTCGACCATCACGCGGACCAGCTGCTCGGTACCGGACGGGCGCAGCAGCACCCGGCCTTCCTCGCCCAGCTCGGCCTCCACCTCGCCGACGGCGGTACGGACCTCGGACGAGTCCGCCACCGCGGCCTTGTCGGCCACCGGGACGTTGACCAGGACCTGGGGCAGGCGGTTCATCACGGCCGCCAGGTCGGCCAGGGACTTGCCCGTCTCGGCCATGCGGCTCATCAGGCGCAACGCCGTCAGCAGGCCGTCGCCGGTCGTGGCGTGGGCCGGGAGCACGACGTGGCCCGACTGCTCGCCGCCGAGGGCGAAGCCGCCCGAGCGCAGCTCCTCCAGGACGTACCGGTCGCCCACCGCCGCCGTGACGACCGTGACGCCGTGCGCCTTCATCGCCAGGTGCAGGCCGAGGTTGCTCATCACGGTCGCGACCAGCGTGTCCTTGGTCAGCTCGCCGGACTCGGCCAGCGCGAGCGCCAGGACCGCCATGATCTGGTCGCCGTCCACGAGCTCGCCGGCGGAGTCGACGGCCACGCAGCGGTCGGCGTCGCCGTCGTGCGCGATGCCGAGGTCGGCACCGTGGGCGACGACCGCCTCGCGCAGCTTCTCCGGGTGGTTGGAGCCGCAGTGCTGGTTGATGTTGATGCCGTCCGGGTCGGCGTGCAGCGCGACGACCTCGGCCCCGGCGCGGCGGTAGACCTCGGGTGCGGCGGCCGACGAGGCCCCGTTGGCGCAGTCGACGACCACCTTGAGCCCGGCCAGCCGGTGCGGGGTGGCGTCGAGCAGGTGGGCGGCGTAGCGGTCGAGGGCGTCTTCGACGTCCGTGACGCGCCCCACACCGGCGCCCGTCGGGCGGACGGCGTCGGCGGACAGGCCGGCTTCGATCTCGTCCTCGATGCCGTCGGGGAGCTTGTGCCCGCCCGCGGCGAAGAGCTTGATGCCGTTGTCGGGCATCGGGTTGTGCGACGCGGAGATCATCACGCCGAGGTCGGCGTCGAGCGCGCCGACCAGGTAGGCGACGGCCGGCGTGGGCAGCACCCCGACGCGGCGCACGTCGGCCCCGGCGGACGTCAGGCCCGCCACGACCGCGGCTTCCAGCATCTCGCCGCTGGCGCGCGGGTCGCGGCCGACGACCGCGACCGGCCGGTGCGAGCGGTCGTGCGCGGCGAGCACGCGGGCGGCGCTGGCGGCCAGCGCCATGGCCAGCTCCGGCGTCAGCTCGGCGTTGGCCAGGCCACGGACCCCGTCGGTACCGAACAGGCGTGCCATCGATCGACCTCCTTGTGGGAACACCACGACAACCTAGCGATCCTGACGGACCGCGATCCCCCCTGGATTGTCGTTCCGGACCCCCGGAACGACACGGATCCCCCTGAAAACGCCGGAGCGCCCAACCCCTGGGCCGTTGTGCGCGCCCGGGGGGTGGGCTACCCCCCGTTGTGTGTGTTGCCGCCCCCCCGTAACCCCAGGTACCCCCATTAAACCGCCGGAGCGCCCATCCGATGGACGGATGGGCGCTCCGGTGGGTTGCGCCAACGGCGCGATCAGCGCTTGCTGTACTGCGGGGCCTTGCGGGCCTTCTTGAGGCCGTACTTCTTCCGCTCCGTGGCGCGCGCGTCACGGGTCAGGAAGCCGGCCTTCTTGAGGGCCGGGCGGTCGTCGGCGTCGACCTCGACGAGCGCGCGGGCGATCGCCAGGCGCAGCGCGCCGGCCTGACCCGAGACGCCGCCGCCCTTGAGGTTGGCGAAGATGTCGAAGGAGTCCGGCTTCTCGACCGTGACCAGCGGCTCGCGGATGAGCTGCTGGTGCACCTTGTTCGGGAAGTACTCCTCGAGGGTGCGGCCGTTGAGCTTGAACTCGCCGGTGCCCGGGACGACCCGCACGCGGACGACGGCTTCCTTGCGGCGGCCGACGGTCTGCGCGTTGCCGCCGGCGGCACGCGACGGACGCGGCGCGGCGGGGGTCTCGCTGGTCGCGACGGCGCCGGTCTCGGTCGCCTCGGTGGTCTCGACGACCTCGGGGGCCTCGGTCTCGGTGCTGGTCACAGACTGTTCCTCACTCACTGCGCGACCTGCGCGATCTTGGTGATCTCGCGCGCCTGCGGCTGCTGCGCGGCGTGCGGGTGCTGCGGGCCGGCGTACACCTTCAGCTTCTTCGCCTGGGCGCGGCCGAGCTTGTTCTTCGGCAGCATGCCCTTGACGACCTTCTCGACAAGGTGCTCGGGCTTGGTGTCCAGCAGCTCGCCGAACGAGCGCTTCCGCAGACCGCCCGGGTAACCGCTGTGCCGGTACGCGAACTTCTGCTCCCGCTTGTTACCGGTGAGCGCGACCTTCTCGGCGTTGACGATGATGACGAAGTCACCGGTGTCCACGTGCGGGGCGTAGGTCGGCTTGTGCTTGCCGCGCAGCAGCGTGGCGACCTCGGTCGCCAGCCGTCCGAGCACGACATCCTCGGCGTCGATCACGTGCCAGGCACGAGTGACGTCGCCGGGCTTGGGGCTGTACGTGGGCAAGGGTCTACCTCGTCGTCAACATTGCGTGTGGGTTCTGTGCGGGCCTAGCGCTTACGCGCCGCAGCGCACAACGACATATGAAGATACCCCCACGGTCACCGCACCCGCGCATCGGGGGTGGTGGAAGCGCCCATACTAGGCTCCGAGCGGCCCGGGCGCAGCGGCACTCTACCGGATTTTTCCCGCCGAAGCGCCTGCACTCGCCGCCGCGACACGCGAGGATGGGGCCATCCGGGCGACACACGCGAGCAGGGGACGGCATGAGGAAACGACCGACGGCGATCTTCGTCATGGGCGCCCTGCTGGCCCTGGTGGTCAGCGCGTGCGGCCAGGCGAAGGCGGGCACCGCGCTCCCGAAGGGCGACGACGCGGCGGACTACGTCGGCGCCAAGTTCGAGCAGGTGATCGGCAAGCTCTCCGACGCCATCACCGACTCGCGCGACGTCACCAACTCGCTGGACGCCTACTTCAAGTTCGACGACAAGTGGATCCACAGCACGGTGACGTCGGCGCGCACCGGCAGCCCGGAGAGCCGGGCGGTGCGGCACCGGTCGCAGAAGAACCCGGACGAGATCATCGACACGTACACGCCCGCGGACGGCACGGTCGAGTACACCTACCTCGGCCCGGTGTACGTGCAGAAGGGCGTCTCGCCGACGGCGTGGGTGTCGATGCCGAAGCCGGAGGGCGGCCTGGTCGTGCCGTGCGCCTGGGGCGGCGTGCTGACACCGTGCCGGATGGCCGACTCGACCGTGGCCGCCTACAAGGCCGACAAGCGGGCCGTCCGCGGGGCGAAGAGCCTCGGCGACGGCAAGACCGCGCTGACGGTGAACGTGCCGTTCGGGGTCTTCGTCGAAAAGCGGGTCGAGATCCTGCCGGCGAGCCTGACGAGCCAGATCGGGCCGGAGCTGAAGAAGGCCGCGGTCCCGGCCACGATCACGCTGAACCCGGACGGCAGCCTCGGCTCCTTCGTGATGGAGGCCAAGTTCGCCGGCGACGGCCACCAGCTCGAGCTCAAGTACGACTTCCGGTTCACCGGCAAGGCCAGCCGGCAGGACATGCCGAAGCTGCCGGACGCGAGCCAGATCACGGTGCTGCCCGACCGGGCGGCGATGGACGACTTCTACCGCCGGCTCGGCGAAGCGCAGGGCAGCTGAGGCGTGACCACGACCCGAGGTGATCTCCGATGACGCAGCCGCCCGACCCGCAGCAGCAGCCGCAGTGGTGGCAGCCGCCCGCCGCCGGCGCCGCACCGCAGCCCGGCACAGCCCAGCCCGGCGCGTGGCAGGCCGGCACACCCCAGTCCGGCACGCCGCAGCCCGATGCGTGGCAGCCCGGCACACCCCAGCCCGGCACAGCCCAGCCCGGCGCGTGGCAGCCCGAGCAGCAGGCGACCGGGCCGCACGCCGGGCAGTGGCAGCAGCAGCCCGCCGACCCGGGGGCGACCGGCTCCTACACCGGCCAGTGGAACCCGGGGCAGCCGTCGGGGTCGTTCTCCGGGCCGTGGCAGCCGGGGCAGCAGAGCGGGCCGTGGCAGCCGCCCTCCCAGCCGACGCCGCAGCAGCAGCCGCCGACGCCCGGCCATGGGCAGCAGCAGCCGCCGCAGCCGCAGTACGGCGGCGGCGGGTTCCAGCCGTCGCAGTACGGCGGTCTCGGCGCGTTCCCGGCCGAGCCCGCGAAGACGCCGAAGTCGAAGAAGCCGGCGCTGATCGCCGGCGCGGCGGTCCTGGTGCTCGCTCTCGGCGGCGGTGCGGCGTGGCTGCTGGGCGCGTTCCGCGGGGACGTGCTGGAGCAACAGTCCCTTCAGGACGGTGTGGTCAAGGTCCTCAACGAGAACTACGGCGAGCCCGACGTGAAGAACGCGCAGTGCCCGGCGAACGAAGCCGCGCGGAACGGCACGACGTTCGACTGCACGGTGACCATCGGCGGGCAGCAGAAGAAGGTGACCGTGCGGGTGCTCAACGACCGGCCCGAGTACGAGGTCGGCGCGCCACACTGAGTTTCCCTTGCCCGGAAACAGGCTCTGCTGCCCAAAGAAAACGGCGGGCCCCGCACCGGAGTGCGGGCCCGCCGTGGTTTCCGGGGCTACCGGCTCAGAACAGGCCTTCGACGGCGTTGTCCGTCTGCTGGTAACCGTCGGCGATCTGCGGCAGGGCGGCGGCGATCTGCGCCAGAACCTGCTTCAGGTCCTCGAACTTCTGGTCCCAGGTGCGCTGGGCCTGGTCGTACTGCTCCTTCGCGGAACCGGTCCAGGTGGTGGTCAGCGGACGCAGGTCGTCCTTGAGGCGGTCGAAGGCCGCCTGCAGCTCGCCCCCGGTCTGCGTGCAGTCGTCCGCGGCCGCGCGGATGGTGGCGTAATTGACGACAATGCCGGCGCCATCAGGCATGATGTGCTCCTTTTGTGCTGAGAAAGTTCAGGTGAATGACAGGAAAGTTCAGGAACGAGATCAGCCGAGGGCGTCGAAGCCGCGGTTCACGGCGCCGAGGATCTCCTGCTGCTGCTGCTCGGAGCGCTCGTACTTGGAGCCGGCCTCGCGGAGCAGCTCGCCGATACGCTGCAGCGCCTGGTTCATGCCGCGGGCGTCCTCGTCGAAGCGCATCATCACGTGGTCGAACGCCTTCTGCGCCTCACCCTGCCAGCCGGCGCGGGTGGCCTCGATGCGGTCGCGGAGCGTCGAGAGGTTCTGGTCCATCTGAGCGCGGACCTCGGTGACGCGGCCCTCGGCATCAGTGAACTGGGCGACTGTTCCCTGGAATCCAGCCATGCTGGAACCCCCTTCTAAAGAGTGTTGGTCGGCCGCAACCGTGCTTCTTGGTTCGTACGGCCCTACGACGCAGACACTGCCACGTCCGGTTCCCCCGTGTCGTGGTTTGCCCGGAAGTAGTTGCTTGCGTGAACGCTCATCCTGGGAACCGGTCGCCGCGGGTATCCGGGGAACACCACGAACCGGTGGCGCATCACCCGAAAAAGTGTTCCCCACCAGGGGGGTTAGCACGCGCACAGCGATCGCCGCGCGGGTTTCACTGATCGCGCTGCATGATTCGCATCTGGGAAAAGTCCTCGTCCTCATCACCCGATCGAGGGGTTCGCGGGGCGGGTTGCGAACGCGAAGGAACCGGATCGGGAACCGCGGGAACCGCCAGCCCCCGGGCGCGGCGGAACCGTTCGGCGGCCGCGCGCAGCGTTCCCGGCGTCGGGTCGCCGGACTTCGTGCCGCGCCCGCTCTGCTTCAGCAGTTCGGCGTTCTCGCTGTGCCGTCGCCGGCTGCGCGCGAGCGCGTTCCCGGCGACGCGCCGGGAATGCGTCACCGCGTCCTGGCCGATCCGCTTGAAGGACGCCGCAGCGCTCTCGAATTCTTCGGACGGCACCGCGTGCCCTCCTCTCAGTTGAGGATTTCGACCGTGCGCACGGCCTGCGCGCAGGCCGTCGCGACCCGGTCCCGCAACGGGGCCGTGGCGTACTGGCAGCCGACGTGGACGCGGACCCGGCCCTTCGCCACGACGTACCAGTCGACCTGGAGGTCGGGCCGGTCCGGCTTGCTCTCGTGGTACCCGATCACCGTCTTGCCGGCGTAGGACAGGCTCGGGTTGAACGCGCTCCAGCGCTCCGGCTTGTCCGCGGCGAGGCGCCTGAGCTCGTCGACGAGCTTCTGCGGGTCCGCCGTCGCGTCGTAGTCCATGACGTACTCCTGCACGACCACGAGATCGTTGCCGTCGCGGGACTCCTGCGGGTGGATCACGACCTGCTTCTCGGCGACCCGGTCGTCGGTCTGGACCCAGTCCTCCGGCGCGACGAACTTGAAGTCGTACTGCGAGAGCGTCCGGCCGCTCTCGGTCCCGGAGCCCTTGAACACGAAGAACCCGCCGACGACGAGCGCGGCCACGACGACCACCGCGACCGCGACGACACCCGCGAGCTTCCGGCGGCCCTTCGCGGCCGGCTCGGGCGCGGGCCGGGCACCGGTGGCCGGGCCCGGCGGGTTCGGCGGGTTCTGGCGGCCGGGCGGTCCGGCGGGCGGGTTCCACGGCTGGGCCACCGGCTGGCCGTGGGGCGGCGACGGCGGGGCCGCGCGGTTCGGGAACCCGGCGGGCCCGGGCGGGGGCGGGACCGGCGCGCGGGGCGGCACCGGACGCTGGCCCGCGTCACCCGGGCGCGGGGCGACGTCGCCGGGGCGGACGACCTCCGTGCGCTGCGCCGCGGGGTTGAGGGCGCCGCCGGGCACGGCACCCAGCCGGGCCATCGCTTCCCCGGGCAGCGCGCCGGTGCGGTCCGGGTCCACCAGCACCGCCCGCAGCGCGCCGCGCGCGACGACCGTCTCGGGCTGGTCGAGGCTCGTCGGCACGACACCGGTGCGTTCGTGCACCAGCCGCGAGATCATCGGGATCCGGCTCGAGCCGCCGACCAGGAAGATCGCCGTGAGCTGCTGCGGCCGCAGGCCGGCGTCGCCGATCGCAGCGACCGTGAGCTCGACGGCCCGGCCCAGCGGCGCCGCGATCAGCCGTTCGAGATCCTCGCGCGTGACGTGCGCGTCGGCGAACGGCGGCGGCATCGGCACGTCGGTGTAGGCGTGCCGCGACAACGTCTCCTTCGCGCCCCGCACGTCCTGGCGCAGCACGCGGCGACGGCGCCGGTCGGCCAGCTCGCGTCCTTCGACGAGCTCGCGCCAGGCGCCCGGATCGGCCGCGGAGACCAGCGACCCCACGTGCTCCAGCAGCGCCTGGTCGATGTCCGCGCCGCCGAACCCGGGGTCGCCCCGGGTGGCGAGTACCTGGAAGCCGCCGCGCTGCGGACGGCCGGCCCGGCCCCGCGTGGTGTCCGGCGGCAGCCGCCGCACCACGCTGACGTCGACCGTGCCGCCGCCGAGGTCGAGCACCGCGAGGGCGTCGCCGGGGCGGCCGCTGAACTCGACGGTGCGGTCGTTCGCCACTTCCTGCGGCGCGAACGTCGCCGCGTGGTACACCGCCGCCGCGACCGGCTCCGGCACCAGCGCGACCTCGCGCGCCAGCCCGCCCGCGGCCTGCCGCAGCAGCCGGGTGCGGATCGCGCCCCAGTCGGCCGGGTGGGTCAGCACGAGCAGGTCGACCTCGGCGTCGCCGGCCAAGCGACGCGCTTCGGACACCGCGCGCCCCAGCACGGCGTGCACGACGTCGGTGACCCGCAGGACGTTCTCGCCGAGCAGCAGCTCGCCCTCGTCGATCCGGCGCTTCGGGTGCGGCTCGTACCGCGACGGGTCGACGGCCGCCTGCCGCTCGGCTTCCTGGCCGACGAACAGCGTGCCGTCCGCCGCCGCGTACACCGCCGAGGACATCAGCGGCTGGCCGTCGATCACCACGACCTGCGGTTCGCGCCCGTTGACCGAGGCGACGACGCAGGTGCTCGATGTCCCGAAGTCGACCGCAACCCGGACCGTCACCAGCAGCTCCCGCACATTCCGTCGCGATCCCCCGCGCCCGGCCGCCGGGACGCACCCTCGGGGAGGAACCTACCCACCTCGCCGAGAGCGCGTCCGGCCGCCGTGTCTAGTCCGGCTGGATCCACGACACCTGGATCAGCTGCTTGCCGTTCTTCCGGGTCAGCAGGTTGCCCCGGCCCGGCGGCATCGCACTCGGCTTGATGTTGCCGACCAGCGCGCCTTCGTCGCGCGAGCCGTTCATCACCATGCCCGGCGCCGCGATCTCCTTGAGCTTGCCGATGATCGGGTCGTACATCGCCTTGCTCGCGCCGCCGGTGCGCCGCACGACGACCAGGTGCAGGCCGACGTCCTTGGCCTGCGGCAGGAAGTCGGAGAGCTTGCGCAGCGGGTTGTTCGTCGACGTGGCGACCAGGTCGTAGTCGTCGACCAGGATGAACAGCTCCGGCCCCTTCCACCAGGACCGGGTCTTCAGCTGCTCCTGCGTGACGTCCGGGCCGGGCAGGCGGCGCGTCATCGAGTTGAAGACGTCGCCGACCATGCTTTCCAGCTGTGCGGACGAAACCGCGTACCCGAGCAGCGAGTCGCCCTGGATGAAGCCGAGCATCGTGCGCCGGTAGTCGACCAGCAGGATGAGCGCTTCCTTCGCGGTGTAGCGCTCCGAGATGCCCCGGGCGATCTGCCGCAGCAGGTTCGTCTTGCCCGACTCGCCGTCCGCGAAGGCGTAGAAGTGCGGCTCGGCGTTGAAGTCGATGTAGATCGGCTGCAGATCCTCTTCGTTGACGCCGATCGGGATCAGCTTGGAATCCCGTGCGGTGTCGAGCTTCAGCACGTCCTCGTAGGTGATCAGCTCCGGCAGCAGGCGGACCTGCGGCGCGACGCGGCCGCGCCAGGCGCCCTTGATCTTCGCCACCGCGTCGGCCACGCCGGCCGCGATCGTCTCCGGGTCGCTGGACCCGTCGATCCGGGGCAGGCCGCCCAGCATGTGCAGCTTCTCCCGGGTGAGGCCGCGGCCCGGCCGCCCGGCCGGGATGTTCACCGCGACGCGCCGGTCGATGTCCGACTCGGTCGGGTCACCGAGGCGCAGCTCGAACCGGGTGCCCAGCATGTCCTTGATCGCCGGGCGGATGTCGGCCCATCGGTTGGCGGCGATCATCACGTGCACGCCGTAGGACAGACCCTGCGTGGCGAGCCGGGTGATCGTGGTTTCGAGCTCTTCGAAGTCGTCGCGCAGGGCTCGCCAGTTGTCCACGATCAGGAACGCGTCGCCGAACGGGTCCTGCTCCGGCCGGATCTCCCCGCGGCGCTTGCGGTTGCGGAACTCGGTCATCGAGTCGATGCCCATCGCCCCGAACCGGCCTTCCCGCTCGGTGAGCAGGGTGGTCAGCTCGGCCACGATCCGGCGGGCCTTGTCCGGCTCGCGCCGGGCCACCGCGACGCCACCGACGTGCGGCAGGTCCGCGAGCCCGGCCAGCGTGCCACCACCGAGGTCGAGGCAGTAGAACTGCGCTTCCTCCGGCGTGTGCGTCAGCGCCATCGACATGATCAGCGTCCGCAGCATGGTCGACTTGCCCGTCTGCGGGCCGCCGACGATCACGCCGTGGCCCGCCGCACCGGAGAAGTCCGCCCACAGCGGGTCGCGGCGCTGCTCGTACGGCCGGTCGATGATGCCCAGCGGCACCTGCAGCCGCCCGTTGCCGAAGTAGCCGACCGGGGACAGGCCGCGGTCGTCGGTCGGGTTCAGGTTGGGCAGCAGCGTGTCGAGCGAGTTCGGGTCCTTCAGCGGCGGCAGCCACACCTCGTGCGCCGGCGGGCCCTGGCCGACCAGGCGCGAGACGATGACGTCGAGCTCGCTGGGTTCGACCGCCTCCTCCGACTGCGGCTGCTGCTGGACCGGCGCCTCGATCTGCTGCGGCTCCGGCTCCTTCGGCAGCTCGACGAAGTCCGGGACGAACAGCTGCGGCCGCTTGTCCGCGCGGACCACGGTCGCCGCCGGGCCCGCCGCCTTGAGGCCGGCCGGCCGGTACGGGCCCGAGACGTAGGACGCCTTGAACCGCACCAGCGTCGAGGTGTCGTACTTGAGGTACCCGCCACCGGGGACCGACGGCAGCTCGAACGCGTCCGGCACGCCGATCGCGGCGCGGGATTCCGCCGCCGAGAACGTCTTCAGGCCGATCCGGTACGACAGGTGCGAGTCGAGGCCGCGCAGCTTGCCTTCTTCGAGGCGCTGCGAGGCGAGCAGCATGTGCATCTGCAGCGACCGGCCCAGCCGGCCGATGGCGACGAACAGGTCGATGAAGTCCGGCTTCGCCGACAGCAGCTCGGAGAACTCGTCGCAGACGATGAAGAGGGCGGGCAGCGGGTCGAGGTCGGCGCCGTTTTCACGGGCCTTCTCGTATTCCCAGACGTTCTTGAAGTTGCCGCCGTTCTTCAGCGCTTCCTGACGCCGGTTCATTTCGCCGGCCAGGGCGTCCTTCATGCGGTCGACCAGCGTGACCTCGTCCGCGAGGTTGGTGATGACCGCGGAGACGTGCGGGGCCTTGTCGAGGCCGAGGAACGTCGCGCCACCCTTGAAGTCGACGAGGACGAAGTTGAGGGTGCTCGACGAGTGCGTGGCCAGCAGGCCCAGCACCAGCGTGCGGAGGAACTCCGACTTACCGGAACCGGTGGCGCCGATGCACAGGCCGTGCGGGCCCATGCCCTCGGCGGCGGCTTCCTTGATGTCCAGCTCGACCGGCTGGCCGTACTCCCCGACGCCGAACGGCACGCGGTAGCGGTCGCGGATCGGCCGGGGCCGCCACGCCTGCTGGACGTCGAACGTCATCGGGTCGCCGGGGATGCCGAGCAGCTCCAGCAGCGACGGGTTGGACAGCAACGGCTCTTCGTCGCCGACGTCCTGGCCCGCGGCACCGCCGACGCGGTACGGCGAGATCAGCCGGGCCAGCGACTCGGTCTCGACCAGGCTGAGGGTGTCCGGCCGGCCGAACCACTCGACGCCGCCGGCGCTGCGCGCGCCCAGCCTGTCGGCCTCGACGACCAGCCGGAGGCCGCGGCGGGCGGCGAGGTTGCCGAGGGAGTCGGACAGGTCGATCAGCGTGACGCCGACCAGGCCCTCCTCCAGGACGATCTGCTCTTCGCGGGTGACCTCGGCGTCGTCGATGATGATGACGACATGCGGCTGGTCCGGCGCCGGCGTGGCGTTGCGGGAGAAACGCTGGCGGTCACGCAGCTCTTCGTCGAGCCAGTCTTCGATCTGGGCCAGCGAGCCGGCCATCATGCGGAGCTGGCCGATGCCGTCCGACAGCGTGGGGTGCTGGACGTGCGGCAGCCACTTCGCCCACTCCCACTCCTCCTTCGCCCGGCCCGCGGTGGCGACCGCGATCAGGACGTCGTCGGGGCTGTGGAAGGAGACGAGCTGCGCGAGCATGGCGCGGGTGAGGCCGCGGGTCAGGGCGCGGTCGCCCTGCATGCTGACCGCGGCGAACCCGCGGAGGGTGATCTGGGTCGGCAGGTCGGGGACGATCGAGTGCGCGCGCACGAACCGGCGCAGCGCGAGGGTGGCGATCGGCTCCAGCTCGTCGACCGGCCCGGTCTGCGGCGGGACCAGCCGCGTGGCGAGCCGGTGCGAGCTGCGCCCGACGCGCAGGTGCAGGAAGTCCTGGTCGTTCTGCCGCCGTTCCCACATCCGCCGGCTGGCGGCCAGCGACCAGAGGGACTGCGGGTCGGGGTGCACCCATTCCAGGGCGGCGCGCTGGTCGACCATCGCCTCGCGGGCGCGGTCGCGCATCTGGCCCAGGTAGCGGAGGTAGTCCTTGCGGTCTTCGTCCATTTCGGCGCGCCTGGCGCCGCCGCCCTTGCCGCTGCCGCCTGCCATCATCCCGAGCGTCCCGACGACCATCATGCCGCCCATGGCCATCATCATCGGGTTCCGGTTGCTGGCCTGGAACATGAAGACCATCATCCCGAGCGACGCGACGATCATGACGATCGGAAGCGCCTTCATGACGATGTTCCCGGGGATGACCCGGGGCACCTCGGGCGGCGGCTCGAGGTGCACCTCACCGCCCGGCGGCCGCGGTGCCGCCAGCCGCGGCGACTTCTTGAACTGCAGCGTGCTCATCGAAGGACCCCTCATTCAAACTCGACGATGGCGGCCACCGCGCTTGGTGCGCGACCAACCTATCGAACGCCTCCGTGGAATTCCGCCGGATGCCGGAACCGCCCGGTAACGCTGTCTCACCGTCGTGGGGCGAGTGTACGGCCCACCACCGACAGTAATGCCGCGTTCGTTGCCCTGAGCTGCGGTTGCCGGTGAATTTCGGACGTTCGATGATGCCCGCACCGGGCTTCGGTATAAGTTCCCCCGGGAGACGTCTCATCAGAGCGGGGGCAGTGCAGTGGCTACGGGCACGACAGTATTCAGCAGGGTGACGGTCGTCGCGCCGTCCACCCGGATCGACGTGGCGCTGCCCGCCGACGTCGCGGTGGCCGATCTGCTGCCGATGCTGCTGGACATGGCCAAGGAGACCGCGCCCGACGGCGGGGCCCGCCACGGCGGCTGGGCGCTGGCGAAGCTCGGGGACGCCCCGCTCGACCCGAGCCGCACGCTGGCCTCGCTCGGCGTGGTCGACGGTGAGCTGCTCCAGCTGCGCAAGCGCAACGAAAACCCGCCGCCGCCGCTGTACGACGACGTCGTCGACGCCATCGCCGAATCCTCCCCGGACAGCTTCCGGCCGTGGACCAAGGAGACGGCGAACCGGTTCGGGCACGTCGCCGGCGGGCTGGCGCTGTTCGCCGCCGCCGTCGCGCTGTTCATGAGCGGTTCCTTCTACGGCGGCAGCGCGCTCGGCGCGGCCATCGCCGGCGGCATCGCCGCGATCGCCTGCGTCGCGATCGGCGCGACCCTCGCCAAGGGCTACCAGGCCGAGGCGACCGGCGTGCTGATCGCCGCGGCCGGCGGCCTGCCGCTGGCCTTCGTCAGCGGCTTCTACATCGTGCCGGGCCTCTCGCTGCGGGCGAACCTGCTGCTCGGCGCGGTCCTGGTGATCATCGTCGCCTCGGTCTGCATCATGGTCATCGGCGCCGGCATCACGACGTTCATCGCCGCGGCGACCGCCGGCACCTTCGGCGCGCTGGCCTTCCTGTTCGGCACGCTCGTCGCGCACCCGGCGGCCGGCATCGCGGCCGGCACGGTCGCCGTCGCCCTCGCCTGCATCTCGATCCTGCCGCGCGCCACGATCTGGCTCGCGAAGCTGCCGCTGCCGCACGTCCCGAGCAACGCCGAGGAGCTGAAGGAAGACTCCGGCTTCCCCGACTACCGGGCGATCGAGCGCCGCACGGCGATCGCGCACAACTACATGACCGGCCTGATGGTCGGCTGCGGTGCCACGGTGGCGATCTCGGCGATCATCGCGGCGAGCGCGCCCGGGGCGTTCGGGATCATCCTCGGCGTCGTCGCGACGCTCGTCCTGCTGCTGCGCGCCCGCGCGTACGCCAACGGCAGCCAGGCGATCGCCCTGCTCACCACCGGCCTGGTCTCGGCCACCGGGATCGCCATCGGCTGGCTCGTCTCGGCGAGCGCGCAGAACCGCCTGCTCTACGTCTTCGGCCTGCTGATCCTGCTCGCCGCGGGCGCGCTCGTGGTCGGCGTGATCTTCCCGAACCAGCGGTTCTCGCCGCCGCTGCGCCGCACGGTGGAGATCATCGAAGCGATCTGCATCGCCTCGGTGCTGCCGCTGGCCCTCGGGGTCATGGACCTCTACACCACTCTGCGGCACCTGAACTTCAAGTGACCGGATCGGGTGAATCTCGGATGGCAGCAGGACGCTCCTTCGGCCCGGCCCGGCGGACCACGACGGCACTGGTCGCCGGCACGATCGGCGTCCTGGCCTCGGTCGCCGGCGCACTCCCGGCGCAGGCCCAGACCGCCCCGGCCGACGGCTACTTCGCGACGCCGCCCCCGGTCGACCCCGGCAAGCTGATCCCCGACTCGCGCGGGCCGGACAAGAAGTACAAGCAGACGAAGGGCTGCGTGCAGCGCAGCACCCTCGGCCAGAACATCGAGATCAAGAACCGGCCGTGGGGCCAGGAGTACCTGCAGATCTCCAAGGCGCAGGACATCGTCCGGGCGGCCACGGGCAGTGCCGGCGGCGGCGTCAGGGTCGCGGTGATCGACACCGGCGTGACGCGCCACCCGTGGTTCCAGGACCGGATCAAGTCCGGCGGCGACTACGTGGCCACGCCGACCAAGGGCCAGCCACCGGGGCTCGAGGACTGCGACGGCCACGGCACCGAGGTCGCCGGGATCATCGGCGCGAAGCCGGACAACCCCGAGGTCGGGTTCGTCGGCGTCGCGCCGGACGCCACGATCGTGTCCTACCGCCAGCTGAGCGAGAACTACGAGCCCGACACGTCGACCCAGACGCCGCCGGCGAGCAACACCGGCGGGGGCACGCCGTCGTCGAGCACCAGCCCGCCGCCGGGCGGTGGCGGCGGTGCCGCCGAAGGCGACGGGACGTCACCCGGGCAGTCCAACGGCGGCCGCCAGTTGGAGAAGGCGGGCACCGCGGGCACGCTGAAGACGCTGGCCGAGATCATCCGCGGCATCGCCGACCGGCGCGAGGCCGACGTGATCAACATGTCGGTCGACAACTGCCGCCCGGCCACCGGCTCGATCACCGAGGGCGAGCAGCAGGTCCAGGCGGCCGTGCACTTCGCGGCGCAGGCCGGCATCGTGATCATCGCCGCCGCCGGCAACGCGACGGACACCTGCCCGCAGAACGACCAGCCGGACGCGCGGAAGCCGAAGACGATCGTGACGCCGCCGTGGTTCGCCGACGACGTGCTCTCGGTCGGGGCGATCGACGAGTCCGGCGGCGTGGCGCCGTTCAGCGTGCGCGGCCCGTGGGTCGGCGTCGCGGCCCCCGGCACGCGGATCATCTCGCTCGACCCCGCCGAAGGGTCCAGCAGCCTGGCGAACCTGACGTTCGAAAACGGTGACAAGGCCAGCGAAATCCAGGGCACGAGCTTCGCGGCGCCGTACGTGGCGGGCCTGGCGGCGCTGGTCAAGGCCAAGTACCCGCAGCTCGACGCGAAGGGCATCGTCAACCGGATCAAGGAGACGGCCCAGCACCCGGCGGCCCCGGGCGGCCGCGACAACTTCGTCGGCTACGGCGTGATCGACCCGGTCGCGGCGCTGACGCAGGTCCTGCCGTCGGAGGTGGGCAACCAGGCACCGATCCCGGCCCCGCAGCTGGCCCAGCTGCCCCCGGCGAACGACCGCAGCCCGACCCCGGTGATCGTGGCGCTGGCGGGCACCGGCGGCGGCGTGGTCGCGCTGCTGATCACCTTGTTCGTGATGCACACGATCCGCCGCAACCGCCCGGAGCAGACCGGCCCGACCCGCCGCTGACGTCCCGTGCGGTAAGAGGCATCACCCGTGATTGAGCGGGCATCACGCGTGCTGGGAAGGGCATCACGCGTGATTGGGCGGGCATCGGCGTGATGCCCCGCTGATCACGCGAGATGCCCCGCGAATCACGCGTGATGCCCCTTTCGTCACTTCGCGGGTGGGGCCGGTGGCTTCTTCTGCTGCGCGGTCTCGTCCTCGCCGATCACCGGTGGGGCGACCAGGCCGGGCTCGCCCAGCAGGTCGGACGACTTCGTCACCGGGCGGGCCTTCGACGGGCGGCGGGCCTGGCCGCCTCCGCCGAAGGCACCGAACCCCATCATCGGCATCATCGGGACGCCACCCGACGTGCTGTGGCGGTCCGCTGTGGACGGTGCCGGCTGCGGGTCCGCGGGGTGGTCGGGGTCGGTGGGGCCGGCGCCCGTGTGCCGCCCCTCCGCCGGGCCGGCGGCCGACGACGGTGTCATGACTTCGTCGGCCGAGGCGGCCGAAGCAGACGTTTCCTGCTCGCCGGCCTCGTTCAGCGCGTCGTCGTGCAGCTTGAAGCGCTCCGGCGGGTACCGGTGCCGGATCTCGATCGTGCGGGAGGCCGCGTCCGGGTCGTCGACGCCGTTGCACAGCCGGTCGAACGCCTCCATGACGTCGCGGGCCGTCTCGTGCAGGGCCTTCGCCGAGTCCTGCGTCTCCTGCAGCTGTGTCCGGGCCCGCTTGGCGCCGCCGCTCGGGAGCAGCATCGTCTCCGACGTCAGCTCCGCCGCGTCCACCAGGACCTCGACCAGGTCGACGACGACGTTCCGCAGGGTCGTCACCATCTCGTCCAGCGCTCCGGCCAGGGTTTCGAGGGCCTCGCGGAGGTCGCCGCCCGCCGCGCCGATCGCGCGGATGTAGGTGACGAACGAATCCGCGTCGCGGCCCGCCCAGCCCGCGTCGAGCCGGCCGAGCTGGTCGTCCAGGCGCGCCGACACCTCGGCCGCGACCGAGGCGGCCTGGCGCAGGCGGTCCGCTTCCGCGCCGAGATCGGCCCAGCGGCCGAGCAGCGGGCGGAAGTACGTCTCGACGGGGTCGATCACGCCCAGCTGCCCCGACAGGTCCGTGAGGTACGCCAGGTACGGCTCGGCCGCCGCCGTGATGTCCTCGCCGGCGGGCACCGGCACCGAAGTCGTCATCCCTCGAGCCTCCCGGCCCGCTTGATCAGCTCCGCGGCTTCCTCGTCCTGCCCGCCGTGGCGGACCGTCACCTGCCGCAGCGCCTCCGCGGCCGAGCGCAGCGCCTCGGCGCCGTCGGCCAGCTGCCGCCGCAACGCCCCCGCCGCGCGGCCGTACGACTCGCCGAGGCCGATCTGCGCCCCCAGCGTCCCGTAGGACTCCGCGGTGACGTCGCCGCCGACCTCGGCCGCCGCCGCGTCCAGGTCGGCCGCGGCGGCCTCCGCCGTCTCGGCGTACCGGGCGACGACGACGCCGTCCATCCTCAAGCCGGCCACGGCACCTCCGCTCACGAAAAAGACCTACGAGCGTGGGACGCCCGCCGCCGGACGGCGGTTCCGCTCAGTTCCCCGGCGGCTGGGCCGGGGTCGGGTACGCGCCGGCGTTCGGGTCGATCGGCACCGCGTCGAACTGCCGCAGCACGTCCTGGGTGTTCAGCGACGCCCCGGTCGGCAGCAGGCCGATGATCGACTCGGGCGCGGGCTGCCGGTTGTTCAGGCCGATCGCGTCCGCGGTCTGGGCGTCCGGGACGCTGTAGCGGATGCCCCGGTCGGAGATCAGCTGGATCGCGCCCTTGCCGAAGCTGGCCTTGCCGGTGGCGGACTGGACGACCGCGGCGAACCCGGGCTTGAGGTAGAAGCCGTTGAGCGGCACCCGGTTCGGGCCCGGCGTGGTGACTGCCATCGGGGTGAACTTGTCGCCGGTGGCTTTCTGGCCGGGCAGCTGCGTGTCGACGTACACCGACGTGTGCGCGTCCTGGTCGGGACCGGACCCGACCAGCGACCAGCCCAGGCACGCGACCGACGAGTTCTTCGTCGCGTCGAGGACCGTCGGCACCGAGCGCGGGAAGTCGTCGACCGGGATGTAGTCCGGGTCGGTGGGCTGCAGGGTGCGCACGCCGGCGAGCTTGTCGAGGCCCAGCGTCTGGATGCTGCCGGAGCTGCCGTTCTTCGCGACGCGGATGATGTCGGCGACGGCGTTGGACACCCGCTGGATGCCGGTCGTGGTGATCGCCCAGTAGTTCAGCTCGCGCTGACCGGCCTGCTGCGTCGCGAAGACGTCGCCGGCGGTCAGGCCGTCGAAGTCCGCCGGGGCCGGGCCGTTCGCGATCTTCGGCGGGGTCAGCTTCGCGACCTCGGGGATCGCGTTCAGCAGGCCCTGCGTGATCTTCCGCGGCGACGGCGGCAGCTGCAGCGCCGTCCGGACGGCGTCGTTCGGGTTGTCGACGTCGATCTCGGCACGCACGGTGTTCGCGTTCGGCCGGTTCCGGGAGCTCGGCAGCCGGTAGACGAGGTAGGTCTTGCCGTTGTCCGCCTTCGCCAGCAGCGCCTCGTTCTCGCCCAGCTCGGCGCCGAGGCCGCTCGGCGCGATACCGCCGAAAACGTAGGTGTTGGTCCGGCCCGTGTCGGGGTTCGGCAGCGACGGGTCGAGCTGAACCTGGTCGCAGACCGCCCAATTGGGGGAAATACGCTGGGAATCCGACGGGATCAGCTGCGGACCGTCCGGAATTCCGGTCAGTTTGTCGCGCGGAATGTTCTTCAGCTGATCGTCGGAAACGACCGTGGGATTCTTCACACTCGCCGGGCTCGCCGGGGCCGGGGCGGGTGCCCCGGTCGCACCGCCCGCGCCCGGCTGCTTCTGCTGCGCCAGCAGCAGGAGCCGGGCCGACGCGAGGTTGAAGGTCGGGATGAGCTTCTTCGGGTTGCCCGCCACGACGTAGACGGTGCCGGACTGCTCGCCGATCACGATGTTCCCGGCCTCGGGCACCGACGGCGCCGGGCTGAGCAGGCCCCAGACGACGAAGACGATCATGCCGAGCGCGCCCAGCACGACGCCCACGATCGTGGCCCGCGTGTGGGTGCGCATCGGGTCGTGCAGCATCACGGCGTCCCTGCGGACCAGCGCCGACTGCATCCGCCGTAGGACGAACTGATACGCCTGGACCTGAGACTTAGTCGTGGGTGTTGATGGCATTCTCGACCTACAGCTCTCCCCGTCGCGGTACGGTTCCGCAGGATAGCCGTACGGGGACCGTCTGGTGTGGGGTTTCTACCAACTCAAGCTAGTGTCGGGCACCCCGGGACCCGGCTTCCGGGTACGCAGCAAGCACGAGGGGAAGAGAAAGCGCGGATGTCCGTCACCACTCCTCCACGTCCGCCTGGCCCGCCCGGGCCCCCGCCGCCCGGTGGCCGTCCGCCGGGCCCGCCGCCGCGGCCGGGCAGACCCGGCGGTCCCGGTGGACCCGGTGGCGTTCCCGGCGGCCCTGGTGGGCCCGGTGGTGTTCCCGGCGCGCCCGGTGGTCCTGGCATGCCTCCTCGTGGTCCTGGTGGCCCCGGTCCCGGCCCAGGCGGGCCCGGCGGCCCTGGCGGACGTCCTGGTGGTCCGGGTGGGCCGGGTAGTCCCGGCGGTCCGGGTGGTCCTGGTGGCGGCGGCCCTGGTGGTCCCGGCGGTCCCGGTGGCCCTGGCGGTCCGGGTGGTCCCGGTGGCGGTGGTCCCGGCGGTCCTGGTGGTCCCGGCGGCGGCGGTCCCGGTGGCCCTGGCGGCGGTGGCCCCGGCGGTCCCGGCGGCGGTGGTCCCGGCGGCCCTGGTGGTCCTCAGGGGCCCGACGACAGCGGTCCCGCCACTCCCCCGCCCGGCCCGGCCCGGGTGGCCCCGCCCGCGCGGCGGCGCTCCTCCGGCGTCACCCTCGGCCCGCTGCCCGTGGCGAACCTCGTCGTGCTCGAAGTCGGCCTCGCGATCGGCCTCGTGCTGCTCGCGATCAACCTGTCGCTCAAGTACGTCAGCATCGGCATCGTCGGCTTCGCCCTCATCGTCGCGCTGCTGCGGTGGCGCGGCCGCTGGTTCACCCAGTGGGTCGGCCTGACGCTGCGCTACAGCTTCCGCTCGCACGACCGCGTCGCCACCCCGCTGCCGCCCAGCAGCGTCGAAGCCATGGCCGCCGAAGAGACCACGGTCACCGGTCCGGACGACGCGCGGGTGAACCTGCTGCGCATCGCCGTGCCGGACCTCGTCGTGGCCCACGGCGTCGACCACGAACGCCAGCAGGTCGGGCTCGCCTGGAACGACGGCACCTGGACGGCGGTGCTGCTCGTCGAGCCGGCGCCGGCGTTGATCACCCAGGCGGACGGGGCACCGAGCCTGCCGCTGTCGGCGCTGGCGCCCTGCCTCGAAGACCGCGGTGTGGTCCTCGACTCCATCCAGATGATCTGGCACTGCTACCCGGGCAGCGCGGCGCTGCCGTCGGACTCGCCGGCGCTCAGCTCCTACATGGAGGTGCTGGGCCCGCTGCCCGCGGCGGCGCGGCGGACGACGTGGGTGGCGATCCGGCTCGACCCGAAGCGGTGCCCGGCGGCGATCCGGGAGCGCGGCGGCGGCGTCGTCGGCGCCCACCGCGCGCTCATCGGCGCGCTGTCGCGGGTGCGCAACGCGCTGGAGTCCCAGGGCGTGCCGACGCGGCCGCTCGACCCGGACGAGCTGCTGCGCGCCGGCATCTCGGCCGCGGAGCTGACCGCCGTCGCCGGTTCACCCGCCAAGGTGACGCTGCAGGAGCGCTGGTCCGGTGTGACCGCGGCCGGCATCGGGCACGCGAGCTACGCCATCACCGGCTGGCCGAAGGGCAAGGTCAGCAGCAGCCTGAACGCGCTGACGAGCGTCCGCGCGCTGTCGGCCACGCTCGCGATGTCGATCTCGCCCGCGTCCGACGAGGGCAAGATCGGGCTGCGCGGCGTCGTCCGGCTGAGCGCGCGGAACCCGCGTGAGCTCGACGCCGCCGACCAGCGGCTGCAGGGACTGTCCGAGCGGCTGGGCGTCGACCTGACGCCGCTGCGCGGGCTGCAGGTTTCCGCGTTCGCCGCGACGTTGCCGATCGGAGGCACAGCATGAGTTCCCGCGTCCGTGACGCCGGGCAGAACAGCGGCGTGGCACCGGAGTTCACGGTCGACCCCGCCATGCTCGACGCGATCAGCCCGTCGGGTGACCGCGGGGGCATCGTGCTCGGCTCGGGCCTCAAGGGCGAGCCGCTGACGATCTCGGCGCTGCGCTCCACCCCCACCCGGATCGTGCTGGTCGGCGGGCTGTACCTGGCCCGCCAGGTGGCCATGCGGGCGATGGCGGTCGGCGCGTGGGTCGTGGTCGCGACCGGGCGCCCGACCGAGTGGCAGGTGCTGTCCCGGGCGGCGGGCAGCCGCGACGGGCGGCCCTCGCCGCTGGTGCAGATCCGCCGGCTGTCGCCGGTCGAGCTGCCGCGGCCGTCGGAGGACGCGCCGCTGCTGGTGGTGACCGACGGCGGCCCGACCCCGCAGGACCTGTTCCCGCCCCGCTCGCCCTGGCAGACGACGGTCTACGTGCTCCCGTACCTGCACCCGCAGGCGGGCGCGACGGCCAACGCGGCCGACCTGGTGCTGATGCAGCGCCTCCCGGCCGGCCAGGCCGAGCTGGCGGCCCGCATCTGGCGGCTGCCGCCCCAGATGATGCGCCAGCTGACGACGTTGAAGGACGACCAGGTGGTGGCCCTCGGCCGCAACCTCTGGCGACCGCTTCGCCTGGTGACGACGGGCAAGGAGCAGCAGCTCCTCGGCCCGGTCCGCCGCGGCGACTGAGTCCTCTTCGGACAGCCGGAAGCGGGTGGTTCCTCTCGGGGAGCCACCCGCTTCGTCGTCGGTGGGCCGCGACGCTAGGCGATCCGCACCCAGCGGAAGTGCTCGGCGTCCTCGCTGCCCCAGCGGACCGCCGCGGAGTTGTGGCTGCTGCTCTCACACCTGGTCCCGGCGTACGTCTGCACGTCCGGTGTGCCGAACCGGTCGACGAGAACGTCCGGGTGGTGGCCCGACGGGCCCGTCAGGCACCTTCCGTTGACGCGGATGCTCCGGACGGCCGAGGTCTGGTACGTGGTGGCCACGCAGGACTTGTCCCCCGGCGCCGAGCAGCCCGCGGCGGCGGCCGGTCCGGCGGTCAGCACCAGCGTGCCGGCCGACACCGTGACCGCCGCGGCCGCGCCCGCGAACCAGGCCTTCTTGCGATTCATGTTCCCACCCTTCCCGTCGGCTGAAATGCCGCGCCAGAAGGTAATCCGGGGGCGGTGCGGGATGCCATGCCCTTGCGACCGATGCGCAAGGTAGTTCCGTCGATCGCTAGCGCGAGGTGCGGACGTTCCTCGTCTGCTCCGCGCGGGCCGCGAGTTCGCCGTCCGGCGGGTAGTCGACGCCCAGGAGCGTGAGGCCGTGGGCCGGGGCCACCGCGCTGTCGCGGATGCCGCTCTCCAGGACCTTCCCAGGCCACGCGTCGGTGCGGCGGCCGTCGCCGACCAACAGCAGCACCCCCACCAGGCTGCGGACCATCGAGTGGCAGAACGCGTCCGCCGAGACCCGGACCTCCAGCAGGTGGTCGTCCACCCGCGTCCACTCCAGACGCTGCAGCTCGCGGATCGTCGTGCCCGTGTCGCGTTGCTTGCAGTACGCCGCGAAGTCGTGCAGGCCCAGCAGTTCCGCGGCCGCCGCGTTCATCGCGTCCGTCGACAGTGGACGGTTCCAGGCCAGCGTGTCGTGGCGGCGCAGCGGGTCCACGCCCCAGGGCGCGTCCGAGACGCGGTAGCGGTAGTGACGGCGGATCGCGGAGAACCGGGCGTCGAAGCCCTCGGGCGCGATCCGGGCACCCAGCACGCGCACGTCGCCCGGCAGGAGACGGTTCCACCGGCCCACCATGCGCGTCAGGTCCGGGATGCCCTCGGGAGACACGGGAATGCGGCCTGAGGGCTCGGAAAGGGGCACCACGTCGACGTGGACCACCTGGCCGGTCGCGTGCACGCCGGCGTCCGTGCGGCCCGCCACGACGACCGACTTCGGCACGGCGGACCCGGGCGGCTGCTTCCGCAGTGCCTCCTCCAGGAGGCCTTGGACCGTCCGGCGGCCCGGCTGCCGGGCCCAGCCCGAGAAGTCCGTGCCGTCGTAGGAGACGTCCAGGCGCAGACGAACGAGCCCGCCCTCCCCGGGGGGAGTGGCGGGCTCGTCCGGTGTCGAATCGGCCGTCAGGACGTCAGTCCTTCTTGGCGTCGGCGTCGGTCGCCTCCGAGGCGGGAGCCTCGGTGGTCTCCTCGGCCTTGGCCTCCTCGGCGGCCGGAGCCTCCTCCGAAGCGGCGGGCGCCTCGGTGGCGGTCTCCTCGGCAACCGGGGCGGCGGCCTTCTCGTCCTTGGCGAACTTCGTCTTGCGAGCGCGCTCGGCTTCCGAAGTCACCGTCTTCTCGGCCACCAGCTCGATGACGGCCATGGCGGCGTTGTCGCCCTTGCGCGGCATCGTCTTGGTGATCCGGGTGTAGCCACCCGCGCGCTCCGCGAAGTGCGGACCGATCTCGGCGAACAGCTTGTGCAGGACGTCCTTGTCACGGACGACCTTCTGCACCTGACGGCGGTTGTGCAGGTCGCCCCGCTTCGCCTTCGTGATCAGCTTCTCGGCCAGCGGGCGGACCCGGCGGGCCTTCGCCTCGGTGGTCGTGATCTTGCCGTGCTCGAACAGCTGCGTGGCCAAGTTGGCCAGGATCAGCCGCTCGTGCGCGGACGACCCGCCGAGCCGGGCTCCCTTGGTAGGGGTGGGCATTGGTTCTCCTAGTTCAGCTCACAGCGTCCAGGCACACGGCCTCAGAGCTGCTCGGTCTCTGCGTAGTCCTGGCCATCGTCGTGGCCGTCCGAAATCCCGTCGGCGATGCTGCCGACACCCTCCGACCAGCCTTCACCGTCGTAGCTGGCGGCCGCCGCGGTCGGGTCGAACCCGGGCGGGCTGTCCTTCAGCGCGAGGCCGAGGCCGACGAGCTTGAGCTTGACCTCGTCGATCGACTTGGCGCCGAAGTTGCGGATGTCGAGCAGGTCCGCCTCGCTGCGCGAGACGAGCTCGCCCACCGTGTGGATGCCCTCGCGCTTGAGGCAGTTGTACGACCGGACGGTGAGGTCCAGGTCCTCGATCGGCATCGCGTAGGCGGCGATGGTGTCCGCCTCCTGCGGCGACGGGCCGATCTCGATGCCCTCGGCGTCGACGTTCAGCTCGCGGGCGAGACCGAACAGCTCCACCAGCGTCTTGCCGGCCGACGCGACCGCGTCGCGCGGCGTGATCGACGGCTTGGTCTCGACGTCCAGGATCAGCTTGTCGAAGTCGGTGCGCTGCTCGACACGGGTGGCCTCGACCTTGTAGGTCACCTTGAGCACCGGCGAGTAGATCGAGTCGACCGGGATCCGGCCGATCTCCGCGCCCGCCTGCTTGTTCTGCAGGGCCGGAACGTAACCGCGGCCGCGCTCGACGACGAGCTCGATCTCGAGCTTGCCCTTGCCGTTCAGCGACGCGATGTGCAGATCCGGGTTGTGCACGGTGACACCCGCCGGCGGCACGATGTCGGCCGCCGTGACCTCACCGGGGCCCTGCTTGCGCAGGTACATGGTGACCGGCTCGTCCTCTTCCGAGGACACCACGAGCTCCTTGAGGTTCAGGATGATGTCGGTGACGTCTTCCTTCACCCCGGGAACGGTGGTGAACTCGTGCAGCACGCCGTCGATGCGGATGCTCGTCACGGCCGCGCCCGGGATGGACGACAGCAGCGTACGACGCAGCGAGTTGCCGAGCGTGTAGCCGAAGCCGGGCTCCAGCGGTTCGATGGTGAACCGGGAGCGGGTCTCGTTGACCGTCTCTTCGCCGAGAGCCGGCCGCTGGGAAATCAGCATTTCTTCCTAGTTCCTTTCCAGACGACGCCCGCCATATGACGTCGAAGGGATGGCGCGGCGGCGGCGCACCTGTTGCGCCGCCGCCCGTACTCCAGCCGGGGCCGGACTACTTCGAGTAGAGCTCGACGATCAGCTGTTCCTGAACCGGAACGTCGATCTGCGCGCGCTCCGGGAGCTGGTGGACCAGCACGCGGAGGTTGGACTGGACGACCTGCAGCCACGCCGGGATCGGGCGGTCGCCGAAGGACTCCTTCGCCGCCACGAACGGCAGCATGCCCATGGACTTCGGCCGCACGTCGATGATGTCCCACTTGGTGACCTGGAACGACGGGACGTTCACCTTCTGGCCGTTGACCAGGAAGTGGCCGTGGCTCACCAGCTGACGCGCCTGACGGCGGGTGCGGGCGATGCCGGCGCGGTAGATCACGTTGTCCAGGCGGGACTCGAGGATCTGCAGCAGGTTCTCACCGGTCTTGCCCGGACGCCGGACGGCTTCCTTGTAGTACCGGACGAACTGACGCTCGAGAACGCCGTAGGTGTAGCGAGCCTTCTGCTTCTCCTGCGACTGCAGGAGGTACTCGGACTCCTTGATGCGCCCGCGGCCGTGCTGGCCCGGCGGGTAGGGGCGACGCTCGAAAGCCTGGTCGCCGCCGATGAGGTCAACCTTGAGGCGACGCGAAATACGCGTCGCGGGGCCGGTGTAACGAGCCATTTCTTCTTACTCCTCCCCGTTCCTCAGACCCGGCGCCGCTTGGGCGGGCGGCAGCCGTTGTGAGGCTGCGGGGTCACGTCCTGGATGGTGCCGACCTCGAGGCCGGCCGCCTGCAGCGAGCGGATCGCCGTCTCGCGGCCCGAACCCGGGCCCTTCACGAAGACGTCGACCTTCTTCATGCCGTGCTCGGCGGCCTTGCGGGCAGCGTTCTCGGCGGCCATCTGCGCGGCGAACGGGGTGGACTTGCGCGAGCCCTTGAAGCCCACGTGACCACTCGACGCCCACGCGATCACGGCACCGGTCGGGTCCGTGATCGAGACGATGGTGTTGTTGAAGGTGCTCTTGATGTGCGCGTGACCGTGCGCGACATTCTTCTTTTCCTTGCGGCGGACCTTCTTGGCCCCAGCCGCAGTACGAGACTTCGGTGGCATGTTCTGAGGGTTCTCCTGTTAGCGCGCGTTCTCTTGGTGAGCGGCGACCGCTTCGGCCTGTCCGCGCCGGATGATCGAACCGGCGTCGGTGTACAGGTTGCGGAGCGCCATCGGGCGGGCGTAGAGCGCCTTGGGCGAGACACAAGCCGAGCCGCGGCGGTGCACGCCACCCATCTGCACGACCTTCTTGCCCTGGACGCTCACTTCTTGCCAGCCTTCTTCTTGCCGGCGACCGTCTTCTTCGGACCCTTGCGGGTGCGGGCGTTCGTCTTGGTGCGCTGACCACGGACGGGAAGTCCGCGGCGCCAGCGAAGGCCCTCGTAGCACCCGATCTCGATCTTCCGACGGATGTCGGCGTTCACCTCACGGCGAAGGTCACCCTCGACCTTGAAGTTCTCTTCGATGTACGTACGCAGCTTCGCGAGGTCGTCATCGCTGAGGTCCTTGACGCGGGTGTCCGCGTTGAGCTCGGCAGCCTTGATGAGCTGCTTCGAGCGGGTACGGCCGATGCCGTAGATGTAGGTAAGCGCGATCTCCAACCGCTTCTCGCGGGGGAGGTCTACGCCAGCGAGTCGTGCCATTGGCGCTGATGCTCCTTCTTCGGTTTCTTCTTCAGGTCTGCTCCCCGTCCGGTTCCGGGACCGACTCGCCTGTCGTGCCCTCGGCTTGCGCTTCGGGTGTCCCGGCCCCGGCCTGAAGCCCGGGGGTGAACCGGTTCACGCGTGAACCGGCAGGTGCGGGGAGGTTGTGTAACGTCAATCCACTCTGGTCGAGTGCGGGCGATCAGCCCTGCCGCTGCTTGTGCCGCAGGTTTTCGCAGATCACCATGATCCGGCCGTGACGGCGGATCACCTTGCACTTGTCGCAGATCTTCTTGACGCTCGGCTGGACCTTCACGTCTTCTGCTCCTGCTTGTCAGCTGCTCTTCGTGATCACTTGTAGCGGTAGACGATGCGACCACGAGAGAGGTCGTAGGGCGAGAGCTCCACGACAACCCTGTCCTCCGGCAGGATGCGGATGTAGTGCTGCCGCATCTTGCCGCTGATGTGTGCCAGGACCTTGTGGCCGTTCTCCAACTCGACGCGGAACATCGCGTTGGGGAGCGGCTCGACTACGCGGCCTTCGACCTCGATGGCCCCGTCTTTCTTCGCCATGTCCTCCGCATTTCCTTGGTCGAACCCTGCCTTGTCAGCAAGCGTCTGTCGCCACACCATGATCAATCCGAGCACTAGTGCCGGGTTGGGGTGTTGCGTGGCACACTGGTGCCCGGCTCCCTAGACCGTGAATTCACGAGCGCGCAGGATCCGGGCGCGATAAGTGCGCCGACTTGACAGTGTACGCATGTCGTGTCGCGACCCCCAAACCGGGGGTGACCATGCTAAAGGGCCGTGCAGGTGGACGTGATGGCGATCACCTCGAACGGGTGAAATCGCAGGTCAGGAGTCTTCCGGGGCCGTGAGCACCCAGGGGCCGTCTTCGGTGATGGCGACGGTGTGCTCCCAGTGGGCCGCGCGGGAGCCGTCGGCCGTCACGACCGTCCAGCCGTCGTCCAGCTCGCGGGTTTCGCCGCCGCCGCCGGTCAGCATCGGCTCGATCGCCAGCGCCATGCCGGGCTTGAGCCGCGGGCCCTTGCCGGGCTTGCCGACGTTCGGCAGGAACGGGTCCATGTGCATCTGGCGGCCGATGCCGTGGCCGCCGTACTCGACGATCATCCCGTACTCGATGCCGTCGTCGCGGCCCGCGCGCTCGGCGGCGGACTGCACGGCGTAGGAGATGTCGGTGAGCCGGCCGCCGGCGGTGACCGCCTCGATGCCGGCCCACATCGCCGCCTCGGTCGCCGCGGACAGCGCGAGGTCGGCGTCGGAGACCTGGCCGATGGCGAGCGTGACGGCGGAGTCGCCGTGCCAGCCGTCGAGGATGGCACCGCAGTCGACGGAGATGATGTCGCCGTCGGCCAGCACCTGGGTCTTCGCCGGGATGCCGTGGACGATCTGCTCGTTGACCGAGGCGCAGATCGACGCCGGGAAACCGTGGTAGCCCTTGAACGACGGCACCGCGCCGGCGTCCCGGATCGTCTGCTCGGCCAGCTCGTCGAGCTCGGCGGTGCTGACGCCCGGCTTCGCCGCCGCGCGGACCGCCGCGAGCGTGCGGGCGACGACGAGGCCCGCAGCCCGCATCGCCTGCAGCTCGTCCGGGGTCTTGACTTCGATCATGCGCCCACGGCGGAGCACTTGCAGAACACGCAATCCTCCGAGGTTCACGTGCGGTCGCGCAGCGCTTTCAGCACCCGGCCGGAGATCTCCTCGACACTGCCGACGCCGTCGACGGTCACCAGGATGTCGGCGTAGTACTCCAGCAGCGGCGCGGTGTCCGACACGTAGATCTGCTGACGGCGGCGGATGACCTCTTCGGTGTCGTCCGCCCGGCCGCGCGACATGAGCCGCGCGACGACGACGTCCTCCGGGACCTGGAGCTGGATCACCGCGTCGAGCGAGACGTCGGAGTCGCTCAGGATCTCGCCGAGGACCTCGGCCTGCTTGGTGTTGCGCGGGAAGCCGTCGAGCAGGAATCCGACCTTGGCGTCCGGCTCGGCGAGCCGCTCGCGCACCATTTCGTTGGTCACCGAGTCGGGCACGAGCTCGCCCGAGTCCAGGTAGCGCTTCGCCTCCTGGCCGAGCGGGGTCTCCTGGCCGACGTGCGCGCGGAACAGGTCGCCCGTGGAGATGTGCGGGATGCGCAGCTGCTCGGACAGGGCCACCGCCTGCGTGCCCTTGCCCGCACCGGGCGGGCCGACGAGAACCAGGCGCGTCACTTCAAGAACCCTTCGTAGTTGCGCTGCATCAGCTGGCTTTCGATCTGCTTCACGGTGTCGAGGCCGACACCGACCATGATCAGCACAGCCGTGCCACCGAACGGGAAGTTCTGGTTGTTCCCGCTACCGGTCAGAGACAGGAAGAAGTTCGGGAGGATCGCGATGATGCCCAGGTACAGCGAGCCCGGCAGGGTGATCCGGCCGAGCACGAAGCTCAGGTACTCGGCGGTCGGGCGGCCGGGGCGGATGCCCGGGATGAAGCCACCGAACTTCTTCATCTCCTCCGCACGCTCGTCCACATTGAACGTGATCGTGATGTAGAAGTACGTGAAGAAGATGATCAGGCCGAAGTACAGCGCGATGTGCACCCAGCTGGACTGGTTCACGATGTAGTTCGTGATGAAGACCTGCCAGCCGGAGTCGGCGTTCGCGTTGCCGACGAGGCGGCTGATCAGGTCCGGCAGGTACAGCAGGGACGACGCGAAGATGACCGGGATGACGCCGGCCTGGTTGACCTTGATCGGCAGGTAGGTCGACGTGCCGCCGTACATCCGGCGGCCGATCATGCGCTTGGCGTACTGCACCGGGATCCGGCGCTGCCCCTGCTCGACGAAGATGACGCTGGCGATGATCACCAGGCCGAAGACGCAGACCATCGCCAGGCCGATGCCACCCGCGTTGCTGAGGATGTTGCCGCCCTCGACCGGGATGCGCGCCGCGATGTTCAGGAAGATCAGGACGGACATGCCGTTGCCGATGCCGCGCTCGGTGATCAGCTCGCCCAGCCACATCATGACGGCGGTGCCCGCGGTCATGGTGATGACGATGATCGCCAGCGAGTAGACGCTGTTGTCCGGGATGATCGGCTGGTCGCAGTCGGGGAAGAGCTGCTTGCGGTCCGCGAGCGCGACCACGCCGGTGGCCTGCAGGATCGCCAGGGCGATCGTCAGGTACCGGGTGTACTGGGTCAGCTTGCCCTGGCCGGACTGCCCTTCCTTCTTCAGCTCCTCGAACCGCGGGATGACCACGGTGAGCAGCTGGATGATGATGCTCGCCGTGATGTACGGCATGATGCCGGTCGAGAAGAGCGACAGCTGCAGCAGCGCACCACCGCTGAACAGGTTCAGCAGCTGGTAGACGCCCTCCTGCTGCGCCTGGGAGCTACAGGCCTGTACGGCACCGTACGAGATGCCGGGCGCCGGAATGGTCGCACCGATTCGGTAAACCGCGACGATGGCTAGCGTGAACAGGATCTTCTTGCGTAGATCCGGCGTCGCGAGAGCCGAGCGGAAGGCGCTGAGCACGCGGGGGACCTCCTCGGCGTCGTCGGCTGTCCTAACCGACGATCGGCTTGGCCGGCACGGGGCCGGCGGGAACACACAGCACTACTGGCACGCAAGCCAGGAACGCTTCGGGGCACACTCGTCCCGAAGCGTGTCGCCGACTCTAACAGCTTCACAGGGCGTGTCCGCAGTCCGTGTGCGTTTTCCGTACCAAGGTTGCTCCGGCGGGTTGATCCACATCGCCGTCTTGGCCGTATTCCTTGACACGTTGTGGATCAAGCGTTCGACGTCGCGAGCACGCCGGCCAGGCCGACGAGGACCACGCCGGTCCCCCGGTCGACGTTGCGGCGGGCCTTCCGGGACAGCCGGATCGTCCTGACCGCGGCGCCGGCGACGACGTAGACCGAGCCGGCCAGGAACTCGGCCACCAGGTAGACCGCGCCGAGCAACGCGATCTGCGCCGGAAAGGAGCCGTGACCTGCGTCGATGAACTGCGGGACGAAGGCCGTGAAGATCAGGATCGCCTTCGGGTTGGTGAGGGCGACGCCGAACTCCTTGCGGCTGACGCGCCAGGCCGAGGTGGGGGCCGTGGGCAGCTCTTTGGTGGGATTTCCGCCCCAGAAGGTGGACCAGAGCAGGCGGAGGCCGAGGTAGAGGAGGTAGGCGGCGCCGGCCCACTTGATGATCGTCAGCGCGGTCTCCGAGGCGGCCAGCAGCTGCCCCAGCCCGGCCGCGACGGCGGCGATCAGCAGGGTGAAGGCGGCCAGCCGGCCACCCAGCCCGGCGAGGCCGTGGCGAACACCGTGCGTCATGCCGTGGTGGAGGCCGAGGAGGTTGTTCGCGCCGGGCGTAAGCGCGAGGAGCACGGAGGCGCCGAAGAAGACCCACACGTGTTCACCGTAGCCGGGGGTCTCCGGGTTCCGCCTGCTCGCTCGGCGGCAGGACGGTGATGGCGACGCCGGAGGGCGGCGTCGGGGTGTCGGCGTAGGCGACGGCCGGATCGGCCCAGCCGGGACTCCCGGCGGGTTTCCGGAGCGGCAGGTGGCCCAGTACCGCGGCGACGGCGGCCAGTACGGTGGCCGCGGCCAGCAGCCACATGCCGGGCCCGGTGGTGGCCTCCAGCTTTCCCTGGCCGCCGACCATGGCTTCCAGCTCGAACCCGCCCAACCCGACGGTGGCGACGACGCCGGCCGTGAAAGCCGCACCGGTCGAGAGCAGCCACCGGGTGAGGCCGCGGTTCGGCCGGGAGGAGGCCGCGAACGCCGCGACGGCCAGCACGACGACCGCGACGATCACCAGGATCCCCACGGGCGCGCCCGTGCGTTCGATGACCCCCTGCCCGGAGACCTCGACGCGGTGGCCCCACGCGGTCTGGGTGACGGTCAGCCGGGCGTCGAGGAACCCCTGGCGGAAGTCGAGCTCCTGGGCCACCTGGAAGAGGGGCAGGAAGAGGCCCCCGACGGCCAGCAGGGCGGCGACGGCGGCCAGCACCGGCGGGCCGAGGCGGAACAGCCAGGGCACCGCGGGCGCCGGGGCGGGCTCGGGTGCGGGTGCGGGTGCGGCCACCGGAACGGGTGGGGGCACGGCGGCGGGACCCGGCAGTTCGGCGACCGGGAAGGGCCACGGCGTCGAGGACGGCGGCTGGGCGGTCGTCTCGGCCGGGAAGAGCGGCGGTTCGGTGGGCGGCTTGGCCGTCGTCTCGGCCGGGAAGAGCGGCGGTTCGGTGGGCGGCTTGGCCGTCGTCTCGGCCGGGAAGAGCGGCGGTTCGGTGGGCGGCTTGGCCGTCGTCTCGGCCGGGAAGAGCGGCGGTTCGGTGGGCGGCTTGGCCGTCGTCTCGGCCGGGAAGAGCGGCGGTTCGGTGGGCGGCTTGGCCGTCGTCTCGGCCGGGAAGAGCGGCGGTTCGGTGGGCGGCGTGGCCGTCGTCTCGGCCGGGAAGAGCGGTGGTTCGGTGTGCGGCTTGGCCGCCGCGGGGAACGCCAGTGGATCCGCGCCCGCGCCCGGCTCGGGGCCGGCCGGCCTCGGTGCTTCCACCGGGAAGCTCAACGGCGACTCGGCGGCCTCGGCGGCTTCGGTCGGGGGTGCGGGCTGGGGAACGGGCTCCTGCGACGGTCTGTCCACCCCTTCAATCCTCCGTCCGGACTCCCGTCGCGGCAAGGAATCCGGCCGTTCACTCCCGCTCGGGCGGCAACACGGTGATCGCCACCCCTGACGGCGGTGTCGTCGTGTCCGCGTACGCCACCGCCGGGTCCGCCCACTCCGGACGGCCGGGCGCCGGCTCGCGCAGGCTCAGGGCCGCTGCCGCCATTGCCGTCAGCGCTGCCGCGATGAGCAGCCACAACCCGGGCTCGAGAGACAGTCCCGGACCGGTTCGTCCTGGGTCGTACAGCCACTGCACGCCCAGTGTCCCGACCGTGCCGACCGCGCCGAGCAGGAACGCCGCTCCGGCCAAGGTCGTCCGGCTCGCTGCCGGACCGGGGCGGCGGAAGCCGAGGATCGCCGCCGCCAGCAGGATTGCGGCGCCCACGAGCAACGCTGCGCCCAGCGGGGCCGACGGTCCGCTGATCTCGTCCCGGCCCGGAAGCGTGACGTGGGTCCGCCAGGCACCGACGACCGTGCGCACCGTGCCGGAGGTGAACGGCTGCTCGTTCCGGAACAGCGGCAGGAACGTCCCCGTCACCGCCAGGGCGACCGCGAGCGTGGCGAGCACCGGCACGAGGAAACGACGAGCGGCGAGTCCCATTCGTCCGATACTTCTCCGGGCCCGCCGCCGTCACAAGGGGCAAGCACGCCGAAGGCCCGCCTGGCGGAGCCAGACGGGCCTTCGGACGAGCAACCTCAGTTGGTGGTGGCGGAGCCACCGGCCGCTTCGAGCTTCTCCTTGGCGGAGCCGGAGAACGCGTCGGCGGTGACGTTCAGCTTGACGCCGTTCACGTCGCCGTTGCCGAGGACCTTCACCAGCTTGCCCTTGCGGACCAGACCGCCCTTGACGAGCTCCTCGGCACCGATGGTGCCGCCGTCCGGGAAGACGCGGGCGATGTCGCCCACGTTCACCGGCTGGTACTCGGTGCGGAAGCGGTTCTTGAAGCCGCGCAGCTTCGGGAGCCGCATCTGGATGGGCATCTGCCCACCCTCGAACCGGGCCGGCACGTTCTTCCGGGCCTTGGTGCCCTTCGTACCGCGACCGGCCGTCTTGCCCTTCGAACCCTCACCACGGCCCACGCGGATCTTGTCGCGCTTGGCGCCCGGAGCCGGACGCAGGTGGTGGATCTTGATGGCCGTCATGCCTTGACCTCCTCGACCTCCACCAGGTGGCGGACGGTGTGGATCAGGCCGCGCACCTGGGGGGTGTCTTCACGCACGACGCTCTGGCGGATCTTGCGCAGCCCGAGGGTGCGCAGCGACTCGCGGTGAGCGTGCTTCGTGCCGATCTTGCTCTTGACCTGCGTGACCTTGAGCTGAGCCATGTCAGACCCCCTGGCCGGCACGCTGGCGCAGCATCCGGGCCGGAGCGACGTCCTCGAGCGGCAGGCCACGGCGGGCCGCCACCTCTTCGGGACGCTGCAGACCCTTCAGGGCCGCCACGGTCGCGTGCACGATGTTGATCGCGTTGTCGGAGCCGAGCGACTTCGACAGCACGTCGTGGACACCCGCGCACTCCAGCACCGCGCGCACCGGGCCACCGGCGATGACACCGGTACCGGCGGAAGCCGGGCGGAGCAGCACGACACCGGCGGCTTCCTCACCCTGGATCGGGTGCGGGATGGTGCCGCCGACGCGCGGGACGCGGAAGAAGTTCTTCTTCGCTTCCTCGACGCCCTTGGCGATGGCCGCGGGAACTTCCTTGGCCTTGCCGTAGCCGACGCCGACCTGACCGTCGCCGTCGCCGACGACCACCAGGGCGGTGAAGCTGAAGCGACGACCACCCTTGACGACCTTGGCGACGCGGTTGATCGTCACGACCTTCTCGAGGTGCGGGGTCTTGTCCTGGGCCGCCCCGCCACGGCCGCTGTCGCGCCGGTCGCGGCGGTCGCGACGGTCACCGCGGTCGTTGCCGCCCTGCCCGCCGGGTCCACCCTGGCCGCCGCCGAATTGCCGTGTACGTCCCGGCATCAGGCTTTCCTTCCGTTAACAAGCTTCTGCATCGTCAGAACTCCAACCCCGCCTCACGGGCGGCGTCGGCGAGCGCGGCGATGCGGCCGTGGTAGGCGTTGCCCCCACGGTCGAACACCACAGCCGAGATCCCGGCGTTCTTGGCCCGCTCGGCGACGAGGGCGCCGACCTTGGCGGCCTTCGCCTTCTTGTCGCCGTCGGCCGACCGGATGTCCGCCTCGAGGGTGGACGCCGACACCAGCGTGCGGCCGGCGAGGTCGTCGATCACCTGCACGGCGATGTGCCGCGAGGACCGCTTGACGACCAGGCGCGGACGCTGCTCGGTGCCCGAGACCTTCTTGCGGAGCCGGAAGTGCCGACGGGCCTTCGCGACGCGGCGGCGGGTCGAGATGTCCTTGCCCACCGGCTTGCGCTTCGTAGTCGTGTCGCTCATGATCACTTACCCGTCTTTCCGACCTTGCGGCGGATCTTCTCACCCTCGTAGCGCAGGCCCTTGCCCTTGTACGGGTCCGGGCGACGCAGCTTGCGGATGACGGCCGAGATCTGGCCGACCTTCTGCTTGTCGATGCCCGAGACCGAGAACCGGGTCGGGGTCTCCACCTTGAAGGTGATGCCCTCCGGGGCCTCGATCTTGACCGGGTGCGAGTAACCGAGGGCGAACTCGAGGTCCGAGCCCTTGGCCTGCACGCGGTAACCCACGCCGTGGATTTCCATCTTCTTCTCGTAGCCGGCGGTGACGCCGACGACGAGGTTGTTCACCAGCGTGCGGGTGAGCCCGTGCAGCGCCTTCGAGTTGCGCTCGTCGTCCGGGCGCTTCACCAGCAGCGTGCCGTCCTCGTCGCGCTCGACGGTGATCGGCTCCGCGACGGTGTGCTCCAGGGTGCCCTTGGGCCCCTTGACCTTGATGTGCTGACCGTCGATGGTCACCTCGACCCCGGAAGGGACGGCGACCGGCAGCTTTCCGATGCGTGACATGCCTTTACCCCTTCCCTTACCAGACGTAGGCGAGGACTTCGCCGCCCACGCTGTTGCGCTTGGCCTGCCGGTCCGTCTGCAGGCCACCGGACGTCGAAATGATCGCGATGCCCAGGCCGCCGAGAACCGACGGCAGTTCGGTCGATTTTGCGTAGACCCGCAGACCGGGCTTGGAGACGCGCCGGAGGCCGGCGATGCTCCGCTCACGGTTGGGGCCGTACTTGAGCTCGACGACGAGGTTCTTGTGCTTCTCGCCCGGCTCGTCGTGGTAACCCGCGATGTAACCCTCGCGCTTGAGGATCTCGGCGATGTTCGCCTTGAGCTTCGAGTGCGGGAGCTTGACCTCGTCGTGGTACGCCGAGTTCGCGTTACGCAGACGCGTCAAGAAGTCTGCGATGGGGTCGGTCATCGTCATGGTGACCTGTCAACCTTTCTCGCCTGGTTCCCCGCCCCAAACAGAGGGGCGGGGCCTGTGGCGAAGTGGAGTTAAATAGAAGCTCTTACCAGCTGGACTTGCGGACGCCGGGCAGCTCGCCCGCGTGTGCCATCTCGCGAAGGCAGATCCGGCAGAGCCCGAACTTGCGGAACACGGCGTGCGGGCGGCCGCACCGCTGGCAGCGGGTGTAGGCGCGCACGGCGAACTTCGGCTTCTTCGCGGCCTTGTGGACCAGTGCTTTCTTGGCCATCGGCTCAGTTCTCCTTGAACGGGAAGCCGAGCTTGCGCAGCAGCGCCCGGCCCTCGTCGTCGTTCGTGGCGGTCGTGACGACGGTGACGTCCATGCCGCGGGGGCGGTCGATGGAGTCGGGGTCGATCTCGTGGAACATCGACTGCTCGTTGAGACCGAACGTGTAGTTGCCGTGGCCGTCGAACTGCTTCGGCGAAAGCCCGCGGAAGTCGCGGATACGCGGCAGCGCGATGGTCAGCAGCCGGTCGAGGAACTCCCACATCCGGTCGCCGCGCAGCGTGACGCGCGCGCCGATCGGCTGGCCCTCACGCAGCTTGAACTGCGCGATGGACTTGCGGGCCTTCCGGACCTCGGGCTTCTGGCCGGTGATCGAGGCGAGGTCGCGGACCGCGCCCTCGATCAGCTTGCTGTCGCGGGCGGCGTCGCCGACGCCCATGTTCACGACGACCTTCACCACGCCCGGGATCTGGTGGACGTTAGTGAAGGAGAACTCCGCCTGCAGCTGGCCCTTGATCTCGTCGCGGTAACGCACCTTGAGGCGCGGCGCGATCTTCTCTGCGGTGGTCATCAGATGTCCTTACCGTTCCGGCGCGAGATCCGGACCTTCTTGCCGTCCTCGCCGATGCGGTAACCCACCCGGGCCGGCTTGCCGTCCGAGTCGACGACCATCACGTTCGAGACGTGGATGGGCGCCTCCTGCGTGACGATGCCGCCGGACTGCGCACCGCGCTGGGTCTGGCTGATCCGCGTGTGCTTCTTGATCCGGTTCACGCCTTCGACCAGCACGCGCTCGCGCTCGGGGTAAGCCTGGATGACCTTGCCCTTGGCGCCCTTGTCCTTGCCGGCGATGACGACGACCGTGTCGCCCTTCTTCACCTTCATCACAGCACCTCCGGCGCGAGCGAAATGATCTTCATGAACTTTCGGTCGCGCAGCTCGCGGCCCACCGGGCCGAAGATGCGGGTGCCGCGGGGCTCGTTGTCGTTCTTGATGAGCACGGCGGCGTTCTCGTCGAACCGGATGTAGGAACCGTCCGGACGACGGCGCTCCTTGACCGTGCGGACGATGACGGCCTTGACGACGTCGCCCTTCTTCACCCCGGCGGCCGGGATGGCGTCCTTCACGGTGGCGACGATGATGTCGCCGATGCCGGCGTAGCGCCGCCCGGAGCCACCGAGAACCCGGATGCAGAGGATTTCCTTCGCACCCGTGTTGTCGGCTACCCGAAGCCGCGACTCCTGCTGGATCACGTCTACTCCTGTATGTCGCGCCGGTTCTCGCGGGGGACCCGCGAGCCTTGCGGAACTAAGAACTCTTAAAGAGCCCTGCTTACTTGGCCTTCTCCACGATCTGCACCAGGCGCCACCGCTTCGATGCCGACAGCGGGCGGGTCTCCATCAGGGTGACCCGGTCGCCCACGCCCGCCTCGTTGTTCTCGTCGTGCACCTTCACCTTGGAGGTGGTGCGGACGACCTTCGAGTAACGGGGGTGCTTCTTGCGGTCCTCGAGCTCGACCACGATCGTCTTGTTCATCTTGTCCGAGACGACGTAGCCCTCGCGGACCTTGCGGTCGTTCCGGGCCGGCGTCTCGGTGGTGGGCTCGCTCATGCGGCACCTTCACTCTCGGCGTCGGGGGCAACGGACAGGCCGAGTTCGCGCTCGCGCATGACCGTGTAGATCCGCGCGATGTCCGTGCGGACGGTGCGCAGACGGCGGTTGTTGTCGAGCTGCCCGGTCGCCATCTGGAAGCGGAGGTTGAAGAGCTCCTCCTTGTACTCCTTCAGACGCAGGACGAGCTCTTCCGCGGTGAGCTCACGCAGCTCCGATGCCTGAGCACCTGCGTTAGCCATCAGAACTCACCACCTTCACGGGTCACGATGCGGCACTTCATGGGCAGCTTGTGGATCGCGCGGCGCAGCGCCTCGCGAGCCGTCTCCTCGTTCGGGAACGAGATCTCGAACATCACGCGGCCCGGCTTCACGTTGGCGATCCACCACTCGGGCGAACCCTTACCGGAACCCATCCGGGTCTCGGCCGGCTTCTTGGTCAGCGGGCGGTCCGGGTAGATGGTCGTCCACACCTTGCCACCACGCTTGATGTGACGGGTCATGGCGATACGAGCGGACTCGATCTGCCGGTTCGTCACGTAGCTGTGCTCAAGCGCCTGGATGCCGTACTCGCCGAAGCTGACCTTCGTGCCACCCTTGGCGGCGCCGTGGCGCTTCGGGGAGTGCTGCTTCCGGTGCTTGACCCTGCGCGGGATGAGCACGTCTCAGCCCTCCGTCTTTTCTGCGGTCTCAGTGGCCGGGGCCGCCGGGGCCTCGGTCGTGGCGGCAGCGGCCGCACGACCGGCTTCGGTCGAGGTGGCGGTCGTGCCCGAGGCGCCGGAACGACGCGGACGGGACGGCCGGTCGCTGCGGTCGCGACGCGGCGCGCGCTCGGCGGCGTCACGGGCTTCGCGGGCCTTCAGGCCACCGACGAGCTCACCCTTGTAGATCCACACCTTGACGCCGATGCGGCCGAACGTCGTCTTGGCCTCGAAGAAGCCGTAGTCGATGTCGGCGCGCAGCGTGTGCAGCGGGACGCGGCCATCGCGGTAGTGCTCGGAGCGGGACATCTCGGCACCGCCGAGACGACCGCCGCACTGCACGCGGATGCCCTTGACCTGCGGCGAGCGCATGGAGGTCTGGATCGCCTTCCGCATCGCGCGGCGGAACGCCACGCGGTTGGAGAGCTGCTCCGCGACCGCCTGGGCGACCAGCTGGGCGTCGGCCTCGGGGTTCTTGACCTCGAGGATGTTCAGCTGGACCTGCTTCTTGGTCAGCTTCTCCAGCGCGCCGCGGATCCGGTCGGCCTCCGCGCCGCGGCGGCCGATGACGATGCCCGGCCGGGCGGTGTGGATGTCCACGCGGACGCGGTCACGGGTGCGCTCGATCTCGACCTTGGAGATGCCCGCGCGCTCCATGCCGGTGGCGAGGAGCTTGCGGATCTTGACGTCCTCGGCCACGTACTCGGCGTACTGCTTGTCGGCGTACCAGCGCGACTTCCAGTCCGTGGTGATACCCAGGCGGAAACCGTGCGGGTTGATCTTCTGGCCCACTACCGGCCACCTGCCTTCTTCTTGCTCTGAGCCTTCTGCGCGACGGCCGGACGCGACTCCACCTCGACGGTGATGTGGCTGGTCCGCTTGCGGATCCGGTACGCGCGGCCCTGGGCCCGCGGGCGGATGCGCTTGAGGGTGGGGCCCTCGTCGGCGTACGCGTTCTTGACCCAGAGCGTCTCCGGGTCCAGCTGAAGGTTGTTCTCGGCGTTGGCCACGGCGCTGGCGAGCACCTTCGCGACCGGCTCGCTGGCCGCCTGGGGGGCGAACCGGAGCACGGCCAAGGCGTCGGCGGCGCTACGTCCCTTGATGAGCTCGATCACCCGGCGCACCTTGGTCGGCGAGTCCCGGACGAAGCGAGCCCGCGCGTAAGCCGTAGGCAGGGCCTCGACCGTCGCGTCGTTCTGGGCGTTCATCGCTACTTCCCTTGTCTTTTCTCGTGCCCGCTCAGCGGCGGCGCGACTTGCGGTCGTCCTTGATGTGACCCTTGAAGGTCCGCGTCGGGGCGAACTCGCCCAGCTTGTGACCCACCATGGCCTCGGTGACGAACACCGGGACGTGCTTGCGGCCGTCGTGCACGGCGATCGTGTGACCCAGGAAGTCCGGGATGATCGTCGAGCGGCGCGACCAGGTCTTGATGACCGTCTTCTTGCCCGATTCGTTCAGCGCGTCCACCTTCTTGAGCAGGTGGTCGTCCACGAACGGGCCCTTCTTAAGGCTGCGTGGCATGTGCTTCTACCTCCCTGCTCAGCGCTTGTTCTTGCCGGTACGCCGGCGGCGGACGATGAGGGCGTCGGACGCCTTGCGGCGACGCGTGCGGCCCTCGGGCTTACCGTTCGGGTTGACCGGGTGGCGACCACCGGAGGTCTTGCCCTCACCACCACCGTGCGGGTGGTCGACCGGGTTCATGACGACACCGCGGACCGTGGGGCGCTTGCCGCGCCAGCGGTTGCGGCCGGCCTTGCCCCAGTTGATGTTGGCGTGCTCGGAGTTGCCGACCTCGCCGACCGTGGCGCGGTTGCGCACGTCCACGTTGCGGATCTCGCCCGAGGGGAGACGCAGCTGGGCGTACGGACCGTCCTTGGCGACGAGCTGCACCTTCGCGCCCGCGGACCGCGCCATCTTCGCGCCGCCGCCGGGGCGGAGCTCGATCGCGTGGATCACGGTGCCGACCGGGATGTTGCGCAGCGGCAGGTTGTTGCCCGGCTTGATGTCGGCCCGGGGGCCGTTCTCGACGGTGTCGCCCTGCTTCAGCTTCTCCGGCGCGATGATGTAGCGCTTCTCGCCGTCGGCGTAGTGCAGCAGCGCGATGCGAGCGGACCGGTTGGGGTCGTACTCGATGTGCGCGACCTTGGCGGGGATGCCGTCCTTGTCATTGCGACGGAAGTCGATGACGCGGTAGGCGCGCTTGTGGCCGCCACCCTTGTGCCGGGTGGTGATCTTGCCGGACGAGTTGCGACCGCCCGAACCGCTCAGCGGACGAAGCAGCGACTTCTCCGGGGTGGAGCGGGTGATCTCGGCGAAGTCCGAGACGCTCGAACCGCGACGACCCGGGGTCGTCGGCTTGTACTTGCGGATGCCCATTGTCAGCTCAGTCCTTTACGCGGTGGGTCCGCCGAAGATCTCGATCGCCTTGCTCTCGGGCGAAAGAGTCACGATGGCGCGCTTGGTGTCCTTGCGCTTGCCGAAGCCGGCGCGAGTCCGCTTCCGCTTGCCCTGGCGGTTGGCCGTGTTGACGCTGACCACCTTGACGCCGAACACCTTCTCGACCGCGATCTTGATCTGGGTCTTGTTGGCGTCCGGGCGGACGATGAACGTGTACTTGTGGTCCTCGAGCAGCCCGTAGGACTTCTCGGAGATGACCGGCGCGAGCAGGATGTCGCGGGGGTCCGGAATGGCGACCGAACTCACTTCTCGTCACTCCCTTCCGTGACCTCGCCCGACCGCGCGGAAGCCTTGACGGCCTTGCCACGGGCGGGGCCGGCGACGAACGCGTCGTACGCGGCCTTGGTGAACACGACGTCGTCGTTGACCAGCACGTCGTAGGTGTTGAGCTGGTCGGCCCAGAGCAGGTGCACCTCGGGCAGGTTCCGCAGCGAAACCCAGCTCAGCTCGTCGGCCCGGTCCAGCACCACGAGCACGCGCTTCGCGGCCGTGACGGCGGCGAGGGCGGTCTTGGCGGCCTTGGTCGACGGCTTCTCGCCGGTCACCAGCTCGGTGACGACGTGCAGCTGGCCGGCGCGAGCCCGGTCGGAGAGGGCGCCACGCAGGGCGGCGGCCTTCATCTTCTTCGGGGTGCGCTGCGAGTAGTCACGCGGCGTGGGGCCGTGGACGACGCCACCGCCGGCGAACTGCGGCGCGCGGGTCGAACCCTGGCGGGCACGGCCGGTGCCCTTCTGGCGGTACGGCTTCTTGCCGCCACCGCGAACCTCGCCACGGGTCTTCGTGTCGTGCGTGCCCTGGCGCGCGGCGGCCTGCTGGGCCACCACGACCTGGTGCATCAGCGCGACATTGGCCTGCACGTCGAAGATCTCCGCAGGGAGATCGACCGTGCCGTCGGCTTTACCGGCCGGGGTCTTCAGCTCGACGCTTGTCATTCGGAGTTACCACCCTTCGCGGCGCTGCGCACGAACAGCAGGCCGCCCTTGGGACCGGGCACAGCGCCCTTGATCAGCAGCAGGCCGTCCTCGGCACGCACGGCGTGCACGGTCAGGTTCTGCGTGGTGACCCGGTCGTTGCCCATCCGGCCCGCCATGCGCAGGCCCTTGAAGACGCGGCCGGGAGTGGCACAGCCACCGATCGAACCCGGCTTGCGGTGCACGGCCTGGGCACCGTGGCTCGCGCCCTGGCCCTTGAAGCCGTGGCGCTTCATGACACCCGCGTAGCCCTTGCCCTTGCTGGTCCCGGTCACGTCGACCTCGACGCCGGCGGCGAACACCTCGGCGGTGATCTCCTGACCGACCTCGTAGGTCTCGGCGTCGGTGGTGCGCAGCTCGGCGAGGAACCGGCGCGGAGTCACGCCCGCCTTGTCGAAGTGGCCGGTGCGCGGCTTGTTCACCTTGCGCGGGTCGACCGCGCCGAACGCCAGCTGCACGGCCGCGTAGCCGTCCTTGTCCTGGGTCCGAACCTGGGTGACCACGTTCGGACCGGCCTTGACGACGGTGACCGGGACAACCCGGTTCTGCTCGTCGAAGACCTGGGTCATGCCGAGCTTGGTGCCCAGGATGCCCTTCATCTGCCTGTCAGACATGAGTCTCTTACTCTCCGCCGCTCGCCAGCCGCTACTGGATGTTGACGTCGACGCTCGCCGGCAGGTCGATGCGCATGAGCGCGTCGACCGTCTTCGGCGTCGGGTCGAGGATGTCGATCAGACGCTTGTGCGTGCGCATCTCGAAGTGCTCGCGCGAGTCCTTGTACTTGTGCGGCGAGCGGATGACGCAGTAAACGTTCTTCTCGGTGGGCAGCGGCACCGGCCCGACAACCCGGGCGCCGGTGCGCGTGACCGTCTCCACGATCTTGCGCGCCGAGGTGTCGATCGCCTCGTGGTCGTAGGCCTTGAGCCGGATGCGGATCTTCTGTCCCGCCATGGTGGCTGCTCGTTCCTTGTCGTCTCGTGCCGCTATCTCACAAAACCCCGCCGGGTGTCCCCACCCGGCCCGGGTTTCCGCAGTTCAACGGCCCTGTCCCCGGTCCACGCGGTCGGGCGTGTCGCGCCCGACGCACAGACGGATCCCGCGGGATCGTCGTCTTGCCTGGTCTTCCTCAACGTGAGGAGGCTATGAGCCGGCTGACCGTCTCACCGCCTTTGCCCGCTCGCCTGCAACCCGAAGGAAGAGCTCGGCGGACCGTGGCCACTCGCACCGAGGCGGCCGGACCCCAAAGGGATCGGCCGCCCCAGGACGAGCAACCAAAATAGTGTCGCACACGTGAGTTGACGCCCTGCACCCGGGGGTGTATTACCCGGGTGCAGGGCGCCTACGTCACTTGATGATCTTGGTGACCTGGCCCGCGCCGACGGTCCGGCCACCCTCGCGGATGGCGAAGCGCAGACCCTCGTCCATCGCGACCGGCTGGATCAGCTGGACCGAGATGTCGGTGTTGTCGCCCGGCATGACCATCTCGGTGCCCTCGGGGAGGGTCACGACGCCGGTCACGTCGGTGGTGCGGAAGTAGAACTGCGGGCGGTAGTTGTTGAAGAACGGGGTGTGACGGCCACCCTCGTCCTTCGACAGGATGTAGACCCGGCCCTCGAAGTCGGTGTGCGGGGTGGTGGTGCCCGGCTTCACGACGACCTGGCCGCGCTCGACGTCCTCGCGCTTGATGCCGCGGACCAGCAGGCCGACGTTGTCGCCCGCCTGGCCCGAGTCGAGCAGCTTGCGGAACATCTCGACACCGGTGACGGTGGTCTTGGTCGACTTCTCGCGGATACCCACGATCTCGACCTCTTCGTTGACGTTGATCTGGCCGCGCTCGACGCGACCGGTCACCACGGTGCCACGACCGGTGATGGTGAAGACGTCCTCGATCGGCATCAGGAACGGCTTGTCGAGCTCACGCACCGGGTCCGGCACGTTGTCGTCGACGGCGGTCATCAGCTCGAGAACGGCCTCGGACCACTTCTCGTCGCCCTCGAGGGCCTTCAGGCCGGAAACGCGCACGACCGGCGCGTCGTCGCCCGGGAACTCCTGCGAGGACAGCAGCTCGCGGACCTCCAGCTCGACGAGCTCGAGGATCTCCTCGTCGTCGACCATGTCGGCCTTGTTCAGCGCGACCACGATGTAGGGCACGCCGACCTGGCGGGCGAGCAGCACGTGCTCACGGGTCTGCGGCATCGGGCCGTCAGTGGCGGCCACGACCAGGATCGCGCCGTCCATCTGGGCGGCACCGGTGATCATGTTCTTGATGTAGTCCGCGTGACCGGGGGCGTCCACGTGCGCGTAGTGACGCTTCTCGGTCTGGTACTCGACGTGCGAGATGTTGATCGTGATGCCGCGCTGCTTCTCTTCCGGCGCGTTGTCGATCTGGTCGAACGCCCGCGACTCGTTCAGCTCCGGGTACTTGTCGTGCAGCACCTTGGTGATGGCCGCGGTCAGAGTCGTCTTGCCGTGGTCAACGTGACCGATGGTGCCGATGTTGACGTGCGGCTTGGTCCGCTCGAATTTCGCCTTCGCCACTGGAATGTCCTCCTGGACTGATTTCGCTTTGTGCTCGTGGGGCGGCGTGGCTGCCGCCCCACGATTGTTCCTTCGTCGGTGCTGCGGACGTTCAGGAGAGTCCCTTAATGCCCGCGAGCGCTGGGGGGTATTACTCCCCCGTCGCCTTCGCGATGATTTCCTTCGCGACGTTCGCGGGAACCTCGGCGTAGGAGTCGAACACCATGGAGTAGTTCGCCCGGCCCTGGGTGCGGGACCGCAGGTCGCCGACGTAGCCGAACATCTCCGACAGCGGAACCAGTGCCTTCACGACACGGGTACCGGACCGCTCCTCCATGGCCTGGATCTGACCACGGCGGGAGTTGAGGTCACCGATGACGTCGCCCATGTAGTCCTCGGGCGTGGTCACCTCGACCGCCATCATCGGCTCCAGGATCACCGGGCCGGCCTTCTTCGCGGCTTCCTTCATCGCCATGGAACCGGCGATCTTGAACGCCATCTCCGAAGAGTCGACCTCGTGGTACGCACCGTCCAACAGGGTGAACTTCAACCCGACGAGCGGGTAGCCGGCCAGGACGCCGTACTGCATCGCGTCCTGCGCGCCCGCGTCCACCGACGGGATGTACTCCCGCGGCACGCGACCACCGGTCACCTTGTTGTCGAACTCGTAGAGCGCGCCGTCGGTGCGCTCGAGCGGCTCCAGCTTCACGATGACCTTCGCGAACTGGCCGGAACCACCGGTCTGCTTCTTGTGGACGTAGTCGAGCTTCTCGACCGTCTTCTTGATCGTCTCGCGGTAGGCGACCTGCGGCTTGCCGATGTTCGCCTCGACCTTGTAGTCGGACTTCATCCGGTTCACCAGCACCTCGAGGTGCAGCTCGCCCATGCCCGCGATGATCGTCTGGCCGGTGTCCTCGTCCAGCTTGACCTGGAACGTCGGGTCCTCTTCGGCCAGCTTCTGGATCGCCAGGGAGAGCTTCTCCTGGTCGGCCTTCGTCTTCGGCTCGATCGCGACCCGGATGACCGGCTCGGGGAACGTCATCGACTCCAGCACGATCGGGTTCTGCGGGTCCGCCAGGGTGTCACCCGTGGTGGTGTCCTTCAGCCCGATGACCGCGTAGATGTGGCCGACCTGGGCGTCGTCGACCGGGTTCTCCTTGTTGGAGTGCATCTGGAAGATCTTCCCGATGCGCTCCTTGCGCTCCTTGGTCGCGTTGATGACCTGCGCGCCGGAAGCGACCTTGCCCGAGTAGACCCGGATGTAGGTCAGCTTGCCGAAGAACGGGTGCGCGGCGATCTTGAACGCGAGCGCGGCGAACGGCTCGTCGACCGACGCCTTGCGGGTCGCCGGGGTCTCGCCGTCGGGCAGCAGGCCCTCGACGGCCGGGACGTCCAGCGGCGACGGCAGGTAGTCGATCACCGCGTCGAGCATGGGCTGCACGCCCTTGTTCTTGAACGCGGAGCCGGCCAGGACCGGGAACGCCGCACGGGTGACGACCAGCTTGCGGATGCCGGACTTGATCTCCGCCTCGGACAGCTCTTCGCCCTCGAGGAACTTCTCCATCAGGGAGTCGTCGGTCTCGGCGACGGTCTCGACCAGCTTCTCGCGGTACTCGGCCGCGCGGTCGGCCAGGTCGGCCGGGATGTCCTCGACCGCGTAGTCTTCGCCCTTCTGCACCTCGCCGCGCCAGACCAGGGCCTTCATGCGGACCAGGTCGACGACGCCTTCGAAGTCGTTCTCGGCGCCGATGGGCAGCTGGATCGCCAGCGGCTTGACGCCGAGGCGCTCCTCGATGGTGCGAAGGGTGTAGTAGAAGTCCGCACCCAGCTTGTCCATCTTGTTGACGAAGCAGATGCGCGGGACGTCGTACTTGTCCGCCTGCCGCCAGACCTGCTCGGACTGCGGCTCGACACCTTCCTTGCCGTCGAAGACGGCGACCGCGCCGTCGAGCACCCGCAGGTTGCGCTCCACCTCGACGGTGAAGTCGACGTGCCCGGGGGTGTCGATCAGGTTGATCTGGTGGTCGTCCCAGAAGGTGGTGGTGGCAGCCGAGGTGATGGTGATACCCCGCTTCTGCTCCTCCTCCATCCAGTCCATGGTGGCGGCGCCGTCGTGGACTTCACCGATCTTGTAGTTGACCCCGGTGTAGAACAGGATCCGCTCGGTGGTCGTCGTCTTGCCGGCGTCGATGTGGGCCATGATGCCGATGTTGCGGACCTTGTTCAGGTCGGTCAGCACTTCACGTGCCACGAGAGTGTTCCCCTGTTCTCAAGCTTGGGGCCCGGCATGGCTTGGTCGACAGCCGGGCGGTCATCACCAGCGGTAGTGCGCGAAGGCCCGGTTGGACTCGGCCATCTTGTGCGTGTCTTCGCGACGCTTCACGGAGGCACCGAGGCCGTTGGAAGCGTCCAGGAGCTCGTTCTGCAGGCGCTCGATCATCGTCTTCTCGCGGCGGGCCTGCGAGAAGGAGACCAGCCAGCGCAGGGCCAGCGTGGTGGAGCGGCCCGGCTTGACCTCGATCGGCACCTGGTAGGTGGCACCACCGACGCGGCGGCTCTTCACCTCGATGGTGGGCTTCACGTTGTCGAGGGCGCGCTTCAGCGTGACGACCGGGTCGGTGCCGGTCTTCTCGCGAGCGCCTTCGAGCGCGCCGTACACGATGCGCTCGGCCAGGGACCGCTTCCCGTCCTTCAGCACCTTGTTGACCAGCTGGGTGACCAGCGGGGAGGCGTAGACGGGGTCGGAGATCAGCGGCCGCTTGGGGGCCGGACCCTTGCGGGGCATTAGCTCTTCTCCTTCTTCGCGCCGTACCGGCTGCGCGCCTGCTTGCGGTTCTTGACACCCTGGGTGTCGAGCGAACCGCGGATGATCTTGTAACGGACACCCGGAAGGTCCTTCACACGACCACCGCGCACGAGCACCATCGAGTGCTCCTGCAGGTTGTGGCCCTCACCGGGGATGTAGGCGGTGACCTCGATGCCGCTGGTCAGCTTCACACGCGCGACCTTGCGCAGCGCCGAGTTCGGCTTCTTGGGGGTCGTGGTGTACACGCGGGTGCACACGCCACGCCGCTGCGGGCTCCCCTTGAGGGCCGCCGTCTTCTGCTTGGCAGCCTTGTCCTGGCGGCCCTTGCGGACCAGCTGCTGGATCGTGGGCAATGGACCAGCTTCCTGTCGTGATCTGCTTCTTCGTGTCTTCACCGGCCCCCGCGGTCGGGCGTGTCGGCCCGCGTCACGGTCTCGCGACCGGTAACTTCCCGGAGGGATTTCCGTCGGAACCCCGACCTGCCGAAGCCGGTGACCGGGTGCCTGAGCACCCCGCCCATGCGCACGGCACGCGGAGCGGCCCGACGCATGCCGGGCACGGTCTCCAAAGATACCCGCCCGGGTCCGGGAGGAGCGCGGCGGGGGGTCCGAAGGTCGACGAACCTTCAGCCTACCTCTCAACAGCGCCCGGCCGGGAGATGTTCCGGACTCCGGTCGTCGCGGCGTGGCGCCGCGGTTCCCCGGCCTCGCCGGCGCCGGGTCCCTCGCTCCCGGTACAACACGGCCGGCCTCGGGGATGTTCCCCGGCCCGCGCCGGGCCGGGGTTCCGGCAGGGCCGCTCGCCGGGCGCCCTTCGGCGGGTGGCCGAAGGCTGTCGCCGGTGTCGCACCCGCTCGAGCGACTCTGCCGGAACCCGGCCCGCGCCGGGACCGGTCAGTCCTCGTCGGGCTTCGCGTGGTCCGGTTTGCCCGGGTTCGGGTCGCGCGAGAGGTCGATGAGCGGGTGCACCCCGGCTCCCTCGGGCGCCGCGTGGCTGCCCGTCGGCTTCGGTTCTTCGTCGGGCCGGCCGGCCCCTTCGCTGCTGCTCATCACGCACTCCTCAGCGCTGTTCCCTGCTTCCCCTTGCGGCCGCAACCTACCCATTACCCGACCGGGTGATGCAGTGGGATCGGATCCGGCGTTCCGCGCGTCACACCGTCGCCGAGGGGCCACGATGGGTGGCGGACGGCACGCGAACAGGAGGAGGCGGCAGGCATGGCGGCCGAGTTCGACCAGCTGGTGGCCGAGTTCGAGCGGTTCCAGGCCGGCATCCGGAACGCCGACGCCCGGTTCGCCGGCCTCGGCGCGATGCGGCAGGAGCTGACCGAGCTGCGGGCGAGCGCGTCTTCGCCGGACGGCGGGGTGACCGTGGTCACCGGCCCCGGCGGCGCGGTGCTCGACGTCAAGTTCACCGACGCCGCGCTCGCGAAGGGGCCGCAGGCGCTCTCCGCGGCCCTCATGACGGCGCTCCGGGAAGCCGTCGGCGAGGCCGCGCGGCGGCAGGTGGTGCTCGTCCAGGAGCACCTGGGCGACGACCTCGGCCTGGTGGACCAGGTCCTGGAGACCCAGGCCGAGGCGTTCGGAACCAGCGTCGAGGAACTGCGGTCGAAGCTCACGCGGGAAGAGGCGCCGCCGCCGGAGGACTTCTCCGGCGAACGCGTGCTGCGGCAGGCCGACAGCGCCCCGCCGGCCCCGCCGCCCGCGAGCGGTGGGTCCGCGGGCGACACCTTCCTGCGGAACCTGTTCGACGAGGAGGACTGATGCCCGAGGGTTACCAGGTCGAGGTCGACGCCCTGCGCGCGTACATCGGCGTGCTGGGCAAGTACAAGGACCAAGGCGCGAAGTTCACCGAGAAGGTCGGGCAGGCCGACGTCGGCGACAAGTCGTGGGGCGTGGTGGGCCTGTTCACCAAGCACGGCTACGACGAGACCCTGCACGAGCTGCGTGACCTGCTGGCGTCGATGGCCGAGGGCCTGACGTCGGCGCAGGAGAAGTTCACCGACGCGGCCAACGTCTACCAGGGCACCGAGGACGACCACAAAGCCTTCTTCGGCCAGGTCGAGGTCCTGCTCGACGGCCCGAAGAAGCCGTAGGGGGATCGATGGCGGAGTACCAGGACGTCGCGAGCGGCGTCACCGTGAAGAGCGACGACCCGACGACCGTGCTCGGCGTCAACGTCGGCAACGCGGTGAAGGCGACGCCGTTCGCAGGCAGCGCCGTGACCGTCGGCAAGGACGTCGTCTCGGTGGTCAAGGCCGCCGGCGCGCCGCACCCGGACGGCGTCGACATCGCCCTCGGGCTGGGCACCATCGCGACCGACACGACGAGCTTCATCCAGTCGAGCGCGAGCACCATCACCGACATCGCCACCGACCCGCTCGGCTGGCTCGTCGGGCAGGGCCTGAACTTCCTGATCAGCGCGGTCCAGCCGATCCAGGACGCGATCCACTTCGTCAGCGGCGACGGGCCGGCGCTCGGCATCGCCGCCGACAACTTCAACGCCATCGCCACCGGGCTCGACCAGCTGGCGAAGAACTTCGCCGAGGTCGCCGACACGTCGCTCCAGGGCTGGACGGGCGACGCCGGCAACGCGGCCCGCCGGTCGCTCGGCGAGTTCGCCCACGGCATCGGCGGCGTCTCGGCGAAGTCCGGCGACCTGGCGCAGATGCTGCAGCTGAGCAGCATGCTGATGAGCTTCGTCGAGGACCTGATCAAGGCGATCCTCACCGAGCTGGTGACCTGGCTGGTCATGATCTGGATCCCGGCGCTGGCCGCCGCGGTACCGACCTGCGGGGCGTCGGTCGCCACCGCGGGCACCGCGTCGGAGGTCAAGCTCGGCACGACGACCGCGAAGACGACGCGGAAGGTGTCGAAGGTCCGCGAGCTGCTGCAGAAGATCCTCGACTGGCTGCAGAAGATGAAGGCCAAGCTGGCCGCGACGAAACTGGGCAAGGTGTTCGCCGACGGCAAGACCGCGAAGAAGCTGGGCGAGATCGCCGAGCGGGACGCGGGCAAGAGCCTGGCCGGCAAGCTGACCGGCGCCGACGGGATGATCGGCAAGCGGGCCGGGAAGAACGCGCTGTCGGAGATCGCGAAGAAGGGTGGCGAGGCCGCGGCCAAGGGCGTCCTCGGGTTCAACCCGGCCAAGCCGGGCGACAACCCGGCCAAGACGCTGAACGACCACCTCGGCAAGCTCAACAGCCACGTCAAGAACGCCAAGAAGGCGAGCGACTACGGCGAGACGGGGCGCACCCAGTCCGACGAAGAAACACGCGAGGACCTGGACTTCTGATGCTCGTGGTGGTGGTGATCGTCCTGATCGCGGCGGTCTTCGCGGGCGCGGCCGCGATCTGGTGGCGCTCGCACGCGAAGTTCGTCGAAGGCCGCAAGGAGCACTGGTTCAAGGCGTTCGCGGCCGAGCGCGGCGGCACGTTCAACAGCGGGGTCCCCAGCGACGCGAAGGCCGTGCCGACGTTCGGCGTGCTGCACCCGAGCGGGCGGCCGCTGGCGGGCAGCGCCACGACGTGGGTCGAGTTCCGCCACCGCGACCGGCCGGTGATCGCCGTGGACGCGCAGGAGCCCTACCGGCACTTCGACGACCACACGTACTTCCGCGACATCCACGTCACGCAGGTGCGGGTGCCGCCGAGCCCGCAGCTGCGGATCACCGCGGGCGAGGTGTCGCTGCCCACGGAGCCACGGCTCGCGGGCGAGCTGGCCCGGTGGCTGGCGGCCACCCCGCGGTTCGCCGAGCGCGACGTCGTCGTCGAGCACGGCTCGGCGCGGACGTGGGGGCCGGGCTGCGCGACCCGGCAGAACATCGTCGCCGAGGCCGGCTACCTCGCCGACCTCGCCGAGCAGCTGCCCACGACCCTCTGGCGCGTCAGCGGCGGCGCGTCGTGAGGTGCGTCAACCCCGCCGACAGCGCGAACACCAGGCCCAGGCCCACGATGTAGGGGCCGGCCAGCAGGGCGAACCCCGCGCCGATGTTGGCGTCGGCCCGCTCGGACGCCTGGAAACCGAGCGCGCCCACCGACAGCAGGATCGCGCCCGCCGTGATCAGCAGGACGGCCACCACCGTCAGGCGCTTCGTGACAGTCGTCATGTCCCCATGGTGCCCGGCGCCCGGCGAATTCGCTGGACAGCGAGCCCAGGATGAGGACGTGAACTGGAAGATCACCCGGATCGACGTCGCGCACCCGGACGCCGTCGCGATCATGCGCGCGTACATGGACGAAGTCGCTTCGCGGTACTACGGGCGTCCGGTCAGCGAAGCGGAACTCGACGGCTACGTGGCCGAAGAACCGGGCACCGACCTGGTGCCGCCCACCGGCGCTTTCCTCGTCGGGCGCTTCGACGGAGCGGTGGCGGGCTGTGCCGGGACCCGGGTCGTCGCGCCGGGGATCAGCGAGCTGACCAAGGTGTTCGTCAAGCCGGCCCACCGCGGCACCGGCGGCGCGCCCGCGCTGGTGGCGGCTGCCGAGGAAGCCGCCCGCCGGCTCGGTTCGCGGCTCATGCGGCTCGACACCCGCCACGACCTCGTCGAAGCCCGTGCGCTGTACGCGAAGGTGGGCTACGCCGAGGTCGAGCCGTTCAACGACGGGCGGTTCGCCGAGCACTGGTTCGCGAAGGACCTCGGCTGACGCGGGCGGCCCCTCGCGCGAACGAGGGGCCGCCGGCGGTCAGAACGAGGGCAGGAGCTTGCCCGGCACGCCGTTGACCGACTGGACCAGGCCGAGCACCGGCACCCCCAGCGGCGCGAACGTCCAGATGTTGCCGAGGCCGCCGGTGTCCGGCTCGTCGACCACGACGACACCCGGGGCGTCGGCCGCCAGTGCCGGGCCCGCCGCCGTGAACAGGGCCGCTCCGGTGAGGACCGCGGCACCGGCCGCGCGGACGAGGTTCTTCTTCATGGTGGGCACCTTTCAGGAAACCGCGGTGACGAGGCCGAAGACGGGGGCGAGCAGGTCGACCGGCCGGCCGAGCGGGCCGAGCACGCTGCCGAGGTCGACGCCGGGCACCAGCCAGACGGAACCGTCGGCCGGGTCGGCACCGGCGACGCCGGCGGCCAGGCCGGTGAACGCCGTCGCCGCGGCCAGCGGCAGCAGCACGCGGGCAGCAAGACGCTTCATGTTTTTCCTTTCCTACCAAGGGATTCAGCGGAGAACCGCCGTGATCGGCACGATGGTTCCGTCGGGCACCCACTGGCCCGCGTAGTCGCGGTCCAGCACCATTCCGGTGGCGTGGGGTTCGGTGGGGTACATCGGCATGGCGTTGACCTGGGCGGCGGCGAAGATCTGGACGTCACCCGCCGTCCCGCCGGCACCCAGCCAGCTCCGGAAGCCGCCGAGGGTCGGGCTTTCGCCGCCGAAGTGGTTGCCGACCGCCACCGCGTAGCCGACCGCGGTGGCCTCCCGCGGGTCGAACCGCAGCGGCAGCGAGGCACTCGCGACGGTGTTGACGATCGGGCCGTTCAGCAGCCACGGCGCCAGGTACAGCCCGTACTGGTGGGTGGGTTCGAGGCGCTGGAGCTCGGCCGCGCGCGTCAGCGCCGTGGCGCCGGGTCCCCAGCCGGAGACGACGACGAGCGCGGTGTCGGGCCCGGCGTCCGGCCGCACCGCCAAGCCGGTGCGGGCCGCGGTTTCCCGCACCAGCCTCGCGGCCGCGACACCCCTCGGCGAGGCGTCGGCGACCAGCGTGACCGCCGAAGGTTTCCGGACGGCCAGGAACTCGACCAGCTTGACCAGCGCTCCCCCGTCCTCCGGCGTCAGCGCGTCGGACGGGCACGCGGTCAGCACGTCGGCGCGGCCGGCGACCAGGCCGCCGAGCGCCGCCGACGCGCATTCCGGCGCGTCCGCGGGCGCGATCGCCGGGCCGGGCGCGGTGCCCGCGTCGACCTCGACGGCCGTCGTCGTGCCGCCGCGGTGGATCTCCAGGTCGCTGCGCCCGGGCGGCAGCTCGACGTCGGCCCAGGTGCCCTCGGCGCCGGGCCGCGCGACGGCCTTCGTGACCGGGCCGCCGCGGACGCCGGCGGAGAGGTCGTCGCCCGCGCTCGCCGGGAAGTGGACGACGTTGTGCCCCGGCCGCTGCGGGCTGACCAGCACCGGGAACCCCGGCTCGGCGGCCAGCAGCGGCACGCCCGGCACCGGCAGCGGTGGCGGCGCCGGGATCGCGCCGAGCGCGCTCCAGGCGAGGAACGCGACGGCGACCCCGGCCGCGCCGACGCGGTAGGCGCGGGCCCGCAGCACCGCCGCGAGCCCGCTCACCACCAGGGGCACGACCACCAGGACCACCACCACGAGCCCGAAGACCGTCGTGACCAGCCGCCGGTCGAACCCGAGCCCGGACACCCCGAACCGCACGGCACCGGCGACGGCGAACACCCCGCCGAGGGTGACCGCCAGCGGCCCGGGCCGGACGGCCGCCGTCGCCACCGGGCCGAACAGGGCGAAGCCGAACCACACCGCCGCCCCGGCGACGAACACCGAGTCGAGCGCGAAGCCGACGCCCGTGCCGCCGGCCGACGTCTCGAGGACGGCCAGCGCCAGCAACGCGACCGACGCCCAGCGCCCGGCTCGCGGCCACCGCAGCAGGAGCGGCACGGCGACCGCGAGCACGACGTGCACGGCGAGCGCGACGACGTTGACGTCGGCCGCGAACGCCGACACGACGGCGAGCAGCGCCGACAGCCCGCCGAGGCCGGACAGGGTGACCTTCCGCGTGCGCGTCAGTTCGCCCGCCAGCGGCCGCAGCAACCCGCCGCCCGCGAGGAACGCCGTGGCCAGCAGCAGCGCCAGCCGGAGGACGAGCGCTAGAACGTCCACTGTGGACGAGCCGGTCCCCGGGTCGTGGTGGTGGTCCATCGTGTCTACCTCACGTCCGCGTCCGCGACCACGAACAGCTCGGAGTGCGGCTTGGCGTTGCCGAAGTCGCCGTGCGGCCACGACTTGCGGTTGAAGTTGACGCCGACCTGGCCGGTGAACTCGTCCCGGAAGTTCCGGTCGACCGCGACCGTCCCGTCCGGCCCGAGGTTCAGCAGGTTGACCTTGTGGTCACCGTCCAGCCCGGACCGCGCGACGAAGTAGTTCGACACCGCGAGGTGCTGCGGCGTGCCGGTTTCGTGGTAGAAACCGTCGCTGCCGAGCGCGAAGTTGTCGTAGGCGCCCCAGTGCGGGCCCGCGCCCGGCGTGCCCGGGTTGATCGGGGCCGCGCCGACGACGGCCGGCAGGTCGCCGCCCCCGCCCTGCTGCGCCTTCGCCTTTGTGTCGATCCGGCCCTCGATGTCCTCGATCCGGTCGCCGGCGTCGACCAGCTTCCGGATGTCGAGGACGTAGACGCCGCCGGTGGTGCCGGGGTCGTCGGCCGAGAGGGTGCCCTTCTGCCGTCCGACGATCGCGCGGTAGAGGTACCTGTCGTCCGGGCTCGTCTGGATCCAGCCGCCGTTGGAGCTGCCGCCGTTCGAGTCGTTGTTCGCGTGGATGGCCTTGTTCGCGGCGCCGTCGTCGAACACCTCGATCCAGTGCGGCTCGGCCGCGGTGATGTCCGGCGTGTAGAACACCGCCCCGCCCTGCATGGTCTGGGCGAAGGCGCCCTTGTGACCCGGCAGGTTGGTCACCGTGGTCTCCATGACCGCGCGGCTCTCGGCGTGCAGCGGGTCGGCCGGGTCGGCGCGCGGGCCGTCCGGCAGGTACGACACCGACTTCAGCTTCGGGTGGTTGCGGTCGGAGATGTCCCAGGTCCGCACGGTCGGCCGGCGCAGGTACGGCGACGGCTGCTTCACCGGGTCGAGGATGATGTTGCGCGGTTCGGCGTAGTCGCTGGTGACGAGCGTGTTCAGGTCCTCGCGGGCCTGGATGCCGTGCGGGTTGGCGCAGGTCGGCTTGCCCAGCTGCGGCAGGTTGTCGCACAGCTTCCGGTTGTCGCCCTGCGGGGTGGCCGCCGGCGACTCCGAGAGGACTTCGGCGTTCTGTCCGAAGTGGACGACCTCGCCGGGGCTGCCCGCGAAGCCGTTGCCGACCTGCGTGGAGCCGTCGGCGTAGGTGTGCGGGCCGGGAACGACCGGGCCGCCCATGTACGTGCCGTACGCGGTGCCGTCCTTGAGCACCCAGTAGGCGTCCGGGACGCTCCCGCCGAGCGTGTTCGTCGGCAGGCTGACGCCCTTGAGCTTCAGCTGCGGCAGCGCGCTGACGTCGAAGGCGTAGGTCGCGGCGGCGAACAGCGCCCCGGCGTAGACGGTGTCGCCCTTGTGCCACACGTACTGCATGTGGTGCGGCTCGTTCTCGACGAGCGGGCCGACGGTGGCGGTGTTGACGACCTTGCCGTAGGTCGGCGAGCCCTGCGTCGCGTCGATCACGGCGAGGAAGTCCGGTCCGGGCAGGGCGTTCTTGAGCTTGTTCAGGCCACCGCCGAGAGTGCCGGGCAGGTTCTTGACGTCCTTGACGAGCGTGTCGGCGATGTTCTCGTCGCCGGCCCAGACGAGCAGCCACTTCTTGGGCGTGCCGCTTGCCGAGCGCGCGAGGTCCTTCGACACCAGGTGGTTCCGCACCCAGTACTGCTTGCCGTCGGACGCGGTCTTGGCGTCGGTGATCGTCTGGACGTCGGCATAGGCGCCGGTGGCCGAACCGGTGTACGTGACGGCGCCGGCCGCGAGGGCGAGTGCCGCGGCGCCGGTCACCACCTTTCGCCACCGGCCAGGGTGCAACGGGGTCGATCGCATGGTTCTCCCTGTCTTTTCGCACGAATGAAAACCGTTGGGGCACAACGGAAAGCTGACGTCAGCGGACCCGAACGGGATATTCGCGCCAAGCAGGCAAAGGGTCCAGCCGTGATCAAAGAATGAGAACCGACCCGAAAGGGTTAATCTCCCACGAAGTGGTCCGAGTTGACGCGCACCGCTGAGCCGAACGGGTGAGCAGGTCAGGTGCACCAACCGGCGGCGTCACGGTTGGTCACAACGGCGCAGCCCCGGCGCCTGAACGCCGGGGCTGCTCGTTATGTTTTCGTTATGGCCGGGACCCGCTACCGGCCGGCCCGAGGCACGAGGAACGCCAGCGGGAGCAGGGCCAGCACTCCGCCGACCACCGCGACCAGCGCGTACCCGCCGCCGGCGAACAGCTGGCCCGAGCCCAGCCCGGCCAGCGCGGACGCCGACCAGACGACCGCGTCGACCGTGCCCTGCGCCCGGCTGCGCGTCTCCGGCGGGAGGTCACGGCTGAGCCGGGCGCTGCCGCCGACGAACACGAGGTTCCAGCCGTACCCGAGCAGGAACAGCGCCACCGGCAGCCCGCCGGTGTGCGCCGCGAGCGCGGTCGCCGACGCCAGCGCCAGCACGCCGAGGCCCGCGTTGACCGTCACGGCCGGGCCCCAGCGGTCGGCGATCCGGCCGGACAGCGGCGCCAGCGCGAACATGCCGATCATGTGCGCGCTCAGCACCCAGCCGACGGTGCCGAGGCCGTGCCCGTGGCTCTGCAGCTGCACCGGCGTCATCGTCATCACCGCGACCATGGCCAGCTGCGCGGCGACCATCGCGGCCAGCGGGCGCACGACGGCGGGCGAGCGCACCGGCCCGCGCGGAGCACGCATCCGGGGCGGCGGGACGTCCCGCGGCAGGACGGCCGCCGCGAGGGCCGCCCCCGCCGTGGCGACCACCGCGACCGCGGCCGGCCCGGACAGCGGCGGCCAGCCGAAGCCGGACACGACGCCGGCCGCGGGCGCCAGCAGCGCCGGGCCGGCGAGCGCGCCGACCGTCCCGGCCCAGACGACGGTGCCCAGCGCGCGTCCGCGGCGTTCCGGCGGGTAGAGGTCGGCGGCGAGGTAGCGGGAGAGCTGCGCGCCGCCGTTGCCCACGCCGGCCAGCAGGATCCCCAGCAGCAGCGGCACCACCGACGTCGCCAGCGCGCCGGCGAACGCGGTCAGCGCGCCGAGCGCCGCGACGCCGTACCCGGACACCAGGACGCGGCGGCGGCCGTGGACCGGCAGCAGCAGTCCCGCGCCGAGCGCGCCGCCCGCGGTGCCGAGCACGCTCGCGACGCTCGGCAGCCCGCTCCAGGCCGCGCCGCTGCCCGCCGCGACGATCAGCGTGGCCGCGGTCGTCAGGCCGGCCATCGCCGTGTTGAGCAACGCGACGCCCGCGAACAACGCCCCCATGGACCGGGTCCGGCCGGCCACCGTGGATGTCCCCATGACCGGCAACGTTAGGGATTTCCGGCCGCGGTTCGAAGGGGCGGCGAACGGGATTTCGCTCGCCCCACCCCCGCTTCGGAAGGAAAATGGGGCCCATGACCTTCCGTTCGGAAAAGCCGCTGGACGACGTCGACTGGCGGCTGCTGGACCTGCTGCAGGCCGACGGGCGGCTGTCGTTCAAGGAGCTCGGGCGGCGGATCAACCTGTCGGCCCCGTCGGTGGCCGAGCGCGTCCGGCGGCTGGAGGAGACCGGCGTGATCACCGGTTACCGCGCCCAGGTCGACGCGCGGCGCGCGGGCCAGCCGCTGCAGGCGTTCGTCGAGATGCGCTGCGCGCTCAGCAGCTGCCTGCTGAAGACGTCGAAGTCCGAGGACTACCCGGAGGTCGTGGAGATCCACCGCCTCTCCGGCGACCACTGCACGATGCTGAAGATCCGGGCGGCGTCCCTCGAGCACTTCGAGGGACTGCTGGAGCGGCTGGGCAAGCACGGCGAGCTGCGGTCGTCGGTGGTGCTGTCGACGCAGTTCGAGGGCCGGCCGGTGCAACCGCCCTCGGACGACTTCCTGCGCGCGACGACGTCCGAGGGCTGGTCCTGACCCCGACGGCGGCTGCGCAGCCGGGGCCGAGCTGCTAGACGGGAGGGATGCCGATCTTCACTCGCCGGGTGCGCGCGTTCGCCGTCACCCTCGCCGCTCTGGGTGGCCTCGCCGCGCCCACGCCCGCGCAGGCCGGTACCTCCGGTGCCTTCTTCGCGCTCTCCGACGTCGCGACGGGTACCGCCAACCGCTGTGCGTCCTGACCCCGGCAGGCCGCCGAAGGGCTGCGGAAGATGCAGGCCCGGGTGGTCCGGCGGGGGTACACGCTCAAGGTGTACGACTGCTACCGGCCACAGCGGGCCGTCGACCACTTCGTGCGGTGGACCAAGGTTCGACTCTTCGCCGACGGGTACATCGCCGAGAAGTCCGGGCACAGCCGCGGCAGCACGGTCGACCTGACGCTGGTCCGCATCCCGCCGCCGGCCCAGCGGCTGTACGTCCCGGGCGAGCCGCTCGTGCCGTGCTTCGCGCCGCGGGACCAGCGCTTCCCGGACAACACGGTCGACATGGGCACCGGCTACGACTGCTTCGACCCGCTGGCCCACACCGACAACCCGGCGATCACCGGCGCCGCCCGGCAGCACCGCGACCTGCTGCGCTCGACGATGGCCGCGGGCTTCCGCAACCTGCCCGAGGAGTGGTGGCACTTCACGCTGAACGGCGAGCCGTTCCCGGACACGTACTTCGACTTCCCGGTGTCCCGGGGAAGCCTGCACTGAAACGGAAAGCGCCCCGCAGTCCACTGTGGACTGCGGGGCGCCGGTTCGAACGTCAGGCCGAGCGACGGCGGCGGGCGCCGAACACCAGGCCGCCACCGAGGACGAGGGCGAGCAGCGCGAGCGCGCCGAGCCCGAGCGCGTCGACGCCGGTGCTGGCCAGCCCGGACGCGCCGCCCTGGCCGCCGCCGGTGCCGCCACCCGGGCCGGTCGTCGTGGTCGGGGCGCCGGCCGTGCAGTCCGCGGGGTTGACCGGCACTGTCGGGAGCGGCGCGTCACCCTCCTCGACCGCGATCCGCCACGGGTAGTGGTTCTCCGGCGGGCCGAAGACGTCGATCCCCATCGGGTTCTCGTACTTGGTCTTCCAGCCCTTCGGCAGCAGGAAGTACAGCCGGTAGCGGGGCCCGGGAGCCACGTCCTCGAACTTGAAGTGCCCCTTCGCGTCGGTCGTCCGCTCGCCGGTCACCGGGCAGTGCCGGTCGGAGACGAGCACGACCTTGACGCCCTCGAGGGCCTGCTTCACCTCGCCCTGGTCGTCGAAGACACCGAGGGTGCCCTCGACGACGGCCTTGGCGCCGGGCACCCAGGCCTGGGCGTCGGCGTTCGCGTGGTTGTCGATGTCGACGTCGGTGTACCCGAAGCCGCAGGAGGCCACGACGACGCCGCGGTTGAAGGCGGCCTGCGGGACGGCTTCGGACACGTCGAAGGTGCGGGTTTCCCCGGGGGCGATGGTCACGCCGTCCCGGGCGAGGTCGCCCCAGCCCGGGGTGCGTCCGCTCAGGATGTGCGGGTCACCGATGCGGTTGCAGCCGGCCACGATGCCGGTGAGCGGGATCTTGCCGGAGTTGGTCAGCGTCACGGTGAGGTGCGCGAGCTCGCCGACCTGGTAGCTGTCCTTGGTGAACTTCATCGAGGCCTTGAGCGCGCCGTTCAACGGCGGTGCCCCGCGGACGAGCAGGTCCTTGGTGTCCGTGCCGATCCGGACGGTGTCCCACGGGATAAGCCAGCCGTCGACCACCTCGCCGCCGATGAAGTAGTCGGCCGCCGGGATGCCGTCGAAGCTGAACTTGCCGGCGGCGTCGCTGGTGGCGGTGTAGGTGCGGTTCCCGGAGTCGTGGGCGTACCGCAGGGTGAGCTTGGCGCCGGCCAGCGGCTCGCCGGCGTCGAGGACGCCGTTGCCGTTCCCGTCGCCGTACACGACACCCACCGCCCGGCCGGGCACCTTGACGACCGGCACGCGGATGTCGAACGAACCGATCCCGAAGTGGGTCTCGTCGAAGAGCACACCCCGCACGGCCGCGGTGGCCTGCTCGACGTCCCGGATGTGCCCGGTGACGGCCAGCTCGAACGTCTTCCCGGGTTCGATCGTCACACCGGCCGGGGTCGTGAGCGGACCCCAGCCGTCGCCGACGTTCAGGTCGGTCGGCTCGAGGAGGTGCTGGAAGACCGTGACCCCGACCGCGGGCGTGGTGCCGACGTTCTTCACCTTGAGCGTGAAGTCGACGGCCTCGTCGGTCCGGTACGACTCCTTGCCGAAGGCGATCGAGATCTCGACCTGGGCCCGTTCCGCGGGCTCGGCCTGCGGCTGCGCCGGAGGCTTGCTCTCGGGGGCCGGGGAAACCGGCGGCGTCGATGCCGGCGGATCGGCGGGCGCCTCCGATGTGGACGGCGCGGTCGACGTCGGCGCCGGGTCCTCCGCGGCAGCCGGACCGGCGAACACGCTGGTCAGCACGGCTGCCGCGGTCAACGCGGCGAATCCTCGCGCGAAAGATCTCGCGCCTCTGGAAATGTTCACGAACAGTCACCCCTGATTACCCGTTGGAAACGCGCAAAGCCCCCGAACCGCGTGAACTGGCTCACTCTAGCCGCATTCGGGGCGGGTGAATACCCAGCTGGGTGACGGTAGTGCGCCTGCGACGGCGGGCGCCGAACAGCAGGTCATCACGAGCCCGAGGGCGATCAACGCGAGCGCGCGGTCGGGGCGCCGGCCGTGCAGGCCGCCGGGTTGGCAGGCACCACCGGCAGCGGCGCGTCACCGGGCTCGGCATGGATACTGACCATGATCGGGCGGTCCGCCGGGCCGCTGACGTAGATCGATATCGGGTTCTCGCCGCGGACCTTCCAGCCCGCCGGCGGCAGGACGTAGAGCTGATACTTGGGCCCGGGCACCGCGTCGCGAAACCCGTAACGCCCCTCCGCGTCGGTCGTCTGCTCGGCGGTGACCGGGCAGTGCCGGTCGGACACCAGCACGACCTTGGCCCCCGCGATGAACTGCGTCGGCTGACCCCGCCGGTAATAGGACATCTGACCGTTCACGGTCGCCTTGACCCCTGGCACCGCCGCCGAGGCGGAGGCGTTCGGGCGCTCTCCGAAGTCGACCTCGCGGTAGCCGAAGTCGCAGTACGCCGCGACGACGCCGCTGTCCCGGGCCGCATCAGGCACGCGCTCCGTGACGTCGAAGGTCCGCGTCTGGCCGGGGGGCGATCGTCACGCCGGCGGCGGTGTTGCCGAGGTCCCCCCAACCAGGACCGTTGCCCTTGAGCCCGAAGTCGGAGCCGTAGCGGTCGCACGCCGCCACGATGCCGGTGAGCGGGATCGGGCCGGAATTGGACAGCGTCACCGTGAGGTGCGCGAGGTCGCCGGCCTGGTAGCTCTCCTGAGTGAACGCCATCGACGCCGCGAGCGCGCCGTTCAGCGGCGGTACACCGCGGAGATCCAGCTTCGCGTCATCGCCGATGTGGACGAAGCGCCACGGGAACAGCCAGCCGTCGACCACGTCGCCGCCGAGCCGGTAGTCCGCGGCCGGGACCTTGAACGTGAAGTTGCCCTTGTCGTCACTCGTCGTGGTGTACGTGACGTCGTAGCCGTGGACGTACCGCAGGGTCAGCTTGAGGCCAGCCAGCTCCTCGCCGCTGTCGCGCACGCCGTTGCCGTTCTTGTCGCCGTATACGACACCCGACGCCACGCCGGGTGCCGGAACGACCTTCGCCGAGCCTTCGAAGTCCGGGCTCACGCTGCTCCCGGTTTTGTCGAACGCGCGGACCCGGACGGTCAAGGTGCCCTGCCGGACGTCCCGGATGCTCCCGGTGACCGGCTGCTCGACGGACTGCCCTGGCTCGAGCTTGATCCCCCGCCCGGCATTCAGGTCGCCCCAGGCGCCGTACGGCACGTCCAGGTCGGTCGACCTGTCGGCGAGCGGGAAGACGTAGACGCCTTCTGCGGTGACACTCCCGGTGTTCGTCAGCTTGACCGTGAAGTGGACGTCCTCGTTGGACGCGTATTCGCTCTTGAGGCCACTGATCGAGCCCTCGAGCTGGGCGCGCTCCGCGGCCGCCGGACCGGCGAACACACTGGTCAACACCGCCGCAGCCGTCAACGCGGCAAAACCGCGCGCGAGCGATCTCGCGCCCCAGAACTTGTTCACGAACAGTCACCCCTCATTACCCGTTGAAACGCGCAAAGCCCCCGAGACTGTGAACCAGCTCACTCTAGCGGCCTTCGGGACGGGCCAATACTCGATTGGGTGACGTTCCACAAACGGGAAAGGCCCCCGCCGGAAACCCGGCGAGGGCCTTTCCCGTTGCTCAGCTTCAGCGGAAGTCGCGGCCGAAGTCGTAGTCGTCCAGCGGAACCGCGGCACCGGTGCCGGTACCGAACACGTCCGGGGTGTAGTAACCGTCGTCGTAGGACGGGATCGCGTACGCCGCGACCCGGGCCTCCTCGGTCGGCTGCACCTGGATGTTGCGGTACCGGTTGATGCCCGTACCGGCCGGGATCAGCTTACCGATGATCACGTTCTCCTTGAGGCCCACGAGCTTGTCCGAGCGGCCGTTGATGGCCGCGTCGGTCAGGACTCGCGTGGTCTCCTGGAACGACGCCGCCGACAGCCACGAGTCCGTGGTGAGCGACGCCTTCGTGATCCCCATCAGCACCGGACGGCCCGAAGCCGGCTCGCCGCCCTCGGCGACCGCGGCCCGGTTCGTCGCCTCGAACTTGGTCCGCTCGGGCAGCTCGCCCGGCAGGAAGTCCGTGGCACCGGAGTCGATGATCGTCACCCGGCGCAGCATCTGCCGGACGATGACCTCGATGTGCTTGTCGTGGATCGACACACCCTGGGCGCGGTACACCTTCTGGACCTCGTCCACCAGGTGGATCTGCGCCTCGCGCGGCCCCATGACCCGCAGGACCTCGTGCGGGTCCGGCGTGCCCTCGAGCAGCTGCTGGCCGACGTGCACGTGGTCGCCGTCGCCCAGCGGGCCGTTCGGGGTGTTCGCGAGCCGCTGCCGCTTGGACAGCTTGTCGAAGACGATCTCCTCGCCCCCGTCGTCCGGGATGAGGGTGATCTTCCAGAACCGCTCGCTCTCCTCGATCCGCACGCGGCCGTCGACGTCGGCGATGGGCGCCTTGCCCTTCGGGACGCGGGCCTCGAACAGCTCCTGGACACGCGGCAGACCGGTCGTGATGTCGTCACCGGCGACACCACCCTGGTGGAACGTACGCATCGTCAGCTGCGTACCCGGCTCACCGATCGACTGGGCGGCGACGATACCCACCGCCTCGCCGACGTCGACGAGCTGACCGGTCGCCATCGAGCGGCCGTAGCAGGTCGCGCAGATACCGACGGCCGACTCGCAGGTCAGCACCGAGCGGACCTTGACCTTCGAGATGCCGCTGCCGAGCAGCTTCTCGATGGCCGGGTCGCCCAGGTCGTCGCCGGCGTTCAGCACGACGTTGCCCTTGGCGTCGACCGCGTCCGTCGCGAGGTTCCGCGCGTACACGGAGGTCTCGACGTGCTGGTCGCGCAGAACCTTGCCGTCGCCGATGTCCTCGCCGATCGGCATCATGATGCCGCGGGTGGTGCCGCAGTCGATCTCGCGGACGATGACGTCCTGCGAGACGTCCACCAGACGCCGGGTCAGGTAACCCGAGTCGGCGGTCCGGAGCGCGGTGTCCGCCAGGCCCTTCCGGGCACCGTGCGTCGCGATGAAGTACTCCGCCACCGACAGGCCCTCACGGAAGTTGGCCTTGATCGGACGCGGGATGTACTCACCCTTCGGGTTCGACACCAGGCCACGCATCCCGGCCAGCGACCGGACCTGCGTCATGTTACCGGCGGCGCCCGACTTCACGATCATGGCGATCGGGTTGTCGTCCGGCAGCGCCGTCTCCATGATCTTGTGGACCTCTTCGGTGGCCTGCGTCCACACCTTGACGAGCTCGTTGTTGCGCTCGGCGTGCGACAGCTGACCGCGCTGGTAGCGCTTCTCCACCTGGGAGGCCTTGCCCTCGTACTCGTCGAGGATGGCCTTCTTGCCCACCGGGGTGAGCACGTCCGAGATGGCGACGGTGACGCCCGACCGGGTCGCCCAGTAGAAACCGGCGTCCTTCAGCCGGTCCAGGGTCTGCGCGACCTGGGTCATCGAGTACCGCTCGGCGAGGTCGTTCACGATCGCGGCCTGCCGCTTCTTCGGCATCGGCTCGTTGATGAACGGGTAGTCCGCCGGCAGCAGCTCGTTGAACAGCACGCGGCCCAGGGTCGTCTCGGCCAGCCACGGCTTGCCCGGCTCCCAGCCCTTCTCCGCGAGCGCCGGCTCGTCGGCCTTGGCCGGCTGCCGGTCGGTGATGCGGATCTTGACCGGGGCGTGCAGGCTCAGCGCCTTGCGGTCGAAGGCCATGATCGCCTCGGCCGGCGACGAGTACGCGTTGCCCGCGCCCTCGGCCGTCTCGGTGAGGCGGGTCAGGTGGAACAGACCCGTGACCATGTCCAGCCGCGGCATGGCGAGCGGGCGGCCCGACGCCGGCGACAGGATGTTGTTCGCCGACAGCATCAGGATCCGGGCCTCGGCCTGCGCCTCGGCCGACAGCGGCAGGTGCACCGCCATCTGGTCACCGTCGAAGTCCGCGTTGAACGCCTCGCAGACCAGCGGGTGCAGCTGGATGGCCTTGCCCTCGACCAGCTGCGGCTCGAAGGCCTGGATGCCGAGGCGGTGCAGGGTCGGCGCGCGGTTCAGCATCACCGGGTGGCCGGTGATGACCTCTTCCAGCACGTCCCACACCTGCGGCCGCGACCGCTCCACCATCCGCTTGGCGGACTTGATGTTCTGCGCGTGGTTCAGGTCGACCAGCCGCTTCATGACGAACGGCTTGAACAGCTCGAGCGCCATGTCCTTCGGCAGACCGCACTGGTGCAGCTTCAGCTGCGGGCCGACGATGATGACCGAACGGCCCGAGTAGTCGACGCGCTTGCCGAGCAGGTTCTGGCGGAACCGGCCCTGCTTGCCCTTGAGGAGGTCGGACAGCGACTTCAGCGGCCGGTTGCCCGGGCCGGTGACCGGACGCCCGCGGCGGCCGTTGTCGAACAGCGCGTCGACGGCCTCCTGCAGCATCCGCTTCTCGTTGTTGACGATGATCTCGGGCGCGCCGAGGTCGATCAGCCGCTTGAGGCGGTTGTTCCGGTTGATGACCCGGCGGTACAGGTCGTTCAGGTCGGAGGTCGCGAAGCGGCCACCGTCCAGCTGCACCATCGGGCGCAGGTCCGGCGGGATGACCGGGACGGCGTCGAGCACCATGCCGCGCGGGTCGTTGCCGGTGGCCTGGAAGGCCGCGACGACCTTGAGCCGCTTCAGCGCGCGGAGCTTCTTCTGCCCCTTGCCGTTGCGGATGGTGTCGCGCAGGCTCTCGGCCTCGGCGTTGACGTCGAACTCGGTGGCCAGCTTCTGGATGGCCTCCGCGCCCATGCCGCCGGTGAAGTACTCGCCGTAGCGGTCGACCAGCTCGCGATAGAGCAGCTCGTCGGCGATCAGCTGGCGGGTGTCGAGCTTCGTGAAGGTCGTCCAGACCTCCTCGAGGCGGTCCAGCTCGCGGCCGGCGCGGTCGCGGATCTGGCGCATCTCCCGCTCGCCGCCCTCCTTGACCTTGCGGCGGACGTCGGACTTGGCGCCCTCCGCCTCCAGCGCGGCCAGGTCGGTTTCGAGCTTCTGCGCGCGGGCCTCGATGTCGGCGTCACGCTTGGTCTCGAGGTTCTTGCGCTCGACGCCGATCTCGTTCTCGAGGGTCGGCAGGTCGTTGTGGCGCAGCTCCGTGTTCACGCCGGTGATGACGTAAGCAGCGAAGTAGATGATCTTCTCGAGGTCCTTCGGCGCCAGGTCCAGCAGGTAGCCGAGGCGCGAGGGAACACCCTTGAAGTACCAGATGTGGGTGACCGGGGCGGCCAGCTCGATGTGGCCCATCCGCTCGCGGCGCACCTTCGCGCGGGTCACCTCGACGCCGCAGCGCTCACAGATGATGCCCTTGAAGCGGACGCGCTTGTACTTGCCGCAGTAGCACTCCCAGTCCCGGGTCGGGCCGAAGATCTTCTCGCAGAAGAGGCCGTCCTTCTCGGGCTTGAGCGTCCGGTAGTTGATGGTCTCCGGCTTCTTGACCTCGCCGTACGACCACTGACGGATGTCGTCGGCCGTGGCGAGACCAATGCGGAGCTCATCGAAGAAGTTGACGTCCAGCACGTCTAAGTCCCCTTGGGGTTGTATCGGCTAGAGAGGGGTCGGCGGGTGGAGCGGGGACCCGCGGGAGGCAGGTCCCCGCTCGACACCGGATCAGTGCACGACGTCGTCCACCGAGGGCGACTCGTTGCGGGACAGGTTGATGCCGAGGTTCGCCGCGGCGCGCTCGAGGTCCTCGTCGTCGGAGTCGCGCATCTCGATCGCCGCACCGTCGCTGGAGAGCACCTCGACGTTGAGGCACAGCGACTGGAGCTCCTTGAGGAGCACCTTGAACGACTCCGGGATGCCCGGCTCGGGGATGTTCTCCCCCTTGACGATGGCCTCGTACACCTTGACGCGGCCGACCACGTCGTCCGACTTGATCGTCAGCAGCTCCTGCAGCGTGTAGGCGGCGCCGTACGCCTGCATCGCCCAGCACTCCATCTCACCGAAGCGCTGGCCACCGAACTGCGCCTTACCACCCAGCGGCTGCTGCGTGATCATCGAGTACGGACCGGTGGAGCGGGCGTGGATCTTGTCGTCGACCAGGTGGTGCAGCTTCAGGATGTACATGTAGCCGACGGACACCGGGTACGGGTACGGCTCGCCGGAGCGGCCGTCGAACAGGTTGGCCTTCCCGTTCTCCTTGACCATCCGCTCGCCGTCGCGGTTCGGCTTCGTGCTGGCGAGCAGCCCGGTGAGCTCCTCTTCCTTCGCGCCGTCGAACACCGGGGTGGCGGTGTTCGTGCCGGGCGCGACGTCGCGGAGCTCGGGCGACAGGTTCTTCGCCCAGTCCGGGTCGCCCTCGATCGTCCAGCCCTGCGACGCCAGCCAGCCCAGGTGCAGCTCGAGGATCTGGCCGATGTTCATCCGGCGCGGCACACCGTGGGTGTTCAGGATGATGTCGACCGGGGTGCCGTCCTCCATGAACGGCATGTCCTCGACCGGCAGGATCTTGCCGATGACACCCTTGTTGCCGTGCCGGCCGGCGAGCTTGTCGCCCGGCTGGATCTTGCGCTTCTGGGCCACGTAGACGCGGACCAGCTCGTTGACGCCCGGGGGCAGCTCGTCGTCGTCCTCGCGGGAGAACACCCGGATGCCGATGACCTTGCCGGTCTCGCCGTGCGGCACCTTCAGGGAGGTGTCGCGGACCTCGCGGGCCTTCTCGCCGAAGATCGCGCGGAGCAGGCGCTCCTCCGGGGTCAGCTCGGTCTCGCCCTTCGGCGTGACCTTGCCGACCAGGATGTCGCCGTCGCGGACCTCGGCACCGATGCGGATGATGCCGCGCTCGTCGAGGTCGGCCAGGACCTCCTCGGAGACGTTCGGGATGTCCCGGGTGATCTCCTCGGCGCCCAGCTTGGTGTCGCGAGCGTCGATCTCGTGCTCCTCGATGTGGATCGACGTCAGCACGTCGTCCTGCACCAGGCGCTCGGAGAGGATGATCGCGTCCTCGTAGTTGTGGCCCTCCCACGGCATGACCGCGACCAGCAGGTTCTTGCCGAGCGCGACCTCACCGTTTTCGGTGGACGGGCCGTCGGCGATGACCTGGCCGGCTTCCACCCGGTCGCCCTCGTTGACGATCGGGCGGTGGTTGAAGCAGGTGCCGTGGTTCGAGCGGCGGAACTTGTAGAGGCTGTAGCTCTTGCGCGTGCCGTCGTCGTGCATGACCGTGATCAGGTCGGCCGACAGCTCCTCGACCACGCCCGACTGCTCGGCGACCAGCATGTCGCCGGAGTCGATCGCGGCGCGCAGCTCCACGCCGGTGCCGACGTACGGCGCCTGGCTGCGGAGCAGCGGCACGGCCTGACGCTGCATGTTCGCGCCCATCAGCGCGCGGTTCGCGTCGTCGTGCTCGAGGAACGGGATCATCGCCGTCGCGATCGAGACCATCTGCCGCGGCGACACGTCCATGTAGTCGATGTCGAGCGGGTCGATCAGCTCGACCTCGCCACCCTTGCGGCGGGCCATGACGCGGTCTTCGACGAAGTTGCCCTCGTCGTCGATCGGCGCGTTCGCCTGGGCCTTGACGTACCGGTCTTCCTCGTCCGCCGTCAGGTAGTCGATCTGGTCGGTGACCCGGCCCTCGACGACCTTGCGGTACGGCGTCTCGATGAAGCCGAACGGGTTGACCCGCGCGTAGGAGCAGAGCGAGCCGATCAGGCCGATGTTCGGGCCTTCCGGCGTCTCGATCGGGCACATCCGGCCGTAGTGCGACGGGTGGACGTCACGGACCTCCATGCCGGCGCGCTCACGCGACAGACCACCCGGGCCCAGCGCGTTGAGGCGGCGCTTGTGGGTGAGGCCGTCGATCGGGTTCGTCTGCTGCATGAACTGCGACAGCTGCGAGGTGCCGAAGAACTCCTTGATCGCCGCGCCGATCGGGCGGATGTTGATCAGGGTCTGCGGGGTGATCGCCTCGACGTCCTGCGTGGTCATGCGCTCGCGGACGACGCGCTCGGTGCGCGACAGGCCGACCCGGATCTGGTTCTGGATCAGCTCGCCGACGGTGCGGATGCGACGGTTGCCGAAGTGGTCGATGTCGTCGGTCTCGACCGGGATCTCGGTGCCGTTCGCGGCGTCCATCTTGTCCTCGCCGGCGTGCAGCCGGACCAGGTACTCGATGATCGTGACGATGTCCTCTTCGGTCAGCGTCCCGTTGTCGATCGGCGTCGACAGGCCCAGCTTCTTGTTGACCTTGTACCGGCCGACCTTGGCCAGGTCGTAGCGCTTCGCCTTGAAGAACAGGTTCTCCAGCAGGGTCTGCGCGCTCTCCTTCGTGGGCGGTTCGCCCGGGCGGAGCTTGCGGTAGATGTCGAGCAGCGCCTCGTCGGTGCCGGCGGTGTGGTCCTTCTCGAGGGTGGCGAGCAGGGTCTCCGAGAAGGAGAAGCGCTCGCGGATCGCCTCGGTGGTCCAGCCGAGCGCCTTCAGCAGCACGGTGACAGGCTGCCGGCGCTTGCGGTCGATGCGGACGCCGACGGTGTCGCGCTTGTCGACGTCGAACTCCAGCCAGGCACCCCGGCTCGGGATGACCCGGACGCTGAAGACGTCCTTGTCGGAGGTCTTGTCGATGTCCTTGGAGTAGTAGACGCCCGGCGAGCGGACCAGCTGGGACACCACGACACGCTCGGTGCCGTTGATGACGAAGGTGCCCTTGTCGGTCATCACCGGGAAGTCGCCCAGGAAGACCGTCTGGCTCTTGATCTCGCCCGTGTTGTTGTTGACGAACTCCGCCGTGACGAACAGCGGGGCGGCGTACGTCATGTCCTTGTCCTTGCACTCTTCGATCGAGGCCTTGACCTCGTCGAAGCGCGGGGCGGAGAAGGACAGGGACATCGAACCGGAGAAGTCTTCGATCGGCGAGATCTCGTTGAGGACCTCTTCGAGGCCGCCGACCGGGTTCTCCTCACCCTCCTCGACACGGCGCTGGAACCACGCTTCGTCCCCGGTGAACCACTGGAACGACTGGATCTGGACGTCGAGCAGGTTGGGGGTGTTCAGGGGTTCGCGAATCTTTGCGAAGGAAACCCGCTTGGGCGCGCCGGGGATTCCCGTGGCCTCCGAGCGAGATTCAGCCGAGTTGGTCGCAGCAGTGGCCTGGTTCGCGGGAGAGACTGCCAAGATGCGTCCTTCCGGGGACAATGAGCGGTGACGGCCGCCATAGCAACAGCTATGAGCGACTGTCAAGGGTGCCGTGTGCCCACTATCCTAACTACCGGCTCCGGGCAGCCTGAAAGAGGGCAGCGCAAAGAGGCAGTCTAGCCCGAACGTCGCGGCTTGTCCAGGGGGCGCTCCCGATGGGGCCCAGCCTGCTTCGCAACGTCTTCAGGTATGCCTCCGGGCGACCCGGAGGTCCCTCCCGCAAGGGCCTCGGTTTCGCCGTCGGGAGTAAGCGTGACCCCACCGGAGCTTCCAGTCAAGATGCCACACGGGGGTCCCGCCGGTTGGCGCAGCGTGGAAGAGGTTCAGCGGAGCGTGAGCGGCCGAATATCATTCCAGCTACCAGCCGGTAACGCCACCTTGGTGGGTTCTACCTGGGGTTTCGGGGGCGGGGTGGGGGTATGGCGTAGGCCACGGGGTAGGAACCGGTGGCGGCTGGGGTGGGCGGGATTTCCGGTCGGGTTGAGGGGTGGATCGGTGGGGTCCGGAGTGAGCTGGGGGGCCTCGGGGACGGGCGCGCGCCGGGCAGCTGCGTGGGCCGAGCAGCCGAGGATGGCGTACTGGGCGCGAGGGCGCGGCGACCACGCGGACGACTGCGCACCGAGACCAGGCCGGCCCGCGCGCACAGCTACATACGGACACACACAGACGCACCCCGATACGAAGGAGCGGCGGCGAGAGGCTGCCGGAGCCACCAGCGACCTCGCCGACCGTCTCCCGGGACTGCGCCGGGGCTGCGCCGGCGACCACCACTGCCACGGCACCGGGGCAGCGGCGCGCACCGAACGTGTCACCGGCGTCGTGGGCTGCGCTGCCCTTCACGACGCCGGCGTCTCGTCAGGAGACCATCTTCCAGGCGGCCGCCAGCTCGACTCGTGAGGTGATGTCCATCTTCTGGAAAACCTTCTTCAGGTGGAACGCGACCGTGTGCCGGGAAATGAACAGCTGCCTGCCGACCTCGTTGTTGGTGTTGCCCTGGCTCACCAGCTCGGCCACCGCGAACTCCGTGCTCGTCAGCCCGTGCGGGACCACTCCTTCGCATTCCACGTTCCGGGCCGTGCGCCGCATCACGCCGAATTCACGGAGTTTGTTCACCACCCGTGCCGCGTCGCGGGTGGCGCCGACCGCCGCATACGTGTCCAATACCGATTCGAGAATGCGGCTTGTTCGATCGCGCTCCGACGAGCGGCCCGCCAGCAAGTTGGCCAGGTCCTCGCGCGCGGATGCCGCGCACCACCGGTCCGGATGGATTTCGGCCGCTTCACCCAATTTGGCCTTGTCCTTTTCCAGCAAACCGGCCGCGTGCAGGGCGGAGCCGCGGATGACACTGAATTCCGATTGCTCGGCGGCGATCGCGGTGGCCGCGTCCACCGTGAGCTTCGCCAGGTCCTCCGCGCCCAATTTGCCGCAGACGCGGACCAGCCAGGACGCCGCCGCCGGCTCCGAAACGAGGAGCTGCCGGAGCACCACCGGATTCGTCACGATGCCGGCGATGAGGCTCGCGGCGCTCTCCACACCGCTGCGCGCCTCGACCGCCTGCGCCGCCACCCACGCGCCCGGCGCCTGCCCGAAATACCCCAGCAGGGCTTCGTCCGCCAGCTTGTCGACGAAGTGCCGGCAGGCCCGCATGTCCGCCCGGCGCAGCGCGCCCAGCGCCAGTACGACGTAACTCGGCGGCCGCAGGGACCGGTCGCCGCACCCTTCGGCGATCTGCAGACCCGTGCTGATCTCGGTCATCGCCCCGTCGACGCTGCCCATGGCGAACAGCAGGCTGCCCCGGACGTTGTGCGACACCGCCGTCATGCGCTCCGACGGCGAGCCGCTCCGGGTCGCTTCGACCGCGTCGAGCACCCGGCGGCCCGACTCGAGCTCCCGCGCCTTGATGAGCAGCCCGACGTACCAGAACTGGGCCAGGTCGTAGAGCTCCGGGGCGTCCTCACGACTGCCCGCGGCGGCCGCCTTGGCGCATTGCAGACCCCGGTCGAGTCGCCCGTCGAACCACGAAGAAGCAGACCTCCGGAGGAATCCCGCGGTGTCGCAGGACCGCTGCATCAAATCGTCGCCGAATCCGGTGAATGGATTTCTCGGCACATGCAAGGTGGATACGTCCAACATCGGCCATCCCCAGAAATAGACGAAGAGAATCGATCTTACGGCGCGCCGTGCTGCCGCGAATTTCGCACCACCGGCCGCGGACGGCATGGCCGCAGAGGGCCGCCCAACCAAGCCAATGTAATGCGCACCGCGTCAAATCACCGTTCCTGGCGCAGCGGATTGATCAATGTGCAGGGGCGCGCAGGCAGGACAAAAATGAGCGCGCCACAGCCACCTCCCAGTTGGCTTGTGAAGGATTAACCTCTTTGCTCAGCCCACGATAGCTTCGGCCGAACCCCTCCCCCGCACCACTGTGACTACAGTCACAGTCTTCTGGAATGCTCTCCACGCGCCAAAACCCTTGCGCAGCAACAAGATTCTCTGCCCTACCGATGCTTGGATCAGCCTACTGGCCTAGGGGCGTGTTCGGTTAGTAGTCAACCAACCGTCTTCCGGAACTATGTCCCATTTGCCCGTCTTGGGTCGTGAACCGGCCCGGGGACGCACTTCCACGAGCGCCTCACAGATCCGGATTACCCGCAACCAGATGCAGCAGTGCCTGTGCCGCCAGCCGGTAGCCGAAGGCACCCAAACCGACCACCACGCCACTGGCCAGCGGGGCGATGACCGATTCGTGCCGGAACTGCTCGCGCGCCCACACGTTGCTCAGGTGCACCTCGATCCACGGCGGCGCGTAGCTCGCCAACGCGTCACGCAGGCTCCAGCCGGCGATCATCAGCGCTCCCGGGTTCACGATGGCGCCCACCGTGGTGCCGTGGTGCTCGTGGATCGCGCTGACCAGTTCGCCCTCGCCCTCGCGCTGGATCGACACGACCTCCCACCCGCGGGGACGCACCTCTTCGGCGACGGCTTTCTCGATGTCGGCGAGCGTGTCGGTGCCGTAGATCTCGGGCTCGCGCCGGCCCAGCACACCCAGGTTCGGACCATTCAGGAGAAGGACGACGCTCACGGGACACCTCATTCGGCGTTGGGCCAGTCGGACCACCCCATGCTGTCGGCGCCGTCCACACCGGACCACCCTTACCTTGATAGTCGCCTTCCCCGGCCGCGCAGACCTATCAGACCGAGGGATGCCCGGCCCGCGGCGCCGTGCCTAGGCTCCGGACTGACCAGGCCAGTCGCGGGCCGCGCGCTATCGGGAATGGAGTTCCGCCGCAGTGACGACCAAGGTGACCGAGTCCGGCAACGAATCGATGCGCTCGCCCCTTCCCGAGCAGTACGTCCGGCGCGAGGACCCCTTCTCCGTGCCCGCCGCCCTGGTGGCGGCGGCCGGCCAGGGCCCGATCGTCAGGGCGCAGCTGGCAGGCGGCGACCTGTTCTGGCTGGTGTCCGGCTTCGACGAGGCCCGCGCGGTGCTGTCCGACCCGCGGTTCTCCTCCGACCGGTTCAGCTACCACCCCCGGTTCAAGGAGCTGCCCGAAGAGGTCCGGGACCGGCTGCGCAACGACAAGGCGCGCGCCGGGTCGTTCATCAACATGGATCCCCCCGAGCACACCCGGTACCGCAAGCTGCTCACCGGGCAGTTCACCGTCCGCCGGATCCGCGAGCTCGGCGCCCGGATCGAGGAGATCGTCGCCGGGCAGCTGGACGCCATGCTGGCCAAGGGGAACACCGCCGACCTGATGGCCGACTTCGCCTTCCCGGTCCCGTCGCTGATGATCTGCGAGCTGCTCGGGGTGCCCTACGCGGACCGCGGGGAGTTCCAGGAACGCGCGAAGCTGCTGCTGAGGATGGATCTGCCGGTCAAGGAGGGCATGGAGAACTTCGAGGCCCTGCGCGCCTTCATCCAGCGGCTGATCGACGAGAAGCGCGCCGACCCCGCCGACGACCTGCTCTCCGGCCTGATCCACCACGCGGGGGCCGACCCCGCGCTCACCGACGACGAGCTCGTCAACATCGCCAACCTGCTGCTCCTCGCCGGCTACGACACCACGGCGAGCATGCTGGGACTGGGCATCTTCGTGCTGCTGCAGCGCCCGGACCAGCTCGCCGCGCTGCGCGACGACCCGTCCCGCACCGAGGACGCCGTCGAAGAGATGCTGCGCTACCTGTCGGTGATCAACCCGGGCCTCTTCCGGTTCGCCACGGAAGACCTGGAGTTCGGCGGCGAGCAGATCCCGGCCGGCTCGACGGTGGTGGTCTCCGTGCTGGCCACCAACCGCGACGCGCAGCACTGGCAGGACCCGCAGGAGCTGGACGTGACGCGGGCCCGCGGCCCGCACCTGGCCTTCGGCCACGGCGTGCACCAGTGCCTCGGCCAGCAGCTAGCCCGGATGGAACTGCAGATCGGCTACCCCGAGCTACTGCGCCGGCTGCCCGGGCTCCGCCTCGCCGTGCCGCCGGAGGAAGTCACCTTGCGCAACGACATGCTGACCTTCGGGGTGCACACGCTGCCGGTCGTCTGGGACGCGCCCTGACCTTGTTACTACTGCATGCTGCGTGCCGAAAGGGCCGGTCCGGAGTTCATCCGGGCCGGCCCTTTCGGCATGCGGTCAGCCGATGAAGTCCCCGATCGACGCGGCCAGGCTCGCCGCGTCCACACCCAGCAACCGGTCGTGCTCCTCGGCCGTGCCGTACACCCGGGCCTCGCGGTCGCGCCAGGTGCCGAAGGAGCGCAGCCGGTGGGGGACGTCGGCGAGGGCCTCGCCCACCTCGAACGCCGAGGTGCCGCGCAGGTACGGCTCGACCAGCGCCACGTCCGGCCGTGCCGCGGCCACCGCGTCGCGCAGGCCCGCGTGGTCGAACGGGCGGATCGTCGACGCGTACAGCACCGTGACGTCCAGCGTCTCCGTCGCCGCGAGCACCTGGTCCAGCACCGGGCCCACCGCGAGCACCACGCCCCGGCCGCCGCGGCGCAGCACGGTGAAGCCGTCGGACACCGGGACCGCCTCGGCGTTGGCCCGCTCGGACAGGCGGACGTAGACCCGCCCGTCGCCGGCGATCGCCTGGCGCAGCAGCGGGGCGACCTCGTCCTCGTGGCCCGGCACGTGCACCGTCCAGCCCGGCAGCGTGTCGAGCAGCGCCACGTCGCCGGGGGCCTGGTGGGTGCGGCCCCACGACGGGTCGTCGTAGGAGGCGCCGACGCTGACCAGCACCGCGCCGACGTCCTGGTGGCCGAGGCCGATCTTGATCTGCTCGAAGGGCCGCTCGATCAGGAACGGCCCGTAGGTGTGCACCATCGGCCGCATCCCGGCCAGCGCGAAGCCGCCGGCGATGTCGATCATCGCCTGCTCGCGGATGCCGAGGTTGACCACCCGGTCCGGGTGCTCCTTCTTGGCTTCCCAGAAGAACCACGACGAGATGTCCGCGGTCAGCACGACCAGCCGGGGGTCCGCGTCGAGCGACTCGACCACGGTCTCGGCCCAGACGGTCCGCATCTGCTTCCTGGTCAGCTGGGCGGTCATGCCGCGCTCCCTTCCGCGAACGGGAGGATCTCCGCCACGACGACCTGCGGCCGTCCGTCGGGCTCCCTGGTGAGTGCTTCGTACAGCGCGTCGTGGTCACGGCCGTTCACCGTGCTCGCCCGCCAGTCCTCGCCGGCGAAGCGGGCGGCGATCCCGCCCGGCCAGCCGAGGCTCGCCGTCTTGTTGTCGATGACGATCGCGGTGAGGCGGTCGAGCCCGAGGCGGCCGGCGATCGCCATCGTCTCGTGGTTGCTGCCTTCGTCGAACTCGCCGTCGCCCAGCAGCACGAACACCCGGGCGTCGTGGTGGCCCTGCGCGCGCAGCGCGAGCGTGGTGCCCACCCCGAGCGGGAGCCCGTGCCCGAGGGAGCCGGCGCTGATCTCCACGCCGGGCGCCAGGTTGCGGTCCGGGTGCATGCCGAGCGGCGAGCCGAACGTCCGCCAGGTGTCCAGGGTTTCCGGTTCGATGAAGCCCTTCGCGGCGAGCATCGTGTAGTACGCCATCGGCCCGTGGCCCTTGGACAGGTAGAACCGGTCCCGGCCGGGGTCGTCGATGTTCTCCGGCGACACGTTCAGCACGCGGTCGTAGAGCACCCAGAGGACGTCCAGCGTGGATGTCGCGGCCGCCAGGTGCTTGTCGTCCCCGGTCAACCTGGCGAACAGGCCTTTTATCGTCTCTTCTGTCGTCAGCATTCGCGCTTCCTCGGTCGCTGCGGGCACGAGTCCTGTCGCAGGCTAGGTCGTGCGCGGGCCGCCGGGCATCCCCCGACCTGATAGCGCCGGACCGCCATTGTCCACAGAGGACAAACCGAGCACTGTCAGGTTGGGGGATGTCAACGGGCCGGGCCTTTCCTACGCTCCGAACGTCCGCCACCAGGAAAGGGGAGGTCCATGACCGCCACTGCCGGGCCGAAGGCCGAACCGGTCGACCTGCTGTCGCCGGAGGTCGTCGCCGACCCGTTCGGCTGGTACGCGCGGTTGCGCGAAGAACCCTTGGCCGGGCACGGGACGCTGAACCTCGGCACCATGATGGGCGGGCCGGACATGTGGCTGGCCACCCGCTACGACGACGTGCTGCAGGTGCTCACCGATCCGCGGTTCCTGACGAACCCGCCGGCGGACTCGCCGATGGCCGACATCCGCGACGGCATCTTCAAGCGGATGAACTTCCCCGAGGACCTGATCCCGTGGATGGCCAACAAGCTCAACTCCGCCGACGGCGAGGAGCACACGCGGCTGCGCAAGCTGGTCTCCTACCTGCTGACCGCGCGCCGCGTCAACGCGCTGCGGCCCCGCGTCGAGAAGATCACCGAGGACCTGATCGACCGGATGGTCGCCCAGAGCTCCGACGGCTCGCCGGTCGACCTGGTCGAGGAGTTCTGCTTCCCGCTGCCGGTCACGGTGATCTGCGAGCTCGTCGGCATCGACGAGGAGGACCGCGCCGACTGGCACGCCTGGGGCAACGCGATGGCGACCATGGACGCCCCGAACATCCCGCCCGCCCTGCGCAAGTGCATCGCCCTCTCGCGGGAGCTGATGGCCCGCCGGCGCGTCGAACCGAAGGACGACCTGGTCACCGCGCTCGTGCAGGCGCAGGCCGAAGACCCCTCGCGCGTCTCCGACGACGAGATCGTCGGCATCCTGTTCAGCCTCGTCACCGCCGGGCACCAGACGACGACCTACCTGATCGGCAACTCCGTGCTCTTCCTGCTCGAACACCCCGAGCAGCTCGCGCGGCTGAAGGCCGACCCGTCCCTGTGGGCACAGGCCGTCCGGGAACTGCAGCGGCTGGGGCCCCTGCAGTTCACGCAGGTGCGGTTCCCGTCGGAAGACGTCGAGCTGGGTGGCGTCACGATCCCGCGGGGCGCGCCGGTCGCGCCGCTGCTGCTGGCGGCCAACACCGACCCGCGCAAGTTCCCGGAGCCGGACAAGCTGATCGTCGACCGGCTGACCGTGGCCAACGAGACGCACCTGTCCTTCGGCAAGGGCATCCACCGCTGCCTGGGCCAGCACCTGGCCTACCAGGAGGCCGAGGTGGCGCTGCACGCGCTGTTCACCCGGTTCCCGAACCTGTCGCTGGCCGTGCCGCGGGACGAGCTCCCGTGGATCCTGCGGCCCGCGTTCACCCGGACCAAGACCCTCCCCCTCAACCTCGCCTGAGCGCGGGGAAACCGCGAAAGGCAGTCCGCTCGTGCTCCGACCCGACGCCGAGAAGTGGTTGCGCCGTTTCGAGCGGGCCCCGGACGCCGCTGTCCGCTTGGTGTGCCTGCCGCACGCCGGCGGCTCGGCCAGCTTCTTCTTCCCGCTGGCCAAGGCGCTGGCGCCCGCGGTCGAGGTGCTGGCGGTGCAGTACCCGGGGCGCCAGGACCGGCGGCACGAGCCGCCCGTCGGCAGCATCACCGAGCTGGCGGAGCGGATCCTGGCCGTGCTGCGCCCGTTCGACGACCGGCCGCTGGCGCTGTTCGGCCACAGCATGGGCGCGATCATCGGCTACGAGCTCGCGCTGCGGCTGCCCGCACCCGCGCACCTGTTCGTCTCCGGCCGCCGGGCGCCGTCGCGCTACCGCGAAGACGACCTTCGCGGTGTCTCCGACGAGCGGCTCGTGGCCGAGCTGCGGAAGCTGGGCGGTTCCGACGCGGCCATGCTGGCCGACCCCGAGCTGCTGGCGATGATCATGCCCGCCATCCGCGGCGACTACCGGGCGGTCGAGTCGTACCGGCACGAACCCGGACGGCGGCTGGCCTGCCCGGTCACGGCGTTCACCGGCGACCGCGACCCGCGCGTGTCCGTCGGCGAAGCCCGCGCCTGGGCGGAGCACACGACCGGGCCGGCCGAGCTGCACGTGCTGCCGGGCGGCCACTTCTTCCTGGTCGAGCAGGCCGCCCCGATGATCGCGACGATGACCGAAAAACTGGCCGGCACCGCACTGAGCCGGCCGTGACCGCGACGCTCTGGAGGAACTCGTGACGCGAGCTGGTGTCCGGCGTGCGTTGGCGCCCAGCGAACGGATCCACGCCGTCAAGGAGGCGTACATCGGTTACACGGTGCGCGCGACCGGCCGGCTGGATCCCGAAGCGCTGACCACCGCGTTCGAAGCGGTGTACCGCGCCTACCCGCACCTCGCGGCCCGGGTGGAGGTCACCGAAGACGGCGTCGTGCTGGCCGAGTCCGGCGCGCGGCCGGAGATCCGGTTCGCCGACGGTGACCCGGGCCGGCCCCTGTCCGGGCTGGACCTCGACCAGAGCCGGGCGCTGAGCGCGCTCAACGTCGTCCGCGACGGCGACGAGGCCAGTGTCTGCTTCGCGCTTCAGCACAGCGTCGGGGACGCGCACCACGCCACGGCGATCCTCTCGACGCTCTGGTCGTGCTACACCGACATCGTCGAAGGCGTGCCCGTCGACCTGCCCCGGCAGCCGTTCCCCCGGTCGCTCGAGGACCTGCTCGCCGAGCGGGGCATCCACGCCGACGGTCCGCCGCCCGCCGGGCCGCCGCCGGCGGTGTCCCCCGCGGAACCGGTCGTCCGCCACGTCGTCCAGCACCGCCTGACCGAGGCCGAAACGACGGCGCTGGCGGATCTCGGGCACCGCGAGAAGGTGACGATCAACGGCCTGGTGTCGGGCGCGATCCTGCTCGCCGAGGCCGAGCTGCGTGACATGCCGCTGACCGACCTGGTGTACCGGTACTCGGTGAACCTGCGCAGCCGGCTCGCTCCGCCGGTCGGCGCGACCGAGGGCACGAACGTGCTCGGCGGCGTCGGGTTCAAGGTGTCCCCCGGGACGGCGCCCGACGCCGTGGTGATCGGCCGGGCGATCGGCGACGAGCTGCGGGCCGGCCTGGCCGACGGCTCCGTGCAGCGCAGCATCCTGGACATGTTCTCGCGGCCCGCCGCCGCGAAGCCGTGGGACCCGAAGCTGGCCCTCGCCGTGGTCAGCATCATGAACTGGGGCGTGGCGCCGCCGATGCGCACGCCGGCCGGGCTGCGGCTGACCAACCTGCACTCCGCGTCCCGGATGCGTGAGACCCTCGCCCTCGGCGGCTACGTGCTGAGCACCTTCGGCGGCCGGGTCGGGATCGACCTGGTGTGGCCCGAAGGCGATCCGTCGCTGCCCGGCCGCGTCGCCTGCGTGCGCGATCGGGTGAGCCACGTGCTGCGGAACGAGCTCCCGTGACGGACACGGACGTCGTCGTCGTCGGCAACGGCCCGATCGGCGCGACGCTGTCGGTGCTGCTGGCGCAGCGCGGCCGGCGGGTGACGGTGCTCGAACGCCGGCCCCGGCCGTACCGGCTGCCCCGGGCGACCAGCTTCGACGGCGAGACCGCCCGGCTGCTGGCCGCCACCGGCATCGGCGGCGACCTCGCCGGGATCACCGAGCCGGCCAACGGCTACCAGTGGCAGACCGCCGACGGCCGGACGCTGCTGGACATCGCCTTCTCGACCACCGGCCGGTACGGCTGGCCGGACGCGAACACGATGCACCAGCCGGCGCTGGAGGAGCTGCTCGCGGCCCGGGCAGAGGCCCTCTCCGGGCTCACTGTCCTGCGCGGGTACGAGGTGGTGGCCATCGCCGACGGCGAATCGGGCGTCGAGGTGACCGCCGTCGACGAAGACGACGTGCCGCGGACGATCTCGGCCCGGTGGGTCGTGGGCTGCGACGGCGCGAACAGCTTCGTCCGCGAGCACCTCGACGTGCCGGTGACCGACCTCGGCTTCTCGTACGAGTGGCTGCTCTGCGACGTCCGGCTGAACGAGCCGCGCGAGTTCGTGCCGACGAACGTCCAGATCTGCGACCCGGCCCGCCCGACGACGCTCGTCGGCAGCGGTCCCGGCCGCCGTCGCTGGGAGTTCATGCGGCTGCCCGGGGAAAGCCCGGCGGAACTGAACAAGGATGAGACGGCGTGGCGGCTGATGGCGCCGTTCGGCGTCACCCCGGAAACGGCCACGCTGCTGCGCAGCACGACGTACATCTTCCAGGCCCGCTGGGCGGACCGGTGGCGGGTCGGGCACGTCCTGCTCGCGGGCGACGCGGCGCACCTGATGCCGCCGTTCGCCGGCCAGGGCATGTGCTCCGGCGTCCGTGACGTCACGAACCTGGCGTGGAAGCTGGACCTGGTACTGGGCGACCTGGCCGACGAGTCCATTTTGGACACGTACGAGCCGGAACGCCGGGAGGCGGCGAAGGAGGCGATCCTCGCGTCGGTCCAGCTGGGCCGGGTGATCTGCGTGACGGACCCGGCGGCGGCCGCTTCGCGGGACGAGACGGTGCTGGCGAACCGGCGGGGGAAGCCCGCGGGGCGCCCTGAACCGGCGGCGCCGCTCACGGGCGGACTGTTGCACGAGAGCCCGGGGGCGGGTGTGGTGGTGCCGGACGGGCCTGGCGTCGGTCCGGGCTTCGTGCTGCTCACCACGGAGGAGTACGACTCGCCGTTCCTCGCCTCGCTGGGGACTCGCGTGGTGAAGCCGGCTGACGACGTCCTGCGGTCGTTCCTGGCGCGGTACGGGGCGACTTCGGCGCTGGTGCGGCCGGACTACCACGTCTTCGGCACCGCGAGCGGGCCGCGGGGGCTCGAGGAGCTGGTGGCTGAGTTCCGGGACCGGCTTCGGGCCGCGGTTCCGGCTCGCTGACGGTCCGGCTCATGCGCCCCAATGTGGCCTTCGGTGCGTCCAACGCACCCAATGTGGCCTTCGGTGCGTTCAACGCAACCAAGGCCACATTGAGGTTTTCTCAGTAGCGGTGTGTGTGGATAAGGCGTGGGGCCCCTGGTAGGACTGGATTTGCGAAGATCAAGTCCGAGGTTCCAGAGGCCCCACGTGATCAATTATGGTGCCACCCTCGATGTGG